>OZ260094.1:4800000-6313245 GCA_965284505.1 Pseudomonadaceae bacterium | reverse complement strand
GGAGCGAGCCTGCTCGCGATGGCGGCCGCTCATTCAACGCTGAATGTGCTGGCCTCATCGCGAGCAGGCTCGCTCCTACAGGGATTTGCGGTGAATGCACACATTGTGATCGACCAAAGGCTGCCCATACAGCGCACCCATTCATCAATTCAACGGAGTCCGCCTTGCGTCTGTTTCACACCTCCGACTGGCACCTGGGACAAAACCTCCACGGCCAGGAACGCGATTTTGAACACGGCTGTTTCCTCGACTGGCTGCTGCGTCAACTGGCGCAGGAACAGCCTGACGTCCTGCTGATCGCCGGCGATATCTTCGATACGGTCAATCCGCCGGTCAAAGCTCAGGAACGGCTCTACGACTTCATCGTCAGCGCCCACGAACAGCAGCCATTGCTGACCATCGTGATGATCGCCGGCAACCACGATTCCGGCTCGCGGATCGAGTTGCCCGCGCCGCTGATGCGCCGTTTGCGTGCCCATGCCCTGGGTCGCGTGTTGTGGCTCGATGACGGGCAACTGGATGCCGAACGCCTGCTGATCCCCCTGCCGGACGCCTCGGGGGCGATTGCCGCCTGGTGCCTGGCCCTGCCCTTCTTGCGCCCGGCCGAAGTCACCGGCGCGCACCTGGGTGACAACTACTTGCGCGGTATCGGCCAGGTTCACGAATGGCTTATAGAGGCGGCCAACGCTAAACGCCAGCCAGGCCAGGCGCTGATCGCCATCAGTCATGCGCACATGGCCGGCGGCTCGGTGTCCGAGGATTCCGAGCGCAGTCTGATCATCGGCAACGCCGAGGCCCTGCCCGCCAGCCTGTTCGGGCCGAGCATCAGCTACGTCGCCCTCGGTCATCTGCACAAGCCGCAGAAGGTCAACGGCGAGGAGCGCATCCGTTATTGCGGCTCGCCGATCCCGCTGTCGTTTTCCGAAATCGGCTATCAGCACCAGATACTCGATGTGCGCCTCGACGGCGAGACCCTGGTCAGCGTCGAACCGCGGCTGATTCCGCGCGCGGTCAATCTGCAACGCATGGGCCCGGCGCCGCTGAACGAAATCCTCGGACAGATTACAGAGCTGCCGGACATCGACCTGCTCGCCGATGTCCAGCGCCAGCCCTGGCTGGAAGTGCGAGTGCGCCTCGACGAGCCGCAACCGGACCTGCGCCAGCAAATCGAAACTGCCTTGCAAGGCAAGGCCGTGCGCCTGGTGCGGATTGCCGCCGAGTACGCCGGCAGCGGTAGCCGCGATGGCAGCGACGACAACAGTCAACTGATTGAGCTGGACCAGCTCACGCCCCACGAACTGTTCAGCCGCGCCTGGCAGGACACCTACGGCAGCGCTGTCGACGAGCAGACCCTCAAGGACTTCGCGCAACTGCTGCAGGACGTGCAACAGGAGAGCGAACAGCCATGAAAATCCTCGCCATCCGCCTGAAGAACCTTGCCTCCCTGGCCGGGCCTTTCGAGATTGATTTCACCCGTGAACCGCTGGCCAGCTCCGGCCTGTTCGCCATCACCGGGCCCACCGGCGCCGGCAAAAGCACCCTGCTCGACGCCCTGTGTCTGGCGCTGTTCGGCGCCGTGCCGCGGTTGAACAACACCGGACGTGACGCCAAGGTGCCCGACGCCGACGGCGAAATCGCCACGGGCGACCCACGCACCCTGCTGCGTCGTGGCACCGGCGAAGGCTTCGCCGAAGTCGATTTCCTCGGCATCGACGGCCGTCGCTATCGCGCCCGCTGGGAAGCCAACCGCGCCCGGGAAAAAGCCAACGGCAAGCTGCAAGCCAGTCGCCAGAGCTTGCGTGACCTCGACACCGATCAACTGCTGGCCAGCCAGAAAGGCGAATACAAGAGCCAGCTCGAAGCGGTGCTGGGACTCAACTTCGAGCAATTCACCCGCGCGGTGATGCTCGCCCAGAGTGAGTTCAGCGCCTTCCTCAAGGCCGATGACAACGACCGCAGCGAGCTGCTGGAAAAACTCACCGACACCGCGCTCTACACACGCTTGGGCAAGCGCGCCTTCGACAAGAGCAAGGAAACCCGCGAAGCCCACAAGCAGCTGCAGGACCAGGCCAGCGGCATTACCCCGCTGGCGGCCGAGGCCCGTGCCGAGCTCGACCAGCGTGTGACTGACGCCCAGCACCAGTTGCAGAACGGCCAGGGGCAACTCAAACAGCTTGAACTGCAACACAGCTGGCTCAAGGAGCTACAGCAGATCCAGGCGCTGCACCAGGCTGCCGGCGAACAGCTGCAACACGCTCAACAGGCCGTCGACGCCCAGGCCACCGACCGCCTGAACCTCAAGCGTTTGGAGCACCTGGCACCGCAACGGCATCAGTTTGCCCGACAGGCCGAACTCACCACGCAACTGACCCCGCTGGCCGCACAGATCCACGAGCACAGCGCCCGACAAAGCACGCTTCAGGCGCGCCAGGGCGAACTCGAACAAAGCCTGGCCAGCGCCAGGTCAGCGCTGCTCCAGGCGCAGGAGCAACACAGCAGCAGTGCCCCGCGCCTGCGCCAGGCATTTGCCGAGCAAGCCAACCTGCAGCGGCTGGTCGAAGCGCTCAGCGTCTCGTCCGAACACAGCCACAGCGCCGAACAGTCCAGCCTCGAGGGCCAACAGGCCATTGCGCAGATGCTCGAACGGCAACAACGCGCCGCCGAGCAACTGGCGAACATTGCCAGCCAGCTGGAACACAGCCAACACCTGGCGCCGGTCTGCGAGGCCTGGCGCCTGCACCGCGAGCGTCTGCAGCAGCTGATGCTGGTGGGTAATCGGCTGAAACAGGGCGAGGCTGAACTGCTTGCCCTGCAACAGCGCGCCAGCGACAGCGCCACTGACCTTGCGCAACAGCGCCAACAGTTGGCGGTCCTCTACAGCGAGGCCGATGTCGAGCCGGCGGCGGTCGCCGAGCAGGTGCAGATCCTCGGCAGCCTGCTGCAGGACAACCGCAAGCAACTGCGGGCGATCGAAGAACTGAGCCGCCTGTGGGTCAGTCAGCAGCAACTGCACAGCCGCGGCCAGGCGCTGCAAGAGCGCTTGAACAGCGTACACGGCGAGCGCGAACGCCTAACCCGTGAGGGCGTGCAGGCCAAGGCCGAATTGACCCTGGCCGAACAGACCCTGCAAGTCACCCGGGAACTGCTGGAGCGCCAGCGCCTGGCCCGCAGCGCCAGTGTCGAAGAACTGCGCGCTCATTTGCAGGACGATCAGCCCTGCCCGGTGTGTGGCAGTGCCGAGCATCCCTATCATCAACCCGAAGCCTTGCTGCTGAGTCTCGGCCGGCATGATGAAAGTGAGCAGGCCCAGGCCCAACAGGCGGTCGATCAGCTCAAGGAAAAACTCGGCGAGTTGCGTGCCGAAGTCGGTGGCCTGATCGCCCAGCAGAAAGAACTGCTGCAGCAACAGGAACAGCTCGCCGTCCAGCAACAGGGCCTGACCCCGGAGCTCGATGCCCATCCGCTGGCTGCCCAACTGTTCGCTGAGGACGAGGCGCGTCGCGAGGCCTGGCTGAGCCAGCAGAACCAGCAATTGCAGCAGCGCATCGCCCAGGACGAACAACGCCAGGGCGCCCTGCTCACCGTGCAACACGAGGCTGCACGCCTCAGCCAGGCCCTGCGCAGTGCCGAACAGGCCAGCCAGCAGGCGGCGCAACAACTGAGTTTGCAGCAGCAGGAACTGGGCAACGACCGCCAGCGCCTGGAAGACGAACTCGCGGCCTTTTCCAGCCTGCTGCCCGCCGAAATCATGGCAGGCCTGCGCCAGGAGCCGGCCGCGACCTTTATGCAGCTCGATCAGCAGGTCAGCCAGCGCCTGGAACAATTGGCGCAACAACGCGAGGAGCTGGAAGAGCAACAGCAGCGCCAACTCCATCTGGACAAGGAACAGGAACGGCAACTGCATCGCGGCCAGCAACTGCACGCCGCGCAGCAACAGCACCAGGCACTCGCCGAACAACAGCAGACAGCCCGGGACAGCCTGGGTGAGTTGCTGGGTGAACAACCGAGTCCCGAACAGTGGCAGCAGCATCTTGAGCAGTCGGTCGAACAGGCGCGTCAGGCGCAAGGCCAGGCCGAGCAGCAGTTGCACGAGGTTGCCCGTCAGCTGATTCAACTGGCGGCCGAACTCAAGGCCGCGCAGCAACGCCAGCAGGGCCTGGAGGCCGAAAGCACTGAGCTGGGCCAGCGCATCGCCGCCTGGCGGGCCGAGCACCCGCAGCTGGACGACGGTGGCCTGGAGCTGTTGCTGGGCTACAGCGACGAGCAGGTCAGCCAGTTGCGCCAACAATTGCAGTTGAGTGAGTCGGCCATCGAACAGGCCAGGGTCTTGCTGCAGGAGCGTGAACAACGCTTGCTCGATCACCAGGCGCAACAGACTGACGCACTCGATGCCGAGCAACTGGCCGGCGCCCTGGCCGCGGTGCAGCACGACAACGCCCAGCGCGAACAGCTCTGCGCCGAACTGCGTGCCCAGCAAGCCGAAGACCAGCGTCGCCAGGACGCCAACCAGGCCCTGGCCCAGCGCATCGAGGCGGCTTACAACGAGTGGCAACGCTGGGCGCGGCTGAACGCGCTGATCGGTTCGGCCAGCGGCGATACGTTCCGCAAGATCGCCCAGGCCTACAACCTCGACCTGCTGGTGCACCACGCCAACGTGCAGTTGCGCCAACTGGTGCGGCGCTACCGGCTCAAGCGCGGCGGCAGCATGCTCGGCCTGCTGGTGATGGACACCGAGATGGGTGACGAACTGCGTTCGGTGCACTCACTGTCCGGCGGCGAGACCTTCCTGGTGTCACTGGCGCTGGCGTTGGGGCTGGCGTCGATGGCCTCGAGCACGCTGAAAATCGAATCGCTGTTTATCGACGAAGGCTTCGGCAGCCTCGATCCGGAATCCCTGCAACTGGCCATGGACGCCCTCGATGGCTTGCAGGCGCAGGGGCGCAAGGTTGGGGTGATTTCCCACGTGCAGGAAATGCATGAACGGATTCCGGTGCAGATCCAGGTCCGCCGCCAGGGCAATGGCCTGAGCACTCTGGAGGTGAAATGAACACCCTGTATTCGTTCCGCCGCTGCCCCTACGCCATGCGCGCCCGCCTCGCCTTGCGCTACAGCGGGGTGGCAGTCGAAATCATCGAAGTCAGCCTCAAGGCCAAGCCCGCCGCCATGCTCGCCCTGTCGCCCAAGGGCACAGTCCCGGTGTTGAGCGTTGACGGGCGGGTGCTGGATGAAAGCCTGGACATCATGCGCTGGGCGTTGCAGCAGCACGATCCGCAGGACTGGCTGCTCAAGAACAACCCGGACGCACAGCCCTTGATGGCGGCACTGATCGAGGAAAATGACCAGTCATTCAAGCTGCAGCTAAACCGCTACAAATACGCCGAGCGTTATCCCGAACAGCCAATGGAACACTACCGCACCGAGGGCGAAGTGTTCTTGCGCAAGTTGGATCAATTGCTGCAGCGCCAGGACTATCTCCTGGCCGCACACCCGAGCCTGGCCGACATGGCCCTACTGCCCTTCATCCGCCAATTCGCCCACGTCGACCGCGACTGGTTCGCACAGACGCCGTATCGGCATTTACAGGCCTGGTTAGAGGGGTTGTTGCAGTCGGGGTTGTTTGCGGCGGTGATGGCCAAACGGTAATGCAAATCCATTGTAGGAGCGAGCCTGCTCGCGAAAGCGGTGTGTCATCCAACAGTGATGTTGAGTGAACGGGCCTCTTCGCTAGCAAGCTAGCTCCTACAGGGTCTGTGGTCGGTCACGAGATCTGCGGTCACTGCAACCCCCTGTAGGAGCGAGCTTGCTCGCGAAGAGGCCATCAGCATCACATCCAAAAATCTGCTCTCACTGCTGACCCTTATGATCCAGCGCCGCATAAAAATTGGCACTCTGCTGCAGGTACTTCTGGGTGTAGCTCTGGGTGGCGGATTTTTTCGAGTTGATTTCGACGCTGGCACCGGCTGGCAAGACCACGCTGGCGGAGATGGCGGAGGCGGCGATGACGGAGAAGAGATTGAAGTTCATGGCGGTAACCCTCGTATGCAGTTGGCTTGCTTGCCTGTGTAGGCCGTGAAGCAAACTTACGCCCGAGGCGTGGGGCGCTTGAAATCTTTTGTAGCATTAGCCGATATCACTGCGATTAATACAGGCTGGCAGGCCCCGATTTCCGGGGCCTGCAGTCTCACTGGGCGGACAGGAACTTGATATCACTTGGAGCATCGAACGGCAGTTTCTGCACGGTCTTGCCCAGCAAGCCCGTCTGCCGGTCACGCTCGACAACCACGATCTGGTTGCTCTTCTGGTTGGCCACCAACACGAACCCTTCGCTCGGATCGAGACTGAATTCGCGCGGGTGATCGCCCTCCACCGAACGCCGTTGCAGCTCTTTCAGCTCGCCAGTGACCGGATCAATGGCGAACACCAGCAGCTCATTGGCGCTGCCACGGTTACTGACGTAGAGGAATTTACCGTCCCTGGAGGCATGCAACGCGGCAGCGGCCTTGTTGGCTGGCGGCTGCCCGGCGGCCAGGTCGACCAGTTGACGCTGGGTCAGCTGCCCCGCCTGATAGTCGAACACCGCCACCTGCGCGCTCATCTCCATGCTCAGGTAGGCGTGCTTGCCATCGGCGCCGAACAGCAGGTGGCGCGGCCCACTGCCGGGCGGCAGTTGCACCGAGGCCGGAGTCGCCGCGTTCAGCGGATGCTCCGGGTTGGCCTTGGGCTCGTAGCGATAAACAAAAATCCGGTCGGCTCCCAGGTCGTTGGAAAACACGTACTGGCCGTCGGGCGAGGACACCGTCGAATGCACGTGCGCCGACAACTGTCGCTCAGGATTGACCCGACTCGCCGGATGGCTGCTCAGTTGCACCGGTGGCGATAACCGGCCCTCGGCATCCACCGGCAACACCGCCAGACTGCCACCCGGATCTTGCGCCACCGAATAGTTGCTGACGAACAGGTAGCGTCCATCAGCACTCAGGCTCGAATGGGTTGGCTCGTTGCCCAGGCTCTGCACCTGATTCACCGGGCTCAATTGCCGGGTCTTGGGGTCGATGACATAGCTGCTGACCCGTCCCACCACATCGCGCTGCCCTGGGCCATTTTCGTTGACCGCGAACAGCCAGCGCTGATCCGCCGACAAGGTCAGCCACGAGGGGTTGGCGCTTTTGATCACCTGCAGCGGCGTGGCGTCGAGTTGGCCGTTGCGGCTGTCGAAGCTGAGCCGATAAATGCCCTGGCTGGTGCCCTGGGTGTAGCTGCCGATCAGCAACTGATGAGTGTCAGCCGCGGCTGCCGGTCCGCTCATGGCACCGACACTGCCGGCCATCAACAACGGCCAGAGCTTAGGCATCCGCATGCTCGTCATCCTCATCATTGCTGCCACTGAACGCGCTCAGGCATACCAGGCGATGCTCGCCGGCATCGCTCGAGAGGGTCCAGCTTTGCAGGGTGGTATCGAACACTGCTGACTGAAGCTGGGCCGGGCTGAACTTCCAACGCTTGTTGGCGCGACCGTCCATGCACTCGATGTGCAGGTTGTCGTCCTCGTCCAATGAGAAATCGAAGGCGTGCAGGCCGTCGATCTCCAGCATGTCGCAGGTGTCCAGGGCGTTGCGCAAGGTGTCGGTTACAGCAGTCATGGCGATCAATCTATGCATGGGAAAGCGCCCATCATACCCCATTGCGATCTGCGCCAAGGCAGGCACGTTTGGCCCGAACCAGGGCGGTAGCGTGCTATCTCACCGAGGCTTGGCACGGGCTGCATGCTGGCAACGAACCCGCATTTTTTTGCCGCAGAAAGGAATCCGCCATGCACAACCCCTCCACCGAAGCACCTGCCCAGGCAGTCGCCCGGCGCTTCGCAAGCCGACCGACGCTGCGCCAGGTCGTCGCGCACGTGCTGCAAGCCAGTATTCTCGAGCAATACCCGACTCTGCCGGTCAATCTGGAAGTCACCCGGCTGGCCACCCCCAACCAGAGTGGCGGCTGGGATTTTCGCCTGCTGCTCGACGTTGCCCTGGAGTTCCTTGCCACCGACACCCGCCTTGATCTCAGCGCCGAAATCGACAGTCGCCCGTATTTCCTCAGCAACCAGATCCCCTCACGGCTGTATTACGAGGCGCAGGGCCCAAGGCGACCGGCAATGGCGGTGATCCAGGAGCGGATCCTGGCCCTGGCTGGCACCCTCGGCACCCACTTGCAGAACGCGCTGAGCGACTACTGGAACCAGCAAGACGAACGCGGCTGCAGCCACTGGCAATGGCTCGGTGACCTGTTGGCCAGCGGCCTGAGCAGCGCCGCCAGCCTGTTGCCGGTGGAGCAGGCCGCAGCCAGGGACGCGCTTTATGAGCTGGCCCGCCACCCCGACCGCCGTCAGCGCGAGGCCGTGCCCTACCCCGAGGGTTTCGTGCATGCCTGGTGCCTGGAAACCCGCTTGCTCGACAATGACCAGCGCCACTCGTTGATCACCCCGGATCTCCTGCTTGTCCAGGCTGATCGGGTGTATTTGTACCGCGCCTCCGGGCGCCTGGAGACGTACACCGACCTGCCGGCCTTCTATGAAGCCTGGGGGCGCGAGGTGGCGAGCCAATTCGTCAGCGAGACCATCAGCATCGATCGCACGGAGCCGGACGGCAATATCTTCGATACCCAGGCCGCCTTGCTGCTGGAGCGCCAGTTGCAAAGTCTCGAGGCCTTGCGCTTTCCAGCCCAGCTGGGCGTAGCCGCCCTGGAGCAACGCGTCGCCGCCTGCACCGACCCGAGCCCGTTCTTCAGCCATGCGCCTGCCCCCGCCGCGCCTGTCATCGAAACCATCCAGGCGGCCCTGCCGCAATGGCTCAAGGATGCGAGTGACAGCCATCGTGTCGAGTACCGCCGCTTGCTGGTGGAGCAAGCGCGCCTGCAACGGCTGACTGCGGGAAAATCGTTCCTCGAGGGCATCGACAACCTGCAGGCCTTCACCCTCGATGCGTTGCGCACCCAGTTACGCCTCGATCACCCCGAGGTCGAAAACCAGCCGCAGGATCTGCTGCTCAACTTCCATGTGCCGGTCGGCGATCTGGGCAGCAGTTTCATCACTCGCGTGCCGATGACGCTGAGCGAACTGGCGATCCGCAACCTCAGCGCCATGCCCACGCGCAACATGAGCGTCACCGACAGCAGCGGCAAAGCTGTACCTGACTGGCTCAACGCCGACTACATCCTCGGCGTACCGGGGTTGTTCAGCAGCACCGAAGGCCTGGTCAGCCGGGTCAACATTGGTGAACGCTACCCACAGCGGATCAGGGCCTTGCTGCTCGACGACGCCAGCGAAGCAGCCCGCCGCGCCGGCCTGTTTGGCCAGACGCTCAAGGTCCAGTTGCCGCTGCAGGCACTGGAGCAGGCGATTCGCGGCGAGCATGGCCTGAACGCCGAGGGTTACCGCTGCATCGAGGCCGTGCTCCACACCCAGGCGCCCGAACGCGTGGTCGACGGCCAGGACATCGTGATCCGCCCGCTGGCCTTCGTTCGCCAGCCCGGCGCGAGCGCGGATGTGGTCGACAATATGTTCATCATCGAGCCGCGTGACACCGCCATCGGTCCGCACATCCTCTATCGTCCCGTCTACCAGGACACCCTGCTGCAGTTCGCCAGCCGCGAGGCCCTGTTCCAGGCCATCGCCCAAGCCGGCGCCCTGCAAGACAGCGTCCTGAGTTGGCTGTCGGACAAAGCCCGGCCGATCTACAGCCACGATGGCTTCAACAGTCCGCATCTGCTGCGCTTCCTGCCTGGGGACGACAGCGTGCGCTGGGAACAACCGCAGCCGGCCAAGTTGGCTCCGGACACCAGTGCCCCGCCGCTGCCGGGTTCACTGGCCGAAGCCCTGGCCAGTGGCGACCTCACCCACTACCTCTACACCTGCAACGCCCGGGCGCTGGTCGACCTGGCCGACCGGGAGTCGGTGTCCAACAGCGAGAGTCGCTGGGCGATTATCCGCGAGGGTGGCTGGCTGCTGTTCAACGCCATCCTCCTGCCGGTGCTCAGCGGTCCGGCGATGCTTGCCGGATGGATGCTGCAACTGGCAGTCAGCCTCAACAACGACATGGCGGCCCTGCACAGTGATGACCCGACCGCCAGGGAGCTGGCCTGGGTCGACCTGTTGCTCAATATCGGCCTGGTCCTGATGCACTTCTCTTCTCGCGGCCATCCCGCCGAACCGGCACTGGCGGTGCCCGACTCGATAGACCCGCCGCTGCACCTCGCTGCCTTGCGGCGCGCCCCCGAAGCTGGCGCCAGCACCGCCATCATCGAGCAAGTGACAACCAGCCTGCCCGCCTCACCGCCAGCTGGCGATAACACCCAGATCGACTTCATTCACTCCAGCGCCCGGGATTCGTCGAACCGGCGCCTGCTCAATGCCTTGCTGGAATTGAAGGTCGACTGGCCCGTGCCAGCGCCCGAGCCGGTGGAAATCGGCCTGTTCAGGGGGCTGTACCGTTTCGACGATCAATGGCACGGGTCGGTGGCGGGCCTGCTGCTCAAGGTCAGCGTCGACGCCGTGACCGGCGAGGTGTATATCGTTCATCCGCAAAAAAACCACCACCCCGGATTCAAGCTCAAGGGTGACGGCCAGGGCCGCTGGACACTTGATCGCGGGTTGAAGCTGCGAGGTGGCGGGCCAAAAAATCGCCTCAAGAGCAAGCTGGCGGAAATCGAAAACAAACGCCAGCAGGCCGGCGACCAGATCAATCGAATCGGCGACAACGCCTCGCAACTGATACGCCAGGCCAAGGATCTGGATCAGCAACTGGGCGTCGCCCAAACCGCCTACGAACGGCATCACAATGACCTGGGGCGGGCCCGGGAGCGTCTTCGTGCATCACCCGAGGATCGGCAAGTCATTGATGATCACCGGCAAAAGGTGCTTGCGCGATCGCGTAGCCGCCTGGATGTCCAGGTGCTGCAGGAACGCGAGGAGATCGTTATCGATCAGTTGATCCAGGCCCGGCGCGATCTGATCGAAGCCTTTCGAAAGCTCAGGGAGGTCGACGTCCACTTTGACTTCGAGGGCATGGCGACAGATGAATACCACAAGATCCTCGGTTCACATGTGTTGCGGATTCATCGGCTGTCGGACCTGTACCTGGCCAGCTTCATCTCCGAACAGGGCGAGCCGCTGATCGAGATGCAACACAAGGTCAGCGACGTTGAAAGCGCGCAGCGCATGTACGATGTGCTGGAAAGCCATTTCGCCGCCTCCGAACGCTACACAGGTGCAATGATCGCCTTCGATGACGTCCTGGCGGAGCTGGCGCGGGACTTCAAGACCGGGCCGGCAGCCCGCCTGAAGTTCCTCAGGGACAACCCCCGCACCCGGTTCTACAATCGCGACACCGCAACCCTCGAATCGCTCGACGTGCTCAACACCCTGAGCATCGACTTTTTCGGCGACGCCGCTACACCGCAGGAGCAGTTTTTCCTCAAAGCCTACGAGGAGCGGCGGGACAACATGGTGGCGTTTGAGAACTCCCACCTGGACCTGATGAGCACCGATGGTTTTACCCCGCAAGAGCGCAAGGACGTCCTGGGCAATGTGCTCAAACACTACGAAAGGCGCCTGGAACTCAACCGCCTGCTGCAGGATCTGCAGTCGCCGCTGGTTCGCCAGCCCTTCATGGACCTGCTGATGACCCGCCTGGAAACCGCGCGCGGCAGTGCCGAGGCCGAACTTGCCGATCTGTTGCGCGAGGATGAGTTCCTGCCGCCTTTGCCGGTCACCCTGAAACCAGTGAAAATGCCTTCAAGCACCAAACGCGTGTTCAAGTCGCGAGACAACGGTGCCCTGGTCGGCGACCTGCAGCCGGCAGATGCCGATACACCGTTTACGACACTGGTCACCCGCAATCCGGTGACGCTGCAAGTCGGTGGACGCTACATCGAGCATCCCAATGAAGGCTGGGTGAGGATTGTCGACGCCGAACCGGCACGGCCTGCTGCAGCCACGAAGCCGCGCAGTTTTGCGACATTGCGTGCAGAAGGCCAGCGGCTGACGGCGCAAATCCCGGGTATCGAGCGTTCGATCGAGTTCCAGAAAAAGAAGCTCGGCGACCCGCAGCGCCGTGATCAACTCAACCCCCGCGACTGGAGCGATATGCTGGAGTTTCAGGCTCGGCAGCTGGAAACCCTGGCCAATGAACTTGAACGCGCCCATCCGGATCACCCGCAACTGCCCAGTGAACTTCAGGCGCTGCGTGACAACGCCGCACAAACCCGGTTCAAGGGCCAGCAAGCCTGCATCGAGGGCTACAAGGCGCAGCGTCCGCGCCAGGACAATATCGAGTACCTGGTGAAACACCAGGCGGTGGACATTGGCCTGGTCCAGGCGCTCAAGCGCACGGCCGCCAAGGACTATCTTACGGAGTTCGCCATTCGCGAGAAGAACTCGGTGAAGGTCCTGTGGTACGCGCACTTTCATTACGACCAGGCGACGTCCTCCACCTACAGCGTCGCCCACCTCAAACGCCCTGAACATCGCTTCATGATTTTCAAGGACCTGATTGCCCAGGCCGGAGCCGATAACACAGTGATCGTCCGGGATCTCTACAGCCCCATCACCGCACCCGGGGATCAGCGCCTGTTCCTGAGCCTGCTGCCGGGTTGAGCGCCCCATCTGAAACGCCGAAAGCCGCGCCTGTTGAAGGGCGCGGCTTTCGTACTCAGTACAACCGAGGGATCAGTGGGCGAACAGCGAGTTGCCCTTCTGCCCCGCCAGTTTCTCCGGCTTGATCAGGAAGCGTGCCAGTGCCGGCAGCAGCCACAGGGCACCGAACATGTTCCACAACAGCATGAAGGTCAGCATCAGGCCCATGTCGGCCTGGAACTTGATGGCCGAGAAGATCCAGGTGCACACGCCGATCGCCAGGCACAGGCCGGTGAACAGCACGGCTTTACCGGTGGATTTGAGCGTCTCGTAATACGCCTCTTGCAGCGGCAAGCCGGCACGCAGGAAGCTTTCCAGGCGGCTGTAGATGTAGATGCCGTAGTCCACGCCAATGCCCACGCCGAGCGCCACCACCGGCAAGGTCGCGACCTTGACGCCGATGCCCATGAAGGCCATCAGGGCATTACCGAGCACCGAGGTCAGCACCAGCGGCAGGACGATGCACAGGGTCGCCGCCCACGAGCGGAAGGTGATCATGCACATGGTGGCGACGCAGATGTAGACCAGGATCAGAATCGTCAGCTCCGACTCCTTGATCACCTCGTTGGTCGCCGCCTCGATCCCGGCGTTACCCGCTGCCAGGATGAATTCCAGGCCGTCCTTGTTGTTCTCCTTGGCAAACTCCTGCACTGCATGCACCGCACGGTCGAGGGTTTCGGCCTTGTGGTCGTTGAGGAACACCAGCACCGGCGCCAGCGAGCAGCTGTTGTTATACAGACCGTCGGCACGGGCGATGGAGTTGTTCAGCACGTCCGGGTTGCGCGAGAGGGTCTCCCATTTCAGGTTGCCCTCGTTCATGCCCTTGATCATCTGCTTGGACACGGTCACCAGGGAAATCGCCGACTGCACGCCCTCGGTGTTCTGCATCTTCCACATCAGCTCATCGATCGGCGCCATGGCTTCATGACGCGAACAGCCTTCGGCCTTGGTCTTGACCATCACCACCAACACGTCGGAACTGGTGGAGTAATTACTGATGATGAAGTTGTTGTCCTGGTTGTAGCGCGAGTCCGGACGCAGCTCCGGCGCGCCCTGGTCGAGGTCGCCGATTTTCAGGTTCTTGCTGTACCACAGGCCGCCACCGAAGGCGACCAGGGCGATCAGGATCGACACCGGGGCGACTTTCGAGCTGGCGAAGTTCGACAGCAGGCGCCAGAACGGATGCTCGCGGGTCGCGTCCTTCTTGCTGCGGGCGATCGCGCGCTTGCTGATGCCGACATAGGAAATCGCCACCGGCAGCAGGATCAGGTTGGTGAAGACGATTACCGCCACGCCGATCGAAGCACCGATGGCCAGCTCGCGGATCACCCCGATATCGATGATCAGCAAGGTGATGAAGCCCACGGCGTCGGCCAGGATCGCGATCATCCCCGGCAGGAACAACTGGCGGAAAGTGCGCCGGGCTGCGGTCAGGGCGTTGTCGGCCTCGCCGGATTGCAGGGCGATACCGTTGATTTTCTGCACACCGTGGGAAATACCGATGGCGAAGATCAGGAACGGCACCAGCATCGAGTACGGATCGAGACCAAAGCCGAAGGCATGCATCAGCCCGAGTTGCCAGATCACCGCCACCAGGGTGGTGATCAGTACGGCCACGGTGCTGCGCACGCAGTTGGTGAACCACAGCAGCAGGATCAGGGTGATGACGAAGGCCACGCCGAAGAACAGCACGACCATGATCAGGCCATCGATCAGGTCACCGACTTTCTTGGCGAAACCGACGATGTGGATCTTGATGTTGGGGTTCTGTTTTTCGAATTTGTCGCGGATCTTCTCTTCAAGTTCGTGGGAGAACTTCTGGTAGTCCAGGGCCAGCAGCTTGCCCTGGTCCTGCGGGTCCGGGTAGGACTCCAGCAGCGGGATATCGACGATGCTCGACTTGAAGTCGTTGGCCACCAGGCGCCCGACCTGCCCCGACTTGAGCACGTTGTTGCGCAGCAGTTCGAGGCTGTCGGCCGAGCCGTTGTAGCTCTGCGGGATCACCTCGCCGCCGGCAAAACCTTCCTCGGTCACTTCGGTCCAGCGCACGCTCGGACTCCACAGCGACTTCAGCCCCGAGCGATCGACACCGGAGATGTAGAACACCTCGTCGTTGATCTGGCGCAGGGTCTCCATGTACTCCTTGGAGAAGATGTCGCCGTTGGTGGCTTCCACCGAAATCCGCACGGTGTTGCCCAGGTTCGCCAGGTCGTTGCGGTGCTCCATCATTTTTTCAATGAAGGGATGCTCCAGCGGGATCATCTTTTCAAAGCTGGTGGAAGGCCGGATCAGCGTCGCCTGCCAGAACAGGAAAATGCTCACCAGCAAGCAGATCACGATGACTGCCGGGCGGTTGTTGAAAATCAGGCGTTCGAGAAAAGTCGCCTTGTCTTGGTGGTGGCTGCTCATGGATGTCATTTCTCCGCCTTCTTATTATGTGCCCGGCTCATTTGCTCAACTCAGCGCCGGTTGGCATCGACACGCGAACGCCGCCCTGTCCGACCAGAATCAGGTTGCCATTGCCTGCGGCGGTCACGCCCGAGACGGAGATCCGGTCCGGTCGGTTGAACACGCTGAAGCTCTGGCCATCGTCACTGCTGCGCACCACGCTGCCACCGTTGCCGACGATGACGATGGAGCCGTCATCGAGCAGGGTCGCGCCCGCCAGGCCAAACTCCAGCGCACCCCGTGCGGCCTTGAGTTCGACCGGCTCCCAGGTGCTGCCAAAATCAGTTGAGCGAAACAGGTTGCCACGCAGGCCGTAGGCCAACAGGGTCGCCGGCTGGGCGGTACCGATCACGCCAAACAGCGAGCCTTCATACGGCCCTTCGACGTGTTCCCAGGTCTCGCCCCAATCGGCCGAGCGGAACATGCTGCCCTGCTCGCCGACGATGAACAGCCCGGAATCCTTGACCGCGGCAATGCCGTTGAGGTGGTACTGGTCTTCGTTGTCCAGGCGGTCGCTGACGTCTTCCCAGGTCTTGCCACCGTCGGTGGTGGTCAGCAGCGCGCCATAGGCACCCACGGCAAAGCCGCTGCTGGTGTCCTTGAACCAGACATCGAGCAACGGCGCCTCACGCTTGAGGTCTTCGAATTGTTTGGTCCAGGTGATGCCGCCATCGGTGCTGGCGAGGATCTGTGCGTCGTGGCCCACGGCCCAGCCGTGCTGCTCGTCGACAAAGAACACCGAGGTCAACAGTTGCCGGGTTGGCACCTTGGCCTGGGTCCAGGTGACGCCCTGGTCATTGGAGTAGAGAATGTGCCCGCGATCACCGACCGCGATCAGCCGATTGCCGGCGTGCACCACATCGAGCATCAAGCCCTTGGCGGCCTTGGCCGATTCGATTGAATAGACGGTTTCGACGGCGGGCGTCGCGGCCGCCAGCACCGGGGCCGACAGCACTGCAGTCGCCAGCAGCGAGAGCCCTGTAGCCAGCATCGCGAATCTGCGCAGCGCCGGCGGGCGGCCAATACCCACACCCATGACAGGCTCACTCATAGACCTTTCTCCCATTATTATTGTCAGGTCGTTCAACCCTTGGGGCGCCGTTCATGGGCTCTTTTTAAACAGTTTCAACACACTGCTGAAACCTGCCGTCTAGAGCCCCTTCTGCGGGCTGGCTTATCCTATCCAGCTTTGGAATCGCCTGACAATCAACGCCACGTTATGTTTTGTTAACCTGTGGGATTGAGGGTAGATGGTGAATGAGTGGGTATTCGCGGGGATGATGAAAAAAGGCTCGCGGAGCACGGTGCTTGCTGGCAAATAATATGTAGGAGCCAGCTTGCTGGCGAAAAACCTGAGAACGCCGGGTGCATTCAGGACACACGCGTCATCGTTCACGACCTTCGCCGGCAAGCCGGCTCCTACAGGATTTGTGGCATCACGCACATATCGCAAACACCGCAGATCCCTGTAGGAGCTGGCTTGCCAGCGAACCAGACGCCGCAGGACATCAGACAGACCGCCTTCGCCGGCAAGCCGGCTCCTACAGGGGGTCGTATGCATAATCCAGGCAGGCGAATAACCTGTAGGAGCCAGCTTGCTGGCGAATGACTTGAGAGCGCCGCGTGCAGTCAGGATGCCCGCGTCATCGTTCACGGCCTTCGCCAGCAAGCTGGCTCCTACAGTGATCTGCGTCGCCTGGTTGAGCATCAAGCCAGGCTTTTGCTGACCACCTCAAACACATCGCTGGACAACTCACCGGAGGCACGAATGCGCTCCAGCTCCGCTTTCATCAACGCCTGACGGGCGCTGTCGTATTTGCGCCAGCGGGTCAGCGGCGCCAATTGGCGGGAGGCGATCTGCGGGTTGAAGCCGTTGAGTTCGATCACCAGATCCGCGAGGAAGCGGTAGCCGGAACCGTCGGCGGCATGGAAGTTGATCAGGTTTTGCCCGGCGAATGCACCGATCAGCGCGCGCACCTTGTTCGGGTTCTTGATGGTGAACGCCGGGTGCTGCATCAGCGTCTTGACCCGCTCCAGGCCACCGGGCAAGGTGCTGCCGGCCTGCACGCTGAACCACTGGTCCATCACCAGCGGGTTGGCCTTGAAGTGCTCGGCGAAGCTCGCCAGTGCCTCGGCCTTCTGCTCCTCAAACGGCGAATTGACCAGCACCGCCAGCGCGGTCAGGCGCTCGGTCATGTTGTCGCAATGCTCGAACTGCTCGAGGGTCGCCGCCAGTACTTCCGGCTTGCCGCTGAGCATCAGGTACGACAGCGCGATGTTCTGCAGGGCGCGCCGGGCGAAATGCTCGGCTTCGGCCACGTATGGGGTCTGCCGGGACAGGTCGCGATTGGCCTGGTAACGCAGCCACAGCCCTTCAAACAAGGCGTCTGCCAGTTGCTTGCGGGCAAATTCGCGGGCGTTGTGGATCGCCTCGACGTCCGCCACTTCGCTGATTTCAGTCAGGTAGGCCTCACCCGGCAGCGAGAGCATTTCAGCGACCATGGCCTGGTCCAGCGATTCATCGGACAGCACGGTTTTCAGTGCCGTTACCAGCCGCGGATCGAGCACCAGCGCCTCGCCCTTCTGCTGCTGGGCGATCAATTCCTGCAACACCTGCACCGCCAGTTGCTGGCCGGCGTCCCAGCGGTTGAAGCCGTCGCTGTCGTGCTGCATCAGGAACATCAGCTGGTCGCGATCGTACGGGAAGCTCAGCTTGACCGGCGCCGAGAAGCCGCGCAGCAGGGACGGCAGCGGTTGTTCGGCGATGTCGACGAAGGTGAAGGTCTGCTCGGCTTCGGTCACCGAAATCACCCGGGAAGTGCCTTGGGCCGCCGCTTCGCCGCTCAGGCGCAGGGCAATCTCGTTGCCCTGGCTATCCAGCAGGCCGAGGGCGACCGGAATCACGAATGGCAGTTTTTCTACTTTGTCCGGGGTCTGCGGGCAGCTCTGGCGGAAGGTCAGGCTGTAAGTCTTCGCGGTGGCGTCATAGGACTCGCTCACCGCCAGGCGCGGCGTACCGGCCTGGCTGTACCAGCGCTTGAACTGGCTCAGGTCGGCGCCGTTGGCATCTTCCATGGCCTTGATGAAGTCATCGCAGGTCACGGCCTGGCCGTCATGGCGCTCGAAGTACAGGTCGCTACCCTTACGGAAACCCTCGGCGCCGAGCAGGGTGTGAATCATGCCAACCACTTCCGAACCCTTCTCGTAGACGGTCAGGGTGTAGAAGTTGGAAATCTCGATGAAGCTGTCCGGGCGCACGGCGTGGGCCATGGGGCCGGCGTCTTCGGCGAACTGGTGGGTGCGCAGGAAGGCCACGTCCTGGATGCGCTTGACCGTGGCCGAGTTCATGTCGGCGGAGAAGCCCGAGTCGCGGAACACGGTGAAGCCTTCCTTGAGCGACAACTGGAACCAGTCGCGGCAGGTCACGCGGTTGCCCGACCAGTTGTGGAAGTATTCATGGGCGACGATCGCTTCGACCCGCTGGTGCGCGGCATCGGTGGCGGTTTCTGCGCGGGCCAGCACGGCGCTGGAGTTGAAGATGTTGAGGCCCTTGTTCTCCATGGCGCCCATGTTGAAGTCGTTGACCGCGACGATCATGAAGATGTCCAGGTCGTACTCGCGGCCATAGACTTCTTCGTCCCAGCGCATGGACTTCTTCAGGCTGTTCATGGCGTGCTGGCACTTGTCGATGTTTTCCGGCTCGACGTAGATGCGCAGCGCCACGTCGCGCTGGTTCATGGTGGTGAAGCTATCTTCGACGCACCACAGGTCACCGGCCACCAGGGCAAACAGGTAGGCCGGTTTCTTGAACGGGTCTTCCCAGGTCGCCCAGTGCCGGCCGTCTTCGCCAGGGCCGGAGGCGATCGGGTTGCCATTGGACAGCAACACCGGGTAGCTGTGCTGCTCGGCGACCACGGTGGTGGTGAAGGTGCTCATCACATCCGGGCGGTCGAGGTAATAGGTGATCTTGCGAAAGCCTTCGGCTTCGCACTGGGTGCAGAACATCGTGCCGGACTTGTACAGGCCTTCCAGCGCGGTGTTGGTTTCCGGGTGGATGCGCACGCTGGTGTCGACCGTGAAGCGGGTGCTGGTCGGCTGCAGGGTCAGGTGGCTGTCGGTCAACTGGTAGTCGCCGGCGTCGAGCGCCTGGTCGGCCAGGCTCACCGCCAACAGCTCCAGCTGCTGGCCGTCGAGCACCAGCGGCGGCAGGCCCGGGCCACGCTCGGGGTTGCGGCGCATCACCAGTTGCGCGTGGACCAGGCTGTGGTCCTCGAACAACTCGAAGGTCAGGTGTGTTTCGTCGATCAGGTACTCGGGCGCCTGATAGTCCTTGAGGTAAATCATCTTCGGTTGTTCGGTGCGCATGCTGGAGTCCTTACTGATGCACGGCGAGCTGGTAGGCCGTGTACTTACGAATATTGATCACGCCGGTGTCAAAGATCAGGTACTGACCCTTGATGCCCATCAGCGTACCTTCGGCAATCGGCTGCTTGTCCAGGTTGAAACTGACGATCTTGGCCGGGTACTGCTCGACCGGATAACGAATTTCCAGCGGCGCGACGTCGGTTACTGTCTGGATCGCCTGCAGGCCAAATCGTTCCTGCAATCCCTGCAAGCCGTCGGCACAACTGGCGAACAACTGATCACGGACCTGGGCCAGGTCCACCGGCGCGGCATCGCCCTTGAGCAAGGCGCGCCAGTTGGTCTTGTCGGCCACCTGGCTGCGCAACAGGTCTTCGACGAAGCCCGATTGCTGGCGAGTGGCGACGCGCATGATCGGCAGCGCCTGGCTGGCGCCCTGGTCGATCCAGCGGGTCGGCAACTGGGTGGCGCGGGTGATCCCGACCTTGACCCCGGAAGAGTTCGACAGATAGACGACGTGATCGGTCATGCAGAACTGTTCGCCCCACTGCGGGTCGCGGCAGGTGCCGGCGTCGTAGTGGCAGCGTTCCGGGCTCATGATGCAGAGGTCGCACTGGGCCAGTTTGGTCATGCACGGGTAGCAGTAGCCCTGGCTGAAACTGGTCTTGGTCTTGCGTCCGCAATGGGTGCAATGGATCGCCCCCAGGTATTCCAGGCGCACGGTGGTGCCGATCAACGGATTGACCGGCACCTCGCTGTCGCCCAGGCGGAAAGCGTATTGCACGTTCGGCCCGTCAAGGCGCGCCGACATTTTGCTGATTGCACCGCGGCCAATCTCGATCAATGGATGGCATCCGACTTGAACAGGATATTCGGCACTTCGATCGACTTCGAGCTGCATTCCTGCGGGCCCATGTAGCCGGTGCGCTGGTCTTCCGGCAGGTTCTGCAGTTCCCAGGCGATCATCGCCTGCAGGGACAGTTCACGCTGCTCGGTGGTCAGTTTGCCGCCGTCGGACCACTTGCCGATCTCCACTGCCAGTTTCAGGCTCTGGTAGATCTCGGGGGTGATATTGCTGATCATTTCGTTGAAAGAGGACATCAGGGTCTCCGTGCTCTTCAGTGACGTAACAGAATTAGAGGGCGATTTTACGGCGACTGTACAAGCCGCCCAACAAACCGCTGAGGCATCCGACGAGTAACCCGCCGACATGGGCCGCGTTGGCGATTTCGCCGAAGCCGATCATCGACATCAGCCCGGACATGCACAGCGCCAGCCACACCAGCATCATCACCAGCACCCCACGGGGCAAGCGGTACGCCGGGTTCGGCGACAGCCACTGGTAGATCCAGCAGTGCCCGAGCAAGCCATACAGCACCCCGGACAGGCCGCCAAACAGCCCCGGACCGCCGTAGTAATATTGCGCGTAGTTCGACACCAGGCTGAACAGCAGGGTCAGGCCCAGCAGGTTGATCCCGCCCTGGCGCGCCTCGATGCGCCGCCCCAGCTCCCAGTACCACATGCCGTTCATGGCGATGTGCAGGAAGCCGAAGTGAATCAGCATCGGCGTCACCAGGCGCCACCACTGCCCCGCCGCCAGGCTTTCGGACAGCGGGGTGAACTGGATGTATTCGCCCGTCACCCGGTATTGCAGGAAGGAAAACCATTCCATGGTGTCGAGGTTGGAACCCAGCAGCGTCAGGCCGCCGACGATCAGGGTCGCCAGCAGCACCAGTGCGGTCATCGGGCTGTGGCGCAGTTGCTCGACGAAGCCGGGGCGCTGCGAGCGTGCGGCGGGTGGCAGGTCCAGTTGCTGATCGGGATCGCCCGCCGGGAAGCGCTGATACAGCGAGCGCACGTCTTCGCTGATCGCCTCCGGCGCCCACAGCACCTGCTCGCCCGCCTCTTCGCTGACCCGATGGGGCACCTGCATGCGCTGCAGCAATTTGACGAAACCGCTGAGATCAACACTCAGCGGCAGGCGCAGTACGGCAACAGCAGTCATTGCGGGGCCTCCGGCCGTTCAACATCGACCCAGACGAACTTGTTCGGGTCGAGGCGGGTTTCCTGGTCCAGGCGGTAGGCGACCAGCTTGCCGTAGAGCACGGCGCTGTAATCCAGGCACGCCAGGTTGGCGCGGATCGGTGCCGGCGTGCCGCTGCGCCAGTAGTGGCCGACAAACAACAACGGCTGTTCGGCGTCGTAACGCAGCAGTCTGTTTTTTCCACCGGCGACAGCAGGGTCTGCGCCACCGGATCGGGTAAGGCGTCTGGTTGGAACACGATATCGCCGTAGGTCTGCGGGTTGTCTTCCCAGAACTTGGTGCGGAAGAACGCGCGCGTCAGGCCATCACCGCTGGTCATGGTCTGGCCATGGGGCAGGCGCATGTCGGTGCCGCGCAGCAAGCGATCGAAAGCCATGCAGGCAAAGCTGCCGGGCACCGCGGCGGCCTGGACGAAATGCTCGTCGACCCGGCCCTCCGGGTACTGTTGACGCAGCACGTCGATCAGCGCGCCGTCCCAGCAGGCATGCACCACGCGGAAACGCCCGGCGTCGACGAACAGCGGCATCTCGTAGAACCAGGCGAGGAAGTCGTGCCAGTCCCCTGGATGGTGGGCAAACTGAGTCAGGGTTTCATCGATCAGGCGCGCGTGACGTGGGGTGTGTTCGCGCACGTATTCCTTGCCACTGCCCGGTGGCGCCGGGGTGGACCAGCCCAGTGCGTTGAATTCATGGTTGCCCATGATGCACAGCGCCTGCCCCGCTTCGACCATGTCGTGGACGATGTGCAGGGCCTCGCGGATCCGCGGGCCACGGTCGATCACATCGCCGAGGAACACCGCCATGCGCCGGGCGTGACGCCACACGCCGCTGTGCTTCTGGTAACCGAGCCGGTCCAGCAGATGCTCAAGGGTATGAGCGCAACCGTGCACGTCACCGATCAGGTCGTAGCTACGCGCGGGATCGAGCATCAGTCGCCTCCACCACCCAAGCGGCTGCCCCAGCCCAGCTTCGTCCGGCAGACTTCGTAGTAGTTGTGATCCAGCGGATGGATCAGGCGCAGTTTCTGCGCTTTTTTGCTGATGGTGATGGTGTCACCGGGGGCGCAGGTAAAGTGGTTCTGCCCGTCGCAGGACACCTGCGGGTAGATCTGCATATCCTTGGACACGACGATTTTCAGCTCGCTGTTGCCATCGACCACGATTGGCCTTCCGGACAAGGTATGGGGGTACATCGGCACAATCACAATGGCATCGAGCTTGGGATGCATGATCGGCCCGCCAGCGGACAGCGCGTAGGCGGTGGAACCGGTGGGGGTCGAGACGATCAGGCCGTCGGCCTTCTGGCTGCAGACGAACTGGCCGTCGATGTACAGCTCGAACTCGATCATCCGCGTCGATTTGCCGGGGTGCAGCACCACGTCGTTGAGCGCATCGCCCTGGCCGATGGCTTCGCCATGGCGGCGGACTTCGGCTTGCAGCAGGAAGCGGTTTTCCACCAGGTAATGGCCGTCGAGCACTTCGGCGACCTTGGTTTCCAGCTCATCGGGGCGGATGTCGGTGAGAAAGCCCAGGTTGCCGCGGTTGATCCCCAGCACCGGAATGTTGTGGCGGGCCAGCGCGCGGGCGGCGCCCAGCAGGCTGCCGTCACCACCGACGACGATGACCATGTCGCAGACTTCGCCGAGCATCTTGCGCGACGAGGTTTGCAGGCCGTGGCCGGGCAGGACTTCGGCGATGGTGTCTTCGAGAATCACGTGCAGGTGCCGGTCGAGCAGGAATCTTTTCAGTCGGCGAACGGTATCCAGCACCTGCGAACTGCCCAGGCGACCGATGATGCCGATATTGCGAAATTGCTCCATGGGGCTCCTAGCATGAGTCGGTTGACCGTGGGGGCTGTGCCGCCCCGGTCGGCAGGCCCTGAGGTCTGCGACGGCGAAAACCCCGATTATGGGCGAAAGCGCGCCGTAGACAAAATCCTTTCAGCGGCAAGGGGCCACTGCGGTTTGCGGCTATGCTCGCAAGATGATCCTATTTCCCGATTTGCTGCAGTTGCCCCAGCAATTACGCCACCCTGAAGTGCGTGACCTGGCGTGGGTGATCCTCGCCCCGCCGATGCTCTGCGCCACGCCCTGGCCGCAGCGCCACCCGCTGGCCGGCAGCGACTGGGTGCGCGACCCGCAGCGCCTCGAGCACTGGCTGCGCCAGCTGGACCGCGACAGCTACGCGCTGCTGCACTGGCTGTCCCAGGCCCGCACCCGGCGCCTTGGCCTGTATTACGAGCGCTTGTGGCAGTTCGCCGTGGAACAGGCGCCGGGCATCGAGCTGATTGCAGCCAACCTGCCGATTCGCCGCGAAGGCCATACCCTGGGTGAACTGGACATGCTGCTGCGTGACCGTGACGGTGTGCATCACCTGGAATTGGCGATCAAGCTGTACCTGGGGCCGCAGCACGGCGATGGCGCGGATCCGGCGCAGTGGCTGGGGCCCGGTTGTCATGATCGGCTGGACTTGAAACTGGCGCACCTGAGCCAGCACCAATTGCCGATATCCGCCCGCCCGGAGAGCCGCGACGCCCTGGCAGCGCTGGAGGTCGAAGACTTCAGCGCCACCTTGTGGCTCGGCGGCTATCTGCTCTATCCCTGGCCGGGCCACGCCGCCGCACCTGCCGGCGCCCATCCGCAGCACCTGCGCGGCAGTTGGCTGCACCAGCAGCACTGGCCGGCCTTCGTCGCCCAACGCCCGCCCGGCCGCTGGCAACCCCTGCCCCGCCACGCCTGGCTGGCCCCGGCGCACTACCCGGCGGAACAGACCTGGGAGGCTGAACAATTGCAGGACTGGCTGGACCACCTCGACCCATTGGCGCCGGCGCAACTGCTGGTGCGCCTGAGCGAGAACGCCCGGGGTGATTGGGAGGAAGCCGAACGGCTGTTCCTGGTCTCGGACCGCTGGCCGAATGTGCCGGGGAATTGATGCCGTTCAAAACCCTGTAGGAGCTGGCTTGGGTAGGAGCTGGCTTGCCAGCGAAGCTTTATAACGCTCTCAAGGACGCCTTCGCCGGCAAGCCGGCTCCTACAATGTCGGCGCAGTTCAAACCTCTGTAGGAGCTGGCTTGCCAGCGAAGAGGCCAGCCGCTACACCGCCTTCGCCGGCAAGCCGGCTCCTACAGGGTGTTGTCCATTCTCAGGATCCCACCGTCAACCGCACCGCCAACGCCGCCAGCGTCAGCAGCAACACCGGCAACGTCAGCACAATCCCGACCTTGAAGTAGTACCCCCAGCCAATCAGGATGCCCTTGCGCTGCAGCACATGCAGCCACAGCAAGGTCGCCAGGCTGCCAATCGGGGTGATTTTCGGCCCCAGGTCGCTGCCGATCACGTTGGCGTAGATCATCGCCTCCTTGACCACCCCGGTCGCCTGGCTGGCATCGATCGACAAGGCGCCAATCAGCACCGTGGGCAGATTGTTCATCAACGAGGACAGCAGCGCCGTCAGTAACCCGGTGCCCATCGCCGCGCCCCACACGCCCTGGCGGGCGAACACGTCCAGCCAACCCGCCAGGTAGGCGGTCAGCCCGGCATTGCGCAAGCCGTAGACCACCAGGTACATGCCCAGGGAGAAAATCACGATGTGCCAAGGCGCCTCCTTGAGCACTTTGCGCGTGGAAATCCTGTGGCCACGTCCGGCAACGATCAACAACAGCACCGCGCACACGGCCGAAATCGCACTGATCGGAATCCCCAGCGGCTCCAGGGCAAAACACCCCAGCAGCAGAATCACCAGCACCACCCAACCGGCATAAAAGGTCGGCTTGTCGTGGATCGCGTTCTTCGGCTCATCCAGTTGCCCGGGGTCATAGGCCAGCGGAATGTCCCGCCGGAAAAACCCCATCAGCACCACCAGCGTGGCCGCGACCGCCACCAGGTTGACCGGCACCATCACTGTGGCATAGCGGTTGAAGCCAATGTGGAAAAAGTCCGCCGAGACGATATTCACCAGGTTCGACACCACCAGCGGCAGGCTGGCGGTGTCGGCGATGAACCCGGCGCCCATGACAAACGCCAGGGTCGCCGCCGGGGAAAAACGCAGGGCCAGCAACATCGACATCACGATCGGCGTCAGGATCAACGCCGCGCCATCGTTGGCAAACAGCGCCGAGACCAGCGCGCCCAGCACAATCATCCAGGCATACAACCGCCGTCCCCTGCCCCGCCCCCAACGCGCCACATGCAAGGCCGCCCAGGCAAAAAAACCGGCTTCGTCCAGCAGCAGGCTGATGATGATCAGCGCGACAAAGGTCCCGGTGGCATTCCAGATGATCTCCCACACCAGCGGGATATCGCTGAGGTGCACCACGCCACTGAGCAACGCCAGCCCGGCGCCGAGCATGGCACTCCAGCCCACCCCCAGGCCGCGGGGTTGCCAGATGACCAGGGTGATGGTCAGGAGGAATATCGATGCGGCGATCAGCATGCGTGGGGCCCAGGACAAGGTTGAAGGTGCATCACCTATCCATTGGCCGGTGCGTGCTGTCAATACTCGCCACCGGCATCGACGATGGGATTGGACACGCAGCGGTCTCGGGAACCAGGCGAATATCCACGCGGCGATTTTCCAGGCGCCCGGCTTCGGTCTCATTGCTGGCGACAGGTTGCTGGGCACCAAAACCCTGGATCGCAAAACAGCTGCCGGGAATATCACCCATGCGCTGCATCCAGTCACGCACGGCCACGGCGCGGGCCTCGGACAGTTGAAGGTTGCGCGTAGGGTCGCCGGAGTTATCCGTATGCGCGCCAATGACGATCAGCCACCCGGGACGGGCCTTGATGTTGACCAGGGCATTGACCAGCATTCTGGTCGACTCCGGCCGCAGTTCGGCGCTGCCTGGCGCGAACAACAGCAAGCTGTCCAGCCGCACCGGCGCGGGCACTGGCGGCGCTTGCTGGAAGGCCACGGCGAAGCGCTGCATGCCCTCGACCGTCAATCCTGAGCCGGCCCAGCCGAGCATCAGCCCCGTAACAGCCGCCACGCCCAGCCACAGGCCGACCCTAGGTTGGCGCCGCTTGACTGGCGGCGTCGGGGTGGCTGGCCAGATGACAACGCCCTCGCCACGAGTCATTCACCTGAAGTTGACCTCAAACCTTCTTGTGCTGCTCAACCCACTGCGCGTACGCATCGATAAAACTCTGCAAAAACGGCTGGACCTTGTCCGAGAGCTTGCCCGACTCATCAAAAAACGTCCCTGCCCCACCCAGATAAGCCTCCGGTTGCTGCAGGCAAGGGACGTTGAGAAATACCAGGGACTGGCGCAGGTGGTGGTTGGCACCGAAACCGCCAACGGCGCCGGGAGAGACGCTGATCACTGCGCCCGGTTTTCCGCTCCAGGCACTTTTACCGTAGGGCCGGGAGCCGACGTCGATGGCGTTTTTCAGCGGCGCCGGCACCGAACGGTTGTATTCCGGGGTGACGAACAGCACTGCGTCGGATGAGCGCACCTGCTCGCGGAAAGTGCTGTAGGCTGCCGGCGGTGTTTCGTCGATGTCTTCGTTATAGAGCGGCAGGTCGCCGATCTCGACGATGTTCAGCTTCAGGTTGGCCGGCGCCAGTTCCGCCAGCGCCAGGGCGACCTTGCGGTTGATCGACTGTTTCCGCAGGCTGCCTACCAGGACAGCGACCGTATGGACCTTGCTCATGGGAATTCCCGACTATCTGGCTAAAGGAGCCTGTAGTTATAGATGATCCGTGAGCACTTCAGCGGGCTTCGGCGCACGCAATCAGGGCAAATCGATATTTTTTTCCGGACGGAAAACTTCCCGCGCCTGTCGAAGGTCTACAGAGCCGCAAATTGAGTGAATTATCTCCAGAGGTTCTAAGCAGATGGCAGCAGTACTCGTCGGACAATTCCATGCAAGAGACGCGCAAGGCCGTGTCTACTCGGTGCATGAGTTCCAGGAATCCACCCCAGCGGTCGACAGTTTCGACGGATCCGCACCGGTCATGACCTACAAACTGGCGATCGGAGACCGGGTCAATAAGGTCGATGACAACCAGTTCGTGCTGGTACAAACCGGCGTTACGCTGATTCGCGAGCCCGAATCCGTGGTCAGCGCCTGAGCAATCCCATGACCCGTTGAAGTCATGGTCGCGGACTTGGGTTAGGATTCAGCCACTCCCCCTCACCCGCTGAACATGGACTTCACGCATGCGTCTACGCCATATCGAAGTGATCCAGGCGCTCCTGCAAACCGCTCACGTCGGTACCGCAGCCGAGATGTTGCAGTTGCCGGTAGCCGAGATCGAGGGGATTTTGCGCGAGGCCGAGGATCAACTCGGCTTCATGCTGTTTGCCAGCGTTCGCGGACGCTTGCAGGCCACGCGCGAGGCGCGGCTGTTGCAGGTGCAGATCGCCAACGTCTATAGCGCCTTTGAACCCGTGCAACGCCTGGCCGCCAGTCTGCGCCAGTACCATGCGCCACCGCTGCGGGTGATAGGCACGCCACCCCTGGCGCACCAGTTGTTGCCGCAAGCAATCGCCCAGTTGCGCCGGCGCTTCCCCGATGTGCCCTGCTCCCTGCAGAGCCAGCCCACCGTCGATATCGTCAAGAGCCTGTTGCTGCGCGAAAGCGACCTGGGATTGAGCCTGCATGACCCCGAACACAGTGACATCCAGTGCCAGATGCTGGCCCAGGGCAAGCTGCAACTGCTGGCCCCCCATGGCTGGCTGCAACCGCGGCAGAAGTACATCTCGGCCCAAGACCTCGCCGGCCAGGCGCTGGTCGGGCTGGAAGGCCACGACCCGCTCAGCGTGCTGTTCGACAGCAAGCTGCAGGCGCTGCGCCCCGCGCCGGTGGTGCATACCCGGGTGCAGACCCACCAGATGATGCGCAGTATGGTCGAGGCCGGCGAAGGCCTGGCGATTGTCGATCCATTCACCGCCCTTGGCGCCAAGGCGGCCGGGCTGGATGTGTGCCCGGTGTCGCCGGCGGTGCCGATCAGTCTTTACGCCCTGAGCCTGAAGACTGTCGAGCCAACCCCGGCGCAGGAAGCGCTGCTGGAGATCATCACGACGAATGCCCTGGCGCTGCTGACGGGCTGATCACAACGGCTTCGTCAAACAGTCGATACCAGAACAACGCCACCTCTTGCGTGCGCGGATCGATCCCGCGATAGCGCAGGTGATCGATGCCACCCAACACGTAGCCGCAGCGCTCGTACAGGCGACAGGCGCCGAGGTTATTGTTCTGGGTCTCCAGCATGATCCCCGGCAGCAACTTCTTCTGGCTCCAGAACTGCGCCACGTCGAGCAAGGCCTTGGCCACGCCATGGCGTCGGGCCGGGCCGTGCACCGCCAGCTCGTCGATATGGGCCAGGCCATTCCAATTGGTACTGACGACGATGTGCCCTACCGCTTGATCATCGAGGTAGGCCATGAAAATCGCGCTGTCGGGCGCGTCGTGGAAGCTGGCGAACTCGGCGGCGTCGATGCCATAACATTTGCGGTAAGGCGTGACGGCGTGCAGAGGCCACTGCGCCACCGGTCTGTCGATACTCGCACTGATATAGGCGCTGATCTCAAAGCTGAAATCACTGGCGCAGATGTAGGCGGCAAAACCCTGGTCGGCGACACGCACCGCCAGGTTCGGCTGTCGGGGGTTACTCAGCGGTTGCATGGGGAAAACGTCCTCAAGTACGGATGCAGTCGACGGTGTAACAGCGCCCGCTGCCCGCGTCTTCGTGTTGCAGGCCGTGCACATCGGCGACGAACCCGGGAAAACTGATATCGAAGGTACGGGCGAAGGCCAGGTAGTCGATGATCGAGCGGGTCGCCTCGGTGAAGCGCTCGCCGGGCATGATCAGCGGAATGCCCGGCGGATACGGTACCAGCATCACCGCGGCGATGCGCCCTTGCAGTTGATCGATCGGCACCGCTTCGACTTCGCCGCGCACCAGATGGTCATAGGCGTCGGCCGGTTTCATCGCCACTTCCGGCAGCACGGTGTACATGCGCTTGAGGTGTTTGGCGGTGGCATTGCTGCGGTAACAGGCATGCAGTTGATCGCACAGGTCGCGCAGGCCCATGCCCTGGTAACGCGCCGGGTCGCACTGGGCCACGCACGGCAGGCAGGCGGCGAGGCTGAGGTTGGCGTCGTAGCTGCGCTTGAACTCCAGCAACTCGGTGAGCAAGGTGCTCCACTTACCCTTGGTGATGCCCATGGAGAACAGCACCAGGAACGAATACAGCCCGGTTTTTTCCACCACCAACCCGCGCTCCCAGAGGAACTTGCTGACCACCGCCGCCGGAATCCCGCGGTCGCTCAAGGCGCCGCCAGCGGTCAGGCCAGGCATCACCAGGGTGACCTTGACTGGGTCCAACAGCACGTAATCCTCGGCCACATCGCCGAAGCCGTGCCAGTCCGCCTCGGGTTGCAGTAGCCAGTCGGCAGTGGCGATGCCGGTCACCTGCGGCGGTTGCCAGATCGAGAACCACCAGTCGTCGGCATCGATGTGCTGGCGCAGGTTGGCCAAGGCCCGGCGAAAACTCAGGGCTTCGTCGAACATTTCCTGCAGCAGCGAACGCCCGGCCGGGCCTTCCATCATTGCCGACGCCACGTCCAGGGACGCGATGATGCTGTACTGCGGCGAGGTTGAGATGTGCATCATGAACGCTTCATTGAAACGGTCGCGATCCAGTTGCCGGGCACCGCCGTCCTGCACATGAATCATCGAGGCCTGACTGAACGCGGCCAACAGCTTGTGTGTGGAATGGGTAGTGAACACCAGCGGACTGGTGGCCGAGCGCGAGGTGCCCATGCCGTAGCGCCCGGCGAAGAACTCATGGAAGGCCGCGTAGGCGTACCAGGCCTCGTCGAAATGCAGGACTTCGACGCTGTCGCCCAGGGTCTGCTTGATCAGCTCGGCGTTATAGCACAGTCCGTCGTAGGTTGAGTTGGTCACCACCGCCAGTTTGACTTTGGCTGGCCGTCCACGGGTCAGCGGACTGGCGTCGATTTTCGCGCGGATCGATTCCGGGCTGAATTCACTCAGGGGAATCGGCCCGATGATCCCCAATTCGTTGCGTTCGGGGCACAGGTACAGCGGGATCGCACCGGTCATGATGATCGAGTGCAGTACCGATTTGTGACAGTTGCGATCCACCAGCACCAGGTCGTCACGGGCGACCATGGCCTGCCAGACGATCTTGTTGGCGGTGGACGTGCCGTTGATCACGAAGAAGGTGTGGTCGGCGCCGAAATTGCGCGCCGCCCGGGCTTCAGCTTCGGCCAATGGGCCGGTGTGATCCAGCAATGAGCCAAGCTCCGGCACCGAAACCGACAGATCGCAACGCAGGGTGTTCTCGCCAAAGAACTGGTGAAACGCCTGTCCCACCGGGCTCTTGTGATAGGCCACTCCGCCACCATGCCCCGGGGTGTGCCAGGAGTAATTGGAGTCGGCAGTGTGCTGTACCAGGGCCTTGAAAAACGGCGGCAGCAAGCCATCCAGGTAACTGCGTGCCGCCCGCGCCACCTGACGTGCGAGAAAGGCCACGGTGTCCTCGAACAGATAAAGAATCCCGCGCAACTGGTTGAGCTCGCTCATGGCATCGGCGGGCGCGTTTTCCAGGGTCACTTGCTCGCCGAGGGCAAAGATCGGCAGGTTAGGTGCGCGGGCGCGGGCGACCCGGATCAGTTCGACCATGTTCTGCAGCAGGTGGGTGTTTTCCCCGGCGCCCTCGGCGGCGATCAGCACGCACGCCAGGCCGTGGTGGGTGGCCGCAACCAGGCGGCCTTCGGCGTAGTCCACCGCCGAGAAAATGCTGAAGCCTTCCTGCTCCAACTCGCGGGCGATACCGCGTACACGGTCGCCGGCGACGGTGTCGGCCTTGATGTCGCGGTGAACGATAAGGACCGGGAATTTCAAGTCTTTATACATAGGGGGCGGCGTCCTGAGACGGCAGCCTGGCCCTGAACCCATCAATCAACGACTTCTGTAGGAGCGAGCCTGCTCGCGATGGACTCAAGTACGCCGCGTGACCCAATCAGGGCGCGTTATCGTTGACGACCATCGCGAGCAGGCTCGCTCCTACAGTTGATCCCCATCGCTCAACTGATCGGCACTGGACCACACCTGCCTGAATACATTCAGGGTAGAAGGTCAAACACCATGTCGCGAGGCCGCGTGTATCAGCCCTGGCTCTGCGCTTCGGCCAATTGGGTCCAGAGCGCCGGGGCGCCGGCGGATTTGGCGATGATTTCCAGGCGTACGGCGTGCTCGGCCAGTTCCGCTTCGCTGGCGCGGATGATCCGTGTCGGGGTGCGGTCGGTCGGCAGCCGACGGATTTCCGTAGACTGGCCACCAGAGCCATCACCGGCACCGTCGGAGGCGTTACCCGCCAGCGACAGGCTGGTCTGGCCGCCGGTCATGGTCAGGTAGACGTCGGCGAGAATCTCCGAGTCGAGCAAGGCGCCGTGCAGTTCACGGCCGGAGTTGTCGACGCCGTAGCGTTTGCACAGGGCGTCGAGGCTGTTGCGCTGCCCGGGGTGGCGCTCACGGGCCATCAACAGGGTGTCGAGAATCGAGCAGTGCTGGGTGATGTCGGCCAGGTCGTGGCGGCCCATCAGCGCGAATTCGTTGTTGATGAAGCCAACGTCGAACGCCGCGTTGTGGATGATCAGCTGCGCGCCCTTGATGAACTCGAAGAACTCTTCGGCCACTTCAGCGAAGCGCGGCTTGCCCACCAGGAACTCGTTGGTGATGCCGTGGACGCCGATCGCGCCCTCGTCACTTTCGCGGTCTGGCTGCAGATAGACGTGGAAATGCCGGCCCGTCAGGCGTCGACCGAGCAACTCGACGCAACCGATCTCGATGATCCGGTGGCCATCGGTCACCGGCATGCCGGTGGTTTCGGTGTCGAGCACCACCATCCTTTGAGCCATCTTGTTTCAACCCCTCATCGTGCCGTTTTGCGTAGGGGCGCGATCTTATCACAGAGCGTACGGGGCACGCCGACCGGGTCGATCGGCGTGGATTCAGCCCTGGTCGCCGCCGCCGACCGGCATTACCAGCCCGGTGATGTAGGCCGCATCATCGGAGGCGAGGAACAGGATCGGCTCGACTTGCTCGTCGATGGTGCCGTAACGCTTCATCAGGGTGCTCTCGACGGTCTGGTCGACGATCTGCTGGTACCAGATCTTTTCCTCGGGGCTCTGTTCGGCGCTGTTGCGCGGGATGCGTCGCGGCGGTACTTCGGTGCCGCCTGGGGCGGTGGCGTTGACCCGGATGCCGCGCCCGGCGGTTTCGAACGCCAGGCAGGCGGTGAGCGCATTCACCCCGCCCTTGGCCGCGCCATAGGGCACGCGGTTGACGCTGCGGGTGGCGATCGACGAGACGTTGACGATCGCCCCACTGCCCTGCTCGACCATGAACGGCAAGGCGGCGTGGCAGCACCACAGGGTGGGAAACAGTGAGCGGCGAACTTCGGCTTCGATCTGCTGTGCTTCGTAGTGTTCGAAAGGCTTGGCCCAGATGGTGCCGCCGACGTTGTTGATCAGGATATCGAGCCGGCCGAAACGCGCTACAGCGGCCTGCATGACCCGGCTGCACTCGGCGTATTGCTCGAGATCGGCGGTCAGGGCCAGCACCTGGTGATTGCCGGACAGTTCGGCTTCGAGCTCGAACACCAGCTCTGAGCGGTCGACCAGCACCAGCCGCGCGCCCTCTTGCGCCAGGCGCTCGGCCACCCGCCGGCCGATGCCTTGGGCGGCGCCGGTGACCAGGGCGATTTTGTCTTGGAATCTGTGCATGTTTGGGTTCCTTTGAATCATGGATACCTGGCTGGACAGCGCCCCCTGTAGGAGCCGGCTTGCTGGCGATGAAGCTGATGCGGTGTGGCTGATGACTTCATCGCGAGCAGCGGAACGCCGCCCGGGCTGCTCCTACAGTGGGATTGAGCCGATCACAAATGCTGTGAAGCATGCAAAACCCTGTAGGAGCCAGCCTGCTGGCGATGGCGGTGTGCCTGATACACATCGGTGTTCCTATCGCTGCGATGCGGCGACCCGACAGGCCAGCTCCCACAGGTTTTGTGTCAAGCCTGAGATCACGCCGCGCTGGCAGCGAATTTCTCGTAGTAGAAGTTCTTCGGCGCAATGCCCTGCTCACGGATGTACTGGCTGACCGCTTCGACCATCGGCGGCGGACCGCAGAGGTAGACGTCGACGTCGCCTTCGTTGAGGTGCTGCGGTTCAATGTGCTGGGTCACGTAGCCCTTGAGCGGATGGGCGCTTTGCGGGTTGGCGACGCAGGCGCTGAAGCTGAAGTTGGGGATGCGCGCCGCCAGGTCCTGCAGGCGATCCAGTTCCACCAGATCGAAATCGTTGGTCACCCCGTAGATCAGGTGCAACGGATGGGCACTGCCCTGTTCGGCGATTTTCTCCAGCATCGCGGTGAACGGCGCCAGGCCGGTGCCGCCGGCCAGCAACAGCAGCGGACGCTGGATCTCGCGCAGGTAGAAACTGCCCAATGGTCCGGCCAGGCTCATGCTGTCGCCGGCCTTGGCGATGCCGGTGAGGAAGCTGCTCATCAAGCCGCCAGGGACGTTACGGATCAGGAAGCTGACCTCGCCGTCGCGCTGCAACGAGCTGAAGGAATAGGCACGGGTCTGCTCGCTGCCGGGAATCCCCAGGTTGACGTATTGCCCCGGCAGGAACGCCAGTTTGCTCAAGGCCTCGCCCTTGATCGACAGGGCAATGGTGCTGTCGGACAACTGCCGCACCTGGCTGATGGCGGCGCTGTAGCTGGCCTGCTGGGTCCGGCAGACGTCCGAGGACGCCGGCACCCGCACCACGCAATCGCTGAGGGCGCGCATCTGGCAGGTCAGCACGAAGCCCTGCTCGGCTTCTTCCGCGCTCAGGGCGTCTTCGATGTACTCCTCGCCCAGCTCATAGCGCCCGGCTTCGGCAAAGCATTTGCAGGTGCCGCAGGCGCCGTCGCGGCAGTCCAGCGGGATGTTGATGCCCTGGCGGTACGCGGCATCGGCCACGGTCTCGCCCGGTTTGGCGTCGACGAACCGGGTCACGCCATCTTCGAAATTCAGTGCAATGGAATGCGTCATGACCGTGACCTCACAAATGGTAGACATCGATGACCTGGCGAACGTAGTCGTTCTTCAGGATCACTTTCTTGGCCTTGATCAGCGGGCTGTCGCCGCGCACGTCGAGGGTGTAGAAACTGCAACCGAAATAGCTGTCGACGGTCTTGTAGCGAAAGCTCAGGGTGTGCCAGTTGAAGCGCACCTTGCACAGGCCGTCGGCTTGCTCGAGCAGCTCGATGTTGCTGATGTTGTGGGAGGTCCGGGTGTCCGGCACGCTGGCGCTGGAACGCTCGGTCTTGATCCGGAAGATACGGTCTTCCAGGCCCATGCGGTTGCCGTACCAGATCAGCGAAATTTCTCGCTGCGGATCTTCGGTCAACTCGTCGTTGTCATCCCAGGACGGCATCCAGAAACTGGCGTCGGCGGCATACAGCTCGAGCCAGTTGTCCCAGTCCTTGTCGTCGAGGAAACGCGCTTCGCGGTAGAGGAAGTCGCGCACGGCGTCGTAAGAAATGCTCATGCCAACTCCTCCACCTTGATCAAGGCCGACTGCTCTGCGGCCAGGGCTTTGAGCATGGTTTCCTGCCAGTACTTGTGCTGCAGCACGAACAGGCCTTCGTCTTCGGTGCGTACGCCGCTGAGCAGTGGCTGCAGGTCAATCTCTTTGGCCGCCTCGTCGGCGCCCTCGACCCAGTGCTCGGCGCCACGGGACATGTCGTTCCAGGCGGTGTTGCTGCCCTGGTAGCCCATCTGGCAGGAGCGGAACTCCTCCAGGTCATCCGGGGTAGCCATGCCGCTGACGTTGAAGAAGTCTTCGTACTGGCGGATCCGGCTGGAGCGCGCGGTGTCGCTTTCGCCTTTGGGGGCGATGCAGTAGATGGTGATTTCCGTGCGGTTGACCGAGATCGGCCGGGCGATGCGGATCTGCGAACTGAACTGGTCCATCAGGTACACGTTGGGGTACAGGCACAGGTTGCGCGAGTTCTCGATCATCCAGTCGGCGCGGGCCTTGCCAAAGTCGCGGGCGAGTTCGTCGCGGCGCTCGTACAGCGGCCGGTCCTCGGGGTTGGACCAGCGGGTCCAGAGCAGCATGTGGCCCTTGTCGAAGGAGTAGAAACCGCCGCCCTGCTTGGCCCAGGTGCCGGCGCTCATGGTTGGGTTCTCGTCGCCGCATTCGCGTTGCTTGCGCTGGTTCTGGGTCGCCGCGTAGTTCCAGTGCACGGAGCTGACGTGGTAGCCGTCGGCGCCGTTTTCGGCGGTGAGTTTCCAGTTGCCTTCGTAGATGTAGCTGCTGGAACCGCGCAAGACTTCCAGGCCGTCGACCGACTGATCGACAATCATGTCGATGATCTTCGCCGACTCGCCGAGGTGCTCCACCAGCGGCACCACGTCGGCCTTGAGGCTGCCGAACAGGAAGCCACGGTAGGATTCGAAACGCGCCACCTTGGTCAGGTCGTGGGAGCCTTCGCAGTTGAAGCTCGCCGGGTAACCCGCAGCCGCTGGATCCTTGACCTTGAGCAGCTTGCCGGAGTTGTTGAAGGTCCAGCCATGGAACGGGCAGGTGTAGGAACTCTTATTGCCGGTCTTGTGCCGGCACAGCATGGCGCCACGGTGGCTGCAGGCGTTGAGGAAAGCGTTGAGCTCGCCGTCCTTGTTGCGCGCGATAAAGATCGACTGGCGGCCCATGGTGGTGGTGTAGAAGTCGTTCTTGTTGGGGATCTGGCTCTCGTGGGCGAGGTACAGCCAGTTACCCTCGAAGATGTGTTGCATCTCGAGATCGAACAGGCGCGGGTCGGTGAACATCTCCCGCTTGCAACGGAAGAGGCCCTGTTCTTTATCGTCTTCGAGCAGGGATTGAAGATATTCGGGTCGCAGGGTCATGGCCGCCGCCTCCATTGTTATTGTTCAGGCAAGGCTCATGCTAGAACGGGCGCCGGAGGGGCAATATCCACTGCGTGCAAAGCACTATCCGTTTTCTGCAACCAGCTCGATGCGCGCGGACGGCGCGCATCGAGCGCCGATCAGTGGCGGCGCTTGAGGGTGTCCGACGGCAATTCGCCGAACTGTTTGCGGTAGCTCTCGGAAAACCGGCCCAAATGCAGGAAGCCGTAATCCATGGCCAGTTCCGTGACGTTGCGCACGGTGCAGGTGGGGTCGCTGAGGCAGGCGTTGACCCGCTCCAGCTTCTTCTGCCGGATGTAGTTCTTCGGCGTGGTCGCGGCATGCCGCTCGAACAGGCCGTACAGCGAACGCAGGCTCATGCTGGCCTGACGTGCCAGCTCCTCACTGCAGATGTCCTGCTTGAGGTTGTGTTCGATGTAATCAGTGATCCGCTCGAAGCTGGCGGTCTGCGAACCGAGGCCGGCGCGGCTGACGTTGGTTTTCATCAGGCTGAGCATCTTGCTGACGATGATCTGCGCGTAGTGATCCTGGACCCGCGGCATGCTCTCGAACGCCTCGGCTTCCTGGCAAACCATGCCCAGCAGGTTGACGAAGCCTTCCAGCTCGTCCAGTTGGTAGCGGTTTTCGAGGAAGCGCACGCCCTGCCCCGGGTGCAACCAGCGCTGCTCCTGACACACTGATTCCAGCAGGCTGGCGGGCATTTTCAGGATGAATTTTTCGCAGTCGTCAGAATAGGTCAGGTCCACCGGATCGTCCGGATTGATCAGCAACAACTCGCCGGGCGCGAAGTAATGTTCCTGCCGATGACCGCGCCACAGGCAGTGGCCGCGCAGCAGGACTTGCAGGTGGAAGATGGTTTCCAGGGCTGGCGAGGTGACCCGCACGCTGCCGCCGTAGCTGATACGGCACAGGTCCAGGCTGGCGAATTTGCTGTGATTGAGACTGGCCTGCGGGCTGCCGCTGCTGGGCAGGCGGATGCAGTGGTTGCCCACGTGCTGATTGACGTAGTCCGACACCGCATAGGGGTCGGCCTGGGCAAACACGCGGCTGCGCTCACTCAATAGATGCGCTTGCATAACCGTCTCTCTCATTGTTGTTATGGGTACAGCGGACCTGACTATTGTAGGCCAGGTGCCACAACGGCAAAAACCACGAGATAAACGGTGGTTTATCTCGTGGTCGGTGAGCCGCGCGTGATCAGTCTTCCAGGGCGCGAACTCGCTCGTGACGCTGCTGTTCTTCCGGCTGGGCGGAAGATTGCAGGGTGAAATCGAACTCGATTTCGGCGAATTGCCCGCTCACGCCGTAGGCTGCGGCGCGTTGCTGATCGTCGCTGAAGGTGATCTTGGCGATCAGTTCGTCACGGGTGGCGTAGGCAAAGTCATCGTGCAGGTACTTGTCGCCATCCAGGTTGATCTGGGTGGTCAGGTGACGATGGTCGTCCGCCGAGATGAAGAAGTGGATGTGCGCCGGACGCTGGCCGTGACGGCCCAGTTGATCGAGCAGTTGCTGGGTCGGACCGTCCGGTGGGCAGCCGTAGCCCGACGGTACGATGCTGCGGAAACGATAGCGACCTTCGGCATCGGTGACGATGCGGCGACGCAGGTTGAATTCCGACTGGCTGCCATCGAAGTACGAGTAGGTGCCGCCGGTGTTGGCGTGCCAGACGTCGACCACGGCGTTGGCCAGTGGCGTGCCGTCGGTGTTTTTCACCTGGCCTTGCATGAACAGCACCACACCCGGGTCGACGCCGTCGTCCAGGCGCGCTTCGCCGGTGGACAGCGGGGCGCCAGCCACGTACAGCGGGCCTTCGATGGTGCGCGGGGTGCCGCCGGATTTGCCGGCCTGCTCGTCTTCGGCGTCCATCAGCAGGTCGAGGTAGTGTTCCAGGCCGAGGCCGGCTACCAGCAGGCCAGCTTCCTGGCGTGCGCCGAGAACGTTCAGGTAGTTGACCGCTTTCCAGAACTCTTCCGGAGTCACGTTGAGGTCTTCGATGATGTTCACCGAGTCGCGCAGGATGCGGTAGATCAGCGCCTTGGCGCGCGGGCTGCCTTCATCGTTGTGCAGGCCGCTGGCTTCTTCGAGAAACTTCTGGGCAGTGGCAGTGTGGGAAATTTTGGCGTTCATGATTATTCCTCATCTTGTATTTATTAGAGTGCAGTACAGGCGACGCCGGCTCAGCGATCGTCCTGATGAATAGAAGAAGGATGCCTGCACATTGCGTTCACTTCGATGGCCATGTACGGGTACAGCGGCAGTTGCATCAGGGTGTCGTGCAGTTCCTGCACGCTGTCGACGTCGAACACGCTGTAGTTGGCGTACAGCCCGGCGATTCGCCACAGGTGCCGCCACTTGCCCTCTTCCTGCAGGCGCTGGGCCAGGGCCTTTTCATCGGCCTTGAGCTGGGCAGCCCGCTCGGGATTCATGTCGACCGGCAGGTTCACGGTCATTTTTACGTGGAACAGCATGCGCATCTCCTCAGGCGGAATACAGGGTGGTGGCGGTTTTGTCACGGCGGAAGAACGCCAGGCGCTCCTCGTCCAGACTCAGGCCAAGGCCGGGTTCGCGTGAAACGTGCAGCTGGAAATCACGGTACACCGGCGGCTCGCTGAGGATGTCTTCGGTCAGCAGCAGCGGGCCGAACAGCTCGGTGTCCCAGCTCAGTTTGTTCAGGGTCAGGAAGGCATGGGCCGAGGCCAGGGTGCCGATTCCGCCTTCGAGCATGGTGCCGCCGTACAGGCCGATCCCCGCTGCTTCGGCAATCGCGGCGGTGCGCAGCACGGCGCGCGGGCCGCCATTCTTGGCGATTTTCAGGGCGAACACCGACGCCGCGCCTTCGCGGGCCAGGTTGAAGGCGTCTTCGACGCACTCGATGGACTCGTCGGCCATGATCGGCGCCGGGCTCATTTCATTCAGGCGAACCATGCCGGAACGGTTGTTGCGCGAGATCGGCTGTTCGATCAGATCGATGCCGTTGCCGCCGAGAATCCGGCAGGCGCGCAAAGCCACGGCCTCGTCCCAGGCCTGGTTGACGTCGACCCGCACGCTGGCGCGATCGCCCAGGGCTTTCTTGATGGCGATCACGTGGGCCAGGTCGCGGTCAACTTCACCGGCACCGATCTTCAATTTGAAAATCCGGTGACGACGCAGGTCGAGCATCTGTTCGGCTTCGGCGATGTCCTTGGCGGTGTCACCGCTGGCCAGGGTCCAGGCCACCGGCAGCGCATCACGCACGCGGCCACCGAGCAACTCGCTGACCGGCAGGCCAAGGCGCTTGCCCTGGGCGTCGAGCAAGGCGGTTTCGATACCGGACTTGGCGAAGGTATTGCCACGGATGCTGCGATCCAGGCGCAGCATCGCGGCATTGATGTTGCAGGCGTCCTGGCCCAGCAGCAGCGGGGTGAAGTGCTGGTCGATGTTGGTTTTGATGCTGTCCGGGCTTTCGTTGCCGTAGGCCAGGCCACCGATCGTGGTCGACTCACCGATGCCTTCGATGCCGTCGGCGCAACGCACGCGGATGATCACCAGCGTCTGGTTCTGCATGGTGTGCATCGCCAGCTTGTGCGGGCGGATAGTCGGCAGATCGACGATGATCGTCTCGATCGATTCAATGGCAGAAGAAAGCATGTCCATACCCATCAGGTTCTTGAAGTTCTGGGATCGATTCTCGTACGGCTTTTTTCCGGGTTCCAATATAGAATTGGTCTGAATCGATACCTTTTAGGTATCAACCTTGGAGAACATATGGAACTGCGTCACTTGCGTTACTTCCAGGTGCTGGGGCAAACCCTGAATTTCACCCGCGCCGCCGAGCGCCTGCACATCGCCCAGCCGCCGCTGAGCCGGCAGATCCAGCAATTGGAAGATGAGTTGGGCGTTGTGCTGCTAGAGCGTGGGCGGCCGCTGCGCCTCACCGAGGCCGGTCGGTTTTTTCTTGAGCACTCCACGGCGCTGCTGGAGCAGCTGCACAAAGTCTGCGACAACACCCGACGCATCGGCTTGGGCGAAAAAACCTGGCTCGGCATCGGTTTTGCGCCTTCGACGCTCTACGGCGTGCTGCCCGAATTGATCAGGCGCCTGCGTAGCAATGACGCGCTGGAACTGGAACTGGGCTTGTCGGAAATGACCACCCTGCAACAGGTACAAGCGCTCAAGGCGGGTCGGATCGATGTCGGTTTCGGGCGGATTCGCATCGATGACCCGGCGATCATCCAGACCGTGCTCAACGAAGACCGCCTGGTCGCCGCCCTGCCCGCCGGCCATCCGCTGCTGGCGCGGCCCATCAGCCTCAGCGAACTGGCCAACGAGCCTTTCGTGCTGTATCCCGGCAACCCACGGCCGAGCTACGCCGACCATGTGATCGGATTGTTCGAGTCATACGGGGTGAGTATCAAGGTGGCGCAGTGGACCAACGAACTGCAGACGGCGATCGGTCTGGTGGGTGCGGGGATCGGCGTGACCCTGGTGCCGGCCTCGGTGCAATTGCTGCACCGCGACGACATCGGCTTCACTCCGGTGCTGGAAAACAACGCCACCTCGCCGATCATTCTCAGTCAGCGAATTGGCGATGTATCACCGGGGTTGAACCACTGTTTGCGGTTGATCGACGAATTGCGCAGCTTTTCAGCCGATCAGGCCTGCTTGTAACCGCGCACATCATCGACGCCGCGGTTGGCTAGCTGGTCGGCGCGCTCGTTGCCCGGGTGGCCGATGTGCCCGCGCACCCACTTCCAGGTCACGTTGTGGCGATTGACCTGTTCGTCCAGTTGCATCCACAGGTCGGCATTTTTTACTGGTTCCTTGGCCGCGGTTTTCCAGCCACGTTTTTTCCAGTTGACCATCCACTCGTTGATGCCCTTCATCACGTACTGCGAGTCAGTCACCAGCAGCACGTCGCAGGGACGCTTGAGCTCTTCCAGGCCACGAATCGCCCCCATCAACTCCATGCGGTTATTGGTGGTGTTGGCTTCGCCGCCCCAGAGTTCCTTTTCCACGCCCTTGCACACCAGCAATGCGCCCCAGCCGCCGGGGCCGGGGTTGCCCTTGCAGGCGCCATCGGTGAAGAGTTCTACGCTATCGCTCATGCAATCTATCCAGAAATAAGTCGGTGGCTTGTCGACCGCGGTCGACAATACCAAGGCCGGGCGAACCCGGCCGTAGTAATAAGGAAGGGGGTTACGGCTTGCTGTCGCGCCGATTGACCTTGGCCATCGGCAGCGGGATCAGCTTGCCCATCGGTTCACGGCGGACCTGGCGCACCGGACGCAGGCCGACGACGATCTTGCGCGCGACCAATAGATAGAAGCCGCCGCCCGACAGTTGCCAGTTACCCGCCCTGCGCTCCCAACCGGCCAAACGAGTTTGCCAGGCAGCAGACGCGAGCGGCGGACGATAGCACCCGAAGCGGCGTTTCTCCAGCGCGAAGCCCAGCAGGTTGAGCCAATCGGCGACCCGCGACGGCGAAATGCAGCGCGCCTTGCGCATCCCGTCAGAGGCGAACACATGGCGCATGCCCCAACTGCTCCAGGGGTTGATCCCGACAATTAGTAAATGCCCGCCAGGGCGCACGGCACTCGCGGCCTCGCGCAGCAGGCCGTGGGGTGACAGGCAGAAATCCAGGCCGTGCTGCATCACCACCACATCGGCGGCATGCTCGCTGATTGGCCAGGCCTGTTCTTCGCAGACAATCTCCACCCCCGGCAACGGCGCACCGAGGCGCACATTGCGTTGCACCTGCGGGGCGTTGGGCGGGGTTTCGGCCGAGGGCCCGTAATGCACCAGGTAGCCGCCGAAGAAGCGCCCGAGTTCGTCTTCGAGCATGCGCCGCTCTTCATCCAGCAGAAACTGGCCGATGGGCCCGGACAGCCACTCGCGGGCGGCGCCGATCAATTCCAGCCACTGCGGATCGGCCTGCGCGAACGCTTTATCGGTCATTGCATTCTCCAACTCGCCAGGAAGCTCTAAGATGCGCCAATGTATTCCGCTTGGCGAATTCCGTAATGATACCTATCCGTGCCCTGCCCGCCTTCACCGACAACTACATCTGGTTGTTACAAGATGAAGCAACTCGCCGCTGCGCCGTAGTCGATCCGGGCGATGCCACGCCGGTCCTGGCCTGGCTGGCTGAAAATCCCGACTGGACCCTCAGCGATATCCTGGTGACCCACCATCACCATGACCACGTCGGCGGCGTCGAAACCCTCAAGCAGGCCACCGGCGCCAAGGTCTTCGGCCCTGCCAGCGAAACCATCCCGGGGCGCGACGTAGCGCTCAAGGATAACGACCAGATCAGCGTACTCGGTCATACCTTCGACGTGTATGCGGTGCCGGGTCACACCCTCGGCCACATCGCCTTCTACACCCCGGGCGTGTTGTTCAGTGGCGACACCCTGTTCGCCGCCGGTTGCGGCCGCCTGTTCGAAGGCACGCCACAGCAGATGCATCACTCCCTCAGCCGGCTCGCCGCCTTGCCGGACCAGACGCTAGTGTATTGCACCCACGAGTACACCCTGAGCAACCTGCGCTTTGCCGTTGCTGTCGAACCGAACAATCCGGACATTGCCGAACGATTCAAGAACGTCTCGCAGTTACGCGAGTCGGGGCAGATCAGCCTGCCGTCAAATCTGGCGCTGGAAAAGCTGACAAATCCTTTTCTGCGCACCGGAGAAACATCTGTTAAAGAAATATTAGACGAACGGAGTGACCCCAAAGACCGGGCGCCGAGTGAGGTTTTTGCGGCACTTCGGGCTTGGAAAGATAGGTTCTAAACAGGGCGAGCATAGGTCGAAAGATTCTCAAAGGTTGACCGCACCGGGTGCCCTTTCTAGAATCGCCCGACATTTTTGCCCGGAACTTACTTCCAGCCAATGTCGTCATCTATACGTAAATCCATCAAATCAGACGCATTGACCCGCCTGGCTCAAGCCATCGCGGTGGCTGTGTCCGCCACCCTGGCGGGCTGCAGCAGCACCGGTCAAGTGCCGCAAACCGATGCGGCCCACACCCTGGCCACCCGCGCCAAGCAGAAGCCGATCTGGCTCAGCGAAAAACCCACGCCAGAGATTCCACAGGATGTCTGGGAGCGCATGCGCCAGGGCTTCCAACTACAGGACGGCCTGGGCGTCAACCCACGCATCGAGCAACAGCGCCTGTGGTTCGCCAGTAATCCTTCCTACCTGGAAAGCGCCGGCGAGCGCGGCAGCCTGTACATCCATTACATCGTCGAGCGCCTCGAAGAACGCAACATGCCGCTGGAACTGGCGCTGCTGCCAGTAATTGAAAGCTCCTACAACCCACTGGCCTATTCACCGGCCAATGCTGTGGGCCTGTGGCAGTTCATTCCGTCCACCGGGCGTTACTTCAACCTGCGCCAGACCCGTTTCTATGATGGTCGTCGCGACATCACCGCTTCGACCACCGCAGCCCTGGACTACCTGACCAAGCTGCACGACATGTTCAACGGTGACTGGCTGCTGGCCCTGGCCGCCTACAACGCCGGCGAAGGTACTGTCAGCCGGGCCATCGAGCGCAACGAAAAGCTCGGTCTGCCCACCGACTACTGGAACCTGCCACTGCCGGCGGAAACCCAGGCCTACGTACCCAAGTTGCTCGCCCTGTCCCAGGTAGTGATCACCCCGCAAGCCTACGGCGTCAACCTCAACCCGATCGCCAACGAACCCTACTTCGAAGTCGTCGAAATCAACCAGCGCATGGACCTGTCCAAGGTTGCCGCGGTGGCCAACATCGACGAAGACGAGTTGTTCCAGCTCAACCCGGCCTTCAAGCAACGCACCACCATCGACGGCCCCCAGCATTTGCTGGTGCCCACCTCCAAGGCGCAGTTGCTGACCGCCAGCCTGTCGACCATGAAGCCTGAAGAGCTGATCAGCAAGCGCCCGCTCAAGCCGGTGTTCGACGGCGCCGACAGCCCGGTGATTGCCGGTGCCAAGCGCAGTTATCGGGTCAAGCGTGGCGACAACCTGACCGCCATCGCCAAGGCCAACAAGGTTGACGTCAAAGACCTGCAGCGCTGGAACAACCTCAGCGGCAAGCACCTCAAGGCTGGCCAGACCCTGGTCATGCAGGACACCCGCCGCAGCAGCGGCCGCACCACCACGACCCTCGCCGCCAACAGCAAGAAGCAGACGAAGTACAAGGTCCAGCGCGGTGACTCGCTGTACATGGTCGCCAAACGCTTCAATGTCGAGATGCAACACCTCAAGCGCTGGAATCCGCGGGTTGGCCAGGCATTGAAGCCGGGGCAACTGCTCACCGTCTCCTCGCCGCGCTGAGGGATGGCCTGCTCGACACAAGACCTGTAGGAGCCAGCTTGCTGGCGAAGGCGGTGGGATAGCCGACATCATCGGTGGCTGACACGCCCTATTCGCTGGCAAGCCAGCTCCTACAGATGACCGTGCCACTCATAACACCGGTACAAACCATTGCAGCTTGGGATTTGAACAACCCCTCCCCCGGCTTTTTCCTGTCAAGACAAGCTGTTACTGTACGAACCATGTAGCCCAAGCCGCCTGGATCGAACCCCTGACTTGAAGCCTGTCTTGCCCCTCCTGCTGATCAGCCTGGCCTTGAGCTTTCCCGCAAGCGCAACCCTCAGCGAAAGCCACGGTTATGCGCAGTTCGGCACACTCAAGTATCCGGCCCGCTTTACCCACTTCGACTGGGTGAACCCGCAAGCGCCCAAGGGCGGCACCTTGCGCTTGATGGCATTCGGCACGTTCGACACCCTCAACCCCTACACCTTCAAGGGCACCAGCCCGGTTGCCACGCCCAATTTCCTGCAATACGGCATCAACGAGCTGAATGAGCCGCTGATGGTCGGCACCGGCCAATACGCGCCCTCCGGTGACGAGCCGGCGTCGAGCTACGGCCTGATCGCACAATCCGTGGAATACAGCGAGGACCGCAGCTGGGTGGTGTTCAACCTGCGCCCCGAGGCGCGCTTCCACGACGGCAAAGCCATCACCGCCTACGACGTGGCTTTTTCCTATCGCTTGCTGCTCAAGGAAGGCCACCCGCGCTACCGCACCAGCCTGCAGGAAGTGCAACGGGTCGACATCCTCAACCCGTTGCGCATCCGCTTCGTCTTCAAGCGCGCCGGCAACCCGCTGCTGATCCTGCGCCTGGGCGAGCTGCCGGTCCTGCCGCAACACTACTGGAAAGGTCGCGACTTCAAGGCCACCACCTTCGAGCCGCCGCTGGGCAGCGGGCCGTACCGCATCACTCAGGTTCAGCCGGGTCGGCAACTGCAGTTCGAACGGGTCAAGGACTACTGGGGCAAGGACCTGCCGGTCAATCGCGGCAAATACAACTATGACAAGGTCGAGGTCGAGTTCTACCGTGACAGCGATGTCGCCTTCGAAGCCTTCAAGGCCAACGAATTCGATATCTACATCGAGCACCAGGCGAAGAACTGGGCCAATGGCTACAACTTCCCTGCGGTGCGCCGGGGCGAAGTGATCAAGGCGCAGATCAAGCACCAGATCCCGACCCAGACCCAGGGCCTGTTCATGAACACCCGGCGCAGCACCTTCGCCGACGCCAAGGTGCGCCAGGCCCTGGGCCTGATGTTCGACTTTGAGTGGACCAACCGCACCCTGTTCAGCGGCGCCTATCAGCGGGCCATGAGTTACTACCCCAACAGCGAATTCTCTGCCAACGGCCTGCCGGTCGGTCACGAATGGCTGATGCTCTCGCCCTATCGCGAACAATTGTCCGCCAAGCTGTTTACCGAGCCGTTCAGTCTGTCGCGCACCGAAGGCCGCGGGATTCCCCGCGAGACCCTGCGCCAGGCCCTCGGCCTGCTGGCCGAAGCGGGCTGGAAGCTCAACGGCCAGCGCCTGCAGAACGCCGCCGGCCAGCCGTTGCGTCTGGAGATCCTGCTGGTCAATCCGAACCTCGAACGGATTCTCCAGCCCTACGCGGAAAACCTCGCCAGCATCGGCATCGATGCGCGCCTGCGCACGGTCGACCGCGCCCAGTACAAGCAGCGCCTGGACCAGTTCGACTTCGACATGATCCTCATGACCCTCGACCAGACCCTCAGCCCCGGACTCGAGCAGTGGCAGTACTTCCATTCGAGCCAGGTCGCGGTCAAGGGCAGCAAAAACTACGCCGGCGTCGCCAACCCGGTGGTCGATCACCTGCTGGAACAGTTACTCGCGGCCCAGTCCCGCGATGAACAACTGGCCGCCGGCAAGGCGCTGGACCGGGTGCTGCTGTGGCAGCACTACATCATTCCCAATTGGTACATCAATTATCACCGCCTGGCGTACCGTAACCGGTTCGCCTTCGTGACCACGCCGCCCTACACCCTGGGCCTGAATGCGTGGTGGCTGAAGACTTCGGAGAAAGCTCAATGATGCCTGTGCGTACCCTCCTCGGCCTGCTCCTCGCGGGTGTGGCCTGTATCGCCCACGCGGCGCCGCAACATGCCTTGACCCTGTACGACGAACCGCCCAAGTACCCGGCGAATTTCAAACACTTCGATTACGTCAATCCGGACGCGCCCAAAGGCGGGACCTTCCGCCAGGCCGGCTTCGGCAGCTTCGACAGCCTCAACCCCTTCATCAGCAAAGGCGTGCCAGCCAACGACACCGACCTGATCTACGACACCCTGGCGCGGCAAAGCCTGGACGAACCTTTCACCGAATACGGGCTGATCGCCAGCAAAATCGAGAAAGCCCCGGACAACAGCTGGGTGCGCTACTACCTGCGCCCTGAGGCGCGCTTCCATGACGGCCATCCGGTGCGTGCCGAAGACGTGGTGTTCAGCTTCCAGACCCTGATGAAAAGTGGCGCTCCGCTGTATCGCGGCTATTACGGCGATGTCGACCAGGTGGTCGCCGAAGACCCGCTGCGGGTGCTGTTCACCTTCAAGCACAACAACAATCGCGAGTTGCCGCTGATCATCGGCCAATTGCCCGTGCTGCCCAAGCACTGGTGGGAAAACCGCGACTTCACCAAGGGCAACCTCGAAGCGCCGTTGGGCAGCGGGCCGTACAAGGTCAGCGAGGTCAAGGCCGGGCGTTCGATCCGTTACGAACGGGTCAAGGACTACTGGGGCAAGGACCTGCCGATCAACCGCGGCTTCTACAACTTCGATGTGATGAGCACCGACTATTTCCGCGACAACACCGTCGCCCTGGAAGCTCTCAAAGCTGGCCAGTTCGATTACTGGCTGGAAATTTCCGCGAAAAACTGGGCCAACGCCTACAACATTCCGGCGGTCAGTGAAGGTCGACTGATCAAGGAACAGATCGTCAACGGCAACTCCACCGGCATGCAGGGGTTTGTCTTCAACCTGCGCCGGCCGCTGTTCCAGGACGTGCGAGTGCGTCAGGCCCTGAGTCTGCTGCTGGACTTCGAGTGGACCAACAAACAGCTGTTCAACGGTGCCTACACCCGCACCCGGAGTTACTTCGAAAACTCGGAAATGGCCGCCACCGGGCTGCCGGATGAAGCGCAGCTGAAGATCCTCGAACCCCTGCGCGGCAAGATTCCCGAGCAAGTGTTCACTGAGGCCTTCGCCAACCCGTTGAGTGATGCCAGCGGCATGATCCGCGCCCAGCAGCGTCAGGCCTATCAACTGCTGCAGGAAGCCGGTTGGCGCATCGTCGACGACAAGATGGTCGACACCAGCGGCAAACCGGTGAAGATCGAATTCCTGCTGGCGCAGACCGAGTTCGAGCGGGTGCTGCTGCCGTTCAAACGCAACCTCAGCGACCTCGGGATCGACCTGGAAATTCGCCGGGTCGACGTCTCGCAGTACATCAACCGTGTGCGTTCTCGGGACTTCGACATGGTGGTCGGCGGCTTCCCGCAGTCCAGTTCGCCGGGCAACGAACAGCGTGAATTCTGGAAATCGGAAAGCGCCGACAAGCCCGGCAGCCGCAATTACATCGGCCTCAAGGACCCGGCCATCGACCAGTTGGTGGAGGGGCTGATCAACGCCGACTCGCGCAACAGCCTGGTGGCCCACGCCCGCGCCCTCGACAGAGTGCTGCAATGGGGCTATTACGTGATCCCCAACTGGCACATCAAGACCTGGCGCGTGGCCTACTGGAATCACATCGGCCACCCCAAGGTTTCGCCGACCTTCGACATCGGCATCAACACCTGGTGGATCAAACCCGACGCCAAGCCGGCGATCGAGGTGTTGAACCAAGAGCAAGCCGAGCCTGCGGCCGTGGAGCAATAAGATGCTGGCCTACATATTACGGCGACTGCTGCTGATCATTCCCACCCTGTTCGGCATCCTGCTGATCAACTTCGTGATCATCCAGGCCGCGCCCGGTGGCCCGGTGGAACAGATGATCGCCAAGCTCGAAGGCTTTGAAGGCGCCACCAGCCGGATTGCCGGGGGCGGTGCCGAAGTCTCGGTGGCCGGCTCCAGCTATCGCGGCGCCCAGGGCCTGGACCCGGCACTGATCAAGGAAATCGAGCAAATGTACGGCTTCGACAAGTCGGCGCCGGAACGCTTGTGGATCATGATCAAGAACTACGCGCGCCTGGATTTCGGCGACAGCTTCTTCCGCGATGCCAAGGTCATCGACCTGATCAAGGAGAAGATGCCGGTGTCGATCTCCCTCGGCTTGTGGAGCACCCTGATCATGTACCTGGTGTCGATCCCCCTGGGGATCGCCAAGGCCACGCGACACGGCAGCCATTTTGACGTCTGGACCAGTTCGGCGATCATCGTCGGCTACGCGATCCCGGCGTTCCTGTTCGCCATCCTGCTGATCGTGGTGTTCGCCGGCGGCAGCTACCTCGACTGGTTTCCCTTGCGCGGCCTGACCTCGAACAACTTCGATGAACTGAGCCTGGGCGGCAAGATTCTCGACTACTTCTGGCACCTGGCGCTGCCGGTGACCGCCCTGGTGATCGGCAACTTCGCGACCATGACCCTGCTGACCAAGAACAGCTTCCTCGACGAGATCAACAAGCAGTACGTGGTCACTGCCAAGGCCAAGGGCCTCACCCGCCATCGGGTGCTTTACGGCCACGTGTTCCGCAACGCCATGCTGCTGGTGATCGCCGGCTTCCCCTCGGCCTTCATCGGGATTTTCTTCACCGGATCGCTGCTGGTGGAAGTGATCTTCTCCCTCGACGGCCTCGGCCTGATGAGCTTCGAGGCGGCGATCAACCGCGATTACCCGGTGGTCTTCGGCACCCTGTTCATCTTCACGTTGCTGGGGCTGGTGGTAAAACTGATCGGCGACCTGACCTACACCCTGGTCGACCCACGCATCGACTTCGAAACCCGGGAGCATTGAGATGAACCTTTCCCCTCTCAATCGACGCCGTTTCGAGCTGTTCAAGGCCAACAAGCGCGGCTGGTGGTCGCTGTGGATCTTCCTCGTGCTGTTTGGCCTGAGCCTCGGTGCCGAGCTGATCGCCAACGACAAGCCGCTGGCCGTGCACTACGACGGCGAATGGTACTTCCCGGCGCTCAAGCGCTACCCGGAGACAACCTTCGGCGGCGAATTCCCGCTGGAAGCCAACTACAAGAGCCCGTACATCCGCGAGCTGCTCAAGGCCAAGGACGCCTGGACCCTGTGGGCGCCGATCCCGTTCAGCTACCAGAGCATCAACTACGACCTGAAAGTCCCGGCTCCCGCGCCGCCCTCGGCGGATAACCTGCTGGGCACCGACGACCAGGGCCGTGACGTGCTGGCCCGGGTGATCTACGGTTTCCGGGTGTCGGTGCTGTTTGCCCTGACGCTGACCGTCCTCAGTTCGATCATCGGGGTGATTGCCGGCGCGCTGCAGGGCTTTTATGGCGGCTGGGTCGACCTCGCCGGGCAGCGCTTCCTGGAAATCTGGTCGGGCTTGCCGGTGCTGTACCTGCTGATCATTCTCGCCAGCTTCGTGCAGCCCAACTTCTGGTGGCTGCTGGGGATCATGCTGCTGTTCTCGTGGATGAGCCTGGTGGACGTGGTCCGTGCGGAGTTTTTGCGCGGCCGCAACCTGGAATACGTGCGTGCTGCGCGGGCGCTGGGCATGCAGAACGGCGCGATCATGTTCCGCCATATCCTGCCCAACGCCATGGTCTCGACCATGACCTTCATGCCGTTCATCCTCACCGGCGCCATCGGCACCCTGACCGCCCTCGACTTCCTCGGCTTCGGCCTTCCAGCGGGCAGCGCGTCCCTGGGCGAGCTGGTGTCCCAGGGCAAATCCAACCTGCAGGCGCCGTGGCTGGGCATCAGCGCCTTTGCCGTGCTGGCGGTGATGTTGAGCCTGCTGGTGTTTATCGGCGAGTCCGCTCGCGATGCCTTCGACCCGAGGAAGTGAAATGAATCAGGACAATCTGATCGAAGTGCGCGACCTCAGCGTCGAGTTTGGCATCGGCGACCGCCGGCATCGCGTGGTCGAGGGTGTCAGTTTCGACATCAAGCGCGGGGAAACCCTGGCCCTGGTGGGCGAAAGCGGTTCGGGCAAGTCGGTCACCGCGCATTCGATCCTGCGCTTGCTGCCCTACCCTATGGCCAGCCACCCCAGTGGCAGCATCAACTACTCCGGGCATGATCTGCTGAGCCTGAAAGAGAAAACCATCCGACACATTCGCGGCAACCGCATCGCGATGATTTTCCAGGAGCCGATGACCTCGCTGAACCCGCTGCACTCGATCGAGAAGCAGATCAACGAGGTGCTGGGAATCCACAAGGGCCTGACCGGCAAAGTTGCGACCCAGCGCACCCTTGAGCTGCTGGAACTGGTGGGCATCCCCGAGCCGCACAAGCGCCTCAAGGCCCTGCCCCACGAATTGTCCGGCGGCCAGCGGCAACGGGTGATGATTGCCATGGCCCTGGCCAACGAGCCGGAACTGCTGATCGCCGACGAACCGACCACCGCGCTGGACGTCACTGTGCAGCTGAAAATCCTCGATTTGCTCAAGGATTTGCAGGCGCGCCTGGGCATGTCCCTGCTGCTGATCAGCCACGATTTGAACCTGGTGCAAAGAATTGCGCATCGGGTATGTGTCATGCAGCGCGGTTGCATCGTCGAACAGGCATCGTGTGAGGAATTGTTTCGCGCGCCACAGCATCCGTACACCCGCGAACTGCTGGCAGCGGAGCCCAGCGGACGGCCGGCCAGCAATGAAATCGGCCCACCGCTGCTGCAAGTCGAGGACCTGAAAGTCTGGTTCCCGATCAAGAAAGGCTTTATGCGCACCACCGTCGATTACGTGAAGGCGGTGGACGGAATCAACTTCAGCCTGCCCCAGGGCCAGACCCTGGGCATTGTCGGCGAGAGTGGTTCGGGCAAGTCGACGCTGGGCCTGGCGATTTTGCGTTTGATTGCCAGCAAGGGCGCGATCCGTTTTGAGGGCAAACCGCTGGACAGCCTGACGCAACAACAGGTCAGGCCGCTGCGGCGGGAGATGCAGGTGGTGTTCCAGGACCCCTTCGGCAGCCTGAGCCCACGCATGTGCGTGAGCCAGATCGTCGGCGAAGGCCTGCGCATTCACAAGATCGGCACCGAAGCCGAGCAAGAGCAGGCTATTATTGCCGCGCTCGAGGAAGTAGGCCTGGATCCGGACACCCGGCATCGCTACCCTCACGAATTTTCCGGGGGGCAACGGCAAAGAATCGCCATTGCCCGGGCATTAGTGCTAAAACCGGCGTTGATTTTGCTGGACGAGCCGACTTCGGCCCTCGACCGCACCGTGCAACGCCAAGTGGTTGAACTGCTGCGCAGACTGCAGAGCAAGTACAACCTGACGTATCTGTTCATCAGCCATGACCTGGCTGTGGTGAAAGCGCTGAGCCACCAGTTGATGGTGGTCAAGCATGGCCAAGTGGTCGAACAAGGTGCTGCGCAAGCTATCTTTGCCGCACCGCAACATCCCTATACCCAGCAGTTGCTGGAGGCCGCTTTCCTGGCCCCAGCAACAGCCGAATAACCTGAATGAGGAGCAACACATGGGTTTTCTCGCCGGTAAGCGCGTACTGATCGTCGGTGTCGCCAGCAAGCTGTCCATCGCATCCGGCATCGCTGCCGCCATGCATCGCGAGGGCGCTGAGCTTGCCTTCACTTATCAGAACGACAAACTCAAGGGTCGTGTCGAAGAGTTCGCACAAGGCTGGGGTTCGAGCCCTGAGCTGTGCTTCCCGTGCGACGTGGCCAGCGACGAAGAAATCGCCAAGGTCTTCGAAGCCCTGAGCCAGAAGTGGGACGGCCTGGACTGCATCGTGCACTCCGTCGGCTTCGCCCCGGGCGACCAACTGGACGGCGACTTCACCGAAGCCACCACCCGTGACGGTTTCCGCATTGCCCACGACATCAGCGCCTACAGCTTCGTGGCCCTGGCCAAGGCCGGTCGCGAAATGATGAAAGGCCGCAACGGCAGCCTGCTGACCCTGTCGTACCTGGGCGCCGAGCGCACCATGCCGAACTACAACGTCATGGGCATGGCCAAGGCTTCCCTGGAAGCTGGCGTGCGTTACCTGGCCGGCTCCCTGGGCCCGGACGGCACCCGCGTGAACTGCGTATCGGCTGGCCCGATCCGTACCCTGGCGGCTTCCGGCATCAAGAACTTCCGCAAGATGCTGGCCGCAAACGAAGCGCAAACCCCGCTGCGTCGCAACGTCACCATCGACGAAGTCGGCAACGCCGGCGCCTTCCTGTGCTCCGACCTGGCGTCGGGCATCAGCGGTGAAATCATGTACGTAGACGGTGGTTTCAACACCACTGCGATGGGTAACATCGAAGAATAATCTTCGGGCTTGGTTGCATTACTGTAGGAGCGAGCCTGCTCGCGAAGAACGTCAACGATAACGCGTAGATTCTGGTTTACGCGGTGTCCTTGAGACCTTCGCGAGCAGGCTCGCTCCTACAGGTTGATTATTGAATCTGCCCGGCCACCGTCGCCGACGCCGCCACCATCGCCCGCAACAACACCGCACACCCGGCCGCCAGGTCATCCGGTGCGGCATTCTCGATTTCGTTGTGGCTGATCCCCCCTTCACAAGGCACAAATATCATCCCCGCCGGGCCCAGTTCCGCGAGGAAGATTGCGTCATGCCCTGCGCCGCTGACGATGTCCATGTGCGACAAGCCCAAGCCTTGCGCCGCCCCGCGAACCGCCTCGACACAGTCCTGATGGAAGTACAGCGGTGGGAAATCGGCGGTGGGCGTCAATTCGTAAGTCAGGCCGTGCTCCTGGCAGGTGGTTTCGATGACTTGACGGACCTCGGCGATCATCGAATCCAGACGCTCCGGTTGCAGATGACGGAAATCCAGAGTCATGCGCACCTCGCCCGGGATCACGTTGCGTGAGCCGGGGTAGGCCTGAAGGCAACCGACGGTGCCGCAGGCATGGGGCTGATGCCCCAACGCCGCGCGATTCACCGCACCGACAATCACCGCCGCCCCCACCAAAGCATCCTTGCGCAGGTGCATCGGGGTAGGTCCGGCATGGGCTTCGACCCCGCGCAGCTTGAGGTCGAACCACTTCTGTCCGAGCGCGCCCATGACGACGCCGATGGTCTTGTGCTCGTCCTCGAGAATCGGCCCTTGTTCGATATGCGCCTCAAAGTAGGCACCGACTTTGTGGCCGCTGACTTTACGCGGACCGGCATAACCAATGGCGTTGAGTGCCTCCCCCACCGTCACGCCCTCGGCGTCGACCTTGGCCAGGGTCTCCTCCAGGGTGAATTTCTCGGCGAACACCCCGGAGCCCATCATGCACGGGGCGAAGCGCGAGCCTTCTTCGTTGGTCCAGACCACCACCTCCAGCGGTGCCTCGGTCTGCACGCCGAGGTCATTCAGGGTCCGCAGTACCTCGACCCCGGCCAGCACGCCGAAACAGCCGTCGAACTTGCCGCCGGTGGGCTGTGTGTCGATGTGACTGCCGGTCATGACCGGCGGCAAGTCGGAATTGCGTCCGGGGCGGCGGGCGAAGATGTTGCCCACGGCGTCGACGCTGACCGTGCAGCCGGCCTCCTCGCACCAGCCCACGAAAATGTCCCGAGCCTGGCGATCGAGGTCGGTCAGCGCCAGGCGGCAGACGCCGCCCTTGACCGTGGCGCCGAGCCTGGCCAGGTCCATGAGTGACTGCCACAAGCGGTCGCGGTTGATGTGCGGGTGGCTGGACTGCAGAACGTCGACGGCCGCGTTCATGGTGATCTCCTCGGGGTTGTTCTTATGGGGTTGTTCAGGTGGATCTGGGGTGAATGTGAGGCCCTCTTCGCGAGCAGCGGAGCGCCGCCCGGGCTGCACCCACAGGGAAATACATCGCCCTTGTGGGAGCGAGCCTGCTCGCGAAGAGGCCATCCGTCACGCAGCAGACTTGGCCACGGAAGGGTTACTGCGCATCGAGCACAGTCCGTAATAAATCAAGCCGCCCAAGGCTGAGCCGGTGAACCAGCCGTAGCTGTAGAACCAGTTGAATACGTCACTGCCCAGGGACAGCAGGGTCAACGCCACTGGCACCGCGAAGGCAATGAAGCCGTACCAGTTCCACGCCGGATAGACGTCGTCGCGGTACAGGCCGGCGAGATCAAGCTGCTGTTTGCGGATCAGGAAATAGTCCACCACCATGATCCCGGCGATCGGCCCCAGCAGGCTCGAGTAGCCCAGCAGCCAGTTGGAGTAGACCGATTCGAGGCTGATCTCGGAGACGATCCAGCCGAGCTTTTTCAGCAGCTCATGACCCATCAGTAACAAACCCACCAGACCGGTGAGCATCACCGCCTTGGTACGGTTGATCAGCTTCGGTGCGAGGTTCTGGAAGTCGTTAGTCGGCGAGACGATGTTGGCCGCGGTGTTGGTGGACAAAGTGGCGATAATGATCAGCGCCATGGCCAGCGCAACCCAGACCGGGCTCTGGATATGGCCGATCAGCGACACCGGATCGGAGACGGTCACCCCCACCAGTTTTTCCGAGGCGGCGGTCATCACCACGCCGAGGGCGGCGAACAGGAACATGGTCAGCGGCAGGCCCATGATCTGCCCGACAATCTGGTCCTTCTGGCTTTTCGCATAGCGGCTGAAGTCCGGAATGTTCAACGACAGCGTGGCCCAGAACCCGACCATCGCGGTCAGGCCGGCGAAGAAGTAACCCCACAGGCTGGCGCCCTCGGGCCGTTTCGGCGGCTGGGCCATGAGTTCGGTCAGCGACACATTGGGCATCGCCCACACCAGCAGGCCCAGGCCCACCAGTACCAGCAGCGGCGCCGACAGGGTTTCCAGCCACTTGATGGATTCGGCGCCGCGCAGCACCACCCACAGGTTCAGCGCCCAGAACAGCATAAAGCCGATCACCTCACCGGTGCCGCCCAGGGCTTTCCAGTCTGCGGACATAGAGCCGAGAAACAGGTGGATCGCCAGCCCGCCGAACATGGTCTGGATACCGAACCAGCCGCAGGCTACCAAGGCGCGAATCAGACAGGGTACGTTGGAGCCGATCACCCCGAAGGACGAACGCAGCAACACCGGAAACGGAATCCCGTACTTGGTGCCGGCAAAGGCGTTGAGCGTCAGCGGGATCAGCACGATGACGTTGGCCAGCAAAATCGCCATCAACGCTTCGCCGACGCTCAGGCCGAAATAGGCCGTGAGCACGCCGCCAAGGGTATAGGTCGGTACGCAGATCGACATGCCGACCCACAGCGCGGTGATGTGCCACTTGTTCCAGGTGCGCTCGTGGACTTTGGTCGGGGCAATGTCGTGGTTGTATCGGGGGCTGTCGAGGACGTCGCTGGCGGCCTCGAGTTCGTAGAGTCCGTCGCGCTCGGTGACGTGCGATCTGTTCTGTTGCATGGCCGCTCCACTGTTCTGATTATTGTGCTCATCGGGCTGGCCAGCGGCGGATCCGCTGGCCTGACGATGGCCGGAGAACTGACAACATTTACCGACCGGCCAAGGTGCCAGCGGCGGCTTTCAATAACTGTGCCGCAGGCTCCGTTGACGCTTGCAACGGCTCGGTAAAATCCATGTAAACAACTGATATCGGTAACTTTTATATCTACGGTCGATCCTCCTGCGACTGCTTGACCGGGCACTCAGGCTAAATGCCGGTCAGACTATCGGAACTGCCAGGATCCAAACTGGTGCGCTTTATTTATAGGCGATTTTTCCGTGCGCCACGGACTTACCGCAAATAGCTGATTGCACATGGAAAATCTTGACCATATTTGGATCCTGTCAAGTGCGTCAAATTGGTGAGGGACTGCACCAAATTGCGGATTTTCATTATTAATCATTTAAAATCATATAGTTAATCAAGCTATAAGCTTATAAAAAATATTCTTGCTCAATCTGATATCACCAGCTAGCGTTTAATCCTGACAGCGCTGACAGGAATATAACCAACGCAGCCTGCCTCATATAAAAACACTTAGAACCGGCATAAGCCGGTCTTGCCTGCGAGGAACTCGGAATGTCTCTGTTGATCCGTGGCGCCACCGTTATTACCCATGATGAAAGTTATCGCGCCGATGTTCTGTGCAACGGTGGAGTGATCGCCGCCATCGGTGACAACCTTGATGTTCCCGCAGACTGTGAAGTGCTCGACGGCAGCGGCCAATACCTGATGCCCGGCGGCATCGACCCCCACACCCACATGCAACTGCCCTTCATGGGCACCGTGGCCAGCGAAGACTTTTTCAGCGGCACGGCAGCCGGCCTGGCCGGTGGCACCACTTCGATCATCGATTTCGTGATTCCCAATCCGCAGCAGTCCTTGCTGGAAGCCTTTCATCAATGGCGCGGCTGGGCGGAAAAATCCGCCTCCGACTACGGCTTTCATGTGGCGGTGACCTGGTGGAGCGAGCAGGTCCGTGAAGAGATGGGCCAGTTGGTGAGCCAGCACGGGGTCAACAGCTTCAAGCATTTCATGGCCTACAAGAACGCGATCATGGCGGCCGACGACACCCTGGTCGCCAGTTTCGAACGCTGCCTGGAACTCGGCGCCGTGCCCACCGTGCATGCGGAGAACGGCGAGCTGGTGTTCCACCTGCAACGCAAACTGATGGCCCAGGGCATGACCGGCCCCGAGGCGCATCCGCTGTCGCGACCCTCCCAGGTCGAAGGCGAAGCCGCCAGCCGGGCGATCCGCATCGCCGAGACCCTGGGCACACCGCTGTACCTGGTGCACGTCTCAACCAAGGAAGCGCTGGACGAAATCACCTATGCCCGGAGCAAGGGCCAGCCGGTCTACGGCGAAGTCCTCGCCGGGCATCTGCTGCTGGACGACAGCGTCTACCAGCACCCCGACTGGAACACCGCTGCCGGTTACGTGATGAGCCCACCGTTCCGTCCACGCGGTCACCAGGAAGCGCTGTGGCATGGCCTGCAGGCCGGCAACCTGCACACCACCGCCACCGACCACTGCTGCTTCTGCGCCGAGCAGAAAGCCGCCGGCCGCGACGACTTCAGCAAGATCCCCAACGGCACCGCCGGTATCGAGGACCGCATGGCGGTGCTCTGGGATGAAGGGGTCAACACCGGGCGTCTGTCGATGCAGCAGTTCGTTGTACTGACCTCCACCCACACCGCGAAGATCTTCAACCTCTACCCACGCAAAGGCGCGATTCGCGTCGGCGCCGATGCCGACCTGGTGCTGTGGGACCCTGAGGGCACCCGCACGATCTCGGCCAAGACTCACCATCAGCAGGTCGACTTCAACATCTTCGAAGGCAAGACCGTGCGCGGCGTACCCAGCCACACCATCAGCCAGGGCAAGCTGGTCTGGGCCGACGGTGACCTGCGGGCCGAGCGCGGCGCCGGGCGCTACATCGAACGGCCGGCGTATCCGGCGGTGTTTGATTTGCTCAGCAAGCGGGCGGAGCTGAACAAGCCGGTTGCTGTGAAACGCTGAGATAGCTAATCGCGGGCGAGCCCGCTCCCACAGTGAATCGCATTTCAATTTCAAACTGTGGGAGCTGGCTTGCCAGCGATGGCCGCACTACAAAAATATCTGCCCAAAAGAGCCAGCACCTCAAATAACCGTGAGGCCACCACCGTGATCCCGACCCTCAACCACTTGCCCCATCCCCTCGAGGATGCGGCCACCCTCGCCGGCCACTTCACCGACCTGGCGCCGCCCCTGACCCAACGCCAGGCCGAGGTCGAGGCTTCGCGTTGCCTGTACTGCTACGACGCGCCCTGCGTCAACGCCTGTCCGAGCGAGATCGACATCCCGTCGTTCATCCGCAACATCCATCAGGACAACGTCCAAGGCGCCGCGCAGAAAATCCTTTCGGCGAACATCCTCGGCGGCAGCTGCGCCCGGGTCTGCCCCACCGAGATCCTCTGCCAGCAAGCCTGCGTGCGCAACAACGCCGCGGAATGCGCGCCGGTGCTGATCGGCCTGCTGCAGCGCTACGCCGTCGACAACGCACACTTCAGCGAGCACCCCTTCCAGCGCGCGCCCGCCACCGGCAAACGCATTGCCGTGATCGGTGCCGGGCCCGCCGGCTTGTCCTGCGCCCACCGCTGCGCCATGCACGGCCACGACGTGGTGATTTTCGAAGCGCGGGAAAAGCCGGCGGGCTCAACGAGTACGGGATCGCCAAGTACAAACTAGTGGATGACTTTGCCCAGCACGAGGTGGACTTCCTGCTGCAGATCGGCGGCATCGAAATCCGCCATGGTCAGCAACTGGGCAACAACCTGAGCCTGAGCGAATTGCATCAACAGTTCGACGCGGTGTTCCTCGGCCTTGGACTGGCTGCCAGCAAACAATTGGGCCTGGCCGACGAAGATGCCCCGGGGCTGCTGGCGGCCACCGATTTCATCCGTGAACTGCGCCAGGCCGACGACCTGAGCCAACTGCCGCTGGCTGAGCACTGCATCGTCCTCGGCGCCGGCAACACGGCGATCGACATGGCGGTGCAAATGGCCCGCCTTGGCGCCCGCGACGTCAACCTGGTGTATCGCCGTGGTGTCGAGGACATGGGCGCCACCGGCCATGAACAGGACATCGCCAAGGCCAACCAGGTGCGGCTGCTGACCTGGGCCCAGCCCGAGGCAGTGCTGCTCGACGGTAACGGCCAGGTGCGCGGCATGCGCTTCGCCCGCACTCGTATGGACGGCGGACGGCTGGTGACCACTGGCGAGACCTTCGAACTGGCCGCCGACGCCATATTCAAAGCCATCGGCCAGGCCCTCGATGACCAGGCGCTGAGCGATCCCCTGGCCGCTCAACTGCAGCGCAGCAATGGCCGGATTCAGGTCGACGAACAGATGCGCACCAGTATCCCCGGGGTCTACGCCGGCGGTGACTGCACCAGCCTCGATCAGGACCTCACCGTGCAAGCAGTGCAACACGGCAAGCTGGCCGCGCAAGCGATCCATGCCCAACTCATGCTCAATGTGGAGGCTGCGTAATGGCTGATCTCTCGATTGTCTTCGCCGGTATCAAGGCCCCCAATCCGTTCTGGCTGGCCTCGGCGCCACCCACCGACAAGGCCTACAACGTGGTCCGCGCCTACGAGGCCGGCTGGGGTGGCGTGGTCTGGAAAACCCTCGGCGAGGACCCGGCGGCGGTCAACGTCTCGTCGCGCTACTCGGCGCATTTCGGCGCCAACCGCGAGGTCATGGGCATCAACAACATCGAGCTGATCACCGACCGCTCGCTGGAAATCAACCTCCGCGAGATCACCCAGGTCAAAAAGGACTGGCCGGACCGGGCGCTGATCGTCTCGCTGATGGTGCCCTGCGTCGAGGAGTCGTGGAAGAGCATCCTGCCGCTGGTGGAAGCCACCGGCGCCGACGGCATCGAGCTGAACTTCGGTTGCCCCCACGGCATGCCGGAACGCGGCATGGGCGCGGCGGTCGGCCAGGTGCCGGAGTACGTCGAGCAAGTCACCCGCTGGTGCAAGACCTATAGCTCGCTGCCGGTGATCGTCAAGCTCACGCCGAACATCACCGACATCCGCGTTGCCGCCCGCGCGGCGCATAGAGGCGGCGCCGATGCGGTGTCGCTGATCAACACCATCAACTCGATCACCAGTGTCGACCTCGAGCACATGGTCGCCCTGCCCACTGTCGGCACCCAGAGCACCCACGGCGGCTACTGCGGCTCGGCGGTCAAACCCATCGCGCTGAACATGGTCGCGGAAATCGCCCGCGATCCGCAGACCCAGGGCCTGCCCATCTGCGGCATCGGCGGCATCGGCAGTTGGCGCGACGCCGCCGAATTCATCGCCCTGGGCAGTGGCGCGGTGCAGGTGTGCACGGCAGCGATGCTGCATGGTTTTCGCATTGTCGAAGACATGAAGGACGGCCTGTCACGCTGGATGGACAGTCAGGGCTACCGCAGCATCGCCGACTTCTCCGGGCGCGCCGTGGGCAACACCACCGACTGGAAGTACCTGGACATCAACTACCAGGTGATCGCGAAAATCGACCAGCAGGCCTGTATCGGCTGCGGCCGCTGCCACATCGCCTGCGAAGACACCTCGCACCAGGCCGTGGCCAGCCTCAAACAAGCCGATGGCACCCACAAGTACCAGGTGATCGACGACGAATGCGTGGGCTGCAACCTGTGCCAAATCACCTGCCCGGTACAGGACTGCATCGAGATGGTGCCCAAGGACAATGGCAAGCCGTTCCTCGACTGGAACCATGATCCGCGGAATCCGTATCACGTCAGTGCTTGAGTGCGGTGGCGCCTGTTAGGTCGCCTTCGCGAGCAGGCTCGCTCCTACAGGGGATTTGCGTCGAACGCAGATTTTGTGCGCGACACACCGCCACTGTAGGAGCGAGCCTGCTCGCGAAAAACTTCAGGACGCCGCGCATGTCCAGCCCCACACCTATCAGTTCTGCTAGTAGACAACCCCCGACCTATCTTCGAAGCTGAAACACGCGCCAATTACCAAAGAGCACCTGGTCATGTCACGCTCATCCTTCGAGGTTCTGTGCCGCTATTTCTACGACCCGCTGGACCGTCTGGTGCGCGCGGGAACGTCCCAGCGTTTCTATCAACAGCAGCATCTGGTCACCGAACTGGACGACCAGGAGCAGCGCTGGATCCTGCGCCATGGCGCCCAACCGCTGGCCCAGCAAACCTCTGCCGGCGAAACCCGGTTGCTGGCCACCGACCACGCTCACTCACCGCTGCTGGCTCTGAGCGAAACGCTCTTGCAACAGATCAGCTACACCAGTTACGGACATGCGCCGGCGGAAGATGGCTTGAGTCGTTTGCCGGGGTTCAATGGCGAGTGTCCGGAGCGGGTGACCGGGCATTATTTGTTGGGGCAAGGAACGCGGGCGTTTAATCCGGTATTGATGCGATTTAATAGTCCGGATGAATTGAGTCCTTTTGAAGAGGGTGGGATCAATTCGTATGCTTATTGCATGGGTGATCCGATCAACGCTTATGATCCAACCGGTTACAGTCGCACCGGCATTATTCGCCCGTGGAACTATCCGCCACGAACAAAGCCTCGCTCGTTGGAAGACTTAAAAGCACTGCATCGCTCCTCAACTGGTATTAATCGGACAAGTAGAACCAGCCGCAGTCCAGTGAGAGTAGCCACCCCCACCGACACCCTGACTTTCTACCGAAAGTCTCCCTCCCCTACCCCAAGACAGCAAACACCAAATCCAGGACCGTCAGTAGAAAAATCATCTCGTTCAGGCAAGTGGTATCACAACAATAAAAACACTGAGCAGAAGTTCAAAAACCTGCCGGAAAACCAGCAGAACCAATTCAGGAACCGAACAGAAAAACCTGAACAAACGGAGCTAAGAACCTGGTATGAAACAGAAATGGCAAGATTGAAAAAAGACGGTATGCCTTGGAAATCAAAGAATTCCAATGATTACCACCGACACAAAGCAAGCCTAAAACGACTAGAACAGCAAATTAACATCGCAGGCTATACAGCATATCTGAAGGACCAAATTAGGAAATAGACATCACTAAACTGACGTTCTGATTAAACTTTGGGTATTTACAAACCCAACCCAATCCCCCGCAATATCACACTCGTCACCGTCTGCACCGCTTTCTCAAATTGCATATCCGAAAGCGGTTGGTGATCATTGAGAATATTCACCTGATGATCAAAGTCAGCGTAATGCTGGGTCGAGGCCCAGATCATGTAGAGCAGGCTCGAGGGTTCCACCGGCAGGATGCGTTTGTCGTCGACCCACTGGCGGATTTTCGCTTCTTTCATTTTTGCCCAATCGTAGAGACTGGCATCCAGCGCTTCGCCAAGGGTCGGGGCGCCGTGGATGATTTCGTTGGCCCAGACTTTCGAGCCATAAGGCCGGCTGCGCGAGTGCTGCATTTTTGCGCGGATGTAGCTGCTCAACACCACCCGTGGATCATCGAACATCTCGAAGCACAGCGCGTCCTGTTTCCACACTTCCAGCAGGTCGAACAGCACTGCGCTGTAGAGTTCGGTCTTGGTGCTGAAGTAGTAATGCAGGTTGGAGCGTGGCAGTTGCACTTCACGGGCGATGTCGGCCATGGCGGTGCTGCCGAAGCCTTTCTCGGCGAAGACTTTTTCGGCCGCCAGGAGGATTTTTTCGACGTTGCTGCGACGGATCTCGATCTTGTGATTGCCCATGGGGGCTCCCTGAGAACGGCATGCTCCAAGACTAGCATTGGCACAGGACGAAACGAAACGTCGTGCGCTGCGCCAGCCAAGGCTAAACTGCGGTTTTTCGATCAATCACCTTGGTGTCTCACATGCTGCTGAAAAATGCCCTGACCACTGCCGCCCTGCTTGGCTCCCTGCTGATTGCCTCCTCGGTCTGGGCCCATGCTCACCTGAAAAGCCAGGAGCCGGCAGCGGACAGCACCGTCAGCGCGCCAGCAGACGTGCGCCTGGTGTTCTCCGAAGGCATTGAGGCAGCCTTCACCCAGGTCACCCTGACCAGGGATGGCGTCGCGGTACCGGTCAAGAGCATCGCCACCGAAGGCAGCGACAAGAAAACCCTGGTGGTCACTCCGCAGGCACCTCTGGCGCCTGGCAGCTATCAGGTGCAATGGAACGCACTCTCGGTCGACACCCACAAAAGCAAAGGCAGCTACGGCTTCAAGATCGGCGACTAAACCATGATCGACGGCATGGTGCTGTTGCGCTTTGTGCATTTCAGCCTGGTATTGATGCTGTTCGGCGCCTGGCTGTTTCGGCCGCTGCTGATCAAGGGCGATGCCCCGCTGCTGGATCGGCGAATGCTGCGCCTGGCGCGTTGGATGACCGCGCTGGCACTGCTCAGTGGGGTCAGCTGGTTGTGGCTGATCAGCGCCAGCATGGCCGGTTCAACGCTGCTGGAGGTGGATGCACCGACGCTGCAGTTGGTCCTCGACAAGACTTTTTTCGGCCAGGTCTGGCGCTGGCATTTGCTGCTCAACGCCCTGCTGCTGGCGCTGTTGTGGACGCCTTGGCATTCGCGACACTGGCCGCGCCTGAGCCTCGGCGCGCTGCTGCTGGCGACCCTGGCTCCGGTCGGCCACGGCGCCATGCTCGACGGCCTGAGCGGACAGTTGTTGATCCTCAATCAGATCGTCCACCTCAGCTGCGTCGCCGCCTGGCTCGGTGGTTTGCTGATGCTGGTGCTGATTTTGCGCCAGCCCGAGGGGAATGACCTGGGCGCCATCCTGCGCCGTTTCAGTGGGGTCGGCTACGGTCTGGTGGCGGGTTTGATCATCACGGGTCTGATCAACGTGCGGGTACTCACCGGCGCCTTCTGGCCGACGCCGCTGCTGTCTGGCTTTGCCTTGATCCTGTTGATCAAGGTGCTGCTGGTGCTGGCGATGCTCGGCCTGGCGCTGTTCAACCGGCTGCGCATCGATCAGTGCCAGCAACGCCTCGGCGTGTTGCGCGCCAGCGTGCAGTTGGAGTGGTTGTTGGGGCTCGGCGCGGTGGCGGCAGTGGCGTTGCTTGGCACGCTGCCGCCGATGATCGCAGGCTAGGCCAGCAACTGACTCAATACTGCGCGCAGCTTGCCCGGCTTCACCGGTTTGTTGAGCAGTGGAGCCTCCAGCTGTTGCAGTGAGCGCCGGCATTGATCAGTGCGATCGGCGGTGATGATCACCGCCGGGATCACCTGCTGGAAATGCTCGCGCAAGTGCCGCACCACGTCACAGCCCACTACCCCGTGATCGAGGTGGTAGTCGGCAAGAATCAGCTCCGGCGCCCGGCCTTGCAGGTTGCTCAGGGCCGAGCTTTCGTCGGTGGCGGTGACCACCTCGCAGCCCCACTGCCCAAGCAATGCGCCCATGCTCTGCAGAATGCTCACCTCGTTGTCCAATACCAGCAGGCGCCGCCCCGGCAGCGGATTGCCGGTGCTGGCTTGCGGAACTGCGAGGCTGATGGGCAGCGGCACTTCGGCAGAAATCGGCACCTCGATACTGAAACGCGAGCCGCGTCCCGGGCGAGAATGCACCTGCACCGGGTAGCCGAGAATCTTGGCGATGCGCTCAACAATCGCCAGGCCCAGGCCAACGCCCTTACGGTCGGCGGCGCGGCCGACGTCCAGTTGGTTGAACTCGAGGAAAATCGCTTCGAGCCGGTCGGCGGCGATCCCGCGCCCGGTATCCCAGATTTCCAGCCGCAGCTTGTCGCCACGGCGCCTGGCCGCCAACAGGATGCTGCCCTGGTCGGTGTAGCGACAGGCATTGCTCAGCAGGTTGCGCAGGATTCGCGTCATCAGCCGCAAGTCGGTGCGAATTGCATAGTCGCCCATCCGAACCCGCAGATTGAGACCGGCCGCCTGGGCCACCGACTGGAACTCCGAAACCAGCGGCCCGAGCAATTCATCGAGCCGATAAAGCGCCACATCGGGCCGCACCGCCGACTGGTCCAGACGGGAAATATCCAGCAGGTCGGTGAGCAGATCCTCCGCCCCTTCCAGGGCTTGGTGAGTGCGCTCCACCAGCACCTGCTCGACCTCGGGCAGACGCCGCTCGCGCAGGGTGGAGATCAGCAGGCGTGCGGCATTCAGCGGTTGCAGCAGGTCGTGACTGGCTGCTGCGAGGTACTTGTCCTTGCTACGGTTGGCGGCCTGGGCGGCATCGCGGGCATCGCGCAGGTCCTGCTCGATCTGCTCGCGCTGGGCGATCTGCTGTTGCAGGTTGCGGTTGGCCTCGAGCAGCTCGTCGGTGCGTGCGGTGACCCGCTGCTCCAGTTGATCGTTGAGTTGCTGCAGGTGCTCCTGGGCCAGCTTGCGCTCGGTGATGTCGGCGACGAAGCCTTCCACCAGGCCCTGCTGGTCCGGCTTGAGCAGCAGGTTCATCAGCACGTCGACGTGACTGCCGTCCTTGCGCCGCAATTGGGTTTCATAGGCCAGCAGGCTGCGCTCGCGCTGCAGGATCTGGCCGATCTGTTCGAGCTCGCGGGCACCGCCGACAAACAAGGTGCCGGCCAGGTCGGTGAGGGAAAACAACACGTCCTGCGGATCGTCGTAGCCGAGCATCCGTGCCAGTGCCGGATTGGCCGCGCGCATGCCCTCCAGCAGGCTGGCCTGGAACACCCCGTGCACGGCGTTTTCGAACAGCCACTTGTAGCGATTGCGCTCGGCTTCCAGCTCCTGCAGACGCGCCGCCAGTTCCGGGTAGTGGCTCTTGCGCGTCGAGTGGTTGCCCAGTCCCAGTAACCCCGCCAGCGCCTGTTGCTGCTGGTCAGAGGGCTTCGCCATAAACGACCTCGACATCACGCTGACTGGATTCGCGGGGGTTGGTGAGGATGCACGGATCGTCCATCGCGTGCTGCGACAGGAACGGAATATCCGCCGTGCTCACCCCGTGCAACCCGAGGGTTTCATGAAAGCCGATGGCGTGCTTGAGGGCGATCAGGTGTTCCACCAGGCGGCCGCAGATTTGCCGGTGATTGAGACCGCGGCAATCGATGCCGAAGGTCTCGGCGATCACCTTGAAACGCTCCGGCGCCGAGCTGTAGTTGAACGCCACCACGTGCTCCACCAAAACCGCGTTGCACAAGCCGTGGGGCAGGTCGAGAAAGCCGCCGAGGCTGTGGGACATGGCGTGCACCGCGCCGAGGATCGCGTTGGAGAACGCCAGCCCGGCCTGCATGCTGCCGAGCATGATTTTCTCGCGCAGGGCAATGTCGTGGGGGTTGGCAATCATCTGCACCAGGTTGCCGTTGATCAGGCGCATGGCTTCCAGCGCATGGGGATCGGTCAGCGGTCCGTGGCCGGTGGAGACGAACGCCTCGATCGCATGCACCAGCGCGTCGATGCCAGTACAGGCCGAGAGGAACGGGTCCATGCTCAGGGTGGTTTCCGGGTCGATCAGCGACACGTCCGGCACCACCGCCTTGCTGACGATGGAGAACTTCATGCGCTCCTGCTGGTTGGAAATGATCACGAACTGCGAGACGTCCGCCGAGGTGCCGGCGGTGGTCGGGATCAGGATCAGCGGCGGGCTCGGCACGCGAATGGTGTCCACGCCCTCGAACTCGAGGATGCTGCGCCCGTGGGCGACCACGATGCCGATGCCCTTGCCGCAGTCCATCGGGCTGCCGCCGCCGACCGCGACAATCACGTCGCACTGATTCTCGCGGTACAGCTCGGCACCGCGCATGACTTCCTCGACCCGTGGGTTGGGCGAGACGTCGCTGTACAGGCAGTAGGCGATATCCAACGCCTGCAGGCTGGCCTCGACATCCGCCACCCAGCCGGCGGCAATCACCCCGGGATCACTGACCACCAACACCTTGCGCGCGCCGAAACTCTTGGCGAAGTTACCGACGTTGTGCCGGCAGCCGGCACCGAAGATGATTTCCGGGGAAACGAATTTGCGTAGTTGACTGAGACTCTGGCTCATTGGAAAGCCTGTTTTTTATTTGTATTGGTATGTAACCGCCACACTAAAGCATCCGTTGGCGAATGCAATGCGACCAAATGGTGGGATCAGTTCAGGCCCCTGTAGGAGCTGGCTTGCCAGCGAAAAACGTCAACGATGACGCGAGCATCCTGTATGTATGCGGCGCTCTCGGGTTATTCGCTGGCAAGCCAGCTCCTACAGGGGCGCATTCACAGGACCATAATCGGCTTTATCCGCGAAAAATCAGCCGCGACGCCTTTTCGTTGCGCAGCGTCAGCTGCTCCATCCCCTGCCCCGGCGCCTCGGCTTCTTCCCGAGCCTTGAGGATGACCCCGTGATGCGTCGACTTGCTGCACACCGGGTCGGCGTTTTCGGCGTCGCCGGTGAGCATGAACGCCTGGCAGCGGCAGCCACCCAGGTCCTTGTGTTTTTCATCGCAGGAGCGGCACGGTTCCTTCATCCAGGCATCGCCACGAAAGCGGTTGAAGCCGAACGAATCGTTCCAGATGTGCTCGATGCTGTGCTCACGCACATTGGGAAAGGCCACCGGTAACTGGCGTGCGCTGTGGCATGGCAGCGCGGTGCCGTCGGGGGTGATGTCGAGAAACAGATTGGCCCAGCCGTTCATGCAGGTCTTGGGGCGCTCTTCGTAATAGTCCGGGGTGACGAAAATCAGCTTGCACGGATGCCCTTGGGCTTCGAGGCGCTGGCGATAGAGGTTGGTCACCGCCTCGGCGCGCTGCAACTGTTCACGGGTCGGCAACAGGCCGACCCGGTTCAACTCGGCCCAGCCGTAGAACTGACAGGTGGCCAGCTCGACAAAGTCCGCCTCCAGTTCCAGGCACAGCTCGATGATCTTGTCGATGCGGTCGATGTTGTGCCGGTGAGTGACGAAGTTCAGCACCATCGGATAACCCTGGGCTTTCACCGCCCGGGCCATCGCCAGTTTCTGCGCGAAGGCCTTGCGCGAACCGGCGAGCATGTTGTTCACCGCTTCGTCGGCGGCCTGGAAACTGATCTGGATGTGGTCCAGCCCGGCCACCTTGAAGTCGCGCACTTTCTGCTCGGTCAGGCCGATCCCCGAGGTGATCAGGTTGGTGTAGTAACCCATGTCGCGGGCGGCCTTGATCAGCTCGGCGAGGTCCTGGCGCACCAGCGGTTCGCCGCCGGAGAAGCCCAACTGCGCGGCGCCCATGTCCCGCGCCTCGCGGAATACCCGGACCCATTCCTCGGTGCTCAGTTCCTCGCCATGGCGGGCGAAGTCCAGTGGGTTGGAGCAATAGGGGCATTGCAACGGGCAGCGATAAGTCAGCTCGGCCAGCAGCCACAGCGGTGGCCCGGGCAGTGTTTCATTCGATCCAGAACTGCGCATGGGCGACCTCCAGGAAGGCCAGCACGTCCTCGTCGATCCCGGGCACACCGGGGAAACTATCGATCAACTGCTCGATGATTGCGCTGACGCTGCGCTGGCCGTCGAGCAGCGCAAGAATCTGCCCGGCGCTGCCATTGAGCTTGATCATGCCTTCGGGGTACAGCAGCACATGGCAGTCCTGGCGCGGTTCCCATTGCAGGCGAAATCCCCGGCGCAGGGCTGGCACTTGTTGGCGTTGGATCAGACTCACAGGGCGATCCCCCGGTGCCAGACGTTATCCGCGGTCACCGTGTGGTACGGCGGGCGCTCCAGTTCGTAGGCCATGCTCATGGCGTCGAGCATGCTCCACAGCACGTCGAGCTTGAACTGCAGAATTTCCAGCATGCGCTGCTGACCGGCGACGGTGGTGTAGTGCGCGAGTGTGATGCGCAAGCCGTGCTCGACATCGCGCCGTGCCTGGCCCAGGCGGGTGCGGAAGTAGTCATAGCCGGCGGCGTCGATCCACGGGTAGTGCGTTGGCCAGCTGTCGAGGCGCGACTGGTGGATCTGCGGGGCGAACAGTTCGGTCAGGGAGCTGCTGGCCGCTTCCTGCCAACTGGCACGGCGGGCGAAGTTGACGTAGGCATCGACGGCGAAGCGAACGCCGGGCAGTACCAGCTCCTGGGAAAGGATCTGTTGCCGATCGAGGCCCACCGCCTCACCGAGACGCAGCCAGGCCTCGATGCCGCCCTCGCTGTCCGGTGCGCCGTCGTGGTCCTGGATGCGCTGCAACCACTCGCGGCGCACTTCGCGGTCGGGGCAGTTGGTGAGGATCGCCGCGTCCTTGAGCGGGATGTTGAGCTGGTAATAGAAACGATTGGCGACCCAGCCCTGGATCTGCCGGCGCGTGGCGCGGCCGGCGTACATGGCTTGGTGGAAGGGATGGTGGATGTGGTAATAGGCGCCCTTGGCACGCAGGGCGGCCTCGAATTCGGCGGGGGGCATGGGGGCTGAGGGCATCAGGTTTCTCCTGGATTTTTATTGTTTGGAGGGCCCTCTTCGCTGGCAAGCCAGCTCCTACAAAGGGGTATGGGTGAAATCAGAATTTGTGCATACCCATCCCCTGTAGGAGCTGGCTTGTCGGGACGCCGCATCGCAGCGAAGGGGCCGGCAACTACAACTCAATACTCATCCCGTCATACGCCACCTCGATCCCCCGCCGCTCCAGCAGCGCTCGCTCGGCGGAGTCTTCGTCGAGGATCGGGTTGGTGTTGTTGATGTGGATCAGCACCTTGCGCTGACGAGGAAACCCCTCCAGCACTTCAAGCATCCCGCCCGGCCCGCTTTGTGCCAGGTGGCCCATGTCGCGGCCCAGGCTCTGGCCAACACCGCTCAGGCGCATTTCGTCATCGCGCCACAGCGTGCCGTCGAGCAGCAGGCAATCGGCGCGGTCCATCCAGCCCAGCAACTCGTCGTCGATCTGTCCCAGGCCCGGGGCATAGAACAGCGCCTTGCCGCTGCGCTGGTCCTCGATGAACAGGCCGATGGTGTCGCCCGGCTGCGGGTTGCCGCGGTTCGGTGAATAGGGCGGCGCGTTGCTCACCAGCGGGATGGCGCGAAAGCTCAGGTTCGGGCAAGCGCCGATGTTGAAGGGCTCGCGATCCAGGCCAACGGACTGCCACTGCAGGCCGCCATTCCAGTGCGCGAGCATGTTGAACAGCGGGAAGCCGCTGCTCAGGTCCTGATGCACCCGCTCGGTACACCACACTGCGTGCGGGCAACCTTCGCGCAGGCTCAGCAGGCCGGTGCAGTGATCGATCTGGCTGTCCATCAGGATCACCCCGGCCAGCGCCGTGTCGCGCAATTGGCGGGCCGGTTGCAGCGCCGGAAAGCTCTCCAGTTGCGCACGAATATCCGGCGACGCATTGCACAGCAGCCAATCGACACCGTTGTCGCTCAGGGCAATCGACGACTGGGTCCGTCGCTGCGCCCGCAGGCTGCCGTTACGCACGCCGGCGCACTGGCGGCAGTTACAGTTCCATTGCGGAAAACCACCACCGGCGGCGGAACCGAGAACGCGGATCTGCATGAACATCGCTCCACAAGGCAGGCCCGGCCAACACAACGGCTGGCCGGGAGAACAATCAACGGTTGGCGAAATACATCGTCACTTCGAAGCCAATGCGCAGATCGGTAAACGCGGGTTTAGTCCACATGGGTCATTCCTCTTCTTGTGCCGGGCGATTCCGGTACAGGCATTAATGCACGGGGCGGCGAGGTGACCGAATGCTACTTTGGAAGGAGGGTGCGGGGTGATTTGGTAGGGGGTGTGGCAGGTCTTGCACAGAGCACAAAACTGTAGGAGCTGGCTTACCAGCGAAGAGGATTGCACATTCAACATTGATATTGAATGTGCCGGCGTCTTCGCGGGCAAGCCCGCTCCTACAGGGGGAAACGGTGTTCTTGAAGACTAGAAGAATCCGAGTGGATTAATGTCGTAGCTCACCAGCAGGTTCTTGGTCTGTTGGTAGTGGTCGAGCATCATCTTGTGGTTCTCGCGGCCGACCCCGGACTTCTTGTAGCCACCGAAAGCGGCGTGGGCCGGGTACAGGTGGTAGCAGTTGGTCCAGACGCGCCCGGCCTTGATCGCCCGGCCCATGCGGTAGGCGCGGTTGATATCGCGGGTCCACAGCCCGGCACCGAGGCCGAATTCGCTGTCGTTGGCGATGGCCAGGGCTTCGGCTTCGTCCTTGAAGGTGGTGATGCCCACCACCGGGCCAAAGATTTCCTCCTGGAACACACGCATCTTGTTGTGGCCCTTGAGCAGCGTCGGCTGGATGTAATAGCCGCTGGAGAGGTCACCCTCGAGACGCTCGGCCGCGCCGCCGGTGAGCAGCTGCGCGCCCTCCTCCTGGGCAATCTGCAGGTACGAGAGGATCTTGTCGTACTGCTGCTCGGAGGCCTGGGCGCCGACCATGGTCTCGGTGTCCAGCGGGTTGCCGCGCTTGATCTTGACGATCTTTTTCATTACCTCGGCCATGAATGGCTCGTAGATCGATTCCTGTACCAGGGCGCGGGATGGGCAGGTGCACACCTCGCCCTGGTTGAAGAACGCCAGCACCAGTCCTTCGGCGGCCTTCTCGATGAACTGCGGCTCGGCGTTCATGATGTCTTCGAAGAAGATGTTCGGCGACTTGCCGCCCAGCTCGACGGTGCTCGGAATGATGTTCTCGGCGGCGCAATGCATGATGTGCGCGCCCACTGGCGTGGAGCCGGTAAAGGCAATCTTAGCGATGCGCTTGCTGGTGGCCAGGGCCTCACCGGCTTCGCGGCCAAAGCCCTGGACGATGTTGAGCACGCCGGCAGGCAGCAGGTCGGCGATCAGCTCGGCAAAGACCATGATCGACAGCGGCGTCTGCTCGGCCGGCTTGAGCACGATGCAGTTACCGGCGGCCAGGGCCGGGGCGAGTTTCCAGGCGGCCATCAGCAGCGGAAAGTTCCACGGGATGATCTGCCCGACCACGCCCAGCGGCTCGTGGAAGTGGTAGGCGGTGGTCAGCTCGTTGATTTCTGCGGCGCCGCCTTCCTGGGCGCGGATGCAGCCGGCGAAGTAACGGAAGTGGTCGGCGGCCAGCGGCACGTCGGCGTTGAGGGTTTCGCGCACGGCCTTGCCGTTGTCCCAGGTTTCGGTGACGGCGAGGATTTCCAGGTTCTGCTCGATGCGGTCGGCGATTTTCAGCAGCACCAGGGAGCGGTCCTGGGCCGAGGTCTTGCCCCAGGCATCGGCGGCCGCGTGGGCGGCGTCGAGGGCCTTGTCGATGTCGGCGGCGCTGGAGCGCGGGAATTCGGCGATCACTTCACCGGTGACCGGCGAGGTGTTGGTGAAGTACTCGCCATTGATCGGGGCGACAAACTCACCGCCGATGAAGTTGCCATAACGTGGCTTGAACGAAACGACGGCGCCTGGTGTTCCGGGTTGTGCGTAGATCATGGTGAGCCTCTGTTGGGTCGAAGCCTGTCGGGGAAACAGGCGATGCACCGATAGTAGAGAGCCCCGCGTGCCAGACGTATGCGCCGTTGGCAGGAGGGGCTCTCGTTATTTGGTATTAATTTGCGCGGTGCTGCCCCTTGTGGGAGCGGGCTTGCCCCGGGCGGCGTTCCGACGATGGGGCCTGTAAATTCAGCGCTGAATGTTCGGCCGCCATCGCGGGCAAGCCCGCTCCCACAGGGGGGGGTAGTGGTTAATGCAGAATCAGTGCTTGGCCACCAGCTCTTTCGGCAGCTTGAAGGTCCAGAGCATGCCGCCCTGGTTGAAGTCTTTCACCCGCTTGGCCACTTCGCCGCCCCACAGCGGCACCGCGCCGCCCCAGCCGGAGACCACCGAGACGTATTGCTCGCCGTCCATGTCCCAGGTAATCGGCGAGCCGAGGACGCCGGAGCCGGTCTGGAATTCCCAGACTTTTTCGCCGGTCTTGGCGTTGAACGCCTGCAAGTAGCCTTCCGGGGTGCCGGTGAAGACCAGGTTACCCTTGGTGGTCAGGACCCCGCCCCACAGCGGCGCGAAGTTCTTGTGGCGCCAGACTTCCTTGCCGGTCTTCGGATCGATGGCCCGCAGTACGCCGATGTAGTCTTCGTTGAGCGGCTTGATGGTGAAGCCGGCACCGAGGAACGCCGCGCCTTTCTTGTAGGCGATGCCTTCGTTCCAGATGTCCATGCCCCACTCGTTGGACGGCACGTAGAACAGCCCGGTGTCCTTGTTATAGGCCATCGGCATCCAGTTCTTCGCGCCGAGGAAGGCCGGTGCGACGAACACCGAGCTGCCCTTGGCTTCACTGCCCGGCGCGCCCGGGCGGCTGGCGTCGTTGTAGATCGGCCGACCGTCTTTATCGAGGCCGGTGGCCCAGGTGATCTTGTCGACAAACGGGAAGCCGCGGATGAACTTGCCGTTGGTACGGTCCAGCACGTAGAAGAAACCGTTGCGGTCAGCGGTGGCGGCGGCCTTGATTTCCTTGCCGCCTTCCTTGTAGTTGAACGACACCAGCTCGTTCACCCCGTCATAGTCCCAGCCGTCGTGGGGCGTGCTCTGGAAGTGCCATTTGATGGTGCCGTCATCCGGGTTGAGGGCCAGGCGTGACGAGGAGTAAAGGTTGTCGCCAGGGCGCAGGTGCGAGTTCCATGGCGCCGGGTTACCGGTGCCGAACAGCAGCAGGTTGGTTTCCGGATCGTAGTAGCCGCCGAGCCATGGCGCCGCGCCGCCGGTCTTCCACAGGTCGCCGGGCCAGGTCTTGCCGGCCTCGCCGCCGGAAATGCCGTTCTCGATCGCCTTGCCGTCCTTGTACACGTAGCCCATGTGGCCTTCGACGGTGGGACGGCTCCACAGCAGCTCGCCGTTTTTCGGGTCGTAGGCCTGGATCTTGCCGACCACGCCGAACTCGCCACCAGCGACCCCGGTGATCAGCTTGCCGTTGATCACCAGCGGCGCGGCGCTGATCGAGTAGCCTTCCTTGTGGTCGGCGACTTTCTTGCTCCACACCACCTTGCCGGTGTCCTTGTTCAAGGCCACCAGCTTGGCGTCGAGGGTGCCGAAGAACACCAGGTCGCCGTACAGCGCCACGCCACGGTTGATCACGTCGCAGCACGGACGGATGTCGTCGGGCAGGCGTGCATCGTACTGCCAGAGTTTCTTACCGGTACGCGCATCCACCGCGAACACCCGCGAGTAGGAGCCGGTCAGGTACATCACGCCGTCCTTGATCATCGGCTGGGCTTGCTGACCGCGTTGCTTTTCACCGCCAAAGGAAAACGCCCAGACCGGACGCAGGTCCTTGACGTTGTTGACGTTGAGGGTGTCCAGCGGGCTGTAGCGCTGACCCTGGACGCCCAGACCATTGGTGACAATCTGCTCCGGGTTTTTCGGGTCCTGGAGAATGTCCTGGTCGCTGACGGCGGCCAGTGCCTGGCCGGACAACAGCATGGCACTGAGCAACAGGCTCAGGACGAAGGGCTGGCGACGTGCGGGTTGTGTCATGACGGCTACCTCTGCGGGTTTTTGTTATACCCGGGAAATTTTCCCGGTCTGGTGCAGATTCTTGAGCCAGGGCGCCAGGCCAACAATTGCCCGCAGTGTGGAGATTGCTAGTTCCTTGGTATGGGGTCGGTGCGTGATCGTAATGCTGGAATACAAATCCGCAATCGCACGCAAAACCTGGCATTGGAATGCAAACCCGTAGGAGCTGGCTTGCCAGCGAAGGCGGCGGAACATCCAACACCGGCGGTGACAGATACACCGTCTTCGCTGGCAAGCCAGCTCCTACAAGGGGTTTTGTTCGGCGGAGGAGTCGACGCGTGTCATCTGCTCGCGCTCATAGCGCGGGTACAGGTGGCTGACGCTGCGGATCAGTTCGTAGCGGCTCAGGCTGATGGCGGCGAAGCGCTCGGGGATGGGGCTGCGGATCATCTCGCTCATGTCGCTGCCGTTGGCAGCGCCGTCGCGCATCAACTGATCGAGCCAGGCCAGGTAGTCGCGCATCTGTTCGAAGGGCCTGGCATCGCTGGCCAGCGGGCCGTGGCCGGGTACGATCAGCTTCCAGCCCAGGCCCTGCAAGGTGGCGATATCCGCCAGCCACACCGCCAGCCCCGGGCTGTTGGGCGTGGTCAGCGCACGTTGATAAAACACCAGGTCGCCGGCAAACAGCACGCCGGTTTGCTGGTCGAGAATAGCCAGATCTGCGCCGGTATGCCCACCCAGGCTCAGCAATTGCAAATCGTGATTCCCAAAACTTTTCAGCCCAGGCTCGATGGCCTGGGTCGGCAATACCACCTCGGTGCCGCGCATCCAGTCACCGACCATGCGATACATGTTTTCCGCCATCGCCTCGCCCTGCTGTTTCAGCAATGCAGTGGTGCCGGGCAGCGCACCGATCGGCACGTCGTTGAAGGCCTGATTGCCCAGCACATGGTCGGGATGGTGATGAGTCAGCAACACCTCGATCACCGGTTTGTCGGTGACCGTGGCGATGGCCTTGCGCATGGCTTCGCCGTAGCGCTTCGACGGCCCGGTGTCGATCACCACCACGCCGGCCGAGGTGACAATGAACCCGGTGTTGACGATATTGCCGCCGTTGTCCTTGGCGAAATTGGCCGTGCTACCTTCCAGCAACCAGGTATCCGCAGCGATCTGTCGCGGTGTCAGGGCGTAGTCGAGATCGGCCCACACCGGCAGGCTCAACGACAGGCAGAACAGCAGCATCCAGCGCATGGCGGGCTCCTTGGGCTCAGGGTATGGCCGCAGTGAATTGGTTGCCGCTGTTGTCGCGCAACAGCAGCTGCGTCTGCCCTGCCCCTTCGAGATCAAAGCCCAGGTTGGGGTTCTCACTGACCGCCGGGAACAGCTCCAGGCGCGCCAACACCTGATCGTCGGCGCCACGCAACTCGGCGTGATTGAGAAAGAACTCGGGGATGCCGGAGACCATGCCGTTGTCCATCGGATGGGCCACCTGCAGGCGCAGGCGACTGAAATCCCCGCGCGGATAACGGCCGCCAAGCACCTCGCCAACATGCTCCTCCCAACCCGGCTCGGTACGCACCACGCTCGGCGCGGTGCAGCCGCCGCCCGCCGCATCGATCAGGGTCGAGCCGACATGCCACAGGCCATCGCGGGTCTGCACCGCCGCGCGCAACGGTGTCGCCTGCTCGATGCGGATGCGGATCGACAGCCACGGCAGCACCCGCTCCAGCGGCTGGAAGTCGACGATTTTCGGCAAGGGATTGAGCTCGGCCCAGGCGAGGATGCGCACCACGTCGCCCTTGAACGCCCGCGCATCGATTTCCAGCGGCACCTGACGCGCGTCTTCGGCAAAGGGTGGCGCAAGCAGCTTGACCCGCTCATCGAACACGAACGGCGCGTCGCCGAGCATCTGCTTGTGGTAGAAATCCCACATCACCGAGGGCACCGGATCCTTTCCCGGGTCGATCTGCGCGGCTTCTGCCAGCAACGGCAGCCAGCAGGCCAACACCCAACTCACTCGCCAGTTCATGATTTATTGCTCCTATTGATACATCTCCGGCACGTCGTAGCGCAGGCCGTAGCGCCCATACATGGCCTTGAGCGTGCCGTCGCGAATCAAGCCTTCCAGGGCCTCTTCGACGGCATAGGCCAGCTGCCGATTGCTTTCGTGCACCGCCATGCCGATCTCCCAGAGCTGCTTGCCCATGTTCGGGTAAGCGTTCTCGGCGAGGGCCAGTTGCGGGTCGGCGGCCTGATGCACCTGCCAGTCGATCTCGCCGCGCATCGCCATCACCGCATCGACTTCACCGGCGCGCATCGCGGCAAATGCCTGGGGCACGCCGGGATAGTGGCGGGTGCTTTTGGCCAACATGCCGTTGAACACCGAGGTCAGGTAGAACGACGGCACGCTGTCGACTTCCACCCCGATCGGATGCTGCTCGAACACCGCGACACTGGCGACCTTGTCCAGCCGCCGGCGGTCATACGCGACCTGCCATTGTTCGTTCTGGTACGGCCCGAACATCACCACATGGCCGTTCTCCAGCTCACCCAATTCGTTGCGCTTGCGCGCGTAATCGTGATCGTAGGGCACGCGCATCATCAGGTCGGCCAGCTGCTGGTTGTGCAGCGGGCTGGCGCGCCAGATGTAGTCGCGCAGGTCGTCGTCGAGTTTTTCTCCGGCGGGCGCCCAGATCAGCTTCAGGCGCACCCCCAGGGCCGTGGCCAGGGCCTCGGCGAGTTCAACGTCGACGCCACGCGGCTGACCGCCGTCTTCAAAACTGTAGGGGGCAAAATCCTTGTACACCGCGACCTGCAGCTCGCCGTCGGCGATCATCTGGTCATAGCTACGGACCTGCGCCTGCGCCGCCTGGCAGCACAGCCACAGGGCACCGATCAACAGGCTCAGCAGGCGCATGGCTTATTCCTCGACGTGCACGCTGTCCAGATAAGTCCGCACCGCCCACAGCGCTTCCTGGCTCAGGTAGTCGGCCATCTTCGGCATGTACACCCGGCCGTCGCGCACCGCACCGTGCCGCACCCGTTCGACGAACCAATCATCCCCGGCATCGCCGACATCCAGCATGCGCAGGTCCGGGGCGATCCCCCCGGACTTGGCTTCCAGGCCATGGCAGGCGGCGCAGTTCTGGTTGTAGGCCGACGAACCAATCTCGACGGCCTTGTCATGTTCCGGCGAGTTGCGGTACGGATTGACCTCGGCCCAGCCATCACCATTGAGCGTTACACCGGCATCCTTGATTGGCGTCAGGCCCTTGGTCTCGACCGCTTGCGGTACCACGTTGCCGTGGGCCCAGGTCGAACCTGCACAGATAAAGCCGGCCAGCAGCCCGACCACGAGCACGGCGTTGCGTTTTGTTGTCATTGTTATGCCCTCAGGATTGCACGCAAAACCTCTTGGCAGAGGCTATGGCAGCCATCTTAGAAAGCCCGGCGCGGATGCCCCATGCTGCTTTGGTGGTCGGGTTCTACTCCCTTGGTAGTAGGGCTTGAGGGGCACGCCCAAATCAGCGGCGGTTCGGGAAGTCTTCCCGATAACAGCGGGACTTTTTCCGTATCCGCCGCCCGCCCGGCACCGCAACCTGTGCAGGCCAAAACCTCCACTGGGAACTGCAACCATGAGAATAAGATCGCTACCCGCCCTCTCCCCGCTGACCGTCGCCGTGCAGGCTTTCCTGCTGGTCGGCAGCCTGTCCGTCGGCGTCACCAGCCACGCCGCGACAGCCCCCGTCAGCACGGGCAAAGTGACCTGGGAAGACATCGCCAACGATCACCTGACCACCAAGGACGTGCTGCAATACGGCATGGGCACCAACGCCCAGCGCTGGAGCCCGCTGGCCCAGGTCAACGACCAGAACGTGTTCAAGCTGACCCCGGCCTGGTCGTATTCCTTTGGCGACGAGAAACAGCGTGGCCAGGAATCCCAGGCCATCGTCAGCGACGGCGTGGTCTACGTCACCGGTTCCTACTCGCGGGTGTTTGCCCTCGACGCCAAGACCGGCAAACGCCTGTGGACCTACAACCATCGCCTGCCGGACAACATTCGTCCGTGCTGCGATGTGGTCAACCGTGGCGCGGCGATTTTCGGCGACAAGATCTACTTCGGCACCCTCGATGCGCGGCTGATCGCCCTCGATAAAAACACCGGCAAGGTGCTGTGGAACAAGAAGTTCGGCGACCATGCCGCCGGCTACACCATGACCGGCGCTCCGGTGCTGATCAAAGACAAGACCAGCGGCAAGGTGCTGTTGATCCACGGCAGCTCCGGCGACGAATTCGGTGTGGTCGGCCAGCTTTATGCACGCGACCCGGACACCGGTGAAGAAGTCTGGATGCGGCCCTTCGTCGAAGGCCACATGGGCCGCCTGAACGGCAAGGACAGCACCCCCACCGGCGACGTCAAGGCGCCGTCCTGGCCGGATGATCCGACCACCGAAACCGGCAAGGTCGAGGCCTGGAGCCACGGCGGCGGCGCTCCGTGGCAGAGCGCAAGCTTCGACGCGGAAACCAACACCATCATCGTCGGCGCCGGCAACCCTGGCCCCTGGAACACCTGGGCGCGCACCTCCAAGGACGGCAATCCCCACGACTACGACAGCCTCTATACCTCCGGCCAGGTCGGCGTCGATCCGAGCACCGGCGAAGTCAAATGGTTCTACCAGCACACGCCGAACGATGCCTGGGACTTCTCCGGCAACAACGAGCTGGTGCTGTTCGACTACAAGGACAAGGACGGCAAGCTGGTCAAGGCCACCGGTCACGCCGACCGCAACGGCTTTTTCTATGTGGTCGACCGCAACAACGGCAAATTGCAAAACGCCTTCCCCTTCGTCGACAACATCACCTGGGCCAGCCACATCGACCTGAAGACCGGGCGTCCGGTGGAGAACGAGGGCCAGCGTCCGGCCAAGCCATTGCCGGGTGAAACCAAGGGCAAGCCAGTGGAAGTCTCGCCGCCGTTCCTCGGTGGCAAGAACTGGAATCCCATGGCCTACAGCCAGGACACCGGGCTGTTCTACATCCCGGGCAACCAGTGGAAGGAGGAGTACTGGACCGAGGAAGTCAACTACAAGAAGGGCTCGGCGTACCTGGGCATGGGCTTCCGCATCAAGCGCATGTACGACGATCACGTCGGCACCTTGCGGGCGATGAACCCGACCACCGGCAAGCTGGTCTGGGAGCACAAGGAGGCGCTGCCGTTGTGGGCCGGGGTGCTGGCGACCAAAGGCAACCTGGTGTTCACCGGCACCGGCGACGGCTACTTCAAGGCTTTCGACGCGAAAACCGGCAAGGAGCTGTGGAAGTTCCAGACGGGCAGCGGCATCGTCTCCCCGCCGATCACCTGGGAACAGGACGGCGAGCAGTACATCGGCGTGACCGTCGGCTACGGCGGCGCGGTGCCGTTGTGGGGCGGCGACATGGCCGAGCTGACCAAGCCGGTGGCACAGGGCGGGTCGTTCTGGGTGTTCAAGATTCCGAGCTGGGATAACCAGACGGCGAAACGCTAACCGCACTGTTGACACCTACCTCGTAGGAGCTGGCTTGCCAGCGAAGGCGGCTCAAAGTCTTGCATCAACATTGAAGACGCCTTCGCCGGCAAGCCGGCTCCTACAGGAAAATCGGCACCTCCGAGAACCTTGCGATGAACTATCTACCTCTGCTGCTTCTCCTGAGCCTCACCGCCGCCCACGCCGACGACGGTGACGACACCCCGCTGATCATCAACGGCTGCACCATCGCCGACCACAGCCAGTGCCCCGGCGCCAATCTGCGTGGGGCCAACCTGAGCAATCAGGACTTGCGCAACATGAACCTCAACGGCGCCGACCTGCGCGACGCCGATCTGCGCCACGCCCGCCTCGACCTGGCCAACCTGGAAAAAGCCCAGCTGCAAGGTGCCAACCTGGCCCGCGCCAGCCTGCAGCAAAGCAACGCACGCCTGGCGGACTTCAGCGGCGCCAACCTGATGGCGATCCAGGGCTGGGGCTTGTTCGCCCAGGGCGCGCAGTTCAAGGACGCCAACCTCACCGGCGCCTACCTGCAATTTGCCCGCCTGTCCGGGGCCAAACTGCACAACGCCAACCTGCGCGCCGCCGACCTGGAAATGGCCTGGCTGAGCAAGGCCGATCTCAAGGGCGCTGACGTCAGCGATGCCAATTTGCAGGAAGCCAAGTTTGGTGAAAGTAATCTGGAGCAGGCGAACCTCAGCGGTTCGCGCCAGCATTATGGGAATTTCCAGGATGCAAATATGGAGGGGTGCCGGGGGTGTCCGACTACCTGGGATAGATGAATACCCCCTGTGTAGGAGCTGGCTTGCCAGCGAAGGCGCTATATCTGTCACCGCCTGCGTCGGATGTTCCGCCGCCTTCGCTGGCAAGCCAGCTCCTACACCGTGTCAGACATAATATGGGTGCAAGGCCACCCCAAATCACCCCGCCACCCGCACCACCCCCATATCAATCCCCAGATGCACCAACTCCGCATGGGACGACACCTGCAGCTTGCTCTTGAGCAAGGTCAGGTGGTTGGACACGGTCTTGCTGCTGATGCTCAGTTGCTCGGCGATGGTCCGGGCCGGGGTGCCTTTGGCGAGCATGACGAAGATCTCCAGTTCGCGCTGGGTCATGCTCTGCAGGCGCGGGTCGCGGGTGTCTTGCTGGGGGTGGCAAGCCAGCTGTGTGGCCAGGGGTTGTTCGATGTAGGCATGGCCGGCAAGGATCCGTCGCACCGCCTCGATCAACACTTCCGGCGCCGAACTTTTGGTCAGGTAACCCGAGGCGCCGGCATCCAGCGCCTGGCGCACCAAGGGCAGCTCATCGTGCATGCTGAAAAACAGCACCCGCAGTTGCGGCAGGCGCTGGCGCAGGCGTCGGGTGGTTTCCAGGCCGCTGATGCCGGGCAGGCCGAAATCCATGATCACCAGGTTGGGCACCGCCTCCTGCACCCTGGTCAGCGCCTCCTCGCCGGTGGCCGCTTCGCGCACTTCGATCGCCGGCAACAACGCGCGCAACAGGCTGGCGTAGCCCTGACGGACCACCGCATGGTCATCGACCAGCAGAATATTCATGAGGCCTCCACAGGCATGCTCAAGGCCAGCGCCCATCCGGCGCCGGGCTGACTGATAATGCGCAGCTCGCCGCCGAGGCTGCGGGCCCGCTCGAACATGGAATACAGGCCGACGCCCGGCCGTTGCGGTGTTTGCGCACCACGCCCGTTGTCGCGCACCAGCAAGCGCAGACGCCCGCCCTGCTGCTGCAGACGAACCCGTACCTGACTGGCCTGGGCATGCCGGGCGACGTTGGTCAGCGCCTCTTGCAGCAGGCGATAGAGGTGGGCCTGCTCAGGCACGCTCAACAGCGGCAGCTGCGCGCCGACCCGCAACTGGCATTCGATGCCCTGGCGGCCCTGCCATTGCTCGATCAGCAAGGCAACGGCTGCGGCCAATGGCAGATGCTGCAAGGCCACCGGATACAGCTCGCGCACTAACGCGCGAAAACCCTGCTGCAGGTGTTCGCAGTTGTGCTCCAGCTCACGCACCGTGCGCTCGACCGTCTCTGGCTGATCCGCCACCAGCCGCAGCAAACAGGCCTGGGCCCGAATTCCTGCGAGGTACTGGCCAAGGTCGTCGTGCAGGGTTTGCGCCAGATGGGTGCGCTCCTGCTCCTGCACCGCCAACAGGGTGCGCGTCAGGCGGGTATTGTCGGCCCGGGCCTGCTCCAGGGCCTCGGTCATGCGGTTGAACTGGGTCGCCAGTTGCCGCGCTTCCGCCATTCCCTCGGTGGGCAAACGCACCTTGAGCTGACCATCGCAGACCTGCTGCAAGGCCCGCTGCAACTGCTGCAACTGACCGAGGCCCCGGCGCACCGCCCAGCGAATGGTCAGCAGACTGACCAGCAACGCCACCCCACACAAACTCAGTAACTGCTGCAGGGAATCCCAGACTTCGTCGATTTCATCCCGCGGGTCGAGGGCGATCTGCACCCGCCGACCGTCCGCCAATTGCAGGACTCGCGCACTGTGTCGGGCCTGGTCGAACAACAGCCGACCAAGCCAGGCATCCAGCCCGGTCTGCTGCGTCGAAGACGCTGTCTCGCCAGGTTGCAACCACTGCACCCGCACGTGACGCAGGCTTTCGGTGAGGCGCGGTTGCAGGCTGACCGGGTCACGCTCGGCGCTGTCGCTCAGGTACTCGACCACCGCCTGCGCCGATTGCAGCTCGCGCTCGACGTCCGCCAGCGCCTGGTGCAGCAGCACGCCCATGCAGGCCAGGGTCACCAGGGCAAAGAAGCCGCAGACCCACAGGTTGATTCGCCATAGCGCCGACATGCCTAGCGCCCGCCGCTGGCAGGAATCAAGCGCAAGGGTGCCGGTTGCGCACCGTGCAGCCGGTCGATGCCGATCATGCTGAGGATCAGCAGCAACGGCAGGAGCAACGCCTTGATAATTCGCATGGTCGATCCCCTCCGGATGGTAGCCGCCATAACCCCATGCTAAAACCACGCCGCCCCCGGCGAGTTACTACCTTGGTACTGCCCCAGCGGTACTTTCTGCATATTTGCAGGCCGTCGCGGGCTTCCTATGCTGGCGCTACCTGAGAGGGAGTGTCCCCATGCGCCAGCTTGTCCCCTACGCCCTGACCTACCTGCTGGCGATTGCCTGCGCCGCCGGGCTGGCGACCCACAGCCAGGCCGCCGACGCGCCGCTGCAGGTGCGCATCGGCTACCTCGGCTATCGCCCCGATCCCGGGCCGCTGCTGTCCAACGTGATTCCCGAGCCCAGCGATGCCGGCCTGCGCGGCGCACAACTGGCGATCACCGACAGCAACAGCACCGGGCGTTTTCTCAACCAGAGCTACAGCCTGGAAAGCGCCAGCGTCGACAGCCCAGAGGCGCTGCTCGCCGCCGCCCAGGACCAGCACGCACAAGGCCTGCGCCTGTTTGTGGTCAACGCGCCGGCCGCCAGCCTGCGCCAACTGAGTGCCGCCCTGCCCGACAGCCTGCTGTTCAACGCCGGCAGCGCCGACGACCGCCTGCGCAGCACCGAGTGCCTGCCCAACGTGCTGCACAGCCTGCCCAGCCGCGCCATGCTCGCCGATGCCCTCGGGCAATTCCTGGTGCTGCGCAAATGGCAACGGGCGCTGCTGATCGTCGGCCCCACCGAGGACGACCAGGCCTACGCCGCCGCCCTGCGCCGCGCCGCCAAGCGTTTTGGCGTGCAGCTGGTGGCGGAAAAAGCCTGGACCTTCGACAACGACCAGCGCCGCAGCGCCCAGGCCGATATGCCGCTGTTCACCCAGACCGCCGAGTACGACGTGGTGTTGGTGGCCGACGAGCGCGGCGACTTCGGTGAGTACGTGCCCTACCAGACCTGGTACCCGCGCCCGGTCGCCGGCACTCAGGGCCTGACCCCGGTGGGCTGGCACAAGACCGTGGAAACCTATGGCGCCGCACAGCTGCAAAAGCGCTTCGAAGCCCTTGCCGGACGCTGGATGAACGACCGTGATTTCGCCGCCTGGATCGCCGTGCGCAGCATCGCCAGTGCGGTCAGCAAATTGCGCCAGAGCGAACCGATGGCGATCCGTCAGCTGGAGCTCAGCGACCAGTTGCCGCTGGACGGTTTCAAGGGCCGCAAGCTCAGCTATCGGCCGTGGAATGGCCAACTGCGCCAGCCGATCCCGATCGTCCAGCCACGGGCGCTGGTCAGCACCTCGCCCCAGGACGGTTTCCTCCACCCGTTCAACGAAATGGACAGCCTGGGCTACGACAAGGCCGAGGTCAGTTGCCGCTTTCCCTGATCGACACCCACTACAACAACAAAAAGGAATCCACCATGCGCCGCACCTTGCTTTCCTGCGCCCTGTTGCTCGCCGCCGGGCACGCCGCGGCCAGCACCGCCTGGGTCTCCAACGAGAAGGACAACAGCCTGAGCCTGATCGACATGCAAACCCTGCAAGTCACCGACACCCTGCCCGTCGGCCAGCGTCCGCGCGGCCTGCTGCTGTCCCACGACAACACGCTGCTGTACATCTGCGCCAGCGATTCGGACCGGGTCCAGGTGATGGACGTGGCGACCCGCAAGATCATCAAGGAACTGCCCTCCGGCAAGGACCCCGAGCAATTCGCCCTGCACCCCAATAACCGCTGGCTGTACGTGTCCAACGAGGACGATGCGCTGGTGACGGTGATCGACACCGAGACTTCCAAGGTGCTCGGGCAGATCGAAGTCGGCGTCGAGCCCGAAGGCATGGCGGTCAGCCCCGATGGCAAGTGGGCGGTGAACACCAGCGAAACCACGAACATGCTGCACTGGATCGACACCAGCACCCAGACCCTGGCCGACAGCACCCTGGTCGACCAGCGTCCGCGCTTTGTCGAGTTCTCACCGGACGGCAAGCAGCTCTGGGCCTCGGCGGAAATCGGCGGCACCGTGACCATTCTCGATGTGGCCAGCCGTGGCGTGCTCAAGACCCTCAACTTCACCATCAAGGGCGTACACCCGGACAAGGTCCAGCCGGTGGGGGTCAAGCTCAGCGCCGATGGCAAGTACGGTTTCGTCGCCCTCGGCCCGGCCAACCATGTGGCAGTGATCGACGCCAAGACTTTCGAGATTCTCGACTATCTGCTGGTGGGCCGGCGCGTCTGGCAGATGGCGTTTACTCCCGATCAGAAGCAGTTGCTGGCAACCAATGGGGTCAGTGGCGATGTCTCGGTGATCGATGTCGACAGCCTCAAGGTGATCAAGTCGGTGAAGGTCGGGCGCTATCCGTGGGGCGTGGTGGTCACCCCATGAACGCCCTCGACGTCAGCGACCTGAGCTTTGCCTATGGCGCCAGGCAGGCGCTGCGCCAGGTCAGCTTCGGCCTGGCGCCGGGACGCTTCGCCGCGTTGCTGGGACCCAACGGCGCAGGCAAATCGACCCTGATCGCCCTGCTGACCCGACTCTATGACCTGCAGCACGGCGACATCCGCGTCGGCGGTTGTTCGCTGCGCAACGCCGCGGGATCGGCCTTGCGACAATTGGGCGTGGTGTTTCAGCAGAGCACCCTCGACCTGGATCTCAGTGTCGAGCAGAACCTGCGTTATCACGCCGCCCTGCATGGTCTGTCACGGCGCCAGAGCGGGCTGCGGGTCGAGGCTGAACTGGCGCGCCAGGACTTATTGGATCGGCGCCGCGAACGGGTCCGTGAACTGAATGGCGGGCATCGGCGCCGTGTGGAGATCGCCCGCGCCCTGTTGCATGAGCCGCGCCTGCTGCTGCTCGACGAAGCCAGCGTCGGCCTCGATCCGGCCAGCCGTCTGGCCCTCAACCAGCACATCCGCACCCTGTGTCGCGAGCAGCAGTTGTGCGTGCTCTGGACCACGCACCTGCTGGACGAAGTGCAGCCCAGCGACGACTTGCTGATTCTCCATCAAGGCCGGTTGGTGGCCAGCGGTCAGGCTGCGGTCCTCAGCCAGACCCACGGCGGCGACCTCGGCTCGGCCTTCGCCCGTCTGACCACCAGCGCCCCTTCAGGAGTCACGTCATGAACGCTTATTGGCAGTGTCTGCAAGGCATCGTCCTGCGCGAATGGCTGCGCTTCGTGTTGCAACGCACGCGTTTTCTCAGCGCCCTGGTGCGCCCGCTGTTGTGGCTGCTGGTGTTCGCCGCCGGGTTTCGCGCGGCGCTGGGCATTGCGATCATCGAACCCTACGACACCTACATCCCGTACGAGGTCTATATCATCCCCGGGCTGGCCTGCATGATCCTGCTGTTCAACGGCATGCAGGGTTCTCTGGCGATGGTCTACGACCGCGAGATGGGCAGCATGCGCGTGCTGCTCACCAGCCCGCTGCCACGCACCTTCCTGCTGTGCAGCAAGCTGCTGGCGACGGCGTTGATTTCGCTGCTGCAGGTGTATGCCTTCCTGGCAATTGCCTGGCTGTACGGCGTGCGCCCACCGGCCGCTGGCCTGCTCTTGGCGTTGCCGGCGTTGCTGCTGGTGGCGCTGATGCTCAGTGCGCTTGGGTTGTTGTTGTCCAATGCCATCCGCCAGCTGGAGAACTTCGCCGGGGTCATGAACTTCGTGATCTTCCCGCTGTTTTTCCTGTCCTCGGCGCTGTACCCGTTGTGGAAAATGCGCGAGTCCAGCGAGTGGTTGTACTGGTTGTGTGCGCTCAACCCGTTCACGCATGCGGTGGAGCTGGTGCGGTTTGCCTTGTATGAGCGCTTCAATCCGCTGGCGTTGGCGGTGTGCGCCGGGTTGACCGTGGTGTTTGCGCTGCTGGCGGTGCTGACGTTCAACCCGCAGCATGCGGCGGTGCGCAAGGCCAATTGAGCACAACCCTGCCTCCTGTAGGAGCGGTCTCCCGCTTGCGGTTGCTCGCGAAAAACGCCAACGATGACGCGGTTATCCTGATTTAACGCGGCGCCCTCAGGTCCTTCGCTGGCAAGCCAGCTCCTACAGAGGGGGAAACCAGTACTTTAGTACTGTTTTTCCTGTCTAACGTCGCATTCCCAACGCACTGCGACTGGCATGTAATAGGTTCATAACGATAAGGACTGAACCGCTATGCCGCGTGCCTGCCGCCGTCCCCTGCGCCCCTGCCTGGCGCTGCTTTCGCTGTTGCTCATAGTGGGCGTCGCCCAGGCCCAGACCGCGCTGTTTTCCAGCGAGGGTTACCGCATCGATGTCTACCGCAGCCCGACGCCGCAACAACTGGAAGGCGCGACCCTGGTCGACACCCCTGCCCTGCAAACGTTGCTGAAACAAACGCCGGCGCCGCTGCTGATCGATGTCTACAGGCGCCAATGGCTGCACGAGCGTTTCATCGAAGATCAGCCGCACGAAAATTTGCCCGGCAGCCACTGGCTGGCGAATACCGGCGACGGTGAACTGACGCCCGCCTGGCAAGCCTACTTCGCCGACAATCTCGCGCGTTTGACTGCTGGCGATCACAGCCGGCCGCTGGTGTTCTATTGCCGCTCCGATTGCTGGCTGAGCTGGAACGCGGTGAAGCGTGCCGCCACCCTGGGCTACAAGAATCTGTATTGGTACCGCGACGGCGTGGACGCCTGGCAGGCCGCCAACCTGCCCGTGACCAGCGCCCAGCCCGAGCCGTTTCCCTGACGTTGCACCTTGCGTGTTATTGCCACACCATAATCAAAATAATGAGGTGAGAGGCTATGTATAAAATTCTGATTGCCGACGATCACCCGCTGTTTCGCGAAGCGATCCATAACGTCATCAGCGATGGTTTCCCCGGCAGCGAGGTGATGGAAACGGCCGACCTCGACAGTGCCCTGGCGCTGACCGAAAGCCATGACGACCTCGACCTGATCCTGCTCGATTTGAACATGCCGGGCATGCACGGCCTCAATGGCCTGATCAACCTGCGCAACGAGGCGCCGACCATTCCGGTGGTGATCGTCTCGGCCGAGCAGGACAAGCAGATCGTCCTGCAGGCCATCACCTACGGCGCAGTGGGCTTCATCACCAAGTCGTCGCCCCGGGCGCAGATGACCGAGGCCATCGAGCAGATTCTCAACGGCAACGTGTACCTGCCCCCCGACATCATCCGCACCCAGCGCAGCAGCAGCCCACGGCGGATGAACGACACCCCGAGCTTCCCGCCGGAACTGCTGCAGGCGCTGACCCGCAAGCAGTTGCTGGTGCTGGAACGGATGACCAAGGGTGAATCGAACAAACAGATCGCCTACACCCTGGAAATCGCCGAAACCACGGTCAAGGCCCACGTCTCGGCAATCCTGCGCAAACTCAACGTGCACAACCGGGTGCAGGCGATCCTCAGTGCCGGGGATATAGATTTTGGATCGTATTTGCGCCGGTGAGAGGCATGTTAATAAATGCGGTGTTGCTGAGGCCCCCATCGCCGGCAAGCCAGCTCCCACAGGGTTATGCAAGCTGCACACAATTTGTGATCAGCACAAAACCTGTGGGAGCGGGCTTGCCCGCGATGAGGTTGATGCGGTCAAGCTGAGTCACTATTACCCGCTAATCGCCCCATCCACCAACGCCTGCGCCTCTTGCACCAACTGCTTGAGGTGCGCATCGCCAATGAAGCTCTCGGCGTAGATCTTGTAGATGTCCTCGGTGCCCGAAGGACGGGCGGCGAACCAGCCGTTTTCGGTCATGACTTTCAAACCGCCAATGGCCTGGTCGTTGCCCGGCGCCTTGCTGAGGATCTGCTGGATCGCTTCGCCGGCCAGTTCGGTGGACTTGACCTGCTCCGGCGCCAGTTTGCCCAGCAGGGCTTTCTGCTCGGGGCTGGCCTTGGCGTCGACGCGCACGGCGAAGGGTTCGCCCAGCTCGGCGGTCAGGGCCGCATAAGCCTGGCTTGGGTCGCGACCGGTGCGCGCGGTCATTTCCGCCGCCAGCAAGGCCGGGATCAGGCCGTCCTTGTCGGTGCTCCAGACGCCGCCGTCCTTGCGCAGGAACGACGCGCCGGCGCTTTCTTCACCGCCGAAGCCCAGGGAACCGTCGAACAAACCGTCGGCAAACCATTTGAAACCCACCGGCACTTCGTGCAGGCGACGGCCCAGGCGCTTGGCCACGCGATCGATCAGGCCACTGCTGACCACGGTCTTGCCCACGGCAGCGTCGGCGCGCCATTGCGGGCGGTTCTGGAACAGGTAGTCGATGGACACGGCAAGGTAGTTGTTCGGCGCCAACAGGCCACCGGATGGCGTGACGATGCCGTGGCGGTCGTGGTCCGGGTCACAGGCGAAGGCCACGTCGAAACGTTCCTTGAGACCGATCAAACCCTGCATCGCATGACTGGAAGACGGGTCCATGCGGATCTGCCCGTCCCAATCCACCGACATGAAGCGGAAAGTCGGGTCGACCTCGGTGTTGACCACATCCAGGTCCAGGCGATAGTGCTCGGCGATCGCCGACCAGTAGCGCACCCCGGCACCGCCCAGCGGATCGACGCCCAGGCGCAGATTGACGCCACGGATCGCGTCGAAATCGATGACGTTGACCAAGTCGGCGACGTAGGTATTGAGGTAATCATGGCGATGGGTGGTCTCGGCCTTGAGCGCCTGCTCGTAGCTGATGCGCTTGACCCCGGCGAGCTTGTTCGCCAGCAGTTCGTTGGCCTTGGCTTCGATCCACTTGGTGATGTGAGTGTCGGCCGGGCCACCGTTGGTGGGGTTGTATTTGTAGCCGCCACTCTGCGGCGGGTTGTGCGATGGCGTGATGACGATACCGTCCGCCAGCCCCGAGGTGCGACCACGGTTGTAGCAGAGGATGGCGTGGGAAACCGCCGGGGTCGGGGTGTATTCGTCGTTCGCCGCGATCATCACGGTCACGCCGTTGGCCGCCAGCACTTCCAGGGCGCTGGCGCCGGCCGGGGTCGACAATGCGTGGGTGTCGATGCCGACAAACAGCGGTCCGTCGATACCCTGGGCTTGACGGTACAGGCAGATCGCCTGGCTGATCGCCAGGACGTGCCATTCATTGAAACTCAGCTCGAACGAGCTGCCACGGTGCCCCGAGGTGCCGAACGCCACGCGCTGGGTCGCGACCGAGGCATCGGGTTGGCCGGTGTAGTAGGCCGTTACCAGTCGCGGGATATCGACCAACAACTGGGCTGGTGCCGGCTTGCCCGCAAAAGGACTGAGTGTCATGCAAAACCTCTGGGAAGGAGTGGGTGCTGAGTTGTTGTAGGAGCGAGCTTGCTCGCGAAAAACGTTAACGATGACGCGATCATTCTGGATAATCGCGGCGCCTGCAGGTTTTTCGTCGGAACGCCGCCCGGAGCAAGCTCGCTCCTACACAGAAAAGAAGCAAAACCTGGATGCAGTTTACTGGCAGTTTGACCATAGAGCGACGGTATCTATCCGCCCTACCGCAGGATTTTTTCCCGCCGCTCAGTCAATCAACTCCAACCGCAAGGCATCCCCCAACAATCCCATCGCCGTGTCGATGTCGTGTTGGCCGCTGAACGCATGGCTCAGGCGCACATGCTGGGAATGCAGGCCATGCAGACTGAACAGTTCACCCGGGGCAATCACTACGCTTTGCTTGAGCATGCGCTGGAACACCCGACGCATGTCCACCGGCCTCAGCGAGCGCGCCCAGAGCGTCGCCCCGACCGCCGGTTCGACGCATTCCAGGGCATCGCCCAGGCGCTCATCCAATACCTGAAGCATCCGCGCCTTGCGCTCGCTCAGCAGGCGCCGCAGGATCAGCAAGTGCTGATCGATGCGCCCACTGCTGTACAGGCGGGCAATGGCTTTCTGGCGAATCGGTGACAGACGAAACGAACGCAGCAAGAAGGTGCGCTGCAGCTCGACACTCAACGGCCTTGCCAGCAGGAAACCATAGGGCGCTTCCGGGCCCATGAGCTTGTCGAACGTGGAAAACACCAGCAAGCGCTCGGGGTCGAGCAGGTCACGCAGGCGCGGCTCACCGGGCTCATGACCAAGCTCACCATGGATATCGTTTTCCAGCACCCAGCACCCGTGCAGGCGCAACAGATGGGCGATGCGTTGGCGATTGTCCTGCGGCATCACGCTGCCACTGGGCATGCTCACCCCGGATGAGAGCAGCACCAGGCGTACCGTTTCGCTGGCGAGCAAGCGCGCCAGCAATTCCGGGTCAAGGCTGCCATCAATGGCCAGCGGCAGCTCGATCACCTTGACCCCGGCCGCCTGCAACAGTCGCAAAATCACCCAGTCACAGGGCGACTCCACCAGCACCGTCGCGCCCTTGAGCCCGAGCACCGCAATCAGGATTTCCAGCACCCCGCGCAAGTCGGCACCGATGTAGACATCGTCGGCGTGCCAGCAGCGACTCGCCGAGGTGGTGTAGCGCGCCGCCAGGGCGGTGCGCAGTTCCAGTTCGCCACAGGGCTGTGAGTGCGGTTGCTGCTGGCGCGGGTACTGGCGCACCAGTTCGCGCTCGAGCAGCAACAACGGGCTGTCCAGCGATTGCAATTGCGCCGGCTCATCGGTGCTCATCACCAGCATTCCCGGGCGGCGGGCGCTGACGTACAGGCTTTCCAGCAGATCGCTGCCGCCGCAGTACGCCGCATTCAGCGGCACCGGCAGCGCGTAGTAACCGGATTTGGCCACCGAATACACCCGCCCCTCTTTTTCCAGCAGCGAATAGGCGTACTGGATCGTCGAGATCGACACGCTCAGGCGTTCCGCCAGGTGGCGCAGCGAGGGCAGCTTGATCGGTGTTTCTGCCCCCACTTCATTGATCAGGTTGGTCAGGTAGCGGTACACGGCCTGGTAGGCAAAGTCGTTTTCCCTGGGCGCTTTCATGGCCGCTTTCCGCACAATGGCCAAGTCGGGTACCGCTGCCGGGCGTCATAACGCCCGACGTGTATGCGATCAGTCAAACCGGGCTCCTTCAACGTCTCGCCGAGTATTCAGTCGGCGCCTGGGCGTTATCTGCCGCCGGTGCAGGCTCGCCAAGCGCAGCCGGTTCGCTGCTGGCCACGGCGCGCCTGGCGTAGAGACTGCGCACCAGGGCAATCGGCAAGCCACTGACATCGACAATCCATTGCAGCACCGGCTCGGGCGCCGGCAAGCCTTGCAGCGCCTTGTGCACATCGAGCTGGGCCACCAGCATCCCCGGGTGGCAACGACGCAGGAAGCGTTCCAGGCCGGCCCCGCCCTCGACAAACGGGGCGAACAGCAGGCACACCTGTTGCGCCTCGCTCAGGCCCAGGGTCTGCTGCGCCTCGATATTGGCCTGGACCCGCAGCTCCGGCACATCGCGAGGGTCGCCGTACAGCGCCATGGCCTGGGCGCAAAAGCGCTCCGGCACTGCGCGCCGGCGCATCAGCAGCAAGGCATGCTGCACGTAGTGGGTGAAGCCGCGCTCATAGCTGTGGCCGTACAGGTAGGTAGTCTGCAAACCATGGAAATGCGCCGCCAGCAGAGGGCTGGCGAAATCGTTCTCGCGCATCTGCACGTCCAGCTCGTCGGGCTGCAGGCCGAGGAACTCGGTGAGCAGCGGCCAGCGCTCCTCCAGGTTGCCGGTCACCAGGTCCTGGATATCGATGTGAATGGTTCCGCGCCGGGCATTGAACTGCGCCTGGGGCTGCCATTCGACGCGGTCCTGGTCGGCATAGAGTTCGCGGTACAAATCGTCCTGCAGCGCCTCGAGGGTGGGGAACAGGCCTTCAAAACTCTGCACGGGCGCGGGAATGGGCGCCAACCCGGCCTTTCTCGCACCGCGCAGCAACCCGGCGAGGAACTGTCGTTGCTGGCGCGCCGTCTCCCCGCCCACCAGCGCGTCGACGCCGCCGTCCCAGCGCGCCATCTGCGCGTAGAAGTCGCCCATGGCCAGATACCCCTCATCACCCACCTCGTAGAGGCAACCCTGGGTGCGCAAGTGCCCGAGCAGCAACGCGTTTTGTCGGTTGAGTTCGCGCCCGGCGTCGGAAATCGCCGTCGAATGGGCGAAGGGCTGGACTTCGCGATGATCGACCATCAGCACCTCGACCCGGGGGTCATCGTAGACAAACAGCGCGCCGTAGCTGCGATGGATGCTCTCGATGATGGCCGGAGTAGTGGCACCGAGGCGCAGCGTAGCGATGCGCATCTGGAAGGTCGCCGGGCTTCTGCCGGCAATGCTCAATTGGGCGGCGCGCATGAAGGCCAGCGCGTAACAGCTGTCTCGACTGCCGCTGTGGGACACCAATACCTTGTAATGGCCGATACGCTCCGGTCCGCCGGCCGCGACCAACAGGCGCTGAATCAAAAGTTGCAGAGCCGTGCGCTCTGCTCGAGAAAAGAAACTCAGCAAACGAGTCAAGACCTGGTGATAGACATTGTTCATCGCTGAATCATGTATAGCGCTCATCGTTATTTACCTGACATTCAATAAAACGGTATCAAAAGAACATTCATCCGCCGCGACACATTGACCGACGAAGACTGTTTGGTGCTGGCCATAGTATTGACCATTAAGTGATGGCACATTGCCTTCAGACATTATTAGACATGATTGCCTGCCTGCTCCCCCGGCGATCCTGAAGATCGCCGCTGACCGCCTGAACACTGGCCTTCGCACCTGAAGTTGCGCCGCCTAGGACGCATCCGACAGCGTCCTACAAACAGCGAGCACAGCAAATAAGGAATCATTAACCGAATCGGCAAACAGCAACTTGAACGCCTCGCCATTACTTGCGAACTCTCGACACGAGGCGTAGACAAGCACTGCTCCATACACCAGGCACTCGGTTGAGTACCAACTAAAACAAAGGGCTCTGCCATGACTCATTCCTTGAGATGAAGTAGTCATTCAATTATCAGGGCTTGGATGCTGATTAGAAGATACAGATGCCAGGGAAAAACCAGCTCAGTCGTTGAACCGGCTATCAGCGGGCTGACGGAAAAGTTACTGGCATTCCCTTCACCCACAAAAAAGCCCGCTTTCGCGGGCTTCGGGTGTCAGGCAGTGGCTCAGGCCGGTTCGATCTCGAGCGCCACGCGCTCGCGGCAAGGACATTCGTCCATGTAGCGATGGGCCTCGACGAACTGCGCAAACGGGAACACCCGCGTCTTGAGCGGCAACAGCACGCGGTCGGCGGTCAGTTGGTTGATCTCGCGCAGGGCTCGCTGCATGGCCAGCGGGTCCTGGGCAATCCCCAGCTCCGGCTTGCCAGTGAAGTTGCCGATGCAATGCACAAAGAACTGAATGTTCTTCTGGAACGCCGCACAGGCCGGGAACGGTGTCTGGTTGCCGCCTTGCAGGCCATACAGCACCAGGCTGCCGCGGGGCGCGAGGACATCGCCGAGCAGCGACATCTGCGGGCCACCCAGGCCGTCGAACACCACATCCACGCCGCGGTTGTCGGTGAGCTTGTTGATCCGCATCAGCAGATCTTCTTCCTCGGTGACGATCACTTTCTCGGCACCCAGCGACAGCAGATACTCACGCTCATCCGCGGTTTTGGTCGCGGCGATGACTCGAACACCCAAAGCCTTGCCCAATTGCACGAACGAAGGTCCGGCGCAGTGGCTGGCGTCAGTGACCAGGGCAAACTGTCCAGGTTTGACCCGCGCCAGATCGACCAGGGCGAAATAGGCGATCAGCAACGGCGTGTAGTGCACGGCGGCTTCGATCGGGCTCAGCACCTCGGGATAACAGGTCACAGAGGTACGCGGCAGCACAATCTGCTCACCATACACCGGGTAATCGTTGGGACTTTGTGCCGGGAAACTGGCGACCCGGTCGCCGATCTTCAGGTCGTCGACGCCATCACCGAGGGCGGTGACCACACCGGCCATTTCCTGACCAATACCGGAGGGCAACCGGGCATGGGACGATGCCAGGTTCTGCCGCCACAGGGTGTCGTACCAGCTGACGCCAATCGCCTCGACACGCACCTGTACTTCACCGGGCGCCGGCTGAGCGGCCGCATGCTCTTCGCACTTGAGCACGTCGGCAGGACCAAACTTGTGAAAACGGATCGTGCGGGACATCGCAAACCTCGTCAAAGTAACCTCTAATGCCATGAACTCTATCCGGGCTTTGCCGCCAAGACCATCAGTGGCTATTAATAGTCGACATGCCTGTCATTGATTCCGCCTCTGCGGCAATCCGTTCGAAACCTGGAAAACCAAACCCGACTTGTGGGAAAAATGATTTACTCGGTGCAGAGTAACAGCCTTTCCCCGTAAGATTCATGCCGGTCATTGTTCTCAAATGGCCGCTCTCGTCAAGTTTGCTGATTCTGCCAGGACTCCAGATGAATCGTAATGACCTGCGTCGTGTCGACCTGAACCTGTTGATCGTGTTTGAAACCCTGATGCATGAACGCAGCGTGACCCGCGCCGCGGAGAAGCTGTTTCTCGGTCAACCGGCCATCAGCGCGGCCCTGTCACGCCTGCGCAGCCTGTTCGACGACCCGCTGTTCGTGCGCACCGGACGCAGCATGGAGCCGTCCGCCCGCGCCGTGGAAATCTTCGCCCTGCTGTCCCCGGCCCTGGATTCGATTTCCACCGCGGTCAGCCGCGCCGCCGAATTCGACCCGGCCACCAGCACCTCGGTGTTTCGGATCGGCCTGTCCGACGACGTCGAATTCGCCCTGCTGCCGATGCTGCTCAAGCGCCTGCGCGCCGAATCGCCGGGCATTGTGCTGGTGGTACGCCGGGTCAACTACATCCTGATGCCTGGCCTGCTGGCCTCTGGCGAGATTTCCATCGGCGTCAGCTACACCACCGACCTGCCAGCCAACGCCAAGCGCAAGGTGCTGCGCCGCAGCCAGCCAAAACTGCTGCGCGCCGACACCGTCCCCGGCCCCCTGAGCCTGGACGACTACTGCGCCCGCCCCCACGCTCTGGTGTCGTTCGCCGGCGACCTCAGTGGCTTCATCGATGAAGAGCTGGAAAAACTCGGACGCAAACGCCACGTGGTGCTGGCCGTCCCACAGTTCAACGGCCTGAGCACCCTACTCGCCGGCACCGACATCGTCGCCACCGTCCCCGACTATACCGCCGAAGCCCTCACTGCCGCCGGCGGCGTCCGCGCCGAGGATCCGCCACTGCCGACCCGCAGTTTTGAGCTGCACATGGCGTGGCGTGGGTCGCAGGATAATGATCCGGGGGAGCGGTGGTTGCGGTCCAGGATTCAGATGTTTTTCGGTGACCCAGATAGCCTTCAGGCTTCGTAGGGCAGGCTGTGTAACCCACCCTCACCAGAAGCACCAAGTGATCACTCAAACCCAGCCGCCATCTCCGATCGTCGCGCATCACGAAACGCAAACATGAACACCAGCACCACCCCCAGGGAAAACAAGGCCGGGAACAGCCAGATGCTCTGCCACTGATGGCCCTCAGGGGTGGCGTAGTAGTCGGAGACATGGCCCGCGACCCAGAAACCGATCAGCATGCCAACGCCGTAGGTGGCCAGGGTGATCAAGCCCTGGGCCGAGCTTCTGAAGCGCTCGGGGGTTTTGGTATCGGTGTAGATCTGTCCGGCGACGAAGAAAAAGTCGTAGCAGATACCGTGCAGGGCGATGCCGGTGAACAGCATGAAGGCCAGGTCGGCGTTGTTGCCGTAGGCAAACAGCACGTAGCGCAAGGCCCACGCCAGCATGCCCATCAATAAGGCGATCTTGATGCCGAAGCGGTGAATGAACAGCGGCAGCAGGAGCATGAACAGCACTTCGGAGACCTGCCCTATCGCCATCTTCGCCGTCGGATTGGTCATGCCGATGTCGGTCAGAAACCGATTGGCATTCTGGTAATAGAACGCCAGCGGGATGCAGATCAGGATCGAGGCGATGAAAAACACCAGGTAACTGCGGTCTTTCAACAGGCCCAGGGCATCCAGACCGAGGATCTGTTTCATACCGGTTCGAGCTTGCGCGGCTTTCAGCGGTGCCGTACTCGGCAGCGTGAAGCTGTAGACACCCAGCAGCAGCGACGCCAGCGCGGCCATCAGGAAGGTGTTGCGCAGCGCACCGGAAGCAATCGCCGCCTTGGCGTCCCAGGCAAAGACAAAACTGATCACCACACCGGCGACAATCCAGCCCACGGTGCCCCACACGCGAATGCGCGAAAACTCCAGCGCCGGGTCGCGCATCTGCCGAAAGGCCACCGAGTTGACCAATGCCAGGGTCGGCATATAGATCATCATGTAGGCCAGCACGTAGGGATAGAACCCAGCAAAATCTGGCGCCTGGTAGAGCTGATAAAGCAACACCGCCCCCACCAGATGCAGCACTGCGAGGATGCGCTCAGCATTGAAGAAGCGGTCGGCGATCAGCCCGATCACGAACGGCGCAATGATCGCGCCCCAGGATTGAGTCGAGAACGCCATGCCGATCTGGCCACCGCTGGCGCCCAGTTGGCTGGACAGAAAAGTACCGAGGGTGACGAACCAGCTGCCCCAGATAAAGAACTGCAAAAACATCATGGCGCTCAAGCGCGCACTCATCCACGTCATAACAGTCACCGTCTTGTTTTTATTGAAGGGTGTTATCGAAGGAAAAAGGTCCGGCTCAGGCGTCGGGTAATCCCAGCAAACGCCGGTTGGACGCCGCATCGCTGGCCACGCTGACAAAGTCGTCAAAGGCCTTTTGGCTACGAGTAATCATGTGTTGGCGAATGAACCCTGCGCCTTCGGCTGCACCTTGGGCGGAGTCCTTCAGGCAGCATTCCCACTCCAGAACGGCCCAACCGCTGTAGCCGTATTGGCTGAGCTTGCTGAAGATCGACTTGAAATCGATCTGGCCATCACCCAGCGACCGGAAACGTCCCGGGCGCTCGACCCAGCCCTGGTAACCGCCATAGACGCCCGAGCGCGCGTCGGGACGGAACTCCGCGTCCTTGACGTGGAACATGCGAATGCGTGTGTGATAGCGGTCGATAAAGCCCAGGTAATCCATTTGCTGCAGCAGCAAATGGCTGGGGTCATAGAGGATTGCCGCGCGGGGATGGTGATCGACCGCCTCGAGGAATCGCTCGAAGGACGCACCGTCATGCAGGTCTTCACCGGGATGGATTTCGTAGCACAGGTCGACACCGGCCTCATCGAAGCAGTCGAGGATCGGCAACCAGCGCCTGGCCAGTTCGGCAAAACCTTGCTCCACCAGGCCGGCCGGACGCTGTGGCCAGGGGTACATGAACGGCCACAGCAAGGCGCCGGAAAAGGTCGCATGCGCCGTGAGGCCGAGGCGCTGGCTGGCACGCGCAGCCAGCTTCAATTGCTCGATCGCCCACTCGGTGCGCGCCTCGGGTTGGCCACGCAGATGAGCCGGTGCGAAGTCATCGAACAGCGTATCGAACGCCGGGTGCACGGCGACCAATTGTCCTTGCAGGTGGGTGGACAGTTCACTGATAACAACACCGGCGCTGGCGCACACGGCCTTCAGCTCATCGCAATAGCTCTGGCTTTCGGCTGCGCGCTCAAGGTCGATGTAGCGCGTGCCCAGCGTCGGCAGTTGAATCGCGCTGTAACCCTGGGAGGCGGCCCATTGGGCGATATTGGCGAGGCTGTCAAAAGGCGCTTCATCGCTGATGAACTGCGCCAGAAATATCCCCGGGCCGCGCAGACCTTGGGCAGTTGGGGCATTCGCAGTGATGCCAGAGGTTTGCGGGTTCATGGGTTGCACTCCAGAGGGGTCCATTTGGTGTCGCTGTTGTGGCTGGCGATGGCCGCCTCGATAAACGCCATGCCGCGCAGGCCGACCTCGATCCCCGGCACACCCGGCGCGGTGTGCCCTTTAACCTCCCCGCGAATGGCCTGGGCAAAATCGCCATACAGATTGGCCATGGCTTCCAGATAGCCTTCGGGATGGCCGGCGGGCAGGCGCATACGCTGGGTCGCGGCCGCGCACAGCCAAGGCTGTCCGGTGCCGGAGCGCAAGACCCGCATGGGTTGATCCAGTGAGCGATGAATCAGGCTGGCGGGTTGTTCCTGGCGCCATTCAAGGCCGCCCTTGTCGCCGTAGACCCGAATGCTCAGCGGGTTCTCTTCCCCCGCGCAGACCTGACTGGCGATCAGCACGCCACTGGCGCCCTGCTCCATCTTGAACAGCATGGCGGCGTCGTCATCCAGTTGGCGGCCCTCGATGTGCACGCCCAACGTGGCGCACAGATGAGTGACTTTTTGATCCGCGACAAACTCCGCCAGGGAAAAAGCGTGGGTGCCGATATCGCTGATGCAGCCGCCCAGCCCGGAGTACGCCGGCTGCCCGCGCCACTCGGCCTGCTTGTTGCCTTGCCCGGCCACGTCCTGGCTGAGCCAGCCCTGGGGATATTCCACCAACACCTTGCGCACGTTGCCGATGACCCCGCTACGCACCATCTCCCGCGCTTGCCAGACCATCGGGTAACCGAGGTAGGTATGGGCCAGACCGTACAGCCCGGAACTGCTGTGCAAGCGAGTGGCAAGGGCCTGCAATTCAGCGAGGTTTAGCGCGGCGGGCTTCTCGCTGAACACATGAAAACCGGTCGCGAGTGCCTCAGCGGCCACCGGCGCGTGAAGGTGATTGGGGGTGACGATCACCAGTAGTTCCATGCGCTGCTCGGCCGGTAGCGCGCGCTCGGCTTCAAGCATCGATTGCCAGGTGCTGTAGCAGCGTGATTGATCCAGGCCCAGGTGCTGACCGGTACGCTGGTTGTTCTCGGTATCGCGACTGAACGCACCGCAGACCAGGTCAAAGCGTCCATCAAGACCCGCCGCCTGACGATGGGCCTGGGCAATAAAAGAGCCCTCGCCGCCGCCGACAAAACCCATTCTTATTTTAGGTATCACTGTGCTCATCACTGATCTTCTCGGTTCGCGTCGGCTGGGCGACTGCTTGAGATGAAAATGTAACCGGTTACATTTTTGCGTCAATCTATGCGCTGAGATCCAGACTGTCAAATAGGGAATCGGCACCTGCAAAGATTTCAGCGCAGACCACGCTGCTGTTAAGCTCGCCCGACGCTGAGTGTGAAGGTGAGGTGGTTTTGTCCAATATTCGTGAAGTTGCCCGGCTTGCCGGTGTCTCGGTGGCTACCGTGTCGCGCACCCTGCAATCCCCCGAACGCGTGCGCCAGGCGACTCGCGACAAGGTCAACGCCGCGGTCGAGCAAGCGGGTTATCGCCCCAACCTGATGGCGGTGCAGTTCCGCTCACGGCGCACCGCCAACCTGGTGATCCTGGTGCCGAAAATTGCCAATACCTTCTTCGCCCGGGTGATCAGCGGCGCACAATCGGCTGCCCAGGCCGCCGGTTACCGACTGCTGCTATGCGATACCCAAGGCCGCGAAGACATCGAGCGCGAGTTCGCCAAACTGGTCTACGCCCACCAGGCCGATGGCGTGATCCAGCTGCGCGCCTACGACCCCTTCCCGGCTGACAATGCTGAGCTGCCACCGATGGTCAATGCCTGTGAAGTCATCCAGGGCGGACGCCACCCGAGCATCAGCCTCGACAACCAGGCGGCGGCCAAGGCCATGACTGAACACTTGATCGGCTTGGGCCACCGGCGGATAGGCCTGATCAAGGGCCCTCGCAGCAGCCCCCTGACCCAGGACAGGGTGGCCGGTTACCAGGCCGCCCTCGATCAGGCAGGCATCCCCAGCGACCCGCAGATTATCTGCCACGGTGACTTCAGTTTGCGCGCCGGCTACGACGGCGCCGCCACCTTGCTGGCGATGGCGGACCGGCCTACAGCGCTGTTTTGTGAGAACGACGAGATGGCCATTGGTGCGCTCAAGCGCATCAAGGACGCCGGCCTGCGGGTGCCGGACGATATTTCTCTGGTGGGCTTCGACGATATTCCGCTGGCGCAATACTGCGATCCGCCGCTGACCACCATTGCCCAGCCCGCCGAAGGCTTCGGCCGCAGGGCGGTGGAGATGCTGATCAATCTGATCGAGAAAAAACCCAATCCGCAGCAGCATGTGACCCTGCCGTTTGAACTGACGATACGTGAGAGCACGGCGGCGCCTTCGGTACGACAAGCAGGCTCTGAGGGCTGAGAGGGTAAATCCCCTTTGTTGTGTGTTAGCGAGGATTATTCGCCTTTAGCCACACTCTATTGGATTTACCTGTGATTCAGCCCGACCGGGGCAGTCGAACGCCCGCCTGCCGCTGGCACCCTACGCCCCCCTCACTCCTCCTCATCAATCTGATCCAGATAATCAACCTCATCATCTTCGTCGTCATCTGCATCAAGAATGCCTTGAGCGTCGGCCTCGGCCCAGGGTTCGTCATCGTGGAATTCGTGATCGAGCAGGTGATCGTGCTCGGGCTCGGGGATATCTCGTTCTTCGCTCATGGCTTTTCGAATCAACAAAAGGAAAAGCGGACTGTATAGGCAGATCCCTTCCTTGAGTCAACGCGCGAAGCCCGGTGCTGTCGGTTGATGGGTACGCAAGCGCCAGATAACGCCAAGCTGGTTCAGCACCAAATTGGATCCCTTAATGTTGGATGAGCGATAATCGAACGCATTTTATTATCTATAACTATCTGTTTTATAACGGCTTTATAATTTGCAAAGGAATGAAACCCTAAAACCTGAAAACCAACCCCTTCTCAATGGATCCATAACTTGATTGACTTGCACCCCTCGGTGTCAGGCGCCGCGCCTGCCCGCTGATAACAATAACAAGGGTGTCGAGATGAATGACTGCTCAATCGGGCTCAAGCTTCGGCTTGCAGCCACCTGTGTGTGCCTGATGCGTTCTGCCTTTACCCTGCCCCATTCCGAGGGCCGGTCATGAGTATCGACCTGAAGAAAATCGTCGATGACGGTCCGATGGCCCGCTTCCAGTGGCTGGCCATCGGTATCTGCATTGTCCTGAACATGATCGACGGCTTCGACGTGCTGGTGATGGCTTTCACCGCCTCGTCGGTGTCTGCCGAATGGGCGTTGAATGGCGCGCAGGTCGGGCTGCTGTTGAGTGCCGGGTTGTTTGGCATGGCGGCCGGTTCGCTGTTTATTGCGCCTTATGCGGATCGCTTCGGCCGGGTGCCGTTGATCCTGTTCTGCCTGCTGCTTTCGGGTTTCGGCATGCTGTTGTCGTCGCTGAGCCAGACCCCGCTGCAATTGGCGCTGTTGCGTGGGCTGACCGGCCTGGGTATCGGCGGGATTCTCGCCAGCAGCAACGTGATCGCCAGTGAATTTGCCAACAAGCGCTGGCGCGGGCTGGCAGTGAGTCTGCAATCCACCGGCTATGCCCTGGGTGCAACCCTCGGCGGCTTGTTGTCGGTGTGGTTGCTGACCCACTTCGGCTGGCGTTCGGTGTTCATCTTCGGCGGAGTGGTGACCCTGGCGGTGATTCCCCTGGTGCTGCTGTTCCTGCCGGAATCCCTGGACTTCCTGATCACCCGTCGCCCGGCCAACGCCCTGGCGCGGATCAATCGTCTGGCCGTTCGTCTCGGCCAGTCGGCACTGTCCGAACTGCCCTCGATCTCTTCGACGCCGAACGCCGGCAAGGGCCGCCTGGCCCAGTTGCTCGCACCTGAGTCGCGGCGCACCACCCTGCTGATCTGGCTGCTGTTCTTCCTGGTGATGTTCGGCTTCTACTTCGTCATGAGCTGGACGCCGAAGCTGCTGGTGGCCGCCGGGCTGTCGGCGCAACAGGGGATCAGCGGCGGCGTGCTGTTGAGCGTCGGCGGGATCTTCGGTGCGGCACTGATCGGCGCCCTGGCTTCGCGCTGGCGCCTGACTCGAGTGTTGGCGCTGTTCATGCTGATCTCCGCGGCCCTGCTGGTGTTGTTTGTCGGCTCGGCGTCCTCGGTGTCGATGGCCCTCGGCCTGGGTTTGTTGATCGGGCTGTTCGTCAACGGTTGCGTGGCCGGCCTGTACGCGCTGTCGCCGATTGTCTACGACGCTTCGGTGCGCACCACCGGCGTCGGCTGGGGCATCGGCATCGGCCGTATTGGCGCGATCCTCTCGCCGACCGTTGCCGGCGTGCTGCTCGACAGCGGCTGGCAACCCCTGCACCTGTACGGCGTGTTCGCCGTGGTGTTCGTGATTGCCGCCATCGTCCTGCTGCAATTGCGTCCCGGCACCCAGGCACAACCGGCCGGCGAACTCAGCCGGGCCTGATCCACTGCAAAACCGGTAGCGAGGGCCGTGCTCTCGCTACCCACTTCATCCTCCAGGAATACAACAATAATGACTGTCCTCCCCCTCCCTCCCCGGGCCTTGCTCGGCGGTGCAATCGCCCTTGCCTTGAGTTCCTCGGTATACGCCGAAAGCGGCGGCTTTCTCGAAGACGCCAAGACCAGCCTGACCCTGCGCAATTACTACTTCAACCGTGACTTCAACGACTCCGGCGCGAGCAAAAGCAAGATCGAGGAATGGGCTCAAGGCGCGATCCTCAAGTTCAGTTCCGGCTACACCCCGGGCGTGGTCGGCTTTGGCCTGGACGGCATCGCCATGGTTGGCGTCAAGCTCGACAGCGGCCCACAACGCAGCGGCTCGGAGCTGCTGCCGGTACACGACAATGGTCGCGCCGCCGATAACTATGGGCGCGCCGGTCTGGCGGCAAAAATGCGTGTGTCGCAGACCGAATTGATGCTCGGCGAACTGATGCCGGATGTGCCGCTGCTGCGCTACGACGACGGGCGCCTGCTGCCGCAGACTTTCCAGGGCGGCATGCTGGCGTCCCGCGAGGTGGCGGGGCTGAACCTGCAGGGCGGTCGTTACACCGCTGTCAGTCTGCGCAACTCGTCGAACATGCAAGACCTCTCGGCCTGGGCCGCGCCCACTGTGATGTCCGATGGCTTCAACTATGCCGGCGCCGAATACCGCTTCAACGCGCAACAGACCCTGATCGGCGCCTGGCATTCGCAGCTCGAAGACATCTATCAGCAAAGCTATCTGAACCTGCTGCACAAACAGACCTTCGGCGCCTGGACCCTCGGCGCCAACCTCGGCTATTTCATCGACAAGGATGACGGCAGCGCGCGCATCGGCGAGGTGCAGAGTCATACCGCCTACGGCCTGTTCTCCGCCAACCTCGGTGGCCATACCCTGTACCTCGGGCTGCAGAAGGTCAGCGGCGACACCGGCTGGATGTCGGTCTACGGCAGCAGCGGCCGGACCCTGGGCAACGACATGTTCAACGGCAATTTCAGTAACGCCGACGAACGCTCCTGGCAGGCGCGCTACGACTACAACTTCGCCGCCCTGGGCATCCCCGGCCTGCAACTGATGACCCGCTACGGTCACGGCGAAAACGCCACGACCAAGGCCGGCACTAATGGCAAGGAATGGGAACGGGACACCGAAGTCAGCTACACCCTGCAAAGCGGCGCGCTGAAGAACCTCAGCCTGCGCGTCAACAACGCCACCAACCGTCGCAGCTTCAACAGCGACTTCGATCAGACCCGGGTCATCGTCAGCTACCCCTTGTCGTTCTGATCCTCCCGCCAGGGGCGCTCGCCGCCCCTGCATCTCCTTCGCCACCTGCGTTACTATGGCCAATCCCTTTCTGGAAGTCGCCTGCATGAGCAAACCGGGTCAAATGGTGCTGGTCGCACTGCGCAAAATGATCGCCTCAGGCGAGCTGGCTGCCGGCGAACGGCTGATGGAGATCCCCACCGCGGAACGCTTCGGTGTCTCGCGCATGCCGGTGCGCATGGCCTTCGTCACTCTCGAGCAGGAAGGATTGCTGGTGCGCCATGGCGGACGGGGTTATCAGATACGTTCAGTGAGTGCTGACGACATCGCCGGCGCCGTGGAGGTGCGCGGCGTGCTGGAAGGTCTGGCGGCGCGACAAAGCGCCGAGCGCGGCTTGAGTGAGGAAGCGCAGGCGGCGTTGCGCGAATGTCTGGTGCAGGGCGATGCGTTGTTCGACAAGGGCTTCGTCACCGAAGAAGACATCGAGGTGTTCCATGACCTCAACATGCGCTTTCACCAGGTGATCGTCGACAGCAGCGCCAACCCGGCGATTGCCGAAGCCCTGGCGCGCAACGACCATCGGCCCTTCGCCTCGGTGTCGGCGCTGGCCATCGATCGTCAGGACATGGCGCGCGAATACCGGCGCTTCAACTTCGCGCACATGCAGCACCACTCGGTGTTCGACGCCCTGGTCAGCCGCCAGGGCGCACGCGCAGAGGCGATCATGCGCGAACACGCCAATGCCACCCTGCGTTACGCTGAGGTGTTCGGTGCAATCGGCAACAACGAGCGACTGAAAGTCATCGCTCGGGGTGAGTAACCGGCAGGCTTAAAGGTCGAGCACCAGCAGCGCCGACTTGGACCGCGAGCAGCACGGCGTGAACTGATCATTGGCCGCTTGTTCTTCTTCAGTGAGGAACAGGTCGCGGTGATCCGGCACCCCTTCCAGCACACGGGTCAGGCAAGTGCCGCAGATGCCCTGTTCACAGGACAGGGCAATCTCCACCCCGTGACTCTCCAGCACCTGGACCACGGTCTTGTCCGCCGGAATATCGAACACCTGCCCACTGCTGCCGAGCTTGACCTGGAACGCGCCATCGCCTGCCGTGTCCACGGGCGCGGCGGCAAAGTATTCGCGGTGCAACTGAGCCTCGCCCCAGCCCTGGGCCTTGGCGCTGTCGAGCACGTGTTGCATGAACCCCGCAGGACCGCAGACATACAGGTGCAGGTCCGCCCGGGGATTGGCCAGGACTTTGGCTGCGTCCAGGCGCGAATCGACGTCCTCATCAAAATGCAGGTGCACCCGATCCGCGAAGGTGGCGCCCTTGAGTCGTTCGACGAAGGCCGCCCGCTCGCTGGAACGCGCACAGTAATGCAGCTCGAAATCGGCACCGCTAGCGGCAAGGTGTTCGGCCATGCACAGGATCGGGGTGATGCCGATACCACCGGCAAACAGCAGGCTGCGCGCGCCTTCCGGCACCAGCGGGAACAGGTTGCGCGGCTCGCTGATCAACAGCCGGTCACCGTTGTTGATCTGCTCGTGCAGGCTCTGCGAGCCGCCACGCGAGGCGGCGTCCTTGAGCACGCCGATCTGGTAGCGGTGGCGCTCTTGCGGGTGGTTGCACAGCGAATACTGGCGGATCAGGCCGCCGGGAAGGTGCACGTCGATATGCGAGCCGGCGCTGAAGCCGGGCAGCTCCCCGCCTTGCGCGCAAACCAGCTCGTAGCTGCAGATATCCAATGCTTCGTTGTGCCGGGATTTGACGACGACTTCAATCATGACGCACCTTCAAGACCGGCCACCGCAGTGGCCGTAGACAAGATCAATGGGGTTCACCGGGCCTGACGCCGCCGGTTAGTTGGCCGTGGCGATCAGCTCGACAGCGGGCGCGCGCTCGCGGGCGATGATGCGTTCCAGCACCCGTCGCGATTGCACGCCACCGGCATCGATGTTGAGCTTGAGCAGGTTGCGCTGAGGATTGGCCAGCAGGTTTTGCTGTTGTTGTTCGAGCATGTCGAGGTCTTCGCTGAAGATCTTGCCCTGGCCCTCGCGGATGGTCGCGGTCAGCGCTTCATCGTGCGGATTGAAATTGCGCGCCATGCCCCAGAAGTACCAGATCGAGGTCTCGGTTTCCGGGGTAATGAAGTCGACCACGATGCTCGCCGCCTTGTGCTGCGGCTCGGCGTGGTAGCCGCCCTTGCCGGCGTGGGCCACACCGACTTCGATCAGCACATGGCTGGGCGGGCTGAAACGGCAGATCTGCCAGCGGTCCACCGGCACGTCGTCGGCCAGGTTATTGCCGCGCAGCGCCATGCGCCAGAACGGCGGCGCCATGATGTTTTCCATGTGCCGTGCAGTGACCACCTCGTCGCCCTCGACCGTGGTCACCGGCGCCACTTCATCGATTTCTTTCTGGCCGATGCTCGAGGCATGCACGTAGGTTTCGTGGGTCAGGTCCATCAGGTTGTCGATCATCAGGCGATAGTCGCAATTGATGTGGAACAGCCCGCCACCGTAGGCCCACTCGTCACTGACCGCCCATTCCAGATGATGGATCAGCGCCGGATCGGCCTGCGCCTGATCGCCCGGCCAGACCCAGATAAAGCCGTAGCGCTCGACCACTGCGTAGGTCTTGTTGCACGGAAAACCGCGCACGCGCTGACCGGGCATTTCCACGGTCTTGCCGTCACAGCCCATCACCAGCCCGTGGTAGCCACAGACCAGGTTGCCGTTCTCGACGTAACCCAGCGACAGCGGTGCACCGCGATGCGGGCAGAAATCCTCGACGGCAGCCACCCGGCCTTCCTGACCGCGATAAAAAACGATTTTCTCACCGCAGATCTGCCGGCCCAGGGGCTTGTCAGCGATCTCGTCGGGGGTGCACGCAACATACCAGGTGTTCTTGGGAAACATGGGACTCTCCGGAGCAGGCTTGTTTTTATGGATCCATTTAATCGGCCACTCCGGGTATCAGTCAAGGTTTTTGCAACTCAAATCCAATCAATGGATCCATTAAGTGCGTTTATCGGTCACTTCACCCTCCTGATGAGTGAATGAACTACCCACGCGTCCAGTCGGTTTTGACTACGTGGAGGACCGTTTTGAACTGAAGCGCTTCAGCGCCTGCCTCGATAATCGTTAGCTCACTGACGAATTGTCGAGGTCAAGCATGACGAGCACCACTACGCAGCAAGTAAGCCCCACCACGCTGAGGCGGGTGATTGTGGCCGCCGGCATCGGCAATTTCGTCGAGTGGTTCGACTTCGCCGTCTACGGGTTTCTGGCCACCACCATCGCCCAGCAATTCTTCCCCAGCGGCGATCCCAGCGCGGCATTGCTCAAGACCTTCGCGGTGTTTGCCGTAGCCTTTGCGTTTCGGCCTTTGGGCGGGATTTTCTTCGGCATGCTGGGTGACCGGATCGGCCGCAAGCGCACCCTGGCGATGACCATTTTGCTGATGGCCGCCGCGACCACCTTGATCGGCCTGCTGCCGACCTATGCCGCGATTGGTGTCGCGGCGCCGATCCTGCTGTCGCTGATCCGCTGCGCCCAGGGCTTTTCCGCCGGCGGCGAATACGCCGGCGCCTGTGCCTACCTGATGGAACACGCGCCGAACGATAAACGCGCCTGGTACGGCAGTTTTATTCCGGTGTCGACCTTCTCCGCCTTCGCCGCCGCAGCGGTAGTGGCCTATGCACTGGAAGCGTCGTTATCCGCCGAAGCCATGGGCAGTTGGGGCTGGCGCCTGCCGTTCCTGATTGCCGCGCCCTTGGGTTTGGTGGGGCTTTACCTGCGCTGGAAACTGGATGAGACGCCAGCCTTCCAGGCGGTGACCGAAGAGCATGCCGTCGCCCACTCGCCGCTCAAGGAAACCTTGCGTAACCATGCGGGGGCAATGTGCTGCCTGGGCGCGTTCGTCTCGCTCACGGCGTTGTCCTTCTATATGTTCACCACCTACTTCGCGACCTACCTGCAAGTCGCCGGCGGCCTGAGTCGCGCAACCGCCCTGCTGGTATCGCTGATTGCCCTGTTGTTCGCCGCCGCGATCTGCCCGCTGGCCGGGCTTTACTCGGATCGGGTCGGGCGGCGCATGACCGTCATGACCGCCTGCGCCCTGTTGATCGTGGCGGTGTATCCGGCATTCATGCTGGCCAGCTCCGGCTCGTTCGCCGCATCGGTGGTTGGCGTGATGTTGCTGGCGGTCGGCGCGGTGTTGTGCGGCGTGGTCACCGCCGCCCTGCTCTCGGAAACCTTCCCGACCCGCACGCGATATACCGCCTCGGCCATCACCTACAACATGGCCTACACGATCTTCGGCGGCACCGCGCCGCTGGTGGCGACCTGGCTGATCAGCACCAGCGGCAGCAACCTGTCGCCGGCGTTCTATCTGATTGCGATTGCGCTGCTGGCGCTGGCAGGTGGATTGGCCTTGCCCGAGACGTCGCGGATTTCCCTGCATGAGGTGGCGGGCGAGCACAAAGGAACAGGCGCCAAGGCCAGGGTCGTCAATACCTGACTTGGCAGGCTGGGGGCGCATCCGGCCCCCAGCTATTATCGTTTTCGATGAAAAATGGCTTTCTGTTAACGAATTCGAGTCTCCGTTAACGTTTTCGCAGCCCTCAAATTGTAGTTTTCGCGTGCTAGCCTCTTCTGGTTAGCATTTTAAAGCGCTGATCAGGGAATTCGACGATGCAAGCCGGCTTCAAGGTTCTCGCTGATCGCTACGGGAATGGCCGGTTCGAAGCATGACCCGTCCCACATTGCCCTACTGACCGACCATCACCCCGACCGGTGCCTTCACCTGTTTGACCACAAACGACGTACACACATCCTTGACCCCGGGAAAGCCATTGATGTGCTTTCGGGCAAACTCGCTGAACTCAGCCAGGTCAGCCGCCAACACGGTCAGCTGATAATCATAAGTGCCGGACACACAGTGACAGGCCATGACCTGCTCAAACGAGGTGATGGACTGCTCGAACGCCTCCATATGTCGAGTGTCCTTTTGATCCAGCGCGACTTGTACGAAAGCGGTGATTGCGTAGCCCAGCATCTCGGTATCGATGCTGGCGTGGTAGCCACGTACCAGGCCGGCTTCTTCAAGTCGTTTGACCCGTCGCCAGCAGGGCGATGCGCTCAGTGAAACCAACTCCGCCAGTTCTGCGCTCGACAACCGTGCATCTCGCTGCAACGCCGCGAGGATGCGCCGGTCAGTGGCATCTATCTTCACTTTCGCAACGACCATGTCAAAAAATCCCCGAAGATGAATTGCACTGCATTGATAAGGCGAGGACCTTAGCACAGGGCTTTTGCGAACCACCCGGTTTCCAATTCACCCATGAGCCTGATCACTCACAGAGTTTCACCACACAGATCAACAGCAGCACACACAACGCCGGGTTGGACAGCACCAGGGCAAACGCAGCGCGTACAACTCGATATCGATGCCTGGATTTTTTCATCTAGCAGCGAGCGTCATACATAGGTCAGCCAATCAGCATAGTGTTCATTGCTGCCCCTGACCGCGCCGAAATAACCCTGTTGAATCTGCCGGGTAACAGGGCCTCGCGAGCCGGCGCCAATGGTCCTGCCATCGAGCTCGCGAATAGGCGTGACCTCGGCGGCGGTGCCGGTAAAGAACGCTTCATCGCAGCAATACAACTCGTCGCGGGTGATCCGCTTCTCGCGGATCTCGAATCCCAGGTCCCGGGCAATCACCATCACCGAATCACGGGTGATGCCGTCCAGGCAGGACGCCAGGTCGGGGGTGTAGATGACCCCATTGCGAACCATGAAGATATTCTCGCCAGCCCCTTCACTGACATAGCCTTCGGTATCCAGCAGCAGCGCCTCGTCAAACCCGAGTGACGTCACTTCACGGTTGGCCAGGATCGAGTTGATGTAGTAACCGCAGGCCTTGGCCCGGACCATGGAGACATTGACGTGATGGCGAGTGAACGAAGAAGTCTTTACCCGAATGCCATTTTCCATGCCCGCCTCCCCCAGGTAGGAGCCCATGGGCCATGCGGCAACGGCGAGGTGTATTCGATTGCTGTGTGCCGCAATGCTCAGCAGATCGCAACCGATCCACACCAGGGGGCGCAGGTAACAGGCGTCGTATTGGTTGGCGCGAATCACTTGCAGACAGGCGTCAAGCACCGTTTTTTCATCGAAGGGTATGTCCAGCTGAAAGATTTTCGCTGAATTGAACAGGCGGCCAATATGCTCCTTGAGGCGAAAAACTGCCGTGCCACCTGGGGTTTGATAGGCACGCATGCCTTCGAAGACCCCCATTCCATAGTGAAGGGTATGGGTCAGGATGTGAGTACTGGCCTCGCGCCACTCGAGCAACTCGCCATCTTTCCAGATTTTCCCATCTCGATCCGCCATCGACATTCGCGTACTCCCTTCGGACAGTTGAACAACCTCACTCAATGAGCTGACTCGATGATCAGCCAATCACTGCCGGCTCAAATCGAGCGCCTCAAGGGCGTCGGTCGCCCCTTTGCCCAGCCATCCCGCATCCGAATGCAGGGCGATAAAGCTCACGCCCATTTCTCGATAGCGACGGGCCTCTTGCGCCGACGTGGCAAAGATCCCGACGGCCTTCGCATGCTTGCGTGCTACCAGCAAGACATGCTCGACGGCCGCCTTGACGGCTTCGTGCCCGGTCTGCCCCAGATAACCCATGCTTGCAGAGAGGTCGGCGGTGCCGATGAACAGGCAATCCACGCCCTCGACTGCGGCGATGGCGTCGACGTTTTCCAAACCTTGCACCGACTCGATCATGACGATGGCGCAGGCCTGGTTGTTCGCCGATTGCACGTACGTGGAGTGCAGACCATAGGCCCCTGCCCTGACCATCCCCGCCACGCCCCTGACCCCGCATTGCCCGGGTCGTGGGAAGCGCATCGAGGACACTGCGGCGGTGGCCTCGCTCGCCGTGTCGATGCTAGGGAACACAATGGTCTGCGCCCCGCAATCCATGGCGCGCTTGACCCGTGCAGGGTCGTTGGCGGTGACCCGCACAACCCCTTCGGCTCTCGCCCCGTTGAAGGCCGCGGCATCAATTGCCCTGAGTTGCGCCGCAAGATCCCGCGTGTCGCTCGGACCGTGTTCGGCATCGATCACCAGCCAATCGAAACCGCAGTGCGCCAGCAGTTCGGCGACGCCGGGGCTGGCGAGGGTCAACCAGCAACCAACCGTCGGCCTGGCGTTCTTCAAGCTCTGTTTGATGGGATTTACAAAGCGCATGGCAGGTCTCCCGACACCGTGATGCATCATTTATCGATGGCTCATGGTAGGCGGATGCCAAGGGTATTTTTCGCGCATTTACAGGGTAAAAAGCCAAGGCGACAGCACATTCATTTCAACATTCAGGCGCCCGCGAAATGTTCATCCTGTTCCAGCCGCTGGGGCGCCGGCACCTGCCCCGCGGTCAGGTACAACTGCATGAAGTGCTCGCTGTCCATGGCCTTGGCGAACAACCAGCCCTGTGCGTATTCGACCTGATTGGCCCGCAGGTAGTCGAGTTGCTCCACGGTCTCGACGCCTTCGGCCACCAGGGTCAGATGCAGGGCCCGGGCCATTTCGATGACGTGGGTCACCAGCGGCGCCGGGTGTTGCGCCTGGCTGATGCGGTCGATGAACGAGCGGTCGATCTTCAGCACATCGAGCGGCAATTGCTGCAGGTATTGCAGGCTTGAATAGCCGGTGCCGAAGTCGTCCAGCGCCACGACGAAGCCTGCCTCACGGACTTGCTCGATGGTTTTCCTGGCCGCTAGCGGATCGATGAAGCTGCGCTCCGTCACTTCAAGCCAGATCTGCTCGGGCCAGACACCGCTGCGCTGGATATGCCGCAGGAGGATCGGCAGGAAACGTCCGGAGCAGACATCCGCCGCCGCCAGGTTCAAGGCGATGTGCAGCCCTCGATCACGCACCAACAGCGCTCCCAGGTCATCCATGATCGCCTCGATCACCTGATCGGTGATCGGCAGGATCAGCCCGCTGCGCTCGGCCAGGGGAATGAACAGATCGGGGGGAACCAACTCGCCGCTGGGCTTGCGCCAACGGATCAGCGCTTCGGCACCGATACAGCGGCGACTGGCGATCTCGATGATAGGTTGATAATAAACAATGAACTCCTGCCTGCGCACCGCTCGCTCCAGTGCCGCCAAGGGTGACAGGCCGCGGCGCCGGGCGCGCAGCACCAAAGTCAGCAGGCCACCGGCGCCGAGCAGACCGAGGGGTAGCAGATACAGCTGGTTTTTCCAGAAGCTGCGCAGCAGAAACTCCCGGGGAATCGCCGCCAGCACGCTGAGGTTGGGTTGCGGCACCAGCGTATAGAGGAACCCGTCCTTGAGGCCGTGGGACGGGCCCTGATGCACCAACGCCAGGAAGTGCGCGGTCGTCGAATCGGTCGGCCCCAGCAGGCGCCCCTTTTTGCTGGCGACGGCGACCCGGATCCCGTCGTCCAGGGTCACCTCGCGAAACTGCTCAGGGTCCACCAGCACGTTGAACGCGGCGTACTGCAGCGCCAACATCGGCTTCAAGCCTTCGCTCTCGGGTGGCGCGTCGATGGACACCCCGACGCCTTCTTCGGTGACGAAATCGTGCGACCAGGCCTGCGACCTGGGCTGTGTTGCGCCCCACGATGTGCAGGCGAACACGTCTTCTTCGTAGCCCACCGACTCCACCGAAAAGCTGTTCATCGCGACGATGCGCATCTGCTCAATGCCTTCCGGCGAACAGGGTTGCAGGTCGGTCAGGGCGACGTCCTTCAGGGCCCGGGAAGCCAGGTCGAGGGTCTGGTTGGCGCGCTGCGAGGCGATCTGCGCCAATGTCACCAACCGCTCCTGGGCGGCGGCAACGGTCAGCCACCAGCCGACCATCGCACTGATTGCCAGCGGCACCACCAGTGCCAGGACACTCAACAACAGTGCACGCCGTTTGACTCTGGAGCCTTTCATGGGACCTTCCTGGACCGCTGGGTTGCCGGTCTACTTGACCTGGAATTCGATACTGTAGGGCACCGCCGTCCCGCGTCGGGCGCTGGCGCGCGGCTGGTAGACCTGCACGCTGTATTCACCCGAGGCCGGTAGCTCGGCACTCCAATCGCCACCGACATAACCACTGCCCAGGGCCGTCGCAGCACCAGGCTGACTGCCCGGGGCGAAGACATTGAAGTTGGCGTTGTGGCTGCCGCTGATACGCACGCTCATGTGCTGCCCGGCCTTGGCGCCGAGGGTGTAGAGCACGCTGTCATAGCCGCTGAAGTTGCCCTTGAGTACCGCGCTGGATGCGTCCTTGGTGAAGTGCACCGGGACGCTGGTAACGGTGTCCTTGGCCAGCGCGCCTGTGGACACGGCTGCTGCGAGGATCAGGGAAAATAGAAGTGCAGGTCTCATGATGTCGATTCCATTGAGTGAGCATTGATTGAAGTTCTGCGTGTCCTATTTTTCGTAACCGCCTCCACCTTGACGAGGGAACAATCAGTCAGTACTTGTAGGAAAATGACTACACAGCTCAACATGCCATGCTAAAAGTGATGGGCAAAGTCCTGGAGTGGCCGGATGGCACGGATTCTAATAGCAGACGAACACCCGATGACCAGGCTCGCCGTTCGCCTGCTCCTGCAAGAACAGCGGCACAGCCTGGTCGGCGAGGCGCGCGATGGACTCGAGGCCTTGAGCCTGGCCGCCAGCCTGGCGCCCGACCTGCTGATCATCGACCTCGACCTGTCGCGCATCACCGGCCTGGACGTCATCAGCCACCTGCGCGCACGCGGTGTGCAGCAGCCGATCCTGGGTTTCAGTACCCAGGATTCGCGGCATTTCGTCAGCCGCTTCCTGCAGGCCGGCGCTTCCGGTTTCGTCAGCAAGCACCAGGAGCCCGAGGTACTCAAGGAAGCCATCGCCGTGCTGCTGCGCGGCCAGACCTACTTCCCCAGCGAGCTGCTCGGCAGCGTCCACCGCAATAGCCTGCAAGAGAAGGACGCCGAACGCATCGCCGCCCTCTCCAACCGCGAGTTGAGCGTGCTCAGCCTGCTCGCCAGCGGCTACAGCAACCAGCAGATCGCCGTCGAACTGACCATCAGCGAGAAATCCGTCAGCACTTATCGCGCGCGCCTGCGGGCCAAGCTCAACCTGCACAGCATGCTCGACCTGTTCGACTTCGCCCGGCGCAACCGCCTTGCCGCGCCCGCCAGTCAATTGCAGGCACCGGCTGCCGAGCACGCGCAAGATGCCGAGATGTGGCGCTCCATGGTGCAGAGCCTGCCGGCGGCCTTCTACGTGCGCGACACCGAGGCGCGCCTGCTCTACGCCAACCCGGCGCACCTGGCGATGTATCAAACGCACCTGGAACAGATCCTCGGCACCCAGACCACCGATGTCGATTGGTACAACCCTGGCGACGCGCGCAACATGCTGCTGTTCCTGCAGCGCGCCATCGCCGAAGAACGCGCCTTCGACAAGGACATCGAGCTGAGCGTACATGGCCAGCGTAAAGTCCTGCACCACTGGGGCACGCCCTACCGCGACACCGAGGGCAAGATGCTCGGCATGATCTGCTGCAGCACCGACATCACCGCGCGTTACGAGCAACTCGATGCCCTGCGCGCCCGGGCCGAACACGCCGAGCTTGCGCAGCGCCAACTGCTGGAATTGCTCGACAGCGTCAGCCAGCAACTGGGGGCCGGGCTGGCGAGCCTGGGGGCGACGCTTGAGGCGAGCGAACAGCTAAGCGAGCTGCAGCGGCAGCTGGAGCAATTGCAAAGTGCCCTGCAAGCGCCCATCCCCGAAGCACAGACGACCGCCGTAGCGCTCACGGAGCTGGCCGTGCAGGTCTTGCGTGACCTGCGTGGGCGCGCTGAGCAAAAACAGATCAGCCTGTTCCTCGACAGCGACAACCTGCCACGGTCCAGCGTCATGGCCGACCGCGCACGCCTGCATGAACTGCTGTTTCACCTGGGCCGCTACGCCATCGACCTGACCCTGGCCGGCGAGGTGCGTCTGAGCCTCGCCTGCACCACAAAGCAGACCCACCTCGGGGTGCGCATGACCTTTCGCGGCAGCCCCGAGCCCACTGCCGAGCCGCAGCGCGCCTACTCCCTGACAGAACTCACCCGCGAGGCCAGCACCGCCGAGCAGCCGCGCAACCGTCTCGACCTGAACCTCGCTCGCCACCTGGCCAGTCAGCTTGGCGCCGAATTACAGGTCACCCATCTGCCAGAACAAGGCGTGACTGTGACCTTGCATATGTTGTTGCCGATGGCGCCCCACTAGACCCCTGTCCCCAGATACACCCTGCAGGACCCAGCAGGCTGGCGACAGGGCCTACCCAGTCAAAGAAGATATCGAGTATTGCCGCCGGCATCGCTGCGAGGCGGCGACCCCACAGGCCAGCTCTCACAGGAGATTTGACTCAAACCCCGCGCTGACCGAAGCTGGCAACCCTGTCTGGCCCGCCCGTTTCCGGATCCTTCGCATGTCCAAGTCGCGCCGCTACCTGCTTATCAGCCTGCTCACCGTGCTGGCCATCGCCATCGCCTGGTACTCCCTGCGCAGCTCAACGCCGCAGATCCCCGAGGCAATCAAGCGCGGCTACAGCGAAGCGCTGGAGCAGGCGCGCAATGGCAAGCCGGGCGCGGCGCGGGTGCTGTACCAGCAGTTGGCGCGCCCGGACATCTCCGACAAGCGCCGCCTGTGGCTGCACGCCGAACTGCCCAACTACCCAAGCCCCCAGGCGCTGAAACTGGCGGATGCCGACCTGCATCACCCCTCGGTTGCGGTACGCCAGGCAGCCATCCACAGCATCGTCGGCCTGGTCCCCAGCGGCCAGCGCAGCCTGTTGCTCGGGCCGCTGCTCGACGACAGCGAGCAAGCCGTACGCTTCAGCGCCGCCGAGGCCCTGCTCGGCCTGTCGCCTGACGACCTGGGCCTGTACTTCGGCCCGCTGGAACAGGTCATCGATGAATACGAAAAAACCCTGCAAGCCCAGCCCGCCACGGCTCATAGCCAATACCAACTGGCGCGCCTGCACCTGCACAACGCGCAACTCAAGGAAGCCCAGGCAGCGCTCGATGCCACCCTGCAACTGGATCCGGGCAACCTGCCGGCGCTGGTGATGCAGATCGAGGTGCTCGATAAGCTCGGACAAAGCGACGCCGCCCAGCAATTGCTTGCCAAACAGCTGCAGAGCCAGCCGGATTCGGCCTACCTGCAACATGCCCTGGGCCTCTGGCTGCTGCACCACGATCAGGAGGAGTTCGCCCTGCTCGGCCTGTCCAAGGCCGTCGAGTTGGAGCCGGACAACCGCACCTACCGCTACGACCTGGCGACCACCCTGCACGACGCCGAGGAACTGGAAGCGGCGCAAAAGCAGTTGCAGGAAATCGTCCAGCGCCATCCCGCCGACCGCAAGGCGCGGGTGCTGCTGATCAACTACTGGAAAGAGAGCGGGCAACTGCAAAACGTCCAGGTGCTGCTGGCCCAGCTGGAACAGATGAACCCCGACGACCCGGCGCTGCAACAGGGTCTATGATCATCAGGCCAGGGCCTTGGCAAATTGCCATTCTGGTTGAACTGTTTGCCACGCCCTGGGGTCCAGTGAAATGGCAGCCTATTTGACAGGCTGTAGCTTCCCTAGTCATGAGAGGGCGTTTTTTGTCTACATCCAACGAGTTGCGCAGTGTCAAAGCCGAAACCGGTATCGAAGGCCTGGACGATATCCTCGCCGGCGGCCTGTCCCGTGGGCACATGTTTTTGCTCGAAGGCGAGCCCGGTACCGGTAAAACCACGGTAGCCCTGCAGTTCCTGATGGCCGGCGCCCGCGCCGGTGAGCGCACGTTGTACATCACCCTGTCGGAAACCGAGCGCGAATTGCGCCAGGGTGCCAAATCCCACGGCTGGGAGCTGGACCAGAACATCCATGTGTTCGAGCTGACGCCGCCGGAGAACCTGCTCGATACCGAACAGCACCAATCGCTGCTGCACTCCTCCGACCTCGAGCTGGGTGAATCGACCAAGCAGATTTTCGAAGCGGTGGAGCGGATCAAGCCGACCCGAGTGGTGCTCGACAGCCTCTCGGAAATCCGCCTGCTGGCCCAGAGTTCCCTGCGCTATCGCCGGCAGATCCTGGCGATCAAGCACTACTTCGTGCGTTACGACGCCACGGTCCTGCTGCTCGACGACCTGACCACCGAATCCAACGACAAGACCGTGCACAGCGTCGCCCACGGCGTGATTCGCCTGGAAGAGCTGACCCCCAACTACGGCGCCGAACGCCGTCGGGTGCGAATAGTTAAATACCGCGGACAGAAGTACCGCGGCGGCTTCCATGACTTCACCATCGTCGAGGGCGGGGTCAAGGTGTTCCCGCGCCTGGTGGCCGCCGAACATCGCGGCACATACACCCGCCAGCAGTTGAGCAGCGGCATCGCGCAGATGGACGCCTTGCTCGGCGGCGGTATCGAGACCGGCTCCAGCACTTTGATTCTCGGTCCGGCCGGTACCGGCAAATCGCTGATCTCGATGATCTTCGCCAGCGCCGCCGTGGCCCGTGGCGAAAAAGCCGCGCTGTTCATATTCGATGAAGAAATGGGCCTGTTGTACGAGCGCATGCGCCACCTGGGCATCGATCTGCAGGCGCTGCAGGACACTGGCAACCTGATGATCGAACAGGTCGACGCCGCCGAACTGACGCCCGGCGAGTTCTCCCATCGGGTCCGTCGCTGCGTCGACGAGTACGGAATCAAGACCGTGGTCATCGACAGTCTCAACGGCTACCAGGCGGCAATGCCCGAAGAAAACGCCCTGGTGCTGCACATGCACGAACTGCTGCTGTACCTCAACCGCCAGGGCGCAGCGACCTTCATGACCGTGGCGCAACACGGCCTGGTGGGCGACATGCAGGCGCCGGTGGACATCACCTACCTGGCCGACACGGTGATCCTGCTGCGCTACTTCGAAGCCCTGGGCAAAGTGCGCCGGGCGATCTCGGTCATCAAGAAACGCACCGGCGCACACGAGTCGACCATCCGTGAATATCGCATCAGCAGCGCTGGCATGACCATCGGCGATCCGCTGGAAGCCTTCCAGGGCGTGCTGCGCGGCGTGCCGACCTACCTCGGGGCCAATGCCCCGCTATTGATGGATATCGAGCATTGAGTGCGTCCAAGGAACTGGCCGAGCGTGCACTGATTCTTGCGCCATTGGGGCGTGACAGCCAGATTGCCCTGAGCCTGCTCAATCAGGCCGGCTACGATGGCTTGATTACCCCCGGTTTGAGTGCGCTGTGCGAGGAGGTGGAGCAAGGCGCCGGGCTGTTGCTGATCGCCTCCGAAGCCCTGCTCAATGCTGACATCGGACCGTTGCTCGAGCTTGTCGAGCAGCAACCGACCTGGTCCGACCTGCCGATCGTGCTGCTGACTCACCATGGCGGCAGCGAGCACAACCCGGCCTCACGCTTCGGCCCGCAACTGGGCAACGTGACCTTCCTCGAGCGGCCTTTCCATCCGGTAACGCTGATCAGCCTGGTCAGTACCGCCCTGCGCGGTCGGCGTCGGCAATACGAGGCGCGCGACCGGCTGATCGACCTGTACCAGAGTGAGCTGCGCCTCAAGGACACCCTGGAAACCCTTGAGCAGCAGGTCGAGGAACGCACCGCGCAACTGCGCCACAATGAAGAAGCCCTGCGCCAGTCGCAGAAGATGGAAGCGGTGGGCCAACTCACCGGCGGCATCGCCCACGACTTCAACAACATGCTCACCGGCATCATCGGCAGCCTGGAGCTGTTGCGCCGACGCCTGGCCCGCGGCCGAACCGAAGACCTCGACGGCCTGATCGATCTGGGCGTGACCTCGGCCAACCGCGCCGCCGCCCTCACCCACCGCCTGCTGGCGTTCTCCCGACGCCAATCGCTGGACTCCCGGCCCGTGTCGATCAACAGCCTGGTGCAGTCGATGGGCGAGTTGCTGACACGCAGCATCGACGAACGCATCCAGCTCGACATGCAACTGAGCGAAACGCTGTGGGTGGCCGAGGCCGATGCCAATCAGTTGGAGAGCGCCCTGCTCAATCTGGTGCTGAATGCCCGCGACGCCATGCCCGATGGCGGGACCTTGACCGTGCGCACCTGCAATCAACACTTGCCCGCCGGCTTCAGCGAGACCCAGGGTAACCTGCAGCCCGGTGACTACGTGGTCCTGAGCGTGGTGGACACTGGCTGCGGCATGCCCGAGGGCACCATCAGCCGGGCCTTCGATCCGTTCTTCACCACCAAGCCGATCGGCCAGGGCACGGGTTTGGGGCTGTCGATGATCTACGGTTTCAGCAAGCAGTCCGGTGGCCACGTGACCATCGACAGCGAGGTGGGCAGCGGCACCACGGTCAACCTGTACCTGCCTCGCTACCGCGGCGATCTGGACCAGGCGCCGCAGCCTACGGCCCTGCACGCGCCGAACGCAGAAGCGGGCGAAACCGTGTTGATCGTTGAAGATGATCCGGCGGTGCGGGTGCTGGTCAGTGCAGTATTGAGCGAACTGGGTTATGCCTTTGTCGAGGCGGGGGATGCCGACGGTGCGCTGCCGATCCTCGACTCCGAACAACGCATCGACCTGCTGATCAGTGACGTCGGCCTGCCCGGCATGAATGGACGGCAACTGGCAGAAATCGGCCGCCAGTACCGGCCCGAGCTGAAAGTCCTGTTTATCACCGGCTACGCCGAACACGCCGCAGTGCGCGGCGGCTTTCTCGACCCGGGGATGCAACTGATCACCAAGCCGTTCACCTTCGACCTGTTGACGGCCAAGGTGCGGGAGATGATCAGCGCGTGAGGCTCAGGAGAGCATGTCCTGCATCAGATCCTGCAGTTCGTCGAGGTCGAACGGCTTGTCGAGGATCGGCGCCTTGCGGGTGATCGGGCTGTCGGTGTCGCGCACTTCCTGGGCGTACCCGCTGATGAAAATCACCTTGAGGTCTGGGCGCAATTTCACCGCAGGCTCGGCGATATCTACGCCGGAGATCCCGCCGGGCAGGCGAAAGTCGGTAATCATCATGTCCAGGTGCGGTTTACTGGCGAGAATCGAGAACGCCTCTTCGCCATTCTCCGCCTTCAGAACGTGGTAACCCTCGCCGCTCAAATAGGCGCTGAGGACCAACATGATCGATGGATCATCCTCGACGATCAATACGACGTCTTGTGCATCTTCACTCATGGGAAGCCTTTGTTCGGTCAATAGCTGTAGTTACGACCATGCGGTCATGCAGAGGTTGCGTTTAATTTTACGCAGTTTCCTGCAAGGGCAGGCACACGCGGAATAATGCGCCCTGGTTGATTGCACTCTCGACGCTGATCGAGCCGCCATGGGCCGCGACAATCTGCTCGGAAATGAACAACCCCAGGCCGAGGCCGGCGACCACCGTCTTGGCGCTGACCCGCTCGAACTGCTGGAAAATGCGCTGCTGGTTTTCCTCGCTGATGCCGATGCCACGGTCCTGCACCTCGATAAAGGCCTGGCCGGCCCGGGCGTAGACACGCACCTCGACCAGGCTCTTGCCGCCGTAGCGCAGCGCGTTGGTCAGCAGGTTGGACACCACCTGCTCGATGCGAAACTCATCCCAGTCGCCCTCCACCGACTGATCGCCGGTGAAACTCACGGACGCTTCCGCCGCTTCGACCTGGGCAGCGAAGTTGTGCAACAGATCATTCACCAGCTTCACCAGGTCGAAACGGCTGGTGCGGATCGACAGCTTGCCGGTGCGAATCCGCGACACGTCGAGCATGTCTTCGATCAGGCGGATCAGGCTTTTTATCTGCCGCTCATCGCGATCGACCATTGCCTGCATCTTGTCCAGGGCAAAGGCCGCGGCATTGTCGCGGGCCAGGTGCATCTTGCGCAATTGGGTTTCCAGAATTAGCCCGTTCAACGGTGTACGCAGCTCATGGGCGACGATCGACATGAAGTCATCACGCATGCGCACCGCCTGCTCCAGTTCGCCCTGAGTTGCCTGTAACTGCTTGAGCAAGGCTTCCTGCTCACGACGACTTTGCTCCAGGGCTTCAACCTGCAGCTTGATCGCCGTGCGTTGGCGGTAGAGATCGACGAACACATTGACCTTGCTCTTCACCGCATGGATGTCGAGGGGTTTGTGCAGGAAGTCCACGGCGCCGCTTTCGTAGCCCTTGAAGGCGTAGTTCATCTCGCGGCCGGCGGCACTGACAAAGACGATGGGAATGCTTTTGGTCTTTTCCGTGCCACGCATCAATTCGGCCAACTCGAAGCCGTTCATGCCCGGCATCTGCACGTCGAGAATCGCCAGGGCGAACTCGTGCTGCAGCAGCAGCGACAGCGCTTCGTCGGCGGACAACGCCTTGTAGACCTCGCGGTCTTCGCGTTTGATCAGCGCTTCGAGGGCCAGCAGGTTTTCCGGCAGGTCGTCGACGATCAGCAGTTTGGCCAGGACAGTACTTAACATGAGGTTTGTTCCAGCTCGGCAAGCAGACGGCCAATGCCGTGCAAAGGGAGAATATGATCGGGCGTGTGCAAGGCCAGCGCGGCGTCGGGCATGGTCGAGACCTGGGCTTGGGCCGGGTCCTGCACCACGGTGATGCCGCCCAGGCGCTTGACCTCGGCCAGGCCACGGGCGCCGTCGTGGTTGGCCCCGGTCAGGAGGATCGCCATCAGCCCGGCGCCGTAGGCATCGGCCGCCGATTCGAAGAGGTAATCGATGGCCGGCCGCGAATAGTGCAGGCGCTCCTCCAGGCTCAACGACAGGCTGCGGTCGTGTTCCACCGACAGATGATAGCCGGGAGTGGCCAGGTACAGGGTGCCGGCGGCAATCGGCGTCTTGTCGCCAGCCTCGGCCACCGGCATTGCTACCCGCCGGGCCATGACCTCCACCAGTTGGCTGCTGCGCTGCTCAGGCAAATGCAGGACGACGATGATCGGCAGGCTAAACCCCGGCCGCAGGGTACTGAAAATCTTCAGCAAGGCTTCCACCCCCCCGGCGGAGGCGCCGATCACAATGGCCTCGATGCGCGGGCCCGGCAGCGGTGTCTTCATGATTTGCGGTAGATCCGTTCGTGTTTGACCAAGGGCTCGAACTGCTTGCCATAGGCGGAGAAATCCGGGGTTTCCTTGCTGCCGAGCACCAGGAAGCCGCGGTGGCAGAGCGACTCATGAAACAACCCGAAGGCCCGATCCTGCAACTTTTTATTGAAGTAAATCAGAACGTTACGACAGGAAATTAATTGAGTTTCAGAGAATACGCTATCGGTCGCCAGACTGTGGTCGGCGAAGGTCACGTTGTCGCGCAGGCTCTTGTCGAAAATCGCGTAATCATAGGCCGCCGTGTAGTAGTCGGCGAATGAACACTGACCACCGGCCTGCTGGTAGTTGCGGGTATAGGCACGAATGTTCTCCAGGGAGAAGATCCCCTGCTTGGCCTTTTCCAGCGAGTGCGGGTTGATGTCGGTGGCGTAGATGATGGTGCGCTCGAGCAGGCCTTCCTCGCGCAGCAGAATGGCCATCGAGTACACCTCCTCGCCCGTGCTGCAGCCGGCGATCCAGATCTTGATCGACGGCCAGGTCCTGAGCAGCGGCACCACTTCCTGGCGAATCGCGAGGAAGTGCGAAGGGTCGCGGAACATCTCGCTGACCGGGATCGTCAGCAGCTGCAGCAACTGCATGAACGCCCGGGGGTCATGCAGGACACGCTCCTGCAGCGCGGAAATGGTCTTGCACTCGAACTGACTCAAGGCGTGATTGACCCGGCGCTTGATCGAAGCGCCGGAGTAATCGCGAAAATCGTAGCTGTACTTGAGGTAGATCGCCTCGATCAACAGCCGCAGTTCAATGTCGGTATCGCGTTCCACTAAATTCTTTCCATCTTCGGCAGCCATACACGAATCAGCGAAAACAGCCGGTCGAGGTCGATCGGCTTGGCCAGGTAATCGTTGGCGCCCGCCTGCAGGCAGCGCTCCTGATCGTCCTTCATGGCCTTGGCGGTCACCGCGATGATCGGCAACTTGCGCCAGCGCGGATCCTTGCGGATCTCGACCGTGGCTTCAAAACCGTCCATTTCCGGCATCATCACGTCCATCAGTACCAGGTCGATGTCGTCGACCTCATTGAGCCTGTCGATCGCCTCGTGGCCGTTACGTCCAATGACCACGATCGCGCCCTTGTGTTCCAGGGCGCTGGTGAGGGCAAAGATGTTGCGCACATCGTCGTCCACCAGCAGCACCTTGCGTCCTTCAAAGACCTTGTCGCGGCTGCGCGCGGTCTTGAGCATGCGTTGGCGCTCATGGGACAACCGCGATTCGACTTTGTGCAGAAATAATGTCACTTCATCGAGCAGACGCTCCGGCGAGCGCGCGCCCTTGATGATGATCGAGCGCGAATACTTGCGCAGTTCCGCCTCTTCGTCGCGGGTCAGGTTGCGCCCGGTGTAGACGATTACCGGCGGGAAGGAGCAGATGTCTTCGCTGGACATGCGCTTGAGCAGGTCGTTGCCGAGCATGTCCGGCAGCTTGAGGTCGATGATCATGCAGTCGTAGAGGTTCTCGCGCAGCAGGTCGAGCGCCTCCTGGGCCAGGCCGACGGCGGTGATCTCGATATCATCGTCGCCGATCAGCCGGGCGATGCTGTCGCGTTGCAGGTCGTCGTCTTCCACCAGCAGCACACGCTTGACCTTCTGCGTCAGCTTGGCCTCCAGCCGCGAGAACACGTCCTTGAGTTCCTCGCGGGTGGTCGGCTTGACGGCATAACCGATCGCGCCCATGTGCATGGCCGCTTCGACACGGTCCTCGACCGAGATCACGTGCACCGGGATGTGCCGGGTCTCGGCATGCTCCTTGAGGCGCTGCAGCACGGTCAGCCCGGAGTGGTCCGGCAGGCGCATGTCCAGCAGGATGGCATCCGGCAGGAACTGCCTGGCCAGGTCATAGCCTTCGTCGGCGCCATGAGCCACCAGGCACTGGTAACCCAGCTCATGGGCCAGGTCGTAAAGGATGTGGGCAAAGTTGACTTCGTCTTCCACCACCAGGATGCAGCGGCTGTTGAACGGTGCCAGGTCACGGTCATCGGCAAAGCGCGCAATCGGCAGCTCGGCGGGCGCTGCCGGGCGGACGGCCGGCAGCTCGGGCAGACGCTCACTCGGTGGCGACGCGACAGGCGCATCGGCGCTTTCGACGAATTCCTCAGGCAGCACCAGGGTGAACAGACTGCCCTGCCCCGGCTCGCTGCTGACGGTGATGGTGCCACCGAGGAGCGTCGCCAGGTCACGAGAAATCGACAGCCCCAGGCCAGTGCCGCCAAAGCGCCGATTGGTGGTGCCATCGGCCTGGCGGAAGGCTTCGAAGATGCTTTCGTGCTGATCGGCGGCAATCCCGATCCCCGAATCGCGCACGGCAAAGGCAATGCCTCCTCCCGCCTGGGCACTGACCGCGAGGCTGACGGTGCCGTGGTCGGTGAACTTGATGGCGTTCGACAGCAGGTTCTTCAGCACCTGCTCCAGGCGCTGGCGATCGGTGAACAGCAGCGACGGCGCATCGGCCTGCACCTGCACGGTGAATGCCAGGTGCTTGTCGGCGGCCAGCGGCTCGAACATCCCGCGCAGGCCGTCCACCAGGCGCGCGACGCTGGTGTTTTCCGGGCGTACTTCCAGCTTGCCGGCCTCGACCTTGGAGATATCCAGAATATCGTTGATCAGGTTGAGCAAGTCGTTGCCGGCCGAGTAGATCGACTCGGCGAACTTCACCTGTTCGGCGCTAAGGTTGTCCTGGGGGTTCTCGGCCAGCAACTTGGCGAGGATCAGCGAACTGTTCAGCGGCGTGCGCAGTTCGTGGGACATGTTGGCGAGGAATTCGGACTTGTACTTGCTTGAGCGCTGCAGCTCCAGCGCACGTTCTTCGAGCTGCACCTGAGCCTGGTTCAGCTCGGTGTTTTTCAGGTCCATGGCGTCGCGCTGCTCGGCCAGGGTTTCGGCCTGCTCGGCGAGTTGCTCGTTGGTCTGCTCCAGCTCCACCTGCTGGGTTTCCAGGTGGGCCTGGGATTCCTTGAGAATCCGCGACTGCTCCTCCAGCTCTTCGTTGGCGGTCTTGAGTTCTTCCTGCTGCACCTGCAGCTCTTCGTTGAGCTGCTGGGTTTCGGCCAGGACCTCCTGCAGGCGCTGGCGATAGCGGGCGGCCTCGATGGACGTACCGATGTTGCCGGCAATCAGCTCCACCAACTCGATGTCGCGTTCGTCCAGGGTGCGCAGGAAGCCCAGCTCGATCACCCCGTTGACCCGGCCATCATCCAGGGTCGGCACCACCAGCACGCTGCGCGGCAAGCCGTCGCCGAGCCCGGAGCTGACCTTGAAGTAGTCCTGCGGCACCTCGTCCAGGCGGATGATCCGCGCCTGTTGCACGGCCTGGCCGACCAACCCTTCGCCGCCGTAGATCGCCTGTTCGCTGGCCTCCTGCTCGCGCGCGAAGCCATAGGACGCCACGCGATTCAGGCCGCCGTGGTCTTCACGCACGTACACCGCAGCGACCGCGCTGCCCATGTACTGCGCGCAGAACTGCAGGACGTTGCGCCCCAGCAGGTTCAACGACAGCTGGCCCAGCACCTGCTCGGCCAACTGGGTCTGGCCGCTGCGCAACCAGGCTTGCTGTTCAAGGCGCCGCGCGCTCTTTTGCTGGGCCGCCAGGTTGGCGCTGTAGTTGGCAGACAGGCTGAGCAGGTCGCGGCGGCCGATGTAGGCCAGCAAAGCGCTGATGGCGATGATGAACAGCACGTACAGCGAGATGCTCCAAAGCGTGGTGCGCCGCACCTCTTCATTGCGCGCGGTGCGCAACTGCTGCTCCATGTCGATGACATCTTCGTACTGCTTGCGGATTTCATCGGTCAGGCGCTTGCCCCGGCCATTGCGCACTTCGGAGCGGAAATCGCCACTGCTGCGCTGCAACTCGATCATTTCCTGGGCGTAGCTGTTCCACTGCTCCTGCATGGCTTCAAGCCGGCGCAGGCGGTCGACTTGCACCGGGTTATCGGCGGTCAGTTCCTGCAGGGTCTTGAGCGCGACGATGATGCGTGGCCGGGCCATTTCGTAGGGATCGAGAAAATGCTCGTCACCGGTCAGCAGGTAACCACGCATGCCGGTTTCCAGGTCCACCGTCAGCTTCACCGCTTCATTGGCGTTATTGATCACCCGATCGGTGTGCTCGACCCACTGGATGGTCGACATCAGATAGGTGATCAGCGACACGAAAAACACCACGCTGAGCGCGCCCACCGCCAGGGGCAAGCCAATGTTGCGACTCAGGAGTTTGCGGAAGCTTTGCTCATCGACGGATGCTGAAGGGGTCATTTGCAGGCCTTGGTGGACGGGCATAAACGAAGGAGTCTGCCGCAAAATTGCACTCGACATGCAATTTTCTGACAGCTTAGCCAGCATTTCCCTACATTGCCCTCCATTCCTGCGACGCTACGGGTATCCTGTCGGGCATTGCGTAAAAGGTCTTTTTTTACCGCCTGGGGAACTTGTCGGGACCTGCAACTTACTGATGAAAAGGACTGTGTTTTTTAATGCTGCTCCTGCTCCTGTAGGAGCGAGCCTGCTCGCGAAAACTTGAGAGCGCCGCGTTCATTCAGATGAACGCGTAATCGTTGATGTTCTTCGCGAGCAGGCTCGCTCCTACAAGGGCCGCATTACGGTCAATTTTTGCCTGCCTGCGCTCACCCATGTCGAGATCTCACATTATGTCTAACGCCAATCCCACCCTCCTTGTAGTCGAAGACGATGACATCGTGCGCATGCTGATCGTCGATGTGCTGGAAGAACTTGAATACCAGGCACTGGAAGCAGCTTCCGGAGACACGGCATTGGCGATCCTGCAGGACCGCAGCAAGACGATCGACCTGATGATGACCGATGTCGGCCTGCCGGACATCGATGGCAAAGAGCTCGCAATGCAGGCTCGGGCATTGCGCCCTGACCTGCCGATCCTGTTCGCCAGCGGTTACGCCGAGAACATCGAGGTACCTGCCGGGATGCACTTGATTGGCAAGCCATTCTCCATCGATCAACTGCGCGACAAGGTCAAGAGCATCCTGGCAACGCCTTGATCGAGCGGCCGCGGCCTGTGCTTTAATAGCGCGCTTCGCTCGCCGCCCCCTGCCGCTTCAAGGAAATACCGCTCATGAGTCAGTCTCGCGCAACCAAGGTCCTGGTTATTGGTTACGTCTGGCCCGAACCCCGCTCGTCCGCCGCCAGCGGGCATGTGATGCAGATTCTCGAGACCTTGCTCAAGGCCGGTTGGGACATCACCTTCAGCAGCCCCGCAGGCCCCGGCGAGCACAAGGCCGACTTGCAGGCAATGGGCATCCGCGAGTGCCCGATCGAGCTTAATAGCAGCAGTTTCGATAGCTTCATCAGCGAGCTGGCGCCGGACATTGTGTTGTTCGACCAGTTCATGATGGAGGAGCAGTTCGGTTGGCGCGTGGAGAAACACTGCCCCGACGCCCTGCGTGTACTGGAAACCTCGGACCTGCAGAGCCTGCGACACGCGCGCCACCAGCGCCTGAAAGACCGCCTCAAGGCCAGCGATGACCAGGCTGATTTCAGCTCATTGTTTGCCCAGGACCTGGCGCAAGAGTTCGCGCTGATGGCCGACACCGACCTGGCCCGCCGAGAAATCGCCGCGTTGTTTCGCTGCGACCTCAACCTGATGGTCTCCGAGGTGGAAATCCAGTTGCTGGTCGAGCACTTCAGCCTGCCGCGCAGCGCGCTGCACTGGTGCCCGTTGATGCTCGAGCCGCCTTGCGCCGACTTTGTGCCGTTCGAGGATCGCGCACATTTCCTGAGTATCGGCAACTTCCGCCATGCGCCCAACTGGGACGCGGTACTGTGGATGAAGAACGCCGTGTGGCCGCTGATCCGCCAGCAACTGCCGGGGGCGCAACTGCACATCTATGGCGCCTACACCCCGCCCAAGGCCACGGCCCTGCACAACGCGGCCCAGGGGTTCCACATCATGAACTGGGCCGAGGATGCCTTGCAGGTGATGTCGGCGGCGCGCATATGCCTGGCGCCGTTGCGCTTCGGGGCGGGGATCAAGGGCAAGATCGTCGACGCCATGCTCTGCGGTACGCCGAATGTCACCACGCCCGTTGGGGCCGAAGCCATGGCCGGTGACCTGCCGTGGCCCGGCGCGATCGCCGAGAGCGCGCAAGGCCTGGCCGATGCCGCGGTGCGCCTGTACCAGGATAAAAACCTCTGGCAGCAGGCGCAGCGCGCGGGGGTGGAGGTGTTGAATGCGCGTTATCGCCAGGACCAACACGGACCGGCGCTGATCGAGCGCTTGCAGCACTGTCGTGAGCATTTGACCGAGCAACGCCGGGCGAATTTTATCGGCGGCATGCTGCGTCATCATCAGCACAAGAGCACGCAATACATGTCGCAGTGGATTGAAGAGAAGAACCGCAACGCCGTGTGAGGCCCTGGTTAGTTGCCCATCTCGTCAGTTGCCGCCGCGTTGATCCTGGACCTGGCCTTGATCACGTTGGCCCGCCGGCAGTGCAGCACCAGATTGGACTCCTCGAAGAAATCCGCATTGATAATGCTGCATTTAGTTGCCCAGTCGCTAAGTGCAGGATCGAACCACTCGTTCAACTTCTTCTTGATGTCCACGGGTCCTTCGAAATAGGTGTAGCTGGTTGCCGACAAAGACCACGGCCGCTCACCCGCGGGCGGCGACTGCAGCACCCCTCTGATGAAACCGTGCAAGGCGCCGGTGGTGGTTTGATCGGTGCCCGCCCACGCATGCCAGACCCGGGGATTGAAGTAGTCGCGGTTGATACTGATCTCGGTACAGACCATCAGTCGCTGCACCGCGCTGGCTTTCTTCAGTTGCGCAAGGGTCAGGCGGTTGTTCCAGGCAGGGATCATCCGCTCCCCCAACTCAGCCATCATTATCCGGACGAAAGCCTGCTGATCGAGATCCGAAGCCATCGAACGCATTTCGTGAAAGTCCAGAACGATGAATTCATCCGGGTTGGCATTCAAGAAGGTTTTAAGCGCACTGATCAGGCCATTCAACGTCCGCTTTGAATTGACCCCGTTATGTTGAAACAGGTAACTGCCGGTTGTTTCCTGAACAATCCTTAGATCGAGTGCGCGGGCACCATTGTTCAACTGATCAAGAAACGAATTATTCTGGCAGACCACCCAATGCGCCACTACTTGCGGTACATACCAGGACTGTTTGTCGATACCAGAGTTGTGAGCACCAGGTAGCGTCAACTCGCCCAGGGTCAATACATCAATTGTTGAGCTGTTGCTCATCCAGTCATGGGTTGAATGTAGATGACCCCAAGCGTAGGCAAAACTCGAATAGTTATTTTGATCACTCATGAGCACGTCCTTTATTCATGAAAACCGCCAGCCTCCTGCCGGCGGTGTATGCAAGCCCTTCCCGTACAGGACCGTTGTTATTTTGGAATGGGGTCGGTTGAGGCCGCGGCGTTGAGTTTGGCCCGGGCCTTTGTCACGTTGGCCTCGCGGCAATGCAGGACCAGCCTGGACTCCTCGAAGAAATCGGCATTGATGATGCTGCACTTTGATACCCAGTCGGAGAGCGCCGGATCAAACCACTGGTTCAGTTGCTCCTTGATATCGGTGGGCCCCCAATGAATGGAGTAGCTGGTGGCCGACAGTGACCACGGCAGATCACCCCACGGTGGGGACTGCATGACTTTTGCGATGAAGCGATGCAACTGATCGGTATCGGTCAAATTGCTGCCCGACCATTCATGCCAAATCCTTGGATTGAAGTAGTCGAAGTGGGTCGCCACTTCAGTCGCGACCATTACCCGCTGCACAGCACTGGCTTGTTTCAACTGGCCGAGGGTGAGTTGGCTGTTGGCGGTGGGTATGATCCTCGATCCCAGATGGGTCATCATCATCCGGGTAAATTCCACTTCGTTGAAGGGCGCATCACTGGACCTCATCTCGTGAAAATCGAGGACGATGAATTCGTCCGGATTGGCCGCCCAGTGCGTAACTTCATGGATAACATAACTGGCTTTTTTATCGGCGCCCGAGTTATGGGCACCGGGAAGAATCAACTCGCCCAAGGTCAATGCCTCGATGACCGGATTGTTGCTCATCCAGTCGTGGGTGGTGTGCTGGTAGCCTGGACCGTAGTTGAACCCCGGATATTCCTGTGACTCACTCATGTGTTATTCCTTTCTCGTAAAAACCGTCAGGCTCCTGCCAACGGCGTGCACTTCTTATTGATAGCCGCTATTTGTTCGAATCGCGACAATGAACAACAAGATGAACACAACGATTTAATCCAGACAACTTCAAAGGCTCTTTCGCCTGTTCCAATTCATTACATGCGCAAGCGCAAAGATCCTGCAACTTGAAACTTTCACTCAGAAAACGTTCAAGAAACATCAACAGATTGAACGGTACGCAGATCGCAGACCTGGTGCGATCAATGTGGGAGCGGACTTGCCCGCGATCGGGTCGGCATATTGACTGCTGCAGCGCTTGACACACCGCCATCGCGAGCAGGCTCACTCCTACAGTGGATCTGTGTGGCGTCAAATTTTGTGTTCGCCGCAATAACTTGTAGGAGCGAGCCTGCTCGCGATGAGGCCATCAGCCACACCGCATCAACTTCATCGCCAGCAGGCTGGCTCCTACAGTTTTTGTGGCGTGCGCGGGATGGGCGTCCACCACAGATCCTGTGGGAGCGAGCCTGCTCGCGAAGGGGCCATCAGCAACACCGCATCGATTTCATCGCGGGCAAGCCCGCTCCCACAGGTTTTTGAACGCTTCACCGCATTTGTGCTCGACGCCAACCGCCAGTGGCAACGCGTTACAACACGGAAAAGTTATAACTGAGGATCAAGCGCGTTTCATCCACGTCCCGCGCCACCTGGGCGTAGTTGGTCCGGTAGGTGGCGCTGCGCAGGCGCAGGCTCAGGTCCTTGAAGGTGCCGCTCTGCACTACATATTTGAGTTCGCTGTCGCGCTCCCACTCCTTGCCCTCCTGCTCGCTGCCCGCGACCTTGATCCGGTCACCGCTGACATAGCGGGTCAAGAAGCTCAGGCCGTTGAGACCGATGGCCTTGAAGTCGTAGTCATAGCGCAACTGCCAGGAACGCTCCTGCGCCGCGGCGAAGTCGTTGACCTGCACGTAGTTGACCAGGAACGGGTTGCTGCCATCCAGATAGGGCATCGAGTTGTCGCCGATCATCCGCTGCCAGCCGGCACTGAAAGTGTGGCCGCTGATGGCGTAGCCGAGCATGCCGCTCAGCGCACGGTTGTCGATCGAACCGGCACGGGCGGCGCCGCTGTCGCTGCTGCTGAGCAGGCGCAGATCCGCCTTCAACCGCCCGCTACCCAGCGGTTGATTGCCGAGCAGACCGATAAAGTGCTGGCGGTAGATATCTTCCAGCTCCGCGTACTGATACTGGGCACTCAGACGCTCGTTGACGCGATAGTCGACGCCGTACAGATCAAAGTGATCGGCAGTGATATTGCAGGCATAGCGCTTGTTCTTGCAGTGCACGCGGATGTCTTGCCGGTCCGTGGAATCCCGGGCGGTGTAGCCGTCCAGGCGCGCTGCGGTAAAGGTCAGGTCCTTCAGTTCGTTGGACGTCAGCAAGGCACCGTTGAACTGGGTCGGCAGCAGGCGGCCGTCGTTATATTTGAGCAGCGGCATGTCCGGGAGCAAGGCGCCGTACTTGAGCACACTGTGGGAGACCCTGGCTTTGGCGGTCAGGCCAAGCTTGGCGTACTGATCCTCGGAGCCACGGGGATTGGAGCCCGAAGAAGGCAGCAGGCCGCTATTGCTGCTATCAGGGCTGGAATCGAGCTTGAAGCCGAGCATGCCCAGGGCATCGACGCCAAAGCCGACAGTGCCTTCGGTGTAGCCCGACTGCAGATTGAGAATGAAGCCTTGGGCCGACTCTTCGCGCTTGGACGCGCCTTGCGGGTTGGAGCTGTGGCCATCACGAAAATCGCGGTTGAAATACACCGTGCGCGCTTCCAGTTGCGCGCTGCTGTCTTCGATGAACCCGGCGGCATGGGTGACTGCGGTAAAACCGCCGCACAGGACGACAGCGCCCAGGCCCAGGAGCGGACGCGGGGTGATGAGGGAAAACGGGGGACGCATGCAAAGCTCCAGCAGACAAACAACACACAGCGCTCACCCGGCCGACAACCGAGCGCCGCAGTGATGGGGGAAATGACAGGTAGTGACCGGCCATGATCGCAGAGCGCCCGTGGACAAGGCAGACGACTTTAGTCGGAAAAATCCGCGTAACTGTCAGTTAATTCTATAGTCGAAGAGTAACTGGACCGCGTTCGCGCCACCCCTGATGACGCCCAGCGCGGCAGCGCCCGACCTTGTGCAAGGTCGTGCCTACTCAAGCCCGCACTGGAGAAACCTCATGAATATGCGCCCCCTGTTGCTCGCCTCCGCTCTAGCCTGCACCGGCCTGTCCGGCATGGCCCTGGCCGATAGCGGCTCGCCTCAACCCGTTCCCTATCATTACGGCATGCCGCTGCACGTGGAAAAGGTTATTTCAATGACCGAACCCGAGACCTGGGACTGCAAAGTCATCACCGCACAAATGACCTTCATCGATAACGTCGGCAAACAGGAAGCCATCAGCTATCAAAAACTGTCGGACGCCTGCAGTTATCAAAACTGAAGCCTACCTATAAGGCCCTGACCCTGGGCTGCTGATTGCCGGACCGGTTCGCCAATTCATGGCGCAGCCCGGCAATCAGCTCGTTGATTTCGCGACAGCCGGTCAGGGAGCTGGCGTCTATACCACTCACCACCAGTTCGGCCTGATCGGTCTGGTGCTCGCCGAACACCTTGATGGTCATCGACAAGTCAGGCGACAGGGTGCATTGGCAGCGTTTGGGCAGAAAACTGCATTCGATGATGTTGCGTAATTCCAGGGCAGATAAAAACATGAGTGACCGCTCCTTCTTGTAATCGATCCGATTTTTTATTGGGCATCAGGCTTACTGCCGCAAAAAACATGCCGAACCATGTCCCAGGCAGACGGTCGAACAATCAGTGAGTTGGGCCGTGCGCTGGCCTTTAGCCTCATGCAAAACGCAATAACCGAGACATTTCCTACCGCAATTTGCCCGGTTGCGGTTTGCATTGCTTGATCGCCACGGTAAAAATACTCGCGCTTCAGCCATTCATTTCCCACGCAAGGAGGCACTATGCGTTCCACTTACTTTGGCGCCCTCGCCGTACTGCTGGCCGGTCTGTCGAGCCAGGCCCTGGCGGCCAAGCTCGAAGACGTCGCGCCCTTCCCGAAAGCCGAGAAAGGCTTCACCCGGCAAGTCATTCAACTCGCGCCGAAAGACGTCGAGGAGGATTACCAAGTCGAGATCATCGCCGGCAAAACCCTGCCTGTGGACTGCAACAAGCCACGCCTGGCCGGCATCCTCGAAGAAAAGAACCTGGAAGGCTGGGGCTACCCCTACTACCGGATCGACAAGGTGATCGGCCCGATGAGCACGCTGATGGCCTGCCCCGAGAGCACCAAGACGCAGGGCTTTGTGCCGGTGGTGGGCGACGGCTTCATGCTGCGCTACAACAGCAAGCTGCCGATCGTTCTCTATGTGCCCAAGGACCTGGAAGTGCGCTATCGGGTCTGGTCGGCCGAGGCCACAGTAGGTAAGGCCGTGGCCCAGTAAGCGACTACAGGCCGACCTTGTACAACGCCCCGTCGCTCTCGTCGGTCAGCACGTACAGGTAGCCATCCGGCCCAAGGCGCACATCGCGGATGCGCGTCTTGAGCGCTCCCAGCAAGCGCTCTTCATGCACCACCTTGTCGCCCTCCAGTTGCAGGCGGATCAACTCGCCGCTGGCCAGCGCACCGATGAACAGGTTGTGCTGCCAGACCTTGAAACGCTCGCCATCGTAGAACGCCATGCCGCTGACACCCGGTGACTGCTCCCAGACATGCAGCGGACCGACCGTGCCTTCGGCCGTCTTGCCCTCGGCCTCCGGAATCGGTTGCCCGGAGTAATTGATGCCATGGGTGGCGTAGGGCCAGCCGTAATTCTTGCCCCGCGCGATGATGTTGACTTCATCACCGCCCTTGGGCCCGTGTTCGTTTTCCCACAGCTCACCGCTCCACGGATTGAGCGCCGCCCCCTGCGGATTGCGCTGGCCGTAGGACCAGATTTCCTCACGCACACCGGCCTGGCCGACAAAGGGATTGTCCTTGGGAATCTGCCCGTCGGGGCGGATCCGGACGATCTTGCCCTGCAACTTGTCGAGATCCTGGGCGGTTTCCCGCACGTTGTTTTCACCCAGGGTGATAAACAGGTAGCCGTCGCGATCGAACACCAGGCGCGAACCGAAGTGGTTACTGGTGGAGAGCTTGGGTTCCTGGCGGAAAATCACCTGGAAATTCTCCAACGCCGTGCGGTCTGCCGACAGCCTGCCCCGGCCCACCGCGGTGCCGGCCTTGTCCCCGGCGCCGCCACCTTCGGCGTACGACAGGTACACCAGGCGATCCGTCTTGAACTCCGGTGACAGCACTACGTCGAGCAAACCGCCCTGGCCCTTGGCCCAGACCTTGGGCACCCCGCTCAAAGGCGCCGAACGATGGCCGTCGGCGCTGACGATGCGCAGGTTGCCCGGCCGTTCGGTGACCAGCATGCCCTGCTGATCGGGCAGGAACGCCAGGGCCCAGGGATGCTCCAGGCCACGGGTCACTTCAGTGACGACCAACGTGCCCTGCTCGCTCGGCATCTGTTGGGGTGAGGCGGCAGACGCCGGCAACGTTGTCACCAGTCCAGCGCCGCAGAGCCCGGCCAGAAGAGTTTTACGCCACATGCACAGATCCTTTTGCTTGAATGAATTCAATCAGCGATTGCTGGTGTCCGGGTCCCGGGGCGGCGGCGCCGGCGAGACATAGGGCTTGACCGGCGCCGGGATGGAACCTGGGCGCGGATAGCCATTGCCGATGCCGCCGTTGTCCAGGGTCGGCGGGCGCGGCACCGGCACGGTATTAGGGCCGCGAATGGGTGGAGTCGCCGGCTGCGAGCCCTGCATGCTGTTGGGATTGGCCCGGCGGATCGGGCTGTTGTAGGGGTTGTTGTTGCCGGGCAGGTTCTGCGCCAGCGTCAACTCGGGTGCGGCCAGCGCGGCAATCCGGTCCGGATCGTCCAGCGCCTGGGCCGGCCCGGCGAGCACGGTCGACGCCAGCAGCGAAACGGCCAGCAGATATCTGTTCATGGTGGGAATCCTCCATAGCATCAGCGTCATGGCGTTCGATACCACGCTACGCCCAGGGTTCGACGCTGTGAAGGAAATACTCCCTGACAAAGTGTTACAGGCTGTCATCCTTTACCCCTTGGCAATCCATGGAAACTTTCCACTGGGCGCGCCGGTCACCTGAACATCACGGCAGGAGGCAGCGGCGATGGCACGCTCAATCTGGAAAGGCGCAATCAGTTTCGGGCTGGTGCATATCCCGGTGTCGCTGGTGTCGGCGACGTCCTCCCAGGGCGTTGACTTCGACTGGCTGGACCAGCGCAGCATGGACCCGGTGGGCTACAAACGAATCAACAAAGTCACCGGCAAGGAGGTGACCAAGGAGCACATCGTCAAGGGCGTGCAATACGAAAAAGGCCGCTACGTGGTGTTGAGCGAAGAAGAGATTCGCTCCGCGCACCCGGCCTCGACCCAGACCATCGACATTTTTGCCTTCGTCGACAGCGAACAAATCCCCCTGCAGAACATCGACACCCCCTACTTCCTGGCGCCGGACAAACGCGGTGGCAAGGTCTACGCCCTGCTGCGCGAAACCCTGGCGAAAACCGGAAAGGTCGCCCTCACCCACGTGGTCCTGCACACCCGCCAGCACCTGGCGGCGCTGATGCCGCTGGATTCGGCGCTGGTGCTGGTGATGCTGCGCTGGCCCGCCGAGGTGCGCAGCCTTGATGAGCTGGCGCTCGGGCGCGATGTCACCGACGCGACACTGACCAAGGGCGAGCTGGACATGGCCAAGCGTCTGGTCGAAGACATGAGCGGCGACTGGCAGCCCGACGACTATCGCGACAGCTTCGAAGACAAGATCATGGCCCTGGTGGAGAAAAAGGCCCATGCCGGCAAGATCGAGAATGTCGAGCGGGTCAGCGACGACGAGCCGCGTAAATCCGCGGACGTCATCGACCTCACCGAACTGCTCAAGCGCAGCCTCGGCGCCAAGGCTGGGAAGAAACCGGCAAAGACCCCGAGCAAACCCGCGCCGACGAAAAAACCGCGCAAAGCAGCCGGCGATTGATCGCCAGGGACGGACGCCATGAGCAAGGCCATCAGCGAGTACACGCGCAAACGCAACTTTGCTATCACTTCAGAGCCGGCCGAGGCGCCGGCGGGCAAAGTCGCGAAAAAATCGGCGACGGCCCTGCGCTTCGTGATCCAGAAGCACGATGCGCGCAACCTGCATTACGACTTTCGCCTGGAACTTGCGGGCACCCTGAAAAGCTGGGCGGTGCCCAAGGGCCCGAGCCTGGACCCGAGCCAGAAACGCCTGGCGGTGCATGTCGAGGACCATCCGCTGGGCTATGCCAACTTCGAGGGCAGCATCCCCGCCGGGCAGTATGGCGCCGGTGACGTGATCGTCTGGGACCAGGGCATCTGGCAGCCCCACGATGAACCCAAGGCCGCCTACCAGGCCGGCAAACTCAAGTTCACCCTGGTCGGTGAAAAGCTCAGCGGCGACTGGACCCTGGTCAAGACCCGCCTCAAAGGCAGCGGCGACAAGGAGCAATGGCTGCTGATCAAGGAACAGGACGCCCAGGCCCGGCCCATCGGCGACTACGACCTGGTCAAGGAACTGCCCGACAGCGTCCTCAGCGATGCCAGTATCGCGGAGCGCAAACCGACGAAAAAAGCTCGCAGCAAACCCGTCAAAGTGAGTAAAGCGCTGCCCGAAAAGCTCGCCCCACAACTGGCGACCCTGATGGAGCAAGCGCCGGAAGGCGACTGGAACTACGAAATCAAGTTCGACGGCTACCGCCTCCTCGCCCGCATCGACCACGGCCAGGTGCGCCTGCTGACCCGCAACGGCCATGACTGGACCGCACGCCTGCCGCGCCAGGCCAAGGCCCTAGAGGGCCTGAAGCTCGATGGCAGCTGGCTGGACGGCGAAGTGGTGGTGCTCAACGAACAGGGGCTGCCGGATTTCCAGGCCCTGCAAAATGCCTTCGACATCGGGCGCACTCTGGAGATGGTGTATTTCCTGTTCGACGCGCCGTTTCTCAAGGGTGTTGACCAACGTGAGCTGCCGGTGGAAGAGCGCCGCGCTGCGCTGAAGAAAGCCCTGGGGCGGCATCCGACCAAACTGCTGCGGTTTTCCGAAGCCTTCACCGCCCATCATCAGGACATCCTCGAAAGCGCCTGCACCCTGCAGCTCGAAGGAGTGATCGGCAAACGCGCCGGCAGCCCTTATGTGAGCAAGCGCAGCAGCGACTGGATCAAACTCAAATGCCGCCAGCGCCAGGAATTCGTCATCGTCGGCTACACCGCGCCCAAGGGTTCGCGCAGCGGTTTCGGCGCCTTGCTGCTGGCGGTCAATGGCGATGAGGGCCTGGTCTACGCTGGGCGGGTCGGCACCGGCTTCAACCAGAAGTCGCTGAAACAGTTGCATGAACAACTGCAAGCACTGGCGCGCGACACCTCGCCCCTGGGCAAACCACTGACCAGCGCCCAAAAGCGCGGCGTGCAGTGGGTCAAGCCACAATTGGTCGGCGAAGTCGAGTTTGCCGAGTGGACCAACGATGGACTGATCCGTCACGCCACCTTTATCGCCCTGCGCAGCGACAAGCCGGCCCGGGAAATCGTCCACGAACAGGCCGCATCCGCCAGCCCGTCCGAGGTCGCCGGCGTGCGCATCACCCATCCGGAGCGGGTGATCGACACCAGGAGCGGCACGCAGAAAGGGCAAGTGGCGCAGTTCTACGCCGACATCGGCGAGTGGATCCTGCCCCACCTGCGCCATCGCCCGGTGTCCCTGCTGCGGGCGCCGGAAGGCGTCGGCGGCGAGCAGTTTTTCCAGAAACACGCCGAGCGCCTGGCCATCCCCAACATCACCCACCTGCCCGCCGAGCTCGACCCTGGGCACGCGCGGTTGATGGCGATCGACAGCCTCGAGGCGTTAATCGGCGCGGTGCAGATGGGCACCCTCGAACTGCACACTTGGGGCGCGACCCAGGAGGCCATCGAGACCCCCGACCTGTTCGTGCTCGACCTCGACCCCGACCCGGCGCTACCGTGGAAAAGCATGCTCGAAGCCACCCACCTGCTGCTCTCGGTGCTCGATGAGCTGGAGTTGGATGTTTTCCTCAAGACCAGTGGCGGCAAGGGCATGCACTTGATTGTGCCGCTGGCGCGCAAGGAGGGTTGGGACACGGTCAAGGCGTTCGCCAAGGCCATCGCCCAGTTCATGGCCAACCAGTTGCCGGAACGGTTCAGCGCGACCATGGGGCCGAAGAACCGCATCGGCAAAATCTTTATCGACTACCTGCGCAACGCCCGTGGCGCCAGCACGGTTGCGCCCTACTCGGTGCGCGCCCGCGAGGGCCTGCCGGTGTCCGTGCCCATCGCTCGGGATGAGTTGGACGGCCTGCGCAATGCCCAGCAATGGACCGTGAACAATCTGCGGGAACGGCTAAAAGGGCTCAAGGCCGACCCGTGGGACGGCCTGGTGCATCGCCAGCGCATCAGCGCAAGAATGTGGAAACGCCTGGGGGCGAAGAAACCCTAGAGCCAGACGAACACCGCGAGCAGGCCACCGAAAATCGCCCATTTCTCCAGGTAGTAACGCGCGCGATTGCGCTTCTTCAGCGCCTTGCCCCGCAGGCGGATCTTGTACAGTCGGGCGAACGCGCGGTTGATCCCGCCGGTCTTGTCGCCAGCATCGTTCGGTGCGCCGGCGGCGGCCATCACGTTACGACTGAACCAGCCATTGAACGCCGCGGCCCAGCGATACTTCAGCGGGCGCTCGACGTCGCAGAACAGGATGATGCGATTCTGCTGCGTGGTGTTTTCCGCGTAGTGAATATAGGTCTCGTCGAACATCACCGGCTCGCCGTCGCGCCAGTGATAGCGCTCGCCATCGACTTCGATGTAGCAGCCCGGATCGTTCGGCGTGTCGAGGCCCAGGTGATAGCGGTACGAGCCGGCGTAGGGATCGCGGTGGCGCACCAGTTTCGAGCCCGGTGGCAGTTCGGCAAACATCGCCGCCTTGATCGAGCCGATGCTCTGCACCAGCTCGGTGGTGCGCGGGCACAGTTTGGTCGCCGAAGGGTGGCTGTCGCCGTACCACTTCAGGTAGAAGCGCTTCCAGCCGGTCTTGAAAAACGAATTGAAGCCGACGTCGTTGTAGTCGTCCGAGCGTTTGATTTCCCCAGCCTTGAGCAGGTTCTGCCCCTCTTCGCGGATGATCTCCCAGTTGGCCTGCAACGGGCTCAGGTCGGGGAAGTCCCTGGGGTCGAGAAACGGTCGGTTGGGCAGTTTGGAGAACAGGTAAAGGAAGCTGTTGATCGGCGCAAGAAAGGTCGAATGATCGCTCAACTGCCGCCCAAGCTTGTGCCGGACCCGGCCACGCAGGTGCACATAGGCGATGGAGAGAACGTAGAGGGAGGCGATGATCAGTTTCACGAACAAGGTCACATGTCAGGAAAATACAGGCTGCTGGACGCAACATCGGAGGGCATTTTAGTCACATTTGGTAACCCAAGGACAACCGACCTTAGTGGACAACCCTTGAGTTTGGGTCATCTGCGGGCAATCACGCCCATTAATGACAATTATTGATTCGCCAGCGCTCGCCACCGTCCCTTCAATACCGCCCCCGCCCCCCCCAGATAACGACACTCGCAGGTTTCTCCAACACTGCTGGATGAGCGTCTATGCTGGATTTACCTATTTCATGCCGTGGCCAATCGCTACCGGAGGCAATCCGTGATCCCCTCTACCCTCTTGGACCGAAGCTTTTCCCGGGAAATGCTCGATGTACTGATTCGCGCGGGGATCCTCGCGGTCATGGTGCTGTTCTGCTTCGAGATTTTCCGCCCGTTCCTCGACCTGATGCTGTGGGCGGTGATTCTTGCCATCACCCTCTATCCGCTGCATGGACGGCTCGCACGCAAACTGGGCACCAGCAGCGGCCACACCGCGACGGTGATGATCCTGATTGCGGTGGCCATTTTGATGGTTCCGGTCTACCTGCTGGGCACCTCGCTGGTGGGCTCGGTGGAAAGCGCCATGGCCATTGTCAAATCCGACAGCGTGCATATCCCGCCGCCGCCCGAAGCACTGGCCAACTGGCCGCTGATCGGCAAATCCCTGAACAGCCTGTGGACCCAGGCCGCCGACAACCTGCCGGACCTGGTGCAGAAGTACATTCCCGAGATCAAGCAATTCAGCCTCTCGGTGCTGAGCAAACTGGCCGGCGCGGGCATGGGTTTCCTGGTGTTCATCTTTGCCTTGATCATTGCCGGGATCGTCATGGCCTGGGGTGAAAGCGGCAGCCGCAGCGCGGTGCAGATCGTTTCGCGGATCAGCGGCCCGGCCCGTGGTCCTTCCATTACCGCACTGTGCACCGCAACCATTCGGGCAGTGGCGCTGGGGGTGATCGGCATTGCCTTCATCCAGATGCTGCTGGTGGGCGCCGGGTTCGTGCTGATGGGCGTTCCGGCAGCCGGCCTGCTGGCCCTGGCGGTCCTGCTGCTGGGGATCATGCAGTTGCCGGTGACCCTGATTACCCTGCCGGTGATCATCTTCGTGTTCTTCAAGGACGGCGCCAGTACGGCGACCGTCATCTTCGCCATCTACGTATTCATCGCCGGGCTGGTGGACAACGTGCTCAAGCCGCTGCTGCTCGGCCGTGGGGTCAACGTGCCGATGCCGGTGGTGCTGATCGGTGCCCTGGGTGGCATGGTCACCAACGGGATCATCGGTCTGTTCATCGGCCCGGTGATCCTCGCCGTGGCGTACCAGGTGTTCTGGCAGTGGGTCAAGGATCAACCGCCCGTCCCTGCCCTGGACGAGCAGCGACCGCTTTGATCCGCCTGCCATGGTGAGATTCCGTCATCGGCAGCACTGGCTGCTGCTCGCTGTGCTGGGCCTGGGCGGCTGCGTGCGCCTGGGCCCGGACTTCCAGCCGCCCGCCGAACCCTGGACCCGGCAATGGGACAGCGCCGCCCTCGAGCACGCCAGCCAACGCGGCGACAACCCGGACCTGCGCCAGTGGTGGCGGATCTTCAACGACCCGCTGCTCGACCGCCTTATCGAACAGGCCGACGCCTACAACTCGAGCCTGAAAATCGCCGGCCTGCGGGTCATGGAAGCCCGCGCCCAACTGGGCATCGCGCAGAGCGGGCGCTACCCGCAACTGCAACAGGCCAGCGCCGACACGCTGTACGTCAACCGCGACCAGGCCGGCGGGCGCAACCCGCAGAGCAGCGGTTTCTGGCAGTACAGCGCCGGCTTCGACATCGGCTGGGAGATGGATTTCTGGGGCCGCTTCAGTCGCGCCATCGAATCCTCGGACGCCAGCTACTTCGCCGCCCAGGCCAACTACGAAGACGTGCTGGTGCTGCTGCGCTCACAGGTCGCCGACACCTATTACGCCCTGCGCACCACCGAAGCACGCCTGCGGGTCGCCCGGGAAAACGCCGTGCAACAGCAGCGCAGCTTTGAAATCACCGAGAAGCTGTTCAACAGCGGGCAGACCGCTGAACTTGACGTGCAGCAGGCGAAAACCCAGTACCTGGGCACCCTGAGCAACATCCCCAGTCTCGAAGACCAGGCGGCGCGCACCCGCAACGCCTTGGCGATCCTGATCGGCCAGGCCCCCGGGCCGATGCCGCTGCTGCAGGAAAACACCGGGCTGATTCCGCTGGTCGACCACGCGGTGCTGCAAGACGTACCGGCCGAGCTGCTGCTGCGCCGTCCGGATGTGCGCGCCGCCGAGCTGAACGTCGCCGCGCAATCGGCGCTGATCGGCGTCGCCGAGGCTGACTTCTATCCGTCCCTGAGCTTGCTCGGCAGCATCGTCTGGTCGGCCAACTCGGTCGGCGGAACGTCCAACAGCCTGGATGTGGTGGGCGGCCCGAGCCTGCGCTGGAACATCTTCGACCACGGCCGAATCAGCAACAACGTGCGGGTCCAGGACGCACGCCTGCAACAACTGATCGAAGCCTACCGCGACAAGGTGCGCCAGGCCGCGCGCGAAGCCGACGATGCCGCCACCGGCCTGACCAAGGCCCTGGAACGCGAGCGGATTCTGCGTGATGCCGCGTTTGCCGCCCAGCGCTCGCTGGTCCTGGCCAACGCTCAGTACCGCGAGGGCTATTCCGATTTCCAGAGGGTGCTCGACGCGCAAAGCGCCTTGCTCGCCCAGCAGGACAACTACCTGCTCAGCCGCAGCAGCGCCGTAAGCAACCTGATCGCCCTGTACCGCGCCCTCGGCGGCGGCTGGTACAGCGCCCAGGCGCGGGTCGATCCGGCGACCAAACAATTGATGGAGCAACGCACCGACTGGGGCGACTTGCTGCAAGAACCTGATGCCGACCTACCGGCGCCGTCCGCCGAATCCAGGGTAAATAACCATGAGTGAAGTCCCGCCCGCCGCCGCGCCGGTGAACAAAGGCATCAAATGGGTGCTGTTGGTGATTGTCCTGAGCCTGGCCTGGTACCTGCTGGCGGACCGTTTCACCCCCTACACCCAACAGGCGCGGGTCGGCGCCTTTGTGATTCCGGTGGCGTCCGAGGTGGCGGGCCGGGTGATCAAGGTCAACGTGCGCAACAACCAGGACGTCAAGGCCGGCGACGTGTTGTTCGAGGTCGACCCGCAGCCCTATCAGATCGCCGTCGACCGCGCCCGCGCCGACCTCGAATCGACTCGCCGGCAAATCGGCGCCAGCACCGCCGGGATCGCCTCGGCCCAGGCCAATCTGCGCGCGGCCCAGGCCAACGAACTGAAGACCCGCCAGGACAATCAACGCCTGGAAGGCCTGTACCGCGAAGACCGTGGGACCATTTCCGTGCGCCTGCTGGAAGTCTCCCGGGCCAATCATCAACAAGCCCTGAGCCAAGTGGCGGCGGCACAAGCCGAAGTGCAGCGCGCTCGCGAGCAGGAAGGCGGCAGCGAGGAAGACAACGCGCTGTTGCGCAGCGCCGCCAGCGCCCTGTCGAAAGCCGAGCTGGACCTGGCCAATACCCGGGTCCACGCGCGCTCGGCGGGGCTGATCACCGACCTGCGCACCGACACCGGGCAATTTGCCGGCGCGGGCGCGCCGGTGATGACCCTGATCGCAATCCACGACGTGTGGATCAGCGCCGACATGACCGAAAACAACCTCGGCCTGGTCAAGCCCGGTACAGCGATTTCGATCGTCCTCGATGCCCTTCCCGGCCAGGTCTTCGCCGGCCGTGTACGCAGCGTCGGCTATGGTGTCAGCGTCGGCCAGCCGACCTCCCCCGGTACCTTGCCGACGGTGCAGAACAGCCGCGACTGGTTGCGTCCGGCGCAACGCTTCCCGGTGATCATCGAGTTCGACCAGGAGGCCTTGGCCGAACTGCGCGACAACGGCGGCATCCGCGCCGGTGGCCAGGCCGAGGTGATGGCGTTTCCCTCTGAGGGCAATCTGCTCAATCCGCTCGGTCGGGTGTTCCTGCGCCTGATGAGCTGGCTGTCCTATGCCTATTGAGCGCTCGCCGCAAGCCCAGCGCGCCCTGCGCCTGGCCTGCGGCACCGCGTTGTGCCTGGCAACCAGCTTCGGCCTGGCGCTGCCGATTCCGTTCCTCGCCCCGGTGCTGGCGGTGTTGCTGCTGACCGCACTGAACCAGCCGCTGAAGCTCAAGGCCGGCATCGGCCTGGCGCTGATCGCCATGCTCACCACCGGCATCGGCCTGCTGCTGATTCCGTTGCTGCGCTACTACGCGGTCAGCGCCGTGTTGCTGGTGGGGGTCGGGCTGTTCGTGGTGTTTCGCATGGGCCTGCGCGGCGCCAACAACCTGATCGTGACCTTCCTGATCATTGGCCTGACGATGATTTCCGCCGCCGGAGTCGCCGACTTCGGGCTGGCGGTGATGGTGATCAATGCGCTGGTGCGCGGTCTGTTTCTCGCAGTGCTGATGGTCGGCGTCAGTCACTGGCTGTTTCCCGAACCCGGCAACGCCCCGCCCCCCGTGGCTGCGGCGTTGCTGTCGGCCAGCGAGGTGACGCGGATCGCCCTGCGCGCCACGCTGATCGTGCTTCCGGCCTTCCTGCTGGCGCTGCTGGATCCGGCCAGCTACCTGCCGATCATCCTCAAGGCGGTCAGCCTCGGCCAGCAAAGCTCCACCACCGGCACCCGCCACGCCGGGCGCGAACTGCTTGGCTCGACCCTGCTCGGCGGCCTGCTGGCGGTGTTGTTCTGGGGCGCCTTGAGCCTGTTCGTACATTTGTGGATGTTCTTTTTATGGATGCTGCTGTTCGGCCTGTGGGTCGCGCGCAAGCTCTATCGCCTGGCCCCGACCCGGCTCAGCCCGGGGTTCTGGCTCAACACCCTGGTGACCATGATCATCCTGCTCGGCCAGTCGGTGCAGGACAGCGCCGCCGGCAAGGACGTGCAGACCGCCTTCGCGGTGCGCATGGGGCTGTTTATCCTGGTGACGCTGTATGCCTGCCTGATGGTCCACGTGCTGGACCAGCGCAGCAGCCGGCGGATGGCCGCCAGCGGGGGTTAGTCAGCCGAGCAACTCGCTGATCCAACTCACCTGGCGCCGCAGATCCTCGAGCTTTTCCTCGGGCACCGCCTGCCGCGCCCGGGCGAACTGGTCGAGGGTCTTGTGGCGTTCGCGCAGCAGGCGTTGCCACTTGGCCAGGAAGGCCGGGCTGCGGGCCTGCAGTTGCAGCGGGCCGAAGTACAGTTGCTCGAGCGTGTACTGCACCGGGCCACTGCGCTCGGCGACGATGATTTCGTAGTAGAAGCGGTTTTCCCGCAGCACTTCCTCGTAGAGGATGCGGTAGCCGTTGTCCATCAACCAGAGACGCAGGGGTTGCTCGCCGCCGTTGGGTTGCAGGATCAGCCGCTCTTTGCCACTGAGGCGATCCTTGCCGGCGTCGAGGATGTCACGGATGGTCTCGCCGCCCATGCCGCACAGGCTGATGGCGTCGATCCGGTCCTGCGCCTCGATGGCCGCCAAACCGCTGGCCAGGCGCACGCTGATCACGTCCTGCACATCGTTCTCGCGCACGCAGCGCTCGGCCGCGCGAAACGGCGTCAACGCCACCTCCCCCGCTACCGCCGCCGTGATCAGGCCTCGGCGCAGCAAGGCCACCGGCAGATACCCGTGGTCCGAGCCGATATCGGCCAAGCGCGCCCCCACCGGCACCTGCGCCGCGACGCGCTCCAGGCGTTGGGACAATGTCTGTTCGTTCAATGGCAAGGCCCTTCTTTGCATCAACCCCCGGCACCCATGGCCGGCTTGGGGCGCGATTGTGTCGACCTGCGCGAGGATCTGCAATCACTGTAGGAGCGAACCTGCTCGCGAAAAATCCGAGAGCGCCGCGTACTTTCAGACAACACGCGTCATCGTTCACGATCATCGCGGGCAAGCCCGCTCCCACAGGACCTTTGGCCAGGCACACATTCCGCGTCCAGCTCGAATCACTGTGGGAGCGGGCTCGCCCGCGAAAAACCCGGGACCGCCGCGTACATTCAGGCACCCTGCATCATCGTTGACCATTATCGCGGGCAAGCCCGCTCCCACAGGACCTTTGGCCAGGCACACATTCCGCGTCCAGCTCGAATCACTGTGGGAGCGGGCTCGCCCGCGAAAAACCCGAGACCGCCGCGTACATTCAGACAGCAGGCGTTATCGTTGACGTGTTTCGCTGGCAAGCCAGCTCCTACAGGACCTTTGGCCAGGCACAAATGCCGCGTCCAGCTCGAATCACTGTGGGAGCGGGCTCGCCCGCGAAAAACCCGAGACCGCCGCGTACATTCAGACAGCAGGCGTTATCGTTGACGTGTTTCGCTGGCAAGCCAGCTCCTACAGGGGGCGATCAAGACCTGCGACCACCGCCCCCATCGTCCGCCCCGCTAAAACCAACCCCTGCAACAACCCCTCTGCTATAAGTATTTCCATTTGTCGGCACAACTATTTCAAACGGTAAATGTCACTGACTCTACGCCGCTCGTTTTCTACCGAGCCGCCCCCCATTCGTTACGGAGCTAAACGCACATGGCAGCACTGCAGAGCAGCACAATCGAGGCAATGAAGGAAAATCAGGCCCAACTGCTGAGCACATGGAGAAATGGCCTGGAAGCCAGCGGGGCCACCCGTAACGTCAAAGAGCAGGACGTCCAGCAACAAACCAACGAATTTCTGCAACTGCTGGTCAGTGGCCTGCAAGGCAGCAACGGCACTCAGATCGCCGCCGCTGGCTGGGACGACATCCGCCTGTTCCTTGAAAAGCTTTCCCAGAGCCGCGCCCTGCTCGGCCACGATTCCCAGCAGACCGCCAGTTTCATCTTTTCCCTCAAGAGCCCACTGTTCGCCCTGCTGCAAACTCACTATCAGGACCAACCGGCGCAACTGGCCGAACAGCTATGGGAAATCTCCGAGCTGCTCGATGCATTCGGCCTGCACACCATCCGCACCTTCCAGAAGTCCCGCGAGGCGGTGATCAAGCGTCAGCAGGAAGAACTGCTGGAACTCTCGACCCCAGTAGTGAAATTGTGGGACGGCGTGTTGGCGCTGCCGATGATCGGCACCCTGGATTCACAACGCACCCAGGTGGTGATGGAGTCGCTGCTGCAACGCATCGTCGACACCGGTTCGGAAATCGCCATCATCGACATCACCGGCGTGCCGACTGTCGACACCCTGGTCGCGCAACACCTGCTGAAAACCGTCACGGCGATCCGCCTGATGGGCGCCGATTGCATCATCAGTGGCGTGCGTCCACAGATCGCCCAGACCATCGTCCACCTCGGCCTCGACCTGCAAGGCGTGGTGACCAAGGCCAATCTGGCCGATGCCCTGAAACTGGCGCTGACCCGCCTGGGCGTCAACCTCGTGAAGAACGCGTGAACCATGGAACGTATCCCGATTCTGCAAATGGGCGATTTCCTCCTGGTGACCATCCAGGTCGACATGCATGACCAGCTCGCGCTGACCTTGCAGGACGACCTGTCCGAGCGCATCAGCCGGACCTCGGCGCGCGGGGTGTTGATCGACATCTCGGCGCTGGACATGGTCGATTCATTCATCGGCCGGATGATCGGCACGATTTCCGGCCTGTCGAAAATCATGGACGCCGAGACGGTGCTGGTCGGCATGCAACCGGCAGTGGCGATCACCCTGGTCGAGCTGGGCATGACCCTGCCAGGCGTCAGCACCGCGCTCAATGTCGAGCGCGGCATGAAACTGCTACGGGACCGAGTAGCCAGTCAATGACCGTGCGCAGCAGCGGCACCCAAGGGATTCACATCGAACAGGACGTGGTGCTCGCCCGGCAGACCGCGCGCAAGCTGGCCACCGAATGCGGCATGCGCCTGATCGACCTGACCAAACTGGTGACCGCCGTCAGTGAGCTGGCGCGCAACACCATGGTCTATGGCGGTGGCGGCGACATGGATTGGCAGATTCTCGACGAGAACCTCAAGGTCGGCCTGCGCCTGACCTTCCGCGACGAAGGCCCGGGCATCCCCGACATCAAGCTGGCGATGACCGACGGCTGGACCTCCGGCAGCGGCCTGGGCCTGGGCCTGACCGGCGCCAAACGACTGGTGGATGAATTCGAATTGGACACCGCCCCCGGCCAGGGCACTCGCATAACGATCACCCGATGGACATGAATATTGGCGCAAGCCTGACTCAAGTGCTGCCCATCGAAGACAGCAGCCAGGTCGGCCACGCCCGGCGCACGGCCCAGCAGCTGGCCGAACGCCTCGGCTTCGATGAGCGCGATGCCGGCCGTGTGGCGCTGGTGACCACGGAGCTGGCGAGCAACGTGCTCAAGCACGCCACTCACGGTGAGTTGCACCTGCGGGTATTGCCGCGCGCCAGCGGTGGCGGGATTGAAATCCAGACCATCGACCGCGCCAACGGCTTCGATCTGCACGCTTGCCTGGCCGACGGCTTTTCCAGTGCCGGCACCCACGGTATCGGCCTCGGCGCGATTACTCGGCAAGCCGAAGTGTTCGACGCCTACGCCGACGACCGCGGAGCGGTGTTGCTGGCCCGCCTTTACCCTCGCAGCGACCGCGAACCGGACATCCGTTACGGCGTCAGCCAGCATTCACTGCATGACGACCCGGCCTGCGGCGACACCTGGCACCTGACCTTTCAGGACGGGCGCATCAGCGCCCTGGTGATCGACGGCCTTGGCCATGGCGAAGAAGCCGAACACGCCAGCCGCGCCGGGGCGCAAGCCTTTGCCCGGACGCCGTTCGCCGAGCCGACCGGGCTGATGGAGGACCTGCACCGCGACATGATCGGCAGCCGCGGCGGTGCCGTGGCCTTTGCCCAGTTTGACGCCCGGGAGGACAGCCTGGCCTTTGCCGGCATCGGCAACATCGGCGCGAGCCTGATCAGCGCCGAGAAAGCCCGTGGCCTGGTCTCGCACCCGGGCATCGTCGGCGTCCAGTATCGAAAAGCCCGGCCCTTTAACTATGCTCAAGCGAGCGAACACTTATTGATCATGTACAGCGACGGCCTGCAGTCCCGTTGGCATCTTCAGGACTACCCCGGCCTGATCCATCGCCATCCGGCGGTCATCGCCAGCGTCCTGCACCGGGATTTCTGTCGCGGGCGCGACGATGTCACGGTACTGGTCGTCGCCCTGGAGGTCAGCCATGGCTGAGTCGCCCATCCTCAGCCATGCCGAACAGGCCGCGCTGATCGCCCAATTGCAGAGTGAATCCGCCGCGCTGCGCGAAGAGCTCGACGAAACCAACCAAGGCGTGCTGGCCCTGTACGCCGAACTCGACATTCAGGCGCAAGCCCTGCGCCAGGCGTCAGACCTGAAAAGTCGCTTCCTCTCGTACATGAGCCACGAGTTCCGCACGCCGCTGGGCTCGATCCTCAGCATCAACAGCCTGCTGGCCGATGAGCTGGACGGCCCGCTGAGCCCCGAACAACACAAACAGGTGGCGTTCGTCAGCACGGCGGCGCGCGAGCTCAGCGATATGGTCGACGACTTGCTGGACCTGGCGAAGATCGAGGCCGGGCGTATCACCATATCGCCGGCCTGGTTCGACATGTTCGACCTGTTTTCGGCGCTGCGCGGGATGTTCCGGCCGATTGTCGATGCCAGCGCCGTCGACCTGATTTTCGAAGAACCGATCGGCCTGCCGCGCCTGTACACCGACGACAAGAAACTCGCGCAGATCCTGCGCAACTTCATCGCCAACGCGCTGAAGTTCACCACCCGTGGTGAAGTGCGGGTCTCGGCGCGCCTTGAAGGGGCGGACAACGTGCGGTTTGCCGTCAGCGACACCGGCATCGGCATCGCGGCGGACCTGCACGGCTCGCTGTTCGAGGACTTTGCCCAGGTCGACTCGCCCTTGCAGAAGCGCCTGCGCGGCACAGGACTGGGTCTGTCGCTGTGCAAACGCTTCGCCAGCCTGCTGGGCGGCGAGGTCGGCTTCGACAGCGCGCCCGGGGTCGGTTCGACCTTTTACGTGATCATTCCGTTGGCCATCGCCATGGAGAACGTCGATGAAACGTGACATCCGTCTGCTGATTGTCGACGACAACGTCGCTACCCGCTACGCCCTGCGTCGGCGCCTGGAACGCCATGGCTATGAGGTGCTGGAGGCCGGGACCGGCAGCGACGGGCTGGCACTGATTGCCAACGAAACCCTTGATGCACTGATCCTCGACGTCAACCTGCCGGACATGAGCGGCTTCGACATCGCCCGCGCCCTGCGTGCCGACAAGCGCACCGCCCTGCTGCCGATCATCCATGTGTCGGCCGCGTCGATCCAGACCGACGACATCATCACCGGCCTCGACGCCGGGGCCGATGCCTACCTGATCCACCCCGTGGACCCGGACGTGCTGCTGGCGACCCTGCGCACCTTGCTGCGGGTGCGCGACACGGAAAATGCCTTGCGTGAAAGCGAGGCGCGCTTTCGCGAAATCTTCGTCAACGTCTCCGCACCCATTGCGGTGCTGGACGCCGACCTCAAGGTGCACGAGTGCAACCACGCCTTTACCCAGCTGATTCTGGATAACCGCGATCCCCAGGCGCTGAGTGAGTGTTTCGCCGAGGATCAGTGCGCCATTCTTGACGAACTGCGCCTGCGCCTGGCCGACGGCGAGCGCTGGCAAGGCACCTTGAACATGCAGGTGCGCGGCCAGATTCGCGAAACCCAATGGCAGATTTCGCCTTACCGCACGGCCGATCTGAGCCTGGTGTTTGTCGAGGACGTCACCGAACACCGCCTGCGCGAGCGTTCGCACCTGGCGCGCCTGGAAGACACCACCACCCAACTGGCCAAGGAAGTCGCCGACCGGGTGCGCGCCGAATCGCAGTTGCTGCAAGTGCAGAAAATGGACGCCCTGGGCAAGCTCACCGGCGGCATTGCCCACGACTTCAACAACCTGCTGACCGGGATCATCACCAGCATGGAGCTGATCCAGAAGCGCGTGGCCGATAATCGTCCGGAAAAGATCAGTTTCTACGCCGAATCGGCGCTGAATTCGGCCATGAGCGCCGCCGCCCTGACCCACCGCCTGCTGGCCTTCGCCCGGCAGCAGCCGCTGGACACCCGCCCGGTGGATATCAACGAGCAGGTGCGTTCCCTGGAAGAGCTGCTGGCCCGCACCATCGGTGAACGCATCACCCTCAGGCTCGAGCTGACCAACAAGCCGGCGATTGCCCTGGTCGACCCAAGCCAGTTGGAAAGTGCGTTGCTCAACCTGGTGATCAACGCCCGCGATGCCCTGCCCCTGGGCGGCAATATCTGGGTCAACACTTACGCGGCCTATTCCCACGGTGATCCCAATCTGGCCGACGGCGCCTACGTGGCGCTGGCCGTGCGCGATGACGGCACCGGCATCGAACACCACGTGATCGACAAGGTCTTCGATCCGTTCTTCACCACCAAGCCCCTGGGCCAGGGCACCGGCCTGGGCTTGTCGACCATCTATGGCTTCGCCCGCCAGTCCGGCGGCGACGCGCACATCCGCAGCGTCGCGACCCGTGGCACCGAGGTCACCATCATGTTGCCGGCCACCAGCGAGCCGACCGCCAGCGACAACAAGGCCGCTGCCGCGCCGGTGCTCTGCAGCGGTGAACACGTGCTGCTGGTCGAGGACATGGCCTCGGTCCGAATGTTCGTCAGCGAAGTACTGGAGGACGCCGGTTACCGCTGCACCCAGGCCCCCGACATCGAAACCGCCCTGGAGCGCTTGCAGAACGATCCCACGATCAACCTGCTGCTCACGGACGTCGGCCTGCCGCGCATGAGCGGTCGTGAACTGGCCGATGTCGCCAGGGGCTGGCGCAAGGGCCTGCCGATCCTGTTCATGACCGGCTACGCGGAAACCGCTCTGAACCGCCAGCTCTTCCTCGACGATGGCATGCAGATGCTGGTCAAGCCGTTCCAGATCAGTGAGCTGCTGGAGAAGGTTCGTGAGGCCCTCGCTGATGCTCACAGTGACGCTGCTGATCGAGCTGAAGGCTGACTCGCGCCGGGTGGATCCCGGCGTAACTGCTCGGTTCAGTAGCGGTTACGCTGAAGCAGCATCCGGTTCAAGGTGTTGTCACGCACCCAATAGTGATGAAACAGGCCCGCCGCAGCATGCAGGCCGATCAGCCAGTAACCGCTGCTGCCCAGCAGTTCATGCCAATACTTGAGGCGCTTGGCCAGGTCGGGATCGACCGCCACCGGCGCTGGCAGGTGGAAGCCAAAGTAGGGAAAGCCTTTGTCGCCAGCGGCCAGCGGCCAGCATCAGCCATGCAAGGATCGGCGTGGCGATCATCAGTACGTACAGCGCCAGGTGCATCAGATGGGAGAGACCGGTCTGCCAGGCGGGCGGCTTCGGGATGATCGGCGGGCGCGGGGTCAGGCGGCCGAGCAAACGCAGCCACACCAGGGCAAAGATGCTCAGGCCGAACAGGCCATGAAAGCCCATCAGCAAACTGCGCGCACTGCTGCCTCTGGGCAGCATGCCTTTGAGCTCGACGCTGGCATAGACACCGACGAACAGCGCAAGCATCAGCCAGTGCAGGATGATCGACAGGTTTGCGTAACGGGTGACGGCGACGTTGCGGGTCATAAGCGCCTCGTGATGGGGTGAGCGACGGCCTTGTGATTCGGCCGTCTCGAATCGGTTGCAGGACAAACCGACGGTGCCACCCTGCCCTTTTTGCCTTAAGCCATTCTGAAGACGGTCAAATCATTAACCTTTTTTCACCTTCAGACTTCGTTAAGAAAGGCACCGGATACTCCGCTCAAACCTATTGAGGGAGGCGTCCTGCCCATGCCCGATCCTGACTGGAACATTTCCCTGCCCTTGCACTTCGGCCAGGCCGAAACGCCGCAGATGAGCCTGTCCGGCGCGGCGGCCGGCGATCCGCAGCGAGCGCTGTTCGAGGCTTTCATCCAACAGCGTTTTCGCCAGGCGCACGGTGCCGATATCCGCCAGTTCATGCCCGAGTTGTTCGGTGTGCAGAACAGCAGCGGCCAACTGTGCGCGGTGGCCGGCGTACGTCGAGCGCATCTTGAATCGCTGTTTCTCGAACGCTATCTGGACGATCCCATCGAACCGCTGATCAGTGCCGCCGCCGAACGTCCCGTGCCACGACGGGACATAGTCGAGGTCGGCAACCTAGCCGCCAGCGACACCGGCAGCGCACGCCTGAGCATCATCGCCATCACCTACCTGCTGGCCATGGGGGGACTGGAGTGGGTGACGTTCACCGGCAATATCGGCCTGGTCAACAGCTTCCATCGCCTCGGTCTGAAGCCGGTCACGCTGTGCGCGGCCGACCCGGACCGCCTTGGTGAAGATCGCCACCACTGGGGCAGTTATTACCAGAGCAAGCCCTGGGTACACGTCGGCAACATCCGCGCCGGCTTCATCCATTTACGCAACATTGGACTGTTCAGCCGGCTGGGATTGCCGACTTCGCTTGAAGGGGCCTTCCATGTCGCTTGAACTGCAACGCTTCCAGGAAACCCTGCGCGACCACGCCGGGCGTAACGACGGCCGTGTCGCCCTTTGGGGCGACACCCTGAAAATCGACTACACCACGCTCTACGCCGAATTGCTCTACCGCCAGGAGCGTTTACGCGATGAACAAGTGCAGGTGGTCGCTCTGGCGCTGGATAACGGCGTCGAAGCGATACTCTGGGACCTGGCGATCCTGTTCGAAGGCCTGACCTGCGTCAGCCTGCCGCCGTTTTTCAGTGCGGCGCAGCGGGTCCATTGCCTGGAGCAGAGCCAGGCCGAACGGGTGATCGCCGAACCGCACCTGCACGCCGAACTGCTGGCTGCCGGCTACGAAGCTCGCGGCGAGTTCTGGTGTCGCACCTTCACCGCTGCCAGCCCCTTGCCCGCCGGCACCGCCAAACTGACCTTCACTTCCGGCACCACCGGCACGCCCAAAGGCGTGTGCCTGAGCGCCGACGGCCTGCTGAGGGTCGCGCGGGAGCTGGAGCAGGCCAGTCACGCCAAGGCGCCACAACACCATGTGGCCCTGCTGCCACTGGCGATCCTGCTGGAGAATCTTGGCTGTTACGCGGCGCTGTACGCTGCGGCGACGCTGAGCCTACCGAGCCAGAACACCCTTGGTATGCAGGGCGCCAGCGGTGTCGATGCGCCGCGCTTGCTCGGTTATCTGGCCAGCCGTGCGCCCGAAAGCCTGATTCTGGTGCCGCAGTTGCTGTTGCTGCTGGTCAGTGCCGCCGAACAGCGCGCCTTCAATCCGCACACCCTGCGTTTTGCCGCCGTGGGTGGCGCGCGGGTGGCCGAGCACTTGCTGCGTCGCGCGCAACGGGTCGGCCTTTGCGTCTATGAAGGCTATGGCTTGTCCGAGTGCGCGTCGGTGGTCTGCCTCAACCGCCCCGGCGCCGAACGGGCAGGCAGCGTTGGCCGACCGCTGCCGCATGTCGAGGTGCGCCTGGCCGAGGACGGCGAAGTGCTGATCAAGGGTTCGCTGCTGCTCGGTTATCTGGGTGAGCCGCTGGCCGTCGACGACTGGTGGCCGAGCGGCGATCTGGGCGAGTTCGATGCCGACGGCTTTCTCTATCTCAAGGGCCGCAAGAAACATCAGTTCGTCACCAGTTACGGGCGCAACGTCAACCCGGAATGGGTCGAGTCGGAACTGACCCAGCGCAGCCACATCGCCCAGGCGTTCGTCCATGGCGAAGCCCTGCCGCACAACCATGCACTGCTTTGGCCGCATCGCGAGGCGTGCAGCGATACCGAACTGGCCGCTGCCGTTGCCGAGGCCAATGCCGCCTTGCCCGATTACGCCCAGGTCCATCACTGGACCCGCCTGACCCAACCCTTCAGCGCCGCCAACGGTTTGCTGACCGTCAACGGACGCCCGCGTCGCGACGCCATTCTCGCGTTGTACCGCGAGCACCTGAGCGAATCCGCCCTTTATGAGGAGTCCCCATCATGAATTTTTTCGACACCCTGCAAGAAGCCACGCAGCAGGAACGCCATGAGTTGTTCAACCTGCCGGTCATCCGCGATGCCCTGCAAGGCGAGGTCAGCCTGGACAGTTATCGGGCGTTTCTCGCTCAGGCCTACCACCACGTGCGCCACACCGTGCCGCTGATGATGGCCTGTGGCGCGCGCCTGCCGACTCGCCTGGAGTGGCTGCGCAAGGCGGTGTGCGAGTACATCGAGGACGAATATGGCCATGAACAGTGGGTGCTCGATGACATCGTCGCCTGTGGCGGTGATCGCGACGCCGTTCGTGACGGCCAGCCGTCGCTGCCGATCGAACTGATGGTCAGTTTTCTATACGACCAGATTGCCCGCGGTAACCCGGTGGCACTGTTTGGCATGGTCAACGTGCTTGAGGGCACCAGCATCGCCCTGGCCACCCATGCGGCGGGCAGCATTCGTGAACGCCTGGCGCTGCCGGAAAGCGCCTTCAGCTACCTCAGCTCCCACGGCTCGCTCGACATCGAACACATGCAGACCTACCGCCGCCTGATGAACACGCTCCAGGACCCGGACGACCAGGCGGCGGTGATCCACGCCTCGAAAGTCGTCTATCGCCTCTACAGCGATATGTTCCGTGGCTTGCCGCGCGACGTGGAGACTCAGCATGCAGCTGCATGACGCCCGCGTGGTATTGACCGGCGCCAGTGGCGGCATCGGCCTGGCCATTGTCCAGGCCCTGTGCGCGGCCGGTGCGCAGGTATTGGCCGTCGCCCGACATCAGGAAGCGCTGCTGCCGATGCTCAAGCGCTACCCGCAGCAGCTGCGCTGGCTCGCCGCCGACCTGACCGTCGAAGGTGACCGGCGCAAGGTGTTGGCCGCCGCGCAGGCTGTCGGCGGCATCAACCTGCTGATCAACGCCGCCGGGGTCAATCACTTCGCCATGCTTGAACAGCTCGATGACAGCACCATCAACGCCATGCTGGCGGTGAACATCAGCGCCCCGATCTGCCTGACCCGGCTGCTGCTGCCACTGCTCAAGCAGGCCGACAGCGCAATGGTGGTCAATGTCGGCTCCACCTATGGCTCGATCGGCTACCCCGGTTATGCCGGCTACTGCGCCAGCAAATTTGCCTTGCGCGGGTTTTCCGAAGCCTTGCGCCGGGAGCTGGCGGACACTCGCGTCAGCGTGCTGTACGTGGCGCCGCGCGCGACGCGTACCTCGATGAACAGCGCCGCCGCACAGGCACTCAACGATGCACTTAAGGCCAACGTCGACGATCCGCAAGCCGTGGCGTCAGCGGTGTTGCATGCCATTGCCGGCGATCGCCGCGAGCTTTACCTGGGCTGGCCGGAGCGATTTTTCGTGCGCCTCAACAGCCTGTTGCCCAACCTGGTGGATCGCGGCCTGCGCAAGCAATTGCCATTGATCCGTCGCCTGAGTGAAAAACCCGAGAACGAGCCACCAAAATCATGAAAAAAATCCTCGCATGCCTGCTGCTGGGTGCCCTCAGCCAAACTGTCTGGGCTCTGGACGCCGCCGATCAACAACGCCTGGGCAGCATCCAGCAGAGCTGGGCGCACATCCAGTATGAAACCCCGGAAAAACAGCGCGCCGCCGCCTTCGAGCAACTGGCGAGCCAGGCCGCGACCTTCACCACGGAGCGTCCGGCCGTGGCCGAGGCCTGGATCTGGAAAGGCATCGTCACCAGCAGCTGGGCCGGTGCCGAAGGCGGTCTCGGCGCACTGGGCAAGGCCAAGCAGGCCAAGGCCGATCTGGAAAAATCCCTGACCCTCGACCCCAAGGCCCTGCAAGGCTCGGCCTACACCAGCCTCGCCGCACTGTATGATCGGGTGCCGGGCTGGCCGATCGGCTTCGGCGACAGCGACAAGGCCGAGCAACTGCTGAAACAGGCGCTGCTGCTCAATCCCGACGGCATCGACAGCCTGTACTTCTGGGGCGATCACCTGTTTCGTCAGAAACGCTACGCTGAAGCCAGGGCCGCGCTGACCAAAGCCCTGCATGCGGCGCCCAGACCGGGCCGGGAAAGTGCCGACGCCGGACGCCGCAAAGAAATCGCCACGCTGCTGGTGGACGTGAACAAGAAACTCGAATGACCGGAGTCCCCGTGCGTTTACTACTGATTGAGGATGATGTTGCGCTGGGCGAAGGCATTTACCAGGCGCTGGGCCGCGAGGGTTATACCGTCGATTGGCTGAAGGACGGCAGCAGCGCGTTGCATGCATTGCTCAGCGAAACCTTTGACCTGGCGGTGCTGGACCTGGGCCTGCCACGCATGGACGGCCTTGAAGTCCTGCGCCGCCTGCGTGACAGCGGTGCGACCCTGCCGGTGCTGATCCTGACCGCCCGCGATGCCACCGAGGACCGCATCGCCGGGCTTGATGCCGGGGCGGACGATTACCTGGTCAAGCCCTTTGATCTGGCGGAGCTCAAGGCGCGCTTGCGGGCACTGCTGCGGCGCAGTGCCGGGCGTGCGCAAAGCGTCATCGAGCACGCGGGCATCTGTTTGAACCCCGGCACTCAACAAGTCAGCTATCGCGGCCAGCCCGTGGCGCTTACCCCCAAGGAATATCAGCTGCTGCACGAACTGCTGTCGCCACCCGGGCGGGTAATGACGCGCGATCAGCTGATGCAATTGCTCTACGGCTGGAGCGAAGAAGCCGAAAGCAACACCCTGGAAGTGCATATCCATCACCTGCGCAAGAAGTTCTCCACCGATCTGATCCGCACCATTCGCGGTGTGGGTTATCTGGTGGAGGAACGTCAATGACCTCGATCCGCCGGCGTACGCTGACCCTGATCATCGGCTTGTTGCTGGCCGGGCTGGCGGTGCTCAGTGTGTTCAACGTCCACGACAGCAATCACGAGATCGCCGAAGTCTACGATGCGCAACTGGCGCAGAACGCCCGCCTGCTGCAAGGGGTGATGCGCATGCCGTTGGCGGGGCAACAACACGCCGACCTGTACCGGGCCTTCAACGCAGCCCTGGGGGACGCAGTGCCGCACGGCGACGGCCATCCTTACGAACGCAAGATCGCCTTTCAGGTGTGGGATCCGGCGGGCAACCTATTGGTGCATACCGCCAGCGCGCCGTCCTTCGCGACACCGCCGGCCCCCCCGGGGTTCAGCGACGTGGTGGACCTGAATAGCCGGCATTGGCGCGCCTTCATGCTTCACGACCAGGACAATGGCTTGCGCATCTGGGTCGGCGAGCGCGATGACGTGCGTGCCGATCTGGTGGACCGCATCATCCGCCACACCCTGTGGCCCAACGTGATCGGCAGCCTGCTGCTGGCGGCCCTGGTCTGGTTCGCCATCGGCTGGGGCCTCAAGCCGCTGGCTGACATGGCTGCGACCCTGCGCGCCCGACACAGTGGCTCGCTCGATCCGTTGCAACTGACCCCACTGCCCAGCGAGCTGGAACCGATGCAGGCGGCCCTCAACCGGATGCTCGCGCAGATCCAGGAGGTGCTCGGTCGCGAGCGCCGCTTCATCGCCGATGCCGCCCATGAAATGCGCACGCCGCTGGCGGTGCTGCGGGTCCATGCACAAAACCTGCAAGAGGCCGGCACCGAAGCGCAGCGCCGTGAGTCACTGGCGTTTTTGATTGCCGGTGTGGACCGCACCAGTCGCCTGGTCAATCAATTGCTGACCATGGCCCGCCTCGAACCCAAGCCCGGCGCCCGCGCCATGCCCAGCATCGACCTCGGCGAAACCGTGCGCAACAGCCTGGTGCAACTGGCGCCGTGGCTATTGAGTAAAAATCTGGAACTGGCCTTCGAGGAAACCGAGCACTCGATTCAGGTGTCAGCCAGCAGTAGCGCCATCGAGATCGCCCTGGGCAACCTGATCACCAATGCCGCCAACTTCTCCCCGGACAACGGCGTCATCACCGTGAAGCTGGAACAGGCCGAGGGTTTCTGCCATCTGAGTGTCGAAGACCAGGGGCCAGGCATTGACGAAGCGGATCGCGAGCGATTGTTCGAGCGTTTCTACAGCCGTGGCAATGCCCAGGGGGCGGGACTGGGACTGACCATCGTCAACACCATCGCGACGCAATTGGGCGGGCGCATCAGCCTGGTCAATCGTGCCGAAGGTGGCATGCGGGCGACGCTGTCGATGCCAAGCCAATCTTGAACCACTGATCATCACGCACTGCGGCCACGCCCCCCTACTGAAACGGCGGCCCCTGCCCGGGCCGCCTCTTTCAGTGCTACGACTCAGTTGCCAACCGGCAACGGCAGGTTGACCCCTTCTTTCTGCAGCACTTCGCGTACCCATTGGAATTTCTGGTACTGCGACAGCTCGATCGGCCCGTCGTAGCCCATGCTTTGCAGTTTGCGCGGCGGGTACTTGAGGTAGGTCTGCATCAGTTTGCCGATGGCCTGGCTGATCGGCACCATGGTCCAGGTGCGCTCGGTGAAGTTGTTCATGAACAGGTCATAGCGCTCTTGCGGGTCCTGCCACAGGTCGAAGACTTGCGGCACGGTGGCGACGTATTTCGCCGCGCCTTTCCAGCCGAGGTTGGAGTCCACCGCCAGGCCACCGGTCTGCGCGCCGTCATCACCACGCAGGTTGAACACCGCCTTGTAGTTGCCGACTCGCGCCGCCCCTGGCGACAGCTCGTTCTCGGTGAAGTAGAACCACTCCTTGCGCGGCGACGGAGCGCTGCCTGTCAGCACTGGGGTCATGTCGTAGCTGTCGAAGATGATCGGCTGCCCTTCGCGATCGTTCTCCGGCAGTTTCACCCCGGCCACCGCGGCGAAGGTGGCCATCAGGTCGAGGCCGCCGAGGATCTCGTGGTTTTTCGTGTCGGCCTTGATCTTGTCCGGCCACACGGCAATTGCCGGCACCCGGTTACCGCCTTCGCGCACCGTGCCCTTGGTGCCGCGGAACGGCGTGTAGCCGGCATCCGGATAAACGTCCTGCCAGGCGCCGTTGTCGGTGGTGTAGACCACCAGGGTGTTTTTATCCAGCCCCAGTGCCTTGAGCTTGGCCATGATCCGGCCAATGTGGGTATCCAGTTCCACCACCGAGTCGGCGTACTTGGACTTGGACAGCGACTTGTGCACGAACTCCGGCGCCGGCATGTTCGGCTGGTGGACCTTCATGAAGTTGACGTTGATGAAAAACGGCTTGTCCGACTTGGCAGCGGTGTCGAGAAATTCCAGTGCGGCTTTTTCGACGTAGTTGTCAAAGAACGGAATCCCAACCACCCCGGGCTTGCCGTCGACCACGGGCGTGTCGACGTACTGGCCGTTGACCTTGAATTCTTCGACGGCCTTCTCCCCCGCTTTGCCGGACAACGCGCCCTGGGTCACCCGCTGGAACATCGCGCGGGTCTCTGGGTCCATGTCGGGGAACCAGGTCGGGTCGGCGTAGGTGTAGGCATTGAGGTGATACAGGCCGACGTACTTCATCACGTCGTAGCCCTGGGCATTGGGCAGCGCGTAGTCGGCTTCACCCAGGTGCCACTTGCCGGTGAAATAGGTCTCGTAGCCGCCGGTCTTGAGCACCGAAGCCAGGGTCCATTCGGCGGCCGGCAAACCACCACCCTGGCCCTGGAAGGCCACGGTGGTCATGCCGCTGCGATTGGGAATCCGCCCGGTTTGCATGGCCGCCCGGCCGGGGGTGCAGCTGGGCTGGGCGTAGAAGGAAAAAAAGGTCACACCTTCTGCGGCCAGTTGATCGATGCTCGGGGTCGGCATGCCACGCCCCACCCCGCCGCCATAAGGACCGAGATCGCCATAGCCGGTGTCGTCGGAGACGATAAACAGAATATTCGGTTTGGCGGTTTGTGCCCCCTGGGCCAATCCGCCGAGTGCCATTAACGCCGCAAATGCAACAGACAACCTGAAACGATCCGATAGCTGTTTCATACCAGGATTCCTCAGTGTTTCATGGTGTTGGCAACCGGGTGATAAGTGCATAACTGCACAACCCTTGATGCAATGACCACCGAGTCGATAGCCCAAGTACTGCGTACAGATAAGACCCTGTACAGGTCAGGCGCAGGAAAGAGTCTAGTGCTGCGCTGAAAATCGAATGGCGATTGCGATGATTGGTCGCAAGCGGTCACTTCAAACTTGCAGACAGACAATCACCGGGTACCGCAGCCACTTCATCGCGTGGCTTGCGCCACATCGCCGCAGAAAATATCGAGGTTACCGTCTTCAGGGGCTGTTCGGACCAGCACCGAATACTTGCCGGCGATCAACTCCGACAGCGCGATGGGCGCACTGCGATAAAACGTCCAACCCTTGGTGCCAGCCGCACTTTCAGTATTGACCTTATCGTTCATGGCAAAGGCCGTCGCCCCAGGTTGCTGGCAGCCGCCTTTATTGATGAAGGTATAAATACGTGGGGGCAACAGCGTGCCCTCGGGGACGCCGGTGATGTAGAAGTCGAAGTTGGTTTGATTGCCGACGCCGGTCAAGGTGGTATTGGCGATATGTCCGGGATTGTTGTGGGTGGCTGCCAGCGGCAGGCTCATGGATTGTTTCGATGAACTGCTGCAGCCAACCAGAGTTGCTGCGATCAACAGTGTTGCGAGAGGGATACAGGGTTTCATTGCCAACCTCCAGGGATGGAAGAAGTGCGTTGGGGGATCTTGGGTATAGCTCATTCGCGGGATTTTGCGGGCTCAATCATGGGTTGGGCTGCAGACCGCCATACAACTGTCGTCACACCTATGCGACAATAGCCCTTATGTCCGGCATCAACCCCGCATTCATTTCCCAGCTTCACGGCCCAGGCGTGCCGATGCGGCTGTCGTCTCATGCGCGCTGGAACGACCCGAGCCCGGTTCCGGCTCCAGCCAAGCGCACTCCAAGCTATTGATAGGTAAAGTAATTGATCTCCACAGCAAATATCACCATGCAGTTCGGCGCCAAGCCGTTGTTCGAGAACGTTTCGGTCAAATTTGGCGCAGGTAACCGCTACGGCCTGATCGGCGCCAACGGTTGCGGCAAGTCGACCTTCATGAAAATCCTCGGCGGCGACCTCGATCCGTCCGGCGGCCAGGTGATGCTCGAGCCGAACGTACGCCTGGGTAAGCTGCGCCAGGACCAGTTCGCCTACGAAGAATTCAGCGTGATCGACACCGTGATCATGGGTCACGAAGAACTGTGGAAGGTCAAGGCCGAGCGCGACCGCATCTACTCGCTGCCGGAAATGACCGAAGACGACGGCATGGCCGTGGCCGAGCTGGAAACCGAATTCGCCGAAATGGACGGCTACACCGCCGAATCCCGCGCCGGTGAGCTGTTGCTGGGCCTGGGTATCGGCATCGAGCAACACTTCGGCCCGATGAGCGAAGTCTCCCCTGGCTGGAAACTGCGAGTGCTGCTGGCCCAGGCGCTGTTCTCCGATCCGGAAGTGCTGCTGCTCGACGAACCGACCAACCACCTGGACATCAACACCATCCGCTGGCTGGAAAACGTGCTGACCCAGCGTTCGAGCCTGATGATCATCATCTCTCACGACCGTCACTTCCTGAACAGCGTCTGCACCCACATGGCCGACCTGGACTACGGCGAGCTGCGCCTGTTCCCGGGCAACTACGACGAGTACATGACCGTCGCAACCCAGTCCCGCGAGCAACTGCTGTCGGACAACGCCAAGAAGAAGGCGCAGATCTCCGAGCTGCAATCGTTCGTCAGCCGCTTCTCGGCCAACGCCTCGAAAGCCAAGCAAGCGACCTCCCGCGCCAAGGCGATCGACAAGATCCAACTGGCCGAAGTCAAGCCGTCGAGCCGCGTGAGCCCGTTCATCCGTTTCGAACAAACCAAGAAGCTGCACCGCCAGGCCGTGATGGTCGAGAACATGGCCAAGGGTTTCGATGGCAAGACCCTGTTCAAGGACTTCAGCTTCCAGGTTGAAGCCGGCGAGCGCGTGGCGATCATCGGCCCGAACGGCATCGGCAAGACCACCCTGTTGCGCACCCTGGTCAACGAACTGAGCCCGGACTCTGGCACCGTGAAGTGGACCGACGCTGCGGAAATCGGCTACTACGCCCAGGACCACGCCTCGGACTTCGAAGACGAATCGAGCCTGTTCGACTGGATGGGTCGCTGGACCCAGGGCGGCGAACAACTGGTGCGCGGCACCCTCGGCCGCATGCTGTTCTCCAACGACGAGATCCTCAAGTCGGTCAAGGTGATCTCCGGTGGTGAGCAAGGTCGCATGCTGTTCGGCAAGCTGATCCTGCAAAAGCCGAACGTGCTGGTGATGGACGAACCGACCAACCACCTGGACATGGAATCCATCGAAGCGCTGAACCTGGCGCTGGAAAACTACCCGGGCACGCTGATCTTCGTCAGCCACGACCGCGAGTTCGTATCGTCCCTGGCCACTCGCATCATCGAGCTGACCCCAAGCGGCGTGACCGACTTCAGCGGCACCTATGATGACTACCTGCGTAGCCAGGGTGTGGTGATCTAAAGCTGCACGCTGTTCCACCTTGTAGGAGCGAGCTTGCTCGCGATGAGGCCATCTGCAGCACCGCATCAACTTCATCGCCAGCAGCGGAACGCCGCCCGGGCGGCTCCTACAGAGTTTTGTGACCGCCACAGATCTCTGTGGGAGCTGGCCTGCCAGCGATGAGGACATCAGCAACACCGCATCAGCTTCATCGCCAGCAGGCTGGCTCCTACAGGGGGTTGCTCTCCCACAAAGGGCTTGCTCTGATTCCAAGGAAGATTTTTGTCATGACGACACCCGCCGCTACTCACCAGACCTTCGACCTGCGCCCGCTCCTCATCGCCAACATGGCCTGCACCATGGCGATGATGGCGTTTGTCTCGATGATCGGCCCGATCTCCCGAATCCTCGGCATGCCGACCTGGCAGGCTGGGGCGGCGGTGACGGTGTCCGGGGTGTTGTGGATGCTCCTCGCCCGGCCCTGGGGCCAGGCCAGTGATCGGCGTGGGCGCCGGCATATCCTGTTGTTGGGCACCGGCGGTTTCACCCTCGCCTATTGGGCGCTCTGCGTATTCATCGACGTCGCCCTGCAGGTGCTGCCGTCGGCGTTGCTGGGGTTTATCGGGATCATGCTCGGACGCGGCATCATCGGCGTGTTCTACGCCGCGATTCCGGTGGGTTGCAACGCGCTGATCGCCGACAACCTCGAACCCCAGCGCCGCGCCTCCGCCATGGCGGCACTGGGTGCAGCCAATGCCTGTGGCCTGGTGATCGGCCCGGCCATCGCCGCCCTGCTCTCCCGTTACAGCCTGAGCCTGCCGTTCTATGCCATGGCGATTCTGCCGTTGCTGGCCTTCCTGGTGCTGCGCTTCAAACTCAAGGGCCAGGAACTGCATCTCAGGCAGGCACCACGCAGTGTGCGGCTGAACGATCCGCGCCTGCATCGGCCGATGGCCGTAGCGTTTGTCGCCATGCTTTGCGTGTCGATTGCGCAGATCACCGTCGGCTTCTACGCCATCGACCGCCTGGGCATGGGTCCGGCTGAAGCGGCGCAGACCGCCGGCATTGCCTTGACCATGGTCGGGGTGGCGCTGATTTGCGCGCAATTGCTGGTGCGCCGACTGGACTGGACGCCGCAGCGGCTGATCCGCATCGGCGCGCTGGTCGCCGCCTGCGGTTATGCCGGCAGCATGCTGGCCGACACCGCGTGGGGATTGTGGTTGTGCTTCTTCGTCTCAGCGGCGGGCATGGGCTGGATCTTCCCGTCCTTTGCCGCGCTTGCCGCGAATGCCGTGGAGGCCTCCGAACAAGGCGCCACCGCCGGCAGCATCGGCGCTGCCCAGGGCTTTGGCGTAGTCATCGGGCCGTTGGCCGGAACCCTGGTCTACGCCATCGAGCCGCGCCTGCCCTACCTGTGCGCCGCGGCCCTGCTGGTGCTGGTGGCGCTGTGGCCGAGGCGGGCAGCGCGCTGAACCCTAGAGGATGCGATAGAGCAAGCGCTCGATCCGCACCCGGCTGACCCGACGCAGAAACTTGCCCACGGCCGGCGGGTAATCCACCAGGGTTTCCAGTTCTTGATAGCGTTGGATGCGCCGGGTATTGCGGAAAATCTCGGTCAGTTCGACGCTACGCGGCTCCAGCAATTCACCTTTGGGATCATCGATCAACAGCGCGTTTTCCAGGTCCAGGCGGAACGCTCGCGGATTGAGGTTGTTGCCCGTCAACAGCGTGTAGCGCGCATCGACCCACATGCCCTTGAGGTGATAGGTGTTGTCGCCGTCGCGCCACAGGTGCAGGTTCAGCAGGCCGCTGTCGATCACCTTCTGATGGCGCTTGGCGAAGCGCCGCAGGCTGATTTCGTAGAGGTACGGCAACGCCGCGATGACCCGGAACGGCTCGCTCGGCGGAATGTAGAAGTCGTTGGCGGTCTTGTCGCCGACCACGATATCGACCTTCACCCCACGGGCCAGCGCGCGGTTGATTTCGCGGGTGATCGGCAATGGCAGGTTGAAGTACGGGGTGCAGATCGTCAGTTGCTTCTGCGCGCTGGCGATCAATTCGCAGATCACCCGGTTCAACGGGTTGTTCTTGCCGACACCGAGCAGCGGGCTGACCGACAGCCCAGTCTTGTCGACCCGGCCCTGGCTGGTGTCGTAGGCCGCGTACTTCAGGCGACTGCGCAAATCGCCAATGTCGTTACGCAGGCTACGGGTGGTCGGCAGATTCGGCAGATCAAGGCGATGCACCGCCTTGGAGGCAATCAAGCCGTGCTGCACCAGGTGCTGCATGGAGTCGGCCAGCGCCGCGTTGTGCAGCAGGTGATAGCGGTCGAAGCGGTACTTGTCGAACTTGTGCAGGTACACGTTGTTCAGGCTGGCGCCGCTGTAGAGCACGCTGTCATCGATCACGAAGCCCTTGAGGTGCAACACGCCGAACAGTTCGCGGGTCTGTACCGGCACGCCGTAGATCGGCACTTCGCTGGCGTGGTCGCGGGTCATCTGCTGATACCAGGCCGAGTTGCCCGGCTGCTTGCCGGCGCCGATCAGGCCGCGCTGGGCGCGCAGCCAGTCGACCACGACCACGATGTCCAGCTCGGGGCGGGCGGCCTTGGCGGCGTGCAGGGCATCGAGGATTTCCTGGCCGGCTTCGTCCTGTTGCAGGTACAGCGCGACGATGTAGATGCGCCGGGTCGCCTGGGCGATCTTCTGCAGCAGGCAGCTACGGAACTCGGCGGCGCCGGACAGAATGCTCACGGCATCGGCGGACAGCGGAAAACTGCGCAGTTTCGGCAGCAGGGAACGTTTGAAAAGCAACGGCATAGGGCTCGCAAATGGGTCGAATCCGAAGAGCCCCGGAGCTTACACCATGTCTGCACAAATGGACATTTCAAATCCATGCTTGACCAAGGAGAACGATCGTTCTACTGTAGAAAACATGAACCAGATAACCAGCACCGACACACGCGACATCATTCTGGATGTCACCGAGAAGTTGATCTACAAGAGTGGCATCGCCGCCACGGGCATGGATCTTCTGGTGAAAACCGCCGGCGTCTCCCGGAAAAGCATCTACCGCTACTTCGCCAACAAGGAGGAGCTGATCGTCGCCGCCCTGCAACGCCGCGACCTGCGCTGGATGCACTGGTTTACCACCCAGGTGGAACAGGCCCCGACTTCCGGTGAGCGTTTACTCGCGCTGTTCGACGTACTCAAGGACTGGTTCGCCAGTGACGGTTTTCGTGGCTGCGCCTTTATCAACACCAGTGGCGAGACCGGCGATCCGTCCGATCCGGTGCGCGAGGTGGCCAGGCAACACAAACAGAAACTGCTCGATTTCGTGCTCAGGCTTTGCTCCGAACATGGCGTACAGGACCCGCAGGCAATGGCCCGTCAGTTGCTGATCCTGATCGACGGCGCGATTACCGTGGCCCTGGTCACCGGCGACCACAACGCGGCAATAGATGCGCAAAGCGTGGCGCGCACGTTGTTGGATCTGTAACCCCCTGCTTGCTGTAACAACACTCACTGTCACCGGGAGATATACACATGTCAGCTGCCGAAGTTCGTCCACCCCTGCCGCCGTTCACCCGTGAATCGGCCATCGAAAAGATCCGCCTGGCCGAAGACGGCTGGAATTCCCGCGACCCGCAGCGGGTCTCACTGGCCTACACCCTCGACACCCAGTGGCGCAACCGCGCCGAGTTCGCCCACAACCGCGAGGAAGCCAAGGCCTTCCTGACCCGCAAATGGGCAAAGGAGCTGGATTATCGGCTGATCAAGGAACTCTGGGCCTTCACCGACAACCGCATCGCCGTGCGCTATGCCTACGAATGGCACGACGACTCGGGCAACTGGTTCCGCTCCTACGGCAACGAAAACTGGGAGTTCGACGAAAACGGCCTGATGGCCCGCCGCTTTGCCTGCATCAATGACATGCCGATCAAGGAGAGTGAACGTAAATATCATTGGCCCCTGGGCCGGCGTCCGGATGATCATCCGGGGTTATCGGAGTTGGGGTTGTAGGTGGGGTTGGGCAGCCAGGACGTTGTTTCGTTCGCACGCATATCCACAACACACACCCTGTAGGAGCTGGCTTGCCAGCGAATGAACGTGCCACCGCCATCGCTGGCAAGCCAGCTCCTACAAAACCGCGCCGACACTGTTATCCGTGTACAGTTCAAGACCCTGTAGGAGCCGGCTTGCCGGCGATGGCGTCGGGCCTGACACATCGAGATTTGAATCGCTGGCATGCAATCCACCCCCCTCGCAGTTTTCGGATAGCACCCCCTCCCGCCCCTCGGCACCATGCGCGGCCCCATTCGCCACAGCCCATGGATACTCCAGTGAAACGCCTTTCTCGCCTGCTTCCAGTGGTCCTGCTCCTCGCCGTGACCGGTTGTACGACCATGCCCGATGCGCAAACCCATCACTCCGGTTTCCTCGACGACTACGCTCGCATGAGCAAAGACCCGCAATGGCCCAAGAGCGAGGTGTGGGTCAAGCCCGGTCTCGAGCTGAGCCAGTCCTATCAGAAACGGGTGTACCTGGAGCCCCCACGCCTGTACTCCAGCGACCCGGACCTCAAGCGCAACCCGGCCGAATCCCGGGCCATGCTCAAGTACCTGAACCAGGCGATCATGCATCAGTTCCTCACCGCCGGTTATGAAGTGACCCGCCACCCTGAGGCCAACACCCTGATGCTGCGCACCGCGATCACCGGCAGCGAGCGTACGCCGCGTGACCTGTCGATCCCGGAATACCTGCCGATCGGCTTCGTCATTGGCGGTGCCATGCACCTGACCGGCACCCGCGACGAGAGCGTGCGGATCTTCTTCGAAGGCGAGATGCGTGACGCCAAGACCCGCGAACTGCTGGCCCAGTCCGTCAGCGCCACCACCGGCAAGAACATCTCGCCATCGGCCGTGACCAAGATCGAGGACACCTACCCGGCCCTCGATGCCTGGGCCAAACAGCTGCGCGAACGGGCTGACCAGGCCTTCGCCACGCCCGCCAGCAGCAACTGACTCGCCACCTTGCACCAGGCTCATCCAGGTTGGCTAGACTGTGGCTGACGAGCACACCATCACGCACACCAGCGCCGCCAGAGGACCGTCCATGAGCCATTCTTTCACCTTGAAAAACGGCTCCAGGGCGCAGTTCAACCCGGATGACTCGACGCTGTCGATCACCACGCCCCTGGGCGAAGTCCAGCACAGTACCCTCGGGCGGGCCGAATCGCGCCTGCTCGATCTGCTGCTGGCCGAGCCCGGGGTGATCAAGACCCGCGAGCAGATCATCGAACACACCTGGAACGATAGAGTCGTTGCCTCCGGCAGCCTGAACCAGGTGGTGTTCTCCCTGCGCAACCTGCTCAACGACAGCCGCGACCACGACATCCTGATGACCATCCCGCGGCGCGGCTATCGGTTCAATCCGCTGTATGTCAGCAACGGCGCAACCGCACCAGCGGCACCCGTGGCGGCCGAGCCCGAAGCCTTGACCGTGCCGATGGCCGAAACGCCCGCCACCGCGACCCGACAACCGCCGAACTGGCTGCGGCTCGGCTATGCCGTGACCCTGCTCATGTGCCTGGCGACCCTGGCCCATTTCAGCCTGACGACCAAAACCCCGAGCATCGAAGTCGCCAGCACCCAACGCGGCCAACTGACCCTCAGCACCCTCGGTTATAGCCAGGATCAAGCCCAGGCCCTCGGCTCCGCCGTCGACAAACAACTGCACAACCTGCCCAAGGACCTGGCCGGACACGTGTGGATCCACCAGTCCAAAAGCAATTACTCGATCTCATGCATTCGCACCGACCAGACCACCCGCAACCTGCTGTTCAACCCCCAGCACCGGGAACTCGCCAGCGTCCTGGCGCAATGCCTGGAGGTGAGCCTGTGAGCCTGCCCAGCAAAACCACCTGGCAGTGGCTGCTGCTGGCGCTGATCAACCTGGGCTGCATCGCTGCCTTGCTCTACTCGCCGGTGCCGTTCAAGAGCAACAGCAACTTCCACACCCTGAGCCGCCAATGGCTGGAAGATCAGAGCCAACTGAACACCGAGGAATTCCTCACGGTCAGCGAACACCGCATGACCCACTCGACCATCGAAAGCCTCAACGGGCAGCTGCGCAACGCCACGCTGACTGCCGATATCATCCAGGCCACCCCCAACGCCGTTGAAGTCAAAGTGGTGCGCGCCAAATTGAGCCAGGACAGCGAACTGTTCGCCATCGACAAGACCCCGGATCTGTTTTTTCGCCGCCAGTACGTGGTCCAGGAAGGCTCTACCCTCAACTACAGTTTCCTCGCCACCCCCAGCGACAACACCCTGTGTTTCTTCCAGCACGAGATGGATCGCCTGCGCTGCATGAACCACTGAGGGCGCGACAAATGACAATCAATGATTGGATTTGAGCGCCCCGCATGCCCAGCCTGCTGCATTTCCCGTGCCCCAGGAGACCAGCATGCTCAGCCGTCGCTTGAACACCCTACCGCTCAAACAAAAAGTCCTGCTCTGCCTGTTCGCTTATCTGTGCGGCATCACCCTGGCCTGGCTGGTGGACATCTGAGCCACCCGCCCCGCCACCTTTTGCAACCGCCGATTTTGCACTGATCAGGGTCTCGCCATGACGTCGCGCGCAATCAAATTTCACTACGCCGTAGATGCCCCGCAACTGGAAATCACCTACCGGCCCATCTTCGGCGGGCGTCATGCTCGCCTGATCGGCGCCCAAGCGCTGCCACACTGGACCCAGGATGGAATGCCTATCGCACCCGGCGCACTCGGCGACGGCGAGACGACAGAGGCGGTGCTGCGCCAGATCGCCGAGGACTACAGCGGTTATTTGTGGGCCTGCAAAAACTTCACGATCCACCTCGAACTCAGCGCCCGGGCCATCCTCGACGACCACTTCCCGGACCTGGTCGACGCGATTCTGGCGCGCTACGACATTCCTGCCCCGGCCCTCACCTTCGGCCTCGGTAGCGGTGCGCGCCGCAATCAGCCAACAGGCGCCTCGCGCTTCACTGCCCAGCCGCTGACGATCACCGCGCTGGCCCGCCGCTACTTCTCGATCGCCAATGAAGCCCAGACCCTGCCGCGCTGAGTCATCGCGGCAAACCAATAAGCATTAATGATTTTTATCAAGCCGCCATGCCGGGCATTGTCCCGCTCAACAACTCACACCTGACATTCATGTTTAAGGATTGCACCGCACATGCCATTTCGTAAGTTCGCCATCGCTTCCCTGCTTTCGTTGCTGTCGCTGCCGGCATTGGCCGATGATGACAAAGGCTTCTATGTGGGCGCGGGCCTGACCCAGATCGAAACCGAAGAAAGCTCCCTGAGCGATGAAGACAACAGCTACAAGGTCTTTGCCGGTTACCGCGCCAATGGCTACCTGGCGTTCGAGGGCGCAATCGTCGACCTCGGCAAGTTCAAGGAAGACAACCTCGACTTCGAAGGTCACTCGGCACAGGTCGCCGCCCACGTCGGCTTCCCACTGGGTCAGCGTTTGCGCCTGTTCGGCAGCGTCGGCGCCCACGCCTGGGACGCCGATGGCAATGCCACCGACGACGACACCGGGGTCGACCTGACCTACGGCGCCGGGGTCGAGATGGACGTGTTCCGCAACATCGGCATCCGCGCCGAGTACGAAGTGCTGCAAGTCGGCGACATCGATCTGAATCAAACCACCGCCTCTGCCTATATACTGTTCTGATTGCACACACCGGGCGCGCGCCGTGTTCGCCCGGTTTGATCCTTTCAGACAGCGCTTTGCGTTTTCCAGGTACCCTCCCTGTCCAGCATGACCACCCTTGCTTCTCCCGCCCTGCTCACCCTCGAATCGGTTGCCCTGGACCAACTGTCCGTTGGCAATGACTTCTGGCGCATCGATTTTTCTTCCATCGAAAAAGACGCACGGGTGCAGCGCCTGCGCCATGTCCGCGGCCCACGCCTGCGCCACAGCCGCTTCGACCTTGGCTGTTCGATCAGCGCCGTCAGTAGCGTTCCCGAAGGCCACGTGACCCTGGCCCTGTCGCAATCGGCCACCGGCCGGCCGACCTGGAACCAGCAACGGCTGCACCCCAACGAGCTGATGGTGTTGTACAGCGGCGAAGAAGTGCACTACCAGGGTGAGCCGGATGAAGCGTTGTTCACCGTCACCACCACCCTCGAACACTACGAGCAGTGCCGCCAGGCCCAGGGTGCCGTGGACGTGCTCAAGCAGCGCCGCGACCAGCGCTATCAGGCCCCCGATCTGTGCTCGCTGAAGTCGGCGGTGAACACCATCAGCGTCTCGCTGAACCAGCGCCATCCGCCGGATGCCTTGACCGGTGCGCAATGGGAAGCGACCTTGCTCGGCTCGCTGCTGCAGGCCCTGAGCCCCGCTGCCGAATCGACCCGCGAGGCGCCGCTGCGGCGTAAAGTCGCCAGCCAGGCCATCGACTACCTGCACGCCCACGCTCATACCGCGGTGACCATGCAGCAATTGACGCAAACCCTCGGCACCCCGGGCCGTACCTTGCATCAGGGCTTTGTCGAGGCCTTCGGTACCACGCCCATGGCCTACCTGCGCACCCTGCGCCTGTCCAATGCCCGGCACGACCTGCTGACCCAGCGCTGGGCCACCGTCACCGAAACCGCCATGCAATGGAATTTCTTCCATCTGGGGCGCTTTTCCCAGGATTACCAGCGTATCTACGGGGAAACGCCGTCACAGACGTTCAGACGCAACAGCGCTTGAGCTGCGGCTGACGGTCGCGGCAACAAAAGGTTACGGGTAAGATGGCGGCCTGCACCACCCCATCGCCCCACCGAATAAGTCGACCCCATGCCTTTCGAACTCAGCGTAGATCTCACCACCCTGGCCATTCTGGTCGCTGTCGCGTTCATTGCCGGTTTCATCGATGCCATTGCCGGCGGCGGCGGCCTGCTGACCACCCCGGCCCTGCTCACCGCCGGCCTGCCGCCACACCTGGTGCTGGGCACCAACAAACTCAGCGCGACCTTCGGCTCGGCGATTGCCAGCGTGACCTTCTACCGGCGCAAGCTGTTCCATCCCCGGCAGTGGATGCACGCGATCATCGGCACCCTGGTCGGCGCCCTGACCGGCGCGATTGTCGCCCACTACCTGCCGGCCGAATGGCTGAACAAGATGCTCCCGGTGATCGTCTTCGCCTGCGGCCTGTACCTGCTGTTCGGCGGCACGCCCAAGGCGCCCACCGACAGCGATGCGCCAATCAAGAAAAAATGGCAATCGAGCCAAGGCTTCACCCTGGGTTTCTATGACGGCGTGGCCGGCCCGGGCACCGGCGCGTTCTGGACCGTCAGCAGCCTGCTGCTCTACCCCATCGACCTGGTCAAGGCCAGCGGCGTGGCGCGCAGCATGAACTTCGTCAGCAACGCGGCGGCGCTGTCGGTGTTCATCTTTTCCGGGCAGGTGGACTGGATCATCGGCCTGAGCATGGGCGTGGCGGTGATGGTCGGCGCATTCTTCGGCGCGCGCACCGCCATCAGCGGTGGGGCGAAGTTCATTCGCCCGGTGTTCATCACTGTGGTGCTGGGCCTGACCGTGCGCCTAGCCTGGCAGCACTGGTTCAGCGTGACCTAAGCGCCGCGCGACGTAGACGTCGATCAGGTAGCGGGCAATCGAGCGCGACGCCGGCAACGGCGGCAGCGCATGAATGTTGAACCACTGGGCGTCTTCGATCTCGTCGGCCTGCGGGACGATCTCGCCGCTGGCGTATTCGGCATGAAAGCCCAGCATCATCGAGTGCGGGAACGGCCAGCACTGGCTGCCCAGGTACTGAATGTTCCTGACCTCGATCTGCACCTCTTCACGCACTTCACGAATCAGGCAGTCCTCGGCCGACTCCCCCGGCTCGGCGAATCCGGCCAGGGTGCTGTAGACCCCACTGACAAAACGCGGCGAACGCGCCAGCAGGATCTCGTCGCCGCGGGTGATCAGCACGATCATGCTCGGTGAAATCCGCGGGTAACTGCGCAGCTCGCACGGCGCGCAGTACATCGCCCGCTCGCGCGGCACCTGGACCATCGCCTGGCCGCAGTTGCCGCAAAAACGGTGCTCGCGGGCCCAGGTACCAATCTGCGCGGCATAACCGAGGACCTTGTACAGCGTGTGGTCGCCCTCGAGCATGAACGCGCGCAAGCCTTTCCAGTTGCAGCCCGGCACCTCGCTGGCAGCCTTGAGTTCGAGCAGGTACACCGGCTCGCCGTCGAGATGACCGATGCCGTGTTCGGCGAGAATCGACAACTCCTGGCGCTTGAGCCATTCACGCGGGAACAGCGCGCCGTTGTCATCGAACAAAAAGCCCTCGGGGCTGCGAGCCACGGCCCAGCCGCCAGGGGTATCGGTGTCCAGTACTGCAGTGGTCCAGCGTGAAGTCATGTGTACTCAATCCAGAAATTCGGGTTTCTGTTTGCTCATATGGGCGGCCATGGCCACGCGCAAATCATTGGATTGCAACATGGCGGCGTTCCAGGTGGCGATGTATTCGAGGCCATCGTTGATGCTGTGATCACGCATGTAGCTGATCATCTCCTTGGTCCCGGCGATGGCGATCGGCGACTTGGCAGCGATCTCGCGAGCAATGCCCATCACCCCTTCCAGCAGGCTGGCGGCGTCCGGGTAAACCCGGTTGACCAGACCGATGGCCTGGGCTTCTTCGGCACCAAAGGTGCGACCAGTGTAAGCCAGTTCGCGCAGCATGCCGTCACCGATGATGCGCGGCAAGCGTTGCAGGGTGCCGACGTCGGCGGCCATGCCGATGTCGATTTCCTTGATCGAGAATTGCCCGTCGGCAGCGGCGTAGCGCATGTCGCAGGCGCTGATCAGGTCGATGGCGCCGCCCAGGCAATAACCCTGGATCGCTGCCAGCACTGGCTTGCGGCAGCGGTCGACGGCGTTGAACGAGGCCTGCAGGGCGAAAATCTTGCGGCGCAACAGACGTGCGTTACGCCCGACATCCTTGCCCATTTCCGTAGCGACGGAAGCCAGCATCATCAGGTCGATGCCCGAAGAGAAATGCTTGCCGGCACCGCTGATCACCACCGCACGCACTTCGTCAGTGTCATCGATCCACTGGAAAATCTCGATGATCTCGGTCCAGAACGCGGCATTCATGGCGTTGATCTTTTCCGGACGATTGATCTGCACATGGGCGATGTTGTCCGCCAGTTCGACGCGAAAGGCTTGATATTCGGGCATGGCAGTAATCCTTGCAGGGTCTGGAAAAGAGCCCCGGACTATAGCAAGCCAGGGTCAACGCTCGAAGGCAGTGCATCGGCCAAAAGCAGGACTGAAAAAAACCGCGCCTGCTCGGGGCAGGCGCGGTCGTTTGCAGCAGGTACGGGATCAGTGCATGAACAGCGCGATCAGAATGATGATCGGGATCGGCACACCGAGGAAAAACAACAGAAGTGAGCGCATGGGAATTCTCCTCTAGTTAGCGAAGTGGGGTTGGCGAAGTGGCAGGGATATAGCCGACCGGTTCCAGGTACACCACGGCATCCCGGCGACGGCCGCCGAAGGTAGCAGCGAGGCTGGCGAAGAAAGCACCGCAGAGCAGCGCGATAAACATCCACAGCGCCGTCCAGGCGGCCACGGTGCTGGCGGTGTCGGCAGCCTCTTTGGCGGCTTGTTTGGCTTGTTCAACCGCCTGGCGAGCCTTGCCGTATACCTCATCGACCCGCCGCTCGGCATCGGCCTGGCTGAGGTTGGTGCGTTGGGCCACCAGTTGCGCGAGGTAGGTACGGTCCTCTGGGGTCAGTTGCCCGTCGTTGCCCATGCTCTGCACGAAAATCCGTGCCACGGCGGCGTGGGCTGCGTCGTCGCTGACGGCGGCAGGACGATCATCGCGAAACAGCGTATCGACGAAGTAGCCGTAATCATTGCTGCTGCCCTGGCTGGCGGCAGTACCGGCAACCTGGGTCATGGCACTGGCGGCACCGCCGGCGACGCTGGCACCGGCTTGCACCCCGCCGCTGATGACACTGCTGATGGAGCCGACCACCAGTGTGGCGGTCACCAGGGTCGCGACAGCCCAGGCGAGGAAACCGTGGGCGGTGTCGCGAAAGTACACCTCATCGCCATGCATGTTTTCCCATTTCACCCGCAGGCGTCCGGCGATATAGCCACCGAGTGCTGAAGCGACGATCTGCGTGAACGCCAGCCAGACAATGGTCGAAATCCCCAGCCCCTTGGCACTGACCCCACTGTCGGCCCACGGCGACACCGCCGAAAAGCCCAGGCCGAAACCCAGCACCACGAGAATCAGCGACAACGCCGCTGCGGCAGCCGCCCCGGCAAAAATCGCCGCCCAGGACACCCCCGACACGGCACTCGAGGCCGGCAGGTCGGTGGGATACATATCGGAGGATCTATTCATAGTGGTGGTGCTCCAGGCATGGGAAAACGCTTCACCTGGAGAATTGCAGTGGACGTGCCAGTTGGAGAGATTTTGAAAATCCTTCTATTTCATAGAGTTATGAAATCATTCGATAAAGGCGGTCATGCAATTTGCAACAATCTGTGTCTGAGGGCGGGTTAAATGCATTGCATAGCCCCCTGCTGATCGCGGTAGGTCACAAATGCCGGAGTCACCACAGATCCCCTGTGGGAGCGGGCTTGCTCCGGGCGGCGTTCCGACGATGGACCCGAGGCCGCCGCGTGCATCCAGGACAGCTGCATAATCTTTGACGACCATCGCTGGCAAGCCAGCTCCCACAAGTTGAGCGCGGTAGGCCACAAATGCCGGATTCACTCCAGATCCACAAATGCCGGAGTCACCACAGATCCACTGTAGGAGCCGGCTTGCCGGCGAAGGCATCTGTGCCGGCGCTTTCGCTGGCAAGCCAGCTCCTACGACCCTGCATGAAAGTTAATTTAGCAACCCCACCGCCATTTCTTGGCACACTACCCCGGTAATCCATTCACCCCAGGCAAACCCCATGACCCGAATCCTGACCATTGAAGACGACGCGGTCACCGCGCGGGAGATTGTTGCCGAGCTGAGCAGCCATGGCCTCGACGTCGACTGGGTGGCCAATGGTCGCGAAGGCCTGGCGCGGGCGGTCAGTGGTGACTATGACCTGATCACCCTCGACCGCATGCTGCCGGAACTCGACGGCCTGGCCATCGTCACCACCCTGCGCACCATGGGCGTGTCGACGCCGATCCTGATGATCAGCGCCCTGTCCGATGTCGATGAGCGGGTGCGCGGCCTGCGTGCCGGGGGCGACGACTACCTGACCAAACCCTTCGCCACCGACGAAATGGCCGCCCGGGTCGAAGTCCTGCTGCGCCGCCAGAGCACGGTGAAGAACTTCGAAACCACCCTCGGCGTCGCCGACCTCGAACTCAACCTGATCAGCCGCGAGGCCACCCGCGCCGGGCAGGTGCTGACCCTGCTGCCCACCGAATACAAACTGCTGGAATTCCTCCTGCGCAACAGCGGGCAGATCCTCTCGCGGATGATGATTTTCGAAGAAGTCTGGGGCTATCACTTCGACCCGGGTACCAACCTGATCGACGTGCATATCGGCCGCCTGCGCAAGAAGGTCGATCCACCGGGCCTGCTGCCACTGATCCGCACTGTGCGAGGCTCGGGTTATGTCATTGCTGAACCCGTCTAAAGGCTGGCGCTCGTCCAGCAGCCGCCTGCTGGCGCTCTACAGCTCGCTGTTCGTGGTCTGGAGCTGTCTGTTGCTGGGGGTGATGTACTACGAGGTGTCGAGCTACCTCGACAACCTGGCGCGGCATTCGATGATGCAGCGCCAGCATCTGTTCTCGCGCTTTCACGGCGATCAACTCGACGAAGCCCTGCTCGCCAGCCGCACCTTCGACCAGCGCGGGGTCGATGCCTATGGCCTGTTCGATGCGCTGCAACGCCCCCTGCACGGGCTGATCCGGCAAATCCCCGAAGGCCTGCCGCTGGACGGCCGAGTGCATGAACTGGACAACTGCGGCGACCCGGATGACAGCCTGCTGGCCCACGCCAGCTGCGACGCCGTGGCCACCCCGACCCTCGACGGCCGCTGGCTGGTGCTGGTGCGCGACAACGGTTCGCTGTTCGCGGTGACGCGGATCATCCTCCACGCGCTGTTGTGGGGGGTATCGCTGACCATCATTCCCGGCGTCGCCGGCTGGTACCTGCTGCGCCGCCGCCCGTTGCAGCGGATTCACGCCCTGCAGGCCAGCGCCGAAGCCATAGTCGCCGGCAACCTCAATCATCGCCTGCCGCTGTCCAGCCGCCGCGACGAACTGGACATGCTCGCCGCCATCGTCAACGCCATGCTCGAACGCATCGAACGCCTGGTCAACGAGGTCAAGGGTGTGTGCGACAACATCGCCCATGACCTGCGCACCCCGCTGACCCGCCTGCGCGCCCAGCTATACCGGATGCAACAACAAGCCGGGGAAGGCTCCGCCGAGGCGGCGCAACTGGATCAGGTGATCGGCGAGACGGATACCTTGATGGCGCGCTTTCGTGGCTTGCTGCGGATTTCCGAACTGGAAGACCAGCGGCGCCGCTCGGGCTTTGTCGAGTTTGACCCGCTGCCACTGCTGCATGAACTGCACGATTTCTACTTGCCGCTTGCCGAAGAAGGCCAGTTGACCTTGACCCTGCAAGCCCCCGCCAGCCTGCCGCCCGTCACTGGCGACCGCGCACTGCTGTTCGAGGCGCTGTCGAACCTGCTGAGCAACTCGATCAAATTCACCCCGGCCGGCGGCGAGGTGATCCTGCGGGCCAGTGATCAGGCCGGCAGTACGCGGATCGACGTCGACGACTCCGGCCCGGGGATTCCCGCCGACAAACGCGCGGCGGTGTTCCAACGTTTCTACCGGGTCGACGACAGCGCGCAGAATGGCGGCTTCGGCCTAGGCCTGTCGATTGTCGCCGCCATCGTCCAGCTGCACGGTTTCAGCCTCGACGTCGGCGTCAGCGAACGCGGCGGCGCGCGCCTGACCCTCGATTGCCGGCAACGCCTGCTGGCGCCTACTGTGTGATGCAACGCGTGGTGGTGGTGACTCGGGTCACCTCACCGTCAGCTCGGGCATCGCCCAACACCTGGGTGTCTTCATTGCTGTTGCAGGTTTTCACCGGCGGCGCCTGGACGACCACTGGCGGTGGCGGTGGACTGGCGCAACCACCGAGGGCGGCGAACGCCAACAGCAATGCAGCAAGGGCAGATCTCATTGATGGGTGCATGAGGTGGCCTGCGATTCTGATGAGTGGGAAGCGGCTCGAAGCCGGGCGCGCTTGAGCAGTAGAGCACCGGTGCCTGGCGATAGTTCAACCCGCCCTACTCGGCCGACCACAAACGGCTCAGGCCGCTGCTGCCCAACTCATAGCGCAGCTCCTCAACCATTTGCTCCAGGTCGCTATCGCTGTGCAACTTGCCGGGCTTGATGCCGGTCACCACCAGATTGACCTGGCCGCTGAGGGGCTCGAACACCCGCAAGGTCAGCGAGCCGTCGCCGTCCACCGCCAGCTCGCACGCAAGGGGCGCGAGGGCGCGTTCGATGTAACTGCGCAGTTGCGCTTGGCTGATCACGGCAGGCACCTGTGTGCTGGAAAGGGATACGCCAATATCCAAGGGACATTGGCGCACCCTGACAGCCTAGGGAGCTGGACGGCAGCGCAACAGCCGAGTTTGCACTATTGCATTTAGTGCATTTGCACCTTCATTTCGGGCGTTTTGCCCGATGCTCGCCACCGAACAAACCACGCTCGCGCGCCCAGACGATCGCTTCGCTGCGGCTGTGCACCGCCAGCTTCGAGTAGACCGTGGCCACGTGATTGCGGATGGTATTGGGCGCCAGCGCCAGGCGTGCGGCGATCTCCTTGTCGGCCAAACCCTCGCAGATCAGCCCCAGCACATCGCGCTCACGGGCGGTCAATTCGGTGAAGGCCACGCCGGGCTGCTGGGCCCGTTGCGGGTTCTTGGCGTTGGCGAGTTTTTCGATCAAGGTCTGGCTGAACCAGGAGGCGTCCTGCATCACTTCTTCGATGGCCGCCACCAATTCGGTCTCGGTGCGTTTGCGCTCGGTGATGTTCATCAGCACCAGCAGGTAGCAGCTGTGCTCGTGAATGCTCACGGTGTCGGCCCACACCGCACAATCGATCATCTCACCGCCTTTTCTGTGGACCTTGAGGTCGAGGCTGTCGAGCCGGCCGTGCTTTTTCAGTTCGCTGAACAGTTTGCTGGAGGCGTCCTTGCTGTCCGTCAGGCCAATATCCGCCAGGGTCCTGCCCAACAGCTCCTCCGACGAATAGCCGCTGGTGTGGATGAACGCATCGTTGATTTCGGCGATCTCCAGGGTCTCGGCGCTGCACACCAGGGTCGGCACCGGGCTCATCCGAAACGACTTGGCGAAACGTTCCTCGCTATGGCGCAGGGCGGTTTCAGCGCGCCGTCGCAACTCCAGGTCGACGAAGGAAAACAACATGCAAGGCTCTTCATTGAGCTCCAGCGGTTGCCCCGCCACCACCACCAGTTTGCGACTGCCATCGGCGACCCGCAGATCAGCCTGCATCTGCGGAATGGTGACGCCCTGACTCAGGCGCTCGATCGCCAGTTCACGGCGCTCGGCATCCTCCAGCACATCGCGTTCATACAGCGAACGGCCGATGATCTGCTCGCGGGAGAAACCGGTCATATCGACGAAGCCCTGATTGACCTTGAGGTAACGCAGGTCGCTAAGGCGGCAAATCACTGCCGGTGCCGGGTTGGCATTGAAGGTTTTTTCAAAGCGCTGCTCGGCGCCGGCCCACTCGGTGGCGTCGCTCAGAATCAACACCATGGACTCCACGGCACCCTGGGCATCGGTGAGCACCAGGCTGCGAATACGGTGCACCCAGGTGCGTTCGGGGTCGGCGGTGGGCGTGACCTCCACCAGCACATCGCTGAAGGTCTCACCGTTGGCGGCACGGCTGATGGGGTAGTTTTTCAGCGCCACCGGGTGGTTATTGCGATAGCGCAAGCGGAAGCGTTTCGCGTACTCGCGGGCATTGCTGCCCAGGTCGCTGAGGCGCTCGACGCCGTGCATCAGCAGCACCGCGTCGTTGGCCCACAGCAGGCTTTTGTCGGCGTCCAGCAGGATCACCCCGTCGGACAGTCCGGCGATGATCTGCTGCAATTGGCGGCGATTGGTTTCGGTGGCTAGGACATCCTGGCTCATTGCATCTCCCCGTGGCGCTGGGCCGCAGCCCTGTGAAGGGTACGACCGCAGCGCTTGAGGATAGTGCAGCGCTAGTGCGCGCGTGCGGCAAGCTCACCCTCCTCCAGCACCAATTCGCGCAGGGTGTCGAGGAACAACTTGAGCACCGGCGAGCTGTCGTCGGCGCGATAGGTCGCGTACAGCGGCACCTGGGGCAAGGCCGGGGTCAGGCTGCGAAAGACCACGCCGGCCGGCGCCAGTTGCTCGATCGACGCCGGCAACAGGGCCACGCCAAAGCCGGCGCGGACCAGGCTGAGCAGGGTCTGAACCTCGATCACCTGCTGGCTGATCTGCGGGGTGAAGCCGGCCTTTAGGCAGCACTCGTAGAGGAAATGGGCGAAGCGTGACTGCTTCAGTTCCAGCGCAACGAAGGGCTCCAAGGCGAGGTCGGCCGGGGCCAGTGTGTTGCGTGCGGCCAGTGGATGGTCCACCGGCAGCACCACGCGGATCGGCTCGTAGATCAGCAGTTCGTTGCGCAGTTCAGGATCATCAGTGCCGACCCGGAACACGCAGGCGTCGATGCGTTTTTCCCTGAGCGCGGTCAACTGCGCCGCCGGGGTCATCTCGTGCAGGCGCCAGGTCACCTGCGGATAGCGCTGGCGAAAACGGCTCAAGGCTCGCGGCAGGACGCCGACCATCACCGAGCTGATCATGCCGATTTCCAGTTCGCCGAGTTGCCCGCGCCCGGTCTGCCGGGTCAGATCAAGGGCGCGCTCAAGCTGCTCGAACACCAGCGGCGCTTGTTGCTTGAGCACAGCACCGGCGGCGGTCAACTCGACCCGATGGTGGCTGCGCTCGAACAGCGGCGTGCCCAGCTCTTCTTCCAGCAGACGAATCTGCTGGCTCAAGGGCGGCTGGCTGATGTGCAGCCGGGTAGCGGCGCGGCCGAAATGCAGCTCTTCGGCCAGGGCCATGAAGTAACGCAACAGGCGCAGGTCCATGGTGCATTACCCCGTCACGCTCAAATCCAGCGGCGTCGAGCGCTGGCGGACGCCGGTCAGGCTGAACAGCGCGTTGGCAATCGCCGGCGCCACCGAGGGGCTGCCCAGCTCGCCGACGCCACCGGGTTTGGACGGTTCGCCATCGAGCACCAGGATGTCCACCTCGGGCATGTCCGACATGCGTGGCACCCGGTAGTCGTGGAAATTGCTCTGCAGCACCTGGCCGTTTTTCATCTCCATGCGGTCGAACAAGCCGTGGCCCAGGCCCCACATCAGGCCGCCGTAGATCTGCTCCTCGACCCCGCCCGGCGACACTGCCAGGCCGCAATCGACCACACAGGTCAGCTTGTCGACGCGGATCTCCCCAGCCTGCTTCACCAGTCGCGCGACCACCGCGATAAAGCTCGTGTAGCCCTGATTGGTGGCGATGCCCAGGGCCGTTCCTTCAGGCAGCGGCTGGCCCCAACCGGCGCGGTCGGCGGCCTGTTGCAACACGCTGACGTGGCGTGGCCGTTCTTGCATATGGGCCAGGCGAAAGGCCAACGGGTCGCGTCCGGCGGCATGGGCCAGTTCGTCCATAAAGCTTTCCACGGCAAACACGTTAGGGATGAAGCTCACCGAGCGATACCAGCCGCTGGGCACGCCGGGCTCATGACGGACCCAGGCCAGGTCGAGGTGCGGCGCACGGTAGGCAAAGTCCCAGGCGGTAATGGCCTCGGTGGTGCTGTAGTCCATGTGATCAGGGCGCTCGAAATAGCCCGGCTCCCACTGCTCCGGCGAGGCTGGCGACACCGCGTCGAGTTGCAGGGCCTGCAAGCCACCGTCGGCACCCAGCGCGCCTTTCATGCGATGGAAGGTCGCCGGGTGGGCGAACAATGCGCGCATTTCGTCCTCACGGCTGTTCATCAATTTCACCGGCACCCCGACCTGCTGCGCCAGGTAGGCCACCTCGAACAACCAGTACTTGGATTCGCGCGCACCGAAGCTGCCACCGGAGACCATTTCATTGATCGTCACCTTGCTGCGGGGGATCTTGCACACCACCTCGGCCGCTTCCAGCGCCGAGGACGGCACCTGCACCCCGCCCCAGTAGGTGATGGCGCCGTCCTTGACCTGGGCGGTGATGCACAGTGGCTCCAGCGGGTTCTGCACTTTGTAGGGCATCACGTAGTCGGCTTCCACCAGCTGTTTGGCCAGCGGCCATTGGCTGGCGACGTCACCGGCGCTCAGGGTCGGCACCCGCAGCGCCTTGCCGTCGCCAATCGCCGCCGCCTGGACGACAGGCAGCTCGGCACTGGCGAAATCCTTCTGCGGCGACTCGCTCCATTGCACCCTGAGCAACGCCCGGCCCTGGCGCGCCGACCAGTAATCATCGGCGAGCACCGCGACGCTTTCCTGATTGCCGCCGAGCACATCCGGGCGCCCGGGAATCCGCAGCACCTTGCGTACCCCCGGTACTTGCAGCGCGGCACTGGCGTCGATGTCCAGCACCTTGGCGCCGACCACCGGGGTGCGTTGCAGCACCGCCACCAGCATCCCGGGCAACTGCACATCGAGGCTGTACTTGAAGCCGCCGCAGACCTTGGCCGCGGCGTCGCGCTTGTGTCGCAGCTTGCCGATGTACTTGAACTCAGCCGGATCCTTGAGACTGACCTGCGCGGGCGCCGGCAAACTGGCTGCAACCGCCACCAGGTCGCCGTAACCCAGGCTGCGCAGGCCGTCGCCGTGCAAAACGCGGCCGTTCTCGGTGCGGCAACTGGCCGGGCTGACTTGCCATTGCCGGGCAGCCGCAGCAATCAGCAAGGCGCGCGCGGTGGCGCCGGCCATGCGCAGGCGCTCATATTCGAGGGACACGCTGGTGCTGCCGCCGGTGGAAAACACCTTCCACACCGGGTGGATATAGGCCTCGAAAAACGGGTCTTCGGGTGAGATCACCTGAACGCGCATCGGGTCGACATCCAGCTCTTCGGCGACGCAGGCCGCCAGGGCGGTGTGGGTGCCGGTGCCGGAGTCGTGCTTGTGCACCACCAGCTTGACCGTGCCATCGGCAAAAATCCGCACCCAGGCGTTGGGCTCGAACTCGGTGGCCGCTGTTGGTGCTTTTGCATCGCTGGCTGCCAGGCTTGGCGGCAGATAGAACGCAATCGCCAGGCCCGAGGCGACCGTAGCGGCCTGTTTGAGGAAGGTGCGGCGCGGCAGTTCAGGACGGTTCATCAGGCCTCCCTGGTCGCGGCAGCCGCGCGTTTGATGGCCTTGTTGATGCGCCCGTAGGTGCCGCAGCGGCACAGGTTGCCGGACATCGCGTTGCGGATCGAATCGTCGGTGACCGCCGCGCCGGTATTGAACAACGCCGCCGCCGACATGATCTGCCCGGATTGACAGTAGCCGCATTGCGGCACATCTTCGGCGACCCAGGCCAGTTGCAACGGATGGCTGTTGCTCGGCGACAAGCCTTCGATGGTAGTGATGTCGTGGCCGACGGCGGCGCTGACCGGCAACTGGCAGGCGCGCACCGCGACACCATCGAGGTGCACGGTGCAGGCGCCGCACAGGCCCATGCCACAGCCGAATTTGCTGCCGGTGAGGTGCAAGCGGTCACGCAATACCCATAACAAGGGCATGGAGGGCTCGGCCTCTACCTGCTCGTGTCGTACGCCGTTTACCGTGAGGTCGATCATTGTCAGGCTCCCGCAGAGCGGCCCGTCTTTGTGCGGGCCTGGTGCCGGGATTATTGAAAGACCGCGGCAAAACGGGCCAGCGACGTTTTCTGCGATGCGCTGTAAGGAGGACTAACAGCATGTACAAGCGATACCCGTCGGTGCAGTCGATGAACGCGTTCATCCAGGCGGCGCGCAGCGGCAGCTTTGCCAGTGCCGCGCGCAAACTCGACCTCACCCACAGCGCGATCAGCCAGCAGATTCGCTCCCTGGAAGATTTCATCGGCCAGCCGCTGTTCGTCCGTGAAGGCGGCGGCAGCACCCTGACCGACGCCGGGCAACTGTTCGCCAGCGTGCTCTCCGACGGCCTGGCCCAGGTCGACCGGGCGCTGTCCTCGGTGAAGAACCGCAGCGTCGGCCAACGCCTGACCCTGGATGTCGACAGCGAACTGGCGCAAAGCTGGCTCAACCCGCGCCTGCCGCAACTGCTGGCAGCGCTGCCGGACACCGAGGTGGTGGTGATGTCGATGCCGCGCTCGGACCGCAGCGCCTTCGAACGGGTCGACCTGGCGCTGCGCTACGGCTATGGCGACTGGGAAGACTGCGAAATGACCCAGATTTGCGGTGACCGTGTGTTGGCCGTGGCCTCACCCGATTTGCTGAAACGCCATGGCCTGCAACTACCTATGAGCCCATCGCAAGTCCTGGAGCTGCCGCCGCTGGGGTACACCCGCCGTTCGTGGATTCCCTGGCTCGACGCCGCTGGCCTGGAGCCCCGCGAGCCTCGCGCGCTGGTGGTCTTCGACAATGCTGCCAACCTGATCGCTGCCGCTGAAGCCGGGGTTGGCGCCGGGTTGGTACGGGGGTTGTTGGCGGCCGATGCGTTACGCAGTGGGCGGCTGGTGGCGCTGAACGATGCGCAGATTGCCGCGCATTACAATTTGTACGCGGTGTGGCCACCGGGGCATGGGGAACGGGTGGCCGGGGTGGTGGAGGTGGTGCGGGGGATGGCGGCGGATACATTGGGGTAAATGAAGTGAGTGCAGCTCACGGGGTATTGTCAGATACGCCATGGGCTGCCTTGGGATGCGTCAGCGTCTTATTCAGGTCGACTCGGACATGAGATTGATCCCGGTGTGCTTTCTAATATATTCGGCACGCTTTACTATCCACCGATGTAGTTGAGTTAAGTTATTACTTCTACTTTTGTATCTGTTACGCTCAAGATCAATTTTTATATTGAAATGAGTGACATCCAATAAATCGTTACCGTTAGCATCAGTATAATAGTGTGGATCGTTGACATCTGGATTCTTAGGAAAACGATACGCTCTCCTGGCGTCCTCATACATTTGCTTGCTCGTCTCCAGATCGCCAATGCGATCATTCACTGTATATTTATCCGATGGAGGCCACGCTCGTTCATTCCGCTCAATGAGATCTGCAAGCTTAGTGAGCTTGGCTGTATGTTTTGCAACCGCTTTATTATTTCCTGCTCGCCTCCGCGCCTTCTTGGCCGCGTCGCTGGTAGATGGGTTCCGTGCTGCTGACCGATTGACTTGTCCGGACTGGACTGGACTGCCTGGCCTAACTGTCCTGCCTGAGGTACCTGGCCTGACTGGTTTCGGTGATAACACTGGCGCATGCCCGGTCCCATCCGTCCGATTGACCGGGTCTCCCTGGCAATAGGCATAGGCATTCAGCCCCCCAGCCTCAAACGGGCTCAAACTGTCCGGGCTATTGAACCGCATCAACACCGGATTGTACTGGCGATATCCCTGCCCCAAATGATAGTGCCCGGTCAGCGGATCGCGCCGCTCGCCGTTATAGCCGAGCAAACTTGCACAACCCGCCGCATGTGCCAAATGACCATAGGGAGAATACGCCAGGTAGAGCAACTGCGGCCCGTGCAGACTCAGGATTGAGCGTTGTTGATGGGTCACGAGCAACTGCGTATCGGAGTGGCTTGCTTCATGTCGGCATAGCGCGAGCAGTTGTTGGTCATACTGCAAGATGCTGTGTTTTACCCGGTCCTGGATAGCCGTGGTCAAGAGCGAGCCACAGTAAAAAAACTGGTTGGCCTGCTCAGCGACAACCTTACTGGCGTCGAGGCGATCAAGTGCATCGTAATAATATTGGCAAAGTAATTGTGCTGATTGGGCGTGTGCCATTGCGCAGACTCCAAATGAGATTCCGAACACTGTAAAGAGCATCCCACTTTGGATGGATCCTGCCCACTGACAGAACTGCTAGTGTCTCAAGCGGTGTTCAAGGACGCATGGGTCCGACCCCATTTTGTGGGAGCGGGCTTGCCCGCGATAGGCGTGAACAATGACGCGTACTGTCTGGATGTACGCGGCGGGCTCAGGTTTTTCGCGAGCAGGCTCGCTCCCACAGTAGAGCTAGCGTTTCTGCAGGAATGGATATGTACACAAACAGATCGCCATCGCAGGCTAGCTGCTCCTACAGTTCAGCGAGCGTTTGTGCAGGCATGGATATGTACCCCAACCCCAACCATATCCCCCGCCTATCACCCCCTCGCCCAATTAATATTGTACGAACCCAACCCCCTCTCCCAATACTCGCCCCCATGCAGACAGCGTCCCGAGCCGGATGCGCACAGGCGAGGGAATGGGTGATGCGTCACCCATAGAAACGGCCGATTGCCCGGGACGTGGCTGCTGTGAACCGCAAGGTTCCCTTCCCCGCTATCAGGAGATCGACTTCAATGATCATCGATATCAGTTGCTATCCCACCGACCTGGTGGACCTCGCCTGGAGGCATGACGGTGACCCCTTCACCGGCGAGCGTCTGCTGGAGATGATGGATGGCCCTTATATGGTCAACGGCAAACCCCGGCGCATCGACAAGTGCTTCATCCAGCCACCCCAGGGCAACACCATCTACACCTGGACCGATGGCGACCTGACCGGTCGCGAATCCATCGACGCCTACATGGCATACACCCTGAAGATGGTCCAGACCTACCCCGATCGCTTCATCGGCTGCTTCGTCTACAACCCACGCTGCGGTGTGGAAAACGGCGTCGAGGCGATCGAGCGCTACGTCACCCAGCACGGCTTCAAGATGGTCCAGATGCAGGCCAACATGCACGCCTATCGTCCGGACAGGGCGCTGGACTGGGTACGTCCGGCCTTCGAGAAATGCGCCGAGCTGGGCATCCCGGTCAAGCTGCACACCGGCGACGGGCCGTACAGCATCCCGTCGGAATGGGTGCCGATGATCAAGGAATTCCCCAACGTCAATTTCATCATGGCGCACTTTGGCGTGCAGACCGGTGGGGTGTACGTGTTCGAACCGATGCAATGGGCCATGGAACTGCCCAACGTCTACTGCGAATCGGGCTGGTGCCTGCAGTCGCGCATCGTCGAGTTCGCCAAGGTCCTGCCGACCCACAAAATCCTGTTCGGCACCGACACCCCGCCGAACGAACCCGGCATGTGGCTGCGCCTGCTGGAAGTGCTGTGCCACGAACCGCCACAAGGCATGAACCTCGACGAGGACACCCTCGAAGAGTACCTGGGCAACAACACCGCGCGGATGATCGGCCTAGAACCTACCCCGCCACCGCGCACCGTTTCCGAAGCAGAGGCGCAGCTCAAGCGCCCCGTCACCACCCCATTGGCCAGGAGCTGAAGCGATGATTATCGACACCCATCTGCACCCCACCAACCTGGTCGACGAGGCCTGGCGCCACACCGGCGAACCCTTCACCGGCGAGCGCATGCTCAAGCTGATGGACGGCCCGTACATGATCAACGGCAAGCCACGCCGGATCGACATGGGCTTCATCCAGCCGCCACCGGGCAACACCGGCTACCGTGACGGCAACCGCCGTGGCCGCGAAGGCGTGCGCGACTACATGTCGTACATCTCCGAATTGTGCGTGAAGTACCCGGATCGCTTCATCGGCAACTTCAACTTCAACCCACGCTGGGGACCGGAAAACGGGGCGGCGGAGCTGGAATTCCACATCAAGGAATACGGCTTCAAGATGCTCAAGCTGCACGCCAACATGCACGGCTACCGCCCGGACCGCGCGCTGGACTGGCTGCGTCCGGCGATGAAGGTCTGCGCCAAATACAACATCGTGGTGCTGATCCACACCGGTGACGGCCCGTACACCATTCCAACGATGTTCTACCCGATCATCCGCGAATTCCCGATGGTCAATTTCATCATCGGTCACTTCGGTATCCAGACCGGCGGCAACTACTCGTTCGAGGCGTTCTGGATGGCGATGGACACGCCCAACGTGTACTGCGAATCGGGCTGGTGCTTCCAGTCGCGGATCGTCGAGTTCGCCAAGGAGCTGCCACGCAACAAGATCGTGTTCGGCACCGACTCGCCGCCGAACGAACCGGGGATGTGGCTGCGCGAGCTGGAGGTGCTGTGTTCGCCGGCGCCGCAGGGGCTGGGGATCGATGAGGATCACCTCGAGGATTACCTGGGCAACAACATCGCCCGGCTCTGCGGCATCGAGCCGACTCCACCGCCCAAGGACCTGATCGAGGCGGATATTCGCCTGACCACGACTTACCTCTAAGCGCAAGACCGGTACGGATACCGAAACCTGAATCTGAACCGGAACCTGTGGGAGCGAGCTTGCTCGCGATGGCGGTGTATCAGCCAAAGCAAATGTCGCCTGACAAACCGTCATCGCGAGCAAGCTCGCTCCCACAGGGATCTCCCACAGAGGTCCCATGGGTTCCGACAGGGATCTCTGCGCACAGCGCTCTAACGAGGTGCATCCATGACCCTCTTCACCCTTGGCGACACCCAGGATTTCCACGTTTTCATCGACGCCTACCGCGAGCAATTCCCCGACGATGTGCTGACCCTCCGGCAGCCGCTGTCAGCCGACCAGGACGTCACCGCGCTGGTGGATGCCCTCGCCAACCAGGGCCGTCACCCGCTGTTGATCTGCGAAAACGTCGGGGCACTCGGTGTGCCAGTGGCGACCAACCTGTTCGCCTCCCGCACCCGCATCGCCCGACTGTTCGGCGTCACCCCGGCACAGCTCCACGAAACCTTCCAGACTCGCGCCAACAACCCAATCCCACCACGCTACGTCGAGACCGGCCCAGTGCTCGACGAAATATTCGAAGGCGAAGCCGTGGACCTGGCGCTGCTGCCGATGCTCAAGCATTTCGACAGTGACCGCGGGCCCTACATCACCAACGCGGTGATCATCGCCCAGGACCCGGTGACCGGCATCGCCAACATGAGTTATCACCGCTCGATGAAGCATGCGCGCCAGGCCCTGGCCACCAGCCTGCACTCACGCGGCCATCTGTGGCGGATGCTCCAGGCCGCCCGCGAGCGTGGCGAAGAATTGCCGGTGGCGATGGTGGTCGGCGCTCATCCGCTGTTCATGCTCGCCGCCGCCGCGCGCCTGCCGTTTGGCAGTGACGAACGTGCGGTGGCCGGCGGTCTGTTTGGCGCACCGCTGGAACTGGTCAAGACCCCGCGCTACGGCATCGGCGTGCCGGCCTATGCCGAGTTCGTCCTTGAAGGCGCCATCGACCCCACGGCCTATGCCGAAGAAGGCCCTTTCGGCGAATTCAGCGGCTACTCTTCCGACCGCTCGACCAACAACGTGCTGCGGGTCGACACCCTGCTGCGGCGCAAGGATGCCTGGCTGGTGGACGTGGTCGGCGGGCGCTACGCCGAGCACCTGACCCTGGCCCGCCTGCCCCGTGAAGCGGAGATGAGCGAAAAACTCAAGGCGCGTTTCCCGGCGGTGACGGCGGTGCACTACCCCAACTCCGGCACCCACTTTCATTGCTACGTGGCCCTCGACCAGAGCCGCGACGGCGAGGCCCGGCAGATCATGCTGGCGCTGCTTGGCTGGGATCCGTACCTGAAAAGCGTGATCGCGGTGGACAGTGACATCGACATCAGCGACGACAGCCAGGTGCTCTGGGCCCTGGCCACGCACTTCCAGCCGCACCAGGACCTGTTCGTCATAGATGGTTTGCCCGGCAGTCCGCTGGACCCCTCGTCCTCGGTCAACGGCACCACCTCACGCATGGGCCTGGACGCCACCCGTGGCTCGGGCTTCGACGGCATACGCGCGCAATTGAGTGAAGAGGTGCAGGTGAAGGCCCGGGATCTGCTCGCAGGGCTGCGGTCATGACCGCGCAGCGCCTGGTGGTGGGCATCAGCGGCGCCTCGGGCTTTATCTACGGGGTGCGCCTGCTGCAGTTGCTCGCCGAACTGCGCATCGAAAGCCACCTGGTGATCAGCCGCGCGGCGCTGCTGACCATGGCCCACGAGACCGACTACAAGCTCGCCGACGTCACCGCCCTGGCCAGCCACTACCACCGCAGCGATGACGTGGCGGCGGGGATTGCCAGCGGTTCGTTTCGTTGCCTGGGCATGGTGGTCGCACCCTGTTCGATGCGCACCCTGGGGGAAATTGCCAGCGGCACCTCGTCGAGCCTGATCAGCCGCGCTGCCGACGTCACGCTCAAGGAGCGTCGCCCCCTGGTACTGATGGCCCGGGAAACCCCGCTGACCCTGGCGCACCTGCGCAACATGACCGCCGTCACCGAAATGGGCGGGATCATCGCTCCGCCGGTGCCGGCGTTCTATGCCCGCCCCGAAAACCTGGCACAGATGATCGACCACAGCCTGGGCCGGGTCCTCGACCTGTTCGGCCTGGACAGCGGTACGGCGCTGCGCTGGCGCGAACCGGACACACAAATCCCTTGTAGGAGCGAGCTTGCTCGCGAAGAGGCCATGCCAGCCACCGATGATGTGACTGACCCACCGCCTTCGCGAGCAAGCTCGCTCCTACAAAAGCCTTATCCAGTCATCAAAAGGAGCCTCACATGACCACTCCCTTCAACGCCCCAACCCCCAACCGCAAGATCCCGGTCACCATCCTCACCGGCTTCCTCGGCGCCGGCAAAACCACCCTGCTCAATTACATCCTCAAGGAGAACCACGGGCGCAAGATCGCGGTGATCGAGAACGAGTTCGGCGAGGTCGGCATCGACGGCGACCTGGTACTCAGCTCGGAAACCGAAGAAATCTACGAGATGGTCAACGGCTGCGTGTGCTGCACCGCCGAGGTTCGCGAGGACCTGGTGCGTATCGTCCGCGAACTGGTGGCGCGCCCGGTGCGCCTCGACCATATCCTGATCGAGACCAGCGGCCTGGCCGACCCGTACCCGGTGGCCCAGAGCTTCTTCATCAACGACCCGATCGCCGAGGAAGTCGAGCTCGATGCCATCGTCACCATGGTCGATGCCAAGCACGTCGCCCAGCACCTGGAGGACCTGCAACTGGACGGCGTCGACAACCAGGCGGTGGACCAGATCGTTTGTGCCGACCGCATTGTGATCAACAAGGTCGACCTGGTCAGCGAGGCCGAAGTCGCCGCCCTGAGCGCAAAAATCCGTGGCCTCAACGCCACCGCCGAGTTGGTCACCAGCCAGTACGCAGAGATCGACCTGTCGCGGATTCTCGGCGTGGGTGCCTTCGAATCTACCCAGAAACTCATGGAGATCGGCGCCGAGCATGAGCACCACGCCGACGATCACCAGCACGAACATGACCACGATGAACTCGACCACGAGCACGACCCCAGCGTGTCTTCGGTGGGCATCAGCGTCGACGGCGCAGTCAACCTCGGCGCCTTCCATCGCTGGATCAGCCAGTTGCGCAACGACCAGGCCGAGACCCTGTACCGCATGAAAGGCGTGCTGGCGGTCAAGGATCAGGATCAACGCTACGTGCTGCAGGGCGTGCACAGCCTGGTGGAGTTCCGCGCCTCGACCCTGTGGGGCAACGAGCCGCGCAGCAGCAAGATTGTGTTCATCGGCCGCGACCTGGATCGGGCGGCGTTGAACCAGGGTTTTGCCGCCTGCCTCGCAGGCTAAAGAACGCTGGAGCCGGTGGATGGCGGCTCCGGACAGACTGAACGGGTTCCTCTCAACAACAAAAAAACGCCAGAGGTTTGACCATGTCTTCAGATTCCGTGACAACCGCCATTCACCCCGTGGACCAGGTTCTGCCGGTCCGCCAAATGCTCACCCTCGGCCTGCAACACATGGCCGTCTCGTACATCGGTGCGATTGCCGTGCCGTTGATTGTCGCCAGTGCGTTAAAGATGTCCCAGGCCGATACCGTGGTGCTGATCAGTACCACGCTGTTCTGTTCCGGCATCGCCACCCTCCTGCAAACCGTCGGCTTCTGGAAATTCGGCGTGCGCCTGCCGATTCTCCAGGGCGTGGCCTTCAGCAGCGTCGGCCCGGTGATCGCCATCGGCAGCAACCCGGAGGTCGGCTTCGCCGGGGTCTGCGGCGCGGTGATCGGCGCGGGGATTTTCACCCTGCTGGCCGCGCCCTTTGTCGGTCGATTACGCCGGTTTTTCCCGCCGGTGGTGACCGGCTGCATTGTCACGGTGATCGGCCTGCAGCTGTTTCCGATTGCCTATGAATGGGTCGGCGGCGGGCGTCATGCCAGCGATTTCGGCGCTCCGGCCTACCTCGCGGTGGCACTGGTGGTGCTGGCGACCATCCTGCTGGTCAATCGCTTCGGCAGCCCGCTGCTGCGCAACATGGCGGTGCTGGTGGGCATGCTGGTGGGCGCCGGGTTGGCCTATGGGCTGGGCATGGGTGACTTGCACAGCGTGTCGGAGTCGCCCTGGGTCACCGTGCCCTACCCGTTCTATTTCGGCCTGCCGACCTTCAGCCTGATCCCGATTGCGACCATGGTGGTGGTGATGATCGTGCAGATGGTCGAGTCCATGGGGCTGTTCGTCGCCATCGGCGACATCGTCGACAAGCCGGTGCAGGACAAACAGGTGATCAACGGCCTGCGCGCCAACGGCCTGGCCAGCACCATCGCCGGGATGTTCGCGGCCTTTCCGTTCATTGCCTTCATGGAAAACGTCGGTCTGGTGATCCTCACCGGGGTGCGCAGCCGCTGGGTGGTGGCGGTCAGTGGATTGCTGATGTGCGCGATTGCGCTGGTGCCCAAGGCCGGGGCGATCATCGCCTCGATGCCCACCGCTGCCCTCGGCGGCGCCGGGATTGCCATGTTCGGCGTGGTCGCGGCAGCGGGGATCCAGACCCTGGCCAAGGTCGACTACGAGCGCAATCGCTACAACGTGCTGATTGTCGCCTTCACCATCGCCGCCGCGCTGGTGCCGGTACTCGCCCCGGCGCTGTTCAAGCAACTGCCGGAGTGGAGCCAGCCGTTCCTGCACAGCAGCGTGGTGATCGCCTGCCTGGTCTCGGTGCTGCTCAACGCCGCGCTGAATGGCGTCGCCAACCCGGAAAACGCCGGCAAACAAGCCGCGTCCCACAGCCTCTGACTGATTATTTTTGCCCTGGAGAAGTCCATGACGCACACCCAGAACATCCTGATCAAGAACCCGGCGGCGGTGATGACCGGCCGCCGTGGCCAGAGCGCTCGCGCCGGCAATGTCGACATTCGCGTCGTCGACGGACGCATCAGCGAGATGGCCGCCAACCTCGAAGCGCAGCCCGGCGAGCGGGTAATCGACGCCCGGCATTGCGTGGTCTACCCGGGTTGGGTCAACACCCACCACCACCTGTTCCAGAACTTGCTCAAAGCGGTGCCGGCGGGCATCAATCAGGACCTGCAAGGCTGGCTGGCCAGCGTGCCCTACCCGCGCCTGAACCGCTTTACCCCGCAACTGACGCGCATCGCCGCCCGCCTGGGCATGGCCGAACTGCTGCTGTCGGGGGTCACCACCTGCGCCGACCACCACTACCTTTATCACGCCAATGGCAGCACCGAGAGCGGCGACCAGCTCTTCGACATTGCCGATGAATTCGGCCTGCGTTTCGTCCTCTGCCGCGGTGGCGCACTGGAGTCGGCCAGCGCTCACCCGGGCTTCTCGAAAACCGCGCTGCAGCCGGAAAGCCTCGAGCAGATGGTCGGCGATATCGAGCGGCTGAAATCCCGCTATCACCAGGACGCCCCGGATGCGATGCGCCGGGTGGTGGTGGCGCCGACCACGCCGACTTTCTCGCTGCCGCCCACCCTGCTCCGCGAGCTGGCCCACACCGCGCGCGGCATGGGCTTGCGCCTGCACACCCACCTGTCGGAGACACAGAACTACGTGAACTTCTGCCGCGAGAAATACAACTGCCTGCCGGTGGAGTTTGTTGCCGAGAACGAATGGCTGGGGCCGGATGTGTGGTTCGCCCATATGGTCCATCTGCAGCCGTCGGAAATCCGCCTGCTGGCGCAGACCGGCAGCGGCATCTCCCATTGCCCGGTGAGCAACGCGCGCCTCGGCAGCGGCATCGCCCCGGTGCCGGCCATGGCTGCCGCCGGGGTGCCGATTTCCCTGGGGGTCGACGGCGTGGCCTCGAACGAATCCGGAAGCATGGTCGGCGAGGCCCACACCGCCTGGCTGATCCACCGTGCCGCCCAGGGCGCCAGCGCGACCACCGCCGAAGAGGTGATTCATTGGGGCACGGCTGGAGGGGCTCAGGTTCTGGGGTTGGGCGCGGTCGGCACCTTGCAAGTCGGACAAGCGGCGGACCTGGTGCTGTATGGCCTGGATCATCCGCGCTTCCTCGGTTTCCACGACATCGGCGTGGCGCCGGTGGTGGCCGGCGAACCGATTGCCGTGCGCTACAGCCTGGTCGGAGGGCGCCTGGTGGTGGATGACGGGGTGATTCCGGGGCTCGACCTGGGGCAACTGCGGGCCCAAGCCCGCGAAGGGGTGCAGCAATTGCTGCAGGAGGCGATGGATTAACCGCGAATGAATAAAAAGCCCCGCTGAAGTGTTCTCCGAGTGTTGCCCATTGATGTGCGCCGCAACTCGGAGAACCTTATGTCTATCCGTACCCCTTCCCACAGCGCTGCGCTGCTGATTGCCGGTTACCTGATCGCGCTGCTCGGCAGCCCGCTGGTCCTGGCCAACGGCGAAGACGACGCCCCGCCGCCGCCCAATTGCCCGAAAGGCCAGGTCTGGGACAGCAAGACCAAACGCTGTCAAAGCCAGCAAAGCCGACTGGTTCCGGACGCCGACCGCACCACGTACGCCTATCGCCTGGCCAAATCCGGTCGCTACGAAGAGGCCCTGGCCCTGCTCGACACCCTTGATCAACCGAATACCGCCATCGCCCTGAACTATCGCGGCTATGCTACACGCAAGCTTGGCCACACCGATGAAGGCATCCATTACTACCTGGAGTCGGTCAAGCTCGATCCGCACTACGCCAAAGTGCGTGAATACCTGGGTGAAGCCTATGTGATCAAGGGCCGCCTCGACCTGGCGCAGGAGCAGTTGCAGCAGATCAAGACGATTTGCAGTACCACCTGCGAGGAGTACCAGGACCTGGCCAAGGCCATTGCCGATTCATCGAATACCTGACGGACTCCCGCGCGAGTCACGGAGGTCGCCATCGCCAGCGATCAAGTGGTAAAAGCCGAATTGAGCCAGCACCTGGCACGCCTGTGGCGCTACGGCCTGGTGTTGTCGCGCCAGCGGCATGTCGCCGAGGACCTGGTCCAGGCCACCTGCGTGCGGGCCCTGGAGCGCGCCGGGCAATTTGTCCCGGGCACTCACATGGACCGTTGGCTGCTGCGCATCCTGCATTCGATCTGGCTCAATGAAGTACGCGCGCAGAAAGTCCGTCAGGGTGAGGGGCTATCTCCGGCGGACGCGGTGCTGGCCTTCGATGGCGAACAGGTCGCGCACCTGCATGTGCTGGCAGCCCAGGTGATCCGGCGCGTCGATGCCTTGCCCGAGGCCCAGCGTGAGGCGGTGTTCCTGGCTTACGTCGAAGGCTTGTCCTATCGCGAAGTGGCCGAGGTGCTGGCAGTGCCCATCGGCACGGTGATGAGCCGGCTGGCCGCAGCGCGCCTGAAGCTGGCGGAGCACCCACCGCTGCGCTCGGTGTCCAGCAACCCCAGTGGAGAACGGCGATGAGCAAGACCTGCAGTGATGAACGGCTGGTGGCTTACCTCGACGGTCAACTGAGTAGCGAGGAGCGCCGGCAGGTCGACGCTAACCTGGCCGACGATCCGGCCCTGCAGCAGCGCCTGGAAATGCTGATGCACAGCGACCTGCCGTTCCAGGGTGCCTATGCCAGCCTGCTCGACCAGGCGCCGATGGAGCGCATGAGCCGCATGCTCGAAGTGCTGCCCACGCCGCTGCTCGCCACCTCACTCAATCGCCGGCTGTTCCTCGCCACCGCCGCCGGATTCCTGGTGGCCGGGGTGGCGGTCGACCGGCTGTTCCTGCACTGGATGGAAGACACCGAGGAAAAGACCAGCAACTGGCGGGCGCTGGTGGCCGACTACATGTCGCTGTACATCCCGCAGACCCTGGAGCACCTGCCGGTGGATCCGGCCGCGCAGTTGGCGCAGTTGCAGATCATCGACCAGCGCCTCGGCCTGCCGCTCACGCCTGCGCAACTGGAGCTCGAGCAACCGCGTTTCAAGCGCGCACAACTGCTCGAATACGACGGCGTGCCCATCGCCCAGATTACCTACCTCGACCCGCTGCACGGCCCCTTCGCGCTGTGCATCACCCGCTCCAACAACGGCCCCCAGGCGCCAGCCCACGAAGTACGACACGGGATGAACATTGTCTATTGGTCGGGCTTGAATCACGCCTACCTGGTGATCGGCCGTAATTCGCCGGAGGAGCTGGAGGGGATGGCGGTGTTGTTGCGGAGTCGGTTGGATGCCTGATGTCCTGTATTGGCGGCGTATCCATATCCTGTGATCGACCACAAAACCTGTAGGAGCCAGCTTGCTGGCGAAGGCGGTCGAACAGCCGACATCATCGGTGGCTGACACACCCCATTCGCTGGCCAGCTCCTACAGGGTTTTGCGGGGGATACAGACCCTGTAATCCACCACAAATCCCCGTAAGAGCCAGCTTGCTGGCGAAGGCGGTCGAACAGCCGACATCATCGGTGACTGACACACCCTATTCGCTGGCAAGCCAGCTCCTACAGGGTTTGCGGGGATACAGACCCTGTAATCCACCACAAATCCCCGTAGGAGCCAGCTTGCTGGCGAAGGCGGTCGAACAGCCGACATCATCGGTGATTGACACTCCCTATTCGCTGGCAAGCCAGCTCCTACAAGGATTCGGACGCTCACGCCAGCGTCGGCAACCACAACCTGAAACGCGCCCCACCCAGCGGCGAGGTCTCCACCGTCAGGCTGCCGCCTTGGGCTTCGAGGGCGCGGCGGCTGATGGCCAGGCCCAGGCCGAAGCCGCCGGTGGCGCGGTCGCGGCTGCGGTCGAGGCGGTAGAAAGGTTCGAAGATGCGCTCGCGCTCATCCTCGGGGATGCCGATGCCATCGTCGTCGACCCAGATTTCACAGCCCTGAGGCGTCACCTGCACGCCGATCTGAATGCGTCTTTCGCAGTAGCGCATGGCGTTACGCAGCAGGTTCTGGATCGCCCGTGCAGTCAGCCGCGGGTCGAGGCTGAAGCGCTCCAGTTGGCCGTGCAGCAGCACATCGATAACGATCTGCGGCGACTCCAGCTCGTCATCGACACTGCCAAGGATGCTGTCGATAAATTCGTCCAGCGACACCTCGACCTGCTCCGGCACCCGCGCCGGATTCTGCAGGCGGCTGTAGGACAGCAACTCCAGCACCAGTTCATCCAGCTCGCGAATGTGCGCCACCAGTCCCTGCAAACGCTCGCGGCTGGCCGCCGGCAGCTCATCGGAGAGCGCCAGGGCCAGGCCGAAATCGAGGCGGGTCAGCGGTGTGCGCAGCTCGTGGGACACCGCGTTGAGCAAGTCGCGCTGCTGATTCAGCAGGTTTTCGATGTCACCGGCCATGGTGTCGAACACGTTCGCCAGGGTGCCGATGTTGGAGCTGGGCGGCAGTTGGGTGCGCTCGCCGAGGTGGCCCTTGCCGAAGCGTTCAGCGGTGTTTTTCAGGCGTTCCAGATCGCGCCAGTGGGGGCGCAGCCAGAGCAACAGGCAGGCCAGCAGCGCCGCGCCGATCAGCACGTTGATGCCCCAGTACAGCAGGCTGACGTCCAATGGGTCCGGCGGCACGATCAGTTTGAGCGCGGACGCCCCGTCCAGCGGCGCCATGGCCATGGTGCGCCAACCCCAGTCGCCGGTGCGCACGGCCATTTCCCCGGCCAACAAGCGCTGGCGTTCGTGCTCGGTGAAATTGGCGTCGCTGATGGGCACAACGGCAATGCGGATCGGCTTGAACTGCTGATCAAGCTGCGCCACCAGGGCCGGCCATTGCTCGTGCGGCACGCCCTTGAACTGTTGGACCAGCAAGTTCTGCACGCCCCGCGAGTGATCGAGGTTGTAGCTGGAAAAGCGCTCGTGAAACACCGAGACCACCAGGTCCGGCACCAGGTAGATCGCCGCGCTGAAGGTGACAATGGTGATCAGGTACAGGCGCGTCAGGGCACGGAGCATGGCCTCAGCATTCCCATTCGGAGCGGCTGAACAGGTAACCCTTGCCCCACACGGTCTTGATCTTGCGCGCCTCGCCGGCGTGGTCATCGAACTTGCGCCGCAGCTTGGAAATCGCCACGTCCACCGAACGGTCGGTGCCGTTGAATTCGATGCCGCGCAGGCGCTGCAGGATCTGGTCGCGGCTGAGCACTTCACCGGCATGCCGCGCCAGCACCACCAGCAGGTTGTATTCACCGCTGGACAACTCCACCGGCTGCGCACGCCAGGTCACGGTGCGCTCCGACAGGTCGATGCACAGGTTGCCCATGAGGATCTGGTCACTGGCGGTCTGCGGCTCGTTGAGGCTGCTACGGCGCAGCAAGGTGCGCACCCGGGCCAGCAGCACCCGCGGTTCGCAGGGTTTGGTGACGTAGTCGTCGGCGCCCATTTCCAGGCCCAGCACCTGGTCGTGGCTGTCGTCGCGGGCGGTCAGCATGAGGATCGGCAGGCTCGCCGAGTCGGCCCGCAGCAGGCGGCAGACCTGCAGGCCATCGAGGCCGGGCAGCATCAGGTCGAGGATCACCAGGTCCGGCGGACTGAGCCGCGCCCGCTCGCGCACCTGGTCGCCACGGCTGATCACATTGACGTGATAGCCGTTGCGTTCCAGGTAGCTGGCAATCAGTTCAGCGAGCGCGGGGTCGTCTTCGACCAGGAGGATGTTGGGCATGGGTGTTCCGAAAAAATGGGGGGTGCCTGAAGGGGCCTCATCGCGGGCAAGCCCGCTCCCACAGTTGAGTGAGCGACGCAAAACCCTGTGGGAGCGGGCTTGCCCGCGATTGGGGCCGCCCCAGTAAAGAAATCTAGGATATACGCCCCCAACGCCTCCTGAGCAAAACCTTCACACAATTTCACACAGCCAGTACAAAACTTCACCGCTACCCTGTGCGGCTGCCCGTAGCATGCCCGGGTCATTATTGGGGTATTTCCATGTCCAAGCACCTGTTCGCACCGCTCAGCCTGATTGCCCTGGCACTGCTGCTGAGCGCCTGCGACAAGTCCTCGACCGCCGAGGAAAGCGCGCCGCTGGCCAGCGTGCGCATCGAAACCATCGAAGCCCGGCCGCTGTCGATCAGCAGCGAACTGAGCGGGCGAATCGTCGCGCCACGGGTTGCCGAAGTCCGCGCACGGGTCGCCGGAGTGGTCCTGCAGCAGGCGTTTCGCGAAGGCAGCGACGTCAAGCAGGGCCAGGTGCTGTTTCGCATCGACCCGGCGCCGTTCAAGGCTGATCTGGACAGTGCCGAGGCGGCGTTGCGCAAAGCCGAGGCCAATGCCTTCCAGGCCCGCCTGCAGGAGCAGCGCTACGCCCAGTTGATCGCCGACAAGGCGGTCAGCGCCCAGGAATACGACAACGCCCGCGCCAACTCGCGGCAGACCGCCGCCGACGTCGCCGCCAATCAGGCTGCGGTGCAGCGGGCCAAGCTCAACCTCGGCTATGCCACCGTCACCGCGCCGATTTCCGGGCGCATCGGCCGTGCGCTGGTCACCGAAGGCGCCCTGGTCGGGCACAACGAAAGCACACCGCTGGCGTTGATCCAGCAACTGGACCCGATCCACGCCGACGTCACCCAGTCGACCCGCGAACTGAACGAGCTGCGCCGCGCCTTCCGCGCCGGGCAGTTGCAGCAGGTCGGCCAGGGCCAGGCCAAAGCCACGCTGATTCAGGACGACGGCAGCCTCTATCCGCTGCCGGGCAAGCTGCTGTTCGCCGACATCAGTGTCGACCCCGGCACCGGCCAGATCATCCTGCGCAGTGAGTTCCCCAACCCCGACCTCGACCTGCTGCCCGGCAGTTTCATCCGTGTGCGCCTCGAGCAGGCGGTGAACCAGCAAGGCATCAGCGTGCCGCAACGGGCCATCCTGCGTGACAGCGCCGGCATCGCCCAGGTGCTGCTGCTCGACAGCGAGGCGCGGGTCAGCCAGCAGCCGGTGCAACTGGGCCAGGCGCAACAGGACCGCTGGATCGTCACCGAGGGCCTCAAGCCCGGCGATCGCATTGTCATCGAAGGCCTGCAGCACGCCCGTGCGGGTGAAAAAGTAGACATCGACGACACCCCTCTTTCCAAGGCCCTGGTCATCGGGCAGTAGGCAGGACGCAGACTTTATGCCGCACTTCTTTATCGACCGCCCGGTGTTCGCCTGGGTGGTCGCGCTGTTTATCCTGCTGGCCGGTGCCCTGGCCATTCCGCAACTGCCGGTGGCCCAGTACCCGGACGTGGCGCCGCCGCAGATCGAGATCTACGCGGTGTACCCCGGCGCGTCGGCGCAGACCGTCGACGAAAGCGTGGTCAGCCTGATCGAGGAAGAGCTCAACGGCGCCGACCACCTGCTGTATTTCGAATCCCAGAGCAGCCTCGGTTCGGCGACCATCAAGGCGACCTTCCAGCCCGGCACCAACCCTGAGTTGGCCCAGGTCGACGTGCAGAACCGCCTCAAGGTGGTCGAGTCGCGGCTGCCCCAGGCAGTGATCCAGCAAGGCCTGCAGGTGGAAAAAGTCTCCGCCGGCTTCCTGCTGCTGATCACCCTGACCGCAAGCGACGGCAAGCTCGACGATGTGGCGCTCAGCGACTACCTGGCGCGCAACGTGATGAACGAAATCAAGCGCCTCGACGGGGTCGGCAAGGCCTCGCTGTACGGTGCCGAACGGGCCATGCGGATCTGGATCGACCCGCAGAAACTGATCGCCTTCAACCTGACCCCGGCGGACGTCAACGCCGCCATCGTCGCGCAGAACGCCCAGGTCTCGGCCGGCAGCATCGGCGATTTGCCGACCCGCAATACCCAGCAGATTACGGCCACTGTGCTGGTCAAGGGGCAACTGTCGAGCCCGGAAGAGTTCGCCGATATCGTGCTTAAAGCCAACCCCGACGGCTCCACCGTGCGTGTCGGCGATGTCGCGCGGGTCGAGATCGGCAGCCAGGAATACCAGTTCTCCACCCGCCTCAACGGCAAGCCGTCCACCGCCGTCGGCGTGCAACTGGCGCCGGGCGCCAACGCGCTGAACACCGCAACTTTGGTGCGGGCGAAGATGGACGAGTTGGCGCGCTATTTCCCCGCCGGCGTCGAGTACAAGATCCCCTACGACACCTCGCCCTTCGTCAAAGTCTCGATCACCAAGGTGGTCTACACCCTCGGCGAAGCGATGCTGCTGGTGTTCGCGGTGATGTTCCTGTTCCTGCAAAACATCCGCTACACCCTGATCCCGACCCTGGTGGTGCCGGTGGCGCTGATGGGCACCTTCGCGACCATGCTGGCCCTGGGGTTCTCGATCAACGTGCTGACCATGTTCGGCATGGTCCTGGCGATCGGCATCCTGGTGGACGACGCGATTGTGGTGGTGGAGAACGTCGAGCGGATCATGGCCAACGAAGGCCTCTCCCCCAAGGAAGCCACGCGCAAGGCCATGCAGCAGATCACCGGGGCGATCATCGGCATCACCCTGGTGCTGGTGGCGGTGTTTATCCCGATGGCCTTCATGCAGGGTTCGGTGGGGGTGATCTACCAGCAGTTCTCACTGTCGATGGCCACCTCGATCCTGTTCTCGGCGTTCCTCGCCCTGACCCTGACCCCGGCCCTGTGCGCGACCTTGCTCAAGCCGATCGCCAAGGGTGAGCATCACGAAAAAACCGGCTTCTTCGGCTGGTTCAACCGACGCTTCGAGCAGCTGACGGTGCGCTATGAGGGCTGGGTCAGCTATGCGCTGAAACGCAGCGGTCGCTACCTGCTGATCTACGGCGTGCTGCTGATCGGCCTCGGTGTGCTGTTCAGCCGCCTGCCCTCCTCGTTCCTCCCCGTCGAAGACCAGGGCTACACCATCACCGACATCCAACTGCCGCCCGGCGCGAGCAAGAACCGCACGGTGCAGGTGGTGGAGCAGGTCGAGGCGCACAACGGCACCGAGCCGGGTATCGGCGACAGTACGGTGATTCTCGGTTTCAGTTTCTCCGGCAGCGGCCAGAACGCGGCGTTGGCGTTCAGTACGCTGAAGGACTGGTCCGAGCGCGGCAGCGATGACTCGGCGGCGTCGATTGCCGATCGTGCCAACATTGCCTTCAGCCAGATCAAGGACGCCGTGGCTTATGCCGTGCTGCCGCCGCCCATCGATGGCCTCGGCACCTCCAGTGGCTTCGAGTTCCGTCTGCAGGACCGTGGTGGTCTGGGCCACAGCACGTTGATGGCGGCGCGCACCGCGTTGCTGGATGCGGCGGAGAAAAGCCCGATCCTCGCCAACGTCCGCGAAAGCGCCCTGGCCGAAGCACCGCAGGTGCAGTTGATCGTTGACCGCAAGCAGGCCAATGCGCTGGGGGTGTCGTTCGCCGACATCGGCAACGTGCTGTCCACCGCGGTGGGTTCGGCCTACGTCAACGACTTCCCGAACCAGGGGCGGATGCAGCGGGTGGTGGTCCAGGCTGAAGGCGACCAACGCAGCCAGGTCGAGGACTTGCTGAAGATTCATGTGCGCAACAGCAACGGCAAGATGGTGCCGTTGTCGGCCTTCGTGCGTGCCGAGTGGACCCAGGGGCCGACTCAGTTGACCCGCTATAACGGCTACCCGGCGGTGAGCATTTCCGGCGAGCCGGCGCCCGGTCACAGCACCGGCGAAGCCATGGCGGAAATCGAACGTCTGGTAGCGCTGGGTCCGGTGGGCCTGGGGCAGGAATGGACCGGGTTGTCGCTGCAGGAACGCCTGTCCGGCAGCCAGGCGCCAATCCTGTTGGGGCTGTCGTTGCTGATCGTGTTCCTGTGTCTGGCGGCCCTGTATGAGAGCTGGTCGATTCCGACCTCGGTGCTGCTGGTGGTGCCGTTGGGGGTGTTGGGTGCAGTGTTGGCAGTGACCTTGCGCGGGATGCCCAACGACGTGTTCTTCAAGGTCGGGTTGATCACCATCATCGGCCTGTCGGCGAAGAACGCGATCTTGATCATCGAGTTTGCCAAGAGCCTGTACGACGAGGGTCACGACCTGATCGACGCCACCGTGCAAGCCGCGCGCCTGCGCCTGCGGCCGATTGTCATGACCTCGCTGGCGTTCATCCTCGGCGTGGTGCCGTTGGCCATCGCGACCGGCGCCAGCTCGGCGAGCCAGCAGGCGATCGGCACCGGGGTGATCGGCGGGATGATCACCGCGACCCTGGCGGTGGTGTTCGTTCCGGTGTTTTTTGTGGTGGTGATGAAGTTGGTGCGCAGATCGCGCTGACCAACGCGACACCGCATCGACTTCATCGCCGGCAAGCCGGCTCCCACAGAGTCTGTGGTCGATCACAGAATCTGTGGTCACTGCAAAACCCTGTGGGAGCTGGCTTGCCAGCGATGAGGCCATCAGCCACACCGCATCAACTTCATCGCCAGCGGGCTGGCTCCCACAAGGATTGTGTTCCAACCGGGGAACTCATTCGGCGCATGCTAAGGTGATCAAAATCACCCTCACCCAAGCGACCCTCCCATGCCCCACCCCCTACGCACCCACCCCCGCCTCACCGCCGCCACCCTGCTGGGCATCGCGGTCGGCCTTGTGGCGCCGGCCGATACACTAGTGAGCAAGATCCTCATTGGCTGGAATGCCGGGGTCTGGACTTACCTGGTGTTGATGCTGTGGCTGACCATTCGCGCCCGCGCCGATGAAGTCGAGCGCATCGCCGAAGTCGAGGATGAAAATGCCGGTGCGGTGCTGTTGATCGTGTGCATCGCGGCCATCGCCAGCCTGGTGGCGATCACCGTCGAGCTGGCCGGCGCCGGCGATCTCGACACCTCGCGCAAGCTGCTGCGCTACGGCTTCACCGGGGTGACGGTGATCGGCTCGTGGCTGCTGATCGGGATGATTTTCAGCGTGCACTACGCCCGGCTGTTCTACACCTGGGACGGCAAGGAACCGGCGTTGCGCTTCGCCGAGGGGCTGAAAAAACCCGACTACTGGGACTTCCTGTACTTCTCCTTCACCATCGGCGTGGCGGTGCAAACCGCTGATGTCGGGGTCGCCACCCGCGATATCCGCAAGATCGTCCTGGCGCAATCGCTGATCGGTTTCGTGTTCAACACCGCGATCCTCGGCTTCTCGATCAACATCGCCGCCGGCTTGTTTGGCTAAGCCTTTTTTCTCCATGTACTGACCTCCCTCTTGACGAGCCAATGGCTTTTGGTGTCTTCTGAAACCGGTTTCAGAGTCAGAAACCCAATAATTCCAAAAACAGGTCGTCCATCGTGAACAGTTTTTCCGCCGCCCAACGCAGCCGCGTGACCATGCTTGATGTCGCCGAACGTGCCGGGGTCTCCAAGGCCAGCGTGTCGCGTTTTATCGGCGAGGATCGCGCCCTGCTCTCCGAGGCCACGGCCTTGCGCATCGAGCAGGCAATCAGCGAGCTGGGTTATCGGCCGAACCAGATGGCTCGCGGCCTAAAACGCGGGCGCACGCGCCTGATCGGCATGCTCCTGGCGGATATCCGCAACCCCTATTCGATTGCCGTGATGCATGGCGTGGAAACCGCCTGCCGCCAGCACGGCTACAGCCTGGTGGTGTGCAACACCGACCGCGATGACGAGCAGGAAAGCCAGCACCTGGCGGCCCTGCGCTCGTACAACATCGAAGGCCTGATCGTGAACACCCTCGGCCATCACCCTGACCTGCTGCGTGAACTGCACCGCGAAATGCCGATGGTGCTGGTGGATCGCAAGGTCGATCAATTGCCTTGCGACCTGGTCGGCCTCGACAACTCGGCGGCTGTCCACACTGCCTTGAACCATCTGCAGGAACAGGGCTATCGCGACGTGCTGCTGGTCAGCGAACCCCACGACGGCACCAGCTCGCGGATCGAGCGGGTCGACAGCTTTCACCAGCAGATCGCCGAGCGCCCATTGCTGTGCGGCGCGGCGGTCGAGACCGGTGACGAACTGCAATCCCATATCCAGGCCTTCCTCGCCACCCGGGCAGACGGGCCGAAAGCCTTGTTCTGTGCCAACGGCATTGCCGCCCTCGCCGCCACCCGCGTGTTGCGTGAGCTGGGTTGCGATCTGTTTGGCGAGGTCGGGCTGATCGCCCTCGATGACCTGGATTGGTACCCGTTGGTGGGCAGTGGGATCACTGCGCTTGCCCAGCCGACGGAAGCGATTGGCGCCAGCGCGTTTGATTGCCTGCTCAAGCGGTTGCGCGGTGATCAGGGGCCGATCAGAAGTGTGGATTTTTCGGTGGGGTTGGTGGTGCGGGGGTCTACGCGGGGGGTTGTGGGGTGATGCTGCTGGCCTCTTCGCGAGCAGGCTCGCTCCCACAAAAAGCAGTTTTGTCGTCAAAAAATGAAACCGGTTTCAGAGGCATAGAACAATGAAAAAACCTGCTGTTTCCATCAGCCTTTCCAGCTACGGCGCCGACCTTGTGCGGGCGCGTGGGCAGTTGGCGTTTGTCGAGATCCTGGCCAAGGCCGGGGCGCAGCGCATCGAATGGCGCGAAGAACTGCTGACCAGTGAAGACCCACGGGACCTGGCGCGGGCCGTCGAGCAATGGGGGCTGGAAGCGGTGTATTCCTCGCCGCTGGAGTTGTGGGTCGCCGGGCGTTCCCAGGCCAATCCGTTGCTGTCTGCCACGCTGAAACGGGCACAGGCGTTCGGCGCGAATTGGTTGAAAGTCTCCCTGGGTTACTTCACCGAGAACAACGATCTTGGGCATTTGGCAGCAGTACTGGCCGAGCATCCGGTGCAGTTGCTGGTGGAGAACGACCAGACCCTGCACGGCGGCCGTATCGAGCCTTTCCAGCGATTCTTCGCCGCGATTGAACAACAGCAACTGCCCGTGCAGATGACCTTCGACATCGGCAACTGGCAGTGGCAGGACCAATCCGCCGCCAGCGCCGCGCGCCTGCTCGGCCGGCATGTCGGCTATGTGCATTGCAAGGCGGTGACCCGCCGGGCCGACAGCAAGCTGGTGGCGATCCCGCCGACCGCCGCCGATGTGCAGACCTGGCAACAACTGCTGCGGCACATGCCCCAGGGCCTTGCCCGTGCCGTGGAATACCCGTTGCAGGCCGATGACCTGCAGCAACTGACCACTGAACACGTCGCCCTCCTCGCCCAACTGGGCCAGGCCGAACGGGAGCATGCCCATGTCTGAGCTCGATATCCTGTCCTTCGGCGAGACCATGGCCATGCTGGTCGCCGAACAAACCGGCGACCTGGCCCAGGTGATGAACTTCCACAAACGCATCGCCGGGGCTGACAGCAATGTCGCCATTGGCCTTTCCCGTCTGGGCTTCCAGGTAGCGTGGCTGAGCCGGGTCGGCAACGATTCCCTGGGTCGCTTTGTCCTCGACACCCTGCAAGGCGAAGGCCTGGATTGCGCCCAGGTTGAAATCGACCCGGCGCACCCCACCGGCTTCCAGTTCAAATCCCGCGAGGAAGGCGGCGCCGATCCGCAGGTGGAGTATTTCCGCCGGGGTTCGGCAGCCAGTCGCCTGTCACCCGAACACATCGCCCCGAGCCTGCTGCAAGCGCGGCACTTGCATGCCACAGGTATTCCGCCGGCGCTGTCGGACAGTGCTCGGGAGCTGTCATTCGAGCTGATGACGCAGATGCGTGGCGCCGGCCGCAGTGTCTCGTTCGACCCCAATTTGCGGCCGTCGCTGTGGTCCAGCGAGCAACAGATGATCCGCGAGATCAACCGCCTCGCCGCCCTCGCCCATTGGGTGTTGCCGGGCTTGAGTGAAGGCCGTCTGCTCACCGGGTTAGACACGCCGGCCGATATCGCCGGGTTCTATTTGGACCAGGGCGCCGAGGCCGTGGTGATCAAGCTGGGTGCCGAAGGTGCGTATTACCGCACCCAGGACGATCAAGGATTCGTCGCCGCCGTGCCCGTGGCTCGGGTGGTCGACACCGTTGGTGCCGGCGATGGTTTTGCCGTCGGGCTGATCAGCGCCTTGCTGGAGCACTGCAGCCTGCCCGAGGCGGTGCAGCGTGCGAACTGGATTGGCAGTCGTGCGGTGCAGAGCCGGGGGGATATGGAGGGGTTGCCGACTCGGGCTGAGATGGGGGTTGAATTTTCGGCCGCCTTCGCCAGCAAGCTGGCTCCTACAGGGGACAAATGCCTGGCCTGAATTTAATGAACATCTGAAATCCCAACCTGCTGCGACAAAAACAACAAGCTCAGGAGCACCACCCATGCAAACGCCGAAACTCGCCACCCGCCGCTGGTGGTACATCATGCCGATTGTCTTTATCACCTACAGCCTGGCGTATCTGGACCGCGCCAACTACGGTTTCGCCGCCGCCTCCGGGATGGCCGCTGACCTGATGATCACCCCGGGCCTGTCGTCGTTGCTCGGCGCGCTGTTCTTCCTCGGCTACTTCTTCTTCCAGATTCCCGGGGCGATCTACGCGCAGAAAAACAGCGTGAAGAAACTGATCTTCGTCAGCCTGATCCTCTGGGGCAGCCTGGCGACCCTGACCGGGGTGGTGTCCAACGCCTACTGGCTGATCGTCATTCGCTTCATGCTCGGCGTGGTCGAAGCCGCGGTGATGCCGGCGATGCTGATCTACCTGTGCCACTGGTTCACCCGCGCCGAACGCTCGCGGGCCAACACCTTCCTGATCCTCGGCAACCCGGTGACCATGCTCTGGATGTCGGTGGTGTCCGGCTACCTGGTGCAGCACTACAGCTGGCGCTGGATGTTCATCATCGAAGGCTTGCCGGCGGTGCTCTGGGCCTTTATCTGGTGGCGCCTGGCGGATGATCGTCCAGCGCAAGCGAAGTGGCTGAGCGACCAGGAAAAGCACGATCTGGAAAGCGCCCTGGCCGCCGAACAGGTGGGGATCAAGGCGGTGAAGAACTACGCCGAGGCCTTCCGTTCGCCAAAAGTCATTGTCCTGGCCCTGCAGTTTTTCTGCTGGAGCATCGGTGTGTACGGCTTCGTCCTGTGGCTGCCGTCGATCCTCAAGCAAGGCGCGCAGATGGACATGATTCAAGCCGGCTGGCTGTCGGCCCTGCCCTACCTGGCGGCGGTGATCGGCATGCTGCTGGTGTCCTGGGGCTCGGACAAACTGCAAAAGCGCAAACGCTTCGTCTGGCCGCCGCTGCTGATCGCCTCCCTGGCGTTCTATGGCTCCTACGCCCTGGGCGCCGAACATTTCTGGTGGTCCTACGGCTTGCTGGTCGTGGCCGGCGCCTGCATGTACGCGCCTTATGGTCCGTTCTTCGCGATCATCCCGGAAATCCTCCCGGCCAACGTCGCCGGCGGCGCCATGGCGCTGATCAACAGCATGGGCGCCCTCGGCTCGTTCGGCGGCTCTTATCTGGTGGGCTACCTGAACAGCGCCACCGGCTCGCCCGGCGCGTCCTTTTTGCTGATGAGCGCTTCGCTGCTGCTGTCGGTGCTGCTGACCCTGTGCCTGAAGACCGGCGCCAGCGACCGGGAACAACCCAGCGTCGCCCTCAGCCAACGCGCCGCCCACCCTTAATCGATGACGAGACAAGTCCCATGAAAAAGCAGGTCGTGCTCTACAAGAAACTTTCGCCGATGCTGACGGCCCGGCTGCACGAGCAGGTTGAGGTGACGCTGATCGACAGCCTCGACGCCGAAGGCTTGACCCGATTGCGCAAGGCTCTGCCCAGCGCCCACGGTCTGCTCGGTGCGAGCCTGAAACTGGACGCCGCCTTGCTCGACCTGGCGCCGAATCTGGAGGCCATCGCCAGTGTCTCGGTAGGCGTCGACAACTACGACATCGACTACCTGACAGAGCGGCGCATCCTGCTCAGCAACACCCCGGATGTGCTTACCGAAACCACCGCCGACACCGGCTTCGCGCTGATCCTGGCCTCCGCCCGGCGGGTGGTGGAATTGGCCAACCTGGTGCGCGACGGCCAGTGGACGCGCAACATCGGCCCCGCCCATTTCGGCAGTGACGTGCACGGCAAGACCCTGGGCATCATCGGCATGGGCCGCATCGGCGAAGCCCTGGCCCAGCGCGGGCATTTTGGTTTCGGCATGCCGGTGATCTATCACAGCCACTCGCCGAAGCCGGCGGTGGAGCAGCGCTTCGACGCGCAATACCGCAGCCTCGACGCGTTGTTGCAGCAGGCCGATTTCGTCTGCCTGACCCTGCCGCTGACCGCCGAGACCGAAGGGCTGATCGGTGCACGGGAGTTTGCGCTGATGCGTCCCGAGACGATCTTCATCAATATTTCCCGAGGCAAGGTGGTCGACGAAACAGCCATGATCCACGCCCTGCAGACCCGGCAGATACGCGCTGCCGGGCTGGACGTGTTCGAGCGCGAGCCGCTGGATCAGCACTCGACGCTGCTGCGCCTGGACAACGTGGTTGCCACCCCGCACATGGGCTCGGCCACCCACGAGACCCGCGAAGCCATGGCCCGTTGCGCCGTCGACAACCTGCTGGCGGCGCTGGCGGGGCAACGACCGGCCAATCTGGTCAATCCGCAGGCGTGCCGGTGAAGGGCGGGACCAGCACAATCGTCGGGATCGAGATATTGTTGACCGTTGCCCGGGCCCGGACCTGAAACCGGTACGCAGTGTTGATGCTCAGGCCATTGATGGTATAGGGCGGTCGCGCCACTTCGATGGTTGCGATGCCAGCGCCCGATATCTCATAACCCACGGCCTCGGGGCATAACGCGCAGGTGGCGTAGGGTTCATCCCAACTGAGCACCACCTGCCGCGCACTGATGCGATCGCCCCGCAGATTGCCCGGGCGGCAGAGGCGGATACCGGTATAGGCCGCTGTGGTGAAACGGATGGCCGTGTACGCCGAAAAGTAGTCGCCCAAGCCGTACTGGCCGACACCTTTGGCGCGCACCCTGAACAGGTATTCGGTCTGCTCGGTCAAGCCGCTGAGGCGGTAACTGGCTTGTGCCAACGTTGCCTGGAGCCGGTTATCCAGATACACCTCGTAGAGGACCTGGGCCGAATAATCGGGGCCGCCGCTCCAGCGCATCAGCGCGGAACCATCGGTCACCTCACTGAAGGTCAAGCCTTGTGGTGCGGGGAATGCCCTGGTCGTACCACCAGAGGTCGACGGTTCGGACTCACCGGCGGCGTTGGTCGCCCGCACCTCAATGAAATAACGTGTATCGGGGCGCATCTGTTGGAAGCGGTGATTCATGTAAGGGGATAATTCGCGGGCCAGCACTTCGCGCTGCGGGGTATCGATGCCAATGCTGACAGCGTACTGCGCAGACTGCGGCGGAGCCCAGATGATCGAAACCCGATCATGGGTGGTTTCAACGTGCAGGCTCCCCGGCCTGGGTGGCAGCGCCGCCGCGTCGAGGGTCTTCTGGGTAATGCGCGCGGGCACGGATTCACCATTGCCATTGCGCGCGCTGACCTGCAGGTAATACAGCGTACTGGGGGTCAGACCGGTCAACGTCTCGCGCAACTGCCGGGTGGTGAGCGTGGTCGCCGCGCCACCGGGTTCAGTGCCATGCCGAATGAACAACACGTCGGCCCTTGCACAAGCAATGGCCATCAAGTCTGTCTGGCAGATCGAGACATCGGGCACGCGCAACACTGTCCCTTCGCTCTGCTCGGTCATTGAAACCTGAGCGAATTCAACCGTATTTTTTTACCGCGCGATACTGTCAAAGTTGACAGGTACCCCGGGGTATTTTGCATTGGAGGTCAGAGGGCATCAGCGGCTTTTTCCGGCCAGTTTCCATAGCCGTGCGAGGTCGCTCGCCCGTTCACGCAGCAAGCGCGGCGCCTGGGCACAGGCCTGTTCCAGGGTCATGGGCCCGCTCACCAGGGCGAATGCCGCGTCGATGCCATGCTCATAGAGTGCCTGATAGCCCTCGCCCAGGGTGCCGGCGAGGACGATCACCGGCACGCCGTGTTGCCGGGCGACCTGGGCCACACCGAAGGGCGTCTTGCCGCGCAGGGTCTGGGCATCGAAGCGCCCTTCGCCGGTGATCACCAGGTCGGCACCGGCCACTGCGTCGGCCAGGCCCACCAGTTCACCGACCACCTCGACCCCGGCCCTGAACTGCGCACCGAGGAACGCCTTGGCGGCAAACCCCAGGCCACCCGCCGCGCCGCTGCCGGGTTCGTCACGCCGGTCGTTGCCGAGGGCGTTGGCGGCGTGATCGGCAAAGTGCCCGAGGGCACGGTCCAGTTGCTCGACCTGCAGCGCCGAGGCGCCTTTCTGCGGGCCGAAAATCGCCGACGCGCCGTGGGGGCCGCAGAGTGGATTGTTGACGTCGGCGGCGATCTCGAAACGGACGTCAGCCAGGCGTGGATCGAGGCCGCTGAGGTCGATTCGCGCCAGGTCTTGCAAGGCCGCCCCGCCGCGCCGCAACGGCTGATCCTGGGCATCAAACAAGCCCACGCCCAGGGCCTGCATCGCCCCCGCGCCACCGTCGTTGGTGGCGCTGCCGCCGATGGCGAGGATCACCCGTTGCGCACCGGCCTGCAGTGCCGCAGCAATCAACTGCCCGGTGCCGAAGGTGCTGCTGATGCAGGCATCGCGCTGCGCCAATGGCACCAATTGCAGGCCGCTGGCTTCGGCCATCTCGATGATTGCCGTGTGGCTGTCCGGCAGCCAGCCCCACGCGGCGGTGACGGCGCTGCCCAGTGGCCCGTTCACCCGGGTGTGGCGCCGTTCGCCCTGGCAGGCCGCCAGCACTGCTTCGACCGTCCCTTCCCCACCATCGGCCATCGGGCACTTGACCCATTGCGCCTGCGGCCAGACCTCGCCCAGCCCTTCGGCGATGGCATCGGCCACGCCTTGGGCACTGAGGCTGTCCTTGAACGAGTCGGGGGCGATGACGATCTTCATGAGCTTTCTCCGGTTGTTATACCGAGCATGCTGCCAGTTGCCCTGCCGGCTGACGCCAGTCGGCTGCACAAGTGTGGGATGGGTTTGTTGTTCATTTCTACAAAGTCCGGCTGATGTTTACCTTGTGCATACACCCCCCGTAGGAGCTGGTTTGCCAGCGAAGAGGCCAGCCGCTACACCGCCTTCGCCGGCAAGCCGGCTCCTACAGAATCCGGGTCGGTCACAATCACAGCGGTGCGTCTGGCTCCGGCAACAACTGCACCCCCAGGTACAACGCCAGCATCCCATCCAGGCGCAGCGGATCGACGCCGCTGAGTTCCGCGATGCGCTCCATGCGATAGCGCAGGCTGTTGCGGTGGATGCCCAGGGCATCGGCGCAGGCCTGGCTCTGGCCGTCGTGTTCACACCAACTGCGCAGGGTCGCCAGCAACTGGCCGTTGCCGTCCTTGGCCAGCACCTTGCGCAGCGGGTTGAGCAATTCGTCCAGGGCATCGTCGTTACGATGGCGCCAGAGCATCACCGGCAACCGATAGCGATTGAGGGTCAGCAGGCGCGCGCGCGGCAGCACGTCGCGACCGTAGGCCAGCAAATCGCCGACCCGCCGATAACAACGGCGCAAACCCGCCAGCCCATCGGCCTGGCCACCGACCGCGATGCGCAGGATGTTCCAACCGAGGCCGTCGAGTTTTTCCAGCAGCCGCGGGTTGTCCACGCTGTGGCTGGTGGGGCGGCACCACAACAGCGAGGTCTTCGATGAACTCACGCACCAGCTATCGGGGTAACGCGAGCTCAGCCAGGCACTCAGCGCCTCGGCGGTCTGGCCGTTACCGTGTTCCATGCCCAGTTCGAACAGGTACGGCGTCCGCGCCAGCTGCGGCTTGAGGCCCATCTGTTGCGCTTCATCGATCAAGCGCGGCGACTCCCCGGCCTCGCTGAGCAATAACGCCAGCAGGTCATCGCAACGTTGCCGGCGCCATTGCTGCTCGGCCTGCTGGTTACGCTGGCCGACGAGCATTTCAGCGGTCATCCGCACCAGCTCGGCATAAGTGCGCAACTGCTCCGGGTCGCCGGTGATGCCGAGTACGCCGATCAGTCGCTGATCGAGCAGCAGCGGCAGGTTGATCCCCGGTTGCACGCCCTTGAGGTGGGCGGCGGTGGGCACGTCGATCTCCACCACGCGGCTGTTGGCCAACACCAGTTGCGCGCCTTCGTGGCGCGTATTAACCCGCTCCCGCTCGCCACTGCCGAGGATCAGCCCCTGGCTGTCCATGACGTTGACGTTATAGGGCAGAATGGCCATCGCCCGGTCGACGATATCCTGGGCCAGGTCGTGATCTAGTTCGAACATGGGGCGTATTCCTGCAAAACCTGGGCAATCGATTGTTCACCCGCACAGGCACTTGGCGTTATCGCTGTGCTCAGGCACAAAGACATCCGCCATGGGCTGACCGAGACTCTTCTGGCGGTCACGTTACCCGCGCGCCGCAAAAAATCATAATAAAGAGAGACCCGCCATGTCACACAGCGCCGCTGCCACCCTGGCCACCGACGACGATAAAAACGCCGTCTACAAGCGCGTCACCCTGCGCCTGATCCCCTTCATTTTCATCTGCTACCTGTTCAACTACCTCGACCGAGTGAACGTTGGCTTTGCCAAGTTGCAGATGCTCGACGCACTGAAATTCAGCGAAACCGTGTACGGCCTCGGCGCCGGCATTTTCTTCATCGGCTATGTGCTGTGCGGCGTGCCGAGCAACCTGGCGCTGACCCGCTTCGGTCCGCGGCGCTGGATCGCGCTGATGATGATCACCTGGGGCACGTTGTCCACCTGCCTGCTGTTCGTCACCACGCCGACCGAGTTCTACACCCTGCGCCTGTTCACCGGTGCCGCCGAAGCCGGGTTCTTCCCCGGTGTGGTGCTGTACCTCTCGCAGTGGTTCCCGTCGTTCCGCCGCGGGCGGATCATGGCGCTGTTCATGTCGGCCATCCCGGTCTCGGGCCTGCTCGGCAGCCCGTTTTCCGGCTGGATCCTCAACCACTTCGCCGCCGGCCAGGGCGGCCTCGCGGGCTGGCAGTGGATGTTCCTGCTGCAAGGCATCCCGACGGTGATCCTCGGCGCCCTGGCGTACTTCCTGCTCAGCGACAATTTCGACAGCGCCAAATGGCTCAAGCCCCACGAGCGTGCGGTGCTCGAAGCCGACCAGGCCCACGACCGTGCCAACCAACCGAAGACCGCGTCCGACTCGCTGCTGGCGGTGTTCAAGAACCCGGCGATCTGGGCCTTCGGCCTGATCTACTTCTGCATCCAGAGCGGGGTCTACGCGATCAACTTCTGGCTGCCGTCGATCATCAAGAGCCTGGGTTTCTCCGACAACCTGGTGATCGGCTGGTTGAGTGCAATTCCGTACCTGCTGGCGGCGGTGTTCATGGTGCTGGTGGGTCGCTCGGCCGACCTGCGCCAGGAGCGTCGCTGGCATCTGGTGGTGCCGATGCTCATGGGTGCGCTGGGGCTGCTGATTGCGGTGAACTTCGCCGCCAACCCGGCCATTGCCATCCTCGGCCTGACCATCGCCACCATGGGCGCCCTCACCGGCCTGCCGATGTTCTGGCCAGTGCCGACCGCCCTGCTCAGCGCCGGTGCAGCCGCCGGTGGCCTGGCGCTGATCAACTCCATGGGCCAGATGGCCGGCTTCCTCAGCCCGTACCTGGTGGGGTTCGTCAAGGACGCCAGCGGTTCGACCGATGCGGCGCTCTATGTGCTGGCGGCGGTGATTGTCGGCGGTAGCCTGCTGGCCTTGCGCATGACTCGGACATTGCGCATCTGACCCGCGCAGGCCTGAGCTGACGCCCCCTGTGGCTTGCCAACTCCCGACAATGGTTTTGTCGGAGCGAGCTTGCTCCGGGCGGCGTTCCGACGAATAACTTCAGGGCGCCGCGTTCAATCAGAATGCTCGCATTATCGTTGACGTTTTTCGCGAGCAAGCGCGCTCCTACAGGGGCTTCGCGCGCCTGTAGGGGATGTGTTTCCTGGGCCCACGACGAAAAACACCGATGCCGATTGAGCGTCAGTGAGGGAGAGATAGGGGAAAAGGATGCAACAGATAGGAAGTGGTGCCCCGAGCCGGAATCGAACCGGCACGCCCTTCGGCGGCAGATTTTAAGTCTGATGTGTCTACCAATTTCACCATCGGGGCATGGGAAATGCTCAAGCAGGGGCAGATTTAACCTTAAAACAAATCCAGAATCAATCACTTAGCTACAACGACGGCGCAAATAAAAAGGAAGCCGGTTCGGCTTCCTCTCGTTCCCCGCGAACCGCCTAAGCATTGGGCGGCGTACCTTCGGCATTTGCCACGACGGCCTCTATCTGAATCAACGCATCTTCAGGCAAATCAGATACCCCCACCGTCCTTCGTGCCGGGACACCGCCCGGGAAGAAGGTCGTGTAGACCTCATCCACGGCGGCAATGTCGTCGATGTTTTTCAGGTAGAGGTTGATCTTGACCACATCTTCCAGCGCATGCCCGATGCTCTCGACAATCGCCTTGATGTTTTTCAGGCACTGCCCGGCTTGCGCGCCGATGCCACCACCCACCAGTTGCAAGGTCTTGGGGTCCAGAGGCAATTGGCCCGAGAGATGGTTGTAATGGGAAAACGCGACAGTTTGCGTAGACAACGGGTTTTTCGGCGCGTTGTCGGTGTTATTGATCTTGATGACGATACCGTGCCGGTCCTCGACCTGTTGCGGCGGCGTGCCATCTCCGTGGGACACCACGGCTTCGACCTGGACCAGGGCATCCATCGGCAAAGCAGCCGCCTGAACAACTGTGCGCGCAGGAAAATAGCCGACGGATCGAGCAATAGCCGAGTCTGGAAAGAATGTTTTATAAACTTCGTTTACCGCGTCAACGTCTGATAGGTGCTTGAGAAAAAGAGTGACTTTAACGATGTCATCAAACGGCACATCGATGCTCTCAAGAACACTCTTGATGTTTTTCAAGCACTGCGCAGCCTGCTCTTTGACGCCACCTGCCACCAATTTCCCGGTGAGTGGATCGATAGGCAGTTGGGCCGAAATATTATTGTAATGAGAGAACGCAACGCTTTGCGCAGACAGCGCGTTCAGCGGTGCATTTTCACTGTTGCGGGCAATCTTTATCAGGTCCCCCGCTTGGGGCGCCTGCGGGATCGTGCCCTCGCCGTTCGACACCAACGCCTCGACCTGCACCAGGGCGGCCATTGGCAAGGCCGCCACGGCGACGGTGGTCAGCACGGGCACATAGGCCGAAAAGAACGCTGAGTGAACGGCATTGACCGCCTCAATATCGGCGATGTTAGTCACGAAGACACTCAGCCTGACAATGTCCTCCGGCACATGGCCGATGCTCTCGAGCACCGCCTTGATGTTCTTGAAACATTGCGCCGCCTGCTCTTGTGCACCACCTGCTACCAACTTCCCGGTTACAGGATCGATTGGTAACTGCGCTGAAAGATGATTGTAATGAGAGAAAGCGACCGTCTGCGAAGAGAGGCCGATGGCCGTCGGTGCGTTGTCCGTATTTCTTGCCAATACCGCGTTAAAGCCACTCATAACAAGTCTCCTGTTATTACTGGAACTTCATCGGTTGTGTGGCAAACAGGTCCTTGATTCCACACCCTTGACGTTCTCGCGAAAGGCGCTCAACGCATCGTAAGTCACCACCGTGTTGTCGCCACGGGCCTGCACGACCGCCGAAGCAAACTCGCGGCGCACCGCACCCCCGCGATAGCGGGTCAGGTGGTTCCACAGGACTTCCAGTGCCTCGGTCGGCTGCGGAAATGGCACGCCAAACTGATAACCCTTGAGGGCGTAGCCACTCTGATCCAGCGTCACCGCGGTCAGGTTGCTGCGCGATTGATCCTGATACTTCTGCGGCATGCGCGCCGTGCGATGGGTGGGGAATACCCGCATGCGGTAATCGGGATAGCGGGCAAACATTGCTTGCTGCCCCGGGCTCAGTTGCGCCTTGTATTGCGCCAGGTTGTTTTTGTCGACCACGTACAGCGGCTTTTCTGCGGCAAACGGATCGGCATAGTTACCGTTCGGGCTCACAGCGGCCGCGCCGGGTTTCAGGCCACCACTCCAGGCCGGGATGCTGCCATCGGCGTTGGCCGCGGATTCAGCGCCGATCGGCGTCAGGCTGCTGCCCAGTTTGGCGGCATCGGTTTGCTTGGCAAATGCCGGATTCAGGCAGCAAGCCACCAACAGCGAAAGGACAAAAGGCAATCGAGTCATGGGTAAGGTATTCATCAGAAACTGGCCTTGAGGGTGACCGAAGCAAAATCGCGGTCATCGATGGTCGAGAATTTGTTGGTGCCGAAGAAATCGTTGTAAGCCAGCTCCAACGAATAGTTGTTGCGGTAGTCGAACGTCAGCGCGGCACCGGCGGCCATCTGGCCTTCCTGGAAGTTCGGCCCGTAACCCTCGACGTCATGTCGGAAGTTCAACGAGGGGGTGACCACAGTGGCGGGAATCAGGCTTTCGTACGCCAGTGCCGCCCGCAGTCGATAGCCCCAGGAGAAGCCCGTGGTGTAGCCATGGGTGTTGCAGAAGTCGGCGTTCTTTTGCGCCGCTTCGGCTGGCGTCAAACCGCCCGCCGACGGCGAGAAACAGGCCGCGCCGCTGTTCTGCACGCGACCGAACGCACTGGCCCGGCCCAGGCATTCTTCGTCGAGGTTGATGTCATCGATCCAGTTGGCCCCCGCCTCCGCCGCCCAGGTCAGCTTTTGCGCACCGAGCACGTTGCTGAAGTTGTCGGTGGCGCCGAGGCTGTACTGCCAGACTTTCTTGCGCGTATAGCCCTGCACCTCGCTGCCCAGCGGCGGTGCGACCCCGTCATAGATCGGCGTGCTCGCACCGGAACCGGCAATCGCCGCGACCACGTCAGAGGCGTTGAACGACAGCGGTTGGTTCGGCCGATAACTCAACTCACTGAACACCGCCGTGGTACCCACCACGCCGTTGAGGCTGACCCCAAACAGACGAATGTTTTCCGGGTAGACGGTGTTGTAGGTTCCCGAAGGCAGAGTCCCGGCGCCCAAGGTGGTGCGCACGGTACCGTTCGCCAGGGGCGTGCGGCTATGGTAGTTGGCGTAGTAGATCCCCAGTTCGGCGTCGTTGAGCGACTCCAGGGTCTTGCGCAGGGCCAGGCCGTACTGCCCGCCGTCGCTCGGCCAATCCGTAGCGCCTCGCGTTTCGTAGGCTCGGGCCCGAATGGCCTGGTCGGTGGTCAGGTTGCCGGCCGGATTGACGATGATCTTGTTGTTGCGGCAACCTTCCTGGGTGTTGTCACTGACGGAGAAAAAGGTGCCGCAGCCATCCAGCACCGAAGGCCGGAAGTTGTATTGATAGAAACCTTCAAGGCTCAGGGTGTCGGCCAGGTCGTAGCTGAAACTGAGCATCTCAACCGGCAACTGCCCCTCTTTCAGCTCGACGCCGGGACGGTTGAACGCCGAGGCATCCAAGGGGTTGATGGCGTTGATACCGTTCTGCAGGAACAGCGCCTCGCCCCATGAGAGCACCTGCTTGCCCAGCTTCACATTGAGCTGACGATCGTTGACCTCGAAGTTTTTCCAGCCATACAGGTCCAGCACTTCGAAGCCTTGAAACTTGGCCAGGTCCTGCCAGCCGCTGTCATCGAAGCGGGTAAAGTCGCCATTGCCGGTTTCGTAGGCGTGGTCGTACCAATATTTGAAGCGCACGAAAGCGCCTTGCTGGCCGTCGTTCAGATCAAACTCTGTCAGCCCCTTGAAGATCTGCGAAATCGTATCGCCCTTATCAAAGTTGAGCTTACCGTCGTCGGCGCTATAGTTGACGCCCTCGCCGCGCTTGCCGATCGAGCGCGCATCGGCGACGGTCAGTTGACCGGGATCGGCGTTGCGCAGCGCCCAACTGCTGCCCAGGGTGAATGTGGAGTTGGTGGTCAGGCTCCAGTCGTCGTTGACTTGCCAAGTGGTGGCCTCGGCCAGCGGACAGGCCAGGGTCGCAAAGGCAATACTGGCGACCGAGAAACCGGGAGGCAGGCGCTTGAGGCGCGCCAAGGAGCTACGTGAAGGGGCAAGCTGATTCATGCTCAGGTTCACCTGTTTTTGTTTTAGTGGTGAGGGTGTAAAAGGCGACTTCCGCCGCCGATGACGCAAGGGCACGTCAGCGGCCCGGACACGATGAGAGGGATTGCATGAGCAGCGTTAATCATTGGCCGACAAATCGTTTTCCCAGCCATCGAAATAGACCGTCGTTATGTGTCTGCATCATCAACTCGGGGGTGCAGGAACTGGAGGCGCGGGGCGTCGACATGCTGCGCTTGCAGAGCGAATGGGGCGTGAGCCTGGCCAGCCTGCGCCAGCCTAACTTGCGCCTGCCGGCCTTTCTTGCGCGACGCTTCTGGGAGTTGGCGCGCACCCTCAGCGACGACCCGGCAATCGGCCTGGCTGCTTCGCGGCAAAACGATCCCGGACAAATGCTCGGGCTGGCCTACCTGATGCAACTGATGCCCAGTCGCCTGGAGTCGCTGAACATGATGGCGCGCTATTGGCCGCTCTGGACCGGGCACCTGAGTTTGCTGGGTGAAGAACAGAACGGCCTGATGCACCTCGCGCTCGTCGCAGAGCACCCCATGCAGCCCGCCGTTGAGGAGCTGGATTTTTGGGCTGCCCTGCTGATCCAGCACCTCAAAGGCTTTGTCGGCAGCACTTGCGCACTGCGCGAAATCCGCTTGCGCCGCCCCCGCCCGGCAAACCCCGAACCCTGGCTGAAACTGGCTGCCGGCGCAGTAACCTTCAGTGCCCCACGGGACGAAGTGGTGCTGGACATCAACGCACTCCACGAACCGCGCCCGGCCGGCAGCCCCGCCATCTGCAACGCCCTGATGGCGTCCCTGAAGAACTACGCGACCCAAACCACCCGCGAATCGCTGCTGGAGTCAGTGGCCAACCGGTTACTGGACAACCTCGCCCACGCACCGGGCCTCGAACAAATGGCCGAAACCCTGCACGTCAATGCCCGCACGTTACATCGCGCGTTGCAACGCGAAGGCTGGAGTTTCAATGCAATGGTTGAAGAACAACGCCGCTACGTCGCCCATGATTTGCTGACGGTCGGGGGGGTGTCTGTGAGCGAAGTGGCGGAACGGTTGGGGTATAGCGAAGTGTCGAACTTCAGCCGGGCGTTTCGGCGGTGGTATGGAGTGAGTCCGGGGAGGTATGTGGTGCCTGAGATCCCGGCCCATCAATCCTGTGATGAAAGCTCCGACAATGGCCGCTCGTGACGAGAAGCGTCAGAGCCAGTCAGCCGTATCACACTGGGAATTCGTACATGTTGAGCAAACAGTAACGGACGAGGGCATCCGGAACGCTCTGTTTGCCTCTCAAAACCAGACTGACGGCGACGACCTTATCTGATTCGTAGACTTCGTAGAAAACGCGATAACTGTCTGTATTGAGTTCACGATACTGCATTACGCCCAACTCACTTAGTTGAGGGCTTACAGGGTAACCATAAGGGGTGGCCGAGAGCATTTGCTCGATGCCATCAATGAGGGAGAAAACCCGTGCTTCGGCAGTTGAATGCCCGTGATAGGCAGCCAGATGTTCAATCTGGTCTTCGATGCTGAACTCTGCGATGGCGGTGAAGCGCACAGTGAACTTATTCATTGGATTCCCTTATTTTTATTTTTGGGCTGATCTCCTGCTCAAACGTGCTTTGAGGTCATCAGTCGAATAGTGCTTACCTTGGGCATACTCGCGTGAGCCGATAGCGAGCATTTTCACCAATGCGATTGCTTCATCGCGGCGTTTACGTTCAACGTAAGACTCCACAACATAGGCAGGCACACCGTTTTGCGTGACGATCATTGGCTCATCCAAAGGCAGGTCAGATGCGTGTTTTTTCAAAAAGCTGATCGTTTCTACTCGCATGAGTGAAACCTCCATCCTGGGGTGCGCCCAACGTGTAACCAGGCACCTGGTAACGGAAAGACTCTGATCGGAGCACGAACAGATTCCTTTATTGATAGCCGCAACCTGTCGACCACCTGCGGACCAGAGTACACCAAATTCGGACCAAATAAAGACCGATTATTGACATCACCCACATCGATTTATCAATAAATTCTTCATAATTTCGAAGCCGCCCCGCCAGAACCTACCCAGACCTCACTTTTCTAAAGCCATAAAAAAACCCCGTAGATCACTGATCTACGGGGTTTTTCAATAGTGGAGGCCGAGGTCGGAATCGAACCGGCGTAGGTGGATTTGCAATCCACTGCATAACCATTTTGCTACTCGGCCTCAAACGTCGGATGTTTTAACAACAACATCAAACGCAAACAAACTTGAGAAGGAAACTGCATTTCTATCCAGTTTCAACCCTTTGATTTCTAAAGAGTTTTTCTCTTTCCCTAAGCAGGAATGGACGCAATTTTGGACTGCTTCCGAAGTCCTGTCAAGGATGAAAAGTAAAAAATCTCAAGGTTTTCAATTCACTGGCCCACTTTCGGGGGTGGGCCGGTGCGTTACAGGTACCAGCGGTATTCCCGGGCGTGGATTTCCTGGAGGAAGGCCTGGTGGTCCTGGCGTTTGTTTTCGCAGTAGACGTCGACGAACTCGGCGCCCAGCCCTTCGTGCAGTCGCGGCTGGTGTTGCATCTGGCGTACGGCTTCGAGGATGTCGAGGGGGAAGTCGATGCCGCTGTTGCGGTCGTCGTTGAGTGGTGGGATCGGTTCGCGGGCGGCTTCCAGGCCTTGTTCCAGCCCCACGAGGATCGCGGCGAGAACCAGGTACGGGTTGGCGTCGGCGCCGGCCAGGCGGTGTTCGATGCGCAGGTTTTTCGCGTCGGACTCGGGGATGCGCACGCAGGCGTCGCGGTCTTCGAAGCCCCAGCTGGCGCGGGTGGCGGCGTTGACGGTGCCACCCAGGCGGCGGTAGGCGTTCTGGTTCGGGGCGAAGATCGGCATGCAGTGCGGCAGCAGTTCCAGGCAGCCGGCGACGGCGTGGCGCAGCGCCTGTTGTTCGTTAGCCGCCAGCAGGTTCTGGCCTTCGGCGTCGTAGAGGCTGACGTGGACGTGCATGCCGCTGCCCGGATGTTGCAGGTACGGCTTGGCCATGAAGCTGGCGCGGTAGCCGTGCTTGAGGGCGACGCCACGGGTGCTGCGGCAGAACAGTGCGGCCCAGTCGGCAGCTTGCAGGCCGTCGTCGAGGTGGCCGAAGTTGATTTCGAACTGGCCGGGGCCGAGTTCGGCGGTGATCACCGTGGTGTCGATGCCCTGCAGGCGCGCGGTCTCGACCATATCATCGAGCACCGGGGAGAACCGCGACAGGCGTTCGATGTGCATGTTCGGCTGGTCGTCGCCGTCGCCCGTCAGTTCATCGCGGGGGAATTGCGGCAGGCCGTCGCGCAGTTGCTTGTCGAACAGGTAGAACTCCAGTTCGAACGCCACCACCGGGTGAATGCCTTTGCTGCGCAGGCGCTGCAGCACCTGGGCCAGCACTTCCCGGGGTTCGAATTCGATCGGGCTGGCGGTGCCGTCGGAGGTGATCAGCATCTGCCCCAGCGGCTGGGATTCCCAGGTCACCGGCTTGAGGGTGCCCGGGACCAGGCGGCGCACGGCGTCCGGGTCGCCATCGTGGAAGCAGTAGTCGCCGATCTTGAACAGCCCGCCCTGCCCCCCCAGCAGCACGCAGTTCTGCGGCAGCTTGAGGGCGCTGCCGGCGGCGACTTTTTCGAGCATGTCGATCGGGTAGCGCTTGCCATAAAAGTGTCCCGGAATGTCCAGGGAGATGAGGTCGACGTAACGCACCTCGGGGTAGCGTTGGCGAAATGCTCGTACTTCGGCCAACAGATCAGAGCAGACAGCGTCCATCATCAAGGTTCCCGTTGTTGTTATCAGGTGTAGACCCACAGCACGCGCGTGAGTTGGTCGGTCAGGTTGCCGTAGCGGCAGCGGGTGTGGCTGTCGAGCTGAAAGCTGTCGCCGGCCAGCAGGGTCACCGGTTCGTCGTCGCCGTCCAGCCACAGGGTCAGTTCGCCTTCGAGCACGTAGCCGCCCTGCTCCGAGCTGTCGGTCAGGTGCCGCTCGCCGCTGTTGGCCCCGGCTTCCAGGCGGCTTTCGAGCATGGAGAAGCTCGAGCGCATCTTCGGCGAAACGAGGATGTCGGTAATGCCGTTGGCGAAATACAGGGTGCGGCGCTCATCGGGTCGGGTGACCCACGGCAGCACCTTGGGTTTCGGCAGGCTGTAGAAATAGGTGGTGGGCACGCCGAGGGTTTCGCTGATCGCGGTCAGGTCGGCCACGGTCGGGCGCGACAGGCCGCGTTCGACCTGGGACAGGAAGCCCACCGAGCGGTCGATTTTGTCGGCCAGCTCCTTGAGCGTGTATTTCTTGTGCTTGCGCAGGTCATGAATGAGGATCGCCAGCGCAGCGATTTCTTCTTGCTTGTTCATCGCAAAAATTCCGGAAGAAGTGGGCTCATATGCTGTCGCGCAAGCGATACCAGGCCTTGCCGATGGCTTCCAGCGGCGCGGCGAGGTATTTGCCGCCGGGGAAGCTGTCGTTGCGCAGACCTTGGTACAGCGCCAGTTCATCGTCATCGCCGAGGATCGCCGCCGATACAGCGCGGGCGGCGGCCAGGGTCGGCAGCACGCCGTGCCCCGAATAGCCCTGCAGCCAGTACAGATCGCCGCTGCGGCCGATGTCCGGGGTGCGCTTGAGTGTCAGGTCGATATGCCCGCCCCAGGTGTATTCCAGCTCGACGCCCTTGAGTTGCGGGAACACTCGCTCGAGGAATGGTCGGGTCGCTGCGCCGATGTCCTTGGGCATGCCGCCGAGGTAGGTGCAGCCGCCGCCGAACAGCAGACGGTGGTCCGGGGTGCGGCGGAAGTAGTCGAGGACGAACTGGTTGTCGGTGACGCAGACGTTGCCGGGCAACAAGGCCTCGGCCTGCTCAGGGGCCAGCGGCGCGGTGGCGACCTGGTAAGTGCCCACCGGCAAGACGCAGCTGGCCAGTTGCGGGTCGAGTTTGTCGAGGTAGGCGTTGCAGGCCAGTACCAGCACGTCGGCGCGAATCTGCCCGCGCTCGGTGCTGACCACGTAACGCCCGCCCTCCTCGCGATAATTCAGCGCCTTGCTTTGCTCATAAATATGCCCGCCGGCGCGCTCGATGGCGGCGGCCAGGCCCAGGGCCAGTTTCAACGGGTTGAGGTGCCCGCCTTCGGGGTCGAACAGGCCGGCCTGGTAGCGCTCGCTGGCGACCCATTGCGGCAACTGTTCACGGGGGATGAATTGCAGGCCGTCATGGCCCCACTTGTGGCAGGCTTCGTGTTGCCATTCGGTGAGAAGGCTGACCCGCCGTGGCATCACCGCCGTCCACAAATGCCCGGGGCGATAGTCGCAATCGAAGCCATGGCGCCCCGGCAGTTCACGCAACTCCTGCCCTGCCCAGCGCATGCTGTCCCACAACCGGCGAGCGCGCTCGTAACCCAGCGCCGCTTCCAGCGGTGGCATATCGCACGACCAACCGAGAATCGCCTGGCCGCCATTGCGCCCGGAGGCCGCCCAGGCCACCCGACTGGCTTCCAGCAGGGTCACGCGCTTGCCCGCCAGGGCCAGGCGCAACGCGGTGTGCAGGCCACTGAAGCCGGCGCCGATAATCAGCACCTCAGTGTCCTGCCCGCCCTCCAGCGCCGGGCGCTGCAGCAAACGATCGGCGCAACTGTGGGCGTAGTAGCTGGCGACATGCTGGGAGGACTGTAGGAACATTCGGGCACCATGAAATTATGTTTTTATAATTTCATGAAAAACTACAGGATAAATTTCACGCAGGCAATCACAGGCGACAGTTTTTCAGCGACCAGAGCATCGGCGTCAGCCTGTTCACCCCCTCACCGGGCCGATACCCGGCTGGGCGAAGGGGCGCTTCCCGGGTTTCAGAGGCTGTTAGTCACTCTGGTGCTCCAGTTTCAAAGCCCTCTTCCAACTATCCAGAGCAGTAAGGCGCTGCAGATAAGCTGCCAGATGGGGATATTGCGCCCCCGCCCCCAGTTGCTCGACGACGGTGATAGCAACGAAAGCCAGCATGAAATCGGCTCCCGACAATTTGCCACCGACGATAAAGTCCTTGTCCGCGAGCACGCTGTCGAGATAGCCCAACACTTTGTCGAACTCGGTCTGTGTGTAGCCATCGAGGAACTTCAACTGCGTACCGGCGTTGGTCTCAAACTGGGTAAAGACCTTGAGCAGCACTGGCACCATCGCCGAACTCTCGGCAAAGTGAATCCACTGCAGATACTGGAGGTAATCAGGCGAATTGAAGGCCGGCTCAAGGTCTGAAGCGAACCGACGGATCAGGTATTCGACGATGGCGCCGGACTCCACCAGCACCTGCCCCTCGAACTCGATCACCGGCGACTTGCCCAGCGGGTGAATGCTCTTCAAGGCGTCAGGCGCGAGATGGGTCACCGGATCACGCTGATAACGAATGAGCTCGTAACGCGCGCCTATTTCCTCCAGCAACCAAAGAATACGCAGGGAACGTGAAGCGTTGAGATGATGAAGTGTGATCATTGCAGGTCTCCGGGGTACGAAATCAATCCGCCAATGCCTGCCCCCCTGAGGAGACAGGCAGGCTCAGCCGTTACTTGATCTGGGCGACCAGTGCCTTGGCCACGCCTTCAGAACTCGCCGGGTTCTGACCGGTGATCAGCTTGCCATCTTCGATGACGAACGGCGCCCAGTCAGGACCTTTCTCATATCGCCCGCCCAGGCTCTGGAACTCATCCTCGATCAGAAACGGCACGACATCGGTCAATTCAACGGCAGCTTCCTCGCCATTGGTAAAGCCGGTCACTCGCCGACCTTTGATCAGTGGAGCGCCGTCTGCGGCTTTCACATGGCGCAAGGCGCCAGGGGCGTGGCAGACGAAACCGATGGGTTTACCCGCACGCTCAAAGGACTCGATCAGGCTGATCGAGGTTTGGGATTCGGCAAGGTCCCAAAGCGGGCCATGGCCACCTGGGTAAAAGACCGTGTCAAAGTCGGACTCGCTGACCGAATCGAGCTTGACGGTATTCGCCAAGGCCGCCTGCGCAGCCGGGTCAGCATTAAATCGGTGAGTCATGTCGGTCTGGAAATCAGCGAGTTCGCTTTTCGGATCAAGCGGTGGTTGGCCGCCCGCAGGCGAGGCCAGAACAACCTCGGCACCGGCGTCTTTAAAGACGTAGTAGGGAGCGGCGAACTCTTCAAGCCAAAACCCTGTTTTCAAGCCAGTGTCACCGAGTTGATCGTGTGACGTCAGTACCATTAACACTTTCATTTCATGCCCTCATAGATGCGGTTTGGCCTGCGGCGACGGGATGTGCCTGGGGCTTGTTGCGAGTGTCGACACCTGCTGCCGATCAGCTCGACTAGCTGTTGAAAAACCCTTCCAGCGCTTGTGCCTTGTCTGCATAAGGCGCCCGCAAACGCAGGTTTGCTGCGCCGTCCGGACTCTGCACGACGACGGGTTTGGCATGGGTGAAACGACGAAACCCGTGGACGCCATGGTAGGCACCCATGCCTGAGGCGCCGACGCCACCGAATGGCAAACTGTCGATTGAAGCGTGGGTCATCACGTCATTGATCACCAGGCCACCGGAGGTCGTTTGCCCCACGAACTGCGCTTGAAGCTGCGGGTTATCACCGAAGTAATACGCGGCCAGGGGGCGCGGGTTGGCGTTGATGTATGCGATGGCTTCATCGGCACTGCGGTAGGTTTTGACCGGCAGCAGAGGGCCGAAAATTTCTTCCTGCATGATCGCCATATCGTCAGTCACATCCAGCACAAGGTGCGGGGCGATCTTGCGAGTGGCTTGATCGAACGCTGGCTCACTGCCTGGCGCCAGGTTGATCAGCGTTGCGCCCTTCTGTTCTGCATCGGTCAGCAGGCCGACCAGTCGCGTGAAATGCCGCTCACTGATGATCGACGTGTATTCCGGGTTGCTGATGAGGGTCGGGAAGCTTTCGGCGATGAACGCTTTGCTCAACACCACCAACGACTCCAGCTGTTCTTCAGTCACCATCATGTAGTCGGGAGACAGGCAGATCTGTCCGGCATTGAAGGTTTTGATGGTGAGCGTCCGCTCGACGGCGGTGCGCAGATCAAAATCTTCCGCCACCACCACCGGCGACTTGCCACCCAGCTCGAGGGTCACCGGAACCAGATTATCGGCGGCTGCGCGCATGACATGGCGACCGACGCTGGTGCTGCCCGTGAACACCAGGTGATCGAAGGGCAAGCCGCTGAACGCGGCGCCTACGCCGGCATCACCCAATACCACCGTGAGTTCCACAGGATCGAAATAGCCGGCGATCAGCTCGGCCAACAGCTCGGAGGTGTTTGGCGTCAGCTCCGAGGGTTTGAGCATCGCCGTGTTACCGGCTGCGAAAACACCTGCCAACGGCCCGAAGGCCAGATTGATCGGAAAATTCCACGGGCTGATGATCCCGACGACGCCGAGGGGCTGTTGCTCAATCCAGGCCTGCATGCCGGGGCCCGGGTTTTCAACTATTTCCGGCTTGATCCATTGCTCAACCTGCGCCGCAGACTCTTCAAGCATTTTTACCGTGGTGGCCATGTCGGCAAGCATCGACTGATAAACACTGCGGTTACCGAAGTCGGCACTGATGGCAGCGCTGATCGCCAGGTGATTTTCGCGAATCAGCCTGGCGGCGCGAAATAATCTGTCTTTGCGCACGGCTGCATCAGCAGGGCCCGCCGCCAGGTGCGCACGTTTCATGGTCCGCAGAATCACCTGCAAATCGTCAGCAGTGGGTTGGTAGTTCATCTCTCTCTCCTAAGGTACTGCAGAGTCTGCGTTCAAACTGTGCGGCCATGCTAAGGGGCTAGCCCGGAGGGGAATAGACAGAGTATTTTGGGGCTGACATAAATAATTTTATGGGGACGACATGTCACTTATACGACTGCGGACATTTGTCGAGGTGTATCGGCAACGTTCGATCAGTGGCGCGGCGCGCACCCTGAACCTCACGCAACCTGCTGTTTCCCAGCATATTTCCGGCCTCGAAACGGCCATCGGCAGAAGCCTGTTCGACAGACAGGCACGCGGCGTGGAGCCCACCTCGGCGGCGCGAGAGCTGGCAGCGGATATCGGTGACAAGCTCGACGATGCAGAAAGCGCACTGGCGTCGGCAAGGGCTCGCTCAATGGAGCTGGCGGGCGCGCTGCAGATCATTGGTCATGCCGATTTTCTCGCCGAAGTCGTCTCGAGGCAGCTCAAACCGCTGATGGAGGACGGCATTCGCATCCGCATGCAAAGCGGCAATCACGCGGCGATCTGCCGTTCACTCATAGAAGGAGAATGCGACCTCGGGGTCTCCGCTGCAGCGCCGGATAACCCGCGGTTGCGCAGCGAGCTGATGTTCACCGATGACGTGATTGCAGTCGCTGCACCGGCAGTGGTGCAACGGCTGCTTGCAGCGAAAGACTTCGTCGCCGCACTGGAGGCCGAACCGATTCTGGCGTACAGCCTGGCTTTGCCGCTGATCGATGCCTGGTTGGCGTTCAATCGAATTGAAATGACGGCTTCCATGCCGGCGATGGTCGGCCAGGATTTGAGGACGCTGCGCACGCTGCTGATCGATGGGTTTGGTTGGAGCACCCTCCCCGCGTACCTGTGCAGGCCACATATTGAAAGAGGCGAACTTGAAGAAATCCCGGCGCCAATCGGCCACTCAAGCCGTGACTATCACTTGATATGGACGCCCAGCGCGCTGCGTCAACCTCGCGTTGCTCACGCCCGGCAGGCGTTGCTGTGGAGATTGCGAGACAGCCGCTAGCAGCCGGAGTGGCAGGTCAAAAAAACGGGGCGCCTTCAAGGCGCCCCGATGGTTTCAATCAAAAGGCAAAACACGAACAGCCAAACGCCCCCCAGAAGCCCTGGAAGTCGCTGACCGGCGCATTCGACAGGCGCGCCCGGTCATGGCTATGGGAATGCACGGCGCAAGGACCGCTGCACTGGTGCACCTGGTTGGCCAGCGGCGATTGCGGCCGCCAGTGCCCCGGCACCTTGACCACCGGCGACCAGTCAGGGGTTACCGGCAATGGCGCTGGCGCCAGCCGATCGAAGTCACCGGCGGCATGCACCACCTGGCCGCCGACCACGGTCAGCAGTGACTCGATCCACTTGATCGCCTCGTCCTCGACGCTGAAATAGTCCGCCGACAGCGCCACCAGGTCCGCCAGTTGCCCGACCTTGATCTGGCCTTTCTTGCCCTGCTCCGACGAGAACCAGGCGCTACCGTGGGTGTACAACTCCAGCGCGGTGTCGCGGGACAAACCCTGCGGATACAGCTCCAGGCCACCCACCGTGCGCCCGCTGACCATCCAGTACAGCGAGGTCCAGGGGTTGTAACTCGAGACCCGCGTCGCGTCGGTGCCGGCGCCCACCGGCACGCCCTCGGCGAGCATGCGCTGGATCGGCGGGGTCATCTCGGCCGCCTTGGCGCCGTAGCGTTCGACGAAGTACTCGCCCTGGAACGCCATGCGGTCCTGGATCGCGATCCCGCCGTTCAACGCCCGCACGCGCTCGATGTTTTTCGGGCTGATGGTTTCGGCATGGTCGAAGAACCACGGCAGGCCATTGAACGGAATATCCCGGTTGACCTTCTCGAACACGTCGAGCATCCGCGAAATCGATTCGTCGTAGGTGGCGTGCAGGCGGAACGGCCAGCGCTGCTCCACCAGATGCCGCACCACCGGTTCCAGTTCCTGCTCCATGGTCAGCGGCAGGTCCGGGCGCGGCTCGAGGAAGTCTTCGAAGTCCGCCGCCGAGAACACCAGCATTTCTCCGGCGCCGTTGTGCCGCAGGTAGTCGTCGCCCTGGTGCAGGGTGACGCTGCCGGTCCAGTGCTTGAAGTCGGTCAGCTCTTCCTTGGGCTTCTGGGTGAACAGGTTGTAGGCGATACGAATGGTCAACTGCTGCTTGGCCGCCAGCTCGTTGATCACTTGGTAGTCGTCGGGGTAATTCTGGAAACCACCGCCGGCGTCGATGGCGCTGGTCACCCCCAGGCGATTGAGTTCGCGCATGAACTGGCGGGTCGAGTTGACCTGATATTCCAGCGGCAGTTTCGGCCCCTTGGACAGGGTCGAATAGAGAATCATCGCGTTCGGCCGCGCCACCAGCATGCCGGTGGGTTCACCGTTGGCATCGCGGACGATTTCGCCTCCCGGCGGGTTCGGTGTGTTGCGGTTGTAGCCCACTACCTTCAAGGCGGCGCGGTTGAGCAAGGCACGGTCGTATAGATGGAGGACGAACACCGGGGTATCCGGCGCGGCCTTGTTCAGCTCATCGATGGTCGGCATGCGCTTTTCGGCAAACTGGAATTCGTTCCAGCCGCCCACCACCCGCACCCACTGCGGCGCCGGCGTGCGCTCGGCCTGGTCCTTGAGCATGCGCAAGGCGTCCACCAGCGACGGCACGCCTTCCCAGCGCAGTTCGAGGTTGTAGTTGAGGCCGCCACGGATCAGGTGCAGGTGCGAGTCATTGAGCCCGGGGATCACCGTGCGGCCCTTGAGGTCGATCACCTCGGTCGCGCTGCCGCGCAGGGCCATGGCCTCGGCGTCGTTGCCCACCGCGACGAAACGCCCGTCCTTGATCGCCACCGCAGTGGCCGTGGGGTTGGCGCGGTCGACCGTGTGCAGGCGACCGTTGTGCAGAATCAGATCGGCAAGTGTGTTGTGCATCACAGGATTCCTTGATCGAAAAAAGCCTCAGGCAGTCGGCGGTTGCAGCCAGCGGCTGAACAGGCGGGTGACGCGGGGCATGAACACGTAGACCACCAGCAGCACGATGGTCGCGGTGATCAGCACGTTGGCCGGCACATGCCCGCCTAGCCAGGGCAGCAGGCGGAACAGCGGCTGGAACAGCAGTGGCACGAGGAAGGTCAGCGGCAGGATCACCAAAAAGGTCACGCAGGCCTGCTTCCAGCGCGGTGGCGGCGTGGCACCGGCCTCCACCGGGGTGAACCAGAACTCGCGGTCGGCGTTGATTTCGGTCTGGTCGCCGTCGGCAAGCATCGGCCGGGCGATCTCCACCAGGCCGCGGCGGTCGTCGGAGTCGAGCCAGGTTTGCAGTTGCTCGGTGCTGGCGAAACGCAGGACGCTGGTGAACTGCGCCAGGCCCTGGCGATGCCCGCGCATCACGTCGATGCCCAGGTGCCCGGGGTAGCTGCGCGCCTTGGCGATGATCCCGCGCAGCCACTCTTCATAGGCCTGATCCTGGCCCTTCCTGACCGTGTGCCGCACCAACAGGGTGACCACGCCGTCCGACAGATCGATTTCCATCACTCACTCTCCAGGCCCGGTGAAGACCTTCAACGGTAGCTCAACAACGTCAGGGCCGGACGCGAAGTTCGCGCCCGGCCGGCGGCTTTACTTGACCTGACGCTGCGGCGCCTTGTGCACCATGGTGTAGGCGTAGTCGACGCCCATGCCGTAGGCACCGCTGTGCTCGAGCACCAGGCCCATCACCGCGTCGTAGGTCTCCTTGTGCGCCCAGTCGCGCTGGTATTCGAGCAACACTTGCTGCCAGGTCACCGGCACCGCACCGGCCTGGATCATGCGTTGCACCGACATGTCGTGGGCTTCCTTGCTGGTGCCACCGGAGGCGTCGGTGACGATGTACACCTCGTAGCCTTCAGCCAGGGCTTCAAGGGCCGGGAAGTTCAAGCACACTTCGGTCCAAAGCGCCGCCATGATCAGTTTCTTGCGCCCGGTGGCCTTCACCGCTTCCACCAGCTTCTTGTCTTCCCAGGAGTTCATCGATGTGCGCTCGATCGGCTGCTGATCCGGGAACACGCTCAACAATTCCGGCCAGATGTAGCCGCTGAAGCTTTCGGTTTCGACTGAAGTGAGGATGGTCGGCACGTTGAAAATCTTCGCCGCCTTGGCCAGGGCCACGGTGTTGTTCTTCAGGGTCTGGCGATCGATCGATTGCACGCCGAAGGCCATTTGCGGCTGGTGGTCGATCAGGATCAGGGTGGAGTTGCTTGGGTTGAGCAGTTCACGAATGGACATGGCGCGTTCCTTTTGCTGTCAGTGATGGGCGGTGCGTGCTGCGCTGTGCAGCGCGTCTGGAGGCCAATTTAGCGACTAGTCATTACGGGAACAATTACCTAGAATCCGGATTCATTGTTTCAAAATCAGGGACAGTCATGGATCGCGTCGATTGCATGCGGGCGTTTGTCGCCACCGTCGGGGAAAACGGCTTTGCCGCTGCCGCCCGGCTGATGGGCGTACCACGCTCGAAAGTCAGTAAACAGATTCAGGCACTGGAAGAGGCCATTGGCGTGCAATTGCTGCAGCGCACCACGCGCAATTTGCACCTGACCGAAGCCGGGGCCGAGTACTACGAGGCGGCGCGGGAAATGATCGCGGCGGTGGACGAGGCCGAGCAACGGGCGCGCAGTGGCAGCGGCGAGCTGCGCGGGGTGCTGCGGGTCAATGCGCCGATGTCGTTTGGTCTGCGCCGGCTCGGGCGGCTGATTCCGCAGTTCCATGCGCAGCACCCGAACATCGAATTGCAACTGGTGCTCAGCGACCAGCAGGTCGACCCGGTGCGCGGCGGTTTCGACGTGACCATCCGCATCGCCAGCCTGGCGGATTCGTCACTGGTCGCGCGGCTGCTGGCCCCTGCCCCACGAATCCTCGTGGCCTCGCCCTGCTACCTGGCGCGGGCGGGGACGCCGCGTTCACCCAAGGAACTCAGCGCGCACCAGTGCCTGAACTACGGCTACCTGCAAAGCGGCGTCAGTCTGCAATTGAGCAATGGCAAGGAAACCCAGCGCGTGCATGTCACCGGGCCGTTGCACGCGAACAACGGCGACTTGCTGGCCCAGGCCGCCGAAGCCGGTATGGGCATTGCCCTGCTGCCCGATTTCATTGTCGAGGAGGCGCTGTGCGCGGGCCGCCTGGTACCGGTGATGTGCGAGTGGCAGGCGCCGCCCATCAGCATCCACGCGGTCTATCCGTCGGCACGCCGGGTGCCGCAGAAGACCCGCGCTTTTATCGACTTCATGGTGGCGGCGCTGGCGCTTACGGCTTGTCCTGGAAGCGTGCCCGATAACGCCCCGGGCTCTCACCCGTCCACTTCTTGAAGGCGCGGTGAAAGGCGCTCGGTTCCTGGAAGCCGATCTGCTCGGCAATCGCCGTGACGCTGGCCTGGGTCCGGCGCAGTTGCTCGATGGCCACGGCGCGCCGCACTTCGTCCTTGATCTCCTGGAATGAACAGCCCTCGCGCTCGAGCTTGCGCCGCACCGTGCTGGGACTCAGGTGCTGCTCGCTGGCAAAGGCTTCGAGGGTCGGCCACTGGCTGTAGTGACTATGACGAAGGCGCTGATGGACCTGAGCCGCGAGGCCGTGCTGGTTGCGGAAGCGGATCACCAGCCATTGCGGGGCACTGCGCAGGAAGGCCTTGAGCGAGGCCAGGTCCTGGGTCACCGGCAGTTGCAGGTAGCGGCTGTCGAACTCGATTTCAGTGCGCTGGGCGCCGAACGTCAGGTTGGCGCCCCAGAGCAAGGCGTCGTCACTCAGGGACAGGCGTTCCTGCTGAAAGTCGGCGCGATCGATGGGGATCCGCCGCCCGCCGAGCCAGCACAGCAGGCTGATCATCAGCACCAGGAAGGTTTCTTCACCATAACGCGCCAGCTCATCGTTGCGCGCTTGGGTCTGCAGGCTGATCACTGCGCGTTTGCCGCGTACCGTCAGGCTGCCGCGAAAATCCCGCAGGAACAGCGCGAAGTTAGCCAGGCATTGGCGCAGGGCTTTTTCTAGGTTGGTTTCCTGGATCAGCGCGCGGCAGATCAGGGCAAAGCTGCCGGGGGGCATGCCGTGGGAGTCGAGGCCGAAGAACTCGTCGTCCAGCTCGCGGATCTGCGCCAGCCACAGGGCGGCGAACGCCTGGGCCGGGACCCGCGCCGCCGGCTGCTGCAACAGCGCCGGATCGATGCCTACCTGTTCGAGGATCGCCTGCAGGCGCTGCGGATCCGTGCGCAGGGCATGGATCATCGGGTACACGAAGTACACCGCTACCGAATCGCTTTCGCGCATCTGCTCCCCATCTTCCGAATATGGCAAAAAACGCCAGCATTTTTGCGCGGTTGCGGCATAGGCGAAGCGTCGCGGCAAACCCTAGACTCGACGCCATCACTTGCAGTGACCGCTTGGCGTGCCTGCAACTTCAACCGACATCAGCGCGGCGCCGACCATAGTACGTGAGCGACGCGCGCACCACGAGACCCAGGGGTTTTCCATGAAGCATTCCGATATTTTTGTCCTCAGCGCCGTGCGTTCCGCGATTGGCGGTTTTGGCGGCTCGCTCAAGGACGTCGCGCCGATCGACCTGGGCACCACCGTCGCCCGTGCGGCCATCGAGCGCTCGGGCCTGGCCCCGGAAAAGATCGGCCACACCGTGATGGGCCACGTGATCCCGACCGAAACCCGCGACGCCTACCTGTCCCGCGTGATCTCGATGAACGCCGGCCTGCCGAAAGAAACCCCAGCCTTCAACGTCAACCGTCTGTGCGGCTCCGGCCTGCAGGCGATTGTCAGCGCCGCCCAGAGCCTGATGCTCGGTGATGCCGACGCGGCCCTGGCCGGTGGTGTCGAATCCATGAGCCGTGGCGCCTACCTGCTGCCGCAAGCCCGCTGGGGCGCGCGCATGGGCAACATCCAGGGTATCGACTACATGCTCGGCGCCCTGCACGACCCGTTCGCCGGCATCCACATGGGCATCACCGCAGAAAACATCGCTGAACACTTCGGCATCACCCGCGAAGCCCAGGACGCCCTGGCCCTGCAAAGCCAGCAACGCGCCGTGCGCGCCATCGCCGAAGGCCGTTTCGACAGCCAGATCGTGCCGATCGAAGTGCCGACCCGCAAAGGCCCGGTGTCCTTCGCCACCGATGAACACGTGCGTGAAGACGCCAGCACCGAGCAACTGCAGCGCATGAAGCCGGCGTTCAAAAAAGACGGCAGCGTCACCGCCGGCAACGCCTCGGGCCTCAACGACGGCGCCGGTGCGCTGGTCCTGGCCACCGGCAAGCTGGTGGAAGAGCAAGGTCTGAAGCCGATGGCGCGGATCGTCGGTTACGCCCACGCCGGTGTCGACCCGGCCATGATGGGCCTCGGTCCGATCCCGGCCACCCGCCTGGTGCTGGAGCGCGCCGGCCTGACCGTCGCCGACCTCGACGTGATCGAGTCCAACGAAGCCTTCGCCGCCCAGGCGTGCGCCGTGGCTCAGGAACTGGGCTTCGATCCGGAGAAGGTCAACCCGAACGGTTCCGGCATCTCCCTGGGTCATCCGGTGGGCGCTACCGGCGCGATCATCGCCACCAAAGCCATCCACGAACTGCACCGGGTGCAGGGCCGTTACGCCCTGGCGACCATGTGCATCGGCGGCGGCCAGGGCATCGCCGTGCTGTTCGAGCGCGTGTGAGCAAGGACCTGACCATGAATCTGCAGAACATTGGCGTCATCGGCGCCGGCACCATGGGCAACGGCATCGCGCAGGTGTGCGCGGTGGCCGGCTTCAACGTGACCCTGATCGACATCGCCGACAGTGCCTTGCAAAAGGCCCTGGCGACGGTCGGCAAGAACCTCGATCGCCAGGTCGCCAAGGGCACCCTGAGCGAAGAACAGAAACTGGCGGCGCTCGACAAGATCGCCACCAGCACCGACTACGCCAGCCTGCACGGCGTGCAACTGGTGATCGAGGCGGCCACCGAGAACCTCGACCTCAAGCTGCGTTTGCTGCAACAGGCGGCGGCTCAGGTCAGCACTGATTGCGTGATTGCGTCGAATACCTCGTCGCTGTCGATCACGCAGTTGGCGGCCAGTGTCAGCCATCCTGAGCGCTTCATCGGCCTGCATTTCTTCAACCCGGTGCCGGTGATGGCGCTGATCGAAGTGATTCGTGGCCTGCAAACCAGCGACGCAACTCACGCCCTGGCCCTGGCCATGGCCGAGCGCCTGGGCAAGACCGCGATCACCGCGGGCAACCGTCCGGGCTTCGTGGTCAACCGCATCCTCGTGCCGATGATCAACGAAGCGGTACTGGTGCTGCAGGAAGGCCTGGCCAGCGCCGAGGACATCGACGCCGGCATGCGCCTGGGCTGCAACCAGCCGATCGGCCCGCTGGCATTGGCCGACCTGATTGGCCTGGATACCCTGCTGGCGATCATGCAAGCCTTCTACGACGGCTTCAACGACAGCAAATACCGCCCCGCGCCCTTGCTCAAGGAAATGGTCGCGGCGGGTTATCTGGGTCGCAAGACCGGGCGCGGCTTCCATGCCTACGACTGAGCGCTGCTCGCGCTTCGCGGACAGCCGCGACAAAGCCCTGGAGCTGTTCGCCAGCAAGGGCTTTGGCCAGGTCGGCATGCGTGAGCTGGCAGCGTACCTGGGGCTGACCCCAGGTTCGCTGTATCACCACTACCCGAGCAAACAGCACCTGCTGCTGGATTTGATCGAAGAATTCTACGAAGAACTGCTGGCGACCCTCGCCCGCATTGAACGGCGGCGCTCCCTCGACCGTCTGCAACCGCTGATCCAGGCGCACCTCAAGCTGCACCAGGACATGCCCTGGCATTTCCGCCTGGTGGAACGCGACAGCAGTTGCCTGAATGAAGAGCAACAGGCGCAGGTTCGCCAGTTGCAGTTGGGTTATGAGCAACGCCTGATCCGCGTGCTGTGCCCCGTCTCGTCTTTGAGTGAGCCTGCACTGCAAGCCGCCGGCCATGCCATCGCCAGCCTCCTCAACAACGCCCCCGGCTGGCTGCAACACCACCCCCTGCCCCCCGCGAGCGGGAGCGGCTGCTGCACAGCCTGCTGGCGGGCGCGATTGAGCGGCTGCTGGCCGACAATGCGCCATTGCAGGTGCATGTGGCCTAAGGTCGCCGCCGCCCACCAGTCCCCTGTAGGAGCGAGCCTGCTCGCGAAGAGGCCGGTACATCCAGCATATGCAGCGCCTGACACACCGCATCGCGAGCAGGCTCGCTCCTACAGTTTGATCTGCTGAACATAGAACCTGCATCCACTGCAAATCCCTGTGGGACCGGCCCGGGCGGCGTTCCGTTGCTCGGGATGGGGCCGGCACACCCTGCACATGCATCGCCTGATACACCGCCTTCGCGAGCAAGCTCGCTCCTACAGTTTTGATCGCGGACGAACACAAATTCTGCATCCACCATCAATCCACCGTGGGACCGAGCCTGCTCGGGAAGAGGCCGGCACATCCGGCATGTGCATTGCCTGACCCACCGCCTTCGCGAGCAAGCTCGCTCCTACAGTTTTGATCGCGGGCGAACACAGATCCTGTGTTCAACCTCAGCCCCCTGTGGGACCGAGCTTGCTCGGGAAGAGGCCGGCACATCCAGCACATGCTTCGCCTGACACCCCGCCTTCGCGAGCAAGCTCGCACCTCCCCGCCCGACTGGTGCACAATCAGCCCATCCCCCACGAGGCCCGGTGATGCTGATCGACGAAGAACTGTCCCTGAAGAAACTCGAGGTGTTCCTGGTCTACATGCGCACCGGCAACTTGTCGCGTGCCGCAGCGGAACTGGAGACCAGCAACGTCAGCGTGCACCGCGCCATCCATTCGCTGGAAAGTGCCCTGCGCTGTCCGTTGTTCAAGCATGAAGGGCGCAACCTGACGCCATTGGAAAGCGCCTACGTGCTCGAAGAGCGGGCGCAAAAGCTGATTGGTGATGTGGTCGAAACCGTGCGCCTGACCCGCGAGGCCGCCGGTTTCTCGGCGGAACGCTTCAAGCTCGGCTCGCTGTATTCACTGACGGTGAAGACCGTGCCGCAGTTGATCATGGGCCTCAAGCTGCGCCGCAGCGAACTCAATATCGACCTGATCCTGGGCTCCAACTTCGACCTGCTCTACAAGCTCAAGAACATGGAAGTCGATGCGATCCTGGTGTCGCTGGACGACAGCGTCAACGACCCGGACTGCGCGCAGATCCAGCTGTTTTCCGATGACATCTTCCTCGCCTCGCCGATCAACTCTCGGTTTGCCCAGCGCACCGAAGTCGACCTCGCCGAGGTCCGCGACGAGACCTTTATCACCCTGACCCAGGGCTTCGCCACTCACCAGGACAGCAACCGCGTGTTCAAGCAGGCCGGGTTCGAGCCGAAGGTGGCGATGCAGGTCAATGACATCTTCACCCTGCTGAGCATGGTCAGCTCCGAGGTGGGTTACGCCCTGCTGCCAGGGCGCATTGCGGCGGTCTACGAAAACCGGGTCAAGCTGATCCCGCTGCAGGCGCGCTACCGCCTGCAGCAGCACATAGGCGTCGTATTCCTAAAGGCCAAGGAGCGTGACCCGAACCTGCTGGCACTGTTGGCCGAATGCCGGATGTACGCCAACCGGCACGCGTGAAGCGGCTTAGCCCACCAGCGCGCGGACGATGAAGTACAACAGCGATGGCCCCAACAGGCAGCCCAGGCCGGTGTGGAAGGTGGCGGTCAGCGCACCGTAAGGCACCAGGCGCCGATCGGTCGCTGCCAACCCGGCAGTCACGCCGCTGACGGTGCCGGCCAGGCCACCGAAAACCATCGCCGAACGCGGGTTGTCCAGGCCCATCCAGCGCGCCGCCATGGGCGTGCAGACCATCACCAGGATCGCCTTGATCAGGCCGGTGGCAATCGACAGCGCAACCACGTCGGAACTGGCGCCAATCGCCGCGCCGGTCACTGGCCCGACGATGTAGGTCACCGCGCCCGCGCCGATGGTGGTCATGCTCACCGCGTCGCGATAGCCGAACAGCCAGGCGATGCTGGCGCCGACGATAAAGGGCAGCACGGTGCCCAGCAGCAAGGCGACGACGCCGATCATGCCGGCCTTGCGCGCTTCCGTGGCCTGCACCTCAAAAGCCGTGGCGACGATAGCGAAATCGCGGAGCATCGCCCCGCCCATCAGGCCGATCCCGGAGAACAGCGTCAGGTCCGCCAGGCCTTTCTGCCCACCGGTCATGGTGCCGCCGACCCAAGCCAGCACCAGGCCAATGACGATGGCAATCGCCGAGCCATGGATGCGCCCGAAGGTCAGGCGCTTGGACAGCACCACCGAAATCCACATGATCACGCCGACAAACGCGAAGGCGGTGACCAGACCGTTATGCTCCAGACCTTTCTCGATGATGTCCCACATATCAGCGTGCTCCAGTCGGGGTGGCAGTCAGGTCGTTCGGCAGAGCCGGCAACGGTTCACCCTTGTGGGTGCGACTGATCAGGGCAATGGTGCCGCCACACAGCAGCACCGAGCCGATGGCCGCGAGTACCGCCACCGGGCCACCGTGCAACGCGGTGACCACATTCTGTTGGGCGGCCATGGCCACCACCACCGGGATGTACATCGCGCCCCAGAAGCCGACGCCCATTTCGCATTCGTGGCTCAGGCCGCCACGCTTGTGCATCCACAGCCGGGCGCAGATCAGCAGGATCATCGCGATCCCCACCCCGCCGACGTTGGATTTCACCCCCAGCAACACACCCAGCATGTCACCCACTATCACCCCTGCCAGCGTACAAATCGCCAACAGCGCCACACCGTAGATAATCATCGTCGTCTTCCTCGAAATGCATCGTTGTCTGTTGTTTTTGTTGTTCGAAGCCTTGCATCGCGGTCTAGGAGTGGCGGCTTCCCTCCTCTCGCAACAGCGCTTGCAGGGTGTCCAGGCGCGCGCCGGCAAACGCCATCACAGTGCCCTGGGCAAACACCCGTCGCGCCAGCCCGGTCAGCACCGCACCGGGCGGCATTTCAATCTGCAGGCGCACGCCACGCTCATAGGCGCCCTGCACCGTGCCGCGCCAATCGACGACCCGGCACATGTTGAACGCCAGGTCATCGCGCAGCGCCTCGACCGAACGAATCGGCCGCGCGCGGCTGCCACTCAGGTAGGCCAGGCGCGGCAGGCGCATGTCCACCTGAGCGAACGCCTCGGCCAATGCCTGCGCCGGCTGTGCCAGTAATGGGCAGTGCGACGGCACACTGACCGCCAGGCGTTTGGCCAGTCCTGCGCCCTGCTTGCGGGCCAACTCGGCCACCGCCTGCATGGCCGCATCACTGCCGGCAATCACACACTGGTTGTCAGCATTGATATTGGCCAGGTACACCGGCGTCGCCGCGCTATGGACTTGGGCCAGCAAACTTTCGACGGCTGCCAATTCCAGGCCGATGATCGCGGTCATGCCATAACCCTGCGGGTAGGCCTGCTGCATCAACTCGCCACGCAGGCTGACCAGTTTCAGCGCATCGGCAAAGCCCAGCGCACCCGCCACCACCGCCGCCGGATATGCACCGATGGACAGGCCCGCCACGTAGTCGACCGCCAGTTCCTCTTGCAACAACTGCCGTGAGGCGGCGACGCCCGCAATCAACAAACACAACTGCACCGCCCGGGTCGATTGCAAGGCCTGCGGCGAGTCCAGCTGCAGTGCGTCCTCGCCGAGTAAATCACTGGCCTCTTCCAGGGTATCCACAGGCAAGCCGTGGAGCATGCCTGGCTGTTGCGCACCCTGGCCGGGAAACACCAGCAAGCTGCTCACGCTGCACACTCCAGTGGCTGCCACGGATCACTGACCAGGCAGGCCTGACGGGCGTTCTTCAGCAACACCCGACTCGACATGCCGGCCCACTCGGCCAGCGCCACGGCGCCTTGGGGCGTCTGCAATTGCAGATCGACCCGGCACTCGACCGCTTCAAGTTGCTGCAACAGGGCCCGCGCCAGGTCCCGATCCAGGGGTTCAGGGGTGCGCAGAATCAAATCCAGGTCGCTGTGCACATGCAGCGCCCACAGGCCCGTGGCCAATTCAAAACCGGCGCTGCCACCGACACCCCAGATCAACCCACTGTCATCGAGCAGCCCGCGTACCTGCTCCAGCGCCCTGAGTACCGGCAGATCACGCGCACACTTAACGTGACACACCTCTTCAGGCCGTACGCAGCGGCTGATCGACTCGACCGCCATGAAGCAGGCGTAGCGCTGCTCGCGCAATGAGCCACGCACACCGACCGCCACCTGACCCGCTGCCGCCAGTGCGCGGCGCACCACCACCGGCTGGCCCTCGGTCAGCACCGCGGATGCCCAGGCCGGCGCATCCGCAGGCAACTGCGCCGGATCCATGCCCCAGAGCAGGTCGTGGGCCAGCACCGCGCTCACCATTGCTCGCGCAACAGTTGGCGGACCCGGCTAGAGGCGGCGCGATTGCTCGCCCCCAACCGTCCGTGCAAATCCGTGCCGCTGCGGGCGACATCGGCAATCGCCTGGGCCAGGCAGTGTCGTACCCGTGCCAGATCGTCCTCGCTCGGCTGCTCGATGCGCTCCACCGACAGGGTCTCCCAAAGCAGGCCGAGGCTGGCATAGCTGTCGATGTCATAGGCCATCGGCGGCACACTGGCCGCCAGCGCTTCCAGCTCTTCGACGCTGCGCAGGGTCACCCGCGCCGCCGACGCCTTGCCCATGGCATGCACCATCACCCCCGGATCACGCAGGGCGATCAAGCGATTGGCCTGATAACCATGGGCCAGGAATGCCCCGGACATGGCCTTGCCCACCAGTAATGCAATCACCGCATGCCCGGCCAGACGCGCCCGGGCGTAACTGTCGGCAGCAGCGGCCAATGCCTGATGGATGCCCAGGGCTTCCTCGCGGCGACCGTACGCCTGGCTAGGCACATCGACAATGGCGATGATCGCGCGCTTGTCTGGATTGCCCTGGTCGGCCTCGATCGCCTCATCCACAGCCTTGGCCAGGCCCCAGCCTTCAAGCAGGCCGACCTCGCCCTGACGGGCGCGGACAAAGCGGTTGTCAGGATCAGCAACCACGGCAATCCAGCGCACCGGCTGATCCGCCACCCGACCATCGGCGACCCGCAACGAAGCCGGCAAGCCTTCAACCCCTTCGCTACCGGCGCTCAAGGCGTTGAACCAGTTCAAGCCCCGCAGGGAATAAGCACTCATGACCGCTCTCCTTGATACAGCGCGCGCACCGTTGCCGGCTCGATTTGTGGGCTCGCGTCCAGACTCGCCAGGCGCTGAAGGTACCAGGCACTCCGGCGGCTGCGCTGTTGCTCCGGTAAACCCTGTTGCAGCAACGCCTCGACCTGATCGCGAATCTGCGCCACGTCGTCCGCCACATAGGCATCCACCAGGCCGCTGGCAAAACGTTGCTCGCCACCGGTCAGGCTCCAGATGAAGGGCCGATCGCGGGAGTCGTATTCCTCGAGCCCGGCTTCCTGTTCGATCACCTGCGGGCCGTTGAGGCCGAGACGGGCCTCGCGGGTCACCAGCAGATAACTGCACAACCCCGCTGCAATCGACATGCCGCCAAAGCAGCCGACACTGCCCGCCACCACCCCCACCACGGGCTGGTACTGACGCAGCTCGACAATCGCCGCGTGAATATCGGCAATCGCCGCCAGCCCGAGGTTGGCTTCCTGCAGCCGTACCCCGCCCGTTTCCAGCAGCAGCACCGCGCGGGTGGCGATGCCGTTGCGGTTATCCTCGGCGGCCAGCTCCAGCGCCCCGGCAATCTTCGCCCCGCCGACTTCACCGAGGCTGCCGCCCTGGAACGCGCCTTCGATGGCCGCGATCACCACCGGCAAACCGCCGATATTGCCCTTGGCGATCACCACCCCGTCATCGGCTTGCGGCACCACGCCTTGGCGCTCCAGCCAGGGCGACATGACGCGCTGGAACGGGTCGATCAATTCGCGAAAACTGCCAGCGTCGAGCAAGGCCTTGGCGCGTTGCCGGGCACCCAGTTCGACAAAACTGTGCTGGTTCAACAAAGCCTGGGTATCAGTCATGGCCGAGCTCCTCGAAACCCTGCTCCAGGCGCAGGCGTACCACGCCGGGGGTGGCGCCGAAATCATGAATGTCGATGGCCATCGCCGCAGGCACCTGGCCCTCGAACATCCGCGCAAACAGGTGCTGCCAGCGTTGCTCGCTGCCATTCACCGAGGTCTGCACACGAATACTCAAGGTGCCCGGCTGGCCCGGTTCGATCAGCACTTCCAGGTCGCCGGAGCCGACACAGCCGACCAGCGCGCGGCCCCGTGGCGGTTGCCCGGCGGCAAATTCAAAGGACAAGGTTTGCATCACAACACTCCCTGATTGAGGCCGCCCGATTCGACGCGGTCGATGAACAGGCAGGCTGCGAGCAAGTCCGCAGCACCACCGGGCGAGGCATTCAATGCGATTAATTGGTGGTCCAACTCGTGCAAAAGTCGACGCCCGGCGAGGCTGGCACTGCCGCCGGCATCGAGCACGGCTTGCGCGCCGCGTTGCATGGTCAACAGGCCCTGAGTGCCGGCGCGATACAGCACGCAGGTGTCGTCCAGTTGGCTCATGATCGCCAGCAAGGCATCCAGCCGTGCGTTCTGCTCGCCATGGCCGGCGGCGCGGCTGCGTTGCAGTTGTGGCAGCGCGCGTTGGGTCACTGCCGGGAAGCCCTGTTGCGCTTCTTCGCGGGCACCACGCACGCCATACCGCAGGGCCACTTGCGCGCCATGACTCAATGGCCGTGGCGCATACCGATCTTCGAGCAAGGCCAGGCGTGCGGCGCGCAGGGTCAAGGCGCCGGCACTCAAGCGTTGCGGATCGAGAGCCGCGGCGGCGACCAGCAGGCCCAGGGCCCAGATGCCGCCACGGTGTGTATTGACCCCGGCGGTAGTGGTGAGCATTGCTTGCTCGCCGTCGCGGCCAATGCGCCCCAGGGCTTCGCGCAACGGCAGGTCGATGCGCCCGAGGTCGAGGGCGGCATCGGCCATGGACTTGAACGCCGGCCACAGCGACAACGCCGAAGCGTGCATCAGGCCCAGGTGCAGATCGCTGTGGGCGCCATTGCCGCGCCGATCCACCAGCGCCGGCTTGGGCGACAGGTCGGCCTCGTCGATCAGCGCGTCCACCGCCAGGTCAGCCAGTTGCTGGGCCAGGCACAATGCTTGAGGTTGCAGATTGAGTGCGTGCATTACCAGCTCCTGAATTTGCCGGGCGGGTTGTACAGACCGCCGGACCACTGCACCAGGTCGGCGACGCTTTTCGCCGCCAGCAGTTCGCGGCTGGCATCGGTGCGGCGGATACCGAGGTCTTCGGGCCAGGCGATCAAGCCTTCGCGGCGCATCCGCGCGGTGTCCTTGGGGTTGTGCCGCAAGCCGATGGCGGTGACCCCGGCCACGGCGGCAATCATCGCCTGGCGCTCTTCGAGCGAGCGCGCCTTGTACAGGTAGGCAATGCCTTCTTCGGTCAGCAGGTGGGTGACGTCGTCGCCGTAGATCATGATCGGCGCCAGCGGCATGCCGCTTTTCTTCGCCACCTCGACCGCGTCCAGGGTCTCGACGAAGGTCGGTTTGCCGCCCTCCTGGAACGTCTCGACCATCTGCACCACCAGTTTCTTGCCACGTTCAAGCAGGGCTTCAGGGCCGTCGCCGTGGCGCATGTCGAGCCACGCCGGGGTGCCGTGGCGCCGGCCGCGCGGGTCATGGCCCATGTTCGGCGCGCCGCCGAAACCGGCCAGGCGACCGCGGGTCACGGTGGAGGAATGGCCGTCGCCGTCGACCTGCAAGGTAGCGCCGATAAACAGGTCGACGGCGTATTGCCCGGCCAGTTGGCAGACCATGCGGTTGGAGCGCAATGAACCGTCGCGGCCGGTGAAAAACACATCCGGGCGCGCGGCGATGTAATGTTCCATGCCCAGTTCGGTGCCGAAGCAATGCACGCTTTCGACCCAGCCACTTTCAATCGCCGGGATCAGCGTCGGGTGCGGATTGAGCGTCCAGTTGCGACAGATCTTGCCCTTGAGGCCAAGGGATTCGCCGTAGGTCGGCAGGATCAGTTCGATGGCGGCGGTGTTGAAGCCGATGCCGTGGTTGAGCGACTGCACGTTGTGTTTTTCATAGATCCCGCGAATCGCCATCATCGCCATCAGCACGTGCACCGGCTTGATGTGCCGGGGATCGCGGGTGAACAAGGGCTCGATGTAGAACGGCTTATCGGCGACCACCACGAAGTCGACCCAGGAGGCGGGAATATCCACCCGTGGTAACTCGCTGACGTCGTCCACCAGTTGATTGACCTGGACGATCACGATGCCGTCGCTGAAGGCGGCCGGTTCGATCAGGGCCGGGGTGTCTTCGGTGCTTGGTCCGGTGTAGATGTTGCCGGCGCGGTCGGCCATGAAACCGGCCGAAAGCACGACGTTGGGAATCAGGTCCACCACCAGCCGCGCATAGAGTTCGATGTAGGTGTGGATCGCGCCGATTTCCAGCAGGCCGTCTTCGAGCAACTGGCTGATGCGCAGGCTCTGGGTGCCGGCGAAGGAGAAGTCGAGCTTGCGGGCGATGCCGCGTTCGAACAGGTCGAGGTGCTCGGCGCGGCCGACGCTGGGCATGATCATGTGCAGGTCATGCAGGATCGCCGGATCGGCCTTGGCCAGGGAGCGCGAAAGAAAGTCCGCCTGCTTCTGGTTATTGCCTTCGAGCACCACGCGGTCGCCCGGAAGGATCAGCGCCTGCAGGGCGGCGACGATGTTATCGGTGGGCAACACCACACCGTCGGCCAGGCCACGCACCTGCTCGAGCCGCCGCTGCTTTTCGCTGCGTCGGCGCGTCCAGCGCGAGTCGGGGGATATTGTTGTTGTCATGCTCACTCCACGGGGTTCGCTGTCGTGGAGCCACATTAGGAGCAAGGGGTGAAGGCATCAATCAAGCTCAACGGTGAATCGTTACGGTAGGCGTAACGATTCCAAAACCGGAGGGATCCGCCCTTGGCCGCCGGTGAACGCAAATTCTGGGCTCCCCACCAATCCCTGTGGGACCGAGCCCGCTCGGGAAGAGGCCGGCACATCCAGCACATGCAGCGCCTGACACACCGCCATCGCCAGCAGCGGAACGCCGCCCGGTTGACCCCGGTCGAACACAAATTCTGTGTTCACCATCAATCCCTGTAGGAGCGAGCTTGCTCGCGAAGAGGCCGGCAGATGCAGCACATGCTCCGCCTGACACACCGCCATCGCCAGCAGCGGAACGCCGCCCGGGCTGCTCCTACAGTTTTGATCGCTTTCTACCCCTCAATACTTGATATCCCGCGCCTGTTCGCGTCCCTGCTGCTTGGTCTGGCGCTTGTCCTGGCGGCATTGCGGGTTGTTTTTCTGGTCGGCGGCGCGGCAGTCGTGCTTGGTCTGGCGCGCGTCCTGGCGTGTCTCCTGGCGCACATCACGCGCGGCGCGGCGCTGTTGGCCCTGCTCGGTGGCCCAGGCGAGCTGGGTCGAGAGCATGAGCACAATCGCCGCCATCACTGTTGAAATCCGCAGCTTGGACATGAGTGTTCTCCCGTGACTCGGGCACCGGGCGTCGGTGCCGTTAAAAGGTTGGCGTTGCAGCGCGAAGGTTATCCACTATTTTAGCTCGCATCCTGTTGCTCAAAAGCAATTGCCCCTTGATTGACCTGCAATCTGTCCAGCAAAAATTCCAGCGACGGCGTCGCCCCGCCAAAGCTGTGGGCGCAACGATGCTCGTCCCAGGGCATGGCGTCGGCGCTGCAGAAGTCGCCGATACAACTCATTTCCAGCGCACTGACGAGCAGTCCCAGGGGAACCCAGACATAGGGCGATTCGCGCAGCGGATTGGGCACGGTGGAGCCACATTGGCCGCAGAAGTCATTGCGGTAACCACTGGGCTTTTGCCAACTGCGGATCAACTCATGCCCCTGCTGCCATTGAAAATCCTCGGCCCTGACCAGGGTCGCCAGGTTATGCCCGACCCCGGTCTGCAGACGGCACAGGCTGCAATGGCAACGGTAGAAGAACCGAGGTTCGACCTTGAGGGAAAAGCGCACGGCGGTGCACAGACAGTGTCCTGTTGTCACGGGTAGCTCCTTCAAACGCGGGGTGGATGAGTCATTGCGCGGTCAATTCAGCCGCCAGCACCTGCAGCAAGGCACCGACCCTGGGCAAGGCCTGGCGGCTCTTGATCCACGCCAGATGGATCGGCAGGCCTTCGCTGGCGAGGTGCGGCAGGACTTCGACCAAGGTACCGTCGGCCAGTTGCTGCTGGATCAGCCACGAGGGTAACTGGGCAATGCCATTGCCCGCTACGGCGGCCATCAGCAACGCTTCGCCATTGCCCAGCACCAACCGGGCAGGCACGGGCCGGCGCTGGGTTGCGCCGTCGGGGTCGGCGGCAAAACTCCAGGGGCTGACATTACCGTCCACCCAGCCAAAGGCGATGCACTGGTGAGTATCCAGATCGCGCTCGGTCAATGGCGTACCGCGCCTGGCCAGGTACGCGGGCGCGGCACACAGCACATGCCACTCACGGCCAAGATAGCGGTAGCCCACCGAGTCCGGCCAGATGTCGGCACCACCAATGCGCACCGCCACCTCCACGCCCTCCTGGAACGGCTCGATAAAACCCTCGGAGAACGTAATGTGCGGGATCAACCCGGGATGCTCCTCGAGCCAACGCAGAATGATCGGCAGCACCCGCGCCCGGCCGAACGCCCCCGGCAAGTCGATGCGCACCCGACCCCGGGGCTCGCTGAGTTCGGCCTGCAGCGCCAGTTCGGCCTCTTCCAGATCGGCCAGCACGCCGGTGCAAGTGCGATAAAACGCGGTGCCGGCATCGGTCAGCGCCAGGCGCCGGGTGGTGCGCTCGAACAACCGCGCCCCCAGCCGGCTCTCCAGGCGCGCAATGCTTTTACTGATGGCCGAACCGGTCAGGTGCATTTTCTCGGCGGCGGCCTTGAAACTTCCCGCCTGGGCCACGCAGACGAACACATCGATCCCTTTCAGGCGCTCGGAGGAAAACATCGGCATTGATGAACTCAGTTCAGTTTGTTGAGTAAAAATCATCATAAATCAGAAGCTGATTCAGCAGTAAGCTGGTGCGCCATCAACCTGTACCCACGAGGCACGGATGCTTGCCACGCTGAAACACTATCCCAAGGCGGTGAACCTGCTGCTGGTCGCCACCACCGTGCTGACCCTCGCCAGGGCGATCACCCTGCCCTATCTGGTGATCTACCTGTCCGCCAGCTTCGGCCTGAGTGTTGCCGAGATTGGCCTGGTGGTCGGCAGCACGCTGATCATCGGCTCGCTGCTGAGCCTGTACGGCGGCTTCCTGCTGGATAAACTGGCGAACTTCTGGCTGATCCTGATCTTCAGCGGCCTGTACGCCACGGGCTTTTTCGGCACTTATCTCGCCGGCGAACTGTGGCTGTTCTACCTGTGCCTGGTGGCGATCAACCTGGCCTATGCGGTGATCGATATCGCGGTCAAATCCGGCTTTGGCAACCTGCTGCCGGTGGCTGAGCGCAGCGAGGCGTTTTCCATCAAGTACACCCTGACCAACGTTGGTTATGCGGTCGGGCCGTTTCTGGGTGCCGGGTTGGCGCAGCTGGATATCAGCTTGCCGTTCGTGCTGTCCGCCGGGTTGAGCGCCGGGTTTACCCTGGCGTACTGGCGCTGGGGCGAACGTGGCCTGAGCAACCTCGACCCGCAGCCCGCGCCGTTCCTGGCGGTGGGCAAACTCCTGCTGCGTGACCGGCGACTGGTCTGCTTCACCCTCGGCGGCTTGCTCTGCGCCGTGGTGTTCGGCCAGTTCACCGCCTGGCTTTCGCAGTACCTGGTGACCACCACCACGCCCGAGAACACCTACCGGGTGATCAGCAGCATCGTCGCCACCAACGCGACGCTGGTGATCTGCCTGCAATACAGCATCGGCCGGCGCATCAGCCAGCGTCACCTGAACCTGTGGCTGACGGCGGGCCTGGGGCTGTTCATCCTCGGCCTGATCGGCTTCGCCCTGGCCAACAGCCTGCTGCTCTGGGTGATCGCCATGGCGATTTTCACCCTCGGCGAAATCATCGTGTTCCCCGCCGAATTCATGTTCATCGACAACATCGCCCCCAACCACCTGCGCGGCATGTACTACGCCGCGCAGAACCTCGGCAACCTCGGCGCGGCGCTGGGGCCGGTGCTGTGTGGGTTGGTATTGGCATTGCTGCCGGCGCATTCGATCTTTGTGATGCTGGTGCTGTTTGTGTTGGTCGGAGGCGGGTTTTATTGGCTGGGAGGATCGCTGGCGGCAGGTAAAAAGGCTGAGTGAACCGACATCACCATGGCCTGGCGGAAGATGCGCAGGCCACAGTTCGATGCGCGTCTAACCGGCGCTGATGTTGCCGCAGAACAGTGGCCGGCTACCGTCCGCCGGGCTGCTGCGCACCAGCAAGGCATAGTCACCCTTGGCCAGTTCGCCGAGCGCCACCGGCGCCTGGGCCCAGTAGCGGGTGCGCGGGGCCATCGACGGGTAGTCGACGCTGTCGGTCTGCTGGGTACGGTAGGCCGGCTGCGCGGCGAGGTGCTGGCAATTGCCGGCATAGAGGGCGGTGTCGACACGACTGGGCAGCGCCAGGTCGTGCGGCACGCCGCCGAGGGTCAGCTGGATGCTGGTTTGATTGCCCACCGGACTGAGGGTGGCGCGAGCGATATGCTCGGGATTTTGCGCGGTAGCCTCGAGGGGGACATCGACAATCTCAGATCGATTCGCACAACCTGAAAGAGTCCCTGCGATCACCACCAACGCCAGCCAAGATGTTCTGTTCATCACAGATCTCCTGATTCAGGTGCGTTGATTTCATCCCCCCTCTCAAGTCTAGTGGCCCGTTGCAGGCGCGAAAATTAGCGGATGGGTGGTCGTTTATTGTGGCGCATCGACCTACTGTAGGAGCGAGCTTGCTCGCGAAGAACGTCAACGATGACGCGCGCATCCTGAATCCACGCGGTGCCCTCAGGTTTTTCGCGAGCAAGCTCGCTCCTACAGTGTGGGTTGACGTACAAGTTCTCAACGCAACCCCGGCCACCCACTGAAACTCGGAATCGCCACCACGCACTGGCTGTATTGCTTGCACAAACGGATGTTGGTCGGCTCGGTTGGGGCCACCAGCGCGGCGACCAGGATCAGCAGCAGAATCGTCAAGGGAACAGAATAAGCAACATGATTTCTTGTTTTCATTGTCAGTGCTCTCTTAGTGGCAGGCCAGCGGCTCCTTCCCATCGAGCCCCCGGGCGGCGGTGATGGCCGCCGCCCGGGGTGGTCCTTCAGCGATCAGCGTTCGTCGACGGTGATGAACTCGCGGCGCTCGGACATGCTCGCCGGCACCTGGTCCTCGTCGGTGAAGAACTGCTCGTACCACTCACGCAGTTGATAAACCGGGCCGTCGGTCTCGGCCAGTACCGGCTTGTCGATGCGGATCTTGTGCTTCCAGATCACCACGTCCTGGTAGAACGAATCACGGTTGCCCTGGACGTAAGCCCGCGCCACTTCCTGGTTCTGCTCCTCGGTCCAGCCCGGAATGCGCTTGACCATGCACCCGAAGCGCAGGTCGAAGCTGTTGGGCGTCACCGGCACGTGGCTGTTGAGCAGGATCGCGTGGATGCGCACGTCGCCGAACATCGAGCTGATGTGGGTGAAGTGGGTGGCCGGGCCGTAGTAGGCCGACGGCGCGATCAGGTCGCCACCGAGGCGCTCGGAGTCGCCGTGGAAGATCTGATGGCCGATGTGGCCTTCGAAGATGTTGGCGAAATACTTGGTCGGCGTGCCGTGGACCGGGCCGAAGTGCTGGGCATCCACCAGGTTGTCGACCAACTCGCGGGGGTTGGTTTCGATGTGCATGGTGTCGATGTTCCAGTCGTGAATCCAGTCCGGGTCATCCATCTCCGCCAGGTGCGGAATGATCACGCCGTCTTTCGGCGGACGGCCTTCCGGGTTGTTCCAGACGAACAGCAGATTGTTCTCCTCGCAGGTCAGCCAGCTGCGGGTCTTGGCCTTGGGCGGAATGCGCTTGCAGTACGGAATCTCCACGCACTTGCCGCCGCCGTCGTATTTCCAGTGGTGGAACGGGCACACCAGGCGGTCGTTTTCGATGGTGCCCTGGGACAGGTCGGCGCCCATGTGCGGGCAATAGGCATCGAGCACGCTGATGGTGCCCTGGCTGTCGGCAAAGGCCACCAGGCGGGTGCCGAAGACTTCCAGGGTGTGGGGCTTGCCGTCACGGTAGTCGGCAGCGTTGCCCAGGCAGTGCCAGCCGCGCGCGTAACGGTGAGTACGCTGCGCGGTCTCGATGTTCAGTTCAGCGAGTTTGGTCATTGTTATTGTTTCCTCGATTGCAGGCGTCGGGGCGTGCAGTACCCCTATGAAAATCAGGGTGATCCCATGGCAAACATGATTGAGCAGCCGCGCAAGGGCGACATCGTTCAATTGGACTAGGTCAAACGCGAGCCCCTCGCAATGGGCGCCCGGCTCGCAAGCAGGCGCCCTGCCCCGGGTTTACTGGCCGAAACGCCGGGCGGCTTCCGGGCCGAAGTCCTTGGGACTGAACCCCGGCTTGTTCAACTGGTAGCCGTTGCGCTGCTCGTTGATCAGGTTGAACGCCAGGTAGCTGCCGGCGTTGAGGTCGTAGTACAGGCCGACGCCGGCCTGCGGCCTTTGGGTTTCGTAGGCATAGAAGAAGTTCAGTTGCGAGGTGCGCCACAACTCGCCGCGGTTGTCGTAGTTGTCGGCGAGCATCGGGAACCAGGTGTCTTCGTCGATGTACAACTTGCGCTTGCCATAGAGGTGGCGATAACCCGGCTTGAGGGTGCCTTCCAGCTCCCAGACCCGGTGCCGCTCGAAACGCAGCGCATCCGGGTTGATGTGGCCGGGGGTCAGCAGGTCGGCGTACTTGAGGTTGGCCGCGTGCAGGCGGTAGGTGTTGTAGGGGATGAACATCTCGCGCTTGCCGACAATCTTCCAGTCGTAGCGTTGCCCGGAACCGTTGAACAGCCGCACCTCGTCGACGGTGAGCGAACCGCCGCTCCCGGGGAACGACATGTCGAAGCCATAGCCCGGCGACTGGCGTACCCGCCGCGTGCCCGGATCGTAGCGCCAGGACTGGCGCGGCTCGGTCTTGTCGTTCCAGAACTCGGTGCCGGTGTTGATCTCGCCCTTGTCCCGTTGCGGCAGCAGGGTCTCGTTGAGGTAGAACGACGAGTTGCCGGTGGTCTCGCCGATCTTGCCCGGTTCCAGCCCCGGCGCCAGGTTGCGCGAATGCACGCGGCCCCAGTTGATGTTGCCGTCCTTGAGCACGTAGGCGTTGTCGGAAACGTACTCCTCGGTCCAGGCACGCAGGGTGAAGGTCGAGGCGTTTTTCAGCAGCTCCAGGCCGCTGCGCGGAACCGGAAAGGCGGTGCCGCCGGTCTTGCCCACTACCCCTTCGCCGTCATCCACCAGCCGCGCCACCTTGGCATTTTCCCGGGAGGCCTGGCACACCGAATCCGCGAAGCGGAAATCGCGGTGACTCGGATAGACCGGCATTTTGTAGGTGCTCGGGTACAGCTTGAACAGAGCTTTTTGGCCATCGGACAGCTGTTCGGCGTACTGCGCCATGTTCTGCGCGGTGATCACGAACAGCGGCTTTTCTTCGGGGTACGGGTCCACCGGATGATTGCCGGTGCCCTTGAAGTCGACGTGGGGCGGTACGCCCAGCCATTTGCCGCTGAACGCCGGGATGCTGCCATCGGCATTGCCGGCTTTTTCCGCGCCGACGCAGGTCAGGTCCTGGCCCAGGCGCGCGACGTCCTCGGGCGCAGCAAAAGCGGGAGCGACAAGCGTGCATCCCAGAAGTAGTGCCAGGGCCCGGCCCGGGGACTGATAACTGCCGATCATTGTTGTTCTCCTTTTCCAGGTTCGACATGGGTTGCCCAGTATCGACAGGCCAGGAGCCCGGCAGCATCGTCCGCACGGACTAACGCATTTTCACCTCAGCCTTGCGCCACGGCAGCTTGCGGTGCGCCCAGTGCCACCACACTGTTGAGCATGATCCGCACCAGCTCGGTCTGGCGCCGCACGCCGGTCTTGGAGAAGATCGAGCGCAGGTGCGCCCGGGCCGTGTTGCGACGAATATTCAAGGTCTCCGAGGCTTCTTCGAGGGACAGGCCGTTGGCCAATTCCAGGGCCAGCGCGGTTTCCGCCGGGGTCAGGTTGTACAGCTGCGAAGTCAGGCCGGCGCTGACCAGCGACTTGCCCACCGCATCGCGCACGTACACCACCACCGTCGGTTTGCCGTGACCTTCGAGCAGCTCCTGGGACGGAATCAGCTCCACCACCACCCCCAGGTTGACCTGCCCCGAAGGCCGGGAAATCGAGGTCGCCTCGGCCACCTGCACGCCCTTGCCCACGCCCTGCTTCGCGCGCTGGAAGGCGTTGCGCACCAGGCGCGACAACTCGCGATTGTCGCTGGGGTAAGTCGCCTCGAGGCGCCCGCCGACAATCTTCAGGCCGTCCTGGCTGTCGAGAATCTCCCGCGCCACCGGATTGAGTTGCACCACGGTGCCGTTTTCATCGAGGACGATGGTCGCCACCGCCAGGCGGTTGATGGTCTGCGAATACAGGCTGCCCAGCGACTCGCTGCGATCGAGCAAGGCATGCATGTGCAGCGCCCGACGCAAGTGCGGCAAGAGCATCGCGCACATCGCCCGCTCGGAGTCGGCGAAGCGTGGATGACTCTCCGGACGGTTGATGCGAAAGCGCACGGTGCCGCCGTCCGGCATGCGGATATCGGCGCCGAGCATGTGAAAACAATCGTAGGGTTCGCAGTACAGCAGGTAAAACGCCGAACGGCGCCATTCAGCGTCGCTGATCAGTTGGTCGACGGTGAACACCGAGTCGGTGTGCAGGCCGTCGAACAGGCTGGATTTGGCGTAGTAGGCATAGTGGTTGATGCCACCCTCCCCCGACTCGACATCACCGGCAACGATCATCGGCGACAGCAGCGGCTCGTCCTGCACCCGCAGGATCAGGGTGACGAAATTGGCCTTGAACAGGGCGCGGATCTGGCGCAGCGAGTCGCCCAGGCGCCGGGTGTCCATCGCCGAATCGTAGATGTTGCCGATGATCCGCTCGTATTCCGCCAGCTCCAGGCCCATTTGCGTGAGGACCTCGGCATTGGCCAGACAACTTTGCATAACCCTTCCCCAGCAGCGGGCCTGGCTGCCAGGCCCTCATGGATTGAATGTGCAGCGCGATGCGTTATGGCAGTTCGAACAGCCCTGCAGCACCCATGCCACCTCCGATGCACATGGCGATCACCACGTAGCGCACGCCGCGCCGGCGCCCTTCAAGCAAGGCGTGGCCGACCATCCGCGCACCGGACATGCCAAACGGATGCCCGATGGCAATCGCCCCGCCGTTGACGTTCAGGCGTTCGGCCGGGATCTGCAGGGCATCGCGGCAGTGCAGGACCTGGCTGGCGAAGGCCTCGTTGATCTCCCACAGGCCGATATCGGCAATGCCCAGGCCAAAGCGCTTGAGCAGCTTGGGAATGGCGATCACCGGACCGATGCCCATCTCTTCCGGCGCACAGCCACCGACGGCGATACCGCGGTAGATGCCCAGCGGCGTCAGGCCACGGCGGCGCGCTTCGGCACGGCTCATCAGCAGGCTGGCGGCGGCGCCGTCGGAAAACTGCGAGGCGTTGCCGGCAGTGACGAATTCGCCCTGGCCGACCCACTTGCCGTCCTTCCACACCGGTTTCAACCCGGCCAGGTCTTCGAGGCGGGTGCTGGGCCGATTGCACTCGTCACGGCTGACCTGCACGCGCTCATGGCCGTTGGGCTGGCCGTCGGCGGCGAACAACAACTTGTCGACGCTGAGGCTGACGATCTCCTCGTCGAACAATCCATCGCGCTGCGCGGCGGCGGTGCGCAGTTGGCTCAGCAGGGAGTATTCGTCCTGGGCGGCGCGGCTGATGCCGTAGCGGCGGGAGACGATCTCGGCCGTCTCGATCATCGGGATGTAGGCGCTGGGCATTACCTGCAGCACCGCTTCGGACTGCGAGCGGTAACTGTTCTTGTGCTTGTTCTGGGTCAGCGACAGCGACTCGACGCCGCCACCGATGGCGATGTTCATCTCGCCCGCCAGGATGCCCTTGGCGGCGACGCCGATGCTCATCAGGCCCGAGGCGCACATGCGGTCCAGGGCCATGCCCGGCACGCTGTCCGGCAAGCCGCCGGTGTAGGCGCAGAGCCGGCCGATGTTGTAGCCCTGGGTGCCCTGTTGCACGGCGGCGCCCATGATCACGTCCTCGACTTCCGCCGGATCGATGCCGGCGCGCTCGACCACCGCGCGCACCACATGGCCGCCGAGCACCGGGGCCTCGGTGTCGTTGAACGATCCGCGAAACGACTTGGCCAGCGCGGTACGGGCGGTGGCGACTATGACGACTTCATTCTGGTCCATGACGGGCTCACTTGGAATGGGGGTTGAAGGTGTAGCGGCTGATGGTATCGATCACGCAACCGGGGCGCGCCTGGCCCTCGACTTCGACAGTGATGCGCACAATCACTTGCACGGCATCGCCCAGCAGTTCGGCGCGGAGGATCCGGCCACTGCCACGCACCCGCGAATCCACCTTGACCGGCGCCGGAAAGCGCACCCGATCGCTGCCGTAGTTGACGCCCATCGCCATATTCTCGAGGGTCATCAGCTGCGGCATGAACAAGTTGGCCAGGGACTGGGTCAGGTAGCCGTGGGCAATGCAGGCGCCAAACGGGCCGCTGGCGGCGCGCAGCGGGTCGACGTGAATCCACTGGTGGTCGCTGGTGGCTTCGGCGAACAGGTCGATACGCTGCTGGTCGATGGTCAGCCATTCGGTGTGGCCGAGGTCCAGGCCTTCGGCGCCGAGCAGCGCTTCGGCAGAGCTGAAAACGTGAGTCATGTTCGGATCCTCATGCCTGCTGCGAACTGACGGACAGCACTTCGCCGACCATGTACGAGGCGTAGTCGCTGGCGAGGAACATCATCACGTTGGCCACTTCCCAGACTTCCGCCGCACGACCGAAGGCTTCGCGCCCGGCAAGGCTGGCGAGCAGTTCTTCGCTGGAGGCTTTCTTCAGGAAGTCATGCAGGGCAATCGAGGGCGACACGGCGTTGATCCGCACGCCGAATTCGGCGGCTTCGAGGGCGCTGCAACGGGTCAGGGCCATCACCCCGGCCTTGGCGGCGGCGTAATGCGCCTGCTCCTTCTGCGCCCGCCAACCGAGCACCGAGGCATTGTTGACGATCGCCCCAGCGCCACGGCGCTGCATGTGCGGGAGCATGGCGCGGGTCATGCGGAAGGTGCCGGTGAGGGTCACATCCAGCACCCGTTGCCACTCTTCGTCGCTCATCTCGACCACGCGCTTCTGGCCTCCGAGGCCGGCGTTGTTGATCAACACATCGACCCCGCCCAGCGCTTCTTCGGCAGCGGTCACCAGGGCCTGGACTTCGTCTTCGACTGTGACGTTGCACAGCTGGCCGTAGATCGCCTGTAGCCCGGTCTCGGCCTTCAGACGCTCCACCGCTTCTTCGAGCCGACGCGGATGCACATCGGAAATCATCAGCGCCCGACACCCCTCCTCGGCACTGCGCCGCGCCGCCGAATAACCAATCCCGGCACCGGCCGCCGCCGTAATCAACACCGACTTGCCGGCCAGCAACTGATGACCGGGCACATAAGGGGGGGCTTGTCTCACAGGGTCTACCTCCGAAGGAATCAATGGCGGTAGTTGAACCCGGGGGGTGGTGGGGGCACATCGTCAAAATGGGGTAGAAACCACTTTTGTAGGAGCTGGCTTGCCAGCGAAGCTTTCAGCGTTCTCAAGGACGCCTTCGCCGGCAAGCCGGCTCCTACAGGTCACAAAAATCTGCGATCACCCCTTGCAGGAGCTGGCTTGCCAGCGAAAGCAGTCTTGTAGGAGCTGGCTTGCCAGCGAAGCTTTCAGCGTTCTCAAGGACGCCTTCGCCGGCAAGCCGGCTCCTACGGGTCACAAAAATCTGCGATCACCCCTTGCAGGAGCTGGCTTGCCAGCGAAAGCAGTCTTGTAGGAGCTGGCTTGCCAGCGAAGCTTTCAGCGTTCTCAAGGACGCCTTCGCCAGGCCGGCTCCTACAGGTCGGGGTCAGCTACCCCAGACCCGCTGCGCTTTTGGCGCTTCGGCGAGGATGGCGTTTACCGCTTCGCCAATTTCCTCGACCCGCCACAACGCACCCTTGTCCCGGGTCACGCCGGTGCGCCAGCCGTCGCCCAGGGAAATCCGCCCGCCCTGGCTTTCGAACACCTGGCCACTGACATGGGCCGACGCGGAGCTGCCGAGCCACACCACCAGCGGCGCGACGTTTTCTGCGGCCCAGGCATCGAAGCTGCCGTCCTCCGGTTTTTTCACCACATCCGGCATCGCGCTTTCGGTCATCGAGGTGCGTGCCGCCGGGGCCAGGGCGTTGGCGGTGACGCCGTAGCGCGCCAGCTCCGCCGCCTGCACCAGGGTCAAGGCCGCGATGCCGCCCTTGGCTGCCGAATAATTCGACTGCCCCACCGAACCCTGCAAGCCGGCGCCGGAGCTGGTGTTGATGATCCGCGCATCCACCGGCGTACCAGCCTTGGCCAGGTCGCGCCAGCGTCGGCCGAGGATGTTGGCCAGGCAGTAATGCCCCTTGAGGTGCACGCGCATGACCATGTCCCAATCCTCTTCGCTGAGGCTGATGAACATGCGATCACGCAGCACCCCGGCGTTATTGATCAGCACATGCACTTCGCCGAACGCCGCCAAGGCCGCATCGACGATGCGTTGCGCGGTGTCGAGGGTGGTGATGTCGTCGCTGCTGGCGATGGACTGGCCGCCGTTGGCGCGGATCTCGCCGGCCACGTCCTCGGCGGCATCGGCGCGAATATCGTTGACCACCACATTGGCGCCTTGCGCGGCAAAAGCCAGGGCGTAGGCGCGACCGAGGCCGCCTCCGGCCCCGGTGATGATCACGGTGCGGTCTGCACAAATGGACATGCTTGACTCCTTGAACACGAATGGGCCGTACGTCCGGAAACGCCGGCCAGAAAGGAAAAAATCACAAACGCTCGATGATCGTCACGTTGGCCTGGCCGCCGCCTTCGCACATGGTCTGCAGGCCATAACGGCCACCGCTGCATTCCAGCTCGTTGAGCAGCGTGGTCATCAAGCGCGCACCGGTGGCGCCCAGCGGATGGCCGAGGGCAATCGCCCCACCGTTGACGTTGGTCCGGGCCGGGTCGTAATCCAGCTCCTTGGCCCAGGCCATCACCACCGAGGCGAAGGCTTCGTTGATTTCCACTCGGTCGATGTCGGCCATGCTCAGGCCGCTCTTGGCCAGGGCTTTGCGGGTGGCGGCAATCGGCGCCGTGAGGTGCCAGATCGGATCGTCACCCAGCACCGTCAACTGATGGATCCGCGCCCGCGGCGTCAGGTCGTAGCGCTTGAGCGCCGCCTCGGAGACCACCAGCAACGCCGCCGAGGCGTCGCAGGTCTGGCTCGACACCGCCGCGGTGATCGACGGGAACTGCGGATCTACCGGTTGCAGTTCGGCCATCTTCGCCAGGCTGCTCTGGCGTGGGGTCTCGTCCACCGTCAGGCCGTGGCAGCTGACGATTTCCCGAGCGAAGCGGCCGCTGGCAGTGGCCGCCAAGGCGCGCTCGTGGCTGGTCAGGGCGAAGGCTTCCATCTGCTCGCGGCTGATGTTCCAGTGATCGGCAATCCGTTGCGCGGCGTAGAACTGGTTCACCGGCTGCTGGCCGAAGCGTGCACGCCAGCCAACGCTGCCGGAGAACGGATCGCTGAAACCCAGCGGCTGACCGGCGAGCATCGCCGAGGAAATCGGGATCTGGGTCATGGTCTGCACCCCACCCACCGCGACCACGTCCTGGGTGCCGCTCATCACCGCCTGCGCGGCAAAATGCAGGGCCTGTTGCGACGAACCGCACTGGCGATCGACCGTGGTCCCCGGCACGGTCAGCGGCAACCCGGCCGCCAGCCAACTGGTGCGAGCGATGTCGCCGGCCTGGGAGCCGATGGTGTCGACGCAACCGAAGATCACGTCGTCGTAATCCTCGGCCGGGATCGCGTTGCGTTCCACCAGCGCCTTGAGTACATGGGCACCGAGGTCGATGGCGTGGATCGCGCTGAGGGCGCCCTTGCGCTTGCCGGTGGGGCTGCGCAGGGCATCAACGATATAGGCTTGGGCCATGACTCATTCCTCGAAAGTATGTCCCGGCCCCAGGCCGGTAGCGTCGGCGAACAGGTAGTCGCTGACTCGGGTCTTGTGAAAAGCACGGTCGCCCCAGGACGCATCGAGGGCCCAGGCGCGCTTCATGAACATCTGCAGGTCGACTTCCCAGGTGTACCCCATCGCGCCGTGTACCTGGATGCCCTTGCGCGCAGCGATCCAGCTGGCTTCGTTGGCCGCCAGCCGTGCCTGCGAAACCCAGGCGCCAGCGTTGACGTCGCCACGGGCCAGGGCATGGGCGGCGCGGTACAGCACCGGTTTGGCCTGCTCGATGTAGCGGGCCACATCGGCCAGGTGATGCTTGACCGCCTGAAAGCTGCCGATCGGCTTGCCGAACTGTTTGCGCTGGGCCACGTAGTCCACCGACAGGTCGAGCATGCGTTGCGCCAACCCCAGCAACTGCCCGGCCACCGACAGCGCGCCACGGTCCAGCAAGCGCGCCTGCAACGCCCGGCCCAGATCACCTTTCGCAATGCAGGTGGCTGCCGTCGGCGTCCAGGACACCTGCCCCAGGCGCCGCGAAGCATCGATGCTGACGTGGCTTTGCACGTCCACCTGCGAGCGCGGCACCAGGTGAATGTCATCGCCGTCGGTGAGGATCAGCACTTCGGCCAACGGCGCATCGCTGACCAGCGCATTGACCGGGTGACTGATGGCCAGGCGCAGGCTGCCATCGGCAATGCGCGGCAGCAGTTCGGCCCGGGCCGGATGCTCGCTCGGCAACGCGGCGAGCAGGCCGGCGGCGACGTAGGCGGTGTCGGCCAGGGAATCGGGAATCGCGTAGTAGCCCAGCTCCTGGGTCATCAGCGCCCAGGTCAGGTCATCCATACCGAGGCCGCCTTCGGCTTCGGGCACCGACAGCGCGGTCAGGCCCTGTTCGGCGATCTTGTTGCGCAAGTCGCGGGAGCGGCCGACATCGGTTTCCCAGATCTCGCGCAGCATCTCCGGGGCCGCTTCGGTCATCAGGAAACGACTGATGGCTTCGCGGAACGCCAACTGGTCATCGTTGAAAGTGAAGTCCATGGCGGTTCCTTATTTCGGCAGGCCGAGCATGCGCTCGGCGATGATGTTGCGCTGGATCTCGTTGGTGCCGGCGTAGATCGGTCCGGACTGGGCAAACAGGAAGCCCTCCAGCCAGCCCGCGGCGTCGTCGGCAGGCGCGCCCTTGTTCACCAGCTCGCCACGGGCGCCCAGAATGCGCATGGCGGTCTCGTGCATCTTCAGGTCCAGCTCGGACCAGATGATCTTGTTGATGCTCGACTCGGCGCCGATCTGCTCGCCACGACTCAGGCGCCCCACCGTGTAATAGGCCGACAGCGCATAAGCCTCGGCGCCCATCCAGGTTTCCAGCACCGCATCGCGCAGGCCCGGATCGCGGTCGGCGCTGGCGCGGTGCGCCTTGTACAGTTCCACCAACTTGCGCGCGGTGGCCTGGAAGCGTGCCGGCGAACGCAGCAGCAGGCCGCGCTCGAAACCGGCGGTGGCCATCGCCACGTGCCAGCCCTGCCCGTCGGCACCAATGCGATTGCCCACAGGCACGCGCACGTCGTCAAAGAACACTTCGGCGAAAGCGTCCTTGCCGTTGAGCGCCTTGATCGGCCGAATGCTCACCCCCGGCGTGTCCAGCGGCACCATGATGAACGACAGGCCGTGATGCCGGCTGGAGCCCGGCTCGCTGCGAAACAGGCCGAACAGCCAGTCGGCGTAGATCGCCCGGGTCGACCAGGTTTTCTGGCCGTTGATCACGTAGTGCTCGCCGTCGAGCACGGCCTTGCTGGTGATCGCCGCCATGTCGGAACCGGCGTTCGGCTCCGACCAGCCTTGCGCCCACATGTCGAGGCTGGCGGCCATGCGTGGCAGGAAGCGGCGTTTCTGCTCGGCGGTGCCGAACTCCATCAGGGTCGGGCCGAGCAACAGTTGGCCGTTCTGGTTGACGCGCATCGGCGCGCCGGCGCCGTAATACTCTTCCTCGAAAATCAGCCACTCGATCAGGTCGCAGCCACGGCCGCCGAGATCGGCCGGCCACATCACCATCGACCAGCGGCTTTCGAACAGCTTGGCCTCCCAGGCGCGGTGCTGTTCAAAACCTTCGCGGGTGTCGTAGCTGGCCAGCGGCTCGCGCGGCAGATTGGCCGCGAGCCAGGCGCGGACTTCGGCGCGGAAAGCGTTTTGCTTGGGGGTGTAAGTCAGGTCCATGGCGTTATCTCAGAACTTGGCGTCGCGTTTTTCGACGAAGGCCCGGCGCGTTTCCGCAGAGTCCGGGCTGCTATAGGCCTGCATGGTGAAGCCCTGCTCCCAGCGGTATTTGTCCTCGAGGTTGCCGTCTTCGATGCCGTTCAGGGCCTCCTTGGCGATACGGATCATCCCCGGGCTTTTCGCCGCGATCTTCGCCGCGATGCCGAGGGCGGTTTCGCGCAGTTGTTCCTTGCTGACGATGCGCTCGATAAAGCCGTATTGCAGGGCCTCGCGGGCGCCGATCTGCTCGCCGGTGAAGAACAGGTAGCGAACTTTTTGCACCGGGAACAGCCGCTGCAAATGCGCGCCGCCGCCCATGGCGCCACGGTCGACTTCCGGCAAGGCAAAGGTCGCGCACTCGGAGGCGATGACAATGTCCGCCGCCCCGGTGATGCCGATGCCGCCGCCGAGGACGAAGCCATGCACCGCGACAATCACCGGCACCGGGTTACGGTGCACGGCCTTGAAGGTCGCGTAATTGCCGGCGTTGACCTCGACGATGCGCTCGGGGTGCTTGTCCAGTTCCTTGATGTCGACACCGGCGCAGAAGCCGCGACCTTCGGCGCGAATGACGATCACCCGCACTTCGGGGTCGGCACCGAGGGCTTCGATCTGCCGGGCAAGAGCCTGCCATTCCTGGCTGTCGAGGGCGTTGACCGGCGGTTTGGCGATCACCAGTTCAGCGATGCCCTGATTGAGTTGTGTGCTAAAGGCCTGGTTCACAGGGAGGCTCCAATGCTGACGGGTGGATTCGAGGAAACGGGCTGACTGCGCGCCAGCAAGGCATCCAGGCACTGTTGCGCTTCGCTGGCGATGCCTTCGATGACTTCACGGCAGCTGAGCAATTCGCCGATGGCCGCAGCGACCTGGCCACTGGGCAGGATGCCCTCGTCCGGCACGCCATCGACCATCGAGCGCTGCAACAGCACCGGCTGGTTCGCGGCCATGACCACCTGGGACAGCGCCGCAGGGTCTTCGCGCAAGGCACGGATAAACACCGCCGCCATGTGCCCGAGGCTCATGCCGGTCTGCTGTTTCCACGACCAGGCACTGCCCAGGGCAATGCGCAGGCGGCCAAAGGCGCTGGCCCGCTCGAGGTGATTGATGAAGCGGTTTTCGATCATCCGGTGGCGCATGCCATCCACTGCCAGGGTCACACGCACCTGCTGCGGATCGTTGACCTTGAGGTAGCGTTCCAGGGTCGCGGCCGGTGTTGGCGATTCGCGAGTCATCAGAAACCGGGTGCCCATGGCGATCCCGGCACCGCCGGCGGCCAGTACCGAAGCCAGGCCACGGCCGGTGGCGAATCCACCGGCGGCAATCACCGGCACCTTGACCGCCGCCAGCACCTGGGGCAGCAGGATCGAACTCGGCACGCCGCCGGTGTGGCCGCCGCCCTCGCCGCCCTGGATGGTGATCAGGTCAGCACCCAGTTCCACCGCCTTGATCGCGTGTTTCAGCGCGCCAACGGTGGGAATGCACAGCACGTTGGCGGCCTTGAAACGGGCGATGGTCTGTTTGTCCGGGCCGCGGCCGTAGCTCACCGCACGCAGGCGGTACTGGATCGCCAGGTCGACGCACTGCGCAGCGTTGTCCTGGAACATATGAAAGTTGAGGCCGAAATTACTGCCGCCGGTGGCGGCGATCACCTTGCGGATCTCGCCTTCCAGTTGGTCGCTGGCAATGGTCGCTCCAGCAAGAAAACCAAAGCCGCCAGCCTCGGTGGTGGCAATCACCAGGTTGGCGTCGGCGACCCAGCCCATGGCGGTCTGCACGATCGGGTAGCGGCAGCCGAGGGCGGTGGTCAACGGTGTATCGAGCCAGCGGTTCATTGGCGCTCGCCCTCGGCCTGCTTGTTGGCTTGCGCCATGCCCTTGGCGTCGAAGCCACCGAGCTTGTCGCCGGACAGCAGTTCGTTGTGAGCATGGGCAAAGTGGTGCCAGGCGAACACCGCGTCCATGGCGGTGCGTTTACCCTGCAGGTCCTCGACGTGGTTGATCGCCTGCTTGGTCAGCGCCAGGCCCATACGCGGCTGGCGGGCGATGCCGGCGGCCAGGGCGTAGGTCGCCTGTTCCAGCTCTTCACGGGGCACCAGGCGGTTGACCATGCCCACCGCATGGGCCCGGGCGGCGCTCATGCGGTCACCGGTAAAGAGGAATTCCTTGGCGATACGCGGATTCATTTCATAGGGATGGGCGAAATACTCCACCCCCGGAATGCCCATGCGCACCACCGGGTCCTGGAAGAATGCGTCGTCGCTGGCGACGATCAAATCGCAGACCCAGGCCAGCATCAGCCCACCGGCCACGCAGGCACCGTGAACCATGGCGATGGTCGGCTTGGGCAGCTCGCGCCAGCGCCGGCACATGCCCAGGTACACCTCCTGCTCCCGGGCGTACAGCTGCTCGCCGCCGGGCTTGTTGGTGTGGTCCCACCACAGGTGCGCACGCTCGAACGGCTTGTCGATGTCACGCCCCGGGGTGCCGATGTCATGGCCCGCCGAGAAGTGCTTGCCGTTACCGCGCAGGACGATGACCTTGACGCTGTCGTCGTCCACCGCCTGGCGTAGCGCGGCGTCGATGGCGTAGGTCATCTGCGAGTTCTGCGCGTTGTTGAAGCTCGGCCGGTTCAGCGTCAGCGTGGCGATGCCTTCGGCCACGCTGTACAGCACCGGGGTGTCCGTCTCGTAGACGGCCTTGTCCTCGCGGACGATGAATTCACTGTCGCTGCTGTACATGGGCGTCTCCCTGGTTCAGGCCGTGCGGATGCCGGGCGGGTTGCCCTTGATCGCCGAGGCGCGGTAGTCGTGGGGATCGAGGCGACGGATCAGCGCCAGTTGCTCCGCAGTCGGATGCGCGGTTTCGCGCAGTTGCGCCGCCTTGAGCAGCGGGAAGCCGGTGTTGTCCTGGACCTGTTCGAAGCTGACGCCGGGGTGCAGCGACAGCACCTGCACCGCGCGTTCCGGGCCGTTGAAATCGAGGACGCAGAGGTCGCTGACCACCCAATGGATGTCCATCAGGTCGCGCCGCACGCCTTGCGGCCAACGCTCGGCGCGGAAGCCGACGCCGGAGACCATGTCCACTTCGCCGCTGACGAACACTCGGCTGTTGTGGCTGGGAACGAAAAACGAGTTGCGGTGGTTGATGCTGTTGCCAGGCAAGCCGCGCACGCCGAGGATCGCGGTTTTCGGCTTCTGGTAGTCACCGACGCAGGACAGGTTGGTCTGGCCCCAACGGTCGATCTGGGTCGGGCCGATCATCGCGTGACGACGTCCGCCCCACACGCATTCGAAGACCCGCTCGAAGGACATGTAGCCGGAGTAGCGCGGCACGAAGTCGCCACGCGGGCCGAGGGGGATCGGCTCTTCGACGAGGAACGCCTCACTGTCGGTCATCAACAGTTCCGGGCTGTGGGTCAGTTTGGCCAGGCTAGCGCCCAGGCGCGGGATCACGCCGAGGCCGGAGGCGATCACTTCGCCGTTGCCGCGCCAGGCTTCGGAGGCGGCGACGATCATCAATTCAGCGAGGGTGAAATCACAGGTTGCAGACATAATCGCGAATCCTCAGAACACGGGAAGGGGCAAGGCGCCCATGGAATCGGCACCGCCGTTCTGTGCCTGGTAGGCCTGCTCGCCGGCGGCGATGTAGGTCTGCACGTAGTCTTGCCAGCCGTTCTCGGTCTGGCTGCTGGCGACGTAGCCCTTGAGGTGTTTCATGTCCCAGCCGTAGTCCGGGGCGCAGCTGGTCGGGTGGGCGCCGAGGGGTGCGTGCACCACGCCACTGACCAGGTAGCGCTCGAAGGTGTTGCCTCGGGCCTGCTCGGCCGTCAGTTCAAGACGCTCTTCGATCTGTTCGCAGGAGACAAAGCACTGCTCGGCGGCGCGGGCGAACAGGTGATCGAAATACGGGTCCGGCCCGGTCACCAGGCAGTTGCCCAGGCGGTCGGCGACGTTGACATGCAGGAACGCCACGTCGAGGTTGAGCGCCGGCATCGCCAGCAATACCTCGCCATCGGCGTAAGGCGACTGGACGGTCTTGAGTTCCGGGTTCAGGCGCGTCACGTCAGTGGCCAGGCCGCAGCGGGTCGGCAGGAACGGCAGGCGCATGCCGGCGGCGCGCAGGCCCCACTGGAACATGCCTTCGTCGAGTTCCAAGAGTTCCAGCTCACCGGCCTCGCGGGCCTTGCGGTAGTAGGGTTCCAGCGGAATCGCATCGAGGGTGGCGAAGCCGAACACCAGCTTCTTGACCTTGCCGGCTGCGCAGAGCATGCCGACTTCCGGGCCGCCGTAGGCCACCACCGTCAGGTCCTTGACCGGTGAACGCAGGATCTCGCGCACGATCGCCATTGGCTTGCGCCGCGGACCCCAGCCACCAAAACCGATGGTCATGCCATCGCGCAGTTGAGCGACCGCATCGGCCGCTGTCAGTTGTTTATTCATCATGACAATCCCTTACTGTTGGCCGACCGAAAAGTCGTGCCCCCAAATGCTCACGCGGGTGAATTCGAAGGCCGAGTGCTCGGCCCAGTCGACCTGCAGGCCGCCGTAGCCGTATTCCAGGTCGAAACCGGACGGCGTTTTCATGTAGAAGCTGGTCATGCGGTCGTTGAGGTGCTGGCCGAGGGTCGCCGACAGCCTGCCTTCATGGGCGCGCAGACGGTCGTGGGCGCGACCGACTTCGGTCATCGAATCGACCTCGACCATCACGTGTACGCAACCCGACGGCACCGGGTATTCGGCCAGTGCCAGGCTGTGGTGGCGGGCGTTCTGGCAGTGCAAAAAGTGAATGCGGATCGCTGGCGCCGAAGGGTCGGGACGGAAGTTGAAGATGTCCGACAGCGCGAAGCCGAGCACGTCCTTGGCGAACGCCAGGGTCGCATCGAAATTCGGCGCCGGCAGCACGGTGTGACCCAGGCCCATGTCGCCGGTGATAAAACGCGGCACGCCTTGTGGCGAGACGAATGGCAGGCAATCGGAGCGATGGCCCCAGCTCAGCTCGTGGACGTTGCCCGAGGGGTCAGTAACCTTCACCAGCGCCTGCACGCCCCGTTGCTCGATCTCGGCGGCGGTGCCGGGCTGGTGTTCGATGCCGCTGGCGTTCAGGTGCTCCAGGGCGGCGCCGAAGGCCGATTCACTGGCCAGCTCCCAACCGGAGGCCAGGTAACGCGCTTCGCTGCCTTCGACGATCAGCATGCGAAACGGCCGCTCGTCCATCTTCACGTACAGGCCACCACCTGGCGCCGGCTGCACTTGCATGCCGAGCACGTCTTCGGCGTAACGCTGCCATTGGCTGAGGTTTTCGATCTGCGAGACGAAATAGCTCAAACCGCGAATGTCGATCATGCCTGGGTCCTCGTGGGCTGAAGGGCTTGCGTGGCGTGCATTGTGCAAAGCGCCAGGCCGGGCTTCATCGTCCGTTGAGACTAAGCACTGCCCATCAACCGCATCCCCTCCCCCTGTAGGAGCGAGCCTGTCGAATCGTCGCACCGTCGCGATGGCGGTGTGCCAGACAGATCATTTGTGGCTGGTATGGCCTCATCGCGAGCAGGCTCGCTCCTACAAGGTGCCCAACCACCGAGGGTCTTCACAGGACACCGGCCCTAGTCCGTTTTAATGATTCCAACCGCCCCCGCCCGCCCCAGACTTACCTCATCCATCCGCCTTGCAGAGACAGCCCCATGGAGTTCGCTTTTACCGAAGAACACCTGATGATTCGCGACAGTGCCGAGCGCTTTCTCGCCCAGGCCAGCGACTCGCATGCCGTGCGCGCGGCGATGAGCAGCGTGCACGGCCATGACCCGGAGGTCTGGCAACGGATCGGCCAGGAGCTCTACTGGCCGGCGCTGATGGTCCCGGAGCGGTTTGGCGGCATGGGCCTGGGGTTTGTCGAACTGGCGATCCTGCTCGAACAAAGCGGGCGCTATCTATTGGGTTCGCCACTTTTCGCCACCGCTTGCCTGGCCACCCCTGCCCTGTTGCTGGGTGACAACGAAGCCCTGCAGGAACATTGCCTGGGCGCGATCGCCGCCGGTGAAGCGCGCGCCACCCTGGCGTTCGCCAGCACCCCCGGACTCAGCGCCAGCAGTGTGCAAACCCTGGCACAACCGCAGCCCGACGGCTGGACCCTGGACGGCCAATACGCACACGTGATCGATGGTGCCTCGGCCGACCTGCTGGTGGTCGCCGCCCGCGATCCCGGTACGCAGGGTGAACAAGGCATCAGCCTGTTCGTGATACCGGCCGACACCCCGGGACTGGTCCGCACGCCGCTGCCAACCCTCGACCAGACCCGACGCCTGGCGCGCATCGACCTGCAGCAGGTCAAGCTCAACGACGCGCAACGCCTGTGCGGCCCGGAACAGGGCTGGGCGGTGCTGCGCGACACTTTGCTGATCGCCACCTGCGGCCTCGCCGCCGAACAGACCGGGGGCGCGCAACAGGCCCTCGACCTGACCCTGGCCTACATCGGCGAACGCCGCCAGTTCAAACGCACCATCGCCAGTTTCCAGGCGATCAAGCACCGCTGCGCCGACATGATGCTGCAGGTCGAATGCGCGCGTTCGGCGGCCTACTACGCCGCCTGCGTGGCCCAGGAACGCCTCGATCCCCAGGGTGACGCGGCGGTGACCAGCGAGCTCGAGCTGGCGGCTGCCACCGCGAAGATCCACGCCAGCGAAGGGTTTTTCCATTGCGCCAGCGAGTCGATCCAACTGCACGGCGGCGTTGGTTTCACCTGGGAATACGACCCGCACCTGTACTTCAAACGCGCCCGCGCCAGCGAACAACTGCTGGGGAATCCGGCGCTGCACCGCGAGCGCCTGGCCGCACATTTACTGGGAGAACACGCATGAAAATCGGATTCAGTGCTGCCGACGAGGCGTTCCGTGAGGAAGTCGCGCAATGGCTGGCCGAACACCTGAGTGGCGAGTTCGCGGCCTTGCGCTTTCGCGGCGGGCCGGGGGATGAGCACAGCTATCCCGAAGAACGCAAAGCCTGGGAACGCGAGCTGGCCAGCGGCGCCTGGATCGGCGTCGGCTGGGCCAGGGAGCACGGCGGACGCGGTCTGTCGATCAGTCAGCAGGTGATCTTCCACGAGGAATACGCCCGCGCCGGCGGCCCGGGGCGCATGGGGCATATCGGCGAAGGCCTGGTCGGCCCGACCCTCGCCGCCTTCGGCACCCCGGCCCAGCAGCAACGCCTGTTGCCCGGGATCCTCGACGGCAGCCAGTACTGGTGCCAGGGCTATTCGGAGCCGGGTGCCGGTTCTGACCTGGCCAACGTGCAGACCCGCGCCAGGCTGGACGACAGCGGCGAACACTGGTTGATCAGCGGGCAGAAGGTCTGGACCTCCCTGGCCCACGAGGCTGACTGGTGTTTCGTGCTGGCGCGCACCGAGCCGGGTAGCCAGGGGCATCACGGTTTATCGTTCCTGCTGGTGCCGATGGCCCAGGACAACATCCGTGTGCAGCCGATCCAGCAGTTGACCGGCACCAGCGAGTTCAACGAGGTGTTCTTCGACCAGGCGGTGACCCACGCCGACAATCTGATCGGCCAGCCGGGCGATGGCTGGAAGATCGCCATGGCGCTGCTGGGGTTCGAGCGCGGCGTGTCGACGCTGGGCCAGCAGATGCAGTTCCAGAATGAGCTGGACGAAGTGATCCGCATCGCCCGCGCCAACGGCGCCGCCCAGGACCCGCAGCTGCGCCAGCGCATCGCCCAGGCCTGGGCCGGGCTCAAGGTCTTGCGCTACAACTCGCTGCGCATGTTGTCCGGCCCGCAGGACGGCAACCTGGGGCGCGAAGCAATGATCTACAAGCTCGCCTGGTCCACCTGGCACAGCGACCTCGGCAAACTGGCCATGGACGTGCTGGGCGACGCCGCAGAAATCCTCGACGCCGCGCCCTACCAGCTCAATCGCTTGCAGTCGCTGTTCCTGTTCACTCGCTCCGATACCATCTACGGCGGCAGTAATGAAATCCAGCGCAATGTGATCGCCGAACGAGCCCTTGGAATGCCGCGGGAAGTGCGGGTCAACGGCTGATTGCAGGAGCGCTCGAGTTGCTCGCGAATGGGCCGGTACATTCATCCTCATCGGTGACTGACCCACCGCCATCGCGGGCAAGCCCGCTCCCACAGTTCGGATTGCGCTTGAACGCAAATTCCACGTCCGCCGCGAATCCCCTGTAGGAGCGAGCCTGCTCGCGATGGGGCCAGCACATTCACCATCCTCGGTGCCTGACCCACCGCATCGCGAGCAGGCTCGCTCCTACAGTTTTGATCGCTGCCGAACACAGAATCTGCATCCACATAGATCCCCTGTGGGACCGAGCCTGCTCGGGAAGAGGCCAGCACATCCACCATCATCAGTGACTGACACACCGCATCGCGAGCAGGCTCGCTCCCACACTTTTGATCGCTGCCGAACACAGAATCTGCATCCACAGAGATCCACTGTGGGACCGAGCCCGCTCGGGAAGAGGCCAGCTCATTCACCATCACCGGTGCCTGACACACCGCATCGCGAGCAGGCTCGCTCCTACAGTTTTGATCGCTGCCGAAGACAGAATCTGCATCCACATAGATCCACTGTGGGACCGAGCCTGCTCGGGAAGAGGCCAGCACATTCACCATCCTCGGTGCCTGACCCAGCGCATCGCGAGCAAGCTCGCTCCTACAGATACAAGGGTCAGCGCACGCGGATCTTCGGATCACCTGCCCCGCGCCGCAGGGTGGTCAGGAAACCCTCCAGCGGTGCCGGTTCGGCGATTTGCGGCAAGGCGTCCTTGTCCGGGCGTTGGGCCCAGAACGCGTCCCAGGACGGAAATAGCTCGTGGAAGCTGCCGGCGTAGGGTTCGCGCCCTGGCCAGCGCATTTTCAGGCCGCCGATCGGCGGTTTGTTGAGGTCGGTGGCGTACCAGTAGCACGGCAGGCGGCGGCGGAAGCACCAGCGGCCGTCGATGCGTTCGTAGTCGTCCCAGTAGAGCATCTGCATGATCACCCACTCAGGCCCGGTCTCATGCTCGTTCTTCGAATAGACCACGCCGGTGGCATGGTCGGCATCGCTGAACTCGATGATGTGCTGGCCCAAATGATGGGAGGTGCCGTGGAACTGCTTGCGCATGGTTTCATCCAGCCACGCCTTGAGGTGCGCGCGGCCGCTTTTGTCGCGACCCACACGCACATCCGGGGCGAAGCAGTTGGCCATGGCGTCCATGTCGCGCATGTCCAGGGCCAGCGCGTACTTGCCGGCCAGTTGGCGGATCGCATCCAGCGACTCCAGGCGATCGATGCGCGCCAGCAGGCTGTCGTTATCCAGGCTCATCACTCGAACACCGTATACAGGTCCGACCCGCGCCCGCCATCCACCGCCAGACTGGCGCCGGTGACGTACGACGCCTCATCGCTGGCGAGGAACAGAATCGCGTTGGCCAACTCCGACGGCAAGCCGACCCGTTTCATCGGGATGACTTTCTCGGTGTTGCCGCGGGCCTTGGCGTCACCGAGCATGCCGGCGGTGGCCGGCGTATCGACCACCCCCGGAATGATCACGTTGCAGCGGATGTTGTCCGGCGCGCCTTCGCTGGCTGCCGCCCGGCTGAAGTTGATCACTGCCGCCTTGGCCGCCGAGTACCCGGCCATCCACGCGGTGCCGAACAGGCCGCAGATCGAGGCAATGTTGACAATCGAGCCGCCACCCTGGGCCTTCATCAGCTGCATTGCAGTGCGGGTGCCGAAGAAGGTGCCGTCGACGGTGGTGGCGAAGTTGGCGTGCCAGTCGGCGGTGCTCATGCTGTCGATGCCGCCCCAGGTGTAGGCCATCGCGTTATTGACCAGGATATCCAACCGGCCGTGACGCTGGGCCGTGGCGTGCAGCGCCGCGACGTAGGCCTGCTCGTCGCTGACGTCGGCCACGGCGATCTCGGCCTGGCCGCCCAGCGCCTGGATTTTCTCCTGCACGCCTTGCAGCGGCTCGATGCGGCGGCCGCACAGGACCACCGTGGCGCCTTCCTCGGCGAAGCGCAGCGCGGTGGCTTCGCCGATGCCGGAACCGGCGCCGGTGACGAAGGCGATTTTTCCTTGCAGACGATTGCTCATAGTCGTGTCTCCCCGATCAGATAAAGGCCATGCCGCCGTTGACGGCAACGTTCTGCCCGGTCATGAAACTGGCGTCTTCGCTGGCGAGAAATACTGCGACTTTGGCGATCTCGTCGGTCTCGCACATGCGCCCCAGCGGCACGTTTTTCAGCAGCGCCTGCATGTACTCATCAGGAATGCCGGCCATCATCGGTGTGTTGGTCGGGCCCGGCACCAGGGTATTGACGCGAATGCCGCTGGCCGCCAATTCACGGGCGATGGAACGGGTCAGGCCCATCACCGCGGCCTTCGAGGCGCAGTAGTGGCTGGGGCCGTCGCCGGTCAGCGCGGCGGTGCTCGACAGGTTGATGATCGCGCCCTTGCGGCCGCCCTTGATCATCAGCTTGGCGCCTTCACGGCAGCACAGGAAGGTCCCGCCGAGGTTCACCCCGATCACCCGCGCCCAGCTGTCGTCGGGGGTTTCGAGGAAGCTGTCGAGGGCGCCGACGCCGGCGTTGTTGACCAGCAGATCGAGGCCGCCGAAATGCGCTTCGGTCTGGCCCATGGCATCGGCCACGGAGGCACTGTCGGCGACGTTGCAGGCCAAGGCCAGCACCTGGTCGCCGAGGTCGGCGAGGCTCTCGGCCAGGGCCGCCTGGTTCAGATCCACTGCCACCACCTTGGCGCCCTCGGCGACAAATCCACGGACGATGGCCTGGCCCATGCCCTGCCCGGCGCCGGTCACGAACGCCACTTTGTTGAGTAACTTCATCAGCAATCTCCAGATGTGCAAATACGCTGCGACCCGCTGCCCGTGCAGTGGCGCCGTCCCCTGCATGATTAGCGGCCAGGGTCGGCGCCGGCATCGTCCGATGGGACTAGCGTCGCGTGGTCTGAACGGACGATGCCGGGAGCGCCACCCGGGGCGAGCATGCACAGAGCACATCGCCTCGGGCGCAGCGTTCCCCTTCAACAGCGCGGCCGAGGCGACTGTGCTCTCCCATTCGCAGAACCTGGAGTACCCCATGAATCAACCCGTAGACCTGCCCTTGCCCGTCGGCCATTACGCAACGCTGCCCAACAGCGGCTTGCGCCTGCATTACCTGGACGAAGGCACCGGCCCGGTGGTCCTGTGGCTGCACGGCAGCGGCCCGGGCGCCAGTGGCTTCAGCAACTTCAAGGGCAACTTCCCGCAGTTTGTTGCGGCCGGTTATCGCAACATCGTCCTCGACCTGCCGGGTTTCGGTCGTTCGGACAAGCCCGAGGACGTGCAGTACCACCTGGATTTTTTCGTCGACTGCGTGTCGGCGTTTCTTGAGGCGATCGGCGTGCGTCGCTGCACCCTGCTGGGCAATTCCCTGGGTGGCGCGATCGCCCTGGGCCTGGCGCTGCGTCAGCCACAACTGGCGCAGAGCCTGATCCTGCTGGCGCCAGGCGGAGTCGAAGAACGGGAAACCTACTTCCAGATGGCCGGCATCCTGCGCATGGTCAGCCTGTTCAGCGCCGGCCCCATCGGCATGGACGAGATGCGCAGCATGATGCGCCTGCAGCTGTTCGATGACTCGATCCTGCCGGACAGCCTGCTGCAGGAACGGGTTGCGGTGGCGGTGACCCAGCCGAAGAATCTGTTCAGCACCATGCTGGTGCCGAACATGGAAACCCGCCTGGGCGAGATCCAGTGCCCGATCCTCGGTTTCTGGGGCAACAACGATCAGTTCAACCCCATCAGCGGCGCCCAGCGCATCATCGACGGCGCCGCGAATGCGCGCTTCGTGGTCCTCAACCGCTGCGGGCATTGGGTGCAGGTAGAGCATCGGGAGCTGTTCAATCGCAGCTGCATTGATTTTCTGCAGAACGGGTGATCAAGGGCAGCCTGCTATCCCCGTGTGGGAACGGGCTTGCCCGTGATGAGGGCATCAGAAACACCACATCAACTTCATCGCGGGCAAGCCCGCTCCCACAGGATCTGCGGCCGATCACAAGATCCCCGGTGGGAGCGGGCTCGCCCGCGATGAGCGCCGCAGATCAGGCCGCAATCACCCCCCCGCCGGCTGCCGATTCAGCTCCGCATCCCCCGGCGCATTCAACACACAGGAAGTCCCACCCGGGGTGTACATCATCGCCACGCAGCGGTTGCAGGCGGTGCAGATCGAGTCGCGACTGGCGCCGCTGGCGAGTTTGTCGACGTAGTCATTTTCCGCCAGCAACACCCGGCCCATGGCGACCAGGTCGAAGCCCTCGGCCATGATCCGCTCGATGCTCGCCAGGCTCTTCGCCCCACCCAGATACGCCAGCGGCATCTTCACCGCCGCCCGCACCTTGCGCGCATGCTCCAGCAAGTACAGCTCGCGAAATTCCACGGTCGGCTCGGTGCGCCGCTGGATCGCCATGGCCAGGGCGATGATCTTGTTCTTCTGCTGCACGCGGTTTTCCTTGGGGAACGAGGAGCCGAACATGGTGGTGATCGATTCCGCGTTCATCCCGGCGCTGAGCACCAGCAAGTGTGCGCCCTCCTCTTCGAGCATGCGCGCGATCTGCGCCCCATCCTCGGCCGTGTTGCCGGCACGGGCGCCTTCGGTGACGCTGTATTTGCAGATCACCGCCATCTCGTGGCCCACCGCATCAAGCACCGCCCGCAGCACCCGGCGCGGAAAGCGCAGGCGGTTTTCCAGGCTGCCGCCGTACTGGTCGCGACGTTTGTTGTACATCGGCGAAATGAACTGGCTGAGCAGGTAGCCGTGGCCCATGTGGATTTCCACCGCGTCGAAACCGGCCTGGCGCGCCAGGCGTGCGCCCTGGGCGAAGTCGCGGATCACCTGCTGCATGTCGGCTTCGTTCATCTTCTGCTTGAGGAACATGCCGCTCATCATGCCGATCTTGTTGAAGCCACCACTGGCCGACAACGGACGCTTGGTCGAACGCTCGCGGATAAACGTGAAGCAGCCGCCGTGGGTGATCTGCGCGCTGACCAGGCCACCGGCCTGGTGCACGCCCTCGGTCAGCGCGCGAAAGTGCGGCAGGCTGGACTGGCTGAGGGTCAACTGGTTGGGCAAGGTGCGCCCGTCTTCGCTGACCGCGCAATAGGCGACGGTGGTCAGGGCGGTGCCACCGGCAACCAGCGCCGAGTGCAGCTTGACCAGTTGTTTGGACGGCACGCCGCCGGCACTCATGCCCTCGTTGGTGGCGGCCTTGATGAAGCGGTTTTTCAGGGTCAACGGGCCGATCTGCACAGGGCTGAACGGTGACGGGGTCGGACGTGAGTTCATGACAGGCCTCTCATTATTGTTATGGCTAAAACCAGACGGCGGCGTCACAGGGTGACGCCGCCGCGTTCATCAGAAGCTGTACTTGGCGTTGAGCGACAGGTAGTCGCGGTCCGCCAGCAGGCGTCCCTGGGCGACATCCGGCGAACTCAGGTAGGCGACATAGGTCATGCCGATCTGGAAATTGCCCAGGTACTTGAAGTCGCCGCCCACGGTCAGGCGCTTCTCGTCGCGCCCCAGGCCCTGGTAGGCACTGCCATCGACGTTCTGGGTCCACACCACTTTGGTGCTCAGGTCGAGGCCGGTGGCCACCGACGGGTAGTCCATGTAGGCACCGATGCCGAGCAGGGTCGAGCCGCGGGTCTGGATGTCCGATTCGAAGTTGTCGAAGGTGCCGTCGACGCCAGGCCCGCCACCGCTGATGGTCAGCGTGTCGACCCCGGAGATGTGCTGGTGCACCACTTCGGCCATGAAGGTGGTCTGCTGCGCGAGCAGGCTCGGGCCGAGGATGTACGAGGTGTTGAGGTTGCCCTGCCAGATCTGCCCGGTGGTCGGCGCACCGTTGTCCAGGTACACCGAGGCACCGTCGCGGTAGCTCAGGTCACCGGCGTACTGCACCGAATCGCCGACCTTGGAACTGAAGCTGATGCCGGTCAGCTTGACGTCTTCGAAGTAGCCCAGGCGATAGGTCATCGCCTCGCCAGTGTGGCCGATGTTCTTCAGCGATGAGTAACGGGTGCTGCCGCTGAAGTCGAAGAACATCGAGCCGACGCGCTCGTTGTAGCGATAGTGGAACACGCCGACTTCGGTGTTTTCGGTGATCCGATAGCGCACGCCCAGGCCCCATTGGCCGCTGTCGCTGGCGTCCTTGTCGCCGGCAAAGGCCACCGCCGCGCCGTTGGGCAGGCTACTGACCTGGCCGCTGCCGAGACGGAAGAACTCGGCGCCCGGGCCGAAGGTGTCGCTGCCAAAATAGTCGCCCACCGGGTTGAGATCGGTCTTCTCCCACTCGTATTGGTAGTAGCCGACCAGCGCCAGGTCTTCGTTGAGCGACCAGGAGCCCGAGACCTGGCCCACCGGCAGGTAGGAGTCCTTGGCCTCGGTGCCCGGCACGTTGAACTTGGTCGCATCCACCGGCGCCTGGCCCTGGCTGATGTTCGACCAGAACAGGCTCTCGCCCCAGGCCACCAGGTGCCGGCCGGCCTTGAGCGACAGGTACTGGGTCTCGCCGACATCGAAGTTGCCGTACACGTAGGCATCCAGCAACCGCGCGCGACCGCCGCTGAGTTCGCGGGTCTTGTCGCTGAAACCGTCGTTGTGCCCGAGCTTGTTCACCGTGTCCGGCGAGTCGTTGGCGTTGCGCTGGTGATAGGCGTCGTCATAGAAATGACTGCCGCGCAGCACCGCGCCGAGGTTGTCGTGCTTGAGCTGCAATTCGCCGAACAGGCTCAGGCGATTGTTGATCAACGAACCGCGCTTGAAGTTGCGCGTGCCGTCGTCGTTGTTCGGGTCGTTGAGGTACTGGTTGGCCTGCTTGGCGGTACGCATGGAGGCGGTGTAGTTGACCGTCAGGGTCGAATCCAGGGTGGTGTCCTCGCCCAGCTGCAGGCTCGGCCCGGCGCTGGCTGCGGCACTGCCGAGGGTGATGGCGCTGGCCAATAGCGTGCGAGCGCACGCCGGCCTCCCCAAACGACGGGCAACGGTGTTTCGCGTAAACATGCTCCTCTCCTTTTTTGTTGTTGTGGTTACGGGTGTCGCCACAGCCTGGAAAAAACCGCCGGCGCGCACATCGTCCGTTTGGTGAAACCTCCTCGTCTCAAGCCGCCGCGTCGGCCAGCGCCGCGCGCAATTCGTTCTTCGCCACCTTGCTCGACGGGTTGAGCGGCAAGGCGCTGAAGAACCGCACCTGGCGCGGCACCTTGTAATTGGCCATCTGCTCACGGCTCCAGGCGATCAATTGCGCTTCGTCCAGCAACGCGCCTTCGCGCAACACCACGCAGGCGCAGCCGACCTCGCCCATGCGCTCATCGGCGATGCCCACCACCGCGACCTGGGCGATGGCCGGATGACGGATCAGCGCCGCTTCGATTTCCGCCGGGTAGCAGTTGAAGCCGCCGACGATGAACATGTCCTTGAGGCGGTCGGTGATGATCAGGTTGCCGGCGGCGTCGAGGCGTCCGACATCGCCGGTGTGCAACCAGCCGTCGCTGTCGATGGCTTCGGCGGTGGCCTGGGGGTTCTGGAAATAGCCCTGCATGATGTGGAAACCGCGCAGGCAGATTTCCCCGGTCTGCCCGGCGTCCAGCGCCTGGTTGTCGGGGTCGCGGATGCTCACCTCGGTGCCGGCAATCGGGCGACCGCTGGTGCCGGCGATGACCTGCGCCGAGTCCTGCGGATCGCAAATGGTCGCCAGCCCGCCGCACTCGGTCAGGCCGTAGGCGGTGGTGACCACGGCAAAACCCAGCTCGTTGCGCATGCGCTCGATCAGGCTCGGCGGGATGCTCGCCGAACCGGTGACGGCGATGCGCAGGCTCGACAGGTCGGTCTGTTTCAGTCGCGGATGGGCCAGCAGCGACAGGTACAGGGTCGGCGCACCCGGCAGCACGCTGATGCGCTCGCGAGCGATGCGCTGGAACACCTGCTCGGCATCGAACACCGCATGGGGCAGGATGGTCGCCCCGCCGATCAGGCAGGTCAGCCAGCCGGCCTTGTAGCCAAAGGCGTGGAAAAACGGATTGACGATCAGGTAGCGGTCGCCCGGCAGCAGGCCGATGACCTTGACGTATTCGCTGAAGGCCCGCAGGTTCTGGCCATGGCCGCTCATCACGCCCTTGGGTTTGCCGGTGGTGCCAGAGGTGAACAGCAAGTCGCACATGGCCTCGGGAGCGATTGCCATGGCGCGCTGCAACGCCCGTTCGGCATCGACGGTCGCGGCGCCCAGCAGGAACTGTTCGAGGCTCAGGTCCGAGGCCAGCGCCGCTGCATCGCCTTCGAAAATCACCAAATGCTCAAGGCTGGCCGGACGATGGTCTGCCAGCAGTGCCGGGTAGTCGACGTCGAGGAGGCGCTGCTGGACAAACAGCACCCGGCAGCCGCTGCGCTCCAGCACATCGGCGGCCTCCAGGCCCTTCATCCGCGTGTTGATCGGCACCAGCACCGCGCCGGCACATTGAATGCCCAGCGCGGCGAGAATCCACTCGGCGCTGTTCGGCGCCCAGATGCCGACGCGGTCCCCGGCCTGGATACCCAGGGCCATCAAGCCCCGGGCAAAGGCCATGACCCGTTCGGGCAACTGGGCGAAATCGATGCGCTGGCCGTTGTCCTCGATGGCGGTACGCCCGGCAAAACGCTCGGCACTGGCAAACACCAGCTGGGCCAGGGTGACAGGGGTTGCGACAGGGTTCAGGCTCTGATTCATCGTGGGCTCGGGCTCATTCGGGAAAGCGGATGCGCAGTTGCGCGCTGGTGGGCACGGCCTGGCAGGCGAGGATCCAGCCTTCGGCCAGCTCGCCGCTGTCGAGGGCATCGTTGAGCAGCATCTCGACGTCGCCGCTGTCGAGGGTGCACATGCACGAGGCACAGCCACCGACACGGCAGGCGCTCGGCGGTTTGAGGCCGGCGCGCTCCATGGCGGCGAGCACGGTTTCGCCGCTGTCACAGGGCAACTCGAAATCCTCGCCATCCAGGCGCACCGCCAACTGCGCAGCCACCGCTGCGTCACTGCTGCTCACCGGCAACTGCTCGCCTTCGCCGGGCAGCGAGACGAAGCGTTCGACATGCACCCGGCGCTCCGGCATGCCGAGGCTTTTCAGGGCGCTGACGCTGGCGTCCATGAAGGGTCCAGGGCCACAGATAAAAGCCTCGGCATCGATAAACGGCCGCGCCAGTTCCGCCAGTTGGCCGACGCTGGGGATGCCTTGCACCGAGTCCAGCCAGTGCACCACTTGCAAACGTTGGGGATGGACGCTGGCGAGGAACTTCAATTCCTCCTTGAAAATCACCGAGGTTTCATCGCGGTTGGCGTAGATCAACAGCACCCGACCGCTGCCGGCGAGCAACGCCGAACGCAGGATCGACAGCACCGGCGTCACCCCGCTGCCGCCACCGAACAACAGCAGGTCGCCGTCCAGATTGCGCGGCACGAAGACCCCGGCGGGTGGCAGTACTTCGAGGATCTGGCCCTCCTGCAGCTCACGGCACAGCCAGTTCGAGGCGCGTCCGTCCTGGACGCGCTTGATGGTGACGCGCAATGGCTCATCCAGTAGCGGCGTGCTCGACAACGAATAACAGCGCGGCAGCCAGCCGCCCTCGTAAGGCACGCGCAAGGTCAGGAACTGGCCGGGTTGATAGCGAAAACGTTCGCCCAGGTGCTCGGGCACGTCGAACACCACCGAGCAGGCGTCGGCGGTTTCCTCGATCACTTGCGCCACGCGCAGGGGAAGATAATGGTTCATAGCTCAGGTACTCATGACCACCGGCCCGCACGACACGGGCCGGTGTAAACCCAATGGGGTCAAACCGCCGCGCGGGCTTCAGACATAAGGGTCGGGGTTGGGCAGGCCGAGCATCACCGCACCGTAGCTGCGTCCGTAGGCCATGTAGTTGTTGGCGATATGCCCACGGGCCTGGTGCAGGTCACGGAACAGCCGCGCCACCGGGTTGGTGTTGTACAGGCCGGAGGCGGCCATGCTGCGCAACAGGTCGTTGGCGCGTTCGGCGCAGATGTTGGTGACGTAGGCCGACTGGTAGCGGTACAGCAGGCGAGTCTCGGTGTCCGGGTAGTCGCCGGCGCGGGCCAGGTCCATCAGGTGCTGGTAGTTGCGCTCGAGCACCAGGCGCAGGCTGTCGACGGTAATGATCGCCTCGGCCACCGCGGTTTGCGCCACTGGATCGTCGGCGGTGCGCGCGCCGTGCTTGCCGATGTGCTTGGCGGCGTTGTCGCGGAACTCGTTGATCGCCCCTTGCAGGGCGCCAATCGCCGAGGTCGAGACCGCGCGGGAGAACACCTGGGCGAACGGGATCGCGTAGATCGGGTTGGTATTGACCAGGCGGCCTGGCGTCGCTTCGAGGGTCCAGTTGTTGGTGCGCTGCACGCGATGGGCCGGGACGAATACGTCCTCGACCACGATGTCATGGCTGCCGGTGCCGCGCAGGCCCATCACGTCCCAGTTGCGTTCGATGCGGTAGTCACTGCTCGGCAGCAGGAAGGTGCCGTGCTCGGCCGCCATCTCGCCGTCCGGTGGCAGGATGCCGCCGAGGAACACCCACTGGCAGTGCTCGCTGCCGCTGGAGAAACCCCAACGGCCGCTGATCCGGTAGCCGCCTTCGACTACTGTGACCTGGGCTGCCGGCATGTAGGTGGAGCAGATCAGCGCGCTGTGGTCTTCGCCCCAGACTTCGCGCTGGGTTTCGATCGGGTAACGCGCCAGCTGCCAGGGGTGTACGCCCATCACGCCGTAGATCCAGGCGGTGGACATGCAGCCCTCGGCGAGGATGGTCTGGATCTCGAAGAAGGTCCGCGGGTCCACTTCATAGCCACCAAACGCCCGTGGCTGCAGGGCCCGCAGTAATCCGGCGGCCTGCAGTTCGAGGACGCTTTCCACCGGCACTTTCAAATCCTTGTCGGCCTGCGCCGTGCGCGCCTTGAGCATCGGCACCAGGCGCCGTGCACGGTCCAGCAGATCACACTCGTCCTGGGTCTTTTCTCGCAAGCTGTGCATCACTCAATTCTCCCGATCTCACTGCGCCACTGCGCGAGTTGAGGAGGATCATCGGGTTGCAGGGAGATTCGTTCATCGTCAAAGCGGACTAGTAGGAGCTGGCTCGCCAGCGAAGCTCTTCAACAATCACACCGCCGCCCTGGAAGTACGCGCCGGCCTCAGGTTTTTTCGCTGGCAAGCCAGCTCCTACAGTTGATCGGCGTCGCAGCAGGATCACGCATACCCCCGTAGGAGCTGGCTTGTCGGGCCGCCGCATCGCAGCGAAGCTCGTCAACGATCACACAGCCGCCCTGGAAGTACGTGCCGACCTCAGGTTTTTCGCTGGCAAGCCAGCTCCTACAGTTGATCGGCGTCGCAGCAGGATCACGCATACCCCCGTAGGAGCTGGCTTGTCGGGCCGCCGCATCGCAGCGAAGCTCTTCTCCCCGACACCCACGCTAGTCCATTAAGACGATGCCCTTCCCTCCCGCCACAGCGATATTGAGCCCATCAACCACCGACCCCACGGAGCAAGGGCCCATGAGTATTTTGCAGCGTTTCCAGATGCCCGGCAGCGTCGCCATCGTCACCGGCAGCGGCCGGGGGATTGGCCGGGCGATTGCCCTGGCGTATGCCGAGGCCGGTGCCGATGTGGTGTGCTCGGCGCGGTCGCTGGCCGAGGTCGAGGCGGTCGCCGAGGAGGTTCGTGGCCTTGGCCGGCGCGCGCTGGCCATTGCCTGTGACGTCAACGATGCCGGGCAACGCCAGGCCCTGGTGCGCCAGAGCGTCGAACAACTGGGCCGCATCACCCACCTGGTCAACAACGTCGGTGGCGGCGGCCCCAACGACCCGCTGAGCATGACCCCCGAACAATTCGCCCAGGTGCTGACCTTCAACGTCGCCACCAGCTACGCCTTCTGCCAACTGTGCGTGCCGCTGATGCGCGACGCCGGCGGCGGCAACATCATCAACATCAGCTCGGTGGCCGCGCGCTACGCCCAGCGCCACTTCAGCGCCTACGGCACCGCCAAGGCTGCCCTCAGCCACCTGACCCGCCTGCTGGCCCAGGACTTCGCGCCACAGATCCGGGTCAACGCCGTGGCCCCCGGCCCGACCCTGACCGAAGCGCTCAACGGCGTGATGCCCAGCGCCATGCGCGAAGTCATGGAAAACAACACCCCGCTCAAATGCCTCGGCAGTCCGCAGGACATCGCCGCTGCGGCTCTGTACCTGGCCAGCCCGGCGTCAGCCTGGGTCACCGGCAAGGTCATCGATGTCGATGGCGGCGCCGATTCGTCGGTCTGGCCCGGCTAACGCACTCCTCTGGGCCCGCCTCTGACGCTGTTGGGGCGGGCTTTTTTTTCAATCCCCTGGAGCCCTCGCCATGGACGTCCACCTGATCAACGCGCTTGGCGCCGAACTGTTCAACGCCCTGTGCAACCGCCAGACCCTCGCCCCCCTGACCCAACGCTACCCGGACATCACCCTGGAGCAGGCCTATCAGATTTCCCTGCAGTTCCTGCAACGCCGCGAAGCCCTCGGCGAGCGAGTGATCGGCAAGAAGATCGGGGTCACCAGCCGCGCCGTGCAGGAGATGCTCGACGTCCATCAACCGGACTTCGGCTTCCTCACCAATGCCATGCAGGTCGAGGACGGCAGCGATGTCAGCCTGGCCCGCTACAACCTGATCCAGCCACGGGCTGAAGGCGAGATCGCGTTCATCCTCGGCGAAGATCTGCAGGGCCCGGGGATCAGCGCCGAAGACGTGCTGGCCGCCAGCCAATGGGTCGCCCCATGCTTTGAAATCGTCGATTCGCGGATCACCGACTGGCAGATCCGCATCCAGGACACCGTGGCCGACAACGCCTCGTGCGGGGTGTTCGCCCTCGGCAGCCAGCGCATCGATCCGCGCTCGCTGGACCTCGCCGCCGTGCACATGCAACTGCTGAAAAACGGCGAGCCGGCAGGCGCAGGCCTCGGCTCGGCAGTACAGGGCCACCCTTGCGCAGCGGTGGCCTGGCTGGCCAATACCCTGGGCGAACTGGGCATTCCGTTCCGCCGTGGCGAAATCATTCTCTCCGGCGCCCTCGCGCCCCTGGTGCCGGTGGTTGCGGGCGACCGCATCACCTTGAGCATGAGCGGTCTCGGCGCAACCAGCCTGCGATTTGTCCCGTGACCTCTTCACCTTCCTGGAGCCAAACACCATGAGCAAAAAAATCAAATGCGCGCTGATCGGGCCGGGCAACATCGGCACCGACCTGCTGTACAAACTGATGCGCAGCGATGTGCTGGAGCCGGTGTGGATGGTCGGCATCGACGCCACGTCCGAAGGCCTGGCCCGGGCCCGCGAACTGGGCCTGAAAACCACCGCCGACGGCGTTGACGGCCTGCTGCCCCACGTCCTCGAGGACCAGATCCAGATCGCTTTCGACGCTACGTCGGCCTACGTGCATGCGCATAACTCGCGCAAGCTCAACGCCCTCGGCGTGTTGATGATCGACCTGACGCCGGCGGCCATCGGCCCGTATTGCGTGCCGCCGGTGAACCTCAAGGCGCAACTGGGCCTGGGGGTGATGAACGTCAACATGGTCACCTGCGGCGGCCAGGCAACCATCCCGCTGGTGGCCGCGGTGTCCAGCGTGCAGCCGGTGGAATACGCGGAAATCATCGCCACCGCCGCCTCCAAATCGGTGGGCCCGGGCACCCGCAAGAACATCGACGAGTTCACCCGCACCACCTCCAGCGCCGTGGAAAAGGTCGGCGGTGCGAAGAAAGGCAAGGCGATCATTATCATCAACCCCGCCGAGCCACCGCTGATCATGCGCGACACCGTGCACTGCCTGACCGAAAGCGAGCCTGACCAGCCGGCAATCACCGCTGCCATCGAAGCGATGATCGCCCAGGTGCAGCGCTACGTGCCCGGCTACAAGCTGGTCAACGGCCCGGTGTTCGACGGCAACCGGGTGTCGATCTTCATGGAGGTCGAAGGCCTCGGCGACTACCTGCCCAAGTACGCCGGCAACCTCGACATCATGACCGCTGCCGCTGCGCGCACCGCCGAGATGTTCGCCGAGGAAATCCTCAAGGGCGAACTGGTGCTGCAAGCCACCGCCCAACCCGCCCACGCATAAGGAGCCGACCATGGATCTTCGCGGCAAAAGCATCACCGTTCACGACATGTGCCTGCGCGACGGCATGCACCCCAAGCGCCACCAGATCAGCCTGCAACAGATGAAAGACATCGCCTGTGGCCTCGACGCCGCCGGCGTGCCGCTGATCGAAGTGACCCACGGCGACGGCCTCGGCGGCAGCTCGGTGAACTATGGTTTCCCGGCGCACACCGATGAGCAATACCTGTCGGCGGTGATCCCGCTGATGAAAAAAGCCAAGGTTTCGGCCCTGCTGTTGCCGGGCATCGGCACCGTCGACCACTTGAAAATGGCCCATGAACTGGGGGTCAACACCATCCGCGTCGCCACCCACTGCACCGAGGCCGATGTCAGCGAACAGCACATCTCCCACGCGCGCAACCTGGGCATGGACACCGTCGGCTTCCTGATGATGGCCCACATGAACAGCCCTGAAGGCCTGGTCCAACAAGGCCTGCTGATGGAAAGCTATGGCGCCAACTGCATCTACCTGACCGACTCCGCCGGCTACCTGCTGCCCCACGACGTCAGCGCCCGCGTCGCCGCGATGCGCGCCGCCCTCAAGCCGGAGACCGAGATTGGTTTTCATGGGCACCACAATTTGTCGATGGGCGTGTCCAACTCGATCGCCGCGATTGCCGCCGGGGCCAACCGTATCGATGCCGCGTGTGCAGGCCTGGGCGCCGGTGCCGGCAATACGCCAATGGAAGTGCTGGTGGCGGTGTGTGACCGCATGGGCATCGACACCGGCGTCAGCGTGTTCGGCATCCAGGACGTGGCCGAGGACCTGGTGGTGCCGATCATGGACTTCCCGATCCGCAGCGACCGCGACGCCCTAACCATGGGCTATGCCGGGGTCTATGGCTCATTCCTGCTGTTCGCCAAGCGCGCCGAGAAGAAATACGGTGTATCGGCCCGTGAGATCCTGGTGGAAATGGGCCGACGCGGCATGGTCGGCGGCCAGGAAGACATGATCGAAGACACCGCCATGACCCTGGCCAGGCAGCGTCGGCAGGCATAAGAGGAAATCCCCTGTGGGACCAGCCCGGGCGGCGTTCCGCTGCTCGGGAAGAGGCCAGTACATGCGGCATGTGCATCGCCTGACACACCGCCTTCGCTGGCAAGCCAGTTCCTACAGAGGCGGTCGAACGCAAATTCTGTGTTCACCATCAACCCCTGTAGGACCGAGCCTGCTCGGGAAGAGGCCGGCACATGCGGCATAAGCATCGCCTGACACACCGCCATCGCGAGCAGGCTCGCTCCCACAGTTTGGATCGCGGTCGAACGCAAATTCTGTGTTCGCCGCAGATCCCCTGTGGGACCGAGCCTGCTCGGGAAGAGGCCGGCACATGTGGCATGTGCATCGCCTGACACACCGCCATCGCCAGCAGGCTCGCTCCTACAGTTTTGATCGTGAGCGAGCGCAAAATCTGTGTCCGCCGCAGATCCCCTGTGGGACCGAGCCTGCTCGGGAAGAGGCCGGCACATGTGGCATGTGCATCGCCCGACACACCGCCATCGCCAGCAAGCTCGCTCCTACAGTTTGGATCGTGAGCGAACGCAAAATCTGTGTCCGCCGCAGATCCTCTGTGGGACCGAGCTTGCTCGGGATGGCGGCGGTACATCCAGCCTGTGCATCGCCTGACACACCGCCTTCGCGAGCAAGCTCGCTCCCACAGTTTTGATCGTGAGCGAACGCAAAATCTGTGTCCGCCGCAGGTCCCCTGTGGGACCGAGCCTGCTCGGGATGAGGCCGGTACATGCGCCAGGTGCATCGCCTGACACACCGCCTTCGCGAGCGGGCTCGCTCCCACAGTTTGGATCGTGAGCGAACGCAAAATCTGTGTCCGCCGCAGATCCCCTGTGGGACCGAGCTTGCTCGGGAAGAGGCCGGCACATGCGGCATATGCATCGCCTGACACACCGCCTTCGCGAGCGGGCTCGCTCCCACAGTTTGGATCGCGGTCGAACGCAAATTCTGTGTTCGCCGCAGGTCCCCTGTGGGACCGAGCCTGCTCGGGAAGAGGCCGGCACATGTGGCATGTGCATCGCCTGACACACCGCCATCGCCAGCAGGCTCGCTCCTACAGTTTTGATCGTGAGCGAGCGCAAAATCTGTGTCCGCCGCAGATCCCCTGTGGGACCGAGCTTGCTCGGGATGGCGGCGGTACATCCAGCCTGTGCATCGCCTGACGCGCCGCCTTCGCTGGCAAGCCAGCTCCTACAGAGGCGGTCGAACGCAAACTCTGTGTTCACCATCAATCCCTGTAGGACCGAGCCTGCTCGGGAAGGGGCCAGTACATGCGGCCTGTGCATCGCCTGACACACAGCCTTCGCTGGCAAGCCAGCTCCTACAGAGGGATCACCACAACGGCAAGCTGTAGCTGACGATCAAACGGTTCTCGTCGATGTCGCTGGCGAAGCTGCTGCGGTAGCTCGCATTGCGCCATTTGATCCCGACGTTTTTCAGCGCGCCGCTCTGGATCACGTAGCCGATGTCGGTGTTGCGTTCCCATTCCTTGCCATCCCCCGGTGCAGCGCCGAGGTTGACCTGGTCGCCCTTGACGTAACGGGTCATGAAGGTCAGGCCGGGGATGCCGACGCCGGCGAAGTTGAAATCGTAGCGAGCCTGGAAGGAGCGTTCGTCCTGGTTGGCGAAGTCGTTGATCTGCACCAGGTTGACCAGGTACGGGTCGGCGCCGTTGACGTTGGCGAAGCCGGTGTCGCCGCTCATTTTCTGGTAGGTCAGGCCAAAGGCATGGGCGCCCAGGGCGTAGGTGAACATCGCGCCGAGCATGCGGTTGTCGACGTTGCTGTTGCCATCATCGGTGGCGCTCGACCAGCGCAGGTCGGACTTCAGCGACTGGCCCTCGGTCACTGGCAAAGTATGGCTCAGGGTCAGGAAGTGCTGCTTGTACAGATCGTCCAGGTGAGCGTAGTGATAACCGGTGGTCAGGCCGTTGCTCCACTTGTAGTCACCGCCGATGAAATCGAACTGGTCGGTGGTCGCATTGGCGCCGGTGACGATGTTGCGTCGCGGCCCCTTCATCACCGTCATGTCTTCACGGTTGCTGGAGTTGCGCTGGCTGACCTGGGTCAGGCGCCCGCCGTTGAAGGTCAGGTTGTCCAGATCCATGGAGGTCAACTGACCGCCTTCAAAAGTCTGCGGCAACAGGCGCGTATCGTTGGGCACCAGCACCGGCAGCTTGGGCATCAGCGTACCGACCTTCAAGGTCGACTTGGACACCCGCACCTTGCCGGTCACACCCAGCTCGCTGTAGTTGTCCGGAGCACGCTTGGACGTCGGCCCCTGGGGCAGCAAGCCGGTGACGCCGGCGCGATCCGGGCTGGAATCGAGCTTGATCCCGAGCAGACCCTGGGCATCGACCCCGAAGCCCACCGTGCCTTCGGTGAACCCCGACTCCATCTTCAGGATAAAGCCCTGGGCCCACTCCTCACCCTTGCTTTGCGGGGCGTTGGCCTGGCGGAAATCGCGGTTCATGTAGAAGTTACGCATCTCCACACTGGCCTTGCTGTCGTTGATGAAGTCGGCGGACGCCGGGGCGCAGACACCGATGATCCCGGCCATACCGGACAACTGGGCAATGCGGACAGATCGTTTAACGTACATAAGGCTCTCTTTTTTATTGTTGTGGTGCAGCACACCCACGCACCCTGCGTGGGCTCCCTACAGCGGCAAATCAGGTTCTAGAAATTGCGCCGGCTGAGCTTGAGCACCCAACCGACGATGCCGACCCGGAACAGCAACACGCACAGGACAAAAATCATCCCGAGGATCACGTGCACCCATTCCCCCAGCGGGCCGTTGGACAGGTAGCTTTGCAGGGTCACCACCACGGTGGCGCCCACCAGCGGACCGAGGATGGTGCCGACGCCGCCGAGCAAGGTCATCAGAATCACCTCGCCGGACATGTGCCAGTGCGCGTCGGTCAGCGACGCCAACTGGAACACCACGGTCTTGGTCGAACCGGCCAGGCCGGTCAGCGCCGCCGAGATGACGAACGCCAGCAGCTTGTGCGCGTCGACGTTGTAGCCGAGGGAAATCGCCCGTGGCTCGTTCTCGCGAATCGCCTTGAGCACCTGGCCGTAGGGCGAGTGGATGGTGCGCTGGATCACCGCGAAGCCGAACACGAACACCGCCAGCACGAAGTAGTACATGGTCAGGTTGCTGCTCAGGTCCAGCAGCCCGAACAACTCACCACGCGGCACCCCGTGCAGGCCGTTTTCACCGCCGGTGAACGGCGCCTGGACGTAGATGAAGAACACCAGTTGCGCCAAGGCCAGGGTGATCATCGCGAAGTAAATGCCCTGACGCCGGATCGCCAGCAAGCCAAACAGCAACCCCATCAGCGCCGAGCTCAAGGTGCCGAGGATGATCCCCAGGCCGGTGTCGAGGCCGCTGTACTGGGTCAGCAGATAGCCGGTGACGTAGCCACCGGTGGCGAGAAACGCCGCATGCCCGAAGGACAGCAAGCCGGCATAGCCCAGCAGCAGGTTGAACGCGCAGGCGAACAGCGCGAAGCACAGCAACTTCATCAGGAACACCGGGTAGATCACCACCGGTGCCACCAGCGCCACGGCGAACAACGCCAGATAGAACCCACGCTTGCGCCGCGTCGCCGCGCGCTGACGCTCCAGCACCACTTGCGGTGGCTGGCGTACGGCTTCTGGTTTGATCTGCAGACTTGTCATGTTATGCCTCCTTTCCGAACAGGCCTGCCGGACGCACCAGCAGCACCAGCACCATCACCAGGAACACCACGGTGTTGGCCGCTTCTGGATAAAACACCTTGGTCAGCCCTTCGATCAGGCCCATGGCCAGACCGGTGACGATGGCGCCCATGATCGAGCCCATGCCGCCGATCACCACCACCGCAAACACCACGATCAACAGGTTGGCGCCCATGGTCGGGGTCACCGAATAAATCGGTGCCGCGAGCACACCGGCAAAAGCTGCCAGCGCGGCGCCGTAGCCGTAGGTCAGGGTGATCAGCAGCGGCACGTTGATGCCGAAGGCTTGCATCAGCTTCGGGTTCTCGGTGCCGGCGCGCAGGTAGGAGCCAAGCCGGGTGCGTTCGATCATGTACCAGGTAACCAGGCACACCGCCAACGCGGCGACGATCACCCAGGCGCGATAGGTCGGCAGGAACATGAAGCCGAGGTTGTAGCCGCCCTTCAGTTGCTCGGGCATCGGGTAGGCCGAGCCGGAGACACCGAACAATTTGACGAACGATCCTTCGAGGATCAGCGCCAGGCCGAACGTCAGCAGCAGGCCGTAGAGGTGATCCTCACCGGCGATGCGCCGCAGCAGGAAGCGCTCGATCAGCACGCCGACCACCCCCACCAGCAGCGGCGCCAGCACCAGCGCCATCCAGTAGTTGACGCCCAGCCAGTTCAGCGCCATCACCGCGGTGAACGCGCCGAGCATGTACTGCGCGCCGTGGGCGAAGTTGATGATGCGCAACAGCCCGAAAATGATCGCCAGGCCGAGGCTGAGCAAGGCATAGAACGCGCCGTTGATCAGGCCCAGGAGCAACTGCCCGGACATCACCGCCAGGGGAATACCGAATATCAAAGTCATGATTCACCACCCACAGAAAGACCCTGATGCCCGGCAACCCAGCCGCCGGGCACGCTCTATCAGTCACGCATCGGTCAGTTTTGGCTGAGCAACTTGCACTTGCTTTCGGCGACCGGGCGGTAGGCCTCGTCGCCTGGGATGGTGCGCACGATTTTGTACAGGTCCCACTCGCCCTTGGACTCGGCCGGGGTCTTGACCTGCACCAGGTACATGTCGTGGACCATGCGTCCGTCGGCGCGGATCTTGCCGTTCTTGGCGAACATGTCGTTGACCGGGGTCGCCATCATTTGCGTGCGCACGGTTTGCGCCTCGTCACTGCCGGTGGCCTTGACCGCGTTGAGGTAGTTCATGGTCGCCGAGTAGATGCCCGCCGGCACCATGCCCGGCATCTTGCCGGTGCGCTTGAAGTAACGCTCGGCCCAGGCGCGGCTCTCGTCGTTCATGTCCCAGTACCAGCCGGTGGTCAGCATCAGGCCCTGAGTCACGTCCAGGCCCATGGCGTGGATGTCGTTGAGGAACACCACCATGCCGGCCTGCTTCTGCCCGGACTGGGCAACGCCAAACTGGTTGGCGGTCTTCAGCGAGTTGACGGTGTCGGAACCGGCGTTGGCGAAGGCGATCACGTCGGCGCCGGAGCCCTGGGCCTGGAGGATGTAGGAGGAAAAGTCGTTGGACGGGAACGGGTGGCGAACCTTGCCCAGGACCTTGCCGCCATCGGCTTCGACGACCTTGGTGATGTCCGCTTCCATGGCGTGGCCGAAGGCGTAGTCGGCGGTGATGATGAACCAGCTCTTGCCACCGTCGGCCAGCACCGACTTGGCCGTGCCGTTGGCCAGGGCGTAGGAGTCGTAGGTCCAGTGAATATGGTTGGGCGAGCAGAATTCGTTGGTCAGGCTGGAGGCCGCCGCGCCGGAAATCAGTGCCAGCTTGCCGGACTGTTCGACCACCTTGCTGGCGGCCAGCACCACTGAGGAGGCGACCATGCCGGTGACCATGTCGACGTTGCGCTCATCGACCCACTGACGCACGGTGGTGGCGCCAACGTCCGGCTTGTTCAGGTCGTCGGCGCTGAACACCACGATCTTCTTGCCGTTGACCTGGCCGCCGAAATCCTCGATGGCCATGTTCAGCGCGTCCAGGCCACCCGGGCCGGAAAGATCGCGATAGGTTCCCGACATGTCCGCCAGGTAACCGATGCGAATTTCGTCATCACTGATCTGCGCCTGAGCTGCGCCGGCGATCAGGCTGGAAGCCAGGATGGCGCTTGCTGTTTGCTGAAAAACCTTCATGTAGATCACCCCACTGTCCGAAGTTATTTTTATTGTTCCAGGCAAAGCGGCCCCGTGCCGGCGAGGGGAAAGCCTCGGCGACCTGCATGATGCGCGGGGTAAAACGGCTGTCAGACGCCCAGGCAGCGGTGTAGCAAATCCTGCTTGGCGTCCAGTTCAGCAGCGCTGATCTGTTCCACGATCTGGCCGTGATCCATCAGGTAATGACGGTCGGCCAGGGGCGCGGCAAAACGGAAATTCTGTTCCACCAGAACGATGGTCAGGCCCTTGTTCTTCAGCTTGATCAGCACCTGCCCAAGCTTCTGCACGATCACCGGGGCCAGGCCTTCGGTGATCTCGTCGAGCAGCAACAGGTTGGCACCGGTGCGCAGGATCCGCGCCATCGCCAGCATCTGCTGTTCACCGCCGGACAAGCGCGTGCCCTGGCTGAAGCGGCGCTCGTAGAGGTTGGGGAACATCTCGTAGATTTCGTCCAGGCTCATGCCGTCGCTGCGCACATTGGGCGGCAGCAGCAGGTTTTCCTCGACGTTGAGGCTGGCGAAAATGCCCCGTTCCTCCGGGCAGAAACCCACGCCCAGACGTGGGATCAGGTGCGCCGACAGGCCGATGGTCTCGGTGCCGTTGACCACGATCGAGCCGGTGCGCCGACCGACCATGTTCATGATTGCGCGCAAGGTGGTGGAGCGACCGGAGCCGTTGCGCCCGAGCAGGGTCACCAGTTCGCCGCGGCGCACTTGCATGTCGATGCCGTGGAGGATGTGCGACTCGCCATAAAAGGCATGCAGGTCGGCGATGCGCAGTTGTTCGAATTCAGGGGTATGCAGACTGCTCATGCGTGAGCCCCTTGCACTGCCGCCTCACTGCCCAGGTACGCCTCGCGCACCTGCGGATGGGCCGACACGCTGGCGTAGTCGCCTTCAGCCAGAATCGCCCCGCGCGCCAACACGGTGATGCGGTCGGACAGCTCGCTGACCACGCTCAGGTTGTGCTCCACCATCAACACCGTGCGCCCCACCGCCGCACGCCGCACCAACTCAATGACCATGTTCACATCCTCGTGCCCCATGCCCTGGGTCGGTTCGTCGAGCAGCAATACGCTGGGGTCCAGCGCCAGGGTGGTAGCCAGTTCCAGCGCGCGTTTGCGGCCGTACGGCAGTTCGATGGTCTGGGTATGGGCGTAGTCCGCCAGGCCCACCTCTTCAAGCATCTGCATGGCGCGTTCGTTGAGCGAATCGAGGCTGCTCTCGGGCTTCCAGAAATGGTAGGAATCACCGCGCTTGCGCTGCAGCGCCACTCGCACGTTTTCCACCACGCTCATGTGGCCGAACACCGCCGAGATCTGGAACGAACGCACCAGGCCCAGACGCGCAATCTCGTTGGGCTTGAGCCGGGTGATGGTTTGGCCCTGATAGAGGATTTCGCCACGGGTGGGCGGGAGGAATTTGGTAAGCAGGTTGAAAACCGTGGTCTTACCGGCCCCGTTGGGACCGATCAGGGCATGGATATGGCCCTTCTGAACACGCAGATCGACCGAGTCGACGGCGGTGAAACCGCGAAACTCCTTGGTCAGGCCGCGGGTTTCCAAGACAAACTCTGGTGACATGTGGAGCCCTCTAACCTTGTTTGTTTTTATTGGTTATGGCGCTGCGGACACACTTGCACTGACGTTTACGCTTACGTAAACGTGACCGAATATACAAAAGTCAGAATCGTCCTACAAGACCTAATCAGGCAACTTACGACTAAAGTATTTCAGGGCTGAAACATGCGTGATCGCGAGGCTCTAGACCGGGCATCCGCATGATTTCGTCGGACCCATGCCCCTCGTAGGAGCTGGCTTGCCAGCGAAAAAACCCGAAATCGCCGCGTACATTCAGACAAAACGCGTCATCGTTGACGCCCATCGCGGGCAAGCCCGCTCCCACAGGTTGTTGGCCTGCCGATGTGACTGTGCCAATGCAATCCACTGTAGGAGCGAGCCTGCTCGCGATGGACCCGAGGCCGCCGCGTATATTCAGACAGTCATCGTCAGCGTTCACGACCTTCGCCAGCAAGCTGGCTCCTACAATGGTCTGCGCCGCTGACAAATATCTGTGAGCACCCAGCCCGCTGTGGGAGCCGGCTTGCCGGCGATGGCGGTGTGTCAGGCCGATCGCATCGCGGGCAAGCCCGCTCCCACAGGTCGTTGGCCTGCCGATGTGACTGTGCCAATGCAATCCACTGTAGGAGCGAGCCTGCTCGCGATGGACCCGAGGCCGCCGCGTATATTCAGACAGTCATCGTCAGCGTTCACGACCTTCGCCAGCAAGCTGGCTCCTGCAATGGTCTGCGCCGCTGACAAGTATCTGTGAGCACCCAGCCCGCTCCTACAGTGGTTTGAAGGATTGGCTATCGCCCATCGGCAACCTTATAGATCAGCACCGCACAAGACCGACGGTTGTCCGTTTGCGACTCGACCGTCAGCGGAGCGATCAACAAACCGAAAACCACCCCCACGGTCATCAGGCCCAGCACGATCAGCACACGACAGACGCCAATGGACTTATCCATGATTCAAGCCTCATGTGTCAGCCAGACATTGTTTGCGGCTATCCATGGCGAGCCTGACTCGGTGATATTGCCGAGCAATCAAAACGTCAATCGACCCTCCACGTCTACTGTCAAAGTTGACAGGTACCACCCTCACCCATCCACGGCAAATCAGTCCTGCAGAGCGACCGGCTTGCTCAATTCGCCAATCTTCTCCAAGCGCGCCCGCACGATGTTGCGGCTGATATTGAGCAGGCGTCCGGTCTGCAATTGATTGCCATGGCAGTAGCGATAAGCGGCACGAAAGATCGTCTCTTCGATGTGTTCGTAGAGGTCGGGAATGTTCTGTTCGAACAGTGCATTCAACGCCGCCTCCAGGTCTACCGGGCCAGTGGCTGCATGGCTGACCGGAACGGCCTGCTCCTGGCGGATCCCCGAGGAACGCATGTCCACCAGGTGCAGATCGGCCGGCGCCACGCGCTGGTTGCGGCACACCAGCAAGGCGTGGTGAATGGAGTTTTCCAGCTCGCGGATGTTGCCCGGCCAATTGTGCTCGAGCAGTTTGCGCTCGGTCTCGATCGTCAGGGTCGCGCGGTTGTAGCCCAGGCGCTGGCAGTGTTCCTCGAGGAAAAATTCGGCCAGCGGCAGGATGTCCCCCGGGCGCTCGCGCAGTGGCGGCAGGCGGATAGTCGCGACGTGCAGGCGGTAGAACAGGTCCTCGCGAAAATGCCCGGCCACCACCGCGTCGGCGAGGTTGACGTTGGTCGCGGCCACCAGGCGCACATTGATCGGGATCGGCGTGCGCGAGCCCAGGCGCACCACTTCGCGCTCCTGCAACACCCGCAGTAATTTGACCTGCATGTTCAGCGGCAGATCACCAATCTCGTCGAGAAACAGCGTGCCGCCGTTGGCCGCTTCGAACCAGCCGGCCTTGTTGCTGGTAGCGCCGGTGAATGCGCCCTTCTCATGGCCGAACAGCTCGCTCTCCACCAGAGTTTCGGCGAACGCGCCGCAGTTCACCGCCACGAACGGCTCGCGGCCGCGGCGGCTGAGGTTATGGATGTGCCGCGCCACCAGCTCCTTGCCGGTGCCGGTCTCGCCGATGATCAGCGTGTTGGCTTCACTCGGCGCCAGGCGCTCGATGCGGCTGAGCAACTCCTGGGAGCGCGGGTCCTTGAAGACCAGGACAGTGGCGCGCACCGACTTGGTCAGTTCGCGTGCGTGGGGATGAGTGATCAGCGACATGGTGCATTCCTGGCAGTAAAAGCGCGGGGTCAATCATGCATCAGGATCTTTAGATTAAATAATTATTAATTAATCTTTATATATTCCATAAACACATATGAATACTGATTGCTCCTGCCCTGCTGCTGGAGCAGCAATCAACCTGCATGGACTTGCTGATCCACCAGCACCCGGCCGTCTCCCTACCCCCTCCATAAGCTTGCAAAGCCACGGAACACATGGCCTGCAGCGATTTCTCAAAACGCTGGCATGCAATCTGCTCTAGCCCTGTCACAGCGCAGCATCTATCGAGGAAGCCCCCCATGAAACGTCTCTGGCGCACCAGCCTTATCGCCCTCACCGGCCTGCTACTCAGCGCCACGGCCCTGGCCGAACAGGCGCCGTCCTCCATCAAGATCGCCATCGTCGCCTTCACCCAGGGCGGTAAACCGGTGTTCGGCGGCATCGCCGGACGGGTGATCGAGGATGGCTGGCTCGAACAGCAACTGAGCCAGCGCGGGGTCAAGCTGGAGTGGATCGCCCTGCCCCACGCCGGCGCCGGGCCGCAGATCAACGAAGGCTTCAGCAACAACAGCATCGACTTCGCCGTGCGCGGCGACCTGCCCTCGGTGATCGCCGGTGCCGGTGGGGTGCCGGGCAAGCTGATCGTCCCCGGCGGCAGCGGCAACAACATCTACCTTGTGGTGCCCGCCAATTCCCCGGCCAAGAGCATCGACGACCTCAAGGGCAAGCGCCTGGCCCTGCACCGTGGCCGCCCGTGGGAATTCGCCTTCAGTAATTACCTGGGCAGCCAGGGCCTGAAGCTTGACGACTTCAAGATCGCCAACCTCAACCCGCAAGTCGGCGCGGCGGCAGTGTCGGCCGGCAAGGTCGATGCGGCGGTGCTGCTCAGCGAGGCGTACGCCCTGGAAGACAAGGGCGTGGGGCGGATTCTCTGGTCGAGCAAACAGGGCCAGAACGACTGGCGGCTGATCTCCGACCTGTGGGGCACCGACGTCTTTGTCCAGCAGCACCCGGACCTCACCCAACTGCTCGCCACCGCCTGGGTCAAGGCCGCCTGGTGGATCTCCCAGGAGCAGAACCAGGACGCCTACTACCAACTGTCCTCGCGCGCCGGCACCGCCGAAAGCGTGCTGCGCCGCGACGACCAGAACGACCCGGTGGCCTGGAAAGAGCGCTGGGCACCGAAAACCGACGCGCAGCTCAAGGCCCATTACCAGGCACTCACCGCCTACGCCCTGGCCAACCAGTTGATTCGCGACAACTACGACATCAGCGCCTCGCTGGCCACCGGCTTCACCCGGCAAGCGCTGATCGACCTGCAACTCACCGACTACTGGCCCGCCCTGCGTGGCCAGGTCAGCAGCCAACCCTGACCCTTTGATAAGGACATCCCGATGAACCTCAGCAAGCGTTTTACCTTCGGCCTCAGCCTGCTCGCCCTGTCCATGAGTGCCCTGGCCGCCGGCGTGCACGCACCCAAGCCCGACCCGTTGCAAGGCGACGGCCGCGTCTCGGCGTTCTACACCTGGCAGCAAGTGATTCCGCCCACCCCGGGCAAACTGCTGCGCAGTGAGCCGCTGGAGAAAACCCTGAGCCTGCCGAATGCCGCCAGCGCCCAGCGAATTCTCTACAGCTCCACCGACGGCATCGACAACAAGACCCCGATCGTGGTCTCCGGCACCCTGTTCCTGCCCAAGGGCAAGGCGCCCGCCGGCGGTTGGCCGGTGGCCAGTTGGGGCCACGGCACCGTGGGCATCGCCGATGTCTGCGCACCGTCCTGGCAGGGCCGCTCCTACCGCGACGTGCAGTACCTGAGCCGCTGGCTCGACGAAGGCTACGCGATTGTCGCCACCGACTACCAAGGCCTCGGCGTGCCCGGCGGCCATCCGCTGCTGAACAACCGCATGGCCGCCTACGGCATTCTCGACGCCGCCAAAGCCGTGGTCGCCGGGGTTCCCGGGCTGACCAACAAGGTGCTGATCATCGGCCAGTCCCAGGGCGGCGCCGGCGCTTTTGCCTCGGCCGCCTATGCGCCGACCTACGCCCCGGACCTCGGAGTCAAGGGCAGCATCGGCACCGGGGTGATCTACACCGTCGGCGCGAAAAACGTCGGCGAGCAGGACCCGAACAAGGTCGACGCCTCCCTCGCCTACGGCTTCTACACCCTGCTTGCGGCGCAGCAATACGACCCGAGCATCAACCCGAAAGACTTCTACACCGACAAGGCTCTGCCGCTGTTTGAACAGGCGCGCACCAGTTGCCTGGCAGCGCTGGTCAGTGACGTGGTCGGTGTCGGCCTGACTCCGGCCAATGCGAAAAAAGACTACCAGGGCGACCAGCTCGCGGCGTGGCAGAAGCAGGTGTCCTACCCGACCCTGAAACTGGCGCAGCCGATCTTCATCGGCACCGGCGCCGAGGACAAAACCCCCGCCGCCTCGACCCAGGTGGCCTTGATGCAGGACGCCTGCAACACCGGCTCGGTGGTCGAGGGCCACCTGTACAAGGGCCTGGGTCACAGCGAGACGGTCAACGCGTCACTCAAGGACTCGGTGCCCTTCGCCCGCAAAGTCATCAACGACCAGCCTGTCACCCCCATCTGCAACCCCAGCGTGCAGTAAGCCGGAGCCACGCCCATGAGCATCGAATTCTTCACCCGCCTGCCACTGCACGGCGAAACCCAGTTCCTCCCCGGCGACCCGCGCAACCGTGGCGACTGGCACCGTGGCGGCCCGAGCACCGGCGCCGTTTCCGGGTTCGCCGTCGGCGATCATTTCAGCTACATCGACTACCTCGGACAGATCGCCCGGGCCGCCGAGATCAACGGCTTTGGCGGCGCGCTGATGGTCAACGCGCCGACCGGCGAAGAGCCGTGGACGGTCTGCTCCCTGCTGGCCCGCGAGACCCGCACACTGCAGTTCGTCACCGCCTTCCAGCCCTACCACTACACACCCTGGGTCGCGGTGCAGCAGGCCGCCACCTACCAGCGCGCCACCGGCAACCGCCTGGTGTGGAATATCATCAACGGCGGCTCGGATGCGATCCAGCGCCAGGTCGGCGACTTCAGCGATCACGATGAGCGTTATGCGCGCGCCACCGAGTTCATGGACGTGGTCAGGGGCTATTGGCACAACGAAAACTTCCACTACGACGGGCGTTTCTACAAGGCCGAGGGCGGTGGTCTGCGCGGACCGCTGAAGAAGGCGCAACTGCCGCTGATCTGCACCGCCGGCTCGTCGATCGCCGCCCGCGAGTTCGCCGCCAAACACGCCGATTTTTACCTGATGCGCGCCGAGCACCCGGATGAAATCGCCGCGCTGATCGCCGACATTCGCCAGCGTGCGCTCAAGCACGGGCGCACGGATATTCGCTTCGGTTTGTCGATCGATGTGATCACCCGCGAAACCGAGGAGCTGGCGCGTACCGAGGCCAAGCGCTTCTTCGACGAAGGCATCGCCAAGGGTGCGGTCAAGGCCGTGGCCGCCCATGGCGGGTTGCGCACCGCACGCAAGCTCAGCTACGAGACCGGGTTTGCCGAGAAAACCGAAACCCAGTCGTTCGAGGATTTTTTCATCCACCCCAACGTCTGGACCGGCTTCGGCTACATCGGCATTCCGCCGGGCTGCGCACTGGTGGGCAGCTACGACAACGTGGTGGCGCGGATTCGCGAGTACAACGCGCTGGGCATCGACCTGTTCTTCCTCGCCGGCTACCCGCACCTGGAAGAAGCCTATCGCCTCGGCGAGCACATCCTGCCGCACTTTCGCGGCGAGCGTGTAGCCCTGGAACGCAGCCCCGAGCCGCTCGCCGCGCTGCACTCGGCCAATGGAGCCTGAGTCATGAGCGACCATCACTCACTGCTGAGCCGCCGGAATTTCCTCGGCCACAGCGCCCTGCTCGGCGGCGGTCTGCTGCTGGGCGGCGGGTTGCTGGCCGGTTGCGGCCCGGCCAGCGAGGCCCCGGCCGCGCTCGGCGCCAGCGACCAGCCACGCTACGGCGGCCGCCTGCGCCTGGGCATTCTCGATGGCAACCAGAGCGGCAACCTCGATGCCCACAAACCCATCGGCAGCGGTATCGTCCGTGGCTTCGCCCTGTACAGCAAACTCTGGGAGTGGGACGAGCAGATGCAGCCGCGCCTGGCCCTCGCCGAGTTCGCCGAGCCGAATGCCGACGCCAGCAGCTGGACCCTGCGCCTGCGTCCGGGTCTGGAATTCCACCACGGCAAGACTATCGATGCCGACGACCTGATTTTCTCGATCCGCCGCCTCACCGATCCGCAACTCGCCTCGCCCTATGCCGCGTTGCTGCACTGGGTCGACCGCGACAACCTGGTCAAACTCGACAACCGCACCGTGCGCCTGAATTTCCGCGAAGGCCGCAGCTACATGCCACTGGCGGAAACCTGGGTCAACTTCGGCGGCATCGTGCCGGTGGACTATCACCCGGTGTCCAATCCGGTGGGCGCCGGGCCCTACAAGTTGAAGAGTTTTACCCCCGGCCAGCGCTCGCTGTTCACCCGTTTCGAGAATTACTACAAGGAGGGCAAGCCGTACGCCGACGAGCTGGAGATCATCGACTTCAAGGACCAGGTCTCTCGCCTCGCCGCCCTGCGCGCCGGACAGATCGACATGGCCAACGTGATGCCCACCGAACAGCTGCAAGTGCTGCAAGGCGACCCGCGCCTCAAAGTGCTGAAATCGGTGACCGGCAACTGGTTGTCGTTCGACATGAACCTCGACAAGCCGCCGTTCAACGATCCACGGGTGCGCGAGGCGTTTCGCCTGCTGGCCGACCGCGAGGAACTGGTGCGCCGCGCCCTCAACGGTCAGGGCCGCGTGGCCAACGATCTGTACGCGCCGAGCGACCCGACCTTCAACCACAGCCTCGGCCCGCGCCCTCACGATCCACAGCGCGCCGCGCAACTGCTCAAGGAAGCCGGCCAGGAAAACCTTGAACTGGAGCTGGTGACCACCCCCGGGCCGGGGCTGACGTCGGCGCTGGTTTTGGCCGAACAGGCCAAGCGCATCGGCGTCACCCTCAAGGTCAAGCAGGTCGACCTCGCGACCTTCCAGGGACCGTTGCGCAATGACTGGACCCTGAGCACCGGCGGCAGCATCGGCGCGCCGTTCCTCGCCAGTGCGATCCACACCGACGCGCCTTTTGCGGTGGCCAACAAGACCCACTTCAACGACCCGCACTTCAGCGAACTGTTCCTGCAAGCCATGGCCCAGCCCGACCTCGGCAAGCGCACGGCGCTGGTGCACCAGGTACAGCAGATCCAGTACGAACGCGGCGGGATGTTGATCTGGGGTTATGCCGACCTGCTCGACAGCGTCTCGACCCGGGTCGGCGGGGCGGCGGCGGAGGAGTCGCTGTTCAGCACCTGGCGGTTTGAGCGGTTGTGGTTGAACGACACGGCTTGACCACCCTTTCCGCCGATGAAATTGATGCGGTGCGGCCGATGGCCCCTTCGCTGCGATGCGGCGGCCCGACGAGCCAGCTCCTACAGGTTTTGTGCCGATCACAAATCCCGTGGTGATTGCAAAGCCCTGTAGGAGCCGGCTTGCCGGCGAAGAAGTTGATGCGGTGTGGCTGATGGCCCCTTCGCTGGCAAGCCAGCTCCTACAGCGATAGCGGTAGATCAGTCAGCACAGATTTTTCCCTATTCCCGATTCTCTTCCGAGGCCCATGCCCCATGCCCTCTATCGCCTTTCGCTTGCCCTTGAAACCCTCCGCGCTGGCCGTGGCGGTGGTGTCCGCATTGGCATTGCCAGCGTTCGCCGCCGACACCCAACTGCAAACCGTCACCGTCCAGGCCAGCGCCAGCGACAAGGACGACGACGCCCTGCCCACCCGACCGTCGACCTCGGTGTATGGCGGTACTGAAACCACCATCATCGACACCCCGCGCTCGATCAGCCAAATCAACACCGAACAACTGGCCAACGACCCGATCCGTAGCGCCGACGACCTGGTCAAATACGCCCCCGGCATCACTCGCGGTGGCGGGCAGAACGCCGGGATCGCTCCGCAATTCCGGGCCCAGGGCTCGGAAGTGTTCCAGGACGGCCAACGCGCCTACGGCGTGCGCCACCCGGCCAACTTCAACGCCTACGAGGGCGCCGACATCGTCGCCGGGCCGTCTTCGGTGACCTACGGGTCGGTGAGCGGCAGCGGTGGCTACGTCAACTACCTGAGCAAGAAGCCCAATTTCAACGAATTCAAGACCCGTCTCAGCGGCGAACTGGGCAGTTGGATACCGGATGGCGAGTCCCGCGATTCGAGTAAGTTCAGCATCGACAACACCGGGCCGATTGCCGACAACCTGGCCTACCGGGTGAGCATCACCAAGCAGCGCCAGGAGGATTTCTACGACAACGTCGACAACAATTTCGACGCCTTCTACGGTGCCCTGGCCTGGCGCAATGACAACGTGCGGGTCGACTGGAACGCCGCCTACGACGACTACTACGACTACAACATCACCCACGGCTGGAACCGCGCCAACCAGGAGCTGGTGGATCACGGCAAGTACTACGCCGGGCGCGCCACACCGATCATCCAGAACGGCAGCAACCTGTGGTCACCGGTGCTGGCCTCCGGCGCGGCGGATGCGCCGACCCTTGGCTGGGTCAAGCGCCAACGCAATGCCCAGGGCCAATACAGCGTGGTCGATGGAAGCTTCCAGAACGCCTCGCCCAACACCCAGGCCAACCCCGGCAGCCTGCGCGGCTGGGTGTATGACCCGAACCTGGCGGGCAACGGCCTCAAGTCGCTGTCGTCGCAAACCGGCCAGCGCGATGAGGACGAGAGCAGTTCGCGGCGCTTCACCACCCAGTTGCATGTCGAGGCCGACCTGACCCCGACCATCACCCTGGCCAACAGCACCTTCTACCAGCGCTCGCGGGACAACACCGATGCCGTCGGCGCGTTCCAGGTGCAGTCCAAGGACAACCTGTTCGACAACCGCTTCGAATTCCGCTCGCGCAATGAAGTCAGCCTCGGTGGCTGGACCCTCAGCGACGAGAGCAATACCGGGCTGATTTACCGCCGCGAATTCAACCAGTCGATTGCCGCCAACAACAGCTTCGGTTCGACCATCAACGCCTACGACCTGACCCAGGACCCGTCGGGGAAAAACCCCGGCGACCTGCTCGGTCTCGACAACCGCAACCCGGCTGGCGGCAACGGCGCGTGGATCGGCCAGCCCGGCGTGGCGCAGTTGTCGAACTTCTACGGCTGGCTCAACCTGCCGCCGATGTACCCGGCCGGGCACGGCCTGTATGCCGAATCGGTGGCGCCCTACACCGCTGAAAGCACCTGGACCACCCAGACCCTGTTCAGCCAACACAACCTGAAGTTCGGGGATCGGGTCGGCTTGAATATCGGCGCCAGCCGCAGCTGGATAGACGCCGAGATCGAAAACCCGTTCGTCCTCGCCGGCGGCAATCCGCGCAAGGACAGCGACAACTACCGGCTGTTCTCCTTCCAGGTCAGCCCCTACGTCAAGCCCACCGACAACAGCACCCTGTACTACACCTTCGACCGCTCGCTGGCGGTCAACACCGGGTTCTTTTCCAACGGCCTTGGCTGGGGCAGCGGCGCCGGCGCCAACCAGCTCAACCCGCTGGCCTTCGAAAGCCTCAGCGTGCTGCATGAGGTGGGGCTGAAAGTCGAAGCCGTGCCGGATCAGTTGTTCATGACCCTGGCCGCGTTCAAGCAGGAGCGCGACCAGTCACCCGACAGCAACAACAACATCGCGCGCCTGGTGATCAAGGGCGTCGAGTCGAGCATTCGCTATCAGCCGGACGACCACCTGCGCAGCGCCCTCAACCTGACCAAGCTCACCGCCTACAACGAGTTCACCAGCCAGAGCGGCTTCGCCTCGGCCGGTTTCATCCCCGACAACGGCACCGTGTTCGGCGACAACAACAGCCTCAACCAGCGCCCGTCCGGACGCTTCGATGCGGTGCAGATTCCCGAATACACCGCCAGCGGCTACGTCGACTACCGCTTTGATTCCGGCTTCGGCGCCGAGCTGTCCGGCTGGTGGACCAGCAGCTGGTACCTGAACCTGAGCAAGACGGTGAAGGTCCCCGACGAATACAACCTCGACCTCGCCCTGTACTACCGCCAGCCGCAGTGGAGCACCACCCTGCGGGTGCTCAACCTCACCGACGAACTGAACTTCGTCAGCGGTCTCGCCGGCTCCACCAACACCTTCCTGCAACCCATGCCTGGCCGCACCGTGCTGGCCCAGGTCGATTACCAATTCTGAGTTCACTCTGGAGACTTGCTATGTCCATCGAATTTGTCGGCATGATTTTCCCCCGCCAGTGGTCCGAGACCCGTGGCGTGCGCAGCGCCGATTTCGACCTGCCGTTTATCCGTCATCATGCCCGCGCCCACGAGCAGGCCGGCTTTGACCGGGTGCTGATCGCCAGCGGCCCAGGCAGTGCCGACAGCCTGCAGATTGCTGCCTACGCCGCCGCCCATACCGAGCGGCTGGGCTTCATGATCGCCCATCGCCCGGCCCTGACCGCGCCCACCGTCGCGGCGCGGGCCTTCGCCACCCTCGATCACACCACCGGCGGCGGGCGCATCCGCCTGCACGCGATCACCGGGATCACCGCCGAGCCGCAGGAAGGCGACACCCTGCTGGACAAGACCGCGCGTTATCGGCGCACCGACGAGTACCTGGAGATCGTGCGCCGGACCTGGACCGCCGAGGAGCCGTTCGACTTCGAGGGCGAGTACTTCAACATCAAGGGCGCGTTCTTGCCGGTCAAGCCGTTGCAGCAGCCGCACATTCCGATTTCCTTTGGCGGGTCGTCGGATATCGCCTATCAGATCGCGGTCAAGCATGCGGATTTGTATGCGCTGTGGGGCGAGCCGCTGAGTGGTGTGGCCGAGCAGATCGCCAAGCTCAAGGCCGCCGCCCACGCCGCCGGGGTGCAGGCGCCGAGGGTGAGCCTGTCGGTGCGCTTGATCCTCGGCGCTACCGAGGAACTGGCGTGGCAGCGCGCCGAGCAGATTCTGCAGCAGATCAAGGCCAACCCGCAGTTCGCCGCCGGCAGCCCCTGGCAAAAACGCCTCAAGGGCACCGGCTCGGAACGCCTGCTGGCCGCGGCCGCCCGGGGTGATCGCCACGACCGCGCCCTGTGGATGCCCACCGCCACCGCCGTCGGCGCCTACGGCGACACCACCGCCCTGGTCGGCACCCCGGAAACCGTGGCCCAGGCGCTGCTGGACTACGTCGACCTGGGTGTCACCACCTTTCTCAATCGTGGCTATGATCCGCTGTACGACACGGTCGACTACGGGCGCTGGATCATTCCGGCGGTGCGCGAGGAAGCGCAGCGGCGCAGTGCTCGGAGGGCGGTGGTCGGTTCGTGATTGAGGACTGACGGATTACCTATCCACTCCCACGGTAACACCCACTGTAGGAGCAGCCGGTCGACGCTCGAATGCTCGCGATGTTCGCCACCGATGACGCAGCTAACCTGGATGTACGCGGTGTTCTCAGGTTTTTCGCTGGCAAGCCAGCTCCTACAGAGGGGGCGATCACAGGGTTTGTGGTCGACGCAAAACCTGTGGGAGCGAGCCTGCTCGCGAAGGACGTCAACGATGACGCAGCTATCCTGGATGTCCGCGGCGGCCTCAGGTTCTTCGCGAGCAGGCTCGCTCCCACAGAGGAGCACGATCACAGGGTTCGCGGTCGACGCAAAACCTGTGGGAGCGAGCCTGCTCGCGAAGGACGTCAACGATGACGCAGCTATCCTGGATGTCCGCGACGGCCTCAGGTTTTTTTCGCTGGCAAGCCAGCTCCTACAGGGGGGCGATCACAGGGTTCGCGGTCGACGCAAACCACTGTAGGAGCGAGCCTGCTCGCGAAGGACGTCAACGATGACGCAGCTATCCTGGATGTCCGCGGCGGCCTCAGGTTCTTCGCGAGCAGGCTCGCTCCTACAGAGGAGCACGATCACAGGGTTCGCGGTCGACGCAAAACCTGTAGGAGCGAGCCTGCTCGCGAAGGACGTCAACGATGAAGCAGCTATCCTGGTTATACGCGGCGGCCTCAGGTTCTTCGCGAGCATTCGAGCGTCGACCGGCTGCTCCTACAGAGAGATCACAGCTAGATACTCATCACCATCTGCCCACTATCAATGCGCAATTCCACCCCATTGATCGCCCTGGCCTCGTCACTGGCCAGGAACACCACGCTGGCCGCCACGTCCTCAGGGCGGCACATGCGGTTCATCGGGTCGCTGTCGATGGTCAACCGGTCCGGGTCGACGCCCTGGGGGAAGCCACCGCGGGTCATGTCGGTGAGTACCCCGTCCGGGTGCAAGGTGTTGCAGCGGATGCGGTACTTGCGCCGGCGACACAACACCGCCACCGAACGCGACAAGGCCGCCACTGCCCCCTTGGAAGCGCTGTAGGCCAGGTAATCGTCACGCCCGGCCAAGGCCGCGATGGATGACAGGTTGATGATCGAACCACCGTTGTCCTTCATCAACGTTATGCCTTCACGACAGCCAAGGAACACGCTGTCGGCGTTGACCCGCAGCATCTTGTGCCAGTCGTCCAGGCTGGTTTCCTCGAGGCTGCCGCAGATCAGGATCCCGGCGTTGTTGACCAGGATATCCAGCCGTCCGAAGTGCTCGCGCAGATGGCCGATCACCTCGCGCCACTGCTCCTCGCTGCTGACGTCATGCCGGATAAAGGCCGCCGCCGCGCCGAGTTCGGCGGCCAGGGCCTGACCGGCTTCGACGTCAAGGTCGCTGATCAACACCCGCGCGCCTTCGGCCACCAACTTGCGCACGCTGGCGGCACCGATGCCCCTGGCGCCGCCGGTGACCAGCGCTACCTTGCCGTGGACCCGGCCGTTGCTGTTGGTTGAATCGGTCATGGTGTCATCTCATGTGCGTGGGTCGAGGGGGATGGCTGGGCGGCGCGGGCCACACTGGCCCCGGCGCGCCGGCCGGAGAACACACAGTCGGCCAGGGACAGGCCGCTGATGTACAAGTGCGAAGGGATGCCCAAGGCCGTGCGCCCGGCCGCATACAGGCCAGCGATCGCCTGGCCCTGGGCGTCCAGCACGGCACCACTGCCCTCGTCCACGCGCAGGCCACCGAGGGTCAGCGCGCCGAGCGGAAACACCGGGTTGGTCACGGAAATATCGCAGGCATAAAACGGCCCCTGCTCCAGCACCTGGCGCCCACCCTCGGACTTGCCGAACGGCTCCGGCGCCTCGCCACGGGCAGCCGCGTTGGCGGCTAGCACCGAAGCGCGCAGCACGTTCGAATCCATCCCGGTAGCACTAGCCAACTCGCTCAGGCTCTTGCCCTTGCGCACCTTCAACACCATCAGCGCCAACGCCGGAAAACTCTGGAACCACCAGTAGCCACCGAACAATGCCTCGCGGATCGCCTTTTTGCGTAACGGCGCATCCAGCACCAGCCAGGCCTTGCCGCCCTGCTCTTCCATCAATGGCTGGCCGAGGGTGGCGCCGTAGACTTCTTCGTTGCAGAAGCGCTGGCCCTGGCGGTTGACCACGATGCCCTTGTGCCAACTGTAGGGCGGGTTGAGAAAGCGCCACGCCGAGACCCGCTCAAGCCCGGTGCCCTGACCGCCGACACTGGCGCCCAGGCGCAGGCCGCTGCCATCGCAACCGGTGGCACCGACCTTGAAGTTGCGACGAAATTTCGGCGCGTGTTGTTCGAGCAACTGCCGATTGAAGATGAAACCGCCGGTGCTCAGAATCACCCCGTTGCGCGCTCGCACCCGCCGTGGTCGAGCGAAATCCCGTTCCAGCTGGCAGATTTTCTGGCGCAGTCTGTTGCAGTAACCCGGGGCAAAGTTCTGCAGGCGCTCGGCGCGCGCCGCGAGGCGGGCATGCAATTGCGCCTCGCGGCTGCCTGCTGCCAGGCACCAGAACTCCACGCCCAGCGCCCGCCCCTGCCCATCGACCACCAGCCGCCGCGCCGCCGCTTGCAACAACGGACGAACCCCGGCCTTCAGGCACGCGGCCTGGAGGTGGGCATACAACACCGCGCCACCCTGGCCCTTGCCCACGGTGCGATGCCCGCGTGGCGCCGGCGGCAGCGGACCGCCATGGCTCGGCACCAGTTCATTACCCGAGTAGTAGAGGAAGTAGCCGTCGGACGGATAGGAGGTCTTGCCGCCCCCCGGCGGCATCTGGTGTGCATAGGGTGCGCCGTGGCTTTCCAGCCATTGCAGGTTGCTCACGCTGTCGGCACAGAAGCGTCGCAGGGTGTCGTCGCTGACCACGTTCTGCGTTTCGTGCTTGAGGTAGTCGAACATGGCTTCGGGGCTGTCGTTGAAACCGGCCGCCTGCTGATGGCGGGTGCCACCGCCGGCATACACCACCCCGCCGCTCTTCGCGCTGGCACCGCCGCCGGTGAAGCGATCGGCGACCAATACGTCCGCGCCCTGGGCGCGAGCCTCCAAGGCGGCGCAGGCACCCGCCGCGCCCCAGCCCACCACCAGCACATCGCACCATTGATCCCAGGCGACGCTGCTGCTGTCAGACACTTGCAACGCCGGCAACACCTCGGTGGCCGGAAGATTTTCAGTCATCGACATAGCCCCTCCTAAGCCTGGCGAGCCAGGTGATTGGCGGCGACGTAGCCGAAGGTCATCGCCGGCCCGAGGGTGCCACCGGCGCCCGGGTAGCTGGTGCCCATGACCGACGCCGAGCAGTTGCCGATCGCGTACAGGCCGGCGATGGCGCTGCCGTCCTCACGCACCACCTGGGCGTGTTCATTGGTCAGCAGGCCACCCTTGGTGCCGATGTCGCCGGCATCCAGGCGCATCGCGTAGAACGGGCCCTTGCGCAACGGTGCCAGGCACGGATTGGGCTTGACGTTGCTGTCGCCGTAATAACGGTCGAAGACATTGCCGCCACGGCCGAAGTCGAGGTCGACACCGGAGCTGGCGTAGTCGTTGATCTTCACCGCGGTGGCTTCCAGGCCGGCCGGGTCGACGCCAATCTGTCGGGCCAGGCTCTCGAGGGTCTCGGCCTTCCAGTACAGCTTGTTCAGCCACTCCTTGCGCAGGCGACTGTCGGGCACCACCTGGCCCGGCATCAGCGGGCCCATGGCGTAGTTGAAGCGGAAATGCGCATCGAAAATGACCCAGGCCGGTACCGATTTGCCGCCGGTCCTGCTGTCGTCCTTGTACATCGCGTCGACGAACTCCAGGTACGGCGCCGCTTCGTTGACGAAGCGCCGGCCCTGGCTGTTGACCACGATGGCGCCGGGGAACGCGCGCTCGGCGAAGATCCCCCGGGGTTTGTCTTCACCGGGTACGGCGATGGTCGGTGCCCACCAGGCCCAGTCGAGCAACGCGGTGGCGGCGCCCTGCTGCATGCCGGCGGTGAGGGCCGCGCCGGTGTTGTTGCCCGGTGGCGTGGCGCTCCAGGCCTGGCGATTGGGCTTGGGCAGGTACTGGTCGCGCAGGGTCTGGTTCTGCTCGAAACCGCCCGAGGCGAGGATCACCCCACGGCGCGCGAACAGTTGGCGTTCGGTGCCGGCCTGTTGCACGGTGATCCCGGTGACCCGGCCGTTGTCGCTGATCAACCCGCAGAAATCGGTGTTGAGCCACAGCGGCACATGGCGGTCCATCAGCGAGCGGCGCAGCGAGGCCACCAGCGAACTGCCGAGGGAGGCGCGGCGATCGATTTTGCTTTTGCTCTTGCGCCGCCATTTGAAGTCCAGCTTGTAGCGCAACATCAGCTTCATGATCAGCAGGCGCCAGCCAAAACTGCGCGCCATGACCTTGTGCGCATCCCGCGCGGTCCAGGCGATACAGCCCATCAACAGGGTCGAGGGTGACGGCTTGCGCAGATTGGTCAGTTCGTCACCCAGCAGGCTGGTGTCGAACAGTTCCGGGTCGAGGGTGCGACCACCGGCCAGGGCGCCTGGCAGGTGCGGGTAATAGTCCGGGTACTTGGCCGCTACCGCATAACGCACCCGGCTGTTGCGGGTGAGTTCCTCGATCATCTTCGGCGCGTTGTCCAGGTAGGCCCGCAGGCGCACTTCATCGACATGCTCGCCGGCCGCCGCCTTGAGGTAGGTCAGCGCGGTGGCGTAGCTGTCGTTGCCGCTGATGCGCGCAAAGTAGTGGTTGTTGGGGATCCAGATACCGCCCCCGGAAATCGCCGAGGTGCCGCCGTACTGGTTGCTTTTTTCCACCACCAGGACGCTTAGACCCTGGTCGGCGAGAAACACCGCCGAGGTCATCGCACCGGCGCCCGAACCGACGACGATCACGTCGTACTGGGCCTGAGACTGAACTTGAGCCGTCATTGTTGTTATGCCATTAGCTGAGGTCAGGAAAAACCGCCGACGACGCAGCGGGTGCGCTGGCGGAGTGCAGCCCATGATCAGGGGCGCGGGGGGATGGGTTCATCGTCAATCCGGACTAGGGGACGTGCGCCACAGATCTGCAGGCGCTGGCTTGCCAGCGAACCAGACACCCAGGTACATCAAACACCCCGCCTTCGCCAGCAAGCTGGCTCCTACAAGCATTGCGCATACGACAAAAAAAGGCCCCGCCGATCACCCGGCGGGGCCTTTTTACTGCTGCTTGCGGTTATCGACCGATCGCCCGCGCCGCGTCGGCGGTGTATTGGTCGGGGGTGAATTTGCCTTCGTTGAGGATCGGGCCTTTTTTCGCTTCGTTGGACATGCCGTAGCCGGTGTACTGCCCGGAGTTGAGGTCCATGAAGAACTGCGAGCCGGCCTGCCAGCCGCTCATGTCGGGGTGGTAGTAGTAGTTGACCATGGCGTGTTTCCACAGCTGCCCACGGGCATCGTAGTTGTCGGCCATCACCGAGTTCCAGGTGTCCTCGTCGATGAACAACACGCGCTTGCCATAGACGTGGCGGAAGCCCTCTTTCAAGGTCGCTTCCAGGACCCAGACCCGCCGCAGCTCATAGCGCATCACGTCCGGATTGGGGTGATTGGGGGTGAGGATGTCGGCGTACTTGAGGGTGCCGGCGTTGGGTTTGAAGGCGTTGGCCGGGGTGTAGATCTCGCGCTTGCCGATCAGCTTCCAGCTGAAACGCTCCGGCGAGCCGTTGAACAGGCGATCTTCGTCGACGGTCATGGTGCCGTTGGTGCCGATCATCGGTTGGTCGTAGCCGTAACCCGGCAACTGCCGCACACGTCGGGTCGAGGGGCTATAGGACCAGGCCTGGCGCGACTCGGTGACGAAGTTGTAGGGCTCGTGGGCGATGCTCAGGGTGCCGTTGTCGCGCGCCGGCTTGAGGGTCATGTTGTTGCTCATCGCCTGAATCTTGCCCTCGGTAGTGGGCTCGACCGTTGGCGAGTTGGCCTGCGACAGGTTACGCGCAAACGCCCGGCCCCAGCCGATGCTGCCATTGGGCAGGACCGACGCCAGGTCAGTGGTCTTTTCCTCGGTGTAGGCGCGCGCCGGCAACTGGTGATTCCACAGCAGCTCCATACCGTTCTTCGGAATCGGGAACGGCACCTGGCCCAGGCCTTCGAAACCGGCGCCGTCATTCACCAGCTTGGCGTGCAACGCGTTTTTCATCGCGCGCTCGCAGACATAGTCGGGATAACGGAAATCCCGGTGCCCCGGGTAAATGTTCATCTTGTAAGTGGTCGGGTACTTCTTCAGCAGCGCTTTCTGGCCCTCGGTCAGGTTCGCCTCGTACTGGCCCATGTTCTGCGCGGTGATCACCAGGATCGGCTTCTCCGCCGCATAGGGATCCACCGGTTGGTCACCGGAATACTTCACATGGTTCCAGCCCGGCACCTCACCCAGGTACTTGCCGGTGTAGGGCGGGATGGTGCCCGCAGCGTTGCCCGCCTGCTCGGCGCCGACGCAGGTCAGCTCCTTGCCCAGCTTGGCGGTTTCCTGGGCGGATACCTCGGCGTGCGCGACGCTCAGCAGCCCGGTATTGGCTGTGACGGCGACCGCGAGCATGAGACCTGTTTTTGTTATTTTCATGTATTGCCTCCTTCGCTGATAAGGCTGTGTGGGATGCAGCCATTGTTCGCCTTCTGCCGGCCCCAACATCGTCCGGAAAGACTAAGCAGGCGTCATACGCCCAATTTTTCCTGCAGTTGTGCCTTGAGCACCTTGCCGGTGGCGTTGCGGGGCAAGGGTTCGAGCGCGCGATAGACCTGGGCCGGCACCTTGTAGGCCGCCAGGCGAGTGGCGATAAACGCGCGGATCTGTTCTTCATGGGGCAGCGAGGCGGCCTGGCCATGCACCGCCAGCCCCACCACTTCGCCGAGCAACGGATCGGCGATGGCGAAGGCCGCCGCTTCGAGCACGCCGTGCATGTCGAGGATGCAGGTCTCGATTTCTGCCGCAGAGATCTTCTCGCCGCCACGGTTGATCAACTCCTTGACCCGCCCGGTGATGCTGAGGAAGCCTTCGTCGTCGAGATAACCGATATCGCCGGTGTCGAGCCAGCCATCACGCAGGGTTTGCGCGCTGGCCTCGGGCAGGTTCCAGTAGGCGCTCATCAGGGTCGGCGAGCGCAGCCAGATCAGCCCGCGGGTGCCAGCCGGTTGTGGCTGGCGGGGATCATCGCCAATGCGGATATCGACAATCGGCAAGGCCCAGCCGGCCGTCGCCGGTTTGTAGACGAAGGGGTCGCCGCCGATCGCCGCACCGATGCCGTTGCTTTCGGTCAGGCCATAACCGGCGCCGCCGATCACGTCGGGCTTGAGCCTGAGCATGTTGTCCAGCACCCCGGCCGACGAGGCACCGCCGCCCAGGCCAAGGCCGAACAGGCTCGCGGTGTGCTCGGTGCCAAAGCGCGGCGAGGCCAGCAACTGCTGCATCATTACCGGTGCGCCATTGAACTGCGTGCAGCGCTCGTCACGCACCAGGTCCAGCGCCTGTTCCACGTCCCACTTGTACATCAGCAGCAAACGCCGGCCGCCGCGCAGGGCCGAGAGAAACTGCGCATGCAGGCCGCTGACATGGAACAGCGGCACGGCAGCCAAGGTGGTCGGGGCGAAGCCGCTGTTGATCACCACGGTGATCCGCTCCGGGGAACTCATGGCGCAAAACGCGCCCTGGAACTCCAGGGCAAACAGCGCCTGGCAGATCGCCCGGTGGCTGGACACGGCGCCCTTGGCGCGACTGGTGGTGCCGGAGGTGTAGAGGATCAGTGCAGCTGAATCGGGATCGATCTGCAGGTTTGGCAGGGTTTCTGCCGGCGCACTGATCAGCTCTTCATAACGCCGGCAATATTCCGGCAACGGGCCTGGCGTGGCGCCGACCACAATGGTCGCGCGCTGTTCACGGTCGAGGTCGCTGCGCAGGGTGTCGAGGCGCGTCTGGTCGCACAGCAGCAGGCGCGAGCCACTGTCCTGCAGGGCGTATTGCAACTCGTCGCGCAGGCCCCAGCTGTTGAGCGGCACCGCCACCGCGCCGCAGCGCTGGATCGCGGCGAACGCCACCAGCCATGCCGGCTGGTTGCGCATGGCAATCGCCACGCGCTCGCCCGGCTGAATGGCGAACTGCGCGATCATCTGCCCTGCCAGGCGGTCGGCCTGATCGAAGTATTGCTTGAAGGTCAGGCGCTGGGTTTGCCAGACCAGGAATTCACGGTCACCGTGAACCCGCCCGGCGTCGAGCACCTGCAGCAGGTTCTGCGCGGCATGCCGGAAGTAGCGTGGCGCGCCGTCATCAGGGGTCACCACCTCGAATGGCGCACCGGGGGCAATCAGCTGCCGCCAGGCGGTTTGCCAGGGTTCTATGTTCATTGTTGTTGTCTCCGGAACAGCTGAAGGGGCTGTGGGGGCTAGCCTGCTAGCAATGAGGCCAACAGATTCAAAATTTGCATTGCCTGATACTCCGCTTTCGCGGGCAAGCCCGCTCCCACAGAGGGCCGTTTACAACTCTTGAATCCGCTCAAAATTCCTTGTGGGAGCGGGCTCGCCCGCGATGGGGTCGACACATCCAACATCTGCCTTGCCTGACACTCCGCCATCGCTAGCGGGCTAGCTCCTACAGGGGATTGGGGTGATGCTCACTGCCGGGGCTAGGCATTGGCCGCATACCGCTCACAATGAAAATCCCGATCCCCCAGGCACGCCTGCGCAACGCGCACATGTTTGAGGTACAGGCCGACATCCAGCTCGTCGGTGACGCCGATCCCGCCGTGCATCTGCACCGCTTCGTTGGCGACCTTGATCGCGGTGTCGCCGGTTTTCCATTTCGCCAGGCTGACCAGCCGCGCGCGCTGTCGCCCATCGACACCGCTGTCGTCGAGGCTCCCCAGCGCCGCCATCAGCGCACTGCGACTCAACGCCAGATCGACGTACATCTGCGCGGCGCGATGCTGCAGGACCTGGAAGCTGCCCAGGCGCGTCTCGAACTGCTCGCGGGTCTTGAGGTATTCCAGGGTGGTGGCGAACAACTGCTCGGCCATCCCCAGCAGCTCCGCCGCGAGGCACACACGGCCACGGTCCAACGCCGTTTCGAGCACCGACCAGCCCTGTCCCAGCTCGCCCAGCAAGGCGTCGCTGCCGAGCTGCACCTGATCCAGTTGCAGGCGTGCGACATTGCGCGAATCGATCAACGACAGCGCGCTGACGCTCAAGCCCGGCGCATCCGCCGGCAGCAGGAACAGGCTGATGCCCTGGGTGTCCCCCGGTTGCCCCGACGTGCGTGCCGCCACCACATAGGCGTCGGCCCCCACACCATCGACCACCGCCACCTTGTCCCCGTGCAAGCGATACCCGGAGCCCTCGACCACGGCCTGCAGGGCGATTCGCCGTGGATCGTGGCGCGACTGTTCGTCCACCGCCAGGGCCAGGCGTTGCTCACCGCTGATCACCGCTTGCAGCCACTGCGCCTGTTGCTGCGCGTTGCCCGCCAGATGCACCAGCGACCCGCCGAGCACCACGCTGGACAGCAATGGCATGGGCGACAGGTTGCGGCCCATGGCCTCGAAAATCGGCCCCAGGCCCTTGCAACCGAAATCCAGGCCACCCAAGGCTTCGGGGAACGGAATCGCACTCCAGCCCAACTCCACCGCATCACCCCAGACCTGCGGATCGAAGCCCAAAAGCGCGGCTTCATCACGCAGTCGACGTTGGGCGCCAACCGGGCTGCGGGCCGCGAGGAAATCCCTGGCACTGTCGGCCAGCAAACGCTGTTCATCGCTATAACGCAGGCTCATGGGTTGGCTCCTTTCTTCGCGTCGGGCAATCCCAGCACGCGCTTGGCGATAACGTTCAACTGGATCTCCGAGGCGCCGCCGGAAATGGTCAGCGCGTAGCTGTTCAACCAGGAGCGGGTCACCGACAACTGTTGCTCGCTGAAGGCTTCGCTGTGCCAGCCGAACGCCGCGCCGCCCATGGCATCGAGCAGCACTTCGAACTTGTCGCGCTCCTGCTCGGTGTGCACCAGCTTCATGATCGACATCAGGCCGCTGACGTCCTCACCGGCCCGCGCCTCCTCACCCATGCGCTGCACGGTGAGGTTGTAGGCCTGCTCGTTCATCGCGCAGGCCGTGGCCCGGGCGTGCAAGGCGTGCTCGCTTTGTGTTTGTGGTGCCGGTACGTACTCGCGCATCAGGCCCAGCAGGTCGACGTGGGACGGCAGGCTGAACTCGCCGAACTTCGACATCGCCTTGCGTTCGTGTTGCAGCAGGTACTTGGCCAGGTTCCAGCCACCGTTCAACGGGCCGATCAGTTGGTTCTTGGGCACTTTCACGCCATCGAAGAACACCTGGCAGAACGCCGATTTGCCGCTGATCAGATCGATCGGTTGCGGCTTCACCCCGGGGCTGCGCATGTCCAGCACAATCAGGCTGATGCCTTCGTGTTTCGGCGCGCTGAAATCGGTGCGCACCAGGGCGTACATCCAGTCGGACTTGTCGCCGTAGGAGGTCCAGATCTTGCTGCCGTCCACCACAAAGTGATCGCCGGCATCGCGCGCAGCCATTTTCAGGCTGGCCAGGTCGGAGCCGGCATTGGGCTCGGAGAAGCCCTGGCACCAGCGCACTTCGCCACGGGCGATGGGCGGCAGCAGGTCGCGTTTCTGTTGTTCGCTGCCGTAGGCCAGCAACACCGGGCCGAGCATCCAGATGCCAAGGTTGATCTGCGGTGGCCGGCACTTGATCCGGCGCATCTCGCTTTCCAGCACCGCCAGTTGCTCTTCGCTCAGGCCGGCGCCGCCGTACTCCTCGGGCCACTCGGGACAGAACCAGCGCTTGTCACGCATGCGCTCGAACCACAGCTGCGCGTCTGCGCTGGGAAACTCCGGGTTCTGGCTGCCCCACACCACATCGCCTTCGGCCATTGCGGTACGCATCGACTGCGGACAGTTGGCCTCCAGCCAGGCACGGGTGTCGTGCCGGAATTGCTCGATAGTGCTCATCAATGTCCCCTTCGACTCGCCCCGGATGCAGGGCGAGTACGGTTCTTTTTGTTGGGTCGGGTCCAGCGTCAGCGCTGCGCCCGTGGCATGCCGAGGCCGAATTGGGCGATCAGTTCACGCTGGATTTCATTGGTGCCGCCGCCAAAGGTCAGGGTCACCGAACTGCGCAACTCATACTCCAGCTCGCCCTGCAGCAGGGTGGCCGCCGAACCGCTGCGCATCGAGCCGTTAGCGCCGACGATGGCCGCCAGCTTGCGCAGGATCTCGATGGCCGATTCCGAGCCGAACACCTTGGTGGTCGAACTCAGGGCCACGTCCATGCGCTCGTGCTCAAGGTCAGCCGCGATGCGCATATTGATCAGGCGCATCGCCTCCAGCCGCGCATAACACTCGGCCAGCGAGCTGCGCACCCAGGCCTTGTCCATCGCCCGTCGTCCCTGCTCGTCGCGGGCCCGGGCCCACAGGTAGACCCGACGAAACAGCGCCACCACCTTGTCCGACCAGGTGCCCAGGCCAAGGCGCTCGTGGTTAAGCTGCGAGGTGATCAGCTTCCAGCCGCCGTGCAACTCGCCCACCAGCATCTCGTTGGGCACCCGCACGTTGTCGTAGTAAGTGGCCGTGGTCGGGATGCTGGTTGTCGGGATCAGGGTGTGGGAGAAGCCCGGCGTGGTGGTGTCGACGATCAGCAGGGAAATACCCTTGTGCCGCGCCTGCTCCGGGTCGGTACGGGCCGCCAGCCAGACGAAGTCGGCGGATTCGGCGCCCGAAGTCCACAGCTTGTTGCCATTGACCACAAAGCCGTCGGCGTCCTGGCGCGCGCTGGTTTTCAGCACCGCGAGGTCACTGCCGGCGCCCGGTTCCGAGTAGCCGATGGCAAACATGATTTCACCGGCGGCGATGCCCGGCAGGAAGCGTTCTTTCTGCAACGCGCTGCCGTGAGTCATCAAGGACGGGCCGACGGTGCTGATGGTGACAAATGGCAACGGCGCGCCGGCGATGTTCGCTTCTTCGAAGAAGATCAACTGTTCAGTGGCGGCGAAGCCCTGGCCGCCGTGGGCCTTGGGCCAACCCACCGCCAGCCAGCCATCGCGGCCCATCTGGCGGATGGTCTGGCGGAACAGCTCGCCGCCTTCCTTGCCGCGCAGCTGGTCGCGCATGTCCGGGGTCATCAGGGCCTGGAAATAGTCCCGCACCTTGTGGCGCAGGGCGTGTTGTTCGGGAGTGAGGTCGACGAACATCTGCTGCTCCTTAGGCTGCGCCGAGAATCAGGCCGCTGGTGGGCACGCCGGTGCCGGCGGTGACCAGCACGTTCTGCACATCCGCCACCTGGTTGACCGCCGTGCCACGCACCTGGCGCACCGCTTCGGCGATGCCGTTCATGCCGTGGATATAGGCTTCGCCCAGTTGCCCGCCGTGGGTGTTGATCGGCAGCTTGCCGCCACGGGCGTGATGCCCGGCGCGGATGAATTCCTTGGCCTCGCCGCGCTCGACGAAACCGAATTCTTCCAGTTGCGGCAGCACGAACGGGGTGAAGTGGTCGTAGATCACCGCGGTCTGGAACGCCTCCGGCCCCAGGCCCGACTGGCGATACAGCTCGCGGGCGACCACGCCCATTTCCGGCAGCCCGGTGATGTCGTCGCGGTAGAACGAGGTCATGCTCTGCTGGCCATGGCTGATGCCCTGGGAACCGGCCTTGATGGTCACCGGTTTCTGACGCAGATCACGGGCACGCTCGGCCGAGGTGATGACCATCGCCACTGCGCCGTCGGACTCCTGGCAGCAGTCGAGCAGGTGCAGCGGCTCGCAGATCCAGCGCGAGGCCTGGTGCTCTTCGAGGGTGATCGGCTTGCCGTGGAAAAACGCCTGGGGATTGGTCGCGGCGAAGTCCCGCGCCGCCACCGCCACACGGCCGAAGTCTTCGCTGGTGGCGCCATAGGTGTGCATGTAGCGCTGGGCGAACATCCCGACCCAGGCCGCCGGCGTGTGGAAGCCGTGGGGCATGTACCAGCCGTAGTTGACGTTGTCGAAGGTCGGCGTCGAGGCAAAACCGTAGCTGCCGGTGCCGAAGCGATACCAGGAACGCTCGTTCATCGCCCGATACACCACTACAACCTTGGCCACGCCGGTTGCCACGGCCATCGCCGCGTGCATCACCGGCCCGCAGGCCGCGCCGCCGCCATGGGGCACCTGGGAGAAAAACTTCACGTCCTTGCAGCCCAGCAGGCGAGCAATCTCGTATTCCGGGACCTTGTCCACCGAATAGGAACTGAAGCCCTCGACCTCGCTCGGATCGATGCCGGCGTCCTTGAGCGCGCTCAGGGTCGCCTCCATGGCCAGGCGCAACTCGGTGCGCCCGGAGTTCTTGGAAAATTCGGTCGCGCCCAGACCAACAATCGCGGCACGCCCGGCAATCGATGAATCAGTCATCTGTGTGTCTCCGGCTATCAGGGCAGGACCAGCGCGACCGTGCCGGTCACGTGGTTGCCCATGGAATTTTTGCCGCTCAAGGTGATTTCCACCGAGCGAGTCTGCGCATCGACAGCACTGACGCTGCCACTGAAGGTCATGCAGTCGCCGGGGTAATTCGGTGCGCCAAGCTTGATTTTCAGCGCGGTGAACTGCGCCAGCGGACCGGCCCACTGCTCGACAAAACGCTGCACCAGGCCATTGGTGGTGAGGATGTTCATGAAGATGTGCGGCGAACCCAGCTCCCGCGCCGCTTGCGCATCGTGGTGGCCGGGGAAGTAGTCGCGGGTGGCGATCGCGCCGCCGTTGATCAGGGTCACGGTAATCGGCACCGCCAGTTCCGGCAGGGTTTCGCCGGGGCGCACGTCTTCAAAGCGCTTGGTGTTCTTGGAGGTCATATTTCCATCCCAGCTTGTCGTTATCGTTGAGCCAGTCGCCGAGGCGTTCCAGGTTTGCCGCCGAACCGCCCAAGGCGAGGCTCAGGCCGCGGCTCCAGTAGAGAAAACGGTGAATCGGGTACGTCAGGTCGACGCCGATGCCGCCGTGTACATGCTGCGCGGCATGGCCAATGCGGTGCCCGGCTTCACAGGCCAGCCACGCGGTGGCCAGGGCTTCACTCGGCGCCGGCAGGTCGGCATCGATGCGGTACGCCAGCTGCCACAAGGCAGTGCGCAAGGCTTCGACGGCGATGTGGGTGTCGGCCATGGTCATCTGCACCGCCTGGAAGCTGCCGATGCTGCGCTCGAACTGCCGGCGCTCGCTGACATAGGCCACGGTGCGGCGGATCTGCTCTTCGCTACTGCCCAGTTGCAGGGCGGCCAACGCCGCGACACTGCGCAGCTCCAGCCAGGCCACCGCAGCTCTTGGCAGCAACGCTGCGCTGTCCACCGTCAGCCCGTCGATGTGCAGGTCGGTGACCGCCTCGCCATGGGTCAACACCGCCGGAATCCGTTTGATCTGCGGCGCCGAAAGGTCGACCAGGACCAGCCGTGGCTGCCCTTCGGCCTGCACCAGCAGCAGCGCCGCTGCCGACTGATCGCCGACGGACAAGGCCGCGACCCGACCGCTCAGGGTCCAACCCTCTGCCGTCGGTTGCGCCTGCAGCTCGATGCCCAGGGCGTTGTTCAAACCGTCGAGGGACAGGCTCAGCAGCGCTGCGCCGGATGCCGCCCGGGATATCCAGTCGGCATGCTCGCTGGCGGCAAAACGCGCCAGGGTCGCCGCGGCGAGTTGATGCCGCCACAGCGGCACCTGGGCCAGGGCCTTGCCTTGGGCCTGCAGCACCAGCATCAGCTCGGTCATGCCCAAGCCGCTGCCGCCGTATTCTTCGGGAATGGCCAGGGCCTGCAGGCCGGTCTCGATGCACAACGCCCAGAGCGGCGCCATCATTGGCTCGCCGCTGACATCCCACTGGCGCATGTAGTCGTCATGGCAGTGGTCGACAAACAGTCCGTCGGCCATTTCGGCAATGGCGCGCTGGTCTTCGCTCAATTCGAAATCCATGGGGGCTCCTATGCCTCTACCGGCCGGAACAGCGGCAGGGTCTGCTGGTCATCGAAGGTCTGGAACTCGACCTGCAACCGCTGGCCGATCTTCAATGCTTCGCGCTCGATACCCACCAGCCCGGCGATCAGGCGCACACCCTCGGCCAGTTCGATCAGGCCGATCGGATTTGGGTAGTCGAACGGCGGCACCTCCGGGTAATGCATCACCACGAAGGAATACAAGGTCGCCTGGCCGCTGGCTTGCACGGTGTCCCAGTCGAAGCTGTGGCACTCGATGCACACCGGGGCCGGTGGGTGGCGCAGGGTCTGGCACGCGGTGCAGCGCTGGATCAACAACTGCCCCTGGGCGCAGCCTTCCCAGAAGAACCGCGTGTCATCGCTGATCCCCGGCAGCGGGCGCTTGGGCTTGACCGGTGCAGCCTCGACCTTGGCCGGTGCCTGGGCATGGGCCGGGCGGAACTTGAACACGCGAAACAGCAACTCACCGACCGGCTCGTCACCGCTGGCCTTTTCGACAAAGTGGCTCATCACCAGGGTGACGAAGAAACCGGTGCCGAGGGCGGTGGTTTTCTCGTCGCTGACCGCATCCAGGCGCGTGGTGTAGTAGAGCTTTTCGCCGAGGCGCACCGGGCGGGTGAAGCTCAGCTCGGAGTTGACCGCCACCGTGGAGCTGTAGTCGTAGGCTTCCATCTCCTTGAGCACCTCGTAAGGGTTCTCGTCGGTGGAGCCAGGCGGATAGTTGTTGGCGTGCAGGCCTTCCATGGTCCAGACCTGGAGCATCGCCGGCGGGGCAATCAGACCTTCATGCTGCGTACCGAGGGCAAACTGCGGGTCGGTGTACAGCGGGTTGTCGATGCCCATGACTTCGCACCACTGGCGAATCATCGGTGCATTGATTTCGTCCCAGGCGTACACGCGGCCGTACTGGCGGCCCACCAGGGCGCGCACATTGGATAGCAATTGTGGATCAGCCAAAGTCGTCTCCTTCAGAATGAAGGCGGCGCCGGAACCCGGTCGCCGCAGTAGGTCGATCAGGTCGGCAAGACTTGCGCGGCGCCGAGGAATGCCGGGCGTTCACCACCGCCGTGCAGCAGCAGGTTGCAGCCGCTGGCGTAACTGGCCAGCGGTGATGCGAGGTACAGGCAGGCGTTGGCGATGTCCTCGGCCACTGCCATGCGCGCTGCCGGAATACCCGCCGCCACGGCGGCAATCCCGGCTTCGGTGCCGTAGTGCAGATGAGCCTGTTCGGTCAGCACCAGCCCGGGACTGACCGTGACCACCCGCACCTTGGGCCCCCACTCCACCGCCAGCGACTGCACCAACGCCAGCACCCCGGCCTTGGCCGCGCCATAGGCAGCGGTGCCGGGCGATGAACGCAGTGCACTGATGCTGCCGATGAACAGGATGCAACCGCCCTGCACCTGGGCCTGCATCAGGCGGTTGGCGTGCTGGGCGACGTTGAACGGGGCGATCAGGTTCAGATTGATAATGCTTTCGTGAAAGCGCGGCGAGGCGGTGGCCGCATCGGCGGCCGGACTGCCGCCGGCGTTGTTGATCACCACGTCGAGGCGGCCGAAATCACGCTCGATGGTGGCGAACAAACGCTGCAGCGAATCAGCGTCGCGCACATCCGCGGCGATGAAGGTGGCGCGCTTGTCGCCGACGCTTGGCAGCTGCTCAGGCTCACGCCGAGCACAGACGATCACCCGGGCGTTCGCCGCCAGGAACCCCAGCGCGATACCGGCGCCGATGCCTTTGGTGCCACCGGTGATGAGTATCACCTTGGCGCTGTAATCAAGACCCGAGTGCAGCTCCATCATGTGCTCCTTTTCTACTGACAAGGCTCACTCTAGGGAGGAACTGCAGGCCAAACTACGTCTGAACGGACGATGAAATTTCGCCCTCGCGAACCGGACACTGGCGCTCATTTACGGCTTTTCAGGCTTAAGAGGCTGCCCATGTCCGACGTGTCCGCTGCACCGGTCCTGCTGGAACACCCCCTGCCCGGCGTGGCTTTACTACGCCTCAATCGGCCCCAGGCGACCAACGCCCTGAGCCTGGAATTGCAGGCGTTGCTCTCACAGCATTTCAGCGAGCTGGCGCTCGATCCGCAGGTGCGTTGCATCGTCCTGACCGGCGGCGACCAGGTGTTCGCTGCCGGGGGCGACATCAACAGCATGGCCGGTGTGGGCGCCATCGATATCTACAAGCGCCACACCGAACGGGTCTGGGGGCCAATCCAGCACTGTCCGAAACCGCTGATCGCGGCGGTCTGCGGCTATGCCTATGGCGGCGGCTGCGAACTGGCGATGCACGCCGACCTGATCGTCGCCGGACGCAGCGCACGCTTCTGCCAACCGGAAATCCGCATCGGCATCATGCCCGGCATCGGCGGCACCCAACGCCTGGTGCGTGCCGTGGGCAAGGTCAAGGCGATGCGCATGGCGCTGACCGGGCAGCCGATCAGCGCTGAGGAAGCGTGGGTGGCCGGGTTGGTCAGTGATTTGGTGGATGATGATCAGGTGCAAGCGCATGCGCTGGAGTTGGCGCGGGTGATCGCGGCGATGCCGGCGTTGGCGGCCGAGCAGATCAAGGAAGTCATCCTCGCGGGTATGGATGCGCCTCTGGAGGCGGGCCTGGCGTTGGAGCGCAAGGCCAATGCGCTGTTGTTCGCTTCGCGGGATCAGAAGGAGGGGATGCAGGCGTTTATCGAGAAGCGCGGGGCAAGGTTTGAGGGTAATTAGCCGCGGGAGCTGCAAGCTGCAAGCTGCGGATATTTTGTGGGCAGCTAGCCTGCTAGCGATGGCGGACTGTCGGTGTACATATCCATTCCTTCGGTAACGGCTACTTATGGTTTCGCCCTTACGGCGACTCCCTTTTTTACAAGCGCCGAAAAAAGGAAGCAAAAAACGCTTGCCCCAACATCCGGCCCCCTCGCCTAGGCTCGGCGTACCTTCGCTCCGGCATCCATCCGTGGGTCATCGCCTCCGGTTGGCTTCGCTGCACCTCCTCTCGATGACTGCGGCTGCGCCGCAGCGCGCTACGCGCTCCCCTCGGATGCATGCCTCCACTCAGCCTTCTGTAACGGGGCCGGTGGATCAAAATCAAAAGCAGCCGAGGCGGCCTACCGGCCGGCCTGACAGGGGACCTGTGCACACTCCCTTGTGGGAGCCAGCCTGCTGGCGATGGTCGTCAACGATGACGCAGCTCGCTTGGATGCACGCGGCGGCCGCAGGTTTTTCGCGAGCAAGCTCGCTCCCACAGTTAAATGTTCGGGGCACACCCGAGTTAGCGGATGACCTCAACCCCTGTAGGAGCGAGCCTGTCGAATCGTCGCACCGTCGCGATGGTCGTCAACGATGGATACGTACACCAAAAACAACTACCCCCCCACCAACGTCGGCGAATGCTCGAGCAACGTGCGCGTATACCCCGCCTGCGGCTGATCCAGCACCCCATCCACCGCCCCCTGCTCCACCACCCGCCCCTGCTTGAGCACCAACACCTGATCGGCAATGGCGCGGACCACGCCCAGGTCGTGGGTGACGAACAGCAGGGTCAGTCCCTCGTTCTGCAACTGGCGCAGCAAGGCAAGGATCGAGGCCTGGACCGAGACGTCCAGCGCCGAGGTGATTTCGTCGCAGATCAGCAGCCGTGGCTCGCAGATCAGCGCGCGGGCAATTGCCACCCGCTGACGCTCGCCACCCGATAGGCTATGGGGATACGCATCTGCCACCGAAGCTGGCAGCGACACCCGCTGCAGCACCGCTTCCACCCGCTGACGCGCCTCGTTGCCCTTGATCCCGAAAAAGTGCTCCAAGGGCCCGCTCAAGGTCTGCAACACCGTCTGCCGCGGATTTAACGCCCGGTACGGATTCTGGAAAATGTACTGGATCTGATGCCGCAACCCCGCCTCGCGCTGGCGTGCAGCCAAGCTCAACGGCTGCCCGGCGTAGCGCAGTTGCCCCTCGGCGTTCTCCCCGAGCCCTGCCACCGCCCGCGCCAGGCTGGTCTTGCCCGAGCCCGACTCGCCCACCAAGGCCAGGCACTGCCCCGGCGCCACGCGCAGCGACACGTCGAACAGCACCTGACGGTCGTAGGCCACGTTCAGGCCGATGACTTCGAGCAAGGCCGGGCGCTCGACCACCTCATCGACCCGCCTCGATTGCGTCACCGGGATCAACTGCAAAGGCTGGCGATGAGGCTCCAGGCACGCCACCTGCTGCCCTGGTGCGAATTCGTACAAGGCCGGTTCCGCTGCCGAGCACGCGATACTGTGCCGGCTGCAGCGTGGCGCGAAACCACAGCCCTGCGGACGCTGACCCGGTGCCGGGGCGTGGCCGCCAATCGCTCGAAGTTCGCGACGTTGCGCCACATCCGGGATTGCCGCCAACAAGCCGCGGGTATAGGGGTGAGTGGGATGACTGAACAGCGCCTCGCGAGAGGCCGATTCGACAATCCGCCCGGCGTACATCACCAGCACCCGGTCCACCAGGTCCTTGATCACCGCCAGGTCATGGGACACGTACACCGCCGCCACGCCCTGGCTTTTGCACAGGCGGCGCAAGGTGGCGAGGATGTGCGCTTGCGTGGTCACGTCGAGCGCAGTGGTGGGCTCGTCGAGCACGATCAGCCGTGGCCGCAGGACGAAGGCGAGCGCCAGCATCACCCGTTGCTGCTGGCCGCCGGAGAGTTGATGGGGGAAGCGGCGGAGGAATTCGCGGTCGGTGGGTAGGCCGACGTCGTGGAGGGTTTCGGCAATGCGTTGCGGGGTGCATTTTTCGCTGCGATGCGGCGCCCCGACAAGCCAGCTCCTACGGGGATTTGCGTCGGGCTTGGAATTTCTGGCATTCCCTGCCTGATGCGCCGCCAGGGTCTCGCGCAACAACGCGCCAATCCGCAACGCCGGGTTCAACGCCGTCGCCGGATCCTGCGCGACATAGCCGATCAAACTGCCCCGCGCATGGCGCAAGTCCTCGCCCTGCAGTTCCAGCAACGCCTGCCCCGCCACCTCGACCCGCCCCTGGACAATCCGTGCACCGCTGCGCGCATGGGCCAGCAACGCCGTGGCCAGGGTGGTCTTGCCGGACCCGGACTCGCCCACCAGCCCGAGAATCTCCCCAGCTGCGACACTGAACGACACCCCCGACAACACATCCACCTGCCCCGGCAACTCGACCCGCAGATCGGTGACCTGCAGCACCTCGGTCTCGACACGGCTGTGCCCTGGCAAACCTGCGAGCGCATTCATGGCTGCTTCTCCCCGATTCGTGAACTGCTGCGGCCAATGCCTTCAGCGAGAATATTGGTGCCGTAGGCGAAGATGCCGATCAGCAGCGCCGGGGCCAACACCGCCCAGGGCTGGACCAGCAGGCCGGCCTGGTTTTCATTGATCATCAGGCCCCAGTCGGCGGTCGGTGGCGCTACGCCGTAGCCGAGGAAACTCAGGCCCGAGAGCATGCCCACCGCCCAGGTCAGCATGTTGCCGAAGTGCACCAGCAAGGGTGTGAGGATGTTCGGCAGGATCTCGCGGAACAGGATCCGCCACCGCGAATAGCCCATCATCTGCGCCGCCTCGACGAACTCCTGGCCGGCCACCGCCACCGCGCTGCCCCGGGCCAGGCGAATCACGCCCGGGGTAAAGGCGATTGCCACCGTCAGTACGATCAACCACGGCGCGCGGCCGAGCATCGAGACAATCAGCAGCACCAGGATCAGGTCAGGAAAGGCCAGCGAGACATCCGCCAACCACGTAATCAGCTGATCCAGGCGACGCCGGGAAAACCCCGCCAGCAACCCCAGGGTGCCGCCCACCAGCAAGGCAATGGCAGCCGCCGCCACGGACATCCACAGCACCGACAGGCCGCCGCTGAGCAAACGCGAGACCACGTCATGGCCGAGAAAGTCGTAGCCCAGCCAGGCCTCGCCAGTGGGCGCGCCGTAGACCATGCCGAGCATATCGGTCGGCGCATGGGGCGCCAGCCACGGGCCGAACAGCGCCAGGGCAATCACCAGCGCGGTGATCAATGCGCCCTTGCGGGTTTGTGCTGATGCCAGCCAGGGCCAGCGAGTGGCGGATAAATCACGCATGCAGCACCTCTCACGGAGCCTTGGGGGTGGAGCGTCGCCACCAGGGCAGGATGCCCCGGCGGTTGCGCTGGATCATGGTCACGCGCCGCGCAGTGCGCAGTTTTGGCGTGAGCAATACGGTCAGCAGGTCGGCCAGCAGATTGATCAGTACCACGCCGAGGGTGATCACCAGCACGATGGCCTGGACCATCGGCAGGTCGCGCATCTGGATCGCCGAATTGAGCGCGGTGCCGATCCCCGGATAGCTGAAAATCACTTCCGCCAGCAGCGCCCCGCCGATCATCGTGCGCAGGGTCAGGGCCACGCCCTGGATTGCCGGCACCAGGGCATTGGGCAAGGTGTGGCGCCAGACGATGCGCCACTCGGCAATCCCTCGAAGCCTGGCGGCGATCACGTAGTCCGACTCCAGCGCCTCGATCATCGCCGCCCGCACCATGCGCGTCAGGTACGGCAGCGCCGACAGGCTCAGGGCGAGTATCGGCAGCACGAGGAACTGCAACTGGCGCCATAGCGAGGTGTCCGGGTCGATCAGCGAGACCGCCGGCAGCACGTCCATGTGCGGCATGGAAAACAGCAGCACCAGGCCGATGGCGAGGAGAAACCCCGGGGTCGCCTTGAGGAAAATCAGCAGCGACAGGCACCAACGGTCGAGGCGACTGTCGCGGCGCAGGGCCAGGGTCACCCCCAGCAGCAACGCCAGCGGCACGACCACGGCGATCACTCCGGCCAACAACGCCAGGGTGTAGCCGAAGCGCCCGAACAGCAGACTACCGACCGGCGCATTGGAGTCCAGCGACACCCCCAGCTCGCCGCTCAGGGCCTGGCCGAGCCAGCGCAGGTATTGCTCGAGGATCGGCCGATCCAGCCCCAGTTGGTGCTGCAGGGTGAGGATACTTTCCAGCGGCGCATCCGGGCCGAGGATCACCCGCGCCGGATCGGAGGGCAGCGCCTGGGTGGCGATGAATACCACCAGGCTGATCACCCAGGCGGTCAGCAGGCCGTAGCCGAGGCGGCCAATGAACCAGGCGAGCCAAGCCGGAGTACGTGGCGGTTTGCAGGAGTCAGGCATGGTTCAACCACAGCTCGTCAAAGCGCCAGGAGGCGAAGGTGGTTTGCTCGGGCGTCAGGCCGCCGACCCGGGTCGAGGCAGCATCGAGCACGTCGTTGAAGCCCCAGATCAGCAGCCCGCCACGCTCGTGCTGGATGCGTTGGGCTTCATGCACCAGCAGCTTGCGCTGGGCCAGATCGGGCTGGGCCAGGGCCTGGGTGTACAGGGCGCTGAAGCGCTCGTCGTGGAAGTTGCTGCGGTTGTAGATCGCCTGCGGCGCGTCGTTATGCAGGCCCGAGGCGAGGAAACCACGGGCCGGGGTCGAGCCCGGCGACAGCAGCCAATTTTCCCGCTGCGGACCGTTGAACACCGAGCCGTCGACCTGAGTCACCTTGACCTCGACCCCGGCTTTCTTCGCCTGCTGGGCGAACACCAGCGCGGCGTTGACCCCTGGCCCCGGGGTGGTGGTCAGCTCGACCCGCAGGTCGTCCTGGCCGGCCTGGCGCAACAGCGAACGCGCCTGCTCCAGTCCGTAGGGCCGCTGGGCGATTTCATGGTTGTAGGTCGGGTCGTGGGGCGAGTACAGGTCGTTGGCGACCCGGCCGAAACCATTCAGGCCACGGTTTACCAGTTCCTGCCGATCCGCCAGCAAGCGGAACGCCTGGCGCACCCGCACGTCCTGGAACGGCGCCTTGGCCAGGTTCAGGTTGAAGCCGGTGAACGAGGTACTCGGCGACACATAAAGTTTGAGCCGCGAGTCGGCCTTGAGCAGCGCACTGTGTTCGGCCTGGACCCCGCTGGCGACGTCGATCTGCCCGGCGCGCAAGGCCGCCGAGCGTGAAACCTGGTCCTTGAATTCGATGATTTCCAGCTCATCGGCGTAGGGCTGGTTGGGCTTATAGTAGTTCTCGAAACGGCTGTAGAGCGAGCGCTGGCCGGGGATGAAACTCTTGAGCTTGTACGGCCCGGCGCCTACCGGGTTGGTGATGGGGTCATAGTCGGTGGGCACGATGCCGCCGAAGCTGATCAGGGTTTCGTCCAGCGGGAAAAAACTCTGGCCCTCCTTGAAGCGAATTTCGATGGTGCGCGGATCGAGTTTGCGCAGGGCATTGCGGTCGATGGCCCCAACCAGCCCGGCAAAGGGCGATGCCAGTTTTGGATCGGTCAGGCGCAGGATCGAAAACAGCATGTCGTCGGCGCCGATGCTTTTGCCGTGGTGAAACTCCAGGCCCGGTTTGATGCGGATGGTCCAGGCGCTGGCGTCGGCATTCGGCTCGGCGAATTCGGCGAGGGCCAGGCGCGTGCTGACGTCGCCATTCCACTCCCAGAACTTGCTGTACAGCGCCCAGCCACGAATGATCCCGCCGCCCACCGGCTTGTGCGCGTCGAGGTTGCCCGACTGATCGCCGTCGATAATGCCGACCCGCAAGCGCCCGCCATAGGCCGGCGTGCTCGACTGCACCCGGGCCTCGCTGACGCGCTCATCGCAGCCGCTGAGCAGGCTGCCGCCCAGCAGCAGGCCACCGCCGACCGCCAGGCTGTTGCCGAGAAACACCCGGCGGGAAAATTCATCACTCATGGCGTCTGTCCTTATGCCTGTTCGCGGGGGCGCTGGGCCGGCTGCGCGCTGACACCCAGGCGCGGCACGTCGAAGCCGTGGTCGAGGTCGAGCAGCGGGAACAACAGGTCGGCGACCCGATGGGCTTCGTCGATCAATGGGAAACCGGAGAGGATGAACGCCGAGGTGCCTTCGGCTTCGTACTCGCGAATGCGCTCGGCGACCTGCTCGGCGCTGCCCACCAGGTAGGTGCCGGCTGCGGGGCCCAGCAGGTTGAAGCCGAACAGGCTCGGGCCGAGCCAGACGTTGGGGTAGATCTCCAGGTCGCGGGCCTTGGGCAGGCGTCCGGCGCGTACGGTGTCGAGGTTGCGCTGGGTTTGCGGGTCATCACTCTGATAGCTGTCGAAGGTCTCGCCGGGTGGCAACTGGCGTTCGATGGCGGCGCGCGCCGTCTGCAGCGAAGTGCGCTGAAGGAGTTTTTCGGCGTGGGCCCAGGCCTCTTCTTCGGTCTCGCGGACGATGATCTGCAGACGGGTGCCGAAGGTCAGTTCACGGCCGATTTTCGCTGCTTCGGCAGCCACCTTGCGGAATTTTTCGCCGAGTTTTGGCGGGGTGTTGGCGAAGCTCAGGTAGACATCGAGCAACTGCACCGAATGCGCCACGCCGGGGCCGGAGGTGCCGGCGCCCCACAGCGGGATGCCTGGCTTCTGCTTGGGCGGATGCCAGCCACCCAGCGGATGCTGCGCGGCAGCCGGCGAGCGGGGGGCGAGCTTGACGTATTGGCCGTCGTAGCCGGCAGTTTCGCCGGCGTAGAAACCCTGGAACGCGCGCCAGTATTCGAGGCTGAAGTCGTAGCGCTCATCGTGTGGGTAATGCACGCCCAAGGTCGCGAGGCCGGCGTCGTTGCCGTTGACCACGTTGAACAGCAGGCGGCCATTGGAGAACTGGTCGAAGGTCAGCGCCCACTTGGCCAACACCGCCGGCGACAACTCACCCGGGTGTTGCGCCACCAGGAAGCGCAAGCGCTGGGTGGCATCAATCAACGCGGCAGACACTGCCAGGCTTTCGTTGGGGCTGGAGCCCAGCAGCGAACCGTAATAACCCAGGCGATCACTGGCCACGGCGAGTTGTTTGAGGTGTTCGAAATCAGTTTTCCATCGGCCCTCGGGCTCCCACGGGTATGGACCGTCGGGGGTGGTGAGGTACCAGAGAATCTTTACTGCCATGGGGTGGGTTCCTTGTTCAAAAAATTCATGTAGGAGCTGGCTTGTCGGGACGCCGCATCGCAGCGAACCTGCCACCTCGGTGCGTCAGACCCGTCGCCTTCGCCGGCAAGCCGGCTCCTACGGGGTTACGGGTCAGTCAAAACATCCAATGCATCCGCAAGCCTGTGTAGGAGCTGGCTCGCCAGCGAACCTGCCACCTCGGTGCGTCAGATCCACCGCCTTCGCCGGCAAGCCGGCTCCTACAGGGTTACGGGTCAGTCAAAACATCCAATGCATCCGCAAGCCTGTGTAGGAGCTGGCTTGTCGGGACGCCGCATCGCAGCGAACCTGCCACCTCGGTGCGTCAGACCCGTCGCCTTCGCCGGCAAGCCGGCTCCTACGGGGTTACGGGTCAGTCAAAACATCCAATGCATCCGCAAGCCTGTGTAGGAGCTGGCTCGCCAGCGAAGACAATCCCAAGCCATGCATCGCCAGATCCGACGCCTTCGCCGGCAAGCCGGCTCCTACGGGGTTACGGGTCAGGCAAAACATCCAATGCATCCGCAAGCCTGTGTAGGAGCTGGCTTGCCAGCGAAGACAATCCCAAGCCATGCATCGCCAGATCCGACGCCTTCGCCGGCAAGCCGGCTCCTACGGGGTTACGGGTCAGGCAAAACATCCAATGCATCCGCAAGCCTGTGTAGGAGCTGGCTTGCCAGCGAAGACAATCCCAAGCCATGCATCGCCAGATCCACCGCCTTCGCCGGCAAGCCGGCTCCTACGGGGTTACGGATCAGTCAAAACATCCAATGCATCCGCAAGCCTGTGTAGGAGCTGGCTTGCCAGCGAAGACAATCCCAAGCCATGCATCGCCAGACCCGCCGCCTTCGCCGGCAAGCCGGCTCCTACAGGGTTATGGAGTCCGCCGATCAATCGCCGGCACCAACCCCAACTCCGTGGCCCGCTCAAACAACCCACTCATCTTCCACTGCTGGGTCAGCACCCCCGGCCCATAGGCCCGCGACCCGCCCAACGCGTCCGCCAGCAACTGCAACTGCGCACCCTCTTCCAGCAACAGGATGAATTCCGCAGTCGCCCGCAGCCCCTGCTTGCCCCACACCGTGGAGCCGCCGTTGGCTTCGAGAATCGCCAGGTTGAAGGGGTTCTCGTTGATCTTGTCGAGGATGAAATCGACTTCCGCCTGGCGCCGATCGATGTATACCGGCAGTTCCCGCGCCAACTGGTAACGCTGCACCGGCACGTAATGGAACGGCAGGGTGCGGTGGGTCTGGGCCCAGGCGCCGAGGTATGGCGAATGCACGTGGGACACGGTGGTGATATCCGGATGGGTCTGGAACAGCTTGGTGTAACGCCCCAAACCACCCTTGCCCTTGCCGTAGATCACCTTGCCGGCGAAGTCGGTGACGGTCGCCTGCAGCGGCTTGCGGTAGTTCCACGGGCCGCCATAGTTGACCGACACCAGCAGTTCCTCACCCGGTACTCGCTCGATAAAGCCCACCGTGCCGTTGGCTGTGATGGTGTGGGTTTCGCGGAACACCGTGAACGCTTCTTCGGCCTCCAGCAGCACCTGGTCGATGAAGGCTTGCAGTTGTTCGCTGATCAATTGTTCGTGAATAAGCACAGTCATGGGGATTCTCCAGGGTCAGGCGCGGCGCTTGGCCAACAGTTCATGGGCGGCTTGCAACGGGCGCGGGTCGACCCAGTCGGCGATGTTGAAATCGCCTTCGAGGAAGCCGTGCAGGTAGAGGAAATCTTTCTGGATGCCGAGAAATTCCAGGCGCTGCGCCGACAGGTCCGGCGCCAGGGTGGTGTGGAAATCGCCGCGATAGGCCTCGGCGACACCGGCGCTGCCGGCACGGGTTTCTTCTTCGAGGATCTGGTTCAGCGCCTCGCGATTATTCGCGGCCCAATCAGCGGCACCGAGGGTTTGCGCGAGGAAGCGCACCACCAGATCGAAATGATTGTCGAGCAGGCTCTGGTGCACGGTGATCGGCCGTGGGGTGCCGTTGTTGACGCGATAACGCGGGTCTTCGATCAGGTCGAGGTCGATGCCCACCACCAGGCCCAGGCGTCGCGCGGCGTCGGCGGCGGAGGCGCCCTTGACGTAGACCGCATCGACTTCGCCACGCACCAGGTAATCCAGGCCCGACCACAGGCGCTGCAAACCTTCATTGGGGTTGTTCGCCGCCTGCTGGTCCTGCAACGCCACTTCCACCAGTTGCACGTCGTCGAACCCCAGCCCGGCCAGGCTCAACGCGCCCTTGTAGCCGTGCAGGCTCATGGCCCGGGCGATGCTGCCCGGACGGCTGTCGCCCCAGGCTGGCAGGGCCAGGCGCTTGCCTTTCAGGTCGGCGGCGCTGCGGATGCCGGAGTCCGGGCGCACGAGGATGGTTTGCCATTCCTCGATCCAGGTCAGGCCAATCAAACGGCTCGGCGCACCGGCGGCGCGGGCTGCCAGCGCCGGCACATTACCGCCCTCGCGAAACAGCCCGGGCAGTTGGTGATCGTAATGGTGGTGACCCAGTTGCCGGGCCTCCTGCAGGGTCGAGACCGGCAGGCCATCGGCGGCGAATTCGTCCGCCAGCCAGCCGAGTTTGTAGGCGATGCCGGAAGCGGTCGGCACCGGGCAGCGGGTGAACCAGATCCGCTCGAGTTCAGCTTCGACAAGCGGTTGGGGGGTGTGGGCAGCAAGTGTCATGGGCAGCTCCAGCAGGTTGGGCAAGACAGTTGCCAAGCCCATTGCAGCGCCCGTGCCAACCGCGCAAAGCCCCGGATTACGGGGCCTGCAGCGCTGCAGCGGAAAATCACCCGCGGACCATTGCTGACCTGCCAGCAGCTTTGCGCAGGCGCTGCTGCTGGCCCAGCAACACAGCACAGCGCATTGCTGCCCCAGCAGCAGCCCTTCACAAGACGCCCCGCCCAACCCCGCGCCCGGCCTGGCTTCGCCGACCTTGGCGCAGTCCTTGCTCAAGGCCCCTTCACCCCCGGTGCGCCGCAGACCCGCGCCCGGCCCGATTGTCCTTTTCCGAGGTAGCACCATGAGCACCCTTGAACACCTTCCTGCCCATCCCGTCCGAGTACTGCGCAGCGAAGACGAAGCCATCGCCGCCGCCCGCGAAATTGCCTTGGAGATCGCCGAGATTGCCGCCGACCCCAGGCACAACAACCAACTGCCGCGGTGTCAGGCCCAGCTGTTGTCGGAAAGCGGCCTGACCGCCATCGGCGTGCCCAAGGCCTTCGGCGGCCTCGGCGCGTCGGTGCAGACCATCGTCGAAACCGTGCGCCTGATCTCGGTGGCCGATGGCGGCGTCGGCCAGTTGCTGCAGATCCACAACGTGATGCTGCGGGGGATTTTCAGCGGCTACCCGGACGAGGTGCGTGACCAACTGATCAGCGATGTGCTGGCCGGCAAGCGTTTCGGCAACGCCCTGGCGGAGGTCGGCGGCAAGAACAAGTTCGCCCTGAAGACCCGGGTTGAACGGCGCGCCGACGGCAAGCTGATCCTCAATGGCAGCAAGTTCTACTCCACCGGTTCGTACCTGGCCGAGTGGATTTCCCTGACCGCAGCGTCCGATGACGGCGGCGCCGGGGTGCTGCTCAATCGCAACACCCCGGGCCTGACCCTGGTAGACGACTGGGAGGCATTCGGGCAGAACAACTCGGTCAGCGGCACGGTGATCTTCGACGATATCGAACTCGACGAGCGTTTCGTTTCCCAGCGCAAAGGTCCGATGAAGCGTACTGGCCTGACCTTCCCGCAGATCCTCCACGCGGCCATCGACACCGGTATCGCCGCCGGCGCGCTGGGAGCGGCGGTCGACTACCTCAAGCAGCACGCCCGGCCCTGGGTGGAAAGCGGTGTCGAGCGCGCCAATGAGGAACCGCACATCATCAAGCAGATTGGCGAATACGCGGTGGCGCTGCGGGCGGCGGAGTCGCTGCTGCGCGATGCGGCGCGGGTGTTTGACCAGCATGAGCTGGACCCGGAGAACAAGGCGCTGCAGGACGAACTGATTCTTTCGGTGGCCACCGCCCGGGCCCATTCCGATGGTGCGTCGTTGAAGATTTCCAGCGATATTTTCTCCCTGCTCGGCGCCAGTTCCTCCCTGAGCAAATGGAACCTCGACCGCTTCTGGCGCAACGCCCGGGTGCACACCACCCACGACCCGATCCGCTGGCGCCTGCATCACGTTGGCAACTACTACCTCAATGATGTCGATCCGGGGGAGTACACGGCGATTCTCAATGCCAAGGAAAAACAGGGGGCGACTCGAGCATAAAAGCGAACGAGAACAGGCGAGGCGACACTTTACCCTGTGGGAGCTGGCTTGCCAGCGATGGACGTTAACGACAACGCAGACATCCTGACGGAACGCGGCGCCCTGGAGACCATCGCCGGCAAGCCGGCTCCCACAGATGTGCCAGTCCTGACAAAACGCGCTGGCCTGACAATCTTCGCGAGCAGGCTCGCTCCTACAGGGTGATCAGCGCCCCACAGCCAGGTGTTCACCCCACAGAAATATGCCTCCAACCATCCCCCAACCGAGCCCTTCAATGATTGAAAAACACCCCCTTCTGCGCTGCCTGGCGATCTACCGGGAGATGCCCTGGCGCTTTGCCCTGGTGGCGGCGCTGTATATCGCGATCAACCTCGGGCTGGTCTGGCAGCAATGGCTGATCGGCCATGCGGTCAACGATGTCAGCGCCGGCCACGCGGTGGTGCGCCAGGCCGACGGCAATCTGGATGCCAGCCTCGGCTGGTACTGGCTGTGGCTGATGCTCGGCGTGGCGCTGGGCCGTGGCGTGTTGCAGTACGCCGCCAGCGTGCTGTCGCTGGTGCTCAGCCAGGAACTGCTGACCCGCCTGCGCGAACGCATCCTGCAGCAGGTGCAGCACCTGCACCTGGGCTATCACTGGCAACACGGCATGGGCGAGATGATCACCCGCACCACCCGCGACGCCGACAAAGTCCGCGACGCGTTGATCAGCTTCTGGCGACAGATGGTGGAAACCCCGCTGGTGGTGCTCGCCACCGTCGGCCTGCTGGGCTGGTATCACCCGCTGCTGGGGCTGGTGCCGTTGCTGCTGACGGTGCTCGGCCTGTGGATTTTCGTGCGCCAGACCGAACGCCTGGTGAGCCTCGACCGGGCCGTCGGCGCTGCCTACGACCGGGTCAACCAGGACCTCAGCGAAGGCATCGGCGGCGTGCGGGTGATCAAGTCATTCGGTCTCGAACACAGTCGCATCCAGCGCTTCGCCACGCAGGTCGCGGTGTTCGCCGACCACGCGCGCGCCGCCCTCGCCTACTCCAGCTCGCGCATCCCGCTGCCGCAAGCGGTGGTCGCCCTCGGCCATGTGTGGATCCTGGTCTACGGCGCCCAACTGGTGGCCAACGGGCAATTGGGTATCGGCGAACTGGTGACCTCGCTGTTGATCGCCACGACCCTGGTGTTTCGCATCGAAGGCATCGGCCGGGTGATGCAGACCTTCGCCGACGCCCGCTCCAGCGCCGAACGGATCTGGCACCTGCTGGATGAGCCGGCGGCGATCCGCAGTGGGCAACAATTACTGCCCGAGACCCCGCTGGGGCTGAAACTGGAGCAGGTCAGCGTCAGCGCACCGGGTGGCGGTCAAGCGATTCTGGAAGACTGTTCGCTGACCCTGCAACCCGGCGAAATCGTCGCCCTGGTGGGCGCCACCGGCACCGGCAAAAGCCTGCTGGCCAGCCTGCTGCCGCGCCTCACCGAGGTCAGCGGCGGCCGCCTGCTGCTGGGTTCCGACAGCGCCGGCTGGCAGGACATCCGCGACCTCGACCTGGGCCAATTGCGCCGCCGGGTGCACGTGGTGCCCCAGGAGAGCTTCCTGTTCTCCGACACCCTGGCCGCCAACCTGCGCCTGACCGCGCCCGGCGCCAGTGACGAGCAACTGCGTCACGGCCTGCGCCTGGCCGCTGCCGAAGACATACTGGAGCGTTTGCCCCAGGGCCTCGACACGCCGCTGGGAGACCGTGGCGTGACCTTGTCCGGCGGTCAGCGCCAGCGTCTGAGCCTGGCCCGCGCACTGCTCGGCGAGCCGGACATCCTCTGCCTGGACGACGCCACCAGCGCCCTCGACGCCATCAGCGAGCGCCAGGTGCTGGACAACCTGCGCCAGTTGCGCCGCGACCAGGGCCGGGCGACCAGCGTGCTGCTGATCTCCAGCAAGCTCTCGACCATCCTCCTCGCCGACCGCGTGTTGCTGCTCAAGGACGGCCGCATCAGCGCCAGTGGCCGTCACGCCGAGCTGCTGCGCAACCACCCCGACTACCGCGAACTGCTAGGGATCGACCATGGCTAATCCAATCGCCGGCAAAGCCTTGAGCGATATTGAAATCGAAGAAATGCTCGCGAAAAAAGCCCTCGACCGCAGCATGTTCAGCCGCCTGCTGCCGTTGCTGCGGCCGATTCGCGGATCGATCATCGCGGTGATCGGCATCGAGCTGCTGCTGGTGTTCACCGTGTTCCTGCGGCCCTGGTTCGTCCGCGAACTGCTCGACCGTGGGCTGGTGGCCGAAGCGGATCACTGGTTGCTCGACGAGCGCCTGGTGCTGTGGCTCGGCCTCGGGCTGGCGGCCAGTTGGCTGGGGCGCTTCCTGCTGGCCGGGATTTCGCAGTTCATCGCCGGCAGTGCCGCGATCCAGGTGCTCAACGCACTGCGGGTGCGGGTGTTTGCCCACGTGCAAAGCCTGAGCGTCAGCTACTTCGACAAGACCCGCGCCGGGCGGATCATTTCCCGCGCCGACCGCGACGTCGACAGCCTCGAACCACTGCTGATCCAGGGCCCGCCAGAACTGCTCGGGGCGCTGCTGCGTTGTGGGCTGGCGGCGCTGATGCTCTGGCGCATCGACCCGCGTTTCTTCCTCAGCCTGGCGGCCACCGTGCCGTTACTGGCGCTAGCGACCTGGAGTTTCAAGCGGATATCCCAGCGCAACTGGGCCAGGGTCGCGGAGAACCGCAGCCGCTTCACCGCGCACCTGGTGGAAAGCGTCAGCGGTGCGCGAATGCTGCAGCAGTGCGCCCAGGAAGCCCCCAACCTCAAGCGCTACCGCCGGTTGCTGGACGACTTCAACCAGGCGCTGATTCGCGGCAGCCTGCGTTCCAGCTGGTTCGCGCCGTTCACTGCGCTACTCAGTTCGGCCGGCATGGCGGTGCTGTTGCTGGTCGGTGGTTATGGCCTGGCCCAGGCCGAGGTCACGGTGGGCCAGATTGCCGAAAGCCTGTTCTACGTGTTCCTGTTCCTCGGCCCGCTGCAGGAACTCTCGGACCTGTTCGAACGCTACGCCACCGGCTCGGCCTCAGCGCAGCGGATCTTCCTGCTGCTCGACACCCAGCCGCAGATCAATGACAGCCTCACCCCGCAAGCACTGGGTCGGGCCCGGGGTGCGGTGAGTTTCCAGCAGGTGCGCTTCGCTTACGACCCGCACAGCCCGACGCCGGTGATCGACCAGCTGGACCTGCACATCGGTCCCGGCGAAGTGCTCGCCATCGTCGGCCCGTCCGGTCACGGCAAGAGCACCATGGTGCAGTTGCTCACGCGCTTCTACGAGGCGCAGTCCGGCGCGGTGAAACTCGATGGCATCGACGTGCGCGACCTGAGCCAGCGCGACCTGCGGCGCAATGTCGGCGTGGTGCTGCAGGACAACGTGCTGTTCAGCGGCTCGATCCTCGACAACCTGCGCCTGGCCGCGCCCGATGCCGACGACGCGCGCTTGATCGCCGCCGCCCGCGAACTGGGGGCCGATGAGGTGCTGGAACGTCTGCCCCATCAATACCGCACCGAGGTCGGGCCGCTCGGCGGACACCTGAGTCACGGGCAGCGGCAGCTGGTGTGTCTGGTCCGCGCCTACCTGGCCGATCCGGCGGTGCTGGTCCTCGACGAAGCCACTTCGGCGGTCGACATCCACACCGAGCGGCGCATTCAGCGCGCGTTCCGCCGCCTGTGCCAGGGCCGCACGGCAATCATCATCGCCCATCGCCTGGCAACCATCCGCGATGCCGACCGCATAGCGGTGATTCAGCGCGGACGCCTGGTGGAGCAAGGGCCGCACACCCAACTGATCGCCCAAGGCGGTGCCTATGCCGCGCTGTACCAGACCTACCTGCGCAGTGCCGCCAGCGAGGACCAGGCGCCAGTCACGGCCTGAGTCTGTTGCCGCGCCAACAACCACTGCTGACGAGGTGCTGCTACAGACGCAGTGCCCCGTCAGCAGCGGCGCTGAACCCCGTAATAGAGCCTTCGCGACGCATGGCATGGGCGTTGCACTCTCTCCTCGCAAGGCGTGCGCGCAGCGATGCGGCACAAGGTAAAAGCGAATCAGGAGCAGCCATGACCACGGAATTTTTCTGGCGTCTGCCGCTGGGCACCGACGGCCCGCAGTTGACCACCGACAAACACAATCGCGGCAATCCCCAGGACCGCCCGGGACATATCGCACCGGGACGCCTGGCCAATGGTGAGCCGGACGATTTCACCTACATCGACTACATCGCCCAGGTGGCCAAGGCCGCCGAGCTGGCGGGCTTTGAAGGCGCCCTGCTGCCCACCGGTCCGGAGCCGTGGATGGTCGCTGCGGCCCTGGCCCGGGAGACCCGGCGCATCAAATTCCTGATCGCCTTCCAGGCCACCTGGACCCTGCCGGCCTACGCCGCACAGCAGGCGGCGATCCTCCAGCACCTGAGCCGCGGGCGCCTGGACTGGAACATCATCACCGGCGGCAACCCGGCCAGCCAGCGCGCCAACGGCGACTTCCTCGAACACGACCTGCGCTACAAGCGCACCGGCGAATTCCTCGACATCATCGACGGTTTGTGGCGCAACGAACGGTTCTCCTACGACGGCAATATCTACCAACTGGAAAACGGCGCCCTGCCCCACGGCCTGCACAACGAGCGCAAACCCGGGGTGTATTTCTCCGGATTCTCCGATGCCGCGCTGGACGTCGCCGCCCAACATGCCGACGTCTACCTGAACTGGGCCGAGCCGATCGACAAGCTCAAGCCGCACATCGAGCGGGTGCGCGAGCTGGCCGACAAACAGGGGCGCACGGTGCGCTTCGGGCTGCGGGTCGATCTGTTCGCTCGGGAGACCGAAGAGCAGGCCTGGGCCGATCTGCGTCGCCAGTTCGACAAGCTCGAGGGCCAGAGCAGCGTGGTGGCGAAGAATTTCACCAGCGGTTCGGACTCGGTCGGTGGCGCGCGGCAGACGGCCTATCACCAGAACGTCGATCGCTTTGACGACCTGATCATCGGTCCCAACCTGTGGGCCGGTTTTGCCAAGGCCAAGCCGGGGCCGACCGTGGGTCTGGTGGGCAGTCACCAGAACATCGCCGAGCGCCTGGTGGAGTACCGCGACGCTGGGTTCTCGACCTTCATCCTCGCCGGCAACCCGCACCTGGAAGAAGCCCTGCGCATCGGCCAGGAAGTGCTGCCGTTGGTGCACCAGCGCCCCGCCACCGACCTCAAGAAAACCCTGATGGAGAAAGCTTCATGAGCCAGGCACTCGACACCCTCTGGTACACCCGTTGCCCGGTGCCGACCGGGCTGGGCATCGCCGTGCAGAAAGGCTGGTTGCAGGACGCGGTCGGCGCCCTCGGCACCGGCGTGCAGTCGCTGCGCGAGTCCAGCGACAAGGCGGTGCGTGAATCGCATTTCGACCATACGTTGCGCAACTCGGTGCGCCACGGCGGTAGTATCCCGGCGATCTGGGCCCGCGCCCAGGGCCGGGAAACCCGGGTTATCGGCCTGTCCTGGGCGGATGAAAGCCAGTTGATCCTGACCCGTCCCGACAGCGGCATCCACAGCGTCAAGGACCTCAAGGGCCGCACCTTCGGCCTGCCGGACTGGGCCGGCGCGCAGATCGACTTCACCCGCGCCCAGGCCCTGCGCGGCCTGGAAAACGCCTTGAAGCTGGAGGGTCTGCAAGTCGGCGACCTGCAACTGGTGAACTTCCGCTACGGCGGCACCTTCAGCGATGGCCAGGTGCAGACGGTCAACGGTACGCCGGTCAGCCAGCAGCGGATCGAAGGGCGCAATCTGGAATTGATCGGCCTGCTGCGCGGCGAGGTCGATGCGATCTTTCTCAAGGGTGCCAGCGCCGCGCAGTACGCCCATGACTTCGGCTTGCGCACGGTGATCGACACCGGCGTCCATCCCGATCCGCTGATCCGCAGCAACAACGGCACGCCGCGCACCCTGGCGGTCGACTTGCATTTGCTGGAGCAACACTTCGACGTCGCCACCGGCATTCTCGATTCGGTGCTGCGCGCCGAGCAATGGGCCCAGACCCACCCGGACGACACCCGTCGCTACCTGGCGCGGGAAACCAACAGCAGCGAGTACTGGGTCAGCAGCGCCTACGGCGACGACGCCCACCTGCGCCTGCGCACCGCCCTCGACGAACAGGCCATCGTCGCCCTGCAGGACTTCACCCACTTCCTGCACCGCTGGCGCTTCATTCCCAAGGCGTTCGACGTGCGCGAGTGGATCGATCCGCGGCCGTTGGCGGCATTGGACCAGGCACTGGCGGGATAACCCCCCTTTCCCCCTGTAGGAGCTGGCTTGCCAGCGAACCAGACGACGCGGTGTACCAGACACACCGCTTTCGCTGGCAAGCCAGCTCCTACGGGGCCCGTGCCGACCCATTCAGGCTCAACCCATCCAACCGAAGAATCCCCATGAGCAAACCACTCGATACCCTCTGGTACACCCACAGCCCGGTCCCCACCGGACTTGGCATCGCCGTACAATCCGGCCGTCTGGCCGAGGCGTTCCTGCCGTTTGGCACCAACATCCAATCCTTGCGTGAATCCAGCGAACGAGAAGTTCGTGAAGCGCATTACGACCATCACTTGAAAAACTCGGTGCGCCACGGCGGCAATATCCCGGCGATCTGGGCCTACGCCAGCGGCGTGCAGACCCGGGTCGTGGGCTTGTCCTGGAGCGACGAAGTGCAGTTGATCCTGACCACCGCCGAAAGCGGCATCAACAGCGTGCGCGACCTGAAGAACCGGCGCTTCGGCATCCCGAAATGGGCCAACGTGCAGATCGACTTCACCCGCGCCCAGGCCCTGCGCGGGCTGGAAAACGCACTGAAGCTCGAAGGCCTCGACGTCAGCGATGTCGAGCTGGTGGACTACCCCTACGGCGGCACCTATAGCGACGATCAGAAGCAGCACGTCTACGGTTCGGAAGTCAGCCTTGGCACCAGCCGTTTCAGCCGGCGCAACAACGAGTTGATCGGCTTGCTGCGCGGCGATATCGACGCGATCTTCCTCAAGGGCGCCCACGCCGTGCACCTGGCCGACGAGTTCGGCTTGAAGGTGGTAATCGATACCGGCTCCCATCCCGATCCGCTGATCCGCTCGAACAACGGCACGCCGCGCACCCTGACCCTCGACACTCACCTGCTGCACGAGCATTTCGATGCCAGCGTGACCCTCGTCGACACCGTGCTGCGCACCGAGCAGTGGGCCTGGGCCAACCCCGACGAGACCCGGCGTTTTCTCGCCCGCGAGTTAAACACCAGTGAGTATTGGGTCGCGGCGGCCTACGGCGAAGACGCTCATCGACGGCTGCGCACCACCCTGGACGCGCGCTCGATCGCCGCGCTGCAGGATTTCACCGACTTCCTCCACCGCTGGCATTTCATCCCGCAGCGCTTCGATGTGCGTGACTGGATCGATTTCAGTGTGCTGGAAAAAGTCATCGGCTCGACTTCGCGGCTGGCGGTGTGAGGAGCGGCGGTTGCACTTGTCGGACCGCATCAACCTCATCGCCAGCAGGCTGGCTCCCACAGGGTTTTGCAGACTCCGCAGGATTTGTGATCAACACAATAACTGTGGGAGCTAGCCTACTAGCGATGGCGGCGGCACATTCAGTCCATTGGTTGACTGACACACCGCCTTCGCGAGCAGGCTCGCTCCCACAGGTTAAAGCTCTGACTCCTTCCAAACTGCTGCTCCAGCAGCACCCGCACAGCAGCCATTGCTGAATACTCGACAACCCCTTCAACCGCCCCCTGCCCAGCACTGAAATCCAAGCCAAAACAATCAAATAAATTCATATATTTCAATCAGTTAAAACACTACAAACGCCTTGGCACGATCTCTGCTCTACCCCTCTCAGTGAATCTTTTCCGGGGGAGTAAAACCATGCACACACTGAATCCAATCACCAAGGGCATCTGGCTCGCTTTACTGCTGGCAGGTGGCACCGCCAGCGAGGTCGCGCTGGCGGCCGACACCAGCGACAACCAGGCACCGCCAAGCAGCACCGAACCGGCGTTGAAAACCGTCACCGTCACCGCGCAACACCGCGAAGAAACCCTGCAGGAAATCCCGGTGGCGGTTTCGGCGATCCAGGGCACCAACCTCACCACCGATGGCGTGCGCGCCATGGGCGACATCACCACCTTCGTGCCCAACGCCTCGGCGAAAAATCCCGATGGCGACGGTCGACCGCGTTGGTACATTCGCGGCCTCGGCACCGGCGACACCGGCGCTGCCACCGTCTACCCGGTGGGTATCTATTCCGATGACGTCTACCTCAACGCGCCGATTGCCGGCGGCGGCCCGCTGTATGACCTGGAGCGCATCGAGATCCTGCGCGGCCCGCAAGGCACGCTGTACGGCAAGAACACCACCGCCGGCGCGGTGAATATCATCTCCAACAAACCAAGCCTCGATGCCCCCACCAATGGCTACGGCACCGTGGGTGTCGGCAGCAAGGACGAGCGCATCGTCAGCGGCGCGCTGGGGGGCGTGCTGGTGGATGAGCGCCTGGCCGCGCGGGTGGCGCTGTATTCCGAGGAGCGCAACGGTTTCGCCGACAACCTCACCGACGGCCACACCTACGGCGACGTCAACAAGAAAGCCGTGCGCGTGCAGTTCCTCGCCCAGCTCAACCCCGACCTCGAAGCGCTGCTGAAAATCCACGCCCGCCAGCACAATGGCGACGGCAGCAACGGCTCGCTGCCGGTGGGTCGCTACTACAACGTCGGCTATCAACGGCCGAACGGCCGCGACATCGAACTCAACGTCAATGAGGATGCCAAGCTCGATCACGACGGAACCTCGCTGACCTTCAACTGGAACCTGGGCGACTACACCCTGACCTCGATCAGCGCCTACGACTACATTCGCGGCCAGTCCACCAGCGATGCCGACTTCACTCCTTACGAAGTCAATGGCGCGGCCAAGGCCGACAACAAGTACAGCCAGTACTCCCAGGAATTTCGCCTGGCCTCGCCGCAGCAGGAAACCCTGCGCTGGCTGGCCGGCGCCCATTATTTCCACGAAACCCTCGACAGCGCCGCCTCGCGCTTCATCACCCCCGGCCCGACGCCCAACGGCAGCGGCTCGAACCAGATCGGCGCGACCGATGTGCGCAACCTCGACTACGACCACAAGACCGACAGCTACGCGCTGTTCGGCAACCTGACCTACGACTTCACCGACAACTTCACCGTCACCGGCGGCCTGCGCTACACCCAGGAGCGCAAGGAGATCGACCTCGACCTGCTGCAACAGACCCGCACCAGCGCCAACGGCCCGCTGGTGCCGCTGCCCGGCGTCGGCACCAACGGCAATCGCCAGGAAGCCAACACCTGGGAAGCCTGGACCTATGACGTGACCCCGGAGTACCGGATCAACGACAACCTGCGGGTGTTCTTCCGCTACGCCCACGGCTTCCGTTCCGGCGGCTTCAACACCGGCCTGTCCACCAGCCTGGCGCAGTTGACCACGGTCGATCCGGAGAAACTCGACGCCTATGAAATCGGCCTCAAGTCGGAGTGGTTCGACCGCCGTCTGACCGCCAACGCCAACATCTTCTACTACGACTACTCGGACATTCAGGTGAACCTGCTGACGGTCAACAACGGTGTGCTGACCACCGCCTTGACCAACGGCGCCTCGGGCAAGGTCCAGGGCGCGGAGCTGGAACTCGAAGGCCAGCCGACCGACTACCTGCACCTGCGCGCGGCGATTTCGTTCCTCGACACCGAGTACACCGACTTCAAGAACACCAACCCCAACACTGGCGCGGTGACCGGCGACTACAGCGGCAACAGCTTCGTGCGCTCGCCACGCAACGTGGTCGCGCTGGGCGGCGACTACACCTTCCCGCTGGAAATCGGCGGCAAGCTGGTGGCCGGTGGCGACGTGACCTTCCGCGACAAGGAATACTTCCTCGCCGACCGCCAGAGCAGCGTCGACAAGACCATGAGCCAGGCCCACTACACCCTGGCCAACACCCGCCTGACCTGGTTCAGCCCGGACGAACAGCTGAGCGTCACCGGCTTCGTCAACAACGTCACCGACCGTCGCTACCAGGTGCATGGCCGGCCCAACGGCACCCTCGGCCAATACGTGATCACCTACGGCGACCCGCGCACCGTCGGCCTCAGCGTGACCAGCCGCTTCTGATCCCTTGCCCTTGCCTGCACCCGAAAGGAATTCGCTCATGTTCCACCACACTCCCTTGGCCAGCGCCGTCGCGCTGGTCATCGGCAGCCTTGTGCTGCCGATTTATGCCGCCGACACCCAGCCCGGCGCCACCGGCGACGCCCTCGACACCGTGGTCGTGCTCGGCACCCGCCGCAGCGACCTCACCGCCCTGCAAAGCGCGGCCCCGGTGGACGTGCTGTCCAGCGAGCAATTGCTCGACACCGGCGCCAGCGACCTGTCCACCGCGCTGACGGCGCTGTCGCCGTCTTTCAGTTACCCGCAATCGCCCCAGGGCGCGTTTTCTGGCTCCATCGCCCAGGGCGCCTCATTGCGCGGCCTGGCCTCCGACCAGGTGCTGGTGCTGGTCAACGGCAAACGCCGCCACACCAGTGCCAACGTCACCCGCCAGGGCCTGGTCAATGGTCGCGGCGCAGCAGCGGTCGACCTCAGCCTGATTCCCTTGAGCGCGATCCAGCGCGTGGAGATCCTGCGAGACGGCGCCGCCGCCCAGTACGGCTCCGACGCCATCGCCGGGGTGATCAACATCGTGCTCAAGGAAAAAGACGACGGCGGCAACGTCGGCTATCGCTTCGGTGGCTACGACAAGGGCGACGGCCTGCAGCGCAAGCTCGGCGGCTGGAAAGGTTTCACCCTGCCCAACGACGGCTTCCTGACCCTGAGTTTCGACGCCGGCAACCAGGACCCGGCCAGCGACACCAACCCGGATAACCGGATCTTCTATCCCGGCTCCACCAGCATCAACACGCCCAAGGAGCAGAACAATCGCTACCGTACCTGGCGCTGGGGCTCGGGCAATGTCTCGGACCAGTACAACCTGGTGGCCAACAGCGAAATCGGCATCGGCGAAGGCCTGACCGCCTACGGTTTCGCCACCTATTCGCACAAGAACACCGACGCCGAAGGCTTCTTCGACCCACCGACGACCCTGCGCAACAACTACGGCAGCAATGCCCTGGCACGCTTCCCCGATGGGCGACTGCCGGTGACCCGCTACTCCCTCGAAGACTATGCAGCCACCGGCGGCCTGCGCCTGGAAGACGAGCAACTGGGCAAGTTCGACCTGGCGCTGAACTACGGCGATAACCGCCTCGACTCCGACGACCGCAACGCGATCAACCCGAGCTGGGGCGCCAGCAGCCCGCAGAACATCTACACCGGCCGCCGCGATGCCGACCAGACCAACCTGACCCTGGACTGGGTGCGCGACTTCCCCACCGACCTGCTGTTCAAGCCGCTGACCCTGTCCGCCGGCCTGGCCTGGCGCCAGGAGAACTACGAGCTGAGCGCCGGCGAGGCCGCGGGCTGGCAGAACGGCGCGCTGTTCAATACCGTCGACCCCGTGAGCGGGCGGCGGATCCCCGGTTACTACTCGGGGATCACCCAGGTCGACGCCGCCTCCCTGGATCGCCGGGTGTTCGGCGCCTATGTCGACGTCGAAGGCCAAGTCACCGAGAAGTTCCAGGCCGGCGTGGCGCTGCGCAGTGAGCATTACTCGGACTTCGGCGACACCACCAACGGCAAGCTGTCGCTGCGCTACGACTTCACCCCGCAAATCGCCGCGCGGGCCACCGCCAGCACCGGTTATCGCGCGCCGTCGCTGGTGCAGAGCGGGCTGTCGTCGTTCAGTGTGCAGGTGGTCGAGCAGCCGCCGGGCAGCGGCAACTTCGTTGAAGTGCAGCAACGCACCCTGCGCGCCAACAGCCCGGAAGCGGCGTTGCTCGGCGGCAAGTCGTTGAAGCCCGAGGAGTCGACCAACTACTCCCTGGGCCTGGTCTGGCGTCCGCTGCCCAACGCCTCGGTGACGGTCGATGCGTACCGGATCAACATCGACAACCGCATCACCCTCTCCGACCAGTTGCCGGCCTCGGTGGTCGCGCCGATCTTCGCCGGCACGCCTTACGCCAACATCCAGAGCGCGGCGTTCTACACCAACGTCGCCGACACCCGCACCGACGGCATCGAGCTGACCGGCAACTACCAACTGGACCTGGCGCAATGGGGCCGCCTGAACCTGAGCAGCGGTTTCGCCAAGAACCGCACCGAGATCACCCAACTGCGGGATGTTGGCAATATCCGCGGTGACCAGATCGTCGGCCGCGCCACCCAGGGCCTGATCGAGGACGGCACCCCGGAAACCAAGCTGGTGCTCAGCGCCAACTGGCTGTACGACAACTGGGGCGTGACGGTCTCGCAGCGGCGCTACGGCGAATGGACCAGCCGCAACGCCAGCAACCCGGATCTCGACCAGACCTACAGCTCGCAATGGGTCACCGACCTCGACCTGTCGTACACCTTCGACAAGGCGCTGAAGGTCTCGATCGGCGCGATCAACCTGTTCGACACCCACCCCGACGAAGCCGAAGGCGCGCAGTTGTATGGCGTGCCGAAGTATTCGATCACCAGCCCCGAAGGCGCCCAGGGCGCGTTCTACTACACCAGCGTCAGCTACGAGTTCTGACCGCGACTGCTGCCGGGGTGTTGCCCTGGCAGCAGGGGTTGCTGATGCAGCATCAATCCTCCAACGATCACTGCCCCAATGAGGACCCTGTAGGAGCGAGCCTGCTCGCGAAAAACGTCAACGATAACGCGGGCATTCTGAACGAACGCGGCGCCCTGAAGTTCTTCGCGACGGTGCGACGATTCGACAGGCTCGCTCCTACAACGGGCCAGCATGTGCGACATGGCACAGCTCTTGCGATAGCCCCTGGGTACTTCGCCGAATCAAGGCCCACCATGCGCAACCATCCGCTGTTCAACACCTTCACCTGGCTGATCTCGCCCCTCGCCCTGCTCCTGCTGTGGGCGGTGGTGGCCGAGGCGGCGATCTTCCCACGCAACCTGCTGGTGCCACCGCTGCAAGTGCTGCAGACCTTCGAGGCGCTGCTGGCCAGCGGCGAATTGCTCGAGCACCTGGGCAACAGCCTGTCGCGCCTGGGCCTGGGGTTCGCCATTGGCTCCCTAAGCGGCCTGGCCTTCGGCGTGCTGCTGGCCCTGTCGAAAACCGTCGAAGCCTACTGCGCGCCGCTGTTCCACACCCTGCGGCAGATTCCCAGCATCGCCCTGATCCCGATGTTCGTGCTGCTGTTCGGCATCGACGAAACCTTCAAGATCATCATCGTCGCCAAGACCGCGTTTTTCCCGGTGGCCCTGGCGGCTTGCGAAGGGGTCAAGGCGATCCCGCGCAGCTACTTTGAAGTCGCCGACGTCTACCGCCTGCGCTGGCCGACCCTGGTCCGCGAGATCGCCCTGCCCGCTGCCGCGCCGCCCATCATCACCGGCTTTCGCATTAGCCTGACCCGCGCCTGGGTGGTGCTGGTGGCCACCGAGTTGCTGGCGGCCGACAGTGGCCTGGGACAGATGATCGAAATGAGCCGGCAGATGCTGCGCATCGACGTGGTGATGGTCGGCGTGGTGGTCACCGGCGTGATCGGCTTCGTCCTGGACTTTTCCTTTCGCCGCCTCGAACAGCACCTGTTCCGTTGGCAAACCCGCTAGGAGCCGGACATGAAGCGACTACTCGGAAAATCCCGCGGCCTGCTGTTGCCGCTGCTGTTGATCGGCGCCTGGGAATACGCCTCGCGCCAGGACGCCGCCGGGGCCTATGCCTTCGTGCCGCTGGCAACCATCGGCCAGGCCCTGCTGGAACTGCTGGGCAATGGCGAGCTGTTGGTCAACCTGCTGGCCAGCCTGGCGCGGACCAGCAGCGGCCTGGTCCTGGGCATCGTGCTCGGCGTCGCCCTGGGGATGTTGATGGCGCTGTCCGGCGTCGCCAACCGCCTGATCGGTCCGCTGTTCCATGCCGTGCGCCAGGTGCCGATGCTCGGCTGGATTCCGTTGATTGCCATGTGGTTCGGCAATGGCGAGTTTTCCAAGGTGCTGATCGTCACCCTGGCGGCGTTTTACCCGATGGTGCTCAACACCTATCAGGGCTTCAGCCATGTCGAACGGCGCTATCGCGAAGTCGGCCAGGTGCTGGTGCTCAGTCGCGGGCAACAGCTGCGTCACGTGCTGCTGCCGGCGGCCCTGCCGAGCATCGCCACCGGCGTGCTGCAGGCCCTGGCCTTCGCCTGGGTCACCGCCATCGGCAGCGAACTGTTCCTGTCCTCCGGTGCTGGTCTGGGCAACCTGATGATGAACGCCGAAGCCGGCGCGCGCATGGAAATCATCGTCCTCAGCGTGCTCTGCATCGGCCTCGCCGGCTACCTGATGACCCTGCTGTTTACCCTCGTCAGCCGCCACCTGCTGCGCTGGCGCAACACCCGTTGAAAGGTCCCGAGATGAACGCCATAGCCCATACCTTTGCCCCTCATAGCCCTGCCTTGCACAGCGGCGCGCTGGACATTCGCGGCCTGAACAAAAGCTACCGCATCGAAGGCCAGCCGCTGCCGGTACTGCACGACATCAACCTCAGGGTGCGCCCCGGCGAATTCGTCAGCATCCTCGGCGCCAGCGGTTGCGGCAAATCCACCCTGCTGCGGCTGCTGGTCGGCCTCGAAGCCGACTATCAGGGCGAGATTCTGCTGGACGGCAAACCGGTAGTCGGCACCAGCCTGGAACGCGGCATCGTGTTCCAGGACCACCGCCTGTTCCCGTGGATGACCCTCAGCCAGAACATCGCCCTGGCCCTGAAAAACCACCCACTATCGCCGGCGGAAAAACAGCGCCTGGTCAGCGAGCACATCGCCCTGGTCAACCTCGAAGGCTTCGAAAACGCCTACCCACACCAACTCTCCGGCGGCATGGCGCAACGCGCCGCCATCGCCCGCGCCCTGATTAACCAACCCAAGGTCCTGCTCCTCGACGAACCCCTCGGCGCCCTCGACGCCCTCACCCGCGTGCGCCTGCAACACGAACTGCAACGCATCTGGGTGCAACAACGCTGCACCGTGATCATGGTCACCCACGACATCGAAGAAGCGCTGTACCTGGGGGATCGGGTGATCGTCATGGACGCCCATCCGGGGCGGATCAAACATGAGATCCGCGTGGATTTGCCCCATCCAAGGGATAGGACGTCTGGAGTGTTGCAGGGGTATAAGGAGCGGTTGTTGGAGGAGTTGGTGGGGCATTGAGCCCGACAAGCCAGCTCCCACAGATTGAGTTTCTGCAGGGATGGATGTCCACACCGACAGAAAGCCTTCGCTGGCAAGCCAGCTCCTACATTGAGGCGAACGTTTACTGAGCAGTCAGCCATCGCTGCGATGCGGCGGCCCGACAAGCCAGTTCCACAGATTGCGTTTCTGCGGGGATGGATATGTACACCGACAAATAGCCTTCGCGAGCAGGCTCGCTCCCACAGTAGAGCGAGCTAGCGTTTCGGCAGGGATGAGGATGTCCAAATGACCCGACAGGCACACCCCCTACCCCCCTCAAAAATATTTCAACCACCGCAAATCCCTGCGCCGCCCCTTCAACCGCGAAAACCAGCGCACCGGCAGATACAACCCCACCGCCAATCCCACCGCCACCAGCCAAACCCAGCCCATTGAATCAAAGCCAAAATAATTCCCCTGATTCAACCCAAACCAAGCCACCGCCGCCAGATAGGCAAACTTCAGCACATACAAATGCAGCAGGTAGAAAAACATCGGCGCCGAGCCGAACACCGTCAGGGCCAGAATCCAGCGACTGCCCTGGCGTCGCTCGAACCACAGCAACAACAGCAGGCCCAGGCTCAGGGTCAAGGTGAGAAACAGCAGCGACGGCGGATACTTGGTGATGTTGAAAAAACTCATCAGGGTCGGCACCAGAGCATCAGCCGAAACCCAGGGCTTCTCGCCATACCCATTGAGCAGACGCAAGCCAACAAAGCCCGCCAACCCGCCGAGCCCTGCCACCAGCAAGGCGCGCTGACGCCGCGAAGCATCGACACCTCGGGCAAACCATGGACCCAGGGCATAACCCAAACCAATCACCCCAATCCACGGCAGCAGCGGATAGGACGTGCGCAGGCGCAAACCCTCGCCCAACTCGATCCAACCGCGATCATGCAGCACCGCCCAGGGCACGTGCATCGCCGACTCGAGGCCGAAGTGCAACCCATCCAACAGGTTGTGCCCGGCGATGATCAGCAGGCTGAGCACCAGCAGCGCCGCGCGCGGCAACCAGACCATCGCCGACAATGCAAGCATGCTCAGGCCGATGGCCCAGATCACTTGCAGGTAGATCACGCTCGGCGGGAACTGGAAGGTCCAGGCGAAGTTGACCAAGGTAATTTCCAGCAGTACCAGGAACAATCCGCGCTTGAACAGGAAGGCACTGACGTCGGCCTTGCCGGCGTATTTTTCGCCATACAGGTAAGCCGACAGACCGGTGAGCAGGACGAACACCGGCGCGCACAAATGCGCCAGGGTGCGGCTGAGGAACAGTTCGGGTTCGGTGCCGGTGATGTCCATCGGGTCACTGACCTGGCGATGCAGGAAAAAGGTTTCGCGCACGTGGTCGAGCAGCATGAACAGAATCACCAATCCCCTCAGGGCATCGATGGACAGCAGCCGAGAGGCGGCAGTGGGGCGAAGAACAGCAGAGGTCATGGGCATTTCACAACGCAGGGGGTGGAGGAAGTGGCTTGCAAATTTACGTAATAGTATTACATTACGCAACCCATTCGAAACCCCGTCGACCGCCAACCGGAGGCTCTAGCCCCTGCCCCATGGCGATTCAGTGACTGCCGGCGGGGCCTGCAAGGAATCTCGTTGTGCCCAGAATCACCCGCTTCGCCCTGCCACTCGCCCTGGCTGCCCAAACCACCTCGCTGTCGGCCGCACCTTCCCAGGAACAGAGCCTGGGCTTCATCGAGGACAGCAGCTGGAGCCTGCTCAACCGTTCGGTCTACGACCGCCGCGACTACCGCAACGGCGCGCGCAACAACGCCGCACGCAATGCCTACAAGCCGCGCAGCGAACGCAATGGCTATGCCGAGGAATGGGGCTATGGACTGATGGGCAGCCTGCAGTCGGGCTTCACCCAGGGCCTGATCGGCGTCGGTCTCGACGCCCATACCTACTACGCCCGACAACTGGACAGTGGCGGCGGCCGGGCCGGCAAGGCGCGCTTGCTGGGGATCGATAACGAGGGTTATCCCAAGGACCAGTTCGCCCGTGGCGGCGCAGCGCTGAAAGTGCGCGCCTCCAGGACCACCCTGAGCTACGGCGAACAGCGGGTAAAAACCCCGGTGTTCAGTTCGTCCGACAGCCGCCTGCTGCCGGAGACCGCCACCGGGGTCTTCATCAACAGTCAGGAAATCAGCGGGCTGAAGCTGGTCGGCGGGCACTTCACCGAGAGCACCGACCGCAATGCCTCGAGTCATGACCAGGGCTTCGTGATCAACTATTCCAACGGTCGACAGGGCAGCGACTTCGACCTCGCCGGGGTGGTCTACGACGCTATCGACGGCCTGTCCACCAGCCTCTACACCTCGCGCTACGCCGACAACTGGCGTCAGCACTACTTGGGCAGTAGCTACATCCATAGCCTGGGAGGCGACCAGTCGCTGTCGGTGGATTTGAATCTGTATCGCACCCAGGACACCGGCCGCGCCTGGTCGGGCACCATCGACAACACCACCTGGAGCTTGATATCCAGCTACCGAAACGGCGCCCACACCTTCAGCCTTGGCTACCAGAAGGTCGACGGCGACAGCCCTTTCGACTACGTGACGCGCGGGGCGATTTTCATCAGCAACGCCGTGCAACTGTCGGACTTCAACGCACCGAACGAGCAATCCTGGCAGGCCCGCTACGACCTCGCCATGCAGGCTTACGGTTGGCCGGGGCTGGTGCTCAGTGCCGCCTATGTGCGCGGCAGCGGCATCGATGGCCGACATGTCGACCCGGCCGGTGGCTATGCCTACCTCGGCTACGGCCAGGGTGGCAAGCATTGGGAGCGCGACCTCGCCGCGCGCTATGTGGTGCAGAGCGGCCCGGCCAAGGACCTGACCCTGTCGCTGCAACACAACCTGCACCGCGGCAACACCGCCCAGGCGGAACTCGACACCGATCAGATTCGCCTGGCGGTCGAATACCCGTTGAACGGGATGTTTTGAGCGAGGCGTTGATCAGTCGCCGCGAATGTAATGCTCCAGTTGCTGGATCAGCCTGACCTGTTCGACGCTGGCTTCCTTCACCAGGTCGCCAATCGACAGCAGGCCGATCAGTTGCCCGGCTTCCAGCACCGGCAGATGACGCAGGTGGCTGTCGGTCATGACCGCCATGCAGCGCTCGATGCTCTGCTGGCTGTCGGCGGTGACCACCGGTGAACTCATGATCGCCCGTACCGGCGTGCCCACCGACGATCGCCCCTGCAACACCACCTTGCGCGCATAGTCGCGCTCGCTGATGACCCCGACCACCTGCCCCGCCTCGATCACCGGCAAGGCGCCGACGTTTTTCTCGGCCATGATCTTCAGCGCCTCGAGCACCATCGCCTCGGGGGTGATGCTGTGCACCTGGCGGTTTGGTGCGGCCTTGAGTTTGAGCAGTTGTGCGGCTGTTTTCATGTTTGACTCCCGGGAATTGGATGCTATCTGACTGTAGGAGCGCCTGCATGACCTGTGGGAGCCAGCCTGCTGGCGATGAGGTCATCAGCTACACCGCATGAACTTCATCGCTAGCAGGCTAGCTCCTACAGAAAGCAGCGAGCAGCGTCAGTTACGCAAAGTCCCGACTTGCACCACCCCATCACTCAACCGCACCGGCCACACCCGCAGGCGCTGTTGCGGGTGTTCCAGGCAGTGGCCGTCTTCCAGGCGAAAGTGCTGTTTGTACAGCGGCGAGGCGACGACCAGGTCACCTTTGAGGCTGGCGATCAGGCCGCGGCCGATGACGTTGGCCCCCGACTGCGGGTCATGGTTGTCGATGGCGTACAGGGTGCGGCCCTCGGCATCGGGCAGGTAGAACAGCGCCACCTGATCGCCGTCGAGCCACACCACGACCCCGGAATTGCTCACCAGGTCCTGCTCATGACACACCGCCTGCCAGGCAGTGGCTTGCTCATTGACGGCAAAGGTTTCGACACGCTGGGAAGTGGACAGGCTCATCAGACAGACTCCTCGGTGACAGGGATAAGGTTGAGTTCGGCGGCCATGATCGGCCGGCGCTGGCCACGTTCCTGGACAAAATGGATGGCCGGGTCGGCGCGGTCGTCGTTGACGAAGGTGCGGAAGCGCTTGAGTTTTTCCGGGTCTTTGAGGGCGTTGGCCCACTCGCATTCATAGCGGTCGACCACCAGTTGCATCTGCGACTCGAGCTCGTCGCCCAGGCCCAGGCTGTCGTCGAGGATCACCTGCTTGAGGTAGTCGAGACCGCCTTCCAGGCTTTCGCGCCAGACCGAGGTGCGCTGCAGTTTGTCGGCGGTGCGGATGTAGAACATCAGGAAGCGGTCGATGTAGCGAATCAGGCTGGCGTCATCCAGATCGGTGGCGAACAGCTCGGCGTGGCGTGGGCGCATGCCGCCGTTGCCGCAGATGTACAGGTTCCAGCCCTTCTCGGTGGCAATCACGCCGACGTCCTTGCTCTGCGCTTCGGCGCACTCGCGGGTGCAGCCCGAGACCGCGAACTTGAGTTTGTGTGGCGAGCGCAGGCCCTTGTAGCGATCCTCGATCAGCAGCGCCATGGCCACGCTGTCCTGCACGCCGTAGCGGCACCAGGTGCTGCCGACGCAGGATTTTACGGTACGGGTCGACTTGCCGTAGGCGTGACCGGTCTCGAAACCGGCCTCGATCAGTTCGCTCCAGATCTGCGGCAACTGATGCAGTTGGGCGCCGAACAAGTCGATGCGCTGGCCGCCGGTGATCTTGGTGTAGAGCTCGTATTTTTTCGCCACCTGGCCGATCACGATCAGCTTGTCGGCAGTGATTTCGCCGCCGGCAATCCGTGGCACCACCGAGTAGGTACCGTTCTTCTGCATGTTGGCCATGAAGGTGTCGTTGGTGTCCTGCAGCGGCACCAGCGAGGCGTCCATGATCGGCTGGTTCCAGCACGACGCGAGGATCGAGCCCACCGCCGGTTTGCACACCGTGCAGCCGGTGTGACCACGGCCGTGACGGGCCAGCACCTCTTCGAAACTCAGCAGGCCCTCGACCCGCACCAGCCCATAAAGCTCCTGGCGGGTATAGGCGAAATGCTCGCACAGGCTCTTGTCGACACTGACGCCACGGGCAATCAGTTCGTGCTCGAACACCTGCTTGAGCAGCCCGGCGCAACCGCCACAGCCGGTGCAGGCCTTGGTCTGCGCCTTGAGTTGGCCGAGGTCGCTGCAACCGCCATCGATGGCCGAGCAGATCGCGCCCTTGCTGACGTTGTGGCAGGAACAGACCATCGCTGTATCGGGCAAGGCGCCAGGGCCGAGTGTCGGGGCGCCGGTGGAGGACGGCAGGATCAGGCTGGCCGGTTCGGCGGGCAAGGCGATACCGTTCTGCGCGTATTGCAGCAGGGTGTCGTAGTAGCTGTTGTCGCCCACCAGCACCGCGCCGAGGACGTGTTTGCCGCTGGCGTCGACCACCAGCCGCCGGTAGCTGGCGCTGGCTTCGTCGATGAACTGGTAGCTGCGCGCGCCCGGGGTGTGGGCATGGGCGTCGCCGATGGAACCGACGTCGACGCCGAGCAGCTTCAGCTTGGTCGACATGTCGGCGCCGAGGAACGGCTCGGCCGGCTGCTCGCACAGCTGCGCGGCAACGTTGCGGGCCATCTGGTAGCCGGGGGCGACCAGGCCGAACAGGCTGCCGTTCCAGGCAGCGCATTCGCCGATCGCGTAGATGTGCGGGTCGCTGCTCAGGCACTGATCATCGATCACCACCCCGCCGCGCGGGCCGATTTCCAGCGCGCACTGACGGGCCAGATGGTCCTGCGGACGAATCCCGGCGGAGAACACGATCAGGTCGGTTTCCAGGTGCTGCTCATTGGCAAAATTCATCCGGTAGCGGTACTGCTCGCCGGCAGTGATCGACTGGGTGGCGCAAGACAGATGCACGCCAACGCCAAGCCGTTCGATCTGCGCTTTGAGCGCCTGCCCACCGAGTTCATCCAGTTGTACTGGCATCAGGCGCGGCGCGAACTCCACCACATGGGCTTCCAGGCCCAGGCTCTTGAGGGCGTTGGCCGCCTCCAGGCCGAGCAGCCCACCACCCACCACCACGCCACGCCGCGCGTTGCTGGCGGCAGCGCGGATGGCGTCGAGGTCTTCCAGGGTGCGATAGACCAGGCGCGAGTCGCCGGCAGCGCCTTCGACCGGCGGTACGAAAGGAAAGGAGCCGGTGGCGATTACCAGTTTGTCGTAGGCGGTTGCCCCATGCGCGGTGAGGACCTGGCGGGCGGCGCGGTCGATCTCCAGCACCGGCACGCCCAGATGCAGGGTCACCCCCGGCGTCTGGTACAACGCCGCCGTGGACAGCGCCAGTGACTCGGCATCGCGCCCCGTGAAGTACTCGGACAGGTGCACACGGTCGTAGGCGCGCATCGGTTCTTCACTGAACACGTGCAATTGATAGTGCTCAAGGGCACCGCGCTCGATCAACTGTTCGACACAGTGGTGACCGACCATGCCATTGCCGATCACGATCAGCGTTTGCGAGGTATTCAACGGGGCAACATTGGGGTTCATAGGTAGCACCAGGTCACTGTTCAAAAGCCAAAAAAAAACGCCTGAAACCTTGCGGTTCCAGGCGTCTTTGCCTGTTCGTCTGCGATCGCGTCGGGCTGCTGTGCCCGGCTTGTCGCTGTTGCCCACGACCTCTGCGGCCAATCGATCGTCGTTGACCGAGGGGGCTGCCCACTCGACTGTGTTCGCGGCGGGCCTGATGGGGGTGTTGCAGCGTTTGTGCCAGTTTTGTGGGTGAGTGCTGTCGAACTGGCTGCGAAGGCCGTAGGGCGGCGTTTCTGGGGGACTGGCGGGTGCATGACGCGAGTTGCTAATCACGGAACTGAGCCTGCGGCGTGGCTTGGCTTAGTGCACGGATGAGAGGGGCGGCTTTATAACAGTGCATCCGTGGGAGGGTAAGTGGGAGCGGGCTGGCGATGTAGTCGATGTGGTGTTGCTGATGGCCCCATCGCGCGCAAGCCCGCTCCCACAGAGGTTTGTGTTGAACACAGATGCTGTGCTGCTTGCACAATCCTTGTAGGAGCCGGCTTGCCGGCGAAGGCGGTGGAACAGCCGACATCATCGGCGACAGACACCCCCTCTTCGCTGCGATAAAGAACCAAAAGGAATTAATAAATAGATAATCAGTATTTATCGATATAACAGATCACGAGTAGGCTCAGCCCATCCCGTCATTCATCACCACAGTGAAGTGCCCCATGAAGCCGACAGCCCAACTCATCGAATTCGCCCGCTACCGCACACGCAAACTGGCCCAGCAGCGGGCACGGGCCATGTGGGATATGTACGCACTGCAGGCCACCGGACACGCCTTCAGCTGGACACCCACGACCCTCGTTCGGACCCACCACGCATGAATGCCGCCGGGCCCCTGCGCTTTCTCGCCAGCGCCGATGAACCGCTGGAGGATTTGAACAATCTGCAAACGACTGAAGAGGAGCCAATCTGCGATCGGGTCGCGCAGAACCTGCAACGTCTGCGGGCCAAGCGGCACCTGTCGCTGGATGCCCTCGCCCGCCAGTGTGGCGTCAGCCGGGCGATGCTGGCGCAAATCGAATCCGGGCGCAGCGTGCCGTCGATCAAGGTGCTGTGCAAAATTGCCAAGGGCCTGAAAGTCTCGGTCGCGGCCTTTCTAGAGCACCGCGCATTCGAAGGTGTCGCGGTGCTGTCCGCGAGCCAGAGCAAACGCCTGGTGAGTGCCAGTGGCAGCTTCGTCAGCCGCGCGCTGTTTCCGTATGACGTGGCACGCCAATCGGAATTCTATGAGTTGCGCCTGAGCGCCTTGGGAGAGGACCACAGCGAAGGCCATGGTCCGGGGGTCCAGGAAAACCTGGTAGTGGCGCAGGGTGTGCTGGAAATCAGCGTCAATGATGAACGCTACCTGCTATCGACGGGTGACTCGATTCTGTTCTACGCCGACCAGCCCCACCGCTACCGCAACCCCGCCGACAGCGAGGCCGTGGCCTACCTGGTGGTGACCTATCCGGAGCGGCTGGATTGAAACCCGGCCGCTGCCGAACATGTTGATCAGCAGGTGCAGCACATCATCGGCATGCCGTTGCAGCTCATCATCATGGGCATGCCGCAGTCGTTCATCATTTTCATCATCAGCGCGCAGCAGTTCTTCATCATGTCCATGTTCATGCCCGCCATCGGCATGATCTTGCACAGCATGCGGTCGTCCTGAACGCTGCACTCCATCACGCACTTCATCGATGGCATCGGCATGCCCATCACCGGCATCATGGCGCCCATCATCGGCATGCTCATGCTCGATGCCGACATGCACATCATGCTCATGTTGGCGCAGTGCATCATCATCGGCATGCCGCAGTTCATCATCATCTGCATCATTTGCGCGCTGTTGCGGAACATGCCCATGTCCATGCCAGCGGCCGGCATCATGGTGCACAGCATGCCGTCGTCCATCATTTCGCAGCTCATGGTCGCCATCATCATTGGCATGCCCATCATCGGCATCTGGCTGTTCATCGGCATCGACATTGGCATCTGCATGGCGTTCATCATGGTGTAGCTCCCTGAAGGATTGGAAAGGCAAGGTGGAGTTGATGGCGCCGATTCTAGGGACTGGGGAACGTGCGACAAGATGTCTGTCCAGCAGCGGAAAACACTGCGGCAACCGCGTTATTGCGATGCCTTGCGCAGGCATGGATGCTTTCACTGCGAAGTGGATGTGATCGCGGACAGATCGGTGATTGCGGCAGCGTTTTTGGTGTCGTGGATATGCGTCTTGTGTCTATCCAAATAACCAAGAGAAATAAACGGTCTAATGCACGCGCAGAATTTTGTGGGGTTACACAGCTAGTTCACACAGTTCACACAGTTCACACAGTTCACACAGTTCACACAGTTCACACAGCGAGCATTACCGCATCAATGAATATGTAAACAAACAGATCGCCTTGTATGATGCGCCGCGTAAAAAAATCAGCCGCTCCGCGCAGTGGCTGACCTGTGCCCGGAGGTCGCGTGGCCAGGGATTTCAGTCATCAAGGAGCTTTACATGGATTGGCTTTACCGGACTTCCCCGCTGACTTTCGGCCTGCTGCTGTCCAGCGCCCTGCCCTCGCAGGCTGCTGAAACCCTGCTGCCGGCGGTCACCGTGAACGCCGAGGAGCCGTCCGGTTACCAGGCCAGCGAGGCCTCTGTCAGCGGGTTCGAAGTGGCGCCGCTGCTCGACACGCCGGCTTCGATCACGGTGATCAACGATGCCCTGATCAAGGACCAGCAGGCCCGCCTGCTCAGCGACGTGTTGAAAAACGATGCCTCGGTGGGCCAGAGCTATGCGCCGATCGGCTACTACGAAAACTTCGTGGTCCGTGGTTTCTCGCTGAATGCGGCCAGCAGCTACAAGATCAATGGCCGGACCATCGCCGGCGAGCAGAATGTCGGCCTGGAAAACAAACAGCAGGTGGAACTGCTCAAGGGTCTGGCGGGGCTTGAGAGCGGGGTCAGCGAGCCCGGCGGGCTGGTCAATTACGTGACCAAGCGGCCAACCGATGTGCGCTCGGTCACGGTCTCCACCGATGATCGCGGCAGCGGTTACCTGGCCACCGATGTCGGCGGGTTCTTCGGCAGCGAACAACAGTTCGGCCTGCGCGCCAACCTGGCACACGAGGACATCCACTCCTACGTCGAACACACCAACGGTCAACGCGACTTTGCCTCGCTGGCCTTCGACTGGACGATCAGCGACGCCGCCCTGCTGCAACTCGACGTCGAATACCAGAACCGTCAGCAGCGCTCGGCGCCGGGCTACCAGTTGCTCGGCGGCACCGAGTTGCCGCACCACGCCTCGCCCAAGCAGCTACTTGCTCACCAGAGCGGCGCCAATCAGGTGACCACTGATGCGCTGAATCTCAATGGCAATTTCGAATACCGCTTCAGCGACACCTGGAAAACCAACCTCAGTGCCTCGCGCAGCCGGGTGGTGATCGATGACTACAGTTCGTTTGCCTGGGGCTGCAATGGGGCGGCCAGTTGCAGCGAGGTGGCCGTGCCCAACCACTTCAGCGCCGAAGGCGACTACGACCTCTACGACTTCCGCAGCCCCGACGACACCCGGCGCAACGACGAAGTGCAGGCCACCCTCAGCGGCCGCTTCGACACCGCTGGCCTCGGCCATCAGCTCACCATTGGCAGTAGTGCCTTTCGGCGCATCGTCGACAAGCGCGAGCCGATCAACCAGATGATCGGCAGCGCCAACATCGACAGCGAACCGGCGGACTTCCCGCGCTACCAGGGACCGCTCAACGAAGCTTATCGCCACCTGGACAGCCGCCAGTACGGGCTGTTTTTCAACGACCGGATCAGTTTCAACGAACAGTGGCAGACCGTGCTCGGCGCCCGCGAAGTGCGCCTCGACGAGGAAACCTTCGACAGCCAGGGCGACACCACGCGCCACACCCAACGCTACGAGTTCCTGCCCCAGGCCGCATTGATCTACAAACCGCTGCCGGAGCTGGCGCTGTACACCCGCTACAGCAAGGGCCTATCCCTGGGCAGCGAGGCGCCGTGGTTTGCCAGCAACGCCTTCGAGATTCTCGCGCCCAGCGTGTCGCGGCAGATCGAGGCCGGGATCAAGTACGACTGGCAGCGCATCAGCCTCGGCGCCGCGCTGTTCGAGATCCGCCAGGCCTACCAGTACTCGCGACCGAATGCCGACGGCAGCTTCACCTTCGTCGAGCAGGGTGACCAGAAGAACACCGGCCTGGAGCTGTCGGCCAATGGCTGGGCAAGCCAGCGCCTGCAGATTGCCGCGAGTGTCGCGGCGATTCGTTCACGGGTCAGCGGCAGCGGCACGCCCGACTACGAAGGGCACCAGACGATCAACGTACCGACCCTGCGCGCCAGCCTTTACGGCGACTACGCCCTGCCCTGGATCGATGGCCTCGCCTTGCTGGGTGGCGTGCAGTACAGCGGCAGCAAATACGCCAGCCAGCAAGGCGAGGCACAAGCCGGAGCCTATGCCGTGTTCAACCTGGGCAGCCGCTACAGCACGCGCATCGACGGCTATGAAACGGTGTTTCGCCTGAGCGTCGACAACCTGTTCGACAAGCGTTACTGGCGCGATGTCGGGGAATACATGGGCGACAACTACCTGTTCCAGGGCGCACCGTTGACCGCCCGCCTGAGCGCGTCGGTAAACTTCTGAGGGAGCGGTGCGACGTTGCGCCGAGCCCGACGCAGCCGCGGACATTCAGACGATAAGCGTCATCGTTGACATCCATCGCCGGCAAGCCGGCTCCTACAGGGATAGAGAACAACCGCGATCAACTGCTCGAATTCAGCGCAACGCCTTGACCATCGGCACACACGCCAGTTGCAGCCCCGAAGGCGAATGGTAAATCGACACTTCTTCGCCGACGTAACCGCAGCGCCGATAGAAGTCGGCGGCGTTCAAGGTGGCGTCGAGCACCACCTGGTCCAGCCCCATGCCACGCGCCAGGGTTTCCAGGTGGTCGAGCATCTGCAGTGCATAACCGCGCCCCATGCAGCCTGGCAAGACAAAGATCGCGCCGATCTCCCGGCGCGGCAGGTCGAGCATGCCGGTCACGACCGGTTCACCGTCGACACAGCCCAGATAGAAGTGCGAATCCATTAACTCGCAATAACCGTCGGCGGCTGATCCGGCGGTCCAGGTCTGCATCTGCCCGGCGCTATAGGCACCGATGCACTGGTCAAGAATGGCGTGCCGGCGGATAGCGAACGCGACGTCGGCGTCGGCTCGGGTGGCGGGGCGAATCTGCAGCATGGCGGTCTCCTTGTGCCATGGAGGGGGGATGAAAAAAGCCCCGGCCATTGCTGGCGGGGCTTGGGGTCATTGCTCGATAGTGTTGGCCGGTTCCGCTGCTGTCAATCAAGGGGGCGGGTTTGTCGGGACCTGGGGGAGCATGGGCCCATCAGCAACACCGCATCAACTTCATCGCCAGCAGGCTGGCTCCCACAAAAATTTGCGGTGGATGCAGATACTGTGATCGGCACCAAACCCTGTGGGAGAAGCCCGGGCGGCGTTCCGTTGCTGGCGATGAGGCCAGCACATCCAACACCTGACAAGCAGCAATCAATCCGCCTGCACCGTCACCTGCTTTTGCTCACCCAGCCCGGCGATGCCCAGGCGCATGGTCTGGCCGGGGCGCAGGTAGACCGGGTTGGGCTTGATGCCGAGGCCGACGCCCGGTGGGGTGCCGGTGGAGATGACGTCGCCGGGTTGCAGGCTCATGCAGCGGCTGAGGTAGGCGATCAGTTGCGGCACGTTGAAGATCAGGGTGCGGGTGTTGCCTTGCTGGTAGCGATGGCCGTCGACTTCCAGCCACAGGTCGAGTGCATGAGGGTCGGCGATTTCGTCGCGGGTCACCAGCCACGGGCCGAGCGGGCCGAAGGTGTCGAAGCCCTTGCCCTTGTCCCAGGTGCCGCCGCGCTCCAGTTGCCACTCGCGCTCGGACACGTCGTTGATCACGCAGTAGCCGGCCACGTGCTCCATGGCGTTGGCTTCATCGATGTTGCGTCCGCCCTTGCCGATCACCACACCCAGTTCGACTTCCCAGTCGGTCTTGACCGAGCCACGCGGGATCTCGATGTCATCGTTGGGGCCGCAAATGGCGCTGGTCCACTTGTTGAAGATAATCGGCTCCTTCGGCACTTCCATGTTCGACTCGGCGGCATGGTCGGCGTAGTTCAGGCCGATGCAGATGAACTTGCCGACCTGGCCGACGCAGGCGCCGATCCGCGGTTGACCCGTTACCAGAGGTAGGCTGTCAGGATTGATGGCCGCCAACGTGGCCAGGCTGTCGGCACCCAGCGCCAGGCCGGCGATGTCCGGGACGTGGGCCGAGAGGTCGCGAATCTGCCCGTTGGCATCCAGCAGGCCGGGTTTTTCCGCACCCTTTTCGCCATAACGCAATAATTTCATGGGGTCTCCTGCTACTTGATAAAGAGGCTTCAGATACTCATGCCACCATCGATGACGTGCACGCCACCGGTGGTGTAGGCCGAGGCGTCGCTGCCCAGGTACAAGGCCAGTTGGGCGATTTCTTCGGCGCTGCCAATGCGCCCCATGGGCTGGCGTGCGAGAAACTGTTGGTACACCTGCTCCTCGCCGACGCCCTGCTGCGCCGCCTGTTCGGCGATGCGCTGGCGCAGCGACGGCGACTCCACCGTGCCCGGGCAAATCGCATTGCAGCGAATGCCCTGGCCGATGAAGTCGGCGGCCACCGCCTTGGTCAAGCCGACCACCGCCGCCTTGCTCGCGGCGTAGGCGAAGCGGTTGGGCACGCCCTTGACGCTGGAAACCACCGACGACATGTTGATGATCGAACCGCCGCCACGCGCGAGCATGCCCGGCAGCACTGCGCGAATCAGCCGGTACATGGCGGTGACGTTGATCTCCATCGAGCGCGCCCAGGCCGCTTCGTCGCAGTCGAGGATGTTGCCACTGTGCACGTAGCCGGCACAGTTGAACAGCACATCGAGGCCGCCGATGCGCTCACAGGTTGCGCTGATCGCTTCAGGCGACGTCACGTCGAGAGTGATCGCCTCGACCCCGGCAATGCCTTGCAGCCCGCTCACATCAATGTCGCTGGCGAACACTTGCGCGCCTGCCTCGGCAAAGGCGATGGCGCTCGCCCTGCCGATGCCCTGTCCGGCTGCCGTCACCAGCACCCGCTTGTTGTGCATGTTCATGACTTCTCCATTTTTGCGTTTTTCGCCGCCTTGCCGAGCATGCCGGCGGGGATCGCCAGGATCAGCCCGCCGCTGACGAACAGGCACAGGGCAAGCACGTAGGTGCCGTTGTTGATGTTGCCGGTGAGGTTCTCGGCGACGGCGGTGATCATCGAGCCGGTGAAGCCCGACAGGTTGCCGATGGCGTTGATCATGCCGATCCCGGCTGCGGCGGCCACACCCGAGAGCAAGGTACCCGGCAGGGTCCAGAAGATCGGCATGAGGCTGAGGATCCCCGAGGCGGCGACGCTGAGGAACAGCACCGAGAGCACCAGGTTGTCAGCGAAGAACGCGCTGAGGATCAGCCCCAGGCCGCCGACAAAGGCCGGGATTGCCGCGTGCAGGCGGCGCTCGCCGGTGCGGTTGGAATGCCGGGCGTTGAGCAGCATCACCACGGTCGCCACGCCGTAAGGAATCGCGGTCAGCAGGCCGATGTGCAGGCTGTTGGTGATGCCGGTGCTCTTGATGATCGACGGCATCCAGAACGCCAGGCCGTAGAAACCGGTGTTGAAGGTCAGCAGGATCAGCACCAGCAACCAGACGCGCGGGTTGAAGAACACCTCGCTGAGGCTCGTGACCTTGCCCTGGCTGTCGGTCTGCAGATTGGCCTTGAGCAAGGCTTTTTCCGCCGCGTTGAGCCACTTGGCTTTATCAATGTTGTCGGACAGGCAAACGATGATGACGAAGGCCATGATGATCGACGGAATGCCCTCGATGATCAGCATCCACTGCCAACCGGACAGGCCGTGAACGCCCTGCATGCTGGTCATCAACCAACCGGAAAGAATCCCGCCAAGGGTCAGGCTGATCGGCATGGCCATCAGGAACCCGGACATCACCCGGCTTTGGCGGTGGGTCGGGAACCAGTAGTTGAGGTAGAGGATCACGCCCGGGAAAAACCCGGCTTCACAGATCCCCAGCAGGAAGCGCAGCACGTAGAACATGCTGCTCGATTCGATGCCGAAGAACGCCGCCAGCGGCACGGTGTAGGCCACGGCCATGGAAATTACTGCCCAGCTGAGCATGATCCGGGCGATCCAGAAGCGCGCGCCGAAGCGATGCAGCAGCAGGTTGCTCGGTACTTCGAACAGAAAGTAGCCCCAGAAGAACATGCTGGCGCCGAGGGCATAGACGGTGTTGCTGAATTGCAGTTCGGCCAGCATGTCGAGCTTGGCGAAGCCGATGTTGACGCGGTCCAGGTAGGCCGCCATGTAGCACAGCAGCAGGACCGGCAGGATGCGCCAGATGACCTTGCGGTAAGTGCGGTCCTCGAAATCGAGTTCGCTGGCGTGTGCCTGAGCGGGCAGATGCTCGGAAACGGTTTGCATGTAGGTAACCCCTGGGCATGTGGACATGCCTGATTGTTTTTATCGAATGGGTCACGCCGGGTGGGTATCGCACCCGGCGTTGAAGTGCCGTCGGACTAGAGTGCCTGGGTGGTTTTTTCTCCGTTGACCAGGCGCATCAGCCCCAGTGGATTGCGGTTTTGCAAGGCCTCGGGGAGCAAGGCATCGGGGAAGTTCTGGTAGCACACCGGGCGCAGGAAGCGGTCGATGGCCAGGGTGCCGACCGAAGTGCCACGGGCATCCGAAGTGGCCGGCCATGGACCACCGTGGACCATGGCGTCACAGACTTCGACGCCGGTCGGGTAGCCGTTGACCAGCACGCGGCCGACCTTTTGTTCGAGCAGCGCCACCAGGTCAGCGGCCTGGGCCAGTTCCTCCGGCTCACCCAGCAGGGTCGCGGTCAACTGGCCGCGCAGGCCTTGCAGCGCCGCCAATAGTTGCGCGCGATCCGCCACTTCGACCACTACGGTGGCCGGGCCGAAGACTTCTTCCTGGAGCAGTTCATCGCCACTGAGCAGCAGCTCGACATCAGCCTGGAACAGTTGCGCGCGGGCCTGGTTGCCCTGCTGCGGTTGGCCGGCGAGATGGGTGATCTGCGGGTTTTCGAGCAAGCTTTGGCAACCCTGCACATAGCTGCGCAAGCCACCGGCATTGAGCAGGGTCTGCCCCGGTTGCTCGGCGATCAGCCCACCGAGGGACTGCAGGAACGCGCTGAATTCAGGCGAACGAATGCCGATCACCAGCCCGGGATTGGTGCAGAACTGACCTGCGCCCATCACCACCGAGGCTGCCAGTTCGCTGGCGATACGCTCGCCGCGCACCTGCAACGCCTGGGGCAAGACCAGCACCGGGTTGATGCTGCTCATCTCGGCAAACACCGGGATCGGTTGCGGCCGGGCGGCGGCCATGTCGCACAGCGCCCGGCCGCCCTTGAGCGAGCCGGTAAAACCGACCGCCTGGATCATCGGGTGCTTGACCAAGGCTTCGCCGACTCCGGCGCCGAAGATCATGTTGAACACCCCGGCGGGCATGCCAGTTTTTTCAGCGGCGTGAATGATCGCCTCGGCCACTTGCTCGGCGGTCGCCATGTGGCCGCTGTGGGCCTTGAACACCACCGGGCAACCGGCGGCCAGCGCGGCGGCGGTGTCACCGCCAGCGGTGGAAAAGGCCAAGGGGAAATTGCTCGCACCGAACACTGCCACCGGGCCAACGCCCAGACGGCACTGACGCAAGTCGACCCGTGGCATGGGCTGGCGTTGCGGTAACGCCAGGTCGATGCGGGCGCCGAGGAAGTCGCCACGGCGCAGGGTCTGGGCGAACAGGCGCATCTGGCCGCTGGTCCGCGCTCGTTCACCCTGGATGCGGGCGGTTGGCAAGGCGGTTTCGCGGCAGACCAGGGCGACGAAGCTGTCGTCCAGGGCGTCCAGCTCGTCGGCAATCGCTTCGAGGAATTCGGCGCGGCGGGTGGCCGGCAGGTTGCGGTAGGTGGAATAGGCCTGATGGGCGGCCTGGGCAGCGCCATTCACTTCTTCGGCGGTGGCCTGGATAAAACCGCTGGGCAGTGGTTGCCCGGTAGTCGCATCAACGCTGTGCAGGACCACGGAGCCAGCCGCGCTGCGGGCGCCGCCGATGAAGTTGTGACCAGACAGTTCGGGCATGACAGTCTCCTGACCCAGAGTGAAATCTGGTCGCTACTCTACTGCCGCGAATCGATTCATTCCCAATGGCATTTTTGGATTAAGTGATAACGGTTGGTTATCGAATTTTGACATAGAGCTCAGCTGGAAATTGTGGGAGCGGGCTTGCCCGCGATGGCGGTGGATCAGCCGACATAATGGGTGACTGACACACCGTTATTGCGGGCAAGCCCGCTCCCACAGGGATCTAATTGCAATTCATAGGGAGGCGATTACCACCCACCAGAATTGCTTCACCTCAAGACACCGCATTCCCCGCCAACCGCGCGTTTTCCTTGAGAATCTCGGCAAACTCCAGCGCCGCGCCCACCAACGGCTCGCCCTTGCGCGTCAGGATCCCGTAGTCCTGGGGCGCCAGGTGCAAAGGGGTGTCCAGGGTCTTCAGTTGGCCGCTTTCCAGCAGCGAGTCGACCATGGCATCGGGCAGCATGCCGATCATCGGGCCCCGGCGCAGCACCTGGAGGAAGGTCTGCATGGAGATGGTGTCGACGGTGTTCTTCGGCATCGCCACCCCGGCTTCGGCAAAGGCCCGCTCCATGCGCGCACGAATCGGCGTGCCCACCGGGTAGAGAATCCACGGCAGGTCGACCAGTTGCTGCAACGAAGTCGGCCCCGCCTCCGCCAACGGGTGCTGACTGTTGACCACGATACAGAACGGCTCCGGCGCCAGCGGTTGGAAGTCGTAGCGCTGTTGCTGGCCCTGCTCGGTAAAGCGCGCCACGGCGAGGTCGAGTTTTTTCTCCTCGAGCATGTCCATCAGGTGGTTGCTGGTCTGCTCCACCACTTCGATCGACAACAGCGGCCAGCGCTGCTTGATCTGCAATATCGCTTCGGGCAAGGCAATGGCGGTGGCCGCAAAGATCCCGCCGACCTTGAGATGGCCATGCCCGCCTTCGCGCAGGCTGCCGATCTGCTCGACGAACGAGCGCGCATCGTTGAGGGCAATCTGCGCATAGCGCAACACATGCTCGCCCAGCGCCGTCGGCGGCATGCTGCGCGGCTGGCGCTCGAACAGGGCGAAGCCCAACAGGCTTTCGATTTCCTTGAGCATCTTGCTGATCGCCGGCTGACTGAGGTTCATCTGCTGCGCCGCCAGGTGCATGTTGCGCGTGCGCCCCAGGGTGTCAATCAGCAGCAGGTGCCTGAATTTGAGCCAGCCGCAGAAGCTGGAGAAGGACAGTTCCGACATGCGTGTTCCTCGAAGAGCAATAACCAGACGTTATCGATTACTGAAAAGATCTCATTGGAGTTTATCGACAGCCAGTCATAGCGTGAAGCCTTCACCCACCAGGAAGATTCGCCATGTCGCTACTGCTCACCCCCGAAAACACCCTGCCGATCGACGGCGTATCCGGCACCCTGATTGGTCGCGCCTGGGTGCCAGGGGCGGTTGCCGGGCCGTCGCTGATCGTGCTGCGCGGCGATGGTGTGTTCGACCTCTCGGCGCATTTCCCGACCCTCAGCGACCTGCTGGAAACCGCAGAACCCGTGGCCGCGGTGCGCCAGAGCCCGGGCACGTTCATCGGCAGTGTCGAAGCGCTGCTGGCCAACACCGGCCCCCACGCCGACCCGAACCAGGCCTATTTGCTGCCGCCGCTGGACCTGCAAGTGATCAAGGCCGCCGGCGTGACCTTCGCCGCGAGCATGATCGAGCGGGTGATCGAGGAACAGGCCGGCGGCGACGCAGCCAAGGCCGAAGAAGTGCGCAAGATTGTCCACGGAGTGATCGGCGACAACCTGCGCTCGATCGTCCCGGGTTCGCCACAGGCTTTGCAGTTGAAGGCACTGCTGATCGAACAGGGCATGTGGTCGCAATACCTGGAAGTCGGCATCGGCCCGGACGCCGAGATTTTCACCAAGTCGCCGCTGCTGGCCGCCGTTGGCACGGGTAGCCAAATTGGTGTGCACCCCGGCTCGCAATGGAACAACCCCGAGCCGGAAGTGGTGCTGGCAGTCAACAGCCGTGGGCAGATCCACGGCGCGACCCTGGGCAACGACGTCAACCTGCGCGACGTTGAGGGCCGCAGTGCGCTGTTGCTGGGCAAGGCCAAGGACAACAACGCCTCCTGCGCCATCGGCCCGTTTATCCGCCTGTTCGACGAGCAGTTCAGCCTCGACGATGTGCGGGCCTGCGTGGTCGATCTGCAGGTCGAGGGCGAGGACGGTTATCGCCTGCACGGCTCCAGCTCGATGAACCAGATCAGTCGCGATCCGGCGGACCTGGCCGGGCAGACCCTCAATGCCAACCATCAATATCCCGACGGCTTCCTGCTGTTTCTCGGTACCCTGTTCGCCCCGACCGAGGATCGTGATCATGTCGGCAGCGGCTTTACCCATAAGCTCGGCGACCAGGTGCGCATCAGCAGCCCGTTGCTCGGCAGCCTGCACAACCGCGTGACCCACAGCAGCAGCGCCGCACCCTGGACCTTTGGCGTCAGCGCGCTGATGCGCAACCTGGCAGCCCGCGGCCTGCTGGCCCGCTGAGGCCCTGGCAGATTGGCGATTCACCTATTACAAGAGATAAGAACAATATGACCGACACTCCAAAACGCCCGCTGCGCAGCGAGCAATGGTTCAACGACCCTGCCCATGCCGACATGACCGCGCTCTACGTCGAGCGCTACATGAACTACGGCATGACCCGTGAAGAGCTGCAATCGGGCCGACCAATCATCGGCATCGCCCAGACCGGCAGCGACCTGACCCCGTGCAACCGCCACCACCTGGAACTGGCGCAACGGATCAAGGCCGGGATCCGCGACGCCGGCGGCATTCCCATGGAATTCCCGGTGCACCCGATCGCCGAACAGACCCGCCGCCCCACTGCTGCCCTGGACCGCAACCTGGCCTACCTGGGGCTGGTGGAAATCCTCCACGGCTATCCACTGGACGGCGTGGTGCTCACCACCGGCTGCGACAAGACCACCCCGGCCTGCCTGATGGCCGCCGCCACCACCGACCTGCCGGCCATCGTGCTCTCCGGCGGGCCGATGCTCGACGGGCACCACAAGGGTGAACTGATCGGCTCCGGCACCGTGCTCTGGCATGCGCGCAACCTGATGGCCGCCGGCGAGATCGACTACGAAGGTTTCATGGAAATGACCACCGCCGCCTCGCCGTCGGTGGGTCACTGCAACACCATGGGCACGGCGCTGTCGATGAACGCCCTGGCCGAAGCCCTGGGCATGTCGCTGCCGGGTTGCGCGAGCATTCCGGCGCCGTATCGCGAGCGCGGGCAAATGGCCTACGCCACCGGCAAGCGTATTTGCGAGCTGGTGCGCCAGGACGTGCGGCCATCGCAGATCATGACCCGTGAAGCCTTCGAGAACGCGATTGCCGTGGCCTCGGCCCTCGGCGCCTCGAGCAACTGCCCGCCGCACCTGATCGCCATCGCCCGGCACATGGGCGTCGAGCTGAGCCTGGATGATTGGCAACGCATTGGCGAAGACGTGCCGCTGCTGGTCAACTGCATGCCGGCCGGCAAGTACCTCGGTGAAGGCTTCCACCGCGCCGGCGGCGTCCCGGCAGTGATGCACGAACTGCAAAAGGCCGGGCGTCTGCATGAAGATTGCGCGTCGGTCAGCGGCCAGACCATCGGCCAGATCGTCCGCGACTCCCTGACCAGCAACGCCGACGTGATTCACCCTTTCGAAGCCCCGCTGAAACACCGCGCCGGCTTTATCGTACTCAGCGGCAACTTCTTCGACAGCGCGATCATGAAGATGTCGGTGGTTGGCGAAGCCTTCCGCAAGACCTACCTCTCGGAACCCGGCGCGGAGAACACCTTCGAGGCGCGGGCCATTGTGTTCGAGGGCCCTGAGGACTACCACGCACGCATCAACGACCCGGCGCTGGACATCGACGAGCGCTGCATCCTGGTGATCCGTGGCGCCGGCACCGTCGGCTACCCGGGCAGCGCCGAGGTGGTGAACATGGCGCCACCAGCGGCGTTGATCAAGCAAGGCATCGACTCCCTGCCCTGCCTCGGTGACGGTCGCCAGAGCGGCACTTCGGCCAGCCCGTCGATCCTCAACATGTCGCCGGAAGCGGCGGTCGGCGGCGGCCTGGCGTTGCTGGAAACCAACGACCGACTGGTGGTCGACCTCAACGCCCGCAGCGTCAACCTGCTGGTGGACGAAGCCGAAATGGCCCGCCGCCGGGCGCTGTGGAAACCGAACATCCCGGCCTCGCAAACCCCGTGGCAGGAGCTTTACCGCCAACTGGTCGGCCAACTCTCCACCGGCGGCTGCCTGGAACCGGCCACCCTGCACCTGGGCATCATCGCCCGCAGCGGTGAGCCGCGGCATTCGCATTGAGTGAAATGGGGGCAGTTGACCGCTGCCCCATCTGCATCACACATCCAATGTGGGAGCAGCCCGGGAGATTTCCTGCCTGCGAAGAAAATCACCCTGTCACTGCAAAAATTCCGCCTCGGACAAACTGCCTCTCGGACCTGAGCCAGAGCCTTGCCGTTGGGCACCTGTCAACATTGACAGTGGACGAACCCGGCGGCGCCACCTATACCTTGGGATCGGCGCCGGTGGTATTGCCTCGGTGCAGGTATATCAGGGACAGGTTGAACCATGCGCCTCTATGACTACACCGCCTACCCCAGGGACCCCAACCTCCACGCCATCTACGGCGAAGTGCTCGCCGACACCGACCGGCTCGCCAAGGCCAAGATTCGCGCCTTGTGTCCCCACTGCAAACGCATCGAATTGTCGCTGCTCAGCGAGCACGAACCTGGCGCCGCGCCCAACGGTGCGACGCTGCGCGGTGATTTGCCGGGTGGTTCCGACGACGTCTGAAGCGCACACCGCGCATCGCCTGCGTCAACCCTTGCGCACCTTGGAAATTCTCCACATATTCCTTTCAGTCATTTAAATATGACTAGTTAGTATTTTTAGAAATATAAAAAATCCCTTATCACTGTCTCCAGAGCGACAGTGCTGCTGTCTGCCCGCCAACAGGTCGCCCGGTGACCGCAGGGCAACAGTGGATCAGCAGAACAGTGCCGACAGCAACAACACCCGGGCCTTAACAAAATTCATAACCTGTTGATTAACAAGCAATTATCCAGCAGGCACAACAATTGCTCTGTGAGCTGTATTCCCAGCACCAGACAACAGGACTACCTGAAATGAGCACACCGTTGAATGTCGTCGCCGTCTCCGGCGGCACTAGCCGCCCCTCCCGCACCCTGGCACTGACCGAGTCGATCCTGGCCGAACTGAGCCAGCACCTGCCGGTGAAAATCCACCTCATCGAGCTCGGCGAAATTGCCCGTCCGCTGGGGGCTGCATTGTGGCGCTCGGAGCTGCCGGCCGAGGTCGAGCAGCAACTGCGGCTGATCGAAAACGCCGACCTGCTACTGGTGACCTCGCCGGTGTATCGCGGCAGCTTTCCCGGGCACTTCAAGCACCTGTTCGACCTGATCGAACAGGACGCGCTGGTCGATACCCCGGTGCTGCTGGCCGCCACCGGGGGCAGCGATCGGCATGCGCTGGTGCTCGATCACCAGTTGCGGCCACTGTTCAGTTTCCTCCAGGCGCTGACCCTGCCGATCGGCGTGTACGCCAGCCAGGGGGATTTCCTCGACTACCGCATCAACAGCGAAGCCCTGGCCAGCCGTATTCGCCTGGCCGCCGAACGTGCCGCCGCGCTGTTCGCCGACTCCGCCCGCGCCCTGCGCAAGACCGCCTGATCAGCAAGGAAGCCGACATGAGTGTTCATCTTCACCCTGCGCAGTCGACCCCGCTGCACACCGCGCGCCTGCTGGCCGCGCAATTCGCCGAGACCGCGGTCGAGCGCGATGCCCGCGGCGGCACGCCCAAGGTCGAGCGCGATGCCTTGCGCGCCAGTGGCCTGCTGGCCCTGAGCATCCCCCGCCAATACGGCGGCCTGGGCGCCAGCTGGAGCGACACCCTGGCGGTGACCCGCGAGTTCGCCCGGGTCGATAGCTCCCTGGCCCACGTCTTCGGGTTTCACCACCTGATGCTGGCCACCGTGCGCCTGTTCTCGCGCCTCGAGCAATGGCAACCCTGGTTCGAACAGACCGCGCGCAAGCACTGGTTCTGGGGCAATGCCCTGAACCCGCTGGACACCCGCACGGTGCTGCGCACATTCGACGGCTGGTACGAGTTCTCCGGGCAGAAAAGCTTCTGCTCCGGCGCCAGCGATTCACAGATGCTGATCGCCTCGGCCATCGACGAACGTGCCGGCGGCAAGCTGGTGATCGCGGCGATTCCCAGCGGGCGCTCCGGGATCACCCTGCACGGCGACTGGGACAACATCGGCCAGCGCCAGACCGACAGCGGCAGCGCGACCTTCGAACGGGTGCGCGTGGAGCACGGCGAATTGCTGCTCGATCCCGGCCCGTTGAGCACGCCGTTCGCCGGCCTGCGCCCGCTGATCGCCCAACTGCATTTCTCCAACATGTTCCTCGGCATCGCCGAAGGCGCCTTCGAGGAAGCGCGCAATTACACGCTCAAGGAAAGCCGCCCGTGGTTCCGTTCTAGCGCCGCTCACAGCAGTGAAGACCCTTATGTGCTGCGCCATTACGGCGAGTTCTGGGTCGGTCTGGAAAGCGTCCGCCTGCTGGTCGAACGGGCTGCCAGCCAGCTCGATGCGGCGTGGGCCAAGGGCGAGGAACTGAGCGCCGAAGAGCGCGCGCAGTTGGCGTTGTCGATCGGCACCGCCAAGGTCGCCGCCACCCGCCACGGCCTGGACATCTGCAACCGCCTGTTCGAGGTCACCGGCGCCCGCGCCACCCACGCGTCCCTGCGCTTCGACCGCCACTGGCGCAACCTGCGCACCCAGACCCTGCACGACCCGGTGGATTACCGCGTGCACGAACTGGGTGAATGGGCGCTCAGCGGCAAGCGCCCCACTCCGTCTTTCTATTCCTGAGGCACGCCCATGCAACTGTTGACCCTGCCCCCGTCCCCGACCCTGGCCACTTCGATCAGGGCCACCGCCCAGGTCTTCGAAGACCCGCGATCACAAGCGCTGCTGGCCCATGTGCAGCAGGTCGCGCCGAGTGAAGCCAGCGTGCTGATCATCGGCGAGACCGGCACGGGCAAGGAGCTGGTCGCGCGCCACATCCACAACCTCAGTGGGCGGCGCAACGGGCCGTTCATGGCGGTCAACTGCGGGGCTTTCTCGGAAAACCTGGTGGAAGCCGAGCTCTTCGGCCATGAAAAAGGCGCCTTCACCGGCGCCTTGGCGGCCAAGGCCGGCTGGTTCGAGGAGGCCAATGGCGGCACGCTGTTTCTCGATGAGATTGGCGATCTGCCGATGCCGATCCAGGTCAAGCTGCTGCGCGTCCTGCAGGAGCGTGAAGTGGTGCGCCTGGGTTCGCGCAAGAGCATCCCGATCAATGTGCGGGTGCTGGCGGCGACCAACGTCCACCTGGAAAAGGCGATCAACGCCGGGCACTTTCGCGAAGACCTCTACTACCGCCTGAACGTGGTCAGCCTGCAGTTGCACCCGTTGCGCGACCGCCCGGGTGACATCCTGCCGCTGGCCCGTCACTTCATCGCCGAATACAGCCGCCGGCTCGGTTATCAGGATGTCAGCCTCGCCGACGATGCCGTGCAGCGGCTGGCGAGCTACGACTGGCCGGGCAATATTCGCGAGCTGGAGAACGTCATTCACCACACCTTGCTGATCTGCCGCGACCGGCTGATCCGCGCGGAAAACCTGCACCTGTCCAACCTGCGCATTGCCCGCGACAACAGCGATCGACCGCGCGATGAAAGCGCCGAGGAACTGCTGCAACGGGCCTTCAACAAGCTGTTCGAGGAACAGAGCGGCGCGCTTCACGAGAAGATCGAGGATGCGCTACTGCGCACCGCCTACCGCTTCTGCCACCACAATCAGGTGCACACCGCCAGCCTGCTCGGGCTGTCGCGCAACATCACCCGCGCACACCTGATCCGCATCGGCGAGCTGATGGTCAACAAACGCCGCCCGGGGCAAAGCGCCCAGGGCAATCGGGTGATCAACCTGTCGATTTGAAGGGTGCGATTGTTCCCTTGTAGGAGCTGGCTTGCCAGCGATTCGCAGTATCAGACGCCGCAGATGTTGAATGTGCCGGCCCCATCGCCAGCAGGCTGGCTCCCACAGGTTTCGGGTACATTCAGGATTCTGTGACGGCCCCGATCTCTGTGGGAGTTGGCCTGCCAGCGATGCGGATTGTCAGGTGCTGCAGGTGTTGAATGTGCCGGCCCCTTCGCCAGCAGGCTGGCTCCCACAGGTTTCGGGTACATTCAGGATTCTGTGACGGCCCCGATTCTCTGTGGGAGCTGGCCTGCTAGCGATGCGGATTGTCAGGCGCTGCAGGTGTTGAATGTGCCGGCCCCATCGCCAGCAGGCTGGCTCCCACAAGTTTCGGGTACATTCAGGATTCTGTGACGGCCCCCGATCTCTGTGGGAGCTGGCCTGCCAGCGATGCGGATTGTGAGGCGCTGAAGGTGTTGAATGTGCCGGCCCCTTCGCCAGCAGGCTGGCTCCCACAGGTTTCGGGTACATTCAGGATTCTGTGACGGCCCCCGATCTCTGTGGGAGATGGCCTGCCAGCGATGCGGATTGTCAGGTGCCGCAGATGTTGAATGTGCCGGCCCCATCGCCAGCAGGCTCGCTCCTACGGGTTTCGGGTAGATCGCGGATCCGTGGTCGCGCCGGCTTTCGGCGCAACGCCTCGCCCACCCGCAAAACTCAGAAACTCGCCTTCACCGACACCATGAAATTACGCGGATCGCCGTAGTAGTTGCCGAAGGTCTCGGTGCCGATGGTCGAGTAGTAGCGCTTGTCGAACAGGTTGTTGCCGTTCAAGGCCAACGACCAGGTGTCGTCGATGCGGTAGCCGAGGCGACCGTTCCACACCGCATAACCCGACTGGGTGATTTTCTCGCCGCTCGACGGCGACACCCGGAAGTTGTCGCTCTGCGCGTTGACCCCGGCGCCCAGGGTGAAGCGCTCCAGCGCGCCGTCCAACTGATAATCGCCCCACAGTCGCAGCATGTGGCGCGGCACGTAGGTATTGAAGGCCGCGCCGTTAAGGCTGTCGTCGATGTCGTCGAGGGTTTTGGTCTGGGTATAGGTGTAGCCCGCGAGCAGTTGCAGGCGCTCGATGAGTTCGCCGCTGACCTCGGCCTCGAAGCCCTGGGCGCGGACCTTGCCGGCGTTGACGTAGCAGTAACCGTCGGATGACGGGCAGGATGAGTTGTAGTCGGTCTGCGCCTGGTCTTTCTGGATGGTGCGGAACAGGTTGAACGAGCTGTTCAGGCGACCTTCATACCAGGCACCCTTGATCCCAAGCTCGTAACTCTGCCCCACCAGCGGCTTGAGCGCCGAGCCGTCTTCGGAGCGGTAGTTGCCCTGCGGGGTGAAGATGTCCGAGTAGCTGGCATAGGCCGTGAGGTTTTCGTTCAGGTCCAGCAGCACCCCGGCAAAGGGCGTGACCTGCCCGGTCTCCTTGGTGCTGGCGTGTTCCGAGGTGCCGCTGTTGATGAAGTCGTAATCGGTGTCCGAGCTGTACCAGCTCACGCGAGTACCGCCAACCAGGGTCAACGGATCCGCCAGTTTCAGGCGCAGGATCGAGTACACACCCTTCTGTTTGGTCAACGAATTGACCGGTCCACCACGGGACGAGTTGGCGATGAAGTAGCTGTCGTCCGGCTCAGGAATATGTTTGTCCGGGTTGAACACATTCTGCCGCTGCGGCAGGAAGGCCACCGAATAGAAGTCGTCCTTCTTGCCGCGACTGGCGTTGGCGCCCACCACCAACTCATGCTGGCGGCCGAACGCGTCGAACTTGCCATCGACGTAGGCATCCAGGCCGTAATCGACCTGATCGTAGTCGTACATGCTGCCAAGCATGCCGGTGGTACCGACGCCCGGCGTCACCGCGCCGGACGCGAACGCGTACTTGATGTCCTGGGTGTTCTTTGTATAAACGCTGGCGACTTTCAGCGCCCAGTTGTCATTGAGCTGATGGGCAAGATCACTGAACAGCGTGGTGCGTTGGCTGCGCCAGGTGTTCCAGGACGGATCGAGACAGGTCGAACGGCCCAGCTTCAGGTCGCTGCCATCCTTGTAGCGCGGCAGGCCGCCCCAGCACGGATTGGCATCCACGTCTTCGTAGGCGACGCCCAGGCCGAGGGTGGTGTCGGCATTCAAGTCGACGTCGAGGGCGCCGTAATACACCTGGTCCTTGCGGCTGGCGTCGTCGACAAAGTAATGCCGGCTCTGTTCGGCAATCACCGCCCGGCCGCGAATCGTCCCGGCGTCATTCAGCGGGCCGCCGGTGTCGACCTGGCCACGGTAGTTGTCCCAACTGCCACCGGACAACGTGATTTCGGTACTCGGCGTCGCCTGCCCGCGCTTGCGCACAAAGTTGACGCCACCGGCCGTGCCACCGGCGCCTTTCATCATGCCGGCGGCACCGCGGAGGATTTCCACCCGGTCGTAATAGGCCATGTCGCCGCTGAAGCTGTCGGCCTGGACGTAGAGGTTGCCCATGTCCAGCGGCACGCCGTCGTACTGATACTGGCCGGACATGCGGAAGCCACGGGAATAGAAGTACTTGCCGCCCATGGTCGAGTCGTAGACGGTGATGCCCGGGGTCTTCTCCATGACTTGATCGATGGTGTTGAGGTTCTGGTCATCGAGCATCTTGCGGGTCATCACCGTGACCGATTGCGGCGTTTCCTTGAGCGAGTGCTGCCCCTTGCCGATGGTCACCGCGCCGGTGGTGTAGGAGCCGCTGTCCTCGGTGGTGGCGCCGAGCAACTGACCATTGATGTTGGTCGCGCCCAGTTCCAGTGCCGAACCGAAAGTCGGCACCGCCCGCAGCACGTAGGTGCCATTGGCCTGAGGTTCGGCCTGCAGACCGCTACCAGCGAGAATCCGCGCAAAGCCTTCGCTGACGCCGTAATTGCCTTTGAGTCCGGCCGAATTCATGCCGTCGGTTTGCCGCGCATCGAAGGAAATCGCCGCGCCCGCCGCACTGGCGAACTGGCTGAGGACTTCCGTCAGGCTGCCGGCGCCGACATTGAACGACTGCACCGAACTTTGCTGTTGCGCGGCCACGGCTGCCGTTGCGCAAAGACCACTGGCGGTGAACGCCAATACCCCAAGATTCACCGCCAGTGCCAGACCCGCCGATTTGTACACCACAGACATGCTTACCCTCCCCCCAGAAATGCTGAATAAAAACTCATTGAGGGATGAGCCGAACGGCGTGTGCGAATAGTGCAAAGCGCGTGAAATTTTTTTGATCAGAGCACAGCGCTGCTGACCGGCGCCGAGACATTCACCCAATAACGGCTGAACCGCCGGACCTGCAGCGAGAACCCGCTCTCCAGCGCCGACAACGCCAGGTCGGTGTCATCGATGGGAAACGCGCCAGAGACTTTCAGCTGGGCAATCGCCGGATCACAGCGCACAACACCCGGACGATAGCGCGACAGCTCGGCAAGCAATTCCCCCAGCGGCCGATTGATCGCGATGATGCTGCCCTGCTGCCAAGCCCCGACCGAGGCATCGTTGCGACGCACCGTACTCACAGCACCCCGATTGAAACCCAGGGACTGCCCGGCTTCCAGGCGCACCGATGAGCCGCCGCCAAATGCTGTGACCTGCACCGCCTTCTCCAGCACCGCCACTTCGCCGCCGGCCTCCTCGGCCCGCACGATGAAACTCGTGCCGAGCGCCAGCACTTCGGCGTGTCGGGTCATGACCTTGAACGGCCGCTCCAATGGATCGGTCGCCGTACTCACCAGAATCTCGCCGTGCAGCAACTGCAGCAGCCGTTGCCGACCATCGAAACGCAGGCTCACCGAGGTATCAGTGTTGAGCAGCAACGAGCTGCCATCCGCCAGGCGGAACTGCCGGCGCTCGCCGACCCTGGTCCGATAATCCGCCAACAGCTGCTGCGACGCATCGCTGCGCCACCCCAGCCAGCCCAGCGAACCGGCCGATGCCAGCAGCACCACACTGCGCAGTACCTGGCGCCGCGAGCGATCAACGCCGCGCAACGCCGGCGCCGCCAGACTGCCCGGCACAGACGCTATTTGCTCACTCACCGCAGCCATCCTCTGCCAGGCCTGACGATGCGCGGGATCCGCAGCCAGCCAGTCATTCCAGCCGGCACGGTCAACGTCGCTGGCGATTCCGGAGTGCAGCCGCGCATACCACTGGGCTGCGGCGCTGATCGCCGCACGTTCGGCCGACGACAGGCTCATGCCAGTTCCAGCTGGATCTGCATCAGGCAGCAATGCTCCATGGCCTTGGCCATGTAATTGTTGACGCTGCGCACGCTGATATTCAGGCGCTCGGCGATTTGCGGATAGGTCAGGCCATCGAACTGCGACAGGATAAACGTCTGCCTGACCTTCGCCCCCAAGCCCTGCAGCATGCGGTCGATCTGCAGCAGCGCCTGCAACAGCATCGCCTGCTCTTCCAGGGACGGCTGCTCGAGCTGCGGCACCTCGGCCAAGGCCTCGAGCCAGGCCTGCTCCAGGGAACGACGGCGGAACAGATCCACCAGCAAGCCCTTGGCAACCATCGACAGATAAGGCCTTGGCTCGCGAATCTCCAGCGCGTTACGCGCCTTGATCACCCGCACGAACGTGTCCTGCGCCAGATCCGCCGCATCGCACGAATTGCCCAGACGCTTGCGCAGCCAACCCTTGAGCCAGCCGTGGTGGTCGCAATACAGGTCATTGACGGCGTTGTGCAGCGCTGAAGGGTTGGCGGACATGGGAATGGAAGGATTCGTGATTGATAATGACTCTTATTGTCATGCGCATCACGGCTGATTTGCAAGCGCCGGGTCAAGCCTGCGCTTCCACAGGTATGATGCCCCGCCTCTCATTACCGATAAGGAAATCGCCATGCGTGCCGACAAGGCCTGCGCCGTCGTGCTGTCCCGTGAATCACCGCCCAGGATCCTCCTGTTCCGCCATCCCCAGGCCGGGGTGCAACTGGTGAAAGGCAGCATTGAACCGGGGGAAACGGCGCAGCAAGCCGCGCTGCGAGAACTGTGGGAAGAGTCTGGCCTGCGCGCCGTCGCCATCAAGGACGACCTCGGTTGTTGGCAATCCGGGCACCACGGGCAGCTCTGGTCGTTTCACCTGTGTCAGGTCGACGGACCACTGCCAGAGCACTGGGCGCATCAGACCCTCGATGACCACGGCCACCGGTTCGAATTCTTCTGGGCGGCACTCGACCCTTTGCCGGATGACGATTGCCACCCGGTGTTTTGCAGAGCCTTGGTGTTTTTGCGCGAGGCGCTGCAAGCACGAGGACACGCTTGAGCCTCATTTCGTGTTCACAACAGCCACGATAAATCCAGATACCTGGCATCGCGCTTTACGATGCCTCGTAGCGAAGGATGCGATTGGCGCCGCTGCCATCAGGATCGTTAAGGTACTTCGCAAGGCGCTGATGCTCGTACCCGCAGCGCCCTCATAACAATAACGGCGAGGTAGGCACAGATGATTGAGTCGGTAGATTTGGGCGTCAAAGGCAAGCGCGTGGCGGTGATCGGCGCCGGCCCTGGCGGCATCGCGGCAGGTGTGGCGCTGCATCAGGCGGGTTTCTCGGTGAAGGTGTTCGAGCGTCACCCGCAACTGCGCCCACTGGGTGGCGCGATCATCCTGAATGCCACCGGCATTGTCATCCTGCGCAGCCTCGGGGTGCAGGTCGACGATATTTTTGCCGCCGGCCTGCCGGAGTTTCGCCGTCACGACGGTCGGGTCCGGGTCAACTTTGACATCGACATGGAGCTGCTGAAGCAGGCCGGCGTCACCGGTTGGCAGTCCGGGATGATGCGCAGCGAACTCTACGAACGGCTTCTGGCGGCAGCCCCGGCCGATATGGTGGTGCCCAACCACAGCTTCAGTCATTACCAGGAACACGCCGACGGCGTGATCGTGCACTTTGCCGATGGCCAGACCTATGAAGCCGACCTGGTGATCGGCGCTGACGGCGTGCAATCAAGCGTGCGCGAACAGTTGTGGGGCGCCTCGGAACTCAAGCACCTGGGCATCGCCGTCTGGCTCGGCTGGTGCGAACTGGACGGGCCCGAACGCAAGAAAATCGTCATCCAGCACAACCACTCCTATCAGATGGGCTACGCCCCGCTGCGCTACCAGGACAAGGATTGCTTCGAATGGTGGTTCGTCGAAAAGTGCGATGAAAACCAGCCCGAACCCCACGACCCGGCCGCCTACGTGCGCGAGCGGATCAAGGGCTTCTCCTACCCGGTGCCGCAGATCCTCGACGCCACCGACACCTCGCACAACCTGTTCCGCTGGGTGGTGAAATACCGCGACCCACTCAAGCAATGGTCAAAAGGCCGGGTGACCATCATGGGCGACGCCGCCCACCCCACCTCGCCCTACGCTGCCTACGGCGCCGGCATGGCCATCGAAGACGGCTACTTCCTGGCCAAATACCTGCGCGGACGCGACCTCAGCGATCCACTGGCACTGGCAGCCGGCTTGCGCCGCTACGACGAGCAACGGGTCGACTACACCAACCAGACCACCGCCTTCGCACGCTTTCTCGGACGGCTGTACCACGGCGTGCCAGCGCCGTTTAATCGACTGCGGGACTTCTTCCTCGACCACTCCCGCCTGCCGGAAAAGATGATCAGCAAGGGCGTGACCAAAGAGGCGCAGGCGCTGTTGCGGGCGGTGCTGAATCCGGCGGATTAACGCTGCCCGCACTCCTGCGGCTCAGGGTGCAATCCGATACGTCGACTGCACCAACCCCGACGGGAAACTGCGGCTGGAGACCAGTTGCAAATCAACGTCCTGCACCAGGCTGCCGAACAGCGGCCGGCCCGAACCGATCAGCACCGGCATGGTGCTGATCACCAGGTCGTCGACCAAACCCTCACGCAGAAAAGACTGCACCACCTGCCCACCATCGACATAGACCCGCTCCATACCCTGACTCGCCAACTCCGCCATCAAGGCCTTGGGCGCAAGCCTGGAAAAACGCAGCTTGCCTTGCAGCGCTTCGGGCACAGGCGAGTCGGCCAGTTGATCGGACAGGACCACCACCGGTAACTCGTAGAACCAGGTGTCGAAGGTGGCGACTTTCTCGTAGGTACCGCGGCCCATCACGATCACGTCCTTGTCGGCGATGAAGGTTGTGTAGCCGTGGTCTTCGCTTGGGTCGTCGCGCTGCAGGAGCCAGTCGATGTCGCCGTCGGGGCGGGCGATATAGCCGTCGAGGCTGGTGGCGATGAAGACGTGGGCGGTGGGCATTTGGGCGTCCTTTCGTTGGTGGGGTTGCGCGGGGAGTATATGCGATTGGGGTTGGGTGCCCTTTCGAGGGCGCGGGTTCGAGCCCCATCGACACGATTGTTTAGTCCAGCAATACCCCAAGGTTCACAAATGCCGATTTAACCTACATTCGCGCAGTGGGATTATCCGGAGCCATGATTCCGCACCAGCGCTTGATCCGTCGCCCGCTGCAGCCTTCCTTCCCGAAGGTGCGCGCCCGTCCCTGCGTAAATCCCCTCTTCCCCATCATTCTGGCCTTCTGGGCGCTATGGCACTGCAGTCATGCGCGCCCACCGGACGCGGCACTCGCCTCGATCTGAAGCCGTTGGCCGATTCACGGCCTACTTCAATCCGCTGACGATCTGCCCGCCGCTACCGGCAGGCGGCTGACTCCTGGCCCAGCCGTGCAGGTCTGTCTGCACGCCTGACCCGCCTTCATTAAAGGAATCGATTACATGACTGTCGCCATCCACAATGCCATCGGCACCGCCCAACGCAGTGCCTCCTATTACACGGCCAGTCTCAACGACCCCGTCCAGTACCCGACCTTACAAGGCCAGGTCAGCGTCGACGTGGTGATTATCGGTGGCGGCTTTACCGGTGTTGCCAGCGCGGTAGAGCTGGCCGAGCGCGGGCTCAAGGTGGCGATTGTCGAAACCAACCGTATCGGCTGGGGTGCCAGCGGACGCAATGGCGGCCAGGTCACCGGCAGCCTGTCGGGCGACGAGGCCATGCGTCAACAGATGCGCAGCCGCCTGGGCGCTGAGGTCGACGATTTCATCTGGCACCTGCGCTGGCGCGGCCATGAAATCATTGAGCAGCGGGTGAACAAGTACGGCATTGACTGCGATCTCAAGCGCGGTCACCTGCATACCGCGATGAAACCCTCGCACATGAACGAACTGCGCGCCTTTCACGATGAAGCACAACGACGCGGAATGGGTGATCAGGTCACCCTCCTCGATCAGGCCGGCGTGCGCCAGCATCTGCACAGCGAGCTGTATCAGGGCGCGCTGAAAAACATGCGCAACCTGCACCTGCATCCGCTCAATCTGTGCCTGGGTGAGGCTCGCGTCGCCCATGGCCTGGGCGCCTTGATCTATGAGAACTCCGAGGTCCTGGAGATCATCCACGGCGACCGACCTGCCGTTGTCACCGCCCAGGGCCGGATCGACGCGCGCCAGGTTCTGCTGGCCGGCGACGTCTACCACAAGCTCGAGCGCAAACAGCTCAAGGGCAAGATCTTCCCGGCCATGGGCGGGATTGTCACCACCGCGCCTCTGGGCGAATTGGCCCGCAAAATCAACCCGCACGACCTGGCCGTTTACGATTGTCGGTTTGTCCTCGATTACTACCGCCTGACCGGTGATGGTCGCTTGCTGTTTGGCGGCGGTGCCAACTACTCCGGACGCGACTCGCGTGACATCGCCGCTGAACTGCGCCCGTGCATCGAACGTACGTTCCCGGCGCTGAAGGGCGTGGACATCGAGTTTCAATGGAGTTGCGCGATGGGCATTGTGATGAACCGCATTCCGCAGCTGGGCAAGGTGTCGGACAACGTCTGGTATTGCCAGGGCTATTCCGGGCATGGCGTCGCGACCAGCCATATCATGGGCGAGATCATGGCTGAGGCGTTGACCGGCACCCTGGCGAAATTCGACACCTTTGCCGGCTGCAAGCACATCAAGGTGCCGCTGGGCGATGTGTTCGGCAATCCGATGCTGGCGGTGGGGATGTGGTACTACCAGATGCTGGAGAAGCTGCGTTGATGGCGCTCCCTGAGCGTTAAGCGCCAATGAGTGCGATGAGCATGAGCACGAGCACGTTCGAGTGCATCGCCGCTTTCAATTGGCGATGACACGTACCAACTGCCAGGCGGCAAACCCTAGCAGAAAGACGCCGGCGCTGCGGTCGATCCAGCGCATGGCGTCAACGCCCAAACGGTGACGGACACAGGACACGCCGAGACTCAGGGTCAACCACCAGAGCGCTGAGCCGAAGAACACCCCGAGCACCACCATCCCGTATGCACCGGACATCGTCTCGCCAGAAGACAGGGTGGCGAAAATGGCAACAAACGAGAGGATGGTCAGCGGGTTGCTCAGGGTCAGGAAAAACACAGAGGTGAAGGCCGGTAACGCACGGGTTGGGTCGCCGGCACTGGCGGCGTGTTCCGGCGCAGAGGCGCGCAAGATCTTCACGCCCATCCAGGCCAGGAACAGAGCGCCGAAAAAGGCAAGCGGGGTGACCAGCGTGACGAAGATCTGGGTGATGGCGCTGATACCGAAGGCACCCAGCGCACCATAGCAGGCATCCGCCATCGCCGCCCCCAGGCCGCTGATGAACCCAATGCGCGCACCCTGACCGAGCGTTCGCTGGATGCACAGCAGGCCAATGGGGCCAACCGGCGCGGCGATGGATAGACCGATCAGGACGGATTTGAAGAACAGCAGGGTTGCCATGTGCAGACTCCGAGGACAGTGGACATGGGCAATATTCTGCGGTGCAATGCAGCGATCTTGAATGCAGAAATTACGGCATTTCTGGGTATATGCCTGAATAAATCATGAAATAAGCATAGGAAGCCTTAAAAATATGGAGCTGGATGCAAAGTCCTGGAAAATACTGCAAATCGTCCAGCGTGAGGGGCGCATTTCCTTGACCGATCTGGCATCAAGGGTGGCCCTGTCGGTACCGACCACCTCCGAGCGCCTCAAGCGCCTGGAAGAGTCCGGAGTGATCGAGGCCTACTGCGCGACAGTGTCTGCCGAGGAGGCCGGTTACAAGGTGATGGCGCTGATCGGCATGACCACCCCGCAATCGAGCAAGGCGCGGCTGATCACTCAGTTGCAGCAGATGCCAGAGGTACTGGAATGCTTGCATGTGACCGGGCAGGACTCTTTTATCCTGAGGGTGGTGACCTGCGATATCCGCCACCTGGAGCGCTTCGTCGGCAGCATCAACCACTTTGGTGAGACGCGCACATCCATCGTCATGTCCGCGCCCATTCCTCTGCGCGGAGTGGAACCTCCCTTCGGTTGATTACTCGAGTTGGGAAGCAACCTGACGGGGCCGTTGCCTTGAGCGCCTGGTCGTCCATGAGTACACCGTCGCCCCACCTCTACTCTTCAGGGACTGATGAGCAAATCTCATGAACCCTTGCCGATTTAACCGTCTAGTCCCCACTCGTTAGCTCGCTTACTGTTCTCCCAACGCCAAATGTCGGGAGATCCACATGCACAAGCGCACACTCGGAAACAGTTCACTCGAAGTGTCAGCCCTGGGCTTGGGTTGCATGGGATTGAGCCATGGCTACGGCCCGGCGATTGACACACAACAAGCTATTGCGCTGATCCGCTCGGCGGTTGACCGGGGCGTCACGCTCTTCGATACCGCCGAGGTCTACGGCCCTTACCTGAACGAACAAGTGGTGGGCGATGCCCTGGCGCCAGTGCGCGATCAAGTGGTCATCGCCACCAAATTCGGCTTCACCTTCGGCGACGATAATAAACAGCAGATTCTAAACAGTCGCCCCGAGCACATCCGGGTCGCGGTCGAGGGTTCGTTGCGTCGACTGAAAACCGATTACATCGATCTGCTTTACCAGCACCGCGTCGATCCGGACGTGCCGATCGAGGATGTCGCCGGGGTGGTGAAGGATTTGATTGGCGAAGGCAAGGTCAAGCACTTCGGCCTTTCGGAGGCCGGTGCGCAGACCATTCGCCGTGCGCACGCGGTTCAGCCGGTCGCAGCGCTGCAAAGCGAATACTCATTGTGGTGGCGTGAGCCTGAGCAGGAAATCCTGCCGACGCTTTGGGAACTAGGCATCGGCTTCGTGCCGTTCAGCCCATTGGGCAAAGGTTTTCTCACCGGCACGGTGTCGGCAGACGCAACTTACGACAGCGACGATTTGCGCAGCATCGTCCCGCGTTTCAGCCAGTCGGCGCTGCACGCCAATCAGGGCCTGGTGGTGTTGGTCCGTCAGATCGCCGCACAGAAACAAGCCACACCCGCACAGATAGCGCTGGCATGGCTGCTCGCTCAGGCACCGTGGATTGTGCCGATTCCGGGGACGACCAAACTGCCTCGTCTGGAAGAAAACCTCGGCGGCGCAGACATCACGCTCGACGCCTGCGAACTGAAGGCAATTGATACGGCGTTGGCGCAGATCCGCATCGAAGGCGAGCGTTATCCCGAGGCACTTAGAGCACGTGTCGGTCGATGAGCAGCGATCACGATCCGCTGCGGCGCACTGTGATCGTCGCACTGGCCAGCGCCCCGCTGCTGTCGCTCGCCGACGCGCAAGGCGCCAGTGAAACACCGCGCTCAGGCTCGCGGATTCTGGTCGCGTACTTCTCGCGCTCGGGTAATACCCGCGTCGTTGCAGGGCTGATCCAGCGTGGACTGGGTGCCGATCTCTTCGAGATTCGCCCGGCCCACGCCTACCCCGAGGACTATCTGCAAACCGTGGAGAAGGCACGTCAGGAGCGCGACAGCGGCTTCGAACCCGAGCTGCCAATCAAGATTCACGCCCTCAGTGACTACGACACGATCTATCTCGGCTTTCCGATCTGGGGTGAAACCGCTCCGCCGATCGTGCGCGCTTTTCTCAGCGCCCACGACCTGGCGGGCAAGTCCCTCATCCCCTTCAACACCCACGGCGGTTATGGCTTGGGCAACAGCCGCAGCGTGTTGCTCAAGCACGCGCCGAAAGCCAGGATTCTGGAGGGTTTTGTGATGGAGAGCGAGCAGGAGCGCAAGACCATGGAACGCGTCAACGGCTGGCTGAGCGATCACGCCCTCACCCGTTGATCGAATTCTGTAGGAAGTCACTTCATGAAAATCCAAACGACATCTTCGAGCGCGACAACCTCGACTGGCAAAGCCGCGAACTGGCGACCGTCCGGGCGCTGGCGGCAACGCCAGGCGTCGAGCCGCAGTTGCGCTCGCACATGGCGGCAAGCCTGCGCGTCGGTCTGAGCACGGCACAGTTGCACGAGGTCACTGAACTGCTGAAAAAACACGGCGATACGCAGACGGCTGAACGAGCCAACACCGCGTTGACCCAGGCCCTCGCGGCATCGGGGAGATGACATGAAACCTGAAAAGTACCTGCTGAGCATCACGCTGTTGAGCCTGTTGACGGCCTGCGCGAACCACCCCGATGGCTCGTTGCTGATTCAACAACAAGGCAGCTTCGCGGCCGGCGGAACGGTAACCACTGCACCGGGCACCTTCAACCCGCGCCAACCGATGACGCCCAACGGCCAGACCTACCACGGTGACCACGCCTACGCCTTCTATCAAATTCCGGTGGATGCGCGAAAACTGCCCATCGTCATGTGGCACGGTGCGGGTCAGTTTTCCAAGACCTGGGAAACCACCGCCGATGGTCGCGAAGGCTTTCAGAACATTTTTCTGCGTCGTCACTACGGCGTCTACCTGATCGATCAGCCACGGCGTGGTGATGCCGGGCGCAGCATGGTCGAAACCACCATCAAGCCTGTGCCTGATGAACAACTGTGGTTCAACCAATTCCGCATCGGCCTATGGCCCAACTACTTCAACGGCGTACAAGTGGCACAGGATGCCCAGACCCGCGAGCAGTTTTTCCGGGCGATGACGCCGAACACCGGGCCGTTCGACATGGATGTGGTCTCTGATGGCGTGTCAGCACTGTTCGACACCATCGGCCCGGGGATTTTGTTCACCCATTCGCAAGGTGGCGGGCCAGGCTGGTTGACGGCGATCAAGAACGACAAGGTCAAAGCCATTGTGGCGTTCGAACCGGGCAGCAGCTTCGTGTTTGCTGATGGTGAAGTGCCTGCGCCGATTCCCAGCGCGTTCGACACGGTGCAAGGTGCAGCGGTGTCGATGGAGCAATTCATGGCCCTCACGCGTATTCCGATTCTGATCCTTTACGGCGACAACATCCCGGAGCAGGCGGTTGACCTGCCCGCTCAGGACAGTTGGCGCGCACGTCTGAAAATGGCCCGGCTCTGGCGTGATGCGGTCAATCGCCACGGCGGTGATGTGCGACTGATCCACCTGCCGGAGATCGGCATTCACGGCAATACCCACTTCCCCATGTCGGATCTGAACAACCTGCAGATCGCTGACCTGGTCGCGCAATTCCTCAAAGAAAAACAGCTGGACTGACCCAGACACTTTTGCAACTGCCGCCCTTTTGATTGCTCAGGAGCTTCACGTGAAAAACACTCTCAAAGCCACGTTCATGTCGGCATTGGTCGGCCTCTCGGCGGGCGAAGCCTTGGCCGCCGACTACAAAAAGAACCCGCTCACCCTCGCCTATGAGGGCGCGATCAGCGAGAACGAACCGGGCAAGGTCAACATCCATCCAGTCAGCTACAAGCTCAACGGTCTGGATATCGCCGCCAACATATACACCCCGGCCAACTATGATGCGAAGAAGACCTACCCGACCGTGGTCGTTGCCCACCCCAATGGTGGCGTGAAAGAACAAGTCGCCGGCCTGTACGCGCAACGCCTGGCCGAACAGGGCTACATCACCATCACTGCCGATGCGGCGTATCAGGGTGCCAGCGGTGGTCAGCCGCGCAGCATCGATAAACCGGCATATCGCATCGAAGACATTCACGGCATGGCCGACTTCATCAGCCAGTTTGCCGGCGTCGATGACAAGCGTCTCGGCCTGCTTGGCATCTGTGGTGGCGGTGGTTATTCGTTGGCGGCGGCGCAAACCGACAAACGCTTTAAATCGCTGGCAACGGTGAGCATGTTCAACTCAGGAAGGGTACGCCGCAACGGCTACAACGATTCGCAAATGGACAGCATTCAGCAACGTCTGCAACAGGCGTCAGCAGCTCGCGCGCAAGAAGCGGCCGGCGGCGCGGTGCTGTATTCGGGCGATGCCAACCTCACCGACGAGCAAATTGCCAAACTGCCCTTCGAGCTGTACCGCCAAGGATATGAGTACTACTGGAAGACCCATGCGCACCCGAACTCGACCTTCAAATACACCACCAGCAGCCTGATCGACTTGATGCGTTTCGACGCCACCGACCATATCGAGCTGATCAACCAACCGTTGCTGATGATCGCCGGCAGCAAAGCCGACAGCCTGTACATGACGCAGGACGCCTTCCCCAAAGCCACCGGCACCACCGACAAGGAAGTGTTCATCCTCGACGGCGCGACGCACATCGAAACCTATTGGGTGCCGCGTTATGTCGATGCCGCGATTGGGAAACTGACCGCGTTTTACGCCCGCACCTTGTAATCAACTCTCCTGAGGGGTCGCGCATCCGTGTGCAACCTGCTTTCATGGATAAATCTCGCGCCGCTCATGAGAGGCCCTCATCAATGTCCCGCGCCAATCTCAACGACCTGCAAGCCTTCGTGGTCATCACCCGCGAAGGCAGTTTCACCCGCGCGGCCGCCCAGCTTGGCGTCTCGCAGTCGGCGCTGAGCCACACCATGCGTGCGCTGGAAAGCCGATTGGGCGTGCGCCTGCTGACACGTACCACGCGCAGCGTTTCACCGACCGAGGCGGGTCAGCGGCTGTATCAGTCGATGGCACCGCGGTTCGATGAGATTGAACTCGAACTGGCCGCAGTCCGCGAGTTTCGTGACACCCCGGCAGGCAATGTGCGGATTCAGGCATCCGAACATGCTGCCAATAATATTCTGTGGCCCAAGCTGTTAAAGGTGCTTCCCGACTATCCAGACATCAAAGTCGAAATCACCGTCGACTACGCCCTCTCCGACATCGTCGCGCAACGCTATGACGCCGGTGTACGCCTGGGAGATCAGGTGGCGAAGGACATGATCGCCGTTCCTATAGGGCCACCCTTGCGCATCGCGGTCGTGGGCTCGCCCGAGTATTTCAAACAGCGACCAATTCCGAAGGTGCCCGGTGATCTGGCCGCGCAAAATTGCATCAATCTGCGCCTGCCCACCCATGGCAACCTGATGCAATGGGATTTTGAAAAGGATGGTCACGAGTTGAAGGCCCGCGTCGAAGGGCAATGGACGTTCAACAGCAGCGTGCCGATCCTCCGTGCGGCCGTGGCGGGTTGTGGCTTGGGGTTCCTGCCGGAGGACATGGTGGCGAAGGAACTTGCCGATGGCAGCCTTGTGCGGGTGTTGGACGATTGGTGCCAACCCTTTGCCGGTTACCATCTTTACTACCCCAATCGCCGTGAACATTCATCGGCGTTTGGCGTTGTAGTTGAAGCGTTACTCTACAAGTGCTGAGTCATTGACCTTCAAGGCGTCCAAATTTTACCCGCCGCCCAAACTCGCGAATGAGCAGATGATTTTGTCCGATTACGGTCGTACGCGATGGGCTGCAAGGGGGTCGATTGCTGCTGAGTATGTATGGAAGTTTTTGGCTGATTGGTGTCTGTCGCGACAGGTAGCGACCGGCCAGTAGCGGCCGCTCGCACGAGAGCCTGGTTGCCTGCGCAATTGCTTGGACTTGACCACGCATTTGTATTTGACTTGCCCAGCCGTTCGCATCGCATCTGACCAGCAAACCGGCTGTGCCATCGCAGGCAGAAGTCGACTCACTGCTGCGGATCAGCGCTAGCAAATGCATACATTCATGTTTTCACAACATGACATCATTTTAGATTGCCGATGCTTCGCCCTTAGGCACGGTTAGGCTCACCCATCGCCTCTAGCAGCTGGTCACGATGTTGTTCGACCCACTTCTCGAATGAGGTCAACGGAACACCCCACTTCCGAGCTGTTTCGATGTCAACTTTGTAACCTTCCACATTGTCCCAAATTTGGCTTGAGATGACGCCTGCACTGATCCCATGCGCCAATGCTTCCTCTTCGGTCAGAGACTGCTGTTTCACCTCACGCCTCGTTCCTGAACTCAACTTCGAGGCGACTTCGTCCATCGTCAGGGACTCTCCAGCCAGATCGATGGAACAGCCATTGAAGCGGGCCGGATCCTTAAAAGCCGCCACTGCAAAAGCGCCGATGTCAGCTGCTGCAACCATATCTAAACGGGTTTCTGGAAGAATCGCAGTTTCAAGCTTCCCACGTACAAAGGATGGGTACATGCCGTGAGCTTTCGGCGGCAGGAAATTCTCCATGATATGCGCGGGTTTCAGGATGACCCAGTGCTTGAGTCCTCGCTGCGAGACTGCATCGTTGACCTCCACCTTGCTTTCCCAGTAACGCTTCCACCACCGGCCAGAATCCCAATCCACAAACTGTTCGTGATCGCCTGCACGAGCAACAGATGTATGAACGTACATATCAACGTTAGCAAGAAAAGCAGCCTCAAGGAGTCTCAGGCCAGTGCGCACTTCCCGGTCTGGATCATTCGGGTGCGGTGGCAATTGAACTGAAAAGACGCCTTGGACGCCGTCCATTGCAGCTTCGAGGCTTGGAACGTTCTCGTAGTCTCCCTGAAAAACTTCAGCACCGAATCCGGCAAGAGTTGCCGCCCCTGCGGAGGCGGCATCACGGACGAAGGCGCGCACCCCAAAACCTTCCTTTAGCAATGCTCGGACTGCAGCCCCACCCTGAGTGCCAGTTGCGCCAGTCACCAGTATTAGCGCTTCAGTTTTGTCATTCATGACCATTCCTCTAACGATTGCTGATATACAATACTACACAGTATCGAAACTATGTGGTTTCGTAATTACATGGGGAACGGACGAATGGTTGAAAAGCTAGCGATTAAAGAGATACAAGGGGAGCTTCAGCATCGCAAGACCGCATCATCTCGCGGACGCAAGCAAGAGGCTGATCGCGACGATCTGATTGTGTCTGCAACCCTTGAACTGCTGACGGAGACTGGTTACGACGCCCTGACCATGTCGGAAGTAGCAGTTCGCGCAGGTGTGTCCAAGGCGACTCTTTACCGGCGCTGGTCGGCGAAGCCAGAACTCGTAGCTGACGCAGTGTCGACAATCGCATTCACACCTGCACCTTACGACCCAGGCCATTCACTACGCGATGATGTGATGAACGTACTCACACAAGCGAGCGCCTGCTCCGAACGACCGCATGTGCTCAGAATCGCTTCTGAAGCTGCCAGATCCTCACCGTCGCTAGGTAAAACGTTGCGTGAACGCTTCGTGGATCACATCAGCCGCGAGATGCACGTGTTGGGCGCGCGAGCGGTTGACGAGGGGTATCCTTCACTAACGGTGAATGAAATGAATGCGATTGTTGAAACCACCGCCGCGCTACTGATTTACGTTTCAGCCTTTAACGACCGCAACCGTGAACTAGCAACACTCCATGAGCTGGTCGACCACGTCTTGATGGTGCTTCTAATCGGTCGTCGAGTTAGTAAAGCAGAGTGAGCTGGAGTGCTGTTCGGGGTGCCGCTGATTTGGACTGTTGGGCAAGAATCATTGAAGACTATGACGTATGTTTCAAGAACATGGATGTCACTTCAGTTCGACCTTTGCCTGTCATGGCAAACCATTCGCTGGTCAAGTCTCAAGCAAACTGAATCGTCCCTGCGTCTGTAGATAGGTCTGAGCGTCGGCTTCTGGCCGTTTTCTGCCTCGCGTAACAGACAGAAACCGGCCAAAGCAGTCACCGCAAACCCATCAGCCAATTCATAATGAACGTCCCCTCGCCGGCACTACCTTTACCGCAGGCGAGCACAGCATTAATCCCTGCAAAACCTCACTCCGCCAACCGCAACCGCACCCGGCTTCGCAGGGATAAGCCTGCCTGCAAGGCAAACGCAACGATCACAGTAGAGGGCGCGGAAAAGCTGCTCAGGCCGCCTCCGGAAAACATCAATACCAGCCCCAATGCGGTCGCGCTAAACCAGGCGGTCAAACCCACCGGGTTGAACGCGGCCACTCGTTCGAGCGCTGCCAGCTCATCGCGTCCGTAGACAATCTGCGCCAACGCCACACCCACCCAGGCCACCACAAAGATGCCCTGGTAAGCCAATGCCTTGAGCAAGTAGGCGAAGACATCCGCGAGCATCAGGCCATACACGATCAGTCCGACTGCCAGCGCCCACATCAGGTACGAGCCACGCAAGCCAAAACGGGCAAAGAATGCCTGCATGTTGAGGGTCGCCAGGTAGTAGTTGGCGGTGTTGATCCGGGTTTGCGTGGCCCAGACAAACAACAGGCCCCATAGGCCCATCAACTGCAGGATCGCCATGACCACCGACACTTCGTTCAGCGCACCTTCGTGGGGAATGCTGCTGACCAGGTAGATGCCCGCCGCGCCATTGAGCAGGAAGGTCACCATGTAGAACGGCATGCCGAAGTTCCAGCGGCCGTGGTATTCGGCGTCTTCCGGTTTGCCGAAGCGGGCGTAGTCAAAGGTGAACAGCATCAATATCCAGACGCCCATGTAGGCGACGAAGCAGTCCCACCAGCCGAATGCACTGGGAGCCGCCGGACCGAAATCCAGCCACTGCGGCTGGTAGCCATAACGACTGATGGACAACCCCACCGCCACCAGCAAACCACCGAGGTACACCGGCAGCAGCACGCCGTTGAGCTTGTCCAGCCAGTGCTGCACGCTGCCCAGGATCAGCGGCACGCTGTACAGCACCACCAGCAACGCGGCCAGCGGATACGCCAGTTGCGGATAGAGGTGATTGAGCGCCACGGCGATCACCGAGCCCTCGAACACCGCGTAGTAGATCGCCGTGGAAAAGAAGATCAGCGTCGCCAGGCAGGCACCGGTGCTACCAAACAACAGTCGGGAGAACAGCGCCACCGACAAGCCGCTGCGCACCGCGAAGCGGCTGAGCACACCGTTGACCAGCCCGTAGCTGATCACCGACAAGAGCATGCCGATCAGCGCGTTGCGCGCGCCATAGGACAGTGCCAGGGAAGCACCGACGACGATGTAGAACATCGCGCTGCACACCGCCCACCAGGCCATGGTCAGCGACAGTCGGCCCATGCGTGCTTCGCTTGGAACAGGGTGATTGGCCGGGTCCTGCCCGGTTTGACTCGATTGCGATAAAGCAGCCATATGCATGAACTCCAAAGCCATCAAAGGTTGAAGCGCGGGCAGCCGCCACCGCACCGAAGCGCGGCGTTGGCTTGCCTTTTGGCTTTACCCGCGCCGTGCGGCGGGCAGAATCAGGAAGGGAACAGCTTGCTCAGGCAACTGAGTTTTTTCTTATAGGAGCGTCTTGCTTCCAGTGCTTCTTCCAGCGACACCGAAACGAAACGGGCCTTCTGGTTGGGTTGCATCTGACCGATCAGGTCGAGGTCAGCGCTGATCAACGTGCCGATCATCGCGTAGCCGCCACCGGACACCGCATCACGGTGCAACACGATGGGCTCAAGGCCGGCGGGCACCTGGATCGAGCCGATCGGGTAGCAGCTGTCGACGATGTTTGACGGATCGGAACCGGCACCGAACGGTTGTTCCCGCGGCTGAAAGCTCAGCGCACTGCCGCCCTTGAAGCGATAGCCGATGCGGTCCGCTTCCGAGCCGACCGTCCAGGCTTCGGCGAAAAAGCTGTCCGCTGCCGCTGGGGTCAAACGGTCGTAGTACAGCCCCGGCACCACCCGCAGGCTGATCTCCCCGCCCAACGACTGACGCAGCGCCATGGGCAGACTGGCCCCGAGGCGGCCCTTGCCGCTGGCAACGCCCACCGGCAGTTCATCACCGGCCGCCAACCTGCGCCCGTGAAAACCACCCAGCGCCCCCAGCGCATAGGTGGAGCGACTGCCGAGCACCAGCGGCACATCGATGCCGCCGGCCACCGCCAGATAGGCCCGCGCGCCGGCCTTGGGGAAATCAAAATGCAGCACCTGTCCGGCCTTCACTTCGAAGGCCGTGTCGAGATGCATGTCCACGCCATCGACCTTCGGCGTCATGTGCGCACCGCAGACTGCCACCAGCGCGTCCTGCTGAAATTCCAGTTCCGGCCCCAGCAGCGTGCATTCCAGCGCCGCCGAATTGGCCGGGTTGCCCACCAGCTGGTTGGCCGCGCTCAGGGCGTATTGATCCAGCGCTCCGGACGGCGGGATGCCCAAGTGGTAGTAGCCTTCGCGGCCAAGGTCCTGCACCGAGGTGGCCAAACCGGGTTTGAGTACCTTGATCATGCCAGCACCTCCTGCAGCGACTTGGGATAGCCGATCGGGTCGGCGAGGAATGCATCCAGCGAGAACTCCACGGGGCGGATGCGCAGATCGAAGCGCCCGGCTTCGACCTCGGCAACGGCCTGGTCATAGGCCTCGCGGTCCATCGGCTTGAACTGCACGATGTCGCCGGGACGGAAGAACACCATGTGTTCCTTCAGGTACGCCAGGTTCTGCTGCGGATCGTAGATCGGTGCCGGGGTGACGCCAAACATCTGGTAGCCACCGGCGCCACGCACCGAGTAGATGCAACCGAAGCAACCGCCATGGCCGAGGGTCAGTTTTGGCGTGTCCGTGCGCGGGCGCAGGTATTTGGGCACCTGCAACTGGCGCTCGCGTTCGACCATCTGGAACATGAACGGAAGGCCGGCGACGAAGCCCACCATCGAGACGAACCACGGCGCACCACTGTGGGCGGCGATAAAGGCTTCGACGTCGGCCAGGCCGTTGATCCGCGCGGCGTATTCCAGGTCCGTGGCGCTCGGGTCCTGATGGCGATCGCGAAAGCGCATCAGGGTTTCGTGGGTCCAGGGATCGTTGTAGAGCACCGGAATCTCGATGATCCGCGTGTGCAAGGTGCGCTCGGTCACGGCCTCGGCCTCGGCGCCTTTCACCGCCTCGAGCAAGTCGGCCGGAGCGATTCGGTCCGGGTCGAAGCGGATCTGGAACGACGCATTGGCCAGGCACACATCGAGCACGCCATCGAGGGCCAATCGCTCCACCGCGCGGGTGACCGCCATGCCCTTGAAGAAAGCTTCGAGGGACATGCTGTCGCTGACTTCGGCAAACAGATGCTCGTCGGCGCCAAAGCTGTAGCGAATCGGACTGCTCATGCTTCACCTCCGCTGCGGCGCGCGGCCAGCCAGGTTTCCAAAGTGCCGGTGTGGAAGTCGGCGGTGTGCAGCCAGGGTTGTTCCAGCAACTCGCCGTGCAGCGACAAGGTGCTGGCCATGCCGCTGAGCGTGGTCTGTTCCACGGCCAAGCGCGCACGCGCCAGGGCTTCGGCGCGATCACTGCCGTGGACAATCAGCTTGGCCAGCAGCGAGTCGTAGTATGGCGGCACTCGGTAGCCTTCATACAGATGGCTGTCGACGCGTACGCCCTCTCCCTCTGGCCAATTCAACGCTTGCACCAGGCCCGGGCTGGGGAAGAAATCCCGCGCCGGGTCTTCGGCGTTCAAGCGCATTTGCAGGGCAGCGCCGTTGAGCCGGATGTCGCTTTGCTGCAATCCCAGCGGCTCGCCACCGGCGATGCGCAGCATGGCCTGGACCAGATCGATGCCGGTGATCAGCTCGCTGACCGGATGTTCGACTTGAATCCGCGTGTTCATCTCGATGAAGAAAAACTCGCCGGTGGCATCGTCGTACAGATACTCAAGGGTGCCGGCCCCCTGATAACCCAGTGCTTCGGTGAGGCGTACGGCACTTGTGCAAAGGGTCTCGCGCTGTTGCGCATTGAGCACGGGCGATGGCGCTTCTTCGAAAATTTTCTGCCGGCGGCGCTGCAGCGAACACTCGCGCTCGAACAGATGCACCGCATGCTTGCCATCCCCCAGCACCTGCACTTCGATGTGCCGAGCCTTGCCGATGAAGCGCTCCAGATACACCGCGCCATTGCCGAAGGCAGCCTGGGCTTCGCGCTGGGAGCGAGGAAACTCTTCGCTCAGTTGCTGAAGGTTTTCCGCCAGGCGAATGCCGCGTCCGCCACCACCGGCCGAGGCCTTGATCAGCAGCGGGAAACCGACGGATTCGGCGGCCTTGAGTGCCGACTCGAGGTCAAACAACTCACCGGGGGAACCGGGCACCACGGGTACGCCGGCCGCTTGCGCGGTACGCCGGGCTTCGGCCTTGTCGCCCATGCGCCGGATGGTTTCCGGGCTGGGGCCGACGAAAATCGCCCCGGCGGCGAGTACCGCTTCGGCGAACTCGGCGTTCTCCGAGAGAAAGCCGTAGCCCGGGTGAACCGCGTTGGCGCCGGTGGCTTTCAGGGCACCGAGCAAGGCTTCGACATTGAGGTAACTCTTGTCGGCGCGGGCCGGGCCGAGGATGTGCACCTCGTCGGCCATGCGCGCGGCCTGGGAATCGACGTCTGCCTCACTGCAGGCCGCCACGGTGGGAATCCCCAGCGCCTTGGCGGCACGAATGATCCGTACGGCAATTTCGCCGCGGTTGGCGATCAGCAGTTTACGAATGGTTTGCGTCATGATCGCGCCCTCACGCTTCGTCGAGTGTGGCGATGACCTGACCTGGCTCCACCGGGTCACCGTCTTCGACCAGAAACGCGTCGAGGCGCCCTGCCGTGCCGGCGGTCAGTTCGGAAAACTGCTTCATGACTTCGATCAGGCCGATGACCGTGTCGGCGCTGACCTCGGCGCCCGCCTCGACGTAGTTCGGCGAGTCCGGAGTGGCTTTGCGGTAGAAGGTCCCTGGCAATGGGGTGATGACTGAGTGCTGCGCCATGTCTGTTCCTCTTGGAATAGTTGTAGAAAGGCAGGCAAAAATTCTTCTGATAAGCAAACCCTGGCGTCTGTGTGCCAGGTGTCTGTGGCTGATTCAGCGTGGTGAACGGACCTTGATCCCCGCGCCATCCAGGGCGCTGCGAGTGGCTTCGACCAGGGCCAATGCACCGGGTGTGTCGCTGTGCAAACAGATGGAGTCGAATGCGATCGCCAGGTCTTCGCCCTCGACGGTGCGCACCACGCCCTCCTGACAGGCACGCAGGACCCGCGCCGCGACCTGCGCAGGATCGTAGGCACGCACGTTGCGGGTAAAGACGATGGAGCCGCTGAGGTCGTATTCGCGGTCGGCGTAGAACTCGCGGATCACCGGTTGGCCGAGTTCCGTAGCAACCCGCCAGATCACCGAATCAGGCATGCAATACAGCAGCAGCTCCGGCTCCAGGCGCTGCAGGTTTTCCACCAGCAAGCGCGCCGCTTCTTCGTCCCGAGCCAGGTGCATATAGAGCGCGCCGTGGGGTTTGATGTGTTGCAGGGCCACGCCTTGAACCTTGGCGAGTTCGCGCAGGGCGCCCAGTTGATAAAGCATGTCGTCCACCAGCTCCTGAGCCGGTGCATTGATATGCCGGCGGCCGAAACCGACCAGGTCGCGGAATCCCGGATGCGCGCCGATGGCCACGCCCAGGCGCTTGGCCTGCTCGACCGTGCGACGCATGGTGCCAGGGTCGCCGGCATGAAAACCGGTGGCGATGTTGGCGGAGCTGATGAAGCCCATCAGCTCGCTGTCGACGCCGTCACCGATGGTCCATGGGCCGAAACCTTCGCCCATGTCCGAATTGAAATCTACTGCCTGCATGACACGTGCTCCTGACGCTTGTGACTTCATGCAGGCCACGTTAGATTCCCCCTACCCCCTTGGGAAGATCTATTATCAGATGGAGTATCTTCTGAAAAACAGATACCCCATCACCCGGAGTGCTCATGTCCCTCACCCTGCGCCAAGTCCGTTATTTCGTCGCCACGGCAGAGATCGGGCAAATCTCCCAAGCCGCGATTCATTTGAATATTTCCCAGTCGGCGGTGACCACGGCGATCAAGGAACTGGAAGCCATCCTCGGCACGCTGTTGTTCCAGCGCTCAGCCCAAGGCATGAGCCTGACCGACGCCGGGCGGCACTTTTTGAATCGGGCCTACGTGATTTTGCGCAGCGTCGATGACGCGTTGAACAGCCCCTTGCCGGACATCCGCGCCAGTGGCGTATTACGTTTGGCGGCGAGCTACACGGTGATCGGTTACTTCCTGCCGCACCACCTGCAACGGCTCGAACACTGGCATCCGGACGTGGCCATCGAAGTGCATGAACAAGAGCGGCAAGCCATCGAACAAGGCTTGCTGGACGGCCAGTTCGACATGGCGGTGGTGCTGACCTCGAACCTCACGCACCCGGATATCGTCTCCGAAACCCTGTTCAACTCCGAGCGCCGGTTATGGCTGCCCAGCCACCATCCGCTGTGCGAACGCTCGGCGGTCAGCCTCGCCGACGTCGCCAAGGAACCCTTCATCCTCCTGACCGTCGACGAAGCCGAACAAAGCGCCATGCGGTACTGGGAGCATGCGGAGCAACAGCCAAACGTGCGGGTGCGGACCAGTTCAGTCGAAGCGGTGCGCAGTATGGTTGCCAATGGCAGCGGCGTGGCAATCCTCTCGGACCTGGTGCACCGCCCCTGGTCACTGGAAGGAAAACGCATCGAAACCCTGACAGTCACCGACAAGGTGACACCGATGAGTGTCGGACTGGCGTGGCATCGCGAGCGCGAATTCAGCCCGGCGATGCAGGCGTTCCGAAATTACTTCCACGATGCATTTCTGGCGCCGCAACAGCTGTCTGCGCGACGCTGAACCCCCCTTCACGCCTGTTGCATGAACGCCAGCCGCAGCGCAAACCCGATCAGCAACCCACCAAACAACCACTGCTGCACCCGCTGCGCCCTGGGGTTGCGCTGCACCCATCGGCCGACCCAGGTCCCGGCCAGCGCGTAACTGCTGTCGAACACCAACCCGACGGCCACCAATATCACGCCCAGCAGCACAAACTGCGTCATTACGGGCGCGGCGTCAGGGGTGATGAACTGCGGCAAAAGTACCGAGCAGAACAGCAACGCCTTGGGGTTGAGCAGGTTGGTCAACACGCCCCGTTGAATCGCCGATTTCCAGGGCGCTTTGTGCCGAGTCTGGACACCGTCTGCTGACAAGACGAACGTGTTGTTCTTGAACAACTGCAGGCCCATCCACAGCAAATAGGCGGCCCCCGCGATACGCACCACATCGAAGGTCCATGGCGCCACTTTGAACAAGGTCGCCAGGCCCATCGCCGCCAGCGCCACATGACAGCTGCGGGCGATGGCCAGCCCCAGGGCCGTTGCCAATGCGGTCGCCCGCCCCTGTGAGGCGCCGGTTTGCAGGAGCAGAATCATGTCGGGGCCTGGCAGCAAGTAGATCATCGCCAGCGCCAGCAAATACAAGCCCGGGTTTTCCATTGTTCGATACTCCATAGAGGTGAGTGGCGAACAAAAGTCTAAGCCTGAAACCCCGGGCAGGTGGTTGCGGATTCGACCCCTTAAAAGCTTTGAGTTGGTATATTCTGCCAATATTTGTCAGTGAGCAGCTCAGCTATGCCAAGAACCAAACTTGATGCCTTTGACCGCCGAATTCTGGCCGCGCTGCAGCGCGACGGTCGTTTGACCAATGTGCAGTTGGCGGACGAAATCGGGCTGTCCGCTTCACCCTGCCTGCGCCGGGTGCGTCAACTGGAGGATGCGGGGGTGATCAGGGGGTATCGGGCCAGTCTCGATCCTGATGAGGTCGGGCTTGGGTTGACGGTGTTCGTCGGCATCAAGGTCGAGCGTCATCACGAAACAGAGGCCGAGCGTTTCCGCGAGGCGGTGTCGGCGCTTCCGGAAGTCATCTCGGCTTTTTTGGTATCAGGTGAGTCGGACTTTTTGCTGCATGTGGTGGTGCCTGATTTGCGCGGCTATGAGCGTTTTCTCACGGGGACTTTGCTCAAGTTGCCTGGGGTCAGTGATATCCGGAGCAACTTCGCGATACAGACGGTCAAGGCGCAAAGCGCGTTGCCACTGGGTCATTTGCCGGATTGAGTGGTGGCGTGGGAGCAGCCCGGGCGGCGCTCCGCTGCTCGGGATAGGGCCGGCACATTCGGCATGTGCATCGCCTGACACACAGCCTTCGCGAGCAGCGGAGCGCCGCCCGGGCTGCTCCCACAGTTTGGATTGCTGGCGGACGCAGATTATGTATCCAGCGCAAATCCCCTCTAGGACCGAGCCTGCTCGGGATGGGGCCGGTACATCCGGCATATGTATCGCCTGACAGGACGCCTTCGCGAGCAAGCTCGCTCCTACAGTTTGGATTGCGGTCGGACGCAGATTATGTATCCAGCGCAAATCCCCTGTGGGACCGAGCCTGCTCGGGATGGGGCCGGTACATTCGGCATGTGCATTGCCTGACACACCGCCATCGCGAGCAGGCTCGCTCCCACAGTTTGGATTGCTGGCGGACGCAGATTATGTATCCAGCGCAAATCCCCTGTAGGACCGAGCCTGCTCGGGATGGGGCCGGTACATTCGGCATGTGTATCGCCTGACAGGACGCCTTCGCGAGCAGGCTCGCTCCTACAGTTTGGATTGCGGTCGGACGCAGATTATGTATCCAGCGCAAATCCCCTGTGGGACCGAGCTTGCTCGGGAAGAGGCCGGCACATTTGGCATGTGTATCGCCTGACACACCGCCTTCGCGAGCAGGCTCGCTCCCACAGACGCAGATTATGTATCCAGCGCAAATCCCCTGTGGGACCGAGCTTGCTCGGGATGGGGCCGGTGCATCCGGCATGTGTATCGCCTGACACGCCGCCTTCGCGGGCAAGCCCGCTCCCACAGTGGTTTTGGGTTGATCTCAAATGCTGTAAAGCATGCAACACAGTTTCAATCGCGGGCGAACGCCAATCCCCTATGAGCCCGAGCCTCAACCACGCCCTTCCCCTCTGCCACACTCATCTCACCCCCCAACCCAACCCCATTCCTCACCGCCAGCACTTCCGCCATCACACTCACCGCAATCTCCGCCGGGGTCTTGCTGCCAATAAAAATCCCAATCGGCCCGCGCAGTCTCTGCAGCGAATCCTGCGTCTCACCAAAATGCTCAATCAACCGCTCCCGCCTTAGCTGGCTGTTACGCCGCGAACCAATCGCGCCAATATAAAACGCCGGCCCATGCAGCGCTTCAAGCAAGGCGAGGTCGTCGAGTTTGGGGTCGTGGCTCAGGGCGATGACGCAGGTGCGCAGGTCGACGGCATAGTCGCGGACGACGTCGTCGGGCATGCCGATGAGGGGTTCGACGCCGTTGATGGCCCAGGCCTCGATGTACTCGGGACGGGGGTCGCAGATCGAGACTTTGAAGCCGTTGAACAAGGCCATGGTCGCCAGGTATTCGGCCAGTGCGCCGGCGCCGATCAGCAGCATGCGATAGCCCGGGCCGAGGGTGTTGAGCATGCGCTCGCCATCGAAGCTGAAGGCTTGGGGGGTTGTGGTGGGGTTGAGGGTGACCTGGTTGTCGGCCAATGTCAGGCCGCGTTGCACCAGTTGGCCGGCGTCGAGGCCGCCGAGCAGTTGCTCCAGCGACTGCCAGGACGGGTTGAATTCAAGGACCAGTTCCAGGGTGCCGCCGCAGGGCAAGCCGAAGCGATGGGCTTCGTCGGCGCTGACGCCGTAACGCACCACTTCGGGCAAGCCGTCCTGCATGCCCTGCCCGCCCTGGGCGGTGGTGTAGCGGTGGATCAGGTCGTCTTCGATGCAGCCGCCGGACACACTGCCGACCACGCGCCCGTCGTTACGCAAGGCCATCATCGACCCCACCGGGCGCGGCGATGAGCCCCAGGTGCGCGCCACGGACGCCAGCAGCACCCGCTCGCCAGCCGCGAGCCAGTCCCGCGCGGTGCGCAGGACCAGCAGGTCGATGCTTTCCATCAGGCTCTCCTCTGGCGCATGGGCGCGCCGTCGCTGATCAGGTGAAGGTATGGCGGCTCATGGGCAGGCTGCGGATGCGCTGGCCGGTGAGTGCCGCCACCGCATTGGCCACCGCCGGGGCCACCGCCGGCAGTGGCGGTTCGCCGATGCCGCCCATTTTTTCGCCGCTCTCCACCACCCGCACATGCACCCGAGCCATCCGTGCCGGCGGCAGAATCGGGTAGCGGTCGAAGTTGCGCGCTCGCGGCTGGCCATCGACCCATACCGCCTCCTCCACCAGGGTCTGCGACAACCCCAGCGCCACGGCGCCGTTGACCTGCGCCTCGATGATCGCCGGGTTGACGATGCTGCCCGGGTCGATGGCCTGCCAGATGTCGTGGACCTTGACCTGGCCGTTCTCGATCGAGACTTCAGCGATCACCGCCGCCTGCGAGCCAAACGGCGACGCCATGGCCACACCGCGCGCTCGCTTGCTGCCGTCCTCGGCGGTGAACGGACCGCGTTTCCAGCCGCCCGACAACTCCCCCACTGCTTGCAACAAGGTGCTCAGACGCGGGTTGTCGCGCAGCAAATGCAGGCGCAGCTCAAAGGGATCCTTGCCGCCCTTGTCGGCCAGTTCATCGAGAAACGACTCGTAGAAAAAGTCGTTGAGGGAGTTGCCCACCGAGCGCCAGTAGCCAAGCATCGCCGGGCCTTTGACGTAGAGCTGGGCGATGCGTTTGTTGGCGATGGCGTAGGACTTGCCCGACAAGCCTTCAAGGGCCGAAGGATCGAGCTTTTCGCCCTGCTTGCCGGCGATGGCTTCGGTCGGCCCTTCGGTGGCGCTGACGGCTTCGATCGCCACCGGCCAACCGTCGTTATCCAGCGCGCCACGAAAATGCACGGCAGCCACCGGCCGCAACACGTCGCGCAAAAACTCTTCCTCGCGACTCCAGATCAGTTTGACCGGCCGCCCCACCGCCTTGGCCAGGGCGATCGCCTGCGGGTACGGGCTGGCACTGTCGTAGAGAAAATGCCGGCCAAAGAAGCCGCCCAGCAGCGGCGAATGCACGGTGATTTGCGCCGGATCGAGCCCGGTGCGTTTGGCGATGTCGGCGCGGAACATATCCGGCGCCTGGTTCGGCAGCCAGACCTCCAGGCTGCCGTCCGGGTTGAAACGGGCCAATGCCGACGGCGGCTCGAGCTGGGCGTGGTTGAGATATTGATTGTGGTAGGTGGCCTCGACCCGCGCCTTGGTACCGGCCAGGCTGGCGGCTACATCACCTTCATTTTCGTCATCACGCGCCGTGCCTTTGGCGGCGGCCAGTTGCGTGAGGAAGGCGTCGCTGGAAAAGTCCGCCGGCATCGGCCGCACTTTGGAGTCCGCGGTGGGCTCCTGCCAGTCGACCTGAATCGTCTCGACCGCGCGCCTCGCATGCCACCAGCGCTCGGCAACCACCGCCACCGCACCCGTAAGACGGTGCACGGAATGCACGCCTTTCATGGCCTTCACTTGATCTTCATTGCGCAGTTGGCCCACGGTCATGCCCAGGCGCGGCGCATGTTGCACGGCAGCGTGGAGCATGCCGTCGACCTTCTGATCGATGCTGTAGAGCGCCTTGCCGGTGGACTTGACGTAGGCATCGATGCGCTTCACCGGTTTGCCGATCCAGCGGAACTGACTGGGGTCACGCAGCTGCACGCTGCCGACATCCGGTACCGGCAGGTCCATCGCTCGGCCCGCCAATTCGCCGTAGGCCAGTGAGCGGCCCGACGCGGCATGCACAACCTTGCCCGGCTCGGTGGTCAGCTCGCTCAGCGGCACTTGCAACTGTTGCGCACCGGCCTCCAGCAGCATGGCCCGGGCCAGCGCGCCGAGGCGGCGCATCACCGGATAGCTCATGCGCACCGACATGCTGCCGCCAGTGATACGCATGCCGTTGGCCATGACCACGTAGGCTTCGCCAGGCGGTGCGGCTTCGACCAGGAAGTTCGCCGGATCGACGTCCAGTTCTTCGCCAACAATCTGCGCCATCGCCGTGAAGATGCCCTGCCCGCCCTCCATAAACGGGCACAGCAACCGCACGCTGCTGTCGGGGCGAATTTCCAGAAAGGCCGGAACCTGGGTGCCCCGTTCAACGCTAGCCGCTGCCTGCACCCGGCCCGAGCCCAGCGGCAGGCCGAAGCCGAGCACCAGGGCGCCGATGGCGGTGCCGGTGAGGAACCGCCGGCGGGACAGATTGACCGGGTCGGTCAGGGATAAGGCTGCGTCTGCCAGCGCAGGATCAATTCGCACGCTCATCACACAGTCCCCTTGCCAGCCAGCTCATGCACCGCGGCATGAATGGCGTTGTAGGTGCCGCAGCGGCACAGATTGACCATCGCCGCCTCGATCTGCGCATCGCTGGGCGTGGGGTTCTGTTTCAGCAGCGCGGTGGCGGCCATGACCTGGCCGGACTGGCAGTAGCCGCACTGGGCGACCTGTTGCTCGACCCAGGTGGCGACCACTCGCTTGCCCACGGCATCGCTCTCGATCGCTTCAATGGTGGTCACCTCGCGGCCGACCACACCGGCCACCGGCATCATGCACGAGCGCACCACGGCGCCGTCCACCAGCACCGAACAGGCGCCGCACTGCGCCATCCCGCAGCCGTACTTGGTGCCGGTCATGCCGAGGTCATCGCGGATCACCCACAGCAAAGGCGTGTCGGCGTCGGCATCGACCTGGTAGGTCTTCTGGTTGATTCGTAGTTCCATGACTCACCCGCGTGATCATCGGTTAAAGGGCATTGTGACGGGCAGCGAGGCCCGTCACTGGTTGAAGTACAGGGGGTTCGCTCAGGCCTCGAGCGGTTGGCCGCGCAACTGCGCCATGTCGCGACTGGGTGCGGTGCCGAACAGCCGACCGTATTCGCGGCTGAACTGCGAGGGGCTCTCATAGCCGACGGCAAACGCCGCCCGCGAAACGTCCAGATGGTCCACCAGCATCAGCCGCCGCGCCTCGTTCAGGCGCAGCCATTTCTGATACTGCAGTGGGCTCATGGCGGTCAGTTGGCGGAAATGATGGTGAAAGGTCGGGGTACTCATCTGCACCCGGGCCGCCAGCTCATCGATGCGCAGACCCTCGGCGTAATTGACCTTGAGCCAGTCGATGGCCTTGGCGATGCGATAGCCCTGGCCATCGACCGCCGTGATCTGGCGCAACCGCGGCCCTTGGTTGCTGTTGAGCAGGCGGTAATGGATTTCCCGCAGGATCAGTGGTGCGAGGACCTCGATGGCTTCGGGTTCGTCGAGCAGGCTCAGCAGACGATCCAGTGCGCCTTCCAGCGAGGGTGCCAACTGGCCGATGCCGACACCGGTGCCCGTGGGCCGGTCGCGCGTGGCCGGCAGCCTGCCCTTGGCAATGACCTCGGCGAGCATGCTCACATCCAGCTTCAGCACCAGGCCGACGCAGGGCTGCTCGGGGCTGGCAACCAGCACCTCGGAGTTGGCCGGCAGGTCCAGTGAGGTCACCAGAAATCGCGAACAGTCGTAGCTGTGGCCTTCGCCGCCGATCCACAGACGTTTTTCGCCGCGCCCCACCAGTATCAGGCTCGGCTCGATCATGCACACGGCCGGTGGCGCTGGCTGGTCGCGGCGAAACAGCGCCAGCCCGGGGATCGCCGTGGCGAAGTCACCCGGCACGCTCACGCGCGGGTCGATGTTCAGCGCCAGGGGCGATTCCTGACGAACTTGGCGGTGGATCATGGCAGCTCACTCCTGTTGAACCGACTCTAGCTCGCGGTCGCGGCGTTTCCTATCCACTGCCCTGCATGTCCATAGGATTAGGCAAGGATTCAAGCGGATTGCACTAGGACCGACGCCACGTGACCCTGAGAATGTGTCGAACTGTTACAGGAGAGCCCCTATGCAAGTCTTCGCTTATGGCGCCCATGCGGCGGACAAACCCCTCGAACCTCTGCGCATTACTCGCCGAGCCCCCGGCGTCGACGATGTGCAGATCGAGATCGCTTACTGCGGTATCTGTCACTCCGACCTGCACCAGGTGCGCGCCGAGTGGGAGGGCACGCAGTTTCCCTGTGTCCCCGGCCACGAAATCGTCGGCCGTGTGAGCGCCACCGGCGCCCATGTCAGCGGCTTTGCACCGGGTGACCTGGTGGGTGTCGGCTGCATCGTCGACAGCTGCAAGCATTGCGAAGAGTGCGACGCCGGCCTGGAAAACTACTGCGACGGCATGATCGGCACCTACAACTTTCCGACCGCCGATGCCCCCGGCTGGACCCTCGGCGGTTACTCGCAATCGATCGTGGTCAACCAGCGCTACGTCCTGCGGATTCGTCATGCCGAGGATCAACTGGCGGCGGTGGCCCCGCTGCTGTGTGCCGGGATCACCACTTGGTCGCCGTTGCGTCACTGGGATGCCGGGCCGGGCAAGAAGGTCGGCGTCGTTGGCATCGGCGGCCTGGGTCACATGGGCATCAAACTCGCCCACGCCCTGGGCGCCCATGTCGTGGCGTTCACCACCTCCGAGTCCAAGCGCGAAGCCGCCAAAGCCTTGGGCGCCGACGAAGTGGTGGTGTCCACCGATGCCCAGCAGATGGCCGCGCACCTGAAGAGCTTCGACCTGATCATCAACACCGTCGCCGCCCCGCACGACCTCGACGCCTTTCTGGTGCTGCTCAAGCGCGACGGCGCCATGACCCTGGTCGGCGCCCCGGCCACGCCCCACGACGCGCCCAACGTATTCAACCTGATCATGAAGCGCCGCACCCTCGCCGGCTCGATGATCGGCGGCATCCCACAGACCCAGGAGATGCTCGACTTCTGCGCGGAGCACGGCATTGTTTCGGATATCGAATTGATACGGGCGGAGCAGATTAATGAGGCGTATGAGCGGATGCTCAAGGGGGATGTGAAGTATCGGTTTGTGATTGATAACGGGACACTCGGGGACTGAGCGAAAACGCGTCCGGACGTTCTTCGAACGCAGTCTTTTTCCCGGATCAGAGTTACATAGACTCAAAGAGAGGTGGGGCTTTTCAGCGGCCCTGCCCTTCATCGCGATACATGAACACGAGTAAGTCGATATACCAGGATTATCCAAATGCAGATCGTGCTCTGCCCATGATTCCACCACACGAATAAACTCCTACGGACTACACGCTTCTCGGAAACGTCCTATTTACCCCAATTTTTTTCATCTCCATGGTAGCGCCCTGCTAGCCAACACTGCGACAGCACCGACCTCTGGCCATATGAATTGGCCAATGGTTATTCGATGGCAATCACGCAGAACTCGATGCACGACCGCAATCAAATTGGACTCGGTCAGTTAACAGGGAGAAGTATCCATGAGTGAAGGTTTTTTCATTGGCCTGGGCGATAAAACCAGTTGCGGCGGCGAAGTACTGGACGGTGATCCGCGAATCAACCTGTACGGCTTGCTGCATGCCTGCGAAGGCGATCGGGTGACCTGCGGAGTAAACGGCAAAACTTACCGTATCGAGGGCGGCATTTCCCACATGGAGAGCCACGGCCGCCTGATGGCCGGCACCCTCGACAGCCGCAGCAGTTGTCCCTGCAAAGCCACGCTGACGCCCTCGGTCCACACCGCGCGATACGTCAAACAACCCTCACCCGCGCAAACGATGCGCCGCGCCGCCGAACCCACCCCAACTGCCGCTTCGCGACCGACGCCGCAGGCTTCAAGCTTCACCCCATCCAGCCAACCCGCCGCCGCGCCCATCACCGGCCTCGCCGGCGCCGAACCCGGCTTCTACATCGTGCCCAAAAGCACCACCCGCGAAGCTCTCGAAGCCACCCTCTTCCCCACCCGCGACCCGGCGGTGATGCGCAAATTCCAGGCGCTGAATCCTCATCGTGGAGAGGTGAAAGCGGGGTCGATGATTGTGCTGAGTGATCCGCGTAATTTTCAGTGCAGTCGTGAAGAAGCACAGTTGATGCAGGCCGCAGAAACCGTAGATTCCGCGCTCCAGATCCTGACACCCGAAGAAGCCGATTTCATGGTCCGTCACCATGACGAAATTCAATCGTTTCTCACCCATGGAGCGACCGCCATAGGCATCGGGGAAGCAATGTTCTCCCATAATCTGGAAAGCGTAAAAAATCTACTGATTGATATAGAGCACCTACATCAGAGTTCTTTTCAACAACATGGACATTTACGTTCAGATGAGTTTTTTGCCGAACGCAAACGGCTGTTTACTCAACTCGATACCCAACTCACTGGTCTCACCAAAAAAAGTACCGGCTTTCCCGATCATCCAAATATAAAGAGAGCTTTGGGTATTTCCAGTCAAAACCTGGTGCATCAATGGAGTAAAGCCGGTACCCCGGGCACAATTCCTGGTTATGCAACACACATAAACGGGATAACCAAAACAGCTAAGTATGTACAGTATGGCGGGTGGGTCGGTACAGCCGTTGGCGCCAGAGTGTCGTACATGAAAGTCCAGGACGTTTGTACGGCGGGGAATGCGCAGGCCTGTACACAAGTCAAGTTCACAGAGACCGGCAGTTTTCTCGGCTCATTCGCCGGTGGAACAGCAGTCGGAGCAGGTATGACGGGGGCCGCAACAGGCACGATCTGTGTCGCGCTGGGTGTGCCGACAGCAGGGACAGGATTACTACTTTGCGGGCTGGTCGTTGTGGGGGCAGCCTCCTTCGGCGCGGGTGTGCTGGGAGGAAAGATTGGCGAGGGATTGGGTGACATGATTTACAAGGCTCAGAAATGAGTTTGAGCACAGCTGAGAGAATATTTCTCTGCGCAGGAATCATCGACTTTGGAGGAATGTTCATCTGGTTCGCAGTGGCATTGCACCTGGCCTATACGCGATTGGAGGAGATTCTTGAATCCTTGAAAAACTGCTCGGCGATCGTACGACGGGCGCCTCTGCGGTTCGGTGGTCCCTTGGGGAAATTACTGTTGATTGGAGGGATCTCGGGAATCGTGACTTTTCCTCGCTTGTACCTGAAACATGGAGGTGTCAGTGCGCAGGACTTGAACGCTTTACCTCCGTGTCTCAAACGTAAGCTAGCGACTATGCAATGGACGTTATGGGGGCTGATTGTATTGATGGTTCTTCTGTTTCTCTACGGTAGATATATAGGGGTAATCAAGTAGCCGCTTCGGCGCTAGGTTGCACCCTTGGTAGTGGCGAGCCTGCTGGCGATGCGGAGTGTCAGGCACTGAAAATGTTGAATCTGCCGACCCCATCGCTGGCAAGCCAGCTCCCACAGGTTTTGTGGTCGATCACAAGGTCTGCATCCGACGCAATCCCCTGTGGGAGCCAGCCTGCTGGCGATGCGGAGTGTCAGGCACTGAATATGTTGAGTGTGCCGACCCCATCGCTGGCAAGCCAGCTCCCACAGGTTTTGCGGTCGATCACAAGGTCTGCATCCGACGCAATCCGCTGTAGGAGCCAGCCTGCTGGCGATGCGGAGTGTCAGGCACTGAAAATGTTGAATGTGCCGACCCCATCGCTGGCAAGCCAGCTCCCACAGGTTTTGTGGTCGATCACAAGGTCTGCATCCGACGCAATCCCCTGTGGGAGCCAGCCTGCTGGCGATGCGGAGTGTCAGGCACTGAAAATGTTGAGTGTGCCGACCCCATCGCTGGCAAGCCAGCTCCCACAGGTTTAGCGGTCGATCACAAGGTCTGCATCCGACGCAATCCCCTGTGGGAGCCAGCCTGCTGGCGATGCGGAGTGTCAGGCACTGAAAATGTTGAATGTGCCGACCCCATCGCTGGCAAGCCAGCTCCCACAGGTTTTGCGGTCGATCACAAGGTCTGCATCCGACGCAATCCCCTGTAGGAGCCAGCCTGCTGGCGATGCGGAGTGTCAGGCACTGAATATGTTGAGTGTGCCGACCCCATCGCTGGCAAGCCAGCTCCCACAGGTTTTGCGGTCGATCACAAGGTCTGCATCCGACGCAATCCCCTGTAGGAGCCAGCCTGCTGGCGATGCGGAGTGTCAGGCACTGAAAATGTTGAATCTGCCGACCCCATCGCTGGCAAGCCAGCTCCCACAGGTTTCGCGTTCGATCACAAGGTCTGCATCCGACGCAATCCCCTGTGGGAGCCAGCCTGCTGGCGATGCGGAGTGTCAGGCACTGAAAATGTTGAATCTGCCGACCCCATCGCTGGCAAGCCAGCTCCCACAGGTTTTGTGGTCGATCACAAGGTCTGCATCCGACGCAATCCCCTGTGGGAGCCAGCCTGCTGGCGATAGCAGTGTCTCAGTCAGCACAATGCTGGATGTGCCGACTACCGCGCATCGACACGGATAGATAAACCAACGCAACCACCTAGGCTTACAGTGCGAACATCGCGGTTCGCCAAGAACTGTCAGCACCCTGGTCGGGAGATCCCCATGTTCAAGTACGCGTATCTGAGTCCGCTCGCTTTACTCGCCGTCGCCATCTGCCTGGGCGGTGCGTCCTGCCACGACCCCAAGGACCAGGACAACTCTGCGAACAATCCAGCGCTCAATGGTGGCCCCAATCGGACCGGGGCCGGGATGGTGCCGCGCGTGCAAATCCAGCCAAGGATGAACAGAGCTCAATAACGGGCAATCAAAGCGCCTCTTTGCCCTGGTTCTTGAGCGCCTGCGTGGCCTCTTCCTTCGCCGCCTGGGCTTGCATGATCAATTGGTAGGCGATGTAGTACTTGTAGATATTACTGACGTAAGTAACGGTCTCTGCACCGATCCTCTCGGCGGTGATGTATTCCACGTTGTGGAACCACACGTTCGGATCGAGCCCGCGGCTGGCGGCCTCCTTGCGAAGTCTGGAAATTCTGCCTGCCCCCGCGTTGTAGGAAGCGAAGGCGAACAAGGCCTTGTCCAGGCGGGTCATGGGTTCATTGCCGTAATACTGGTCGATCATCCAGCGCATGTACTTGATCCCGGCATTGATGTTCGGCTCAACTTCCGCGATGTTGCCGACATTGAGCTCCTTGCCGGTGGCGGGCATCACCTGCATGACACCAATGGCCCCCACCTTGCTTCTGGCGGCTTGATTCAGTTGCGACTCCTGGTATCCCTGAGCGGCCATCAATAACCAGTCGACATCATATTTATCGCCGTACTGCTGGAAGTACTGAACCAGTGCGCTGAATTTCTTGCGTTCGGCCTCGGAAACTGACGCCTTCACATATTTTTCGTTCTTGAAATAACGGGTCAGAATCATGTTGCCCAGGGTGGTCCCCTGGCCGTGACCGGCAATGAAATGGTTGGCGGCAGCCTGCAACTGCGGACTGCCCTTGCGAATGGCCCAGGCAATCTCGCCGCCCGTGCGCACGGCGACGTCGTCATGCACCTTGATATCCGGGAAGACCTTTTTCCAGAAGTCCGCCTTGTGCTTATCCACCACAATCAGAGGAATCATCCCGGCGTTGAGCATCTCGATCAGGTCCTCGTCCTCCAGGGTCTCCGGTGCCTCCTTGAGCATGACCGGCGGTTTGTTCTCGCCGGCGAAACGCTGGTTGAGGGCCATCAGGCTCTGGTAGTAACTGGAGGACTTTCGAACGAACACCACCTGCCCCGCCAAGTCGTCCACGCTGGACACAGTCGGCGAGCTGGGCCCGGAGACCACCACTTCGCTGACGTTGCGATAGAGGGGTGAGGTAAAATCCACCAACTGCTGGCGTTGCTCCGTCACGGTCAGGTTGGACGCTGCAATGTCGCCTTTGCCGGCAGCCAGCGCCGGCAGCAGCTCATCGCGGGCGACAGGGATGAACACCACCCGCACCTTCAGCGCCTTGTGCTTGAGCTTCTGGTCCTTGGCCAGTTGCTTGTTCAGATCTTCCTCGAACACTCGGAAAAAATCGTAGGTCGTGCCGCGCTGGACCCCTCGGTCAACAAAATAAAAAGTCTTGCTGTAGACCGTCAGCACTCGAATGAGCTGCCGATCGATCATTGCGTCGAGATCGCCGGTCCACGGAATCATCGCGCTGTCGATCGGCACACTCAGTTGCTCACGCGGTGCGGCCTCGGTTGCGGCATGAATCACGCCAGCCCACAGACTGAGCACGAGCGCCGCGAGGGTGAGGATGATCGATGCAGGGCGTGCAGGTGAATGCAGCGGACGGTGTTCAGAGAGATCGCGCGCGCCCGACATGGTCAGTGCTCCACAGGTTGTTTGGGTCTGACTGGCTGCTCCCGTTCTTGGTACATCCGTGCCCGCACTCTGCATTTGCCAGTGCACAGAAAAGTTTAGTTCAGACTTGAGCTTTTCGAGCGCGGCTGATGGGCTTCACACACCGGGCGCAAGCGAGTTGTATGCTGCCGCGCTGTAATCACGGCATTCATGGAGCATTGAGACGATGGCATGGATAGGCTTGATACTGACCCAAGGTTTTGCGGACTGGGGGTACGACAGCGCCGGATCTACGAGACCTTCTGCAGGTCAGTCGCGCCACTGGCGCGACCCTGGCCGGTGGAGCATGGGATCAGCGCTTAACACCGTCCCCAGAGGGCGCGAGCTTGCTGCGGGCGGCGCATCGCCGCAACACCTCGCAAGCTCCCATTCCCGGGTGACCTCCGTCAAAACTCCAGCCGCACCTCCCGGGACGGCGAATTACCAAAATAAGCCGTGTAGCACTTGCTGAAATGGCTCGGCGAGACGAACCCGCAGGCCACCGCAACCTGGACGATGGACAGCCGGGAATGCTGCAGCAACCGCCGCGCTTCAGTGACCCGCAACTCGAGGTAATAGCGCAACGGCGTGGTGCCCAACTGCGAGCGGAACAGCCGCTCGATCTGCCGCCGCGACAACTTGACCAGACTGGACATTTGCCCCAGGTCCAGCGGCTCCTCCAGATTGGCCTCCATCAGTTTGACGATCTCGCGCAACGGCGCGGCCATCTTGACGTGCAGCGTCGGGTTCAGCCGTCGATACTTCGACGCTTCAAACTCAAGGATATCGCTGATGCCATCCACAAGGCCCGCACCGTGGGCCTGGCCGATCCATTCCAGCACCATGTGAAACGCCCCGCCGGGGCTGGCTGCGGTATAGCGATCGCGATCGATCATGAAGCTTTCACTGGTGACCTGGCTGTGTTGCGCAGCCTCCGCCAGCGCTGGTCGATGCTCCGGGTGAATGGCACAGCGGTAGGCGTCCAGCAGACCTGCTTCCCCGATGAACCAGGCGCCGTTCCACAGACCGGCCAGCGCCACGCCCTTGTCGGCGACCTTCTTCAACAACGTGCGCAACTGCGCATCGGCGCGCAGTGGCGTGCGCAGGCCTCCGCAGACCACCAACAACTTCAGATCAGCCAGCGGATAGGTCGCCAGGTCGTGGTCCGGGCGGATGATGATGCCCAGGTCACTCATCACTTCCTGGCCATCGAGGGTAAAGGTGCAGGTGCTGTAAAGATCCGCCCGCAGCAGATTGGCGGTCACCAGGGCATCGAGTGCGTTGGTGAACGACGGCAGGGAGAAGTGATCGAGCAGGATAAAACCCACCGCCGAACGTGAAGCCGGCGCCGGACTGTCGTCCTTGAGATAGCGGAGATTCTTGCCCTTGATGGTTCCGCAAAAATTGCGTTGTTCTATCACTGAAAACCCACTCCGCTCAAACCAGCACGAGGATCGCCCCAACCAACGAGGTTGAGGCGATCCTTGCATCACACCATTCAAATGTCTATCAGGATGCCTGTAGCCGCCGAATGGCGTGGACGCATCGCCCTCACCGAAACAGTTGACGGTGACGATGCCGGCGCGAATGCCGCGAGAGAGCTTCAATGATGCGGTGTTGCTGGTGGCCTTATCGCTAGCAGGCTTCCACAGGGGGGCATGTGGTCGAGCACAAGACTTGTGGGAGCGAGCTTGCTCGCGAAGAACCGGAGATCGCCGCGTGCTTTCAGGTAGCGCGCGTTATCGTTGACGTTTTTCGCTAGCAAGCTAGCTCCTACGGGGGGTATGTGGTCGAGCACAAGACTTGTGGGAGTGAGCCTGCTCGCGAAGAACCAGAGATCGCCGCGTGCTTTCAGGTAGCGCGCGTTATCGTTGACGTTTTTCGCTAGCAAGCTAGCTCCTACGGGGGGGTATGTGGTCGAACACAAGACTTGTAGGAGCGAGCCTGCTCGCGAAGAACCAGAGATCGCCGCGTGCTTTCAGGTAGCGCGCGTTATCGTTGACGTTTTTCGCTAGCAAGCTAGCTCCTACGGGGGGTATGTGGTCGAGCACAAGACTTGTGGGAGCGAGCCTGCTCGCGAAGAACCAGAGATCGCCGCGTGCTTTCAGGTAGCGCGCGTTATCGTTGACGTTTTTCGCTAGCAAGCTAGCTCCTACGGGGGGTATGTGGTCGAGCACAAGACTTGTAGGAGCGAGCCTGCTCGCGAAGAACCAGAGATCGCCGCGTGCTTTCAGGTAGCGCGCGTTATCGTTGACGTTTTTCGCTAGCAAGCTAGCTCCTACGGGGGGGGTATGTGGTCGAGCACAAGACTTGTAGGAGCGAGCCTGCTCGCGAAGAACCAGAGATCGCCGCGTGCTTTCAGGTAGCGCGCGTTATCGTTGACGTTTTTCGCTAACAAGCTAGCTCCTACGGGGGGGTATGTGGTCAAGCACAAGACTTGTAGGAGCGAGCCTGCTCGCGAAGAACCAGAGAACGCCGCGTGCTTCAGGTAGCACGCGTTATCGTTGACGTTTTTCGCTAGCAAGCTAGCTCCTACGGGGTATGTGATCGAAAGGAAGATTTGCGTTCACCTCGGCGCAAACACCACACCCACCTCTCCCGCATACTTCAGCCACTCACCCTTGAGCCGCTGCACCGTGTCCGGCTGCGTAGCCGCCAGATCCGTGGTCTCGCCGCGATCACGTGCCAGATCAAACAGCTGCCACTGCAACGGCTGGGCGTTATCGCCAAACCCTGCCTGCGGGCGCATGCCCAACAGTTTCAGATTGCCTTCGCGGTAATAGGCGTTACCAAACAATTCCCCGGCCAAGCGGCCGTCGCCGTGCGGGCTGCCTTTGCCAGCCAGCAGCGGCAGCATGGATTTGCCGGTGATCGGGTGTTTGCCCGCCACCCGTGGCTGGGCAATCCCCGCCATGTCGAGGAAGGTCGGCGCCAGGTCGTCGACCCGGGCGATACCGCGTTCGATCCCCTGCCGACGAAGCGCCTTGGGCAATTGCACGATGGCCGGGACGCTGATGCCGCCCTCAGCCGTGGCGCCCTTGAACAGGTGGAACGGCGCGGCGCTGACTTCGGCCCAGCGCAGGCCGTAGTCGATTTGCGAACCCTTTTTGCCGAGGTTGGCCAGGCTGTTGTCGGTGTGCGCACCAATCGGATAGAACTGGCTGTGGTTCTCGCCTGCCGCGCCGTTGTCCGACATAAACACGATCAGGGTGTTGTCGTACTGTCCGCTCTGGCGCAGGTAATCGATCAGACGACCGATGTTGTGATCGAGGTTGTCGACCATGGCCGCGTAAATCTCCATTTTCCGCGCTTCAACCTTTTGCTGTTCCGGGCTCAGTTGATCCCAGCCCGGCAGTTTCGGATTGACCGGCAGCGGCTTGGCAGGCTGGGCATCACTGGCCAGAACGCCGAGGCTTTTCATCCGCTCGATGCGCGCCAGGCGCACGCTGTCATAACCCTGATCGAAGCGCCCCCGGTACTTGTCGAGGTATTCCTTGGGTGCCTGCAACGGCCAGTGGGGCGCGGTGAACGCAGCGTAGGCGAAGAAAGGTTTGCCGTCCTGTTTGCTGTTCTGCAGGTAGCTGATCAGCTTGTCGGTGTAGAAGTCCGAGGAATAGAAGTTCTCCGGCAACTCCACGGCCTGACCGTTTTCGCGGTAGTGCACCTGTTCGATTTTTGTCGGGTCGACAGTCGCCGGTTTGAAGTGCGGCGCACCGCCTTCCAGCAAGGTGAAAGACTGTTGGAAACCCCGTTTATCCGGCCCCTGATCGGCTTCCAGCCCCAGGTGCCATTTGCCAACCATCGAGGTGCTGTAGCCGCCCTGTTGCAGCAGCTCGGCAATCGAGTAGGCCTGTGGGTTCAGATAACCCTCGTAACCCGGCTTGCCACGCTGAAAAGGCTGCAGTGCCTCGGCCATGGTGCCGAGGCCGACCAGGTGGTTGTCGGTGCCGGACATCAGCATCGAACGGGTAATCGAACAGGTCGGCGCGGCGTACATATTGGTGAATTGCAGCCCGTCCTTCGCCAGCTTATCCAGGGTCGGGGTGTTGATATCGCCGCCGTAGCTGCCAAGGTCGGAGTAGCCCAGATCATCGGCGACGATCAGCAGGATATTCGGCGGTGCCGAGGCCGCCAGGGCCAGGCTGCTGGTCAGCGCCAGCGCGGCGGTCAGCAAGGTGTGAGGCAGAGGCAAACGAGCCATGGGTTCTCTCTTCTTATAGTTTTGATCAAAGGCCGATGCGCGCCCTACTCTTCAAAAATCGCCACCGCCCGGACAAACCCGGCCGACGCATGCTTGATCTTGTAGGGGAAGCACGAGACCTGGAAACCACTGGCCGGCAGCGCCTCGAGGTTGGCCAGTTTTTCCATCTGCCCGTAACCGATATCGCGCCCGGCCTTGTGCCCTTCCCAGATGATCGAGGCGTCGCCGTTGGCGGCGAAACGCTCGCGGGTGTACTTGAACGGCGCGTCCCAGCTCCAGGCATCGGTGCCGACCACCCGCACCCCGCGCTCCAGCAGGTACATGGTCGCTTCACGACCGATGCCCACCCCGGCGTCGAGGTAGCCCGGTTGACCGAACAACGCGCCGGCGCGGGTGTTGACCAGCACGATGTCCAGCGGCTGCAACTCATGGCCGATGCGCGCCAGCTCGGCTTCGACTTCGGCGGCCGTGACCACATGCCCGTCCTCCATGTGCCGGAAGTCCAGCTTCACCCCCGGTTGCAGGCACCAGTCCAGCGGCAACTCGTCGATGCCGAAGGCCGGCTCGCCACCGTCGGTGGTCGAGGCGTAGTGCCAGGGCGCGTCCATGTGCGTGCCGCTGTGGGTGGTGATCTGCAGGCGCTCGGCAGCCCAGGATTCGTTGCCCGGCATCTGCTCCAGTTGCAGGCCCGGAAACATCGCGGCCATTTCCGGCCAGCCCTGTTGGTGATCCATGTAGTCGATCTTCGGCAGCAGCGGCGGCGGATCAGTGTAGGGGTTGTTGTCGAGGGTCACCGACAGGTCGACAAGGCGGCGTTTACGCGTGTTTGGCAGTGACATCTAGGGTCTCTCCGGTCAGCGGCAGGTGCTTTGGAGCCGCAGGATTGAGGGCGTTGCGCAACAGCGCGGCGGCGTTGCGGTCGTGCTGGAAGCCGGCGGCGCGAGCGTGCGGGGTCTTCAAAGCGGGCATCTTGCCGAACAAGGCTTCAAGCCCGGGGTCGGCGGCGAAACTGATCAGCGCGCGGCGTTCCTCGCCGTAGCGTTCGGCCAAAGCGTCGATGACCTGGGCGATGGACAACTGCAACACCGGCAACTGCCAGACCCGCTGCGGGCCCAACGCCGCTTCGTCCAGCTCGGCGGCGTGGATCAGGTTGTTCACGCAGCAGCGCGCCGACATCCACCAGGCGGTGGCTTCGGGCGACACCGGGCAGCAATAGGCCTCACCCTCGGCAAAGGCCCACATCAGGTCGCTCATGAACGCCGAGCGCAGGCCATTGGGTTCGCGGGGCCGGGCGACGATGCCCGGCAGGCGCAACGCCCGGCCATCGACCTCGCCGCGCCGGGCCAGGTCATTGATCGCGCATTCGACCATGGCCTTGTGCGCGCCATAGGACAGTTCCGGGCGCAGTTCGGCGTTCTCGCTCATCCGCGCCGGCAACTGTCCGCCATACACCGCGACGCTGCTGGCATACACCAGCACCGGCGGCCGGCGCTTGTTACGCAATTGGTTGAGCAGTTCGAGGCTGGCCAACAGGTTGACCTGATAGCCGAGGTCGTACTGCTCTTCCGCCGCGCCGCCGGGGATGCTCACCAGATGAAATACAACGTCTATGCCGTCGGCCAGCACCCGGCGCATCAACGCCGGATCGGTGACGCTGCCGAAATGCCGACGCACCCGGGTGTCATCCGGCAGGCCGTGGAGGTCGCGATCCAGCACCAGCAAGGCGTCAATCGGCTGTCCACGCAGGCTGCCGCGCGCCAACAGGCAGCGCACCAGCTCGCGACCGACAAAACCATTGGCGCCGGTGATCAACACTCGCATAAGCGACTCCTCAGCCCCGGGCCTGGACCACGCATTGATCGATGGCGCCGAACAACGACTGGCCGTCGCTGCCCAGCACATCCATATGCACCCGGTCACCGAAGCGCATGAAGCCGGTGCGGGGGCTGCCGTGCTCGATCATCTCGATCGCCCGGCGCTCGGCAATGCACGCCGAGCCAGCGCTGCGTTCGGCATTCGACACCGTGCCGGAGCCAATCAAGGTGCCCGCACCGAGGCGCCGTGTAAGGGCCGCGTGGGCGATCAACTGGCCGAAATCGAAGTTCATCTGCCCGCCGTGAGGATGGCCGAACCACTCGCCGTTCCAGTGCACCTGCAACGGCAGATGCACGCGGCCGTCGCGCCAGGCTTCGCCCAGTTCGTCCGGGGTGATCGCCAGCGGCGCGAAGCTGGACGAAGGTTTGGCCTGGAGGAAGCCGAAACCGGTGCGCATTTCCCGGGGGGCCAGGGCACGCAGGCTGACGTCGTTGATTTGCAGGATCAGCTTGATGTGCTGCAGCGCGGTTTGCCCATCGCAGCCCAGCGGCACATCATCCACCAGCACCACGAATTCGCCTTCGAAATCGATGCCCTGGCTCTCGCTCGGCAGCGCGATCTCGTCACGCCCACCGATGAAATCGTCACCGGCGCCCTGGTACATCAGCGGCGTGTGTTCAACGCCATCGATAGGCTCCAGGTTGAAAGCTTTTTGCATCAGCGCGCCGTGGCTGAGGAAGGCCGAGCCGTCGCACCATTGATAGGCACGGGGCAGCGGCGCCATGGCCTGCGTCGGATCAAAGGCGAAGGCCTCAGTCGCCCCGCCCTCGTTCAACTTCCGGGACAAGGTTTGCAGGCGCGGCTCGCAGTCGCTCCAGTGTTCGATGGCCTGTTGCAGGGTCGGCGCCACGCTACTGGCATCCAGCGCCCAGGCGTGATCCCGGGAAACCAGCACCAGACGTCCATCACGGGTGGCATTTTTCAAGGTGGCGAGTTTCATGCCGAGGCTCCCAGGCGGTCGTGCAATTCGGCGGCATAGCGGCCGTCGAGCAGGATGAACACCATGCGCGCCATGGCGTCGGTTCGGTTGCTCCAGGCGTGGTTGGTGCCGCGTTGCACCACCACGTCACCGCGCTTGAGCTGCACTTCTTCCTCGTCGAGCACCAGCCACACTTCGCCCTCGGTGACGATGCCGTAGTCGAGGGTCTCGGTGCGGTGCATCAATTTGTGCCGGGAGTTGGCCTGGCCGGTGCCGGCGTGGGACTGGCCGATTTCGGCGAACACGGCGGCGGCCTCCTCGGCGCTGACCTGGTTCTGCACGCTGTCCGGCGGAATATCCACCACGCGGATCACGCTGCCCTGGGGCCCGGGGCTCAGTTGCAGGGGTTTGCTCGTCGGGTCGCTGGCGTTGTCCAGCGGTGCCGGGCTGGCGCCGCTGCTCCACAGCTCATAAAACACCGTGCCGGGCACCGCCGCCAGTGGGAATACATTGGGCGTCGGGCCGTTGCCGGCAACGATGGCCAGGCCCTGCTGATCGTGACCGGTGACCACGCGTTTGAATTCAGGAAGCGCTTGCATGGAAGATCCTCGTTCAATGTCCGTTGCCGATGGTCGAACCACCGACATCAATGTTCGTGCGCGCCGACAGGCCCGCGAGTCGTGGCAGCGCCAGGCAGAGCAGCGCCACCAACAGTTGCAACCCGCCGATGATGGCCAAGGCAAACGGCAGCGCCGTGGCCTCGCCATGGGTGATGCCGAGCACCACCAGCGGGCTGATGAATTCGCCGGCGAAGATCGCCGCCGTGAAGCAGCCGGCTGCGCGTCCGCGTTGGTGGAAGCTGACCTGGGCCATGATCCAGGTGATCAGGGTCGGCAACATCAGGCCGATGCCCAGGCCATTGACGGTCACGGCGACCACCACCTGCACATGGCTCTGGGCGCTGGCCATCAGCAAGCCGCCGAGGCCCGCCAGCACATAGGCGATCAGTAGCAGGTGCTGGCCGCGCAGGCCGCTGAGCAGACGAAAACTCAGGGCGCCGATCAGCACCCCCAGTTGGTTGGCGCCCATGGTCATGCCGATCTGCTCCGGCGCATCGACGTGCAGCAGGTTGAGCAGGTAGCCGGCCTGCACCGGAACGATAAACAGGCTCAAGCCGGCCAGCAGCGACAGCCCGTACAAGGGTGCAAGTGCGCGCCATGGAAACGCTTCAGCGACCGGCAAGGCTTGCGATGGCTGCACACGAGCCTGCGGCTCCCAAAGCAGCCAGGCCATCAGCGGCAGGAACACCAGGCCGACGGCGTACAGGGCAAACGGCGTGCGCCAATCGTTTTGCCCGAGGAAACCGCCGAGGGCGATAAACACCGCCGCCGACAACGAAGTAGCGACCATTTGCAGGGCAAACAACCGTTCACGCCGAGCGCCGCTGTAGTAGTCGCCCATCAGCGTGGTGCAGCAGGTCATGATCCCCGCCTCGGCCAGACCGATGCCGGCGCGGCTGAGGACGATTGCCGGCAGCGACTCGAGCCACAACGGCAGTACGCCGCAGAGCACGTACAGCAGCATGCTCGCCAACAGCAACGGCTTGCGCCCGAGGCGGTCGGCGATGATCCCGGCGAACGGCGCCAGCAAGGCAATCACCAGGGCCGGCAAGGTCAGCACCACCGGCACCAACACCGCACTGCCCGGGACCTCGGCAAAATGCGCCTGCATCCGTGGCAACACCGGGGCCAGCAACACCGCGCCCAGTACCGGCAAGCAGCTGCCCAGCAGCAACAGCAGCGACTGTGGCCAGCCGGCCTGGCGGCTCGAATTTTCGACAGCGGTATTAGCGGGCATGGCACGGCTCCGAGATACGCGAATGGTGGACAGGAGCGACGGTTGCCGCTTCAGCAGCGCTGGCGTTGTCTACCGCGACGCTTGCCTCACGGCGCACCGGCAACAGGAAGTACGCCAGCGCCGGCAGCAACAGCAGCGCGCCGACCATGTTCCAGACGAACATGAAGGCCAGCAGCACGCCCATGTCGGCCTGGAACTTGATAGGTGAAAAGATCCAGGTGGCGACGCCGATTGCCAGGGTGATACCGGTCAGCATCACCACCTTGCCGGTGGACACCAGTGCCCGGTAATAGGCCTCGGACAGGCTCGCGCCCTGACGCAGATGGCTGAGCAGAATGCTCATCACGTACAGCGCGTAGTCGACGCCGATGCCCACGCCCAGGGCAATCACCGGCAACGTGGCGACCTTGACCCCGATGTTCAGCCAGACCATCAGCGCTTCGCAGAGGATCGAGGTGAGCATCAGCGGAATCACCGCACACAGGGTCGCGCGCCAGGAGCGGAAGGTGATCAGGCACAGCACGATCACCGCGCCGTAGACCCACACCAGCATCTCGCGGTTGGCCTGCTTGACCACGATATTGGTCGCGGCTTCGATCCCGGCGTTACCGGCGGCGAGCAGGAATTGCACCTCGTCGGTGTTGTTCGCCGCGGCGAATTTTTCCACGTGCTCGACCAGTCGGGTCAGGGTTTCGGCCTTGTGGTCGGTGAGGTAGGCGTACTGGGTCAGCAGGCTGCAGTCTTCGTTGTACAGGCCGCGCGGCGCACTGGCGGTGATCATGTTGAGCATCGCCTGGTTGTTCTGCAGCTCGTACCACTTGGGGTTGCCTTCGCTGAGGCCGACCAGCATGCGCCGGTTGAGCAGCGCCAGGGAGTTGGTCGAATCGACACCCGGCAAGGCGCGCAGTTGCCAGTCCAGGGCATCGACCTTGGCGAGGATGTCGTAGCGTGCGCAGCTGCCGGCCGGGGTCTTGACCATCACCGCGAACAGGTCGCTGCTGGCGCCGTAGTGCCGGGTCAGGTAGGCATCGTCCTGGTTGTAGCGCGAGTCGGCACGCAGCTCCGGGGCACCGGCGTCGAGGTCGCCGATTTTCAGTTGCAGGCTGACAATGAAGCCCAGAGCGGCCAGCGCCAGGCTGATGGCGATGCACAAGCTGGCCCAGCGCCGTTGGGTGAACAGGTCGAGAAAGCGCCAGAAGCCATGGCGCACCTGCCCGCCCTGCTCGGCCTGTTCGCTCTTCAGGCTCAGTTGCGCCGCACGGGGTGAAACGCCGACATAGGAGAGCAACACCGGCAGCAGGATCAGGTTGGTGAAGATCAACACCGCGACGCCGATGCTGGCGATCACCGCGAGGTCCTGGATCACCTGGATCTTGATCAGCATCAGCACCGCAAAGCCCACCGCGTCACACAGCAACGCGGTCAGCCCGGCGAGGAACAGCCGGCGAAAGGTAAAGCGCGCCGCCACCACCCGGTGCATGCCGCGCCCAATGTCCTGCATGATGCCGTTCATTTTCTGCGCGCCGTGGCTCATGCCGATGGCGAACACCAGGAACGGCACCAGCACCGAATACGGGTCCAGTTGGTAGTCGAGCATGGGCAACAAGCCGAGCTGCCAGACCACCGCCACCAGCGAGCACAGCACCACCAGCAGGGTGCTGCGCAGGCAGCGGGTGTACCAGTAAAGCACGGCGGTGGTGATCAGGATCGCCACGGCGAAGAACAGCAGGATCTGCTTCAGGCCGTCAATCAGGTCGCCGACTTTCTTCGCGAAGCCGGTGATGTGAATGTCGATATTGGCGTTCTGGTAGGTGCTGCGCAGGCTCTCCAGTTGCCCGGACAACACCGCGTAATCCAGCGGCTTGCCGTCGGTGGTGGTCGCCAGCAGCGGCACGTAGATGATGCTCGAGGTCTGGTCGAACGCCACCAGTTGCCCGAGTTCGTTGGAGCGCTGCACGTTGCGTTTCAAGGCTTCGAGGTTGGCGGCGCTGCCGCTGTAGTCGTCGGGGATCACCGGGCCGCCATCGAGGCCGTCTTCGGTGACCGCGACCCAGCGGGTGGCCGGGGTCCACAGCGATTTCATGTAGGCACGGTCGACGCCGGGCAGCAGGTACAGCTTGTCGCTCAGGGCCTGCAGGGTTTTCAGGTACTCGGCGTCGTAGATCGAGCCCTGGCGGTTGGCGACCACGATGCGCAGCGCATTGCCCAGGCCAGTGAGCTGCTTCTGATGCTCAAGGTAGTTGGCAATGTAGGGTTGCTGGGTCGGGATCATTTTCTCGAAGCTGGCGTTGAGCTCGATCCGGGTCGCTTGATAACCCAGCACCAGGGTGGTCAGCACACACACCAGCAACACCCACAGGCGGTGGTTGAACAGCGTGCGCTCGACCACCGAGCCGGAGCGTGGATCGAAATTCGCCAGGCTGGCCGTGGCGTTGTCGAAAGACTTCATGACTCACTCCGAAGCGGTGGTGACCGACGGCGGCAGGCGCGTCAGTCCAGTGAAACCAGCCAGGGTCAGGCTGCCGTCGGCGGCCTCGATCACACTGGCGACGGGCTTGCCCAAAGGCATGCCGTAAGGCTGGAGCAAGGCGCCTGGTTGGCCGCTGGTGCGAAACAGCGCGCCGCTCTGATTGACCAGCAGCAGTTGGCCGTCGGCGCTGCGAATGGCATCGCTGAAGGACACCGGCATGTTCACCGGCACAGGCTGGAAGCTCTGGCCCAGGTCACGGGAAGCAAAGGCATTGCCCTTGAGACCGGCCACCAGCAGCACCCCGTCATCGCGCAGTTGCAGGGTGAAGAAACTGCCCGGGTACGGGCTTTGCAGTTGGTTGAACGAGTGCCCGCCGTCAGCGGAACGGGCCAGATAGCCTTGCTCGCCGGCGAGGAACCAGTGTTCGCCTTGCTGAGTGATGGCCGACAAGTGCGAGCCCATCGGGTTGTCGATCTGCCCCATCAGCGAATGCCAGCTGTTGCCGCCATCCTCGGTACGAAAAGCCAGGCCGTAAGCGCCGACGATCAGGCCGTGTTGGGCATCGATGAACTGCAAGGCGAGAAACGGCTTGTCGGCACCTTCGGCCACCAGTCGTTCGGCGGTTTGCAGCCGCGCGCTGGCAGCGTCCTGGTCGCTGGCCTTGGGCTGCTGCTCGGTGGCGGCGGCCCGTTCGAGTTGCGCGGCGCGCACCCCGTCCAGCTGCACCATCCAGTGCTCGCCGCCATCGCGAGTGGCGAGCACCACACCGCCGTGCCCCACCGCCCAACCGTGATCGGCATCGACAAACTGCAGCGCCGTCAGGCTGACCGACACCGGCACCGCCGCCTGACGCCAACTCAGGCCGTTGTCATCGGATAGCAGGACGATGCCCCGCTCCCCCACCGCCACCAGCCGCGCGCCGGCCCGGGCCAGGTCCAGCAGCACCGCGGAGGTCGCCTGCGGTGCCTGCATCGCCGGGGTGGCGAGCGCATCGCCCACCGCTGCGGCTTGCGCCAGGCCCATTGGCAAAATCAAAGGCAGCGCCACACGCCAGAGCAGCCGCCCCACGCGCCGACAAATTCTGTTCATACCCACCTCGAAAACCGATTGAAAACGGATCGCGCTGCACTAGCCGCGATCCGCCCGGACACTCATCGAACCCCGGCACCCGCCATCGCCGCTGGCGAGAACTCGGAGGCGCGGTAGCGATCGACCAGGCCGTACTGCTCGGGCAGGCCGGTGTAGACGTTCTGGATAAACCAGGCGCCGGAGGTCAGGTCATAGAAGCCCGAGGACAATTGAGCCTGGGCTGGCAGGTCAGGCAATACCGCTGGCAGCGACCACAGGGTCTTCGCCAGTTGGCCGTTGGCGTCCCAGCGGTCGCCGAGCATGGCTTGCCAGGTGTCTTCGTCGAGGTAGTAGCGGCCCTTCGGCAACTGGTGACGCTTGCCCGGCGCGAGGTCGGCCTCAACCACCCACACGCGGTGCAATTCCCAGCGCACGTAATCCGGGTTCATGTGGTGGGCGAGGAACAGGTCTTCGGGTTTGGCTGCAGCCTGCACCTTGTTGGTGTTGTAGGGGATGTACATCTCCTGCTTGCCCACCAGCTTCCAGTTGAAGCGGTCCATGCGGCCCTGGAACACGCTCAGTTCATCGAACGACATGACCCCGGCGGTCGCCGGCGTCGGCGTGTCGCAGCAGGCATTCGGCAGCTTGCGCACGCGGCGTTGCCCGGTCAGGTAGACGTGGGCCTGGGACAGGTCGCCATTGAGGTTGGTGCGGCCCATGATCTGCTCGCCGGCACGCAACGGTGGCCCGACGTTGAGCAGGCGGAACAGCCAGTAATCACCGGCGAACGACTCCGGCGTACCGTCCTGGTAGTAGTAGGGCATTTCCTGGATGGCCTGGCCGTCGGTGGTCATCACCTGCTTGCCATCGGCGGTCATCAGGTAGTGACGGAAGTGCATCGACAGCGAGGTGCCGCGCCAGTTGAGCAGGTGGTTCCACATGGCCTCGGCGCCGTTCTGCGGGATCGGAAACGGGATGCCGCCGTAGGCACCTTCCGGCACCGGCCCGGCGCTGCTTTCCACCAGCTTGGCGCGGGTCGCGTTTTTCAGGGTGTTGTCGTAGACCCACTGCGGCGCGGCGGCGGTGCGTCGGGTCTGGTAGACGTCGATGCGGTAGGTGTCAGGGAAACGCTTGAACATTTCCAGGGTGCCGGCGCTGAGTTTGCCGGCGTACTGCGCGAGGTTTTTCGAGGTGATGCTGAACAACGGTTTGTCAGCGGCGAACGGGTCGGAACGCTTGCCGCCCTCTTTGAAGGACGGATCGACCTTGGTGTAGCCGCCGTCCCAGGCCGGGATCGAGCCGTCGGCATTGCCGGCGCGTTCGGCGCCGAACGGGGTCAGGTTTTTCGACAGTTTGGCCGCATCTTCAGCCGTCGCCGCCAGGGTCATCTGGCTGCACAGGGTCAGGCTGCCGAGCAAGGCAAAGCACAGGGTCCTGAGCTTGAACGCCCCCGATTTATTGTTATGGGTCATGCGCAAGTCCTCTTAAAACGTGGTCTTGATGGAGAAGGCCAGGTAGTCCCGGTCTTTCAGCGCTTGCTTGAAATTGAACTGGCTGACGCCGTTGAGGTTGGTGTCCTCGGGGCCGTAGTAGTGGGTGTACGTGAGACCGGCGGTGACCCGGTCGAGGTAGGTGGCGGTGATGCCGATGTTCATGTCGCCGCCGCGATCGGCGCCGAAGGTGCTGACCACCGCCGACTTGCCCAGGGGGAAGTAGCTGAGGCCGACCGGCAGACTGATGTCGACGCCGGAGAAGAACTGCCGGTAGGTCGGGGTGTAGACCACCTTGAACCCGAGGCCGTCATCGGTGGCGCCGGGGTCCAGCGCCTCACGGTTCTTGGTGACGCTGAGCAGGCGGTTCCAGGCGATCTCGCCGACCAGGCCGGACTCCCTGGCGATGAAGTTGGGACCGAACGACGCCAGCACGTTGAGGTTGACGTGGGCAGTGCGGCCGACGGCGTACAGCGGGTGATCGTCGTTGTCCGCTTCGACGCCGGGCAGCACGGTCTGGCCGTTGGACACCAGCGGCATGTTCCAGCGCATCGAGGCTTCACCGGCGAAGCTGTACTCCTCGACCGTGGTGGAAAAGCTGGCGCCGAAGGCACGGATGTCTTCCGGATAGACCCAGTAGTACTCGCCGATCTGCCCGGTGCTGAAGTTCGGCGCGCCGGTGGAAGGTCGCAGGTACAGCTTGGGGGTCTTGTCGTGGTACTGGATCGCGTACAGGCCGTACTCCACCGTCTCGGCGTTGTACTTCAACTGCAGGCCGCCCTGCCCCGAACTGCGCCCTTCCTTGTCGTTGCCGTGGAAGAACGCCGCCGGACTGGACGGATTACCGCCGAGGAATGCCGGGAATGGCGCGCCGACGATCAGCCGCTCGTTGCCCTCGCCAATGGTGTCGCTGGTGGAGAAGTAGCTGCCGGCGCCCGGCAGGCGGGTCTGTTCCCATTCGAGCTGGTAGTAGGCGCCGAGCGACACGTCGTCGGTGAGCTGGAAGGTGCCCGAGAGTTGATTGACCGGACGGGTGATTTCCTTGAACTGGGTGTTGGGCACCGACTGCGCCTTGACCACGTCCACCGGGCTCATGCCGCCGGCAATGCCGTTGGCGCCGAAGAACAGGCTTTCGCCCCAGACCAGGCCGTGGCGACCGGCGCGGAACGAGGTGGCGTGCTCGGCCAGTTCGCCGTTCCAGTAGACGAAGGCATCCAGCAGTTCGCCGTCGCCGCCGTGCAGGTGGCGGGTGTCGTCGGTGAACTGGTCGTAACCCACCGAACGGGCGTTGGCCCGCGCCGGATTGTCGTTGTCGTTGTCATCCTGGTAGACGGTGTCGTACCAGGCGGCGCCACTGAGGCGCGCGCCGACGTTCTGGAACGACATGTCCAGCTCGGAGAGGATGTCGGTACGGTTGGAGATCAGGCCTTTTTCAAAAGCCCGATCGCCGTCGTCCTGGTTCAGCGCCACCTGGCCTTCGGTCAGTTTGTGGCTGGGATTCTGGGTACGCCAGGCCGCGCTGTACTTCACGGTGTTATCCCAGCGCAGCTTGAAATCCGGGTTGCCGGTGTCGACCTGGAAGGCCTGTGCGGCCTGGCTGCACAACACCAGGGCGGCGGCCAGACTGAAAGCAAAGGGTGCAGACGTGCAGACCGGGCGGCGCGCAAGCGTCGCAGTCGGGGAACTAACCATCGCGTTAACCTCTTGTTTTTATAGTGGTAACTGCTGTGGGTGGAGGGCTGTGCCGAGTCAGATCGGCTCCGCCGTCCGAGCGAGCATCTGCTTGACCAGGCCGATGCGGTCGAACTCGCGGTCGTGTTGCATTTCCTTGTCGCCGGCAAGGATCGAGCTTTCGCTGATGTACTTGCAGCGCTCGAAACGTCGCGCCATGAAGCGTTGCAGCTGTTGCTCGACGTCACCGCCGGCGGTCAGTTCTTCGCTGAGGACGATGGCGTCTTCGATGGCCATGCCGGCGCCCTGGCCGAGGTGCGGGGTGGTGGCGTGGGCCGCGTCGCCGATCAGCAGCACCCGCCCGCGGTACCAGGGCTCGTTGACGAACACCACTTCCATCGGCTTGTAGACCACCTGGCTGCTGTCGGTGATTTGTTCGCGCAATTCGCCGATCACACCAGTGAAGCCCTGCAGGCGCTGGCGCATCTGCTCGGCCAGGGTGGTTGGGTCCATCCACGGGTTGGACGGTTCGTGGGAGGTGAGGAACAGGTACATCAAGTCACCGGCCAGGGGCACCAGGCCGGCGTTGCCTTCGGCGCTCTGGTAGTTGGCCAGGTGATCGATCTGCGGCGCGCGCGGGAAGTTGTAGCGCCACACCGACTGGCCGGTGAAGCGCGGCGTGTAGGTGTCGCCGAAGATCAGGCCGCGCACTTTGGAGAACAGGCCATCGGCGCCGACCACCAGGTCGTACTCACCGCGGCTGCCATCGGTGAACAGCACGTCAACGCTATCGCCGGTGTCGTTCAGGGTTTCGACGCTAAGGCCCAGACGCACCTGGGCGCCGAGCTCCAGGGTGGTTTCGCAGAGCACGTTGTGCAGTGCCAGGCGTGAAATGCCGACGTTGGCCGGGTACTCCGGGCCTGCCAGGCGTTGCCCCGGAATGCGCGCCAGTTGCTGGCCGCCCGGGCCGTAGATGGCGACGTCTTCGAAGGCGTAGGCGGCGTCGAGATAGCCGTCGAGCACGCCGAGCTTGGCCATCTCGCGGACCACGTTGCTCTGCTGGATGATGCCGACGCCGTACACCGTCCACTGTGACTTGAGCTCGACCAGATCGACCTCAATGCCCTTGCGCCGCAAGGCGATGGCTGCACACAAGCCGCCAATGCCACCGCCGACAATCAGAACTTTGCTCACTGCATTCATGCTGTTCTCACTTGTTATTCTTGTGGTTCGCTGCAGCGTCGGGCACTGCGTCGTTGGGTCCAGCTTCCCGGCAAAGCAGGGATTTGACTAATCGCGAGTAGGGATGTGATGTATCTGCAAACGCGATACCTCAAACGGCGGCGGATTTGCCCCCGTGACCGGCATCTGCAGCACCAGCCAGCCCTCCTCCACCCGCCACGGCAACGCCTCCAGGTGTTGCCCGAGACAGGGGCCGTAGACGCATTCCCCGCTGTCCGGCAGGAACTGCGCACCGTGGGCGTAACAGACGATCAACTGGCCGTCAGCGGACAGAAATCGGTCCTTGCGGTACTCCAGGCGCACGTCCAGATGGGGGCAGCTGTTGCGGTAAATCCTTGGCTGCCCTTGATGAATCAAGGCAAAGACACTGTCCTTGCCGCGCTGCAGCGGATCGAATCCACGGGCCTGGCCTTCTTGCAGATCGTCCAGGTGGCACAGGGGGAAATCGGCCTGGCTCATAATTACCTCCGCACACATACCCTGTAGGAGCGAGCCTGCTCGCGATGGTCGTCAACGATGACGCGTTCAATCTGGAGGAGCGCGGTGCCCTCAGGTTCATCGCGAGCAGGCTCGCTCCTACAGGGGGGGGTGGCTGATCGCAAAGTCCGTAATCACACTTGTTTCGGCGGCGGCCCACCCGGTGCCCATTTGGCTTTCGAATTGAACAGGAACAGCTGCGAGTTATCCGCCGACAGCGGCGCGCGGCGGGCTTCCCAGGCGTCGTCATGCTTGTCCATATCGGCGTCGTATTCGATGTGGCAACCCAACGGGCTGTTGAAGTACCAGAACCAGTTGGAGCCAAACAGGTGACGGCCCGGGCCCCAGAAACTGGTCCAGCCTTTCTGCTCGAAGCGGGTGCCGGCCAGCAGCACTTCGGTGCCGCTGCCCATGTGGAAGGTGAAGTGCTCGCAGCCCTTCATGTGCGGCGGGGTCTGGATCATGAACAGGCAATGGTGGTCGTCGGATCTTGCCGGACGCATGAAGGGACCGGCGCCGACAAAGGTGTCGGTGGTGCGGAACCCCAGGCGTTCGGCGTAGAAGGCTTCGGCCTTGGCCGCGTCGGGCACGAAATACACCACGTGGGACAAGGTGCGCGGCAGCGCCTGCATGTCGAGGGTGATCCCGGGCTGGTTCAGCGGCCGTTGCGGCGCGTGGCCGGCGGCGTTGCTCAGGTCGTCCGGGGCGCTGTACGGCCGGCGCACGGTGACCTGGAAGGCAATGGCAAAACCCATGTCGTCGACACTGTGCAGCACGCCGTTGGCGCGGCTAACCTGGCGGTCGCGGGCCAGTTCGTCTTCGATGGCGTCAAGGTCGGCGGCGCTGGCAACGCCGTAGACTGTTTCGCGAATCGATGGGCCCGGGCCGATGGCCGCAGGCAGGGTCGGGTCATCCGCCCGGCGAATGATCACGGCGGTGCCGTCCAGTGCTTCAAAGCGCCCGCCGTTGCTGTCGACGTCGACCGGCGCCAGGCCGTAGTCGCTCAGGCAAGCGCTACAGGCCTGGACGTCATCGACGCCAAAAATCAGGGCATCAAGACCAATGATGTTCATGGCTACCACTCCGTTGAAATTATTATCCGCAGACGGCGGCCGAACGCTCGGATCGGGCGTTGGGCGGCGCATGGCATCTGCGGGTGGTGTCGGCCACAGGTCCGACTGCGGCGAAGAGTGACGTGGCGACTGGCAGCTGACTAATCGCGAGTGGGGATGCGACCTATCGGCAATCGCGATACCTGAAGGCGGGGTTGACGGCACAATGAAATCACCGGAATGTATCGCGAAAATAAATACAAAAGCGGACATGCCTGATGCGTTTCAACCACCTGGACCTCAATCTGCTGGTGGCACTCGATGTCCTGCTCGAGGAGCAGAACATCACCCGTGCCGCCGAACGCCTGCACATGACTCAGTCGGCCACCAGCGGCGTGCTCGGTCGGCTGCGCACCTACTTCGAAGACGAATTGCTGGTGCAGGTGGGGCGCAAGATGCAGCCCACGCCCTATGCGCAGGAGCTGGCCAAGCCGATTCGCGAAGTGCTGCTGACGATCCAGTCGTCGATCACCGCCAAGCCGGTGTTCGACCCCACCACCAGCAAGCGCCACTTCCGCCTGGTAACCTCGGATTACCTGATCAGCGTGCTGTTCGCCCAGGTGATCCAGAAGATCCATCAGGAAGCGCCGAACATCACCTTCGAAATGCTCGGCCCCGGCGACAACTCCGGCGAGCTGTTGGTGCGCGGCGAGGTGGACCTGATGATCGTGCCCGAGCGCTACATCATCGAAGGCCATCCGCACCAGTTGCTGTTCGAGGAAGATCACGTGTGCGTGGTGTGGAATGGCAACACCCAGGTCGGCGACAGCCTGAGCCTGGAGCAGTACATGGACATGGGCCATGTCTCGGTCGGCTTTGGCCGCACCCGGCACCTGAGCATCGAAGAGTGGTTCATGAATCAGTACGGCTTCAATCGCCGCATCGAGGTGATCACCAATGACTTCAACACCCTGCCGCAGCTGGTGGTCGGCACCCAGCGCATCGCAACCATGCACCAGCGCCTGGCGCGGCTGTACGCCGAGCACTTGCCGCTGCGCATCCTCAATCCGCCGGTGAAAATCCCGGTGATGCGCGAGTGCATGCTCTGGCACCGCAGCGTCGACGGCGACCCGATGCACCGCTGGCTGCGCGAGCGCATCAGCGAATTCATCCAGCACCTGGACCAGGGTCCTATCGCCGAGCGCGATACCTCGCATCCCGCGTCACGATTGGTCAACTGACTGGGGCGTCCTTAACGTGCCTTGAGAAAAGCCAAGGCAACCATAAGGACAACAACCATCATGTTCCGCTACTTCCCAACCAACTACGTGTGGAATCTCTCCGTCGACCTGGCCATTGAAATGGGCGCGCGCATGGGCGAAATCGAAGAGATGTGCGCACCGCTGCAGGACGCCGCCCTGCAACCCGATGCCGCGGGCACCAAGGCCTTTCGCGAGACCTGGGTGAAGATGGCCGACAAGCTCTGCGGCCTGGCCGAGGAAGACGAAGGCCAGGGCCGCTTGCTCTCTGCCGGTGAAAAATACAACCGCGCCGCCACCTATTACCTCACCTGCGAGCGCCTGCAAGCCCATGGCGCACCGGGCCGCAGCGAGCTGTACCAGCGTTTCCTGCAGACCTTCAAGCGTGGCATCGAGCTGTCGCGGGAGAACTGCGAGCGGGTGGAAATCCCTTACGAGGGCAAACACATTTCCGGCTTGCTGGTGCGCGCCGAAGGCGTGACCGGCCCGGCGCCGATCCTGGTGCAGGTCAATGGCCTGGATTCCACCAAGGAAATGAAATACCGCGTCGGCCTGCCGGTCTGGTTGGCCAAGCGCGGCGTGTCGTCGCTGATCATCGATCAGCCCGGCACCGGTGAAGCGCTGCGTCTGCACAACCTGATCGCCCGCTTTGACAGCGAGCACTGGGCGAGCCGCGTGGTCGACTGGCTGGAAACCCGCAGCGAGGTGGACGCCAAACGCATCGGTCTGGAAGGCGTGTCGCTGGGCGGCTACTACTGCCCGCGCGCGGTGGCCTTCGAACCGCGTTTTGCCTGCGGCGTGGTCTGGGGCGCCAACCATGACTGGCGCGACGTGCAGAAACGTCGCCTGGAAAAAGAAGGCAGCTTCCCGGTGCCGCACTACTGGGCGCACGTGCAATGGGTGTGGGGCGCCAAGGACATGGAAGAGTTCATGGCAATCGCCGAAAACGTCCACCTCGACGGCGTGCTGGACAGGATCAAGGTGCCGTTCCTGGTTACCCACGGCGAAAAAGACTCGCAGATTCCGCTGAAATGGGCGCAGCGCACCTACGAGCAACTGGTCAACAGCCCGAAACGCGAACTGAAAATCTTCACCGAACGCGAGGGCGGCGTGCAGCATTCGAGCTTTGACAACAGCATCAATGCCGGGCAGTACATTGCGGATTGGGTCGCGGAGAATCTGGGCGGGCACACTGCCTGACCGTCCCTTGCTCGCGATAGGTCCATGCCTGACACACCGCCATCGCGGGCAAGCCCGCTCCCACAGGGACTGGGGCGTTCACACATTTCGCGGCCAGCCGCAGATCCCTGTGGGAGCAACTGGTCAACAGCCCCAAGCGCGAACTGAAGATCTTCACCGAACGCGAGGGCGGCGTGCAGCATTCGAGCTTTGACAACAGCATCAATGCCGGGCAGTACATTGCGGATTGGGTGGCCGAGAATCTGGGCGGGCACACTGCCTGACCGTTCCTTGCTCGCGATAGGTCCATGCCTGACGCACCGCCATCGCGGGCAAGCCCGCTCCCACAGGGACTGGGGCGTTCACACATTTCGCGGCCAGCCGCAGATCCCTGTGGGAGCAACTGGTCAACAGCCCCAAGCGCGAACTGAAAATCTTCACCGAACGCGAGGGCGGCGTGCAGCATTCGAGCTTTGACAACAGCATCAATGCCGGACAGTACATTGCGGATTGGGTGGCGGAGAATCTGGGTGGGCACACTGCCTGACCGTCCCTTGCTCGCGATAGGTCCATGCCTGACACACCGCCATCGCGGGCAAGCCCGCTCCCACAGGGACTGGGGCGTTCACACATTTCGCGGCCAGCCGCAGATCCCTGTGGGAGCTGGCTTGCCAGCGAAAAACTCAGCGTCAACGCGTTCTCTCAGACAGCACGCGCCATCGTTGACGTCCTTCGCGAGCAGGCTCGCTCCCACATTACTTGTTGTCGATCAAAAGAGCTGCGGTCCCCCTACACCGCCCGCGTCCCCTGAAACGAACTGATCTGCCAGCCCGCCTCCCCCAACGTCCACACCTGCGTGGCAAACCCATCCCCACGAATCGACTGCTCGCCACCGCGTTTGCGCAGGGTATTGCATTGGCTGCCGGTCATCACCGCCAGGCGCTCGCCATAGAACCGGATCAACAACTCGCCGCGCTCGATTTCCAAATACTCGACAGCGCTTTTCGCGTACTCCAGGTATTGCGCCTTGTCCTGCACCAACCCGGTGGTGTGCACGTACACCAGATCATCGGCGAACAGCTCGGCGACGCGCGGGTGGTCTTCTTCGATCAAGGCCCGACGGCGTTCCTGCTCAAGGGCCAGGAGTTGGTTTTTTACGGTTTCGGTGGACATGAGCACGACTCTCTACAGGGATTGAGCGCGCACCATAGACGCCAGCGCCAATCGACCAAAAATCGCCGATCACGATGCCTGCCATCGTCACTCGCGATACCCGACCCGCAGTATCGCCAAGGCCCACGGCGCCTGACCCGCAGCCACTATCGACCCCATCAATACCCAGCCATTGACGCAAGTTGCTGGTGCCCTCCCCGGTCGCGCCCTAGCCTCGTTTTGCATAACCATAAACAACGTGAGAACGCCATGAACGCCCTGCACCTGAAATGCCAGACCCTGTTCGACGGCACGGGCCTGCACACCCGCCAGCAGCAAACCCTGGTGGTGGAAAACGGCCTGCTGAGCTACGTCGGCCCGACCGCCATGGCCCCGCAGCCACAGGCGGGCGACCGTGTGGTGGACGCCGGCGACAACTTCGTCATGCCGGGTCTGGTGGACGTGCACACCCACCTCGCGTTCGGCAACGCCCAGAGCGAGGAAGACATCGATATCTGGACCAGCGACGAATTCCGCGCCCTGCGTGGCATGTTCTTCGCCCAGCACGTATTGGCCGCCGGCGTCACCAGCATGGTCTGCCCCGGCGACAGCGGCCAACTCAGCATCGCCGTGCGCAATGCAGTCGCCGCCGGCCTGTTCGAAGGCCCGCGGATCGCCGCCAGCAGCCGGGTGATCACCAACCGCCAGAGCCTCAATGACTGGTTCCCCAGCCGCGTCGGCGCCCCGGAATATTTCACCGCGCGCCTGGTCACCAGCCGCAGCGAAGCCCTGGCGGAAATCCGCAAGCAAGCCAAGGACGGCGTCGACCTGATCAAGATCGCCATGGACGGCACCCACCGCCGGCCCAACGGCGAAATCATCGCCGCGTTCACCGCCGACGAAACCCGCGAAATGGTCGAGGAAGCCCATCGCCTCGGCTGCAAAGTGGCGACCCACGCCTACGGCCGCGAGGCGGTGATGTATGCCGCCCGCGCCGGGGTCGACCTGGTGTTTCACGCCTTTTATATGGACGACGCCTGCATCGAGGCCTTGCTCGAAGCCGGCAGCATCCTCGCGCCGACCATGACCTTTCCGCAGAACACCGTGGACTTCTGCCAGCCCCACGACCCGGCGATCAGCACCGGTTACGCCGGCTATTGCGCGCGCACCCTGGACGTCGGTTCGGCGGTGCTCAAGCGCGCCAAGGCCGCCGGCGTACCCTTCGCCTGTGGCAGTGACAGCGGCTTTGCCGTGACCCCCTATGGCGAATGGCACGCCCGGGAACTGGAACTGCTGGTCACGCGCCTCGGCTTCACCCCCGCCGAAGCCCTGTATGCCGCCACCGCCGTCGGCGCGCGCTGCATGCCCCGTGGCGAAACCCTCGGCTCGCTGGAAGTGGGCAAGCAGGCCGACTTCCTGCTGCTCGACGGCTCGCCACTGCACGACATCCGCATCCTCCAGGACCGCTCGCGGCTCAAGGCGGTGTACAAGGCCGGCCAGCCGGTGCGCCTGGAACGCAGCCCCTACAACCCCAAGCAAGTGTCGGACTTCAACTCGCTGAAATGGACCGACCTGTACACCCGTGACCGCGTCGCCCAACTGGGCAAGTGGTCAGTATGAGGACAGACGCCATGCGCACTCTGGATTTGCCCACCGCCATCGAGATCGCCAGCAGCGCGATCCGCATCGCCCGTGACATCGGTTTCAAACCCCTGGCTGCCGTGGTCCTGGATGCCGCCGCTCATCCACTGGCGATATTGCGCGACGAACAGGCGAGCTTCCTGCGCCCGCAAATCGCCAACGGCAAAGCCCGTGGCTGCCTGGGCATGGGCTTTGGCGGACGCGAGCTGGCCAGGCGCGCCCAGGCAATGCCGGCGTTCTTCGACGCGATCAACAGCCTGACCGCCGGCGAAGTGATTCCGGTGGCCGGCGGGGTGCTGATTCGCAATGCCGAGGGCATGATTGTCGGCGCCATCGGCATCAGCGGCGACACCTCGGACAACGACGAACGCTGCGCCGTGGCCGCCATCGAACTGGCCGGGCTGGTGGCCGACACCGGCGATCAGTCGCCCGGCTGATCGAGCAACGCGGCCTGCTCCAGCAACAGGCCGCGAAACCACATCAACGCCGGGTCGCGCTCTTGATACGGATGCCACTGCAACACCTGCACGGCCGGCGGAAAGGCCAACGGTGCGGGGTGAATCCGCAGCCCATAGCGCCGAGCAAAACCCTCAGCCTGGCGCCGAAACAGAGTGGCGATACGCGCAGTGCCGACGACAAATTCCGGCATCAACGCAAAGCTTTCCAGCGCCACCGCCACCTGTCTTTCTATACCCAGCTCGTGCAGGTGCAGGGCGTCCATCGCCAGGTTGCGGCCGTCAGCGAACTCGCGCACCACATGCTCGGCGGCGCAAAAGTCGGCCAGGCTCAAGCCCTCGGCGTACTGTTGCGCCTGCGCGCAGACCAGACAGCACAACGCATCGCTGAGCAGCGGCACCTGGGGATAGGCCGGGTTCAAGCGGCGCTGCGGCACGATCACGCAATCACTGCGCCGATAGTCGAGGGCTTCGCTGACCACATCGCCGTCACGCGGCACTGGCAGATCGCGCAGGCTCAGCCGTACCCCCGGCGCCACCCGCGCCAGCTCGCGACTGACCGCCGGCAACAGCACCCCGGCCACGTAGTCGGAGGCCACCAGGGTGAACTGCCGAGTGCACTGGGCCGGGTCGAAATCCAGCGGCGCATCGACAATCTCCCGGGTCAGCGCCAGGGCTTGCTGGACCTTGGGCGCCAGCGCCAGGCCCAACGCCGTCGGCTCAAGACGCCGCCCCACCTGCACCAGCAACGGGTCATTGAAATGCTCGCGCAACCGCCCGAGCGCCGAACTGGTCGCCGACTGCCCCAGGCACAAACGCTCGGCCGCCCGGCTGACGCTGCATTCAGTGAGCAAGGCATCCAGGGCCACCAGCAGGTTCAGGTCGAGACGTCGATAACGCATGGTGCGGCGGGGCCTTTTTCGTTGGAGGCCCAAGGGTGACGTGGGGCGAAGGGGGCCGACCAATCGTGTGTCGGGATGGGTGGTATTGGGGATTGTGATACCTGTGAGTCAGCTGTGCCTGCCCGCGATCCCATCTGCACATGTACCACCCATTTGTCAGACACACCGCAATCGCTAGCAGGCTAGCTCCCACAGGATGCACCGCAGGATTTGTGATCAACACAAAACCTGTGGGAGCTGGCTTGCCAGCGATGGCCGCAACTCGGTGAGCCTGCCCCACCGCAAGCGGCTATCAGCCCCAACCCCAATGGTGCACACTCCCCTATCGCCCCCAGCCCTCGGAGCCACCGATGGACCTCGCCACCCTCACCCTGTTCCTCCCCGCCTGCTTCGCCCTGAACATGGCACCCGGGCCGAACAATCTGTTGTCGGTCAGTAATGCCACGCGCTATGGCTATCGCACCGCGTGCCTGGCCGGCGCTGGTCGGTTGCTCGCATTCGCCGCGATGATCGCCCTCGCCTCCGCCGGCCTGGCGGTGGTGCTGCAGACCTCGGAGTGGCTGTTCTACGGGATCAAGATTGTCGGTGCGGCTTACCTGCTGTACCTGGCCTGGCAGCTGTGGACCGCCGATGTGCAGGTTGAAGCCGAGGCCAAACGCACAGAGATTGGCTTGCTCGGGTTGGCGCGTCAGGAGTTTCTGGTGGCGGCGGGCAATCCGAAAGCCGTCCTGATCTTCACCGCCTTCCTGCCGCAATTCGTCGACCCGAGCCAGGCGGTCACGCCGCAATTCGCCGTGCTGGGTGCGCTGTTCCTGGCCCTGGAGTGGATCGCCATCGCAGCCTACGCCTACATGGGCCTGCATATGCGCCGCTGGTTCAGCCAGCCGCGGGGCAAGCGCCTGTTCAACCGCTGCTGCGCCGGCCTGCTGTCGGCGGCGGCCAGTGTGTTGTTGCTGGCGCGTCGGGCTTGAGGCGTCGTCATGCATGAAAAATTCGCCGAGTGCGTGCTCGGCCCACTGCTGCTGGTGCAGGGTCTGTACACCCGCTGGGTCACGCCGCGGTTGCTGGAGCCGCGCGGCGAACGCCAGGGCCGGGCCGGCAATGGCTCGCCCGTGCGCCTGTTGATTGCCGGCGACTCGGCCGCTGCCGGGGTTGGCGCAGAGACCCAGGATCAAGCCCTCAGCGGTCGGCTGGTGGCGCAGTTGGTGGGCGACTATCTAGTCAATTGGACGCTGTGGGCGCAGTCGGGCCTGGACTCCCGGGCGCTGTTGACGCTGCTGGAGGAACAGGATGCGCAGCCTTTCGAGGTGGCGCTGCTGTCGATTGGCGTCAACGATGTCACCAGCCGCATCACCCTGGAACAGTGGCTGGTGCTGCAGAAAAGGCTGCTGCAACTGTTGCGCGACAAGTTCGGCGTGCAGCAGATCATCGTCTCGCCGCTGCCGCCGATGCACTTGTTCCCGGCCTTGCCGCGTCCGCTGCGCGGTTACCTGGGCAGCCGCGCCAGGCGTTTCAACCAGCACCTGGCGACGCTGGTAGAGCACACCGCCGGCTGCACCCTGCTGGAGATCAACCTGTCGCCAGCGGCCGGGCAGATGGCGCGCGACGGTTTCCATCCCGGTCCGGCGATCTACCAGCAATGGGCCGAACACGCCGCCCTTGCGATTGGAAAGCCCTCGCCGATTGGATTTGACCGCAAGACTGCGGGTGCGACGCAGCCGGCAGACGACTAATCTGCCCGTTATCCCGACGTTCGCGAAGCCCCCATGCCCTACTCCACCGCCAGCCAGTTCCTTGCCGCCCTCGACCCGGATTGGGCCCGTCTTGTCGCCGCCATCGGCCCGTGCCTGCACCAACCGAAACCCGCCCGCGAGCCCTATGAGGCGCTGGTGCGGGCCATCGCCTACCAGCAACTGCACGCCCGCGCTGGTGACGCGATTGTCGCCCGTTTGCTCGCGCTGTTTCCCGAGCAGGTGTTCCCCAGCCCTGAACAACTGTTGGCCAGTGACATCAGCGTGCTGCGCAGTTGCGGTTTTTCCGCCAGCAAGATCGCCACCCTGCACGACATCGCCGCCGCGACCCTGGACGGCACGGTGCCCGCCTACCGCGAAGCCCAAGCCATGGACGAACCGGCGCTGATCGAGCGTCTGACCCGCCTGCGCGGTATCGGTCGCTGGACCGTGGAGATGCTGCTTATTTATACCCTCGAACGAGCGGACATCCTCCCCGCCGACGACTTTGGCGTGCGCGATGGCTATCGCCGCCTCAAAGGCCTGAGCGACGCGCCCAAGCCACGCGCAATGAGCGACCTCGGCGCAGCCTGGAGCCCGCACCGCACGGCGGCCGCCTGGTACCTGTGGCGAGTGCCCAAAGGGTGAAAATCTACTGGCTGCTCGACGCCCACGGCCAGCCCTTCGCCAGCGACCACCCCGGCCTGCTCGGCGGTCATCGACGCTCGAAAATCTACGGCCGCCTGGATTGCCCCGGCGCCCTGCGCGCCATTGCCCGGGGCGGCTATGTCAGGCACCGGGTGTTCTTTGCTGACGAGGCAAGCGCCATCGCTGCCGGGTTTCGGCCGTGTGCGGTGTGCTTGCGCGAGGCTTATAGGCGGTGGAAGAACGGATTGACCATTCGAGACTAATAAGTCCATTATGGACAAATAACCGCACTCAACTCCTGAAAAACCAACAGGGGCTCAGCCCCGGGGTCTCCCATGAAAAAAGCGTTGTGGCTGGGCTGTGTACTGAGTCTTTGCACCCTGGGTGCGCAGGCCGAGGATAAAACCCTGCGCCTGGGCATCGAGGCCGGTTATCCGCCCTTCGCCTTCAAGAATGCCGACGGCAGCCTCGGCGGTTTCGACTACGAGATCGGCAACGCTCTGTGCGCACAAATGCAGGTGCGTTGCGTGTGGATCGAGCAGGAATTCGATGGGCTGATCCCGTCGCTGAAAGTGCGCAAGATCGACGCGGCGATTTCCTCGATGCTGATCACCGATGACCGCAAGCGCTCGGTGACCTTCACCGACAAGTACTACGCCACCCCGGCGCGCCTGGTGATGCGCGAAGGTGTTGCGGTCAGTGATGACCTGGGCGAACTCAAGGGCAAGCGCATCGGCGTGCAACGCGGCACCACCCAGGATCGCTACGCCAGCGACAAGATCGAGCCGCTGGGCGCGCAAGTGGTGCGCTATGGCGCGCAGTCGGAAATCTACCTGGACATGGTCTCCAACCGCCTCGACGGCACCATCGCCAACGCCGCGCCGCTGGACGAAGGTTTCCTCAAGACCCCGCAGGGCAAGGGCTTTGCCTTTGTCGGACCGGAGCTGCGCAACACGCTGTACTTCGGCGAAGGCGCCGGGATTGCCGTGGCCAAGGGCAATGACGAACTGGCGCAACGCTTCAACCGCGCGATTGCCTCGGTCCGCGCCGATGGCACCTATGCCCAGGTGCAGGGCAAATACTTCAGCTACGACATCTACGGCGACTGAACCTGACCTGCGAGAGCCCACCCATGCACACGATTGACACCCTGATCCGCAACGCCACCCTGATCGACGGCACGGGGGCGGCGCCGTTTCGCGGCGACGTCGCGCTGCATGAGGGGCGAATCCAGGCGATTGGCGATTTGTCCGGGCGGCAGGCCCGGGTAGAGATCGATGCCGAGGGCAAGGTCCTCAGCCCCGGCTTTATCGACGTCCACACCCACGACGACCTGGCGCTGCTCAACAGCCCGGCGATGCTGCCAAAGATCTGCCAGGGCGTGACCACGGTGATCGTCGGCAACTGCGGCATCAGCGCCGCCGGCGTGCGCCTGCGCGGCGAGCCGCCGGACCCGATGAACCTGCTGGGCACCGCCGAGGATTTCCGCTACCCGAGTTTCGCCGCCTATGCCGAGGCCATCGAAGCGGTGCGGCCGGCGGTGAACGTGGCGGCGCTGGTCGGGCATACCGCCTTGCGTGCCAACCACATGGCGCATTTCGACCGCCCGGCCAGCGCTGAAGAACGCGCGGCCATGGCGGACGACCTGCACGCGGCGCTGCAGCAAGGTGCATTGGGCCTGAGCACCGGCCTGGCCTACCGCAACGCGGCGCAGGCGCCGACCGCCGAGGTCGATGAGCTGGCCGCGACCCTGCAGGCCGTCGGCGGGATCTACGTCAGCCACATTCGCTCGGAAGACGACGGGATCGTCGAAGCCATCGACGAAGCCATCGGCATTGGCCGCGACGCCGGGGTGCCGGTGATCATCTCCCACCTCAAATGCGCCGGGCGGCAGAACTGGGGACGCAGCGCGGCGATCCTCGCTCGACTCGATGCCGCACGCGAGCAACATCCCCTGGGCTGCGACTGTTATCCGTATGCGGCGAGCTCGACCACCATCGATCCGGCGATTGTCGACGAGGGCTTCAAGATCCAGATCACCTGGTCCGCGGCCCATCCAGAGATGGCCGGGAAAACCCTCAAGGACATCGCCGAGCTGTGGCAGGTGCCGCAGGTCGAGGCGGCGCGGCGCCTGGAGCCAGGGGGTGCGATTTATCACGAAATGGAGGAGCGCGACGTGCAGCGCATCCTCGCCCACCCGCAGACCATGATCGGCTCCGATGGCCTGCCCAACGACCCGCGTCCGCATCCACGGCTGTGGGGCACGTTCCCCCGGGTCCTCGGCCACTACAGCCGCGACCAGGGTCTGTTCAGCCTGGAGCAGGCGGTGCACAAGATGACCGGCCTGCCCGCCGAGCGTTTCGGCTTGCGCGAGCGGGGCGTGCTCAAGGTCGGCGCCTGGGCCGACCTGGTGCTGTTCGATGCCGGGCAGATCCGCGACTGCGCCACGTTCGATGCGCCGACCCAGCTGCCGCAAGGCATCGAGGCGGTGTGGGTCAATGGCGCGCTGTCATTCAGTCAGGGCGCCAGCACCGAGGCGCGCAACGGCCGGTTCATTCGCCGTTGAGCACCCTTTGGCGGCGCGAGGCTCAGGCCTTGGCCGCCATCGCCGTCACTTCCACCCGCATGCCTTCGACCGCCAGGCTGGCCACGCCGACGGCGGCGCGCACTGGCCAGGGCTTGGCGAAGAAGCGCTTGTAGACTTCGTTGAAGGCGGCGCGGTCGGCCATGTCGGTGAGGTAGATGGTCAGGTGCATGACCCGGTCCATCGAGCTGCCGGCACGTTCCAGGGCCACTTTCAGTGCCTGCAGGGTGCATTCGCTTTGCAGGGTGATGTCGCCCAGTTCCAGGCTGCCGTCGGCACGGGTCGGGATCTGGGTGGAGACCAGCACGCCGTTGAAGCCGGCGACGTCGGAGGAAATCGAGTCGGCATCGGGATCGGGGGTGAAGGTGATGTCTGGGTTGGCCATTGGCGTCTCTGCGTTGAGATGGAAAAAGGCCGGTCAGTCTACCGCGACCTATCCCGCAGGCAAAAAAAAACGCCAGGCTGGGAGGCCGTGGCGTTTTTTTTGTCTGCTCTGTCCCGGTTTACCGGGAAGAGCAGGAATATGGCAGGGGCGGCTGGATTCGAACCAACGCATGGCAGGATCAAAACCTGCTGCCTTACCGCTTGGCGACGCCCCTGTAGCACTTCGATCATTGGCCTTTGGCGGGCCTCTGTGCGAGTGGGCGGCAATTTACCAACATTTCTTGCGTCTGGGAACCCCCTGAGCAAACAATTTGTTTTGAAAACAGCTACTTATTCCGTTCAACGATGGATTGACCGATTCGCCAGCCCTGCGAAGCGTCCCGGTTAGCTCAAGGCGTGACCTGATAGCCCTTGCCCTGCAGGCAACTGGTGTAGGCGCTGGACGTGGCGGAACTGCCGGCCTTGGCCTCCTCCCGGCGCTCCTGGCGCTGCCGCGAGCCGCCGACCACGACACCGGCAGCGGCGGTCTGCTTGGCGCGATCCTGGCGGTATTCCTGTTTGACGTCGTCATCGACGCGGTCGTACACCTCGTCGCGCTGATTGCCCCGCACCTGCGCCCCCACCGCACCCGCCGCCGCGCCGACGGCGGCCCCGCGCAAGCGACCACCGGAGGTACCGGTGGTCGAAGTGCCCTGGCTGGCAGCGATGCTGTGGCATTCGTTGATATCGAGCTGGACCTGCTGCGAATTCTGGCCTTTCATCGGCACCACCGTTTCAGCCCATCCCTGGGTGGCGGCGACCGACAACGCGACGCACAGGCTAATGGACGACAACCTGTTCATGATGACCTCCGAGCGGTGACTGCATTGGGTCCATGCAGTGTAGATCACCTGTTCCTGGGGGGGTGTCCGGTGAAGATGACGCCGACACTGTGGCAGCTAGCCTGCCAGCGATTGGGCCATCAGCAATACCGCATCAACTTCATCGCCAGCAGGCTGGCTCCCACAGGTTTCGCGGTGATTGCTCACTTGTGATCGAACACAAAACCCTGTGGGAGCTGCCCGGGCGGCGTTCCGTTGCCAGCGATTGCCATCGACCGGACACATCCGGCGAAAAGTCTATACACCCTACCTGAAACCGCCGGGCTAGCCTTCTCATGATCATTTTCACGAGAGCGAAGGAATGTCGGATCTTCCTGCTTCACATCGTCTGCGACGCGGTCGCTACGACGAATCAAACCGTATTTATCTTCTCACCACCAACACCTTCCGACGCACACCTGTGTTCGAAAACCTCGCCCTGGGCCGTCTGGTGGTGACTCAGTTGCGAAATGCACAACAGCAAGGCATTGCAAACTCTTTGGCCTGGGTGGTCATGCCGGACCATTTCCATTGGCTGATCGAGTTGCAGCAGGGATCGCTGGCTGACTTGATGCAGAGAACCAAATCACTGAGCACCAAAGCGGTCAATCAATCCACGGGCCGTAAGATCACGCTTTGGCAGAAAGGTTTTCATGATAGAGCGCTGCGCCGGGAGGAGGATCTGCTGAAGGTCGCTCGCTATGTTGTTGCGAACCCTGTGCGAGCCGGACTGGTCGCGAAACTGGGTGACTATCCGCTATGGGATGCTATATGGATATGAGCTGATACCGGGTTGTCCGCATCGCCAGCAGGCTGGCTCCCACAAGGATTTGCGGACACCGCAGGATTCGTGATCGACCACAAACCCTGTGGGAGCTAGCCCGCTAGCGATGAGGCCATCAGTTACACCGCATCAACTTCATCGCCAGCAGGCTGGCTCCCACAAGGATTCTGCGGTGACCTCGGACCCTGTGGGAGCTAGCCTGCTAGCGATTCAGACGCCTCGGTGCGTCAGGCTCGCCGCCATCGCAGGCTTCGCCAGGCAGTAATAAATCACCCCCGGCACCACCAACCCGACGATCCAGGAAATATCCACCCCGCCCAACTGCGCGACCATCGGTCCGGAATAGAAGTGGGTGTCGACAAACGGCAACTGGATCAGCACGCCGATTACGTACACGCTGATGCCCAGCACGTTCCAGCCGCCATAGCGCCCTGCCGGGTCGGACAAAGCCGGGATGTCGTAACGCTCCTTGTTGATGAAGTAATAATCCACCAGGTTGATCGCGCTCCACGGCGTGAAGAAGGTCAGCAGGAACAGGATGAAGTACTTGAACGAGTTGAGGAACGAGTACTGCCCCAGCAGTGCCAGGGTGGTGGACGCGGCGACGATCAGCAGGACGAAGACCATGCGCTGGCCGGCGCTGATTTCCAGGCGTCGGCGCCAGCCGCTGATGATGGTGGCGATGCACATGAAGCTGCCGTAGGCGTTGAGGGTCGAGACCGTGACCTTGCCGAACACCACGCTCAGGTACAGCAAGGAGGCCATCACCCCGGTGCTGCCCAGGCCAACAATGGTCGCCACTTCATGGCCACGGAAATTGGCCCCGGCCAAAGCCGCAGCGAACACCCCGAGGACCATCGACGCCTGAGCCCCGAGCACTGTGCCCAGGCCGACGGCGGCGAAGGTTTTCCAGGATGAAGTGTTGCTCGGCAGGTAGCGCGAGTAATCGGCGACGTAGGGACCGAACGCGATCTGCCAGGAGGCCGCCAGCGACACGGCGAGCAGGAAGGAGCCCCAACTGAAGTGACGGTTATCGAGCAGCAGGCCGATGTCGTTGAGGGTCAGCAAGCGGGTGAACAGGTAGGCAAAGGCGATGATCCCCAACACGCTGGCGACCCGCCCGACAATGTGGATCACCCGATAACCAAAGATCGTCAGGAAGGCGATGCTGGCGGCGAAGATCAGGATCCCGGCGCTGTCGCTGACGTTGATCAACTGAGCAATCGCCTGGCCCGAAAGCACCGCGCCGGTGGCGCTGAAGCCCAGGTACATCAGGCACACCAGGACGATCGGGATCGCCGCGCCATAGACCCCGAACTGCACGCGGCTGGAGATCATCTGCGGCAAGCCGAGCTTCGGCCCTTGTGCGGCATGCAGCGCCACCACCGCGCCGCCCAGCACCTGGCCGAGCAACAGGCCGATCAGCGACCAGAACACATCGCCGCCCAACACCACGGCGAGAGCGCCGGTGACGATGGCGGTGATTTGCAGGTTGGCCCCCAGCCACAGGGTGAATTGGCTCCAGAGGCTGCCATGGCGCTCGGCCTCGGGAATGAAATCGATCGAGCGCGACTCGATCAGTGAGTGACGCTTGGACTTATCGATGACCTTGGTCATGAAGGGTATTTCCTGGATTTATTGTTTTGGTTGAGCGCAGACAGCGTTAAAACGCCTTGCTGGCGCTGACCACGACGGTCGCCGAGCACAGGTCGTCAAAGCCGTACCAGTTGGCGCATTCGCTTTTTTTCAGGTTGGTGTCGATGTAGCTCAGGCCCCAGTTGACCCCGAGGAAATCCCGGGTGAGCTTGGCTTCCCACTCGTTGTAGGTGGAGCGGCTGTCGCCATTGGGCGACACGAAGGCTTCGTCCTTGACGTCGTTGCGGCCGAACCGCAGGTCGAGGCCGAACTCGGCGGGCAAGGCCAGGGTGTAGCCGAGGTAGGCGTAGAAGGTGTCCTGGTCCTCGCCAAACACATTGGGCGTGTCGCTGGAGTAATAGGTGCCGAGTTTCACGCCGTACAGGTCGAGAATCGCGTAGACCTCGCTGAGGTTGAATTGGGCTTCCTTGGGGTAGTCGTACTTGATATAGCCCAGGTCGAGGCTGATGGCGTCGCTGGCCTGCCAGAAGTAGCCGGCGTAGTACTCCAGTTCCTGGTGGGTCTTGAAGTCGTCGCCGAAGTCGACGCTGGAGGTCCAGGCGCCGATATACAGGCCGCTGCTGTGGGTCAGGGTCGCGCCGAACTGGGCGGCCGGATCGCCGAGGCTTTGCGAAATGCCGCGGGAGCGATAGTCACTGGTGGCGGTGACGATCATGTCGAGATTGAAATCGTCGTTGAGCGTCACTGCTTGTGAAGTCAGGGGCGCAAGGACGCAGCCGACCAAGCTCAGGACCGAGAGTGCTTTCATGGGAAACCCTTGTTTTTATGAGTGTGCGGGTAATGTCGGGCACGGCGTTGCCGGACCCTTCGCGTTGCGCGGGGCCCGGACGAATGGTGGCGATGGCGGGGTCAGGAAGCCGGGGCGTAGACCTGCTTGCCGGCGAAGAAGGTCTTGAGCACCTGGGTTTCGAACAGTTCGTCGTCGCTGACCTTGAACACGTCGCGGTCGAGGATGATCAGGTCAGCCTGTTTGCCCGGCGCCAGCGAACCGATCTGCTGCTCCAGGCGCAGGGTCTTGGCGGCGTTGAGGGTGTAGGCCTGGAACATGCTCTGCCGGTCGAGGCTTTCCTGGGCGTTCAACACACCGAGCGGGCCTTTGCGGGTACTGGCCTGGGCGATTGCGTTGAACGGATTCGGGCTCGACACCGGCCAGTCGCTGCCACCGGCAATGGTCGCGCCGGCGTCATGCAGGGATTTGGCCGGGTACTGGTAACCGTAGGCGAACGCGCTGATGTACGGCTTGACCAGTTCGACGGTGTAGCTCTCGCCGGTGGCCCACAGCAGTTGCATCGACGCGATCACCCCCAGTTGCTTGAAGCGCGGAAACTCCTTGGGGTTGACCAGTTGCAAGTGGGCGATGCTGTGGGGCACCGGGGTCGGGCTGAGTTTGCGTGCGTATTCGACGCCATTGAGCACCTCACGCACCGCACGGTCGCCGACCGCATGGGAGTGGACGATCCAGCCGCGTTTTTCCGCCGCTACCACCAACTCGCCGAAGTGCGCCGGGTCGATCAGCAACTGGCCGTTCTTGTTGCTGTTCTTGAACGGCACGATGACCGCTGCGGTCTGACCGGGGAATTCGAGGATGCCGTCGGCGAAGATCTTGATCCCGGGGAAGGTCAGGTTGGGCACGCCCTGGAACTGCTGCATGACCTTGGCCACCACGTCCAGGTCCTTGGGCTGGCTCTTGGAGTTGGTCAGCAGCAACGCCGCGACGTGGGCGCTGAGTTCACCCTTCTGCGACAGTGCCTGGTACAGCGGCAACACGCCGACGCTGTCCGGGCCGGCCTTGAAGTCGAACAGCGAGTCTTCGCTGCCGGCGTTGGCGGCGGCGTCCATCCAGGCGGTCACGCCATACTGGTTGTTGACCCGCACCGCTTCGCGGGCAGCCTGCAGCATGGTTTCCTTGCTCGGGGCGGGAACTGCGCCGCGCACGATGTCCCAGCGCGACTCGGCGAAGTAGCCGGTGGGGGTGAAATCCGCCTCATGCCCGACAAAGGCGCGGTCCTGTTCCGACAGACCCTTGACCAGCGCGGCGTCGATCTTCAGGCGCTTGAGCATGGCGTTGTTGGCCCAACCGGTGTGACCGTCGATGCCGCCCAGCACGATCGGCTGGTCGGCCCAGCGGCCCTGGTTGAAGCGCTGGCCCAGTTCGCGGGCCTTTTCCCAGTAGGCCGAGCTGGTCCCGGCGATGCTGATCACGTCCCCTGCCCTTGCGCGTCCGGCCTTGTCCTGCTCGATGATCCACTGTTCCAGCTCGGCCACCGGCATGACTTCGTCCTGCAGGTTGGCGCCCATGCTGTCATAGGCGGCGACCACCGGATGGCTGTGGGTGTCGATCAGGCCGGGCATCAGCACCTTGCCGGCGAGGTCGATGCGCTGGGTCTTGGCATCCGCCAGGGCGGTGATCTCGGCATCGCTGCCGACCTTGAGGATCTTGCCGTCCTGCACGGCCACGGCCTGCACCAGCGCCTGGCCGGGTTCGGCGGTGTAGACCTTGCCGTTGAACAGCACCAGGTCGGCGGCGGCCATCGCCGGAATGGTGGTCAACGCCAAAGCGGCCGCCAACAGGTTGGGAATGAATCGTTGCATCGCTGCGCTCTCTTGTTGTTATCGGGCGATCGGCCAATGCCGGCTACCCAGGCAGGCACACCCTATCGAACACGAGCGCGAAGCGGACCTCTGCAGATGAGGAGGGTCAGGGGTGAATCGATGATCAACACACTGTGGGAGCGGGCTTGCCCGCGATCCAGCATACGCACCGCCTGTAGGAGCTGGCTTGTGTAGGAGCTGGCTTGCCAGCGAAGCTTCTAGCGTTTTCTAGGACGCCTTCGCTGGCAAGCCAGCTCCTACGAGGGGTTGCGGTGACCGTAAATGTGGGGACCGGCCGCAGATGCCCTTCAGGAATGCCCACGCAACGCCGAGCCCAACTCGACCTTGCTCTTGACCCCCAACTGCACATAGCAATTGCGCAGGTAGGTGCGCACCGTTGCCGGGCTCAGGGTGAGGATCTTGGCGATTTCCTTATACGAGTGACCGGCAGCAAACAGCATCGCCGCCGTGCGTTCCCGGGGTGCCAGGACCACGCCGGGCGCGGGTGCCTCGAGGGACAGGATGACGTGTTCGGCATTCGGGCTCAGGGTCAGGGCCACGCGCCCCAGGCGCATCACGCAAGGCACTGCCGACAGTTGCGCGATCACCTCCGCCGGCAGCAGCGAGCCATTCCAGCCCGGCACTTCCCGTTCGATCGCCGCACACAACCGCGCCCCCACGTACAGCAGGCTGCCGTCCAGGCGCGCCACGCCGAAGTCGCTGGCGCCGTCGCCGGTGTCGAGGCGGATCATGTCCTGCACCTGGAAGCGCCAGAGTTGCAGCAGGTGCTCGCAGAAGGCCGAGAACAGGGACGCGTCCTGATCGCTGAACAACGCGCCATCGACGCCCCGGTACAGGCAGACGAAGAAATACAAACCGCTTTCCGGCAGTTCGAAGGTGATGTTCATCAGGTGGTAGAGGTCATGCCGTCGCGCGAACACATTGACCGGTTCGTTGGGGTCGGTGAATTCGCTGTCGCGCATGACCTCGCCCAGGCGGGTAAAGCTGTCATGGGCGAAACAGTCGAGCCCCGCCACCTCGCGCCATTCGCTGACGAAGGACTGCGGCAGGTCGATGCGCCCGTGCATCCAGTTCAGCGGCGGCGCGCTGGCGTCCGAGGCCGACATTTCGCCCCACCAGGCCGAGGCGAACGGCACCAACTGGCGAAATTCCTGCAAGCCCTCGGCAATGAAATGCGACCCACCGCGCTCACGAGCCACCCGCGCCAACTGCAAAAGACAGCGATTGAACGCCGCCAGCGTTGCCATCGATATCTGCGCCGCACCCGCCTCACCCACCGCCATTGCCACAACCCCGACCGCTGTTAGATATTTTTATCACGCGACCATGCCACAGGCGTGGCGGGAACGTCCACTTGTGGCCATATTTAGCGATCCCCCGCCCCCCCTGTGGGAGCTGGCTTGCCAGCGATGACGGTGCTTCAGGCGCAGAGATGTTGACTGATCCACCGCTTTCGCGAGCAGGCTCGCTCCTACAGATTGTCGGCAATTGTTATCACGCCTAGAACGGCACCGTCAGCTTCACCCAATACGCATCCCCCTGCGCCCGGTTGCGCACCTGGGTTTCCTGCTCCCACTTGGCGGTGACGAACCAGCCGTTGGTGCCGCTGTATTTGATCGACGGCCCGATCGCCAGCGCCCTGCCCTTGTTGTCTTCAATCCGTTCGCCATCCTGGCGGTCGTCGGTGGTCTGGCGGTAGTAGTAACCGCCAACACCCAGCACCCAGCCATTGCCCAGCCCCCAGCCCAGGGCATAGTCGACATGAAACTCCTGGCCGGAGCGGTAGTCGGTCGCCGGATTTTCGCGGTTGAAGTCGTACATCAGCTTGGCGTCGAGGTTGAACCCGTTCGGATCGATATAGGACATGGCGTAGACCGGCTCGATCACCCAGTAATTGCGCCCGGTATTGGCCAGGTCATCGCGGTCGTAACGACCACTGGGGGCGATCATGTCCAGGGCGAGGATGCTGTGGAATTTCTCGCTGTGATGAAAGCCCAGGGCCGGGCCGAAGATGATGTCCCCCAGCCCCTGCTTGCTTTGCGACTGGCCGTTGAGTTCGACCTTGAGGTCCACCAGCGGCACGATGGCATGCAGCGCCACGCTGGCGCCGAACAGGCTGTAGTCGCTGACCCAGATCAGCCGTGGCGTGATCGCGTTGGCACGCACGCGAAAATCCACCGGCAGCTTGTCGCCATCGTTGCCGCGCAGGTTGTCGGCCTCGTAGTGATTGACGAACAACTGCCCATAGAAGCCCGGCGGCGGCATGGCCCCGGACATGTAGTTCTCCGCACCCAACGGGTAGGAGGTGCCGCCGCCTTCGGTAGCCAGGGTCACGCCGGGCAGGCTCGCGCCGAGGCCGATCAAGGCGACAGCGCCGAGAAGAGTGTTTTGCGGTCTGCGAATCATGGTTCAACCTTTATTGTTGTTATCGGTGGTAACGACTAGTCAGATGCGTTTGAACAGGGCCGAACGCTGCCCTTCGCTGGCGCCATCGGCAGCGCTGTAGAAGCGCTCCATGAAGATGTCGCGTTCGAACAGCCGGCCTTGCATCAGGCAGGTGATCGCCGCATCGATCATTGGTGGCGGCCCGCACAGGTAGGCCTTGTTGGCGCTGAAGCGGCCGTCGAAATGCTGTTTCGCCGCGTCGTGCACATAGCCGCGAAAACCCTTCCAACCCTCATCGTCCGCCGCCTGGCTCAGGGCCGGCACATAACGGAAGTTGCTGTGGCGCAGCGCGAGTTCCTCGAACAGCCCGTGGTTGTAGAGTTCGGCGCGATTGCGCGCGCCCTGGAACAGCACCATCGGCCGTTCATCGCCCTGCTCCAGCAAGTCGAGGATCATTGACTGCGGGCTGGACAGCCCCGAACCGCCGGCAATGAAAATCAGCCCGCCCGGTTGCGAGCCGCGGACGAAGAACTGTCCGTAAGGCCCGGACAACTCCAGGCTGTCGCCAACCTTGAGCGCCCCATGGATATGCCCGGTGACCTGCCCACCCTCCACCAGCCGCACATGCAGCTCCAGCTCGTCGGCCCGGCTCGGCGGATTGGCCAGGGAAAACGCCCGGGTGCCCTCGATGCCCGGCAACTGCAGGTTGATGTATTGCCCGGCCTGGAACGCCATGGGCCGATCCAGCTTGAGGTGCACGCCCTTGATGGTGGGCGACAGGTCGACCAGTTGGCTGACCACGGCGCGGTAGTCTTCGACCGGGAACGCCTGGAAATCCGGGTCGACGTCGATGTCCGCCTCGATCACCAGATCGCTGGTGGGCATGGCGCAGCAGGCGAGGATCTTGCCCTCCTCGCGCTCCATGTCCATCAGGGCGAAGGTCGAGGCGGCGCCGATATCGACCTCGCCTTCCAGCACCTGGACCTTGCAGGTGGCGCAGGTGCCGTGGCCACAGGCAAACGGCAGCCACACGCCCTGGCGCAACGCCGCCTGGAGGATGGTCTGGCCCGGCGACACTTCAATCTGCTCGCCGGTGGGTTCGATGGTTACCAGATAGCTCATGATCCTGTCCTCAGTTGCCGCTGCCGGCCAGCCCATTCAGGCCGGGGGTGACCAGGTTGAGCAGGCTCTTGTGGCCAATACCGTTGGCGATCAGGCTCAGCTGCAGCTCGGGGGTGAACGGCTGGCCGTCAAGGCGCCAGCGGGCGTCGCTGAAGTTGACCTGGCGGGCGTCCGGATGCGCAGCGATGGCCGGCTTGACCACCTGCTCGAGGAAGTCGGCGAAGACCATGTCCGGCGGCAACGGGAAGGTAAAGGGTGCGCAGAACATCAGGTGCCGGTCCCAGCCCAGGTACACCAGTTGCGCGCCGTTGAAGTGTTGTTGGCTGTCCAGCGGTTGGGCGCTGTACGCGCCGATGGCAGTCACGGGCATGATGATTTTCCTTGTTATTGTCGGTGGAGGGGAAGCCGCCACGCAGGCGGCGTTCCGTCAGGCCGGGGCCTTGGTCTGCGGGTGCCAGGCTTGCCAGCGCTGGTGCTCGGGGGAGTCCTGGTATTCGAAATTGTCCTGGCCAGGGTTGATGTTGTAGTAGTCGCGCACCACCGCCTCGACGTCGGCGCCGCCGCAGTTGCCCTGGAGGATCTGGTGCACCGGCAGCCAGGCCTGGATGTACTTCATGGGCTCGTACTGGAAAATCTCGCAGCAGCCGTCGGAGCAGAAGTGATAGCGCTCGCCCTCGTGCTCGTGACTGCGATGGCTGAGGGTGGTCGGGTCGTCCGGCTCGGTGAACGCCAGCGGGATCTGGCAGATCTGGCACAGCATCGGCAGGCTCGGGTTGTAGAAGCGCTCGCCCTTCTCCTGCAAGGCGCGCCAGTGTTCATAGCGCGGCCGGTAGACGGCGTCGAAGGTGTCCGGGTACTTGGCCGACAGCCAGTCGAGTTCTTCGTCGGTGGGCATCCAGGTGTGGAAGTTGGTGGCCTGGCTGTACTGGTAGAAGATCGACCAAGCCTGGTGGCTGATGTGGTCCTTGCCGATCTGCGCCTGCTCGACGTACTTCGGCGGACGGATGCCATAGCGCTCCAGGTCCTTGAACAATGCGCCACCGGCGTCTTCGAAATAGACCTTCCAGGCCTCGGCCCAGGACATGACTTTGTTCGGCAGCATGTAGTCCATCATCATCCCGACCAGGGTCAGCAGGCGGTAACCGCGCCAGAACCACTTGTCGATCCAGCGCTGGATGATCGGCACGTTGTCTTCATGCTGTTCGAGCATGAACTTGATCACTTCCAGGCCAAGGGTCATGTGCCGGGCTTCGTCGGACTGCGCCGAGAAGCCGAAGGTGACCGTGGCCATGTCGCCGTTGAACGCGGCGCCGGACATGAACGGCACGAACAGCAAGTTGGTCAGCACGTACTCGAACGAGAACGAAATGGCCGTAAGGAATTCGAACGGTCCGGCGCTGCGCGCGTCTTCGAAGAACGACTTGGGCACCGAGAGAAACCACACGCGGTCGTGCATGTGGGCGAAATCATGCAGGCCGTTGAAGTGCTTGTTGTAATGACTCATGGCGTGGATCTGGGTCTGCACATGGCGCAGTTCGTCGATCGCCTGCATCTGGCACGCCACCCGCGCGCCGGCGCCGCCGAAGTGTCGGCCAACCCGGGCAAACCCCTGGTAGGCCTGGTATTCCAGCGGTGTGACGCCGGAGAGGAACAGCTTCAGCGCGTTGACATAACGGGCGTCGGAGATATTGGTGTGGCCGTTGTTCTGCGAGAAGGCGTCGAGGATCGCGTAGAGTTTTTTCTCCTTTTCCGCCTGGTACTTCCAGTAGGCGTCCATGGTCAGGCGGAACGGGTCTTCCCACTTGTCCCAGTCGGTGATCTTGATGCCCTCGAAGCGCTCGTAGGGGAAGATGGCTTCCTTGCTCTGGTAGCTCGGCTCCCAGCCCAGGTCGCGGGTCATGCAGCGGTATTTTTCTTTCTGGTTCAGGCGTTTCGCGGCCATGGTTGCGGCACTCCGATTCTTGTCGTTGTAGGTTCGGCGTTCAGTTCCAGTGCAGGGTGAAGCTGTCCTCGTCTTCCTCGACGTTGCCGCCCAGGGTGATGACGTCGATCAGCATTTCCTGCACATCCCAGGTCCGGCCAATTTTTTCCTCGACCGTGGCGCGCTGGATTGCCAGGCGCTGCTCGGCCTGCACGCGGATCATCGCCGGCTGGTACTGGACCTCGGCATGGGGGTTGTCCTCGGCGATGGCTTCGACGATGTAGCGCGCGTTGTCGTTGTCCTGGAAGGCGATGTAGACGAGGGAAGTCATGCTGCGGCTCCTGTCAGGCCGAGCTTTTGCAGACGTGCGCCGAACGCGTCGTCCACCGCTTGCAGGGCCTCGCCCCCCGGGCCGATGGCCGCCAGCGGCGCCAGGGCTTCCAGGGCGCGGCTGCGCCAAGTGGCGATCCAGCCTTCGAGCAAGGCGCGGTTGGCCGGGCTTTCCGCTGCCACGGTCTTGACCAGGGCGTCGACCCAGCGCTGGGTTTCGCCGAACCACAGGCGCATGAACTCGGTGAACATGCCGACCTGGCCGTGGCCGGCGGCGCTCAGCTGTTCGTCGAACTTGCCGAACAGCAGCGGGTACAACAGGCCGTCGCTGACCAGGTTCTGCGCCAGGGTCAATTCGAACCAGTCCTTGATCACCAGGCTGTCTTCGACGTAACGGCGCACGCCCTGCCAGGCCGGGTCTTCGAGCCACTGCTGCTTGGCCTGGGCCAGCAGCGCGAGGCCGTCGTCTTCGAGCATCAGGCCGATGCGCGACAGGTACTGGGCGATCGCCAGGCGGTCCATCGCATGGAACATGTGCATCTGGGTCAGGCTGGTGCCGAAGCCGTCAGCGGCGATCCCGCTGTTGTTCATGTTGGCGCCCATCTCGGCATGGCGCAGCGGCAACAGCAGGCGGGCGATCTGCTCGCGGCTGTGGGGGTCGAGGCCGGCCAGCAGGTCGCGCTTCTCGCAGAAGGCGAAGTCGTGCTCGGCGTTCTCCTGCATCTTCGCCCGGGTCTGCACGTACGGGCCGTAGTAGAACTGGCGCGGGTCGCTGACCACGTACCAGTCGGCCATGACCACGGCGGTGCGGCTTGGATCGTTGAGCAATTTGTCCGGCTGCCACAGCGGGCGGTAATGAAAATTGCGCGCCGATTCGAGGTCGAAACTGGCTTCCTGGTAACGGCTCGCCGGTTTGTCGCCGAAGCGCCGGCGGGTGTGGCTGAACGTGTGCCGGATCGGCTCGACGCTGGTGGTCTTGATTTCGATGTTCATCGCTTGCGTCCTGTTGTTGTTATTGGCTGTCGCCGTAACGCCACTTGTGCATGTCGTCGTCCACGGCCTGGGCCATGGCGGCGTCCATGTGCCGAACGTGGTTGTGTTGGCAAAACTGCTCGAAGGCCTGCCGGGGCAGCACGAGCTCGACGAACAACTCCGGGTAGCCGATGGCGAAATCGAATTCGACAAAGGTCGCGTCCGGCTCGCTGCGTACCCGGACGTAGCGCGGCAGTTGGTCGAAGGGGGTGCCGGTGTCAGTCATGCTCGAAAACTCCCAGGTGAGGTACCAAGGGCTAGAGCAACAAGGGTGCCAAGGCGTTATTTTTTGAAATTAATCGTTTATAAACAGATAGTTATTTATCAACTGAGATTTTTCAGGCGCTTAACAGGCAAGCCACCAAGCCGCTGGATTTGATCATTTGCTCAACCCTCGACAGGCCGATTGCGCAAATGAGCAATGACGCCGAGATTGACTTTCGTCGCGCTTTCAGGCGCCTTAGAAAAAGGAAACCCGAGCGTGCCTTGCGGTAAAAAACCGCTCGCGGTGACTGATAAAAAATCTCCGCCACCGCCTGGGCGGAACGCGTCAAACCCCACATAACTACAATCAGGGGCGCACCTGCATGATCACCACTTACAAGGCCTCGCAGCGCCCGCCGGCGCTCAAGGACCTGACCGACCAGGTTCGCTTTCTCGGGACCGAGGGCAAGATCTGGCTCGACGAGCAGCGCATGTTGTTGGTCCAGGTCTCGATGATGGCGTCGTGTCGCCGCGAGCTGATCGAGATGCTCGGCGTCGAACGCGCCAAGGGCTTTTTCCTGCGCCTGGGCTATCAGTCCGGGCTCAAGGACGCCGAGCTGGCGCGCAAGCTGCGGCCCCATGGCAGCGACGTCGAGATGTTCTTCACCGGCCCGCAACTGCACTCGCTCAAGGGCATGGTCAAGGTGCGTCCGCAAGCCATCGACATCGACCTGGAAAACGGCCAGTTCTACGCCGACATCGAATGGCAGGACTCCTTCGAAGTGGAAAACTGCCACAGCGAAAACCTGCATTCCGAGCAGCCGGTGTGCTGGATGCTGCTCGGCTATGCGATCAGCTACAGCTCGTTTTTCCTCGGCCGGCAGATCATCTACAAGGAGGTCAGTTGCCGTGGCTGCGGCGACGCGCAATGCCGGATCATCGGCAAGCCGGCGGAACAGTGGGAGGACGCCGACGAGATCATGCGCTACTTCCAGAGCGACCCGATCATCGATGAGTTGCAGGCGCTGCAAGTGCAGGTGGCGAACATGCGCCAGCGCCTGCAACTCGAAGCCGGCAAGTTCTACGGCATCGGCCAGTCGGCGATCTACCGCAAGACCTGCGGCCTGATCGACAAGGTCGCCGCCGGCAAGGCTTCGGTGTTGCTGCTCGGCGAGACCGGGGTCGGCAAGGAAGTCATCGCCCGCAGCCTGCACTTGCGCAGCGAACGCGCCGGCGGCCCGTTCATCGCCCTGAACTGTGCGGCGATCCCCGCCGACCTGATCGAAGCCGAGCTGTTCGGCGTGGAAAAAGGTGCCTACACCGGCGCGCAACAGTCGCGTATGGGCCGCTTCGAACGGGCCAACGGCGGCACCCTGTTCCTCGACGAGATCATCGAACTGACCCCGCGCGCCCAGGCCTCGCTGCTGCGGGTACTGCAGGAACAGGAGCTGGAACGGGTCGGCGATTCGCAGACCCGCCAGGTCAACGTCCGGGTGATTGCCGCCACCCACGAAGACCTGGAAACGGCTGTGCGCGAGGGACGTTTCCGCGCGGATCTGTTCTATCGCCTGAACGTGTTCCCGGTGCGCATCCCGGCCCTGCGCGAACGCCGCGAGGACATCCCGCTGCTGATCGAGCACTTCCTGGAAAAGCTTCACACCAGCTACAACAAAAAGACCCTCGGCCTCTCCGACCGGGCACTGGAGGTCTGCCTGAACTACCCCTGGCCGGGCAATATCCGCGAACTGGAAAATCTGATGGAGCGCGGGGTGATCATCACCGACGAGAACCAGAGCATCGCCGTCGACGCCCTCTTCCCCCACTCCCCGGAGCTGGTCGAAAGCATCAGCGTGGCCAGCGACGGACGTCTGGTGGAGTCGCTACCGAGCAGCAGCAACGGCTGGATCGAGCAAATCGTCGGCAGCGGCATCAGCCTTGATTCGGTGGAAGACGCACTGATCCAGGCCGCGATGCAACGCAGCCAGCAGAACGTCTCGGAAGCCGCACGCCTGCTGGGTTTGACCCGGCCGGCGCTGGCTTATCGGTTGAAGAAGACCGCGAAACCCTGAGTGTGGCGCGTCGCTGCGCCGCCACGCGAGGTGGTCAGCCGGTCAGTGATCGTCCTTTTTGCCCGACAACGGCGAGCGATACTCGTTGGCTTCCTCGCCATCCGGCGCCTGGGGCAGGTCGCCCGGGTAGAACACGTGGGTCAGCAGATCCCGCGCATCGACCTGCATGACGCCAGGGACACCACGGGCCAGTTCGATAGCCCGTTCACACTGGCGATGGGTCATGACCCGACCACTCAAGGCCACCGTGCCGGCGTGGGTCTTGACGTGGATCTGCAGGCTCAACGCCTTGTCGGCCATGGCCAGCGCCGACTTCACCCGGGTGGTGGTCCAGGTATCGTGGACCGCCATGCCCAGGTCCTGGGACAAATGCTGCAAGGTATGGTTCTTCATGACAAAACCCTCTGTCGCTTGACCTGGCGTACTGAGAGTCAAGGGGCTGTGGAGTACGCGCCACAGTGGTAACAACACTGAATAAGTATAGTCCTCGTGTGCAACTCAGCCCTTGAGCGCGGCCTCGATGGCGGCGATGTCGATCTTGCTCATGGTCATCATCGCGTCGAAGGCGCGCTTGGCCGCCGCCGGATCGGGATCGCTGATTGCCGCCATCAGCATCCGCGGGGTGATCTGCCACGACAGGCCCCATTTGTCCTTGCACCAGCCGCACTCGCTGGCCGCCCCGCCGTTGTCGATGATCGCGTGCCACAGGCGGTCGGTCTCGGCCTGGTCGTCGGTCGCCACCTGGAACGAAAACGCCTCGCTGTGCTTGAACGCCGGCCCGCCGTTCAAGCCAATACAGGGAATACCCATCACTGTGAACTCGACGGTCAGTACGTCGCCCTGCTTGCCCGAGGGGTAGTCCCCCGGCGCCCGATACACAGTGGCCACCTCGCTGTCGGGGAAGGTCGCGGCGTAGAAGGTCGCGGCCTCCAGGGCCGCCGTGTCGTACCACAGGCAAATCGTGTTTTTGCTGGTCATCTCGAGGCTCCACGATGAAGGAATGACCCGTTCATTCTAGACCCTGTGCCCGGCGCCCTAGAGCGTGATGGTGGTGGCCGGATAAAACAGCACATTGAGCACGAGAAGCACGGCCCAGAAACCGATCTCCAGGGTTTCGCTGAGCGGCTGGATGCGTTTCAGCGCGCCGTAGACGTGCACCACGAACATCAGGCTGAACACCACGAAGAGGATGTCGAAGGCGTAGCTGAAGCTGGTGCCGGTGGTGGCCGAGCGCAGCATGGTCGCTTCCACCACCAAGATGAACGCCCCCAGACAGCGGCCGAAGTAGATCGCCAGGTGCCGGTGTTCGGGAATCGTCCAGCCCATCATCCGCGCCCAGGCGATCGGCGCGAGAAAGATCGGCAAGGCGAAGAACAGCGTGGTGACGATCATCAGGGTGGTGATGTAGTGCTGGCTGTACTGGGCGTAAGCACCGAGCATGGCTGAACTCCTTTTCCGTGGGCGAGTCCGAAGCATTGCAGCCGGCTGAACCGGCGTCCAACGTTAACCGGGGATTCGCGACCAAAGAGAATGGGCTTGGGCCAGACGCACTACGACCCAAGTCGCAGGCGGTGGGGCAGATGCTTTAGACTCGTCGGTTTGCAGCAAGGGATCTGCTTATGCAACGCATCGTGATACTCGGCAACTCGGGCAGCGGCAAGTCCACTTTGGCCCGTGCCCTCGGCCAGCGCCTGGGCGTGCCGGTGGTGCATCTGGACCGTTTGTTCTGGGAACCCGGCTGGGTCGAAGCCGACACCACGCTGTTTCGCCAACGGGTGCGCGAGGCCGTGACTGGCGACGCCTGGGTCTGCGAAGGCAACTACTCGCGCAAGACTTTCGACCTGCGCCTGCCCACTGCCGACCTGATCATCTGGCTCGACACCCCGCGCCACACCTGCATGCGCCGGGTGATGCTGCGCAGCGCGTTGAACCGGCGACGGGCGGATAAACCGGACGGTTGCAGCGAAAAACTCGACCGCGAATTCCTCAAGTTCCTGCACTACGTCTGGCAGTTCGACCGCGTCACTCGTCCCGGCATTGAAGCCGTGCGCCTGGCGGTCGCGCCGCAGGTTCCGGTGGTGCGCTTGCGCGACCGTGACGAGATGGCCGGGTTCCTGCGCGACCTGGCCGACGGCGTGGTACTCAGCTCATGAACGCCATCACCATTCGCACGCTGCAAGCGGATGACGTCGAGGCGCTGCTGGCGTTCGAGGTGCAGAACCGTGAGTGGTTCGAACGTCATATCGACGCCCGTGGCTCGGACTTCTACTCGCTGCACGGGATCCGCGCGCATATCGCCGCCTACCTGTCCGGCTTCGCCGCCGGCACCTGGCACCCGTTTGTCATCGAGGGCCCGCAGGGCAAGATCATCGGCCGGGCCAATCTGAAGGACATCGACCGCGCCGGATTTCGTGCCGAAGTTGGCTACCGGATCGCCGAGGACGCCTGCGGCCAGGGCCTGGCGACACGGGCGCTGGAGCACTTGATCGGAGTGGCGCGGTCGCAGTGGAAACTGCGTCAACTGCTGGCCAGCGTGTACGCCAGCAACCTTGGCTCGGCGAAAGTCCTGGAGCGCTGCGGGTTTCTGATCGAGGCGCTCGACCGCGAGGGCGGCAACCTGCACGATTATCGCTTTGATCTGGTGCCGCAGAGGGCTGAATAAGTGCAGATTCCCGCTGGTTTCATCATTCATCAGACCGATCACTGGATCCTCAATCACCACATGGCGTCCGCGTTGCCCGGTTACCTGATGCTGGGTTCCAAGGCCCCTGCCCGATTGCTGAGCGATCTGCCGCCCGCCGCCCTGGCGGAACTGGGAGGCCTCCTCGCGCGGACCCAGGACGCGCTGGAAACCCAGCTCAAGCCGAAGTGGCTGTACATCAGTCGTTTTGGTCATGAGCCGGGGTACCCGATCCATTTTCATTTCATACCGGTTTATGCCTGGGTGGAGGCACTGTTCTGGGACAACCCGCGCTATCGCCTGCTGCAGACGTTTGGCTCGATCGACAACGGCCAGGCGCTGACCGATGGGGCGGAGTTGACGTTGTTTATCTGGCGCGAGTTTGGCGAAAGCCCGACGCCACCGGCGATTGAAGGGCCTTCGGTTGGGGAGGTTATCGAGGGGTTGCGGGGGGTGTTGGGGTGATGGGCGCGTGGCCGTTTACTTCGGGTGAACTCGGTAACTGTGGGAGCTGGCCTGTCGGGCCGCCGCATCGCAGCGAAGGCGGCCTGACGGGGTAAATATCCATTCCTGCGGAAACACTCACTGTGGGAGCTGGCTTGCCAGCGATGATGGCAGCACATCCAGCATGGGTGTCGACTGACACACCGCCATCGCGAGCAGGCTCGCTCCCACAGGGTTTCCGGGCACATCTCAATCATGTGAACACTCAAAAGCACTTGGGGGCGGACCGTGGTGGTGTCGGAACAGACATTGGTCCGACCGATGTAGAAACCACAGATCCCGATGAGAGCGGACCTGTCAGCTAGAAACTGTCACCTATGTGAGTGAACTGGGTTGCTTCCTATGTGGGTGAATCAGGTCATTGGTGGGAGTGGGTCGGTCGGATGATCGACAACGACGACGTGGTAATACTGGGTTTGCGAAATGTCTTGGCGTTTTCGCGAGCAGGCTTGTACCTGCAGAGGCCGAGCGTTAGCTCGCCTGCCGCTTTTGATCTGGCTTGTGATCTTGATCTTGATCCACCCGCCCCTTTCGGGAGGCTGAGTGGAGGCATTCATCCGGGGGGAGCGCGGAGCGCGGTGCGGCGCAGCCGCAGTCATCGAGAGGAGGTGCAGCGAAGCCAACCGGAGGCGATGACCCACGGATGGATGCCGGAGCGAAGGTACGCCGAGCCTAGGCGAGGGGGCCGGACGGTGGGGCAAGCGTTTTTTGCTTACTTTTTTTGGCGTTTGAAAAAAAGTGAGTCGCCGTAAGGGCGAAACCATAAGCGGCCGTTACCGCAGGAATGGATATGTACACCGTAAGGTCGCCTTCGCTGGCAAGCCAGCTCCTACAGTAAAGCGAGCGTTTCAGCAGGAATGGATAGGTACACCTTAAATCGCCATCGCTGCGATGCGGCGGCCCGACAAGCCAGCTCCCATATTTACCCCCCCTGCCATCCAACCAATCCCACTAACCCACCCCAAACCAAAAAAAAACGGCAACCGCTGGTACGGTCGCCGCACAAAAAACCGGTGCTTGTAACACCAGTCGTCACCACACGGCGTGAGGAGTCAACACCGTGCAGCCCTGCCATACAAAGGCAAAACCCTCAGAACCCCCAGCGCAGCAACAGCAGCACCAGCACCACCAGGAACACCGTCTCCCCGACCATCAGCAGGATCGGCTTGATGCCCACCGAGGCCAGTTCCTTGAGACGGGTCTTCATGCCCAGGGCGCTGATGGAAATCACCAGGCACCAGCGCGACAGTTCATTGATCGAGCCCTGCACCGCCGGCGCAATCCAGCCGGTGCTGTTGATGCAGGCGAGGATCAAAAAGCCCACGGCGAACCACGGCAGCAACGGCGGACGCTTGCCCGTCGGGTCGGCGCCCTGCATGCGGGTGATCATCGCGGCGGTGACGATCACCGGTACCAGCATCGCCACCCGCATCAGCTTGACCACCGTCGCGGTGTCGCCGGTCTCGGTCGACATGCTGTAGCCGGCGCCCACCACTTGGGCCACGTCGTGAATGGTCGCGCCAAGGAACACCCCGGCGACCTGTGGCGACAGGTGCAGCCAGTTGGCAATCATCGGATAGACGATCATCGCCATGGTCGACAATGCCGACACGCCGATCACCGTGAATAGCGTCGCCCGCTCCTTCTGCGGGTGATTGGGCAAGGCCGCCGCCAGGGCCAGGGCCGCCGAGGCGCCGCAGATGGCGGTAGCGCCGCCGGTGAGCATGCCGAACAGGCGCTGGAAACCCAGGGCCTTGGCCGCGATCACCGATACGCCGATGGTCACCACCACCAGAATCACCACAAGCGCGATCGGCTTCCAGCCCAGGGCCGCCATCTGCTCCAGGGTGATGCGCATGCCCAGCAGGGCCACGCCGATGCGCAGCACGGTGCGCGCGGTAAACTCGACGCCGGCCTTGCACGGGCCATCATCAGCGAGGAAATTCAGGGCCATGCCCAGCAGCAAGGCAAACAGCATGACCGGCGCACCGTAGTGCTCCGACAGAAAAGACGCCGCCGCCGCGACGATCAGGCTGACGATAAACCCCGGCGCCAGTTCGCGCGTGCGACTGTGGATACGGGTGAGAGCAATGGCGCTCATGGCGCGGACTCCTCGGTTGCGATAACGATAAACGCCTGGTCGTCGATGATCTCGACCGGGTAGCTCGTGACTTTTACGGCTTTGGAATTGAGCAGGTAGCCGCTGTGCAAATCGAAGCGCAGGCCATGGGCGCAGCACTGGATCACCCGGCCTTCAAGGCGCCCGCCACACAGCGAAGCACCCTGGTGCGGGCAGCTGTCGTCGATGACATACAACTGCCCGTCGACGTTGAACAGCGCCAGGCTCTTGTCGTCGAATTCGAACAACGCACGACCACCCACCGGCGGGTATTTACCGGCCGGTACTGCGACACGCCGGCTCATGCCTGCTGCCGCTCGTTGTCCTTGAGCGCCTGATTCATCGCACTGAGCAGGGCCGAAGCCGGTTGCGCACCGACCACCGTCATGCCCTGGTTGAACTGAAAGCTCGGCACACCACTGCCGCCACCGGGAGCGCCGACATAGGCACTGCCGTCGCCCAACAGGCTGTCAGCCACGACTTGCGGGTCGATGCCACAGGAACGGGCGATCTGCAGCAGCGTCTCGCGGTCGCCGAGGTCCTCGCCCTTGTGGAAATAGGCGGCGAACAGGCGTTCCAGCAGCACATCGCGCTGCACCGCGTTGCCCAGGGCACTGACGTGCTCGAACAGGCGATGAGCATCGGCGGTGTTGGGCATGGTCGCGATGCGGCTGAAGTCGATGTTCAAGCCGACTGCGGCGGCGGCTTGTTTAACCTGCTCCTGACGCATTGCCACGGCCTCGGCACTGCCCAGGCGCTGGCGATAGAACTCGGCAAAGGGCACCCCCTGCGCCGGCAGGTGCGGCAACAGCTGCACGCCATGCCACTGGGTGTCGATCTGCACATCCGGCTGGCGGCTGCGGAACTGCACCAGGGCATGTTCCAGCTGGCGCTTGCCGATCAGGCACCAGGGGCAGATCAAATCGAAAAACACATCAATCCGTAAACGACGACTCACAACTTCACCTCTAACCCGGTTTCGGCAACGGCATCAGCGACCTGCTGACCCTGAAGACGGGCAATATCTTTGTGGTAGTGACACTTGGCGTAAAAGAACACCGCCGCCGCCGCGAGGCTGACCAGTGGCACCAGTTGAAACGCGGCATGCAGGCCGATCAGGTCGGACACCCGACCGGTGATGAACGGGCCCGGCGCCAGCCCCAGCAGGTTGTTGGCCAGGGTCAGGGTGGCGAACGCGGTGCCGTGCACCGAGTAATGCGTCAGGTTGGCAACCATCGCCCCGCACGGGCCGGTGGTGCCGGTGGCAATCAACATGCCCAGGCAGATCAGCAGCAGTTGCAGCGGTCCGGCCTGCAGGGCAAACGCTGCCGACAACAGCAGGCAACTGCCCAGGCAGAAGGCGATGGCCAGGCTGACCTTGCGCTCCGGCGAATGCCGGCACAGGCGATCGCTGAGCATGCCGCACAGGATCATCCCGGCGCCGCTGCACAGGACGATGATCGCCGCCATGCCGCCGGCCTTGTCGGTGGGCATGTCGTAGTAGCGGTTCAGGTAGCTGGGAATCCACACCATCACCGTGCCGCCGACGAACAGCTGCAAGCCGCTGGCGATGTAAGTGGCAACCACCGAACGGCTCGACCACAGGGTACGCAGCGGTTGCTTGACCTTGGCCGCGGCCTGGGCCACGCGCTTGGGAGCGATCCGCGCTTCCTTGACGATCAACGGGTACAGCAGCGCCAGCACCAGGCCGAACAGCGCCATGCCGGCGAACGACCAGCGCCAGCCGAGCTTGGCGGCAATCGCCCCACCCAGGGCCATACCGAGCACCGAGCCGAACATCCCGCCGGCCATGAAGGCACTGGCCAGGGTCGCCCGCATGTGCTTGGGAAACACCGAGATCACCACGGCAATCCCGACGCTGCCGTAGGCGGCTTCACCGACGCCGACCATGAAGCGGGCGATGAACATCTGCTGGTAGTCCTGGGCCAGGGCACAGCCCAGGGTCGCGACGCTCCAGAGCATGGCCATGATCGCCAGGCTCTTGACCCGGCCATAACGGTCGGCCATCAGCGACAGCGGAAAGGTCAGCAGCCCGACCATCAGCGCAACGATACCGCTGAGCAGGCCGAGCTGGCCGTCGCTCAGGGCCCACTCGCTTTTCAGCAGCGGGAACACCGCGTTGAGCACCTGGCGCGACATGTAGTCGGAAATCAGCAAGCCGAACGTCAAGGCAAAGACGATCCAGGCGTAGTTGCGCGCAACGCCGACACAACCTTCGTCGTCATCGCCGCCGGCAATTGGGTGAAAGGCCATTTAGCCTCCTCAAAGCTTTGTTTTATTGTTTTTATCAAGCAGGTAGCTACACACCGGGCGAGCGTTCACGGACGCTCGCCCGGTGTGTCGGTCAGCCGCGCTGCGGCACACCTTTTTGCCCAGCCTTGCGGTTGGGGGCCATACCGTTGGCCAGCAGGGTTTCTTCGATGCTGTTGTACTGCACACCGATGCGATAGATCTCGCGGGCTTCCTTGCCGTTGGCCACTTCGCGGCCCAGCTCGTGAGCAATGCGCACGGTTTGCTTGATCTGATCGACCGAACCGAAACGATCGCCCTTGTGATCAATGATAGTGTCTTCGTTGCCAACGCGAGCGTGCAGACCCATGGCCATCGACATGGTGTTGAACGGCAGCACGTTTTTCAGCAGCGATTCGGCGGTCAGGGTGCAGGCGTCCGGCACGCGGTGGATGAAGTTCATGAAGTTGAACGGGTTCGGGCCGTCGAAGCCGCCGCCGATGCCGATCCAGGTCAGGTTCAGCGGGCCCATGTAGACGCCACGACGCACCAGGCGCTCGAGGGTTTCCAGGGCGTGCATGCCGGTCAGCTGGAAGTGTGGCTGGATGCCGTTTTCGGTCAGGCGCTTGAGGTGCTCGGCAACCCAGGCCGGGCCGGCCGGTACGGTCATTTCGCTGTAGGCCGCATGAATCATCGGGTTATCCAGGGAAGTGCCCTTGAGGTACTCCGGATACAGCAGCTCCATGATGTTCATCTGGGTGGTGTTGATCGCCACCGTCACCTGATCCGGTTTCGGCGTCAGTTCGGCGAGCATGTGGCGGGTGTCGTCGGACAACCACTTGGCCGCTTCGCCGTCGCTTTCCGGAGCGAAGGAAATCGAACCGCCGACCTGGATGATCATCTCCGGCACGGCTTCACGCACCCCGGCGATCAGTTCGTTGAATTTCGACAGGCGCTTGGAGCCCTTGCCGTCCAGCTCACGTACGTGCAGGTGAAGCACAGTGGCGCCGGCGTCGTAGCATTCGACGGCCTTCTGGACCTGTTCGTCCATGGTCAGCGGGATGTCTTCCGGGAAATCTTCCGGCATCCACTCCGGGCCGTACGGGGCCACGGTGATGACCACCTTTTCCATGTTTTCCGGGTGCAGGGAATCGTCGAAGAATTGCATGGTTTACTCCAGTTCTTATGATTGTCCCGTCCACCCGGGTTCGCGCCGGGCGGACGTGTTTACGAGAGCGAATGCAGAAGCGGTGGATCAGTAGGTCTTGTCGCCGATGATCCCGGCGCGCTCCATCTTGCGATGGCAAGGCGGGTAGTCCATGACCGCGTAATGCTGGGTGCTGCGGTTGTCCCAGATCGCGATGCTGTTGGGCTTCCAGCGCCAGCGCACTTGATACTCGGGGATGTACGCCTGGCTGATCAGGTAACGCAGCAACTCGCCGGCACCGGGGTTGGCGTCCTGGCCGAAACGCACCCGATCCGGGGTGTGGTAGTTGCTGAAATGGGTGGTGAAGGCGTTGACGAACAACACCTTCTCGCCGGTTTCCGGGTGGGTGCGCACCACCGGGTGTTCGGCATCCGGGTACATGGCCTTGAGCGCCAGGCGCTTTTCGATCGGCATCGCCGCACCGAAGCTCGCCTCGATGCTGTGCCGGGCGCGCAGGTCGGCGATCTTCAGCTTCACGTCATCCGGCAGGTTGGCGTAGGCCTGGACCATGTTGGTCCACATGGTGTCGCCGCCCACCGGCGGGCATTCGACGCAACGCAGCACGCAGCCCATCGGCGGCGCCTCGCGCCAGGTGGCGTCGGTGTGCCAGGCGTTCTCGTAGCGGTCCATCGGCTGGTCGGGGTTCTTGTAGATCCGCACCAGGCCCGGATGCTCCGGGTCGCTGCCGGCCACCGGGTGGTCTTCCAGCTCGCCGAAACGCCGGGCGAAAGCCACGTGCTCGGCGCGGGTGATGTCCTGGTCGCGCAGGAACACCACGCGATGCTGGAGCAATTGCTGGCGGATTTCGGCAAACAGACCGTCGTCATGCACCGCGTCGGCAAGATTGACGCCGATCAGCTCGGCGCCAATGCTGCAGGTCAATTGTTCGACTTTCATGGCTGGCCGCTCCTTAAATGACGAAAATCGACGAGCCGGTGGTCTTGCGTGACTCAAGGTCGCGATGGGCCTGCACCGCGTCCTGCAGGGCGTAGTGCTGGTTGATCTCGATCTTGATGCGGCCGCTGCCGACGTGGTCGAACAGCTCGCCAGCGAGCTCGGCTTTTTCCGCAGGGTCGCTGATGTAGTTGGCCAGGGCCGGACGGGTCAGGAACAGCGAGCCTTTCATCGCCAGCAGCACCGGGTCGAACGCCGGGATCGGGCCGGAAGCGGTACCCACGCAGACCATCAGGCCACGGGGTTTCAACGAATCCAGGGAACCCATGAAGGTGTTCTTGCCAACGCTGTCGAACACCACGTTGACGCCGACACCGTCGGTCAGTTCGCGAACGCGGGCGGCAACGTCTTCATGGCTGTAGTTGATGGTGTGGTCGCAACCGTGAGCACGGGCGATTTCAGCCTTCTGCTCGGTGGACACGGTGCCGATCACGTTCAGGCCGAGCATCTTGGCCCATTGCGAAACGATCAGGCCGACGCCACCGGCAGCGGCGTGCAGCAGGATGGTGTCGCCGGCCTTGAAGTCATAGATGCGGCGCATCAGGTACGAAGAGGTCAGGCCGCGCATGGTCATCGCCGCAGCAGTTTCGAAGCTGATGGTTTCCGGCAGCTTGATCAGCGGCGCGGCCGGGATCAGGCGTTCGGTGCTGTAGGCACCCAGGGTATTGAGAAAACCGGTGTAGGTGACGCGATCGCCCACCTGGACGTTGGTCACGCCTTCGCCGACGGCCTGGACCACGCCGGAGGCCTCGACGCCCATGCCGTTGGGCATCGGCATCGGGTAAGTACCGTTGCGGAAATAGGTGTCGGCGTAGTTCAGGCCGACCGCCACATGGCGCAGACGAACCTGCCCGGGACCGGGTTCACCGACGTCGACATCTTCATAGCGAAGGACTTCGGGACCGCCGGTTTCGTAGAAGCGAATGGCTTTGGCCATGTTTTATTATTCTCCAATACAGGGTTGGCATTCGGTATCGATTTGCGCTGATTGGACTGTAGGTCGCCACCCGTTGGCTCGCTTCTCATCAGGCGACAACGGCTTTTCATTTGATGACACACCCTGCCCGGCAAAGGATGACTTATCCGCCGGCGGTCGCTAACCTGCGCAGATCCCCCCGCAGGCCAGTCCCCCATGCACCCGGCGAGCCCTCCATGAAATCCCCTGCAGGCCTGCTGCTGTCGGCCATCGAACTGGACCGCGACAGCGCGGTGCCGCTGTACCGCCAGCTGTACCTGCAGATTCGCAAACAGATCCTCGGCGGCAAGCTGCAAGGTGGCGTGCGCCTGCCGTCGACACGGACCCTGAGCAAGGAACTGGCGCTGTCGCGGATCACCATTCTCAACGCCTTCGACCAGTTGATCGCCGAGGGTTTCCTCGCCTCGCGCACCGGCGCCGGGACCTATGTCGGCGACGAATGGGAGGACCGTGGGGCGCGAGATGCCGAGGCTGAAGAACCGCCGCCGCGCCTGTCGGACTTCAGCCAGTCGATGCTGTCGCTGCGCAGCGATCATTTTCGCGGGGTGTCCTATACCGATTGGGACCCGGCGACCCCGACCTCCTTCCTGCCCAGTCACAGCACCTACGACAGCTTCCCGCTGGCGGTGTGGCGCCGGCTGATGAACCGTCATCTGCTCAAGCCGACCAAATCGATGCTCGGCTACGGCGAACTGCAGGGCCTGCTGGCATTGCGCACGGCCATTGCCGAGTACGTGTTCGACGCCCGCGGCATCGATTGCAAGGTTGAACAGGTGGTGATCGTCTCCGGTGCCCAGCAGGCCTTCAACCTGCTGGCGATGCTGCTGCTCAATCCCCAGGACCGCGCCTGGATGGAAGACCCCGGGCACATCGCCGCGCGCATTGCCCTGCAAGCCCAGGGCGCCCAGGTAGTGCCACTGCCGATCGACGAACAGGGCATCGACATCGCCCAGGGCCTGGCCGAATGCCCGGACGCGCGCCTGGTGTTCACCACGCCGTCGCGCCAGCACCCGCTGGGCGTGACCATGAGCTACGGACGGCGCCAGGCGCTGATCGACTGGGCGACGCAACAGCAGAGCTGGATCATCGAGGACGACTGCGACAGCGAATTCCGCTACCAGGGCCGGCTGCTCCCCGCGCTGTGCGCCATGGACCGCATGACCCGGGTGATCTACGTCGGCACTTTCAGCAAGGTGCTGTTCCCGGCCCTGCGCCTGGGCTACGTGATTTTGCCCCAGGCCCTGGTCGAACCCTTCTGCACCCTGCGCGCGGTGATGGACCGCAGCCCGCCGACGCTGCTCCAGGCAACCACTGCCGACTTCATGAGCGAGGGCCATTTCCTCAGCCATATCCGCCGCATGCGCAGCCTGTACCAGGCACGCCAGCAGGCGCTGGTGGAACAACTGCAACGGCAACTCGGCGACTTTTTCAGCCTCACCCCGGTGGATGCCGGCATGCACCTGATCGCCTGGTTGCCAACGAATCTGGATGACGACCGCGTCGCCCGCGACCTGGCCCGGCACAACATCCATACCTACGCCCTGAGCGACTACTGCCTCGCCCATCGCCTGCCGCCGGCGCTGCTGATCGGCTTCGCCGGCACCCCGGAAAAACTCGCGCAGACTCGCGTCGAAGCCCTGGCTCGGGCCCTGGGTGAATTGGGCTACCTGACCCAGGCCGACTGAGGGCCGGCAAGTGGTCTTATGATTTAACCGATAATGGATCTATCGAGAGTTCCTGACTGGCGCGATAAAGGCTGCGCCGGTAGACCCGGTGTCTGAACCAGGAACGACTCGAATGAACAATAAGATCCAAGAGCGCTTCAACACCTTGCTCAGCCACAAGGCTGGCGCGCACGAAACAGTCCCGACCCTGACCCCGGCGCTGGCCCGCCAGTTGCTCGAACGCCTCGGCCAACTGCGCCTGTTCGCCCATGCCTACCCGCTGCTGACCAACCTGACCCACGGCCGCGTCACCCCCGCCGACCTGCTGGACTTCGCCTATCGCCACGAGCTACAGGGGCTGAGCCTGCACCTGCTGGACGGCGAGGAAAACAGCCTCAGCCAGATGAACGCCGATCAGCTCCAGGCATTCGCCGACAAGGCCCGCGCGCTGGAGTTGGCGGTACACCTGGAAATCAGCAGCACGCGCAAGGCCGATGTCGATCAGGTGGTGGCCATTGCCCGGGCCCTGGGCACGCGCAATATCCGCGTTTACTCGCGGTATGAAGGCACGCTGTCGCACGTCATGGACGTGATCGAGACCGACCTGCACTACCTCGCGCGGCTGGCCGACGAGCACGACCTGTTCTTCGATTTCGAGCAGCACGAAGAACTCAAGAGCGACGAAATCGCCCAGCTGTTGAGCCGCCTCAACCACCCCCGCCTGCATGCGCTGTTCGACTTCGGCAACATGATCAACGCCTGCGAACAGCCGCTGCCGGCGCTGCGCAACCTTGCGCCGCACATCCGCCAGGTGCACCTCAAGGGCGTGCGCGTGGTGCCCGAACACAACGGTTTCGGCCATTACGGCGTGCTCCAAGGCAGCGCCGAGGACGACCTGCCCAATGCGCGGATGCTGTTCGAACTGCTGTTGCTCGGCGAATCCAGCCCGCAAGTGATCGCCTTCATTCTCGAGCAGGAAAACCACTACGTGGCCCCGGCGTTCCGTCAGGTCGACGAGGCCAGCGACCCGTCCATTGCCTACCGGGAAATGAGCGAAACCGCCCTGCCCCACGGCTTTTCCCTGGAACGGATGCTGGCCGACGAGCACCGCTGGGCCAACAACCAGGTGGCCTACGTGCGCGGCCTGCTGGCCGAACTGCGCACCCTGGCCGAACTGACCCTGGCCCACGACAACCACGCCTGACCCTGCCGCGACTCGCTACATCCAATCACGCCTGGAGAATAACAATGACAACTCAAGACAAGGCCAAATGGCTGCGCTTCCTGATCCTCGTCCTCGGCGGCGGGACCATCTACAAACTGGCGAACCTCAAGGACGCCTTCTACATCCCCATGCAGCAATTCATGGGCCTGAGCCACACCGAAATCGGCCTGCTGCTGAGCGCCAACGCGATCATCGCCACCGCCCTGTTCGTCCTCGGCGGGATGCTCGCCGACCGCTACGACACCCGCAAGATGATTCCCCTCGGGCTGATCGGCACCGGTGGCCTGGGCTTGTACCTGGCGACCTTCCCGCCGTTCAGCAGTCTGCTGATTGTCTTCAGCCTGCTGGCGGTGTGCGCCGACTGCCTGTTCTGGCCGTCGCTGCTCAAGGCCATCCGCAACCTCGGTGACGAGCAGGAACAGGGTCGCCTGTTCGGCTTGCTCGAAGGCGGTCGCGGGGTGATCGATACCCTGGTGGCGTTCTCCGCGCTGGGTATCTTCGTCGCCCTCGGTTCCGGTGAAGCAGGGCTGAAATCGGCGATCCTGTTCTACTCGGTGATCGACATTCTCGCCGGCACGCTGATCTGGCTGCTGCTGAAAAGCGGCGACACGCAATCAAGCGCCAAGCCGAAGAAAGGCCTGGGCAACCTGCTGGAAGCGATCAAGGTGCCGGGCATCTGGCTGGTCAGCCTCAACGTGTTCATGGTCTATATCGTGTACTGCGGCCTGACCTACTTCATTCCCTACCTCAAGGAAATGTACGGCCTGCCGGTGGCCCTGGTCGGCGCCTACGGCATCATCAACCAGTACTTCCTGAAAATCCTCGGCGGGCCGGCCGGTGGTTTCATTGCCGACAAACAATTCAAAAGCACCAGCCGCTACCTGAAATGGGCCTTCCTCGCCCTGCTGCCGTTGATGGGCGTCATCCTGCTGATCCCGAAAAGCCCGAGCTTCATCTACGCCGGCATGGCCGCGACCCTGTCCTTCGCGCTGATCGTGTTCTCGATGCGCGGAGTGTTCTGGGCGCCCATGGGCGAAGTCGGCATCCCGCCCCACATCACCGGCTCCGCCTTCGGCATCGGCTGCCTGATCGGTTATGCGCCGGGGATGTTTGCTTACGTGATCTACGGCTCGATCCTCGACCACTTTCCCGGTGAGCAGGGCTACAACTATGTGTTCAGCCTGATGAGTGTGCTGGCGTTGATTGGCTTTATGGTGTCGAGCCTGTTGTATCGGTCGGTGCAGAATAGAGTGGTGGGGGGTGGTGCAGTGGTGAGTGCTGCTTGATTTTTCGGGCTCCCGCAGTTCACATCTGTGGGAGTCCGCTAGCGATTTAACGGTGTACATATCCGTTCCTGCGGTAACGGCCACTTATGGTTGCGCCCTTACGGCGCCTCCCTTTTTTACAAGCGCCGAAAAAAGGAAGCAAAAAACGCTTGCCCCAACATCCGGCCCCCTCGCTTAGGCTCGGGGTACCTTCGCTCCGGCATCCATCCGCGGGTCATCGCCTCCGGTTGGCTTCGCTGGCACCTCCTCTCGATGACTGCGGCTGCGCCGCAGCGCGCTACGCGCTCCCCTCGGATGCATGCCTCCACTCAGCCTTCTGTAACGGGGCCGGTGGATCAAAATCAAAAGTAGCCGAGGCGGCCTACCGGCCGGCCTGATCTGGCAGGTTTCTCCCAATCCCCTGTGGGAGCGAGCCTGTCGAATCGTCGCACCGTCGCGAAGATCGTCAACGATGACGCAGCTATCCTGGATGTACGCGGCGGCCTCTGGTTTTTCGTCGGAACGCCGCCCGGAGCCGGCTCACTCCCACAGTGAATCTGCGATGTATGGAGATCTTGTGATCGACCACGGACATTGTAGGAGCGAGCCTGCTCGCGATGATCGTCAACGATGACGCAGCTATCCTGGATGTACGAGGCGGCCTCTGGTTTTTCGCGAGCAGGCTCGCTCCCACAGTGAATCTGCGATGTATGGAGAACTTGTGATCGACCACGGACATTGTAGGAGCGAGCCTGTCGAATCGTCGCACCGTCGCGATGGTCGTCAACGATGACGCGTGCTGTCTGGATATACGCGGCGGTCTCAGGTTTTTCGTCGGAACGCCGCCCGGAGCCGGCTCGCTCCTACAGGGTTCCGCGCAAACAGAAAAACAGGCAGGCCGGTAGGCCGCCTCGTTCGCCGTGACCACTCAACAGGCCGAGCGTTAGCTCGCCTGCAGCTTTTGATCTTGATCTTGATCCACAGGCCCCGTCGGGAGGCTGAGTGGAGGTATTCATCCGGGGGGAGCGCGGAGCGCGATGCGGCGCAGCCGCAGTCATCGAGAGGAGGTGCCAGCGAAGCCAACCGGAGGCGATGACCCACGGATGGATACCGGAGCGAAGGTACCCCGAGCCTAGGCTCGGGGCCGGACGCTGGGGCAAGCCTTTTTGGGTACTTTTGTCTGGGCCGGCATTCCGGGCGTTTGACAAAAGTGCCTCGCCGTAAGGGCGAAACCATAAGCCGCCGTTACCGCAGGAATGGATATGAACACCGAGAAGAAGCTTTCGCGACGATTCGACAGGCCAGCTCCCACAGTTAGACCGAAGTGGCCGCTGGAATTGAGTTCACCTCGATCCCTGAAAGGAGTGAACCTGTTCACGATGGAGCCCCCCAGACAACCCCCTACACCATCACCTCAACATCCCCAGTCGCAAACGCCACACAGGAATAAATCCAGCCAAAATCCCGGTCCGACTGGCGCAAATGCGCTTCCTGCGGATTAAACACCGGGCCAGACAGCAACTTCACCCGACACAAACTGCACTCCCCCGACCGACAGGCATTCTCGACGAAATAACCATTACGCTCCAAGGCATTGAGCAACGGCTCACCCACCTTGGTGCGAAAACTGCCGCGCCCCTGCACCGTCACCTGCACCTCAGCCTCCAGATCAACGCCTTCGGGCCAACCAACCTGCCGATCCGGCGACTTCGGCGCACCGTTGGCCTCAACCCGAATCCGTCGCCGCGCCACTCCCAACTCGCTGAGCAGTTCCAAACAGCTGTCGTTGAAGGGCGTCGGCCCGCAGACATAGAACATCCGATTGCCCATCTCGCCCAACTGCGCCTGCAACAGTTCACGAGTCAAACGCCCACTGTGCCCGCGATAACCGGCGGGCGGTCGGGAAATCACCTCGGTCAGGCGAAACTGCGGGTGCGCCTCGGCCAAGGCGCGAAACTCCTCGGCGTAGATCACATCATCGACGTAGCTGTTCACATAAATCAGGTGCAAGCACTGCGGCAAGCCACGCTCGAGGATATTCAACAGCATGCTGCGCGCCGGCGCCGCACCCGAGCCGCCGGCGAGAAACACCAGCTCGTCACCGTGAAACAGCGGATTATGGTGAAAGGTGCCCATCGGCCCCGAACTGCGCAGCGACTGGCCGACTTGCACACGGTCCAGCAGATAACCGGACACAAAGCCACCCACCGCGCGCTTGACCGTCAGGTCGTAGTACTCGCGCTGCAAGGGCGAGGAAGAGATCGCATACGGCCGCGCCGTGTGCACGCCGTCGATCTCGACGAACAGGTTGATGTACTGCCCGGCCTGGAACGGCGGCAATACCTGGCGATCCGCCGCCTGCAGGCGCAAGGTCCTGGTGCTCGGCGTGTCGTCGATGATCTCCAGCACCTCCAGCGCCAGGCGCTTGGGGTGCAACTGGACCACGGTACTGGCGACCTCGCCACGCACTTCGTAGAAATCCGAACCGCTGTGCTCCAGCGCCATCTTGGTCGCGAGCGCCTCGGTGTATCCGGCGATCAGGTGCATCGGACTCTGTTCAGACATGCGCCACCTCATTGCTTTTCAGTTGTTTGAGCACGGCCCTGGCCGTGGATTCGCCGGCCATGTAGGTCGGCTGGAAGCCGCCCATGGACGTCCAGGCGCCGGCCATGTACAGCCCCGGCACCGCGTCCAGGCGCTCGCGCAGCAGCGCCGAGTCCTGGGTCGTCTGCTGGAACCCGTAGATCGCCCCGCCCGGGGTGTTGAGGTAGCGCATCATGGTCAGGGGCGTGGCCACCTCGACCTCCTCGATGTGCTGGCGCACGGTTGGGTAGACCTTCTCGATCACGGCGATGAGCTTTTCCGCGAACTCATACTTGGTCCGCGCATAGTCCTCCGGCGCCACCGATTTCCACACGTCGCCGTACTGCAGGCAGACCAGCACCACCTGGCTCTTGCCCTCCGGCGCGGCACTCGGGTCCTCGAGGTTGTAGCAGGTCAGCATGCCGCCCAACGGCGGCTCGAGGCTGCCCATGCGCGCGTGGATCTGCGCCTCGTCGAGGGTCTCGTAGATAAAGCTCGAAGCGGTGGTAACCCCCAGCTCCTGCGGCGTGCAGTCGAGCCCGAGGTAGATCACGAAGGCCGAGGTGCCCATGCGCCGCGACTTGAAATCGGCCTGGATCTGCAGCGGCGGCCGCTCAAGGTCCAGCAGTTCGTTGAAGGTGATCAGCGGGCTGGCATTGGACACCACCGTTGCACAACTGACCCGCTCGCCGCCCTCCAGGCTCACGCCACACACCCGCCCGGCGTCGGTGTGAATCTGCTCGACGGCGCAGTTGAAACGCACCTCGCCACCGGCCTCGAGAAACGATTCCACCAGGGCGCTGGACATCGCCTGGGAGCCGCCCTTGATGTGCCAGGGCTTGAACACCGCGTAGGCGTAGAGCATGGTCGCCAGGTCGGAGAACGGCAGGCGCTCCGGCGGCACACCGAGGTACAGCCAGTAAGTCGCCAGAATGTTCTTCAGCTTGGCGTCGTTGAAAAACTCATCCAGCACCTCCCGCGCCGAGCGCAAGCCGTACTGAACGTAGTTCGGGCACAGCGACTTGAGCAGCGCCTCGCTGTTGGCCCGGGTTGCCTGGGGTAAGGTCATGAAACTTTCCAAGGTGACCTTTTCGCACAGCGTCATGAAGCGTTCGATGGCCTCACTTTCGGCTGGATACAGCGCCTGCAACAGGCGACGGATCCCCGACCAACTGGCCGGCAGGGTCACATCCAGTTCGCCCGGGACCACCAGCCGATACAGCGCGTGTTCCTGGATGAACTCGACCTTGTCCAACACCCCCAACTGGTCGAACAGCTTGCGCATCACGAACGGTTTGTCCTCGGTGCCCAGGCCGCTGAGCTGATGCAACGCCACCTCGAACTCGAAATTACCGCGCACGAACGAGGTGGCGCAGCCGCCGGGAATGTTGTGCCGCTCGATCAACAAGGTGCGACTGCCGCCCCGTTGCAGCGCCGTCGCAGCGGTCAGCCCGGCATTGCCGGCACCGATCACCACCGCATCGTAGTGCTTCATCGACCACCTCCAACTTTACAGCGATAAGATCAGGTTAAAAAAACGCCTCCAGGGCGAATGTTAGCGATGCTAAGATCACATCTTAGCAGCGTCAAGATATTTTCCAGTGATAACATCCAGCCCCCCGCACTCCCCCGTTTCCAAGGCCCTGCCCCATGAGCAAGACACCGCAACGCGCCCGCGACACCTACCACGTCGGCAACCTCGCGCCGCAATTGCTCGACGCGGCGCGGCAGATGCTCGAAGAAGTCGGGCCGACCAAACTGTCGCTGCGTGCGGTCTCGGAACGGGTCGGCGTCAGTGCCACGGCGGCCTACCACCACTACGCCAACCGTGCAGAACTGGTGGGACAGCTGGCGGCCCAGGGTTTTCGCGAACTGGCCAAAGTGATGCGCAGTGAGCGCGAACAGCCCGACGGCCGGCAGAAACTGCGCGACGCGAGCCTCGCCTATTTCAGCTTCGCCCGGCGCAATCCGGCGCTCTACCAGTTGATGTTCGGCCCGGAACTGGCCGGCAATGAGATGCCGTTCGATTACCTCGAAGCGCGCGACGCGGCCTTTGGCCAACTCAAGCAGATCATGGTCGAGGTGCTGGGCCAGGATCTTGATTCCAGCGAGGTGCGACGCGCCGCGTTGGCCGCCTGGTCCTACACCCACGGCCTGGCCTCGCTGGTGATACACGGCGTGCTGCAGTTTCCGGCGGGCACTACCGACGAGCGCTTCGTCGACAGCACCTTGCAGGGGTTCGAGCATTTGTTCGCGATTGACCCTATTGCGCCGCAGCCAACAAGCGCTGATTGACCGCCATCTGATCCCGCCCACGGGCCACCAGCCAGCGCTGGAATTCCCGGCAGTGAGCCTTGTCGAAGGCGTCCTTGGCCCCCACCAGGTAATAGGATGACGGCATCTGCAAGGCATGCCCGAACGGCATGATCAAACGCCCGTCGGCCAGCGCTTCGGCGATCATCGAGTGCTGCGCCAGCACCACGCCCTGGCCGAGGATCGCCGCCTGGATCGCCATCGACGACAGCGAATAGACCCGATACGCCTCGCCCATTGCCGCGACGTCTATCTGCTGCGAACTGAACCAGTCGCGCCAGGACGGTGGCGAGGCGAACTTCGGCAGCCAGTCGATCGACAGCAGCGGATAGCCCAGCAAATCCGCCGGCGTGCGCAGCGGTAGATCCTCGCGCAACAGCCGTGGGCTGCAGACCGCCACCACGCAATCGCGGAACAATTCGACCGCGTGCTCGGTAGCGCGGTGGTCACCGTAGGTCACCCGAAAATCGATTTCATAGCCCTCGGGCGACGGCTCGGCATGGCTGCCGTCGAGGAACAGATTGAGCCCCGGGTGTTCGCTCTGCCAGCGGTAGATCAGCGGCGCCAGCCAGTCGGAAAGCAGCGAGGGCAAGGCGCTGATGCGCAGGTTGTGGGTACTCCTGGCGCGCTCGACTTCGACCTGGGCAATGCGCAGGGTTTCGAACGCCGCCACGCAACTGTCGTGATAGCGCTGCCCCGCTGCGGTCAGGCTGATTCGCTTGCCGACGCGGAAGGTCAGGCTCAAGCCCAGGCTGTCCTCGAGCAGCTTCATTTGCTGGCTCACCGCACCGGCGGAAATGCCCAGCCGGCGTGCCGCTTCGACGATTCCGCCGTAGCGCCCGACGGCTTCAAACACCTGAATGGCGCGCAGCGAAGGCAAGTTGTTCATCGACGTCTCCCGAGTGGCGAGGGCCGATTATTAGTTTAGCTGAGCTAAACGAAGCAACAGTTTTAGCCATCTTTTCGAAATCCCAGGTTCTCGTATTCTGGACCTGTAACACCACCTTGCATTAGCCCAGCCGACCACTCAAAAAATCAAAAAAGGCCCGGAACAATGAAAAAAATCATGCTCGCCACGGTTCTCGCGCTCGCCTCCACCAGCGCCCTGGCCAACGACCTGGCCACCCTTCGCTTCGGCGTCGATCCGACCTTCGCCCCGTTCGAATCACGCGAACCCAGCGGGCAACTGGTGGGGTTTGATATCGACCTGGGCAATGCCATCTGCGCGCAGCTCAAGGTCAAGTGCGTGTGGGTCGAAAGCGCCTTCGACAGCATCATTCCGGCGCTGAAGGCGAACAAGTTCGATGCGATTCTTTCGGCGATGACCGTCAACGAAAAGCGCAAGCAGACCATCGATTTCTCCGACCGCCTGTACAACTCCCCCAGCCGCCTGATCGCCAAGGACGGCAGCGGCCTGCTGCCCACCGTCGAATCGCTGCAGGGCAAGCGCGTCGGCGTCGCCCAGGGCAGTACCCAGGAAGCCTACGTCAAGGCCAAGTGGGCGCCGCACGGGGTGACGATGGTCTCCTACAACAACCAGGACCTGGTCTACCCGGACCTCACCAGCGGGCGCATCGACGCCACATTGACTGACGCGGTGGTGGCCGATATCGGCTTCCTGCAGACCCCGGGCAACACCGGTTTCGCCTTTGCCGGTGACGCGGTCCGCGACGAACAGATCCTCGGCCTGGGCATCGCCATCGGCCTGCGCAAGGACGACCAGAAACTGGCGGACGCAATCAACGGCGCGCTCGCCGAAATGCACAAGAACGGCACCTACGACCGGCTGCAGAAGCAGTACTTCAGTTTCGACATCTACCACTGAAACCGCCGCCCGCCACCCTATAAGGAGCCATCCCCATGTTTTTGCGAAACGCCTGGTACGTCGCCGCCAGTGAAACCGAACTGGCTGAACAACTGCACCCCGTCACCCTGCTCGGTGAAGCCGTGGTCCTGTACCGCAAGGGCGACGGCACGCCCGTCGCCCTCGAAGACGCCTGCCCACACCGCAAGCTGCCGCTGTCGATGGGCCGGCGTAAAGGTGATGACCTCGAATGCGGCTACCACGGCCTGACCTTCGACTGCTCCGGCCGTTGCGTGCGCGCCCCCGGCAGCCAGCGCATTCCCCAGGGCGCCAAGGTGCGCAGTTATCCGCTGGAGCTGCGCTACGGGTTTATCTGGATCTGGATGGGTGACGCGGCGCTGGCCGATCCGGCGAAGATCTGCCACGTGCCGGAATGGGGTGATCCGGCCTGGGGCCTGAATCGCGGCGACAGCATGCTGATCCCGTGCAACTACCTGTACATGACCGACAACCTGCTGGACCCAGCCCACGTTGCCTGGGTCCACCAATCGTCCTTCGGCAACGCGGCCTGTGCCGAGGAGCCACTGCAAACCACGGTCACCGAGCAGGGGGTGATCGTTTCGCGCTGGATGCGTGACGTCGAAGTGGCACCCTTCTATGCCAAGTTCGTGCAGTTCAGCGGCCACTGCGATCGCAAGCAGCACTACGAAGTGCACTACCCGTCCCAGGCAATCATCAAGGCCCTGTTCACCCCCGCCGGCACCGGTCGCGACGACGGCGAACTGCACGAGCAGGTGTTCCTGATGAACTCCTACAATTTCATGACCCCGGTGGATGAAAACCACACCCGCTACTACTGGTTCCAGGTGCGCAATTTCGATACCGAGAACGAGGATGTGTCGCGCCAGTTTGACGAAGACGTAAGGCATGCCTTTGCCGAGGACCGAGTAGTGCTGACCGCCGTGCACCAGGGCATGGCCAACAAGCGCACGCCGAACATCGACCTGGCCTCCGACTCCGGGCCACTGCGCTTTCGCCGCAATCTGGACAAGTTGATCGCCCTGGAACAGCCGGCCAACCTGATCCCCCTCTCGCGTCAGCTGGAGGCCTGAGATGGGCACTGAACTGCACACCCCAGGCGGGTTCAAAAGTTATCGGGTGATCGAGAAAAAAGCTGAAAGTGCGGTGATTACCTCGTTCGTGCTGGAGGCGGCCGACGGTGTTTCCCCGCTGCGCTTTCGTCCTGGGCAGTTCCTCGTGGTGCGTCTGGACCTGGGCAACGGCGTGACCGCTCTGCGCAACTACAGCCTCTCCGGTGACCCCGCAGACCCGGCGCGGTTGCGCATTTCGGTGAAGCGCGAGCCGGCGCCGTTCGATCGCCCGGAGCTGCCAGCGGGGCTGGGATCCAACCACCTGCACCAGCACGTGCAGGTCGGCGACAGCCTGGAGATCGCCGGCCCCACCGGCAGTTTCGTCCTCGATGAACACAGCCCCCGTCCGGTGCTGCTGTTCAGTGGCGGCGTCGGCCTGACGCCGATGCTCAGCATGCTGCACCGACTGAGCGTCGATTCATCGCGCCCGGTGTATTTCGTCCACGCTTGCGAAAATGGCGCAGTGCATGGGTTTCGCGACGAGGTACTGGCCCTGGCCGAGCGTCGTCCCGGGATCACTCCCCACTTCTGCTACCGCAATCCGACCCCCGAGGACTCGGCCCACCCGGCCTTCCACAGCCAGGGCCTGATCAGCCGCGAAACCCTGCAACAGTTGCTGCCGCTGGACGACTACGACGTCTACCTGTGCGGCCCGCGCCCGTTCATGCAGGCTAACTGGCGGCTGCTGCGCAGCCTGGGCATCGCTGCGCAGCGCATCCATTACGAGTTCTTCGGCCCGGCGACCATTCTTGATGAAGATGAAGTTTGCGCACCTGCTGCGCCGATAGTTGAGACCCCCGCTCTGCTCGAGGGCGAACTGAGCGTCGAGTTCCTGCCCTCCGGCAAGCGAGTGGCCTGGGACCCGGGCTGCCATTCCCTGCTGGAACTCGCCGAACAGGCCGGCCTGACTCCGGCGTTCAACTGCCGGGCAGGCCTGTGCAACACCTGCCAGGTGCCGCTGCGCCAAGGCTCGGTGGAGTACTTTGAAGAGCCGCTGGACGTGCCGCGGGATGGGAGGGTTTTGTTGTGTTGTTCGCGGCCGACCAGTGCGGTGACCGTGGATTTGCGCGGGATCCTTTAAACGGTGGGAGCGGGCTTGCCCGCGATGGCTGCGGCACTTTCACCCTGAATGCCGGCGCCGCCCAGCTCTTTCTCACCCTTGTCGACCGCCCCAAGCCCCCAATCATTCGGTGAATTCCAATCCTCGCCAAACACCTCCACCGGGTGCATCGTCCGGTCAGCACCGTTGCCGCAGGCCAGGGACTTGGCCGGGCAATAGCGATCACAGCCCCAGCAGATGCGCTCGGGGTGGCTGGGATTGTCGGGGAAGTGCTTGGCCATGCCGGTCTCCGGTGAGTGAGGGGCGCAGGTTCAATCTAATCCTCTCGCGTGCTGCCGGCCTTGATGCAAATCAAGAATCTGTGGGAGTACCTCTGTGGCTATCCTGCTAGCGATGAAGTTGATGCGGTGTCGCTGATGGCCTCATCGCTGGCAAGCCAGCTCCCACAGGGGTTATGCATGCTCCACGGAATCTGTGATCTACACAAATTTCTGCGGGAGCTGCCCGGGCGGCGTTCCGCTGCTAGCGATAGCCGACAACGCGTATATCCTGAATAAACGCCACCTGGAGATAACCCGATGCTCAACAAGAATCCAGCTCCAAACACCGTGCCGCCGCTGTCGACCTGGGACGACCAGGGCATTGTCAGCCCCCTCGACAACGAGGCCTTTACCACCCCACCGGCCCTGACCCATGCCGAACTGGTGCACCTGCGGGTACGGGTGATTGCCCTGGAAAATCTGGTCGTCGCCTTGCTGGCCGAAGGTTCGGAGCGCCAGCGCGAGGTGGCCCGGGAGATGGCCGAGTACATTTCGCCGCGCCCCGGTTTTACCCAGCATCCGCTGACCCTGCATGCGGCGCAGCAGATGGTTCATAGCGTCGAGCGCGCCGAACGCTTTCAGCGGCGGGAAGACCCGGCCGGCTGAATTTTTCAAAACTTGATCACAATCATTATTGTTTACAACAAAGCTTCCTAGACTCGGCTTCCCACTCCGACGTCCCAGGAATCCATCATGCGTACCGCGTTTTCGCTGTCTCTCGCCCTGCTCCTGCTCAGCCCGCTGGCGCAGGCCAAGGAATACCCGATCGGTGCGCCGCAGCTGTGCCCGGGGCTGGAAGTCGGGGCGGTGTATTTGCAGCCGATCGAAATGGAACCGGCGGGGATGATGCGCGCCACCGCCGATTCCGATGTCCACCTGGAAGCCGACATCCGCGCCACCGCCGACAATCGCCAGGGCTTTCAGGAAGGCAGTTTCGTGCCTTACCTCAACGTTTCCTTCAACCTGAAAAAACAGGGCAGCGACGAGCAGATCCAGGGCGATTTCCACGCCATGGTCGCCAACGACGGGCCGCACTACGGCGACAACGTCAAGCTGCTCGGCCCGGGCAAATACCAACTGACCTTCACCCTGCTGCCACCTGGCGGCCATGGCTCGCTGGGCCGTCACACCGACAAGGAAACCGGCGTCGCGCCCTGGTTCGAACGCTGCGAACTGCACTACGAATTCGTCTACGCCGGCATCGGTAAAAAAGGCGGCTATTAAATGAAACGCCCGCAGATCGCCTGGCTGCTGCTGGCCGGCGCCTTCGCGCCGCTGCCGGCGCTGGCCGAATTGCCCAGCTATGAACTGAGCCTGAACGACGGCCACTTCTCCCCCGCCGTGCTCGAGGTGCCGGCGGGGCAGCGCTTCAAGATCGTCCTGAAAAACATCGGCCAGGGCCCGGCCGAATTCGAAAGCACGCCGTTGCGGGTGGAGAAAGTCCTGTCGCCCGGGGTCACCACCTTCGTCGTCATCCATCCCCTCAAACCCGGTCATTACCCCTTCTTCGACGAGTTCAACCCGCAGCTGCCCGAGGGCGGCATTCTCGCCCAGTGAGCCGTTGACCTACGGAGCTTGCATGAATCAATCAATGTTCATCGTCTGGCGCGAAAGCGTCGAGGCGCTGCTGGTCATCGGTATTCTTCAGGCCTGGATCAGCCAGCAAAGTCAAAGCCACCGCCTGAGTAAATTCCTCTGGAGCGGTGTACTGCTGGGACTGTTGCTCTCGGGCCTGCTGGCGCTGCTGATCATGTTTGCCGGCGACGCCATGAGCGGCGCGCTGAACGAATGGTTCCAGGCCGGCATGGCGCTGATCGCCAGCCTGCTGATGGTGCAGATGGTCGGCTGGATGCACCGCCACGGCCGCCACCTCAAGCAGGACCTGCAGCGCCACGCCGACCAGCATCTGGCCCGCCAGGGTGGCCAGGGCCTGATGCTGCTGGCGCTGCTCGCGGTCAGTCGCGAAGGCAGTGAAACCGTGGTCTTCCTCTACGGCGCCGGCGCCCGGCTGCGCGGGCCGGAGTTGGGGCTGTTCGCCGTTGGCGGGCTGTTGGGTCTGGTGCTGTCGGCGCTGACCATTGTCTTGCTGCACAGCAGTCGACGTTTTATTTCCTGGCGGCGTTTCTTCGCCTTCAGTGAAGCCGTGCTGCTGATGCTCGGCGCCGCATTGCTGGTCAGCGCCAGCGAGCGCATCGGTGGTCAACTGCTGGCGATGGAGGTGCCGGAATGGGTTTATGGCAGCGTCGGCGACGCGCTGTGGGACAGCAGCCATTGGCTCAGTGACAGCCATGGCCTCGGCGGTTTCCTCGCCGGATTCGCCGGTTATCGGGCGACCCCCAGCGCCCTGACCCTGGCGGTGTGGCTCGGCTACTGGCTGCTGATCGCCGGCTGGCTGCGCCAACGCCGCGAGGAGCCGCTGCCATGCCTGGGCTGAGCGCGCACAATCGCTGGCTGCAACGCCTGGGCGATGGCATGCGTCGGCACGCGCGAGTGATTCGTGGGCTGCAATGGCTGGTGGTGCTGTTCTACGCCGTGCTGTTATTGATCCCGGCGATGCTGCCGCTGCCCGACAGCCAGGCACGGATCCTCGATAACCTGACCCTGCTCGCGCAGTTTCTGTTCTGGGGCATCTGGTGGCCGTTCGTGCTGCTGTCGATCGTGCTGTTCGGCCGGCTCTGGTGCGGGGTGTTGTGCCCCGAAGGTTCCCTCAGCGAATGGGCCAGCCAGCATGGCAAAGGCCTGCGGGTACCGCGCTGGTTGCGCTGGGGCGGCTGGCCGACATTGGCGTTCTGCCTGACCACCCTGTATGGGCAACTGATCAGCGTCTACGACTACGCCCAGGCGGCGCTGCTGATTCTCGGCGGATCCACCGTGGCGGCGGTGCTGGTGGGGTTTCTGTTCGCCCGCGGCAAACGCATCTGGTGCCGCTACCTGTGCCCGGTCAGCGGCGTGTTCGGCCTGCTGGCACGCCTGGCGCCGGTGCATTTTCGGGTCGATGAACAGCGCTGGCTGGAAAACTCCGCCGTACGTCTGCCACCGCCCAATTGCGCGCCGCTGCTGGATATCCGGCGCATGCGGGGCGCCAGCGATTGCCATGCCTGCGGACGCTGCAGCGGACAACGCGGGGCGGTGCAATTGATCGCCCGTTCGAGCAATCAGGAAATCGTCCAGGCCACCGCACAGAACCTCTCACCCTGGGACGCGCGCCTGCTGCTGTTCGGGGTGATCGGCCTGGCCATGGGCGCCTTCCAGTGGACCGTCAGCCCGTGGTTCATCGCTCTCAAACAGAGCCTCGCGCAATGGCTGGTGGAGCACGATCAACTCTGGGCCCTGGCCGATAACGCGCCCTGGTGGCTGCTCACTCACTACCCGCAACTCAACGACAGTTTCAGTTGGCTCGACGGTTTCAGCATCGTCGCCTACCTGGGGCTGAGTTCGCTGCTGCTCGGTGGCGCGCTCATGCTGGTGCTGCGTTTGGCGGCACGATTGGCGGGAGATCGGGCACTCTATTGGCCGCTGGCCCTGACCCTCACACCGCTGGGCGGCGCCGGGCTGTTTCTTGGTCTCTCGGCGACCACGGTGAAGTTGCTGCGCTACGAAGGGTTGATCCTGGACTGGGTGCAGCCGGCCCGAGCGGCGTTGCTGCTGGCGGCGATGGCCTGGAGTCTGCTGCTGGGCTGGCAACGTCTGAACAGCGCCCGTCTGCCGATGCAACGGCAACTCGCGGCCAGCGCCTGTCTGCTGCTGGCCGTTGGCATGATCGGTGTGGGTTGGTGGCTGCAGTTCTGGGGCTGGGCCTGAATCGCCCTGCCCCGTCATCCGCGCAGGACAAACACCGGGAACAACTCGCGCAGCGCCTGCCACAACTCCGGCAGCGCTGCGCCATGGGCCGAAAGGCTTGGCAGCAACGGATCGAACATCTGCTCGGTGCGCACCAGTTGCACCGCGTAGCGCTTGACCCCGCGCTCGCTCAAACGCCGGGCCAGGGTCAGCAGCCGCGGCGGATCGATCAGGTGCCAGTGCACAGTAGTGCGACACTCATAGTCGACCCCGCTGGCCAGCAGATAATCGAGGCTGCACCAGTTGGCCGCCCCGCTGCCACCGACCCGGGTAATCAGCTGGGTGTCTTCGGGCAACGCCTTGACGTCGAAACCCACCCAATCCGCCCCCTCCACCGCCTTGGCGAACGCCTGCGGCTTGATCCCGGCGCTGTGCAAACCGATGCGAAAACCCATCTCCCGCACTTCATCCATGGCGCCCCGCAGACCGTGCTGCAAGGTCGGCTCACCGCCACTGAACACCACCGCATCGAGCAGATCCTGACGGCGCTGCAGAAACGCCAGAACCCGCAGCCAGTCCACTTCCTCGGTGCCCCGAGGCGGGATCAGTTGCGGGTTATGGCAGTAACGACAACGCCAGGCGCACCCCTGGCAAAACAGCACACAGGCGAGCAGCCCCGGATAGTCGATGGTGGTCAGGGGCAACATGCCCCCGACCCTGAGCATTCGGCTCATTGGCGCCCGGCCAGCGCCGCGCTTTCAGTGAAATGTACGCGCTCGCGGTGCTCCGATTGTTTGCCCGGGTTGAAGGCCGAGACCGGGCGGTGATAGCCCATCACCCGGGTCCAGACTTCACAGCGTTGACGTTGCGCCTGGGGCAGTGTTGTCGATGCAGTCATGGTGTAGCTCCTTGCGTTTGAGTGAATTGAAATCAGTGGACGCTGGCGGTTTTCTGCGCCTGCAACAGCAGGGCTTCGTCGCATTTCGGGCAGAACTCGTGCTCGCCGGCGAGGTAGCCGTGGACCGGGCAGATCGAGAAGGTCGGGGTCACCGTCAGGTACGGCAGACGGAAGCGCCCGAGGGCCTTGCGCACCAGTTGCTTGCAGGCCTGGGTCGAGGAAATCCGCTCGGCCATGTACAGGTGCAGCACGGTGCCGCCGGTGTATTTGCACTGCAGTTCGTCCTGCAGTTCCAGGGCCTCGAACGGGTCCTGGGTGTAGCCCACCGGCAACTGCGAAGAGTTGGTGTAGTACGGCGCCTCGCGGCAGCCGGCCTGGAGAATCTCCGGGTAGCGCTTCAAATCTTCCTTGGCGAAACGGTAGGTGGTGCCTTCCGCCGGGGTGGCTTCGAGGTTGTAGAGGTGGCCGGTTTCCTCCTGGAAACGCACGAGGGTCGCGCGCACATGGTCCAGCAACTGCACGGCGAATTGCCGGCCCTGTTCGGTGTGCATGCCCTCCTCGTCGCCGCTGAAATTGCGCAGCATTTCATGCAAGCCGTTGAGGCCGATGGTCGAGAAGTGATTGCGCAGCGTGCCCAGGTAACGCTTGGTGTAGGGGTACAGGCCGGCGTCCATGTGATGCTGGATCACCTTGCGCTTGACCTCCAGGCTCTCCATCGCCAGCGCCATCAGCTCATCCAGGCGTTGCAGCAAACCGCTGCTGTCACCCTTGAACAGATAACCCAGGCGCGCGCAGTTGATCGTCACCACCCCCAGCGAACCAGTCTGTTCCGCCGAGCCGAACAGCCCGCCTCCGCGCTTGAGCAACTCGCGCACATCCAGCTGCAGGCGGCAGCACATCGAGCGCACCTGGTTGGGCTGCATGTCCGAATTGAGGAAATTCTGGAAGTACGGCAGGCCGTAGCGCGCGGTCATTTCGAACAGGCGGTCGGCGTTTTCGCTGTCCCACGGGAAGTCGTGGGTGATGTTGTAGGTCGGGATCGGAAAGGTGAACACCCGGCCCTTGGCGTCGCCGGCCTGCATCACTTCGATGTAGGCGCGATTGAGCAGGTCCATTTCGACCTGCAGTTCGCCATAGGCAAAGGGCATTTCCTTACCGCCGATCACCGGGATCTGCTCGCGCAAATCCTCCGGGCAGACCCAGTCGAAGGTCAGGTTGGTAAAAGGCGTCTGGGTGCCCCAGCGCGAGGGCACGTTGAGGTTGTAGATGAACTCCTGGATGGCCTGGCGCACTTCGTCATAGGGCAACTGATCCTTGCGTACATAAGGCGCCAGGTAGGTGTCGAATGAGCTGAAAGCCTGGGCCCCGGCCCATTCGTTCTGCAGGGTGCCGAGGAAGTTGACCATCTGCCCCAGGGCGCTGCTCAGGTGTTTCGGTGGACCGGCCTCGACCCGCCCCGGCACGCCGTTGAGGCCTTCGTGCAACAGGGTGCGCAGCGACCATCCGGCGCAGTAACCGGCGAGCATGTCGAGGTCGTGCACATGCAGATCCGCCTCGCGATGGGCCTGGCCGATGGCTTCGCTGTAGACCTCGTCGAGCCAGTAGTTGGCGGTGACCTTGCCCGAGACATTGAGCACCAGGCCGCCGAGGGAATAGCCCTGGTTGGCGTTGGCCTGGACGCGCCAGTCTTCGCGGTCGAGGTATTCGTTCATCGAGGTCGCGACCTCGACCATGGTCCGCCGATCGCGGCGCATACGCCCGTGCTGTTCGCGGTAGACGATGTAGGCGCGCAGCGCGTTGAAGTAACCGGCGTCCATCAACACCCGTTCGACCCGGTCCTGGACCTGCTCGACGTGCAAGCGCGGCATGCCCTCCAAGCGCGCCAGCACCGCAGGCAACAAGCCCTCGACTTCCAGCTCGGTGTAGTCGCCGGTGGCCTTGCCGGCAGCGATCAACGCCTGGCGGATCTTGTCGGCATCAAAGGCAACCACGTCGCCATTGCGCTTGTGCAAACGGTTGCATCCGGTTGAGATCAACGTACTGTGCATTCAGCCCCCAAACACTACATATAGGTTTTTAATCGTTTAAAAACACAACATGCGGTGCAGGGTACGGAGAAAGTGCGGGGTTGGAATTGATGGATGTCAAGATTGGGTGGGGGAAGTCTTGCTAAATTCCGCAGCCACCGTTGATCCCCTGTGGGAGCTGGCTTGCCAGCGATGGCAGTCTTTTTGTGTACATATCCATTCCTGCGGTAACGGCCACTTATGGTTGCGCCCTTACGGCGCCTCACTTTTTTTCAAACGCCGGTGTGCCGGCCCAGCAAAAAAATAAGCAAAAAAGGCTTGCCCCAACATCCGGCCCCTCGCCTAGGCTCGGGGTACCTTCGCTCCGGCATACATCCGTGGGTCATCGCCTCCGGTTGGCTTCGCTGGCACCTCCTCTCGATGACTGCGGCTGCGCCGCAGCGCGCTACGCGCTCCCCTCGGATGCATGCCTCCACTCAGCCTTCTGTAACGGGGCCGGTGGATCAAAATCAAAAGCAGCCGAGGCGGCCTACCGGCCGGCCTATTCAGGTAGACCGGCGCAGTTCAAAAACCTGTGGGAGCCAGCCTGCTGGCGATGGTCGTTAACGATGGCGCAGCTGTCCTGGTTGTACGCGGAGGTCTCAGGTTTTTCGTCGGAACGCCGCCCGGAGCCGGCTCGCTCCTACAGTGGATCTGCGGTGCGTGCAGATTTTGCGATCGACCACGGACATTGTGGGAGCGGGCTTGCCCGCGATGGCGGAGTGTCAGCCAACTTCTGCGGGCCTGAAGTATTGCTATCGCGGGCAAGCCCGCTCCCACAGGGATTGGGGTTTACCGTTGATTTCAAAAAAAACCAATTCACCCCCCACTCATATTCATAAACCGCACCACCTGCACCTCCCCCTGCGGGTTGAAATCATGCCGTAGCGGCTTACCACGCAAGGCCTTGTGGATCGCCTTGATCACCGGCTGATCATCCAGCGGGTAACGCCGCAACAGCCCACGCAAGTCGAGGGCATTATCCTGGCCGAGGCACAGCAGCAGCTTGCCTTCGACCGTCATCCGCACCCGATTGCAGCTGGCGCAGAAGTTGTGGCTGTTGGGTGAGATGAAGCCAATGCGAGTCTCGGGGTGCTGCGCCAGGCGCACGTAACGCGCCGGGCCACCGCTGTTTTCGGTGCTGTCGAGCAGGCTGTGACGGGTGGCGATCAGCGCCCGGACTTCGTCGCTGGAACAGAACGACTCACCCCGGGAGCGGCCGACATCGCCCAGCGGCATCTCCTCGATAAAGCTGATATCGATGCCCTGGTCGATGGCGTACTGCACCAGCGCCGGCACTTCATCGAAGTTGCGGCCCTTCATCACCACGCAATTGAGCTTGATCCGCTCGAACCCGGCATACCGCGCCGCCTCGATGCCGCTGAGCACCTGGGCCAGATCACCGTTGCGGGTGATCGCGCGAAATTTCCCGGGATCGAGGCTGTCGAGGCTGATGTTCATGCGCTTGACCCCGGCCTGGGCCAGGGGCCGCGCCAGGCGCCCCAGTTGCGAGCCGTTGCTGGTCATCACCAGTTCGCGCAGGCCCGGCAAGGCTGCGATGTTGCGACACAGGTCGACGATGCCCGGACGGATCAGCGGCTCGCCGCCGGTGAGGCGGATCTTGCGCACGCCCATGCCGACAAACAGCGTCGCCAGGCGCTGCAATTCTTCCAGGGTGAGCACCTGCTGACGGGGCAGGAAGGTCATGTTCTTCGCCATGCAATACACGCAGCGAAAATCACAGCGATCCGTCACCGACATCCGCAGATAATCGATTTGCCGCCCAATTCCATCCAGCATCACAGCGTCCATCACAGCTCCCGGTTTTCTTACTGCACCAGCGGTGAGTCGGCGCCCTGCAGGCGAATACCGCGAATATCGGCGGCGCCAATCAGGGTTTGCAGGTACTGCACCAGGGCTTTTTGCCAGACGCCCTGCTGCAACTGCGTACGGATCGCCGTCGCCACCGCCTCATACGGCAACGGCTGGCCGTCGATGCGCTGGTCGACACTGATCACGTGCCAGCCATAACGACTTTCCAGCGGTTTGGCCGCCAGCCCTGCTCCCAGAGTAAACAGCTGACGCTCCAGCTCCGGCACGGTCTGGCCCTTGCTGATCTGCCCCAGCGAGCCGCCCTGGGCCTTCGACGGGCAAGCCGAATACTTCTCGGCCAATTCGGCGAAGCTGCCGGGGAAATCCGCCAGCCGTTGCAACAGCACTTCCGCCTGATCGTGGGCCATGCCCCGCGCCTCGGCATCATCCGGCGCGCATTCGAGCAGGATGTGCCGTACCGCCAGCAACGGTGCGCTATGGAAACGCGCACGGTTGTTGTCGAAGAAGCGCAAGCAGGTTGGCTCGTCGCATTCCGGCACTTGCACTTCACGTTCGAGCAGCAAGCGGGTCGCCGCCTCCTCTTCGTTCTCGCCGGCGCCGATCTCCAGCGACAAGCCCAGCTCGGCCACCCGCTGCTGCAACAGCTCGCGGATCACCAGCGCGCTGGCGGCCTGGTACACCGCCTCCTCGCGGCTGTCGGCCGGGTGATATTGCAGCTCCTGGGCCATGGCCTCGGGGCTGATCGCGACTTCATTGACGCTGATGATCGGCCATTCCTGCTCACTGCTGGCGATCAACTGCGCGGGCACTTCATTCAGCGCCTCGGGCTCCACCGGCAATTCTTCAAACTGCGCCGCGACCACCGGTGCAAGCGCCTCGGCCTTGGCCGAAGAACCGCAACCACCGCTGCCGCCGTTACCGCCGCCACATCCACATCCACCTGACATGATGATCTCCTCAGAATTTCTGCCGAACGATTTGATAACGACGTCCCAGGTACCAGATCGGCGCGCTGACGATGTGCACCAAGCGGGTGAACGGGAACAGCACGAACAGGGTCAAGCCGAGAAACACGTGGAGCTTGTAGACCAGGCCCACCTCAGCGATCGATTGCGCCGCCTCGATCGGCCGCAGCAGCACCACGTTCTGCGCCCAGTCGGCGAGCATCACCATCACCGAACCGTCCATGTGCGAGGTGGAAGCGACGATGGTCAGCAGACCGAGTACCAACTGCGCCAACAGCACCAACAGGATCAGGATGTCCGAAGTACTGGACGTGGCCCGCACCCGAGGGTCGCTGAGGCGGCGGTTGACCAGCATCAGCAGGCCGATCAGGCACAGCAGGCCGAAGAAGCCGCCGGACACCATCGCCAGCAGTTGCTTGTGCTCAGTGCTGATCACGTGGTGATAGACCGAGGCCGGGGTCAGCAGGCCGACAAAGTGTCCGGCCAGCACGAACAGCACGCCGATGTGGAAGAAGTTGCTTGCCACACGCATCCCGCGACCACTGAGCATCTGGCTGGACCCGGCCTTCCAGGTGTACTGCGACAGGTCGAACCGGGCCCAGCTGCCGATCAGGCAAATCGCCAGGGCGACATAGGGATAGATCCCGAACGCCAACAGATTCCACTTAGACATTGCGTGCCTCCTTGGCCGGCGCGGCGGCCAGCCCTTCATGCTGAAAATCCACCCAGTGCAACGGCACCGCGCTTTCTTCCCGGGCCTTGCCCGGGGCGCTTGGCAGCGAACTGCAACGGTCCTGCTGCTCGGCCTTGAGGAAGTCCACGGCCTCCTCTTCCCAGATCTTGTCGAGGGCTTCGAGGGAGTCGTCGCGCACCTCGGCGGCCACTTGCTCACGCAAATCCGCCACTGCCTGATGGGGCTCGGCGCCGGCAATCTGCAGCAGCGCGCGGAAGCAGCTGGCGTAGGCGCTTTCACGCTCCTCCAGACGTGCCGCGAGCAACGCCAGCAAGTGCGAAATATCCGCCAGGCCCTCGCGGGCATCGAGGTCGTCGCAGGTCGAGAGGTACTCCAGGTACAGCGGGATGTAGTCCGGCAGCTCCTTGACGCCGATGGCAAAACCGGCGGCGTCGTACTGGGCCATCATGTCGACCATGGCCTGGCCACGGTCGCGGGACTCGCCGTGCACGTGTTCGAACAGCAGCAACGACAGCGCGCGGCCACGGCCGAACAGCGCACCGTAGTGCTCCTGGCCATCCATCAGGTCGTTGCCGCAGATCAGCTCGAGCAACTCGAACAAGGCGCCACGCTGTTTCGGGCTGATTTCCCGCGACTGCAGAATCGCCTGCTCCAGTTCGTCGCGGCCAGTGACCAGGTGTTCGGTCGGGTAATCGAGCAACAGCGAAATCACTTTTAGAATTTGCATGCTCAGTCCTCCCACAACTGTACGGTTTTCAGAACGTCGCGGCGGTTGGCTTTCTTCGCGCCGAACATGTTGGTGTCGGAGGCGCCGCTGCAACCACTGCCGAAGCTGAAGCCACAACCGGAACGCTCGGCAAAGGCATCGCTCATGGCGTCTTCACGGTGGGCACTCGGCACCACGAAGCGGTCTTCGTAGTTGGCGATGGCCAGGTAGCGGTACATTTCTTCGACCTGCTCCACGCTCAAGCCGACATCCTTGAGCACTTGCAGGTCCTGCAGGCCATCGACCTGCTCGGAGCGTTTGTAGGCACGCATCGCCAGCAGGCGTTTCAGCGCGCGCTTGACCGGTTTTTCGTCGCCGGCGGTCAGCAGGTTGGCCAGGTAGCGCAGCGGAATCCGCAGGCTGTCGACGTCCGGGATCACCCCGTTCATGCCGACGGTGCCGGCCTCGGCGGCGTTCTGGATCGGCGACAGCGGCGGCACGTACCAGACCATTGGCAAGGTGCGGTATTCCGGGTGCAGCGGCAGTGCGAGTTTCCAGTCGACGGCCATTTTGTACACCGGCGAACGCTGGGCCGAGTCGATCACCGACTGCGGTACGCCGTCTTTCAGGGCCTGGCGAATCACTGCCGGGTCGTTCGGGTCGAGGAAGATCTCCAGTTGTTTCTCATAGAGGTCATGCTCGTTGGCGGTGCTCGCCACTTCGCTGATGCGGTCGGCGTCGTAGAGCAAAACGCCGAGGTAACGAATGCGCCCAACGCAGGTTTCCGAGCAGACGGTGGGCATGCCGGCTTCGATCCGTGGGTAGCAGAAGATGCACTTCTCGGATTTGCCGCTCTTCCAGTTGAAGTAGATCTTCTTGTACGGGCAGCCGCTGATGCACATCCGCCAGCCGCGGCATTTCTCCTGGTCGATCAGGACAATGCCGTCCTCTTCACGCTTGTAGATCGCGCCGCTCGGGCAGGACGCCGCGCACGCCGGGTTGAGGCAGTGCTCGCAGAGGCGCGGCAGGTACATCATGAACGTGTTTTCGTACTCGCCGTAGATGTCCGCCTGGATCTTGTCGAAGTTTTTGTCCTTGCGCCGCTTGGCGAACTCGGTGCCGAGGATTTCTTCCCAGTTCGGGCCCCACTCGATTTTCTGCATGCGCTTGCCGGAGATCACCGAACGTGGCCGCGCGGTCGGCTGGTGCTCGCCCAGCGGTGCGGTGTGCAGGTGCTGGTAGTCGAAGTCAAACGGCTCGTAGTAGTCGTCGATGCTCGGCAGATCCGGGTTGGCGAAGATGTTCGCCAGCACCCGGAATTTGCCGCCGATGCGTGGGTTGATGCTGCCGTTGGCATTGCGCACCCAACCGCCCTTCCACTTGTCCTGGTTTTCCCATTCTTTCGGGTAACCGATGCCGGGCTTGCTTTCAACGTTGTTGAACCAGGCGTATTCCATGCCTTCGCGGCTGGTCCAGACGTTTTTGCAGGTGATCGAGCAGGTGTGGCAGCCGATGCATTTGTCCAGGTTCAGGACCATGCCGATTTGTGAGCGAATCTTCATCTCAGTTCTCCTCGATATCGGTCGGCAACGGACGCGGCAGGTCATCGCCGGTTGAGCCATCGAGCCAGTCAATTTTCGACATTTTGCGCACTACGACGAACTCGTCGCGGTTGCAGCCAACGGTGCCGTAGTAGTTGAAACCGTAGGCCTGCTGGGCATAGCCGCCGATCATGTGGGTCGGCTTGAGCACCACGCGGGTCACCGAGTTGTGGTGGCCGCCACGGGTCTTGGTGGTCTCCGAGCCCGGCACGTTCACGATCCGTTCCTGGGCGTGGTACATCATCACCATGCCGTCCTTGACCCGCTGGCTGACCACCGCCCGGGCGGTCAACGCGCCGTTGGCGTTGAAGCATTCGATCCAGTCGTTGTCCTCGATGTTGGCGCGCTTGGCGTCGTTCTCCGAGAGCCAGACAATCGGTCCGCCACGGCTCAGGGTGAGCATCAGCAGGTTGTCGCTGTAGGTGCTGTGGATGCCCCATTTCTGGTGCGGGGTGATCCAGTTCAGGACGATTTCGGTCTCGCCATTGCTGCGCTTGCCTTTGACGCCCTCGATGGTCCGGGTATTGACCGGTGGCCGGTAGCTCATCAACTGCTCGCCGAACGCCTGCATCCACGGGTGATCCTGGTAGAACTGTTGGCGGCCAGTGATGGTGCGCCACGGAATGTTCTCGTGAACGTTGGTGTAGCCGGCGTTGTAGCTGACGTGATCGTCTTCGAGCCCCGACCAGGTCGGGCTGGAGATGATTTTGCGCGGCTGTGCCTGGATATCGCGGAAGCGAATCGCCTCGTGGGCCTTGGACAGCGCCAGGTGGCTGTGGTCGATGCCGGTGAATTCCGACAGCGCGGCCCACGCCTTGACTGCAACCTGGCCGTTGGTTTCCGGGGCCAGGGAGAGAATCACTTCGGCGGCGTCGATGGCGCTGTCGATTTTTGGCCGGCCCTTGCTGATCCCGGCGGCGGTTTCGTGGTGGTTGAGTTCGCCGAGGAATTTCACTTCATCCTCGGTGTTCCAGTTGATGCCCTTGCCGCCGTTGCCTTGTTTCTCAAGGATCGGGCCCAGCGAGGTGAACTGCTTGTAGATGTTCGGGTAGTCGCGCTCGACCACTTGCAGGTTCGGCGCGTTCTTGCCCGGTTGCGGCGCCACACCGGCGCTTTTCCAGTCGGTGCCGCCGAACGGTTGCGCCAGTTCGCCGACGCTGTCGTGCATCAGCGGAACGGTGAGCAGGTCTTTCTCCACACCCAGGTGCCCTTCGGACATGGCCGAGAAGGCCTTGGCGATGCCTTTGTAGATTTCCCAGTCGGAACGCGATTCCCAGGCCGGGTCGATGGCCGCCGACAACGGGTGGATGAACGGGTGCATGTCCGAGGTGTTCATGTCGTCTTTTTCGTACCAGGTCGCGGTCGGCAGGACGATGTCGGAATACATGCAGGTCGAAGACATGCGGAAGTCGAGGGTAGTGACCAGGTCGAGCTTGCCGATGGCGCCTTCGTCGACCCATTCGGCCTCTTGCGGCTTGCAGTCACCGGTCTTGCCGAGGTCTTCGTTCATCACCCCGTTCTTGGTGCCGAGCAGGTACTTGAGCATGTACTCGTGGCCCTTGCCCGAGGAGCCCAGCAGGTTGGAACGCCAGATGAACATATTGCGCGGGAAGTTCACCGGGCTGTCCGGCTGTTCGCAGGCAAAGCGCAGGGAGCCGTCCTGCAGCGACTTGACCACGTAGTCCTTGGGTTCCATGCCGGCCGCCGCCGCGTCGCGGCAGATGTGCAGCGGGTTGGTGTTGAGTTGCGGCGCACTCGGCAACCAGCCGGCGCGTTCGGCGCGGATGTTGTAGTCCAGCGCGTGTTCAGGGAACTGCGACTTGTCGGCCAATGGCGAGAGAACATCGTGCATGTTCATTTTCTCGTGGCGCCATTGCGAGCTGTGGGCATAGAAGAAGCTGGTGCCGTTCATTTGCCGGGATGGACGGTTCCAGTCCAGGCCGAACGCCAGGGGCAGCCAGCCGCACTGCGGACGCAGTTTTTCCTGGCCGACGTAGTGCGCCCAGCCGCCACCGGTCTGGCCGACGCAACCGCAGAGCATGAGCATGTTGATCAGCCCGCGGTAGTTCATGTCCATGTGGTACCAGTGGTTCATCGCCGCGCCGACGATGATCATCGAGCGACCACGGGTCTTGTCGGCGTTGTCGGCGAACTCACGGGCAATCTGGATGGCTTTTTCACGGCTGACGCCGGTGATTTTTTCCTGCCAGGCCGGGGTGCCGGGCACCGAGGCGTCGTTGTAGTCCTTGGCGACGTTGGCGCCACCCAGTCCACGGTCGATCGCCAGGTTGGCGGCGGACAGGTCGAACACAGTCGCCACCTTGGCCACGCTGCCGTCGGCCAGGGTCAGGCTGTGCACCGGTACCCGGCGAAATTGCACGGCATCGCCGGCGACGTGCTGGAAGTAGTCGTGGGCTTCGCCGGCGAAATACGGGAAGGCCACTTCGGCGACGTCTTCACCGATCAGGCTGAGCTTGAGGTCGATCTCGCGGCCTTCGCCGCCTTCACGGGGCAGGATGTTCCACTTGCCCTTCTCGCCCCAGCGATAGCCGATCGAACCTTGCGGCGACACCAGTTCGCCGTAGGCATCGAGGGCGATGGTTTTCCATTCCGGGTTGTTGTCCTGGCCGAGGTTGTCGGTCAGGTCGCTGGCGCGCAGGAAGCGGTCAGGCTGGTAGCCGGCATCGCCCATTGGCTTGAGCAGCACCAGCACCGGCAAGTCGGTGTAGCGCTTGGCGTAGTCGGTGAAATAGGCGCTCGGCTTGTCGAGGTGGAATTCCTTGAAGATCACATGGTTGAAGGCCTGGGCCAGCGCGGCGTCGGTGCCCTGTTTCGGGTTGAGCCAGAGGTCGGTGAGCTTGGCGACTTCCGAGTAGTCCGGGGTGATCGATACAGTCTTGGTGCCCTTGTAGCGGACTTCGGTGAAGAAGTGCGCATCCGGGGTCCGGGTCTGCGGGACGTTGGAGCCCCAGGCAATGATGTAGTTGGAGTTGTACCAGTCGGCCGATTCCGGCACGTCGGTCTGCTCGCCCCAGACCATCGGCGACGCCGGTGGCAGGTCGCAGTACCAGTCGTAGAAGCTCAGGCAGGCGCCGCCGATCAGCGACAGGTAACGGGCGCCGGCGGCGTAGCTGACCATCGACATGGCCGGGATCGGCGAGAAACCGACGATGCGGTCCGGGCCATATTGCTTGATGGTGTAGACGTTGGACGCGGCGATGATTTCGTTGGCTTCGTCCCAGCTGGAACGGATGAAACCACCCATACCGCGCTTGCTTTTATACGAGTCGGCCTTGGCCTTGTTCTCGACAATGCTCGCCCACGCCTCGACCGGCGCCAGGGTCCGCCGTGCCTCGCGCCACAATTTCAGCAGCGGCTTGCGGATTTTCGGGTACTTGAGGCGGTTGGCACTGTAGATGTACCAGCTGTAGCTGGCGCCACGCGGGCAGCCACGGGGTTCGTGGTTGGGCAGGTCGTTACGGGTGCGCGGGTAGTCGGTCTGCTGGGTTTCCCAGGTGATCAGGCCGTTCTTCACGTAGATTTTCCACGAGCACGAACCGGTGCAGTTCACCCCGTGGGTGGAGCGCACGATCTTGTCGTACTGCCAGCGCGAACGGTAGACGTTCTCCCAGTCGCGGGACTCTTTGCGAGTCTCGCCATGGCCTTCGGAAAACTCGTTTTGCTTGCGGTTGAAGAACCGCAGTTGATCCAGTAAATGACTCACGGTGTAGTCCTCTCAGGCTTGCTGCGGGGTTCTGCGCCCCGCCCACGCAATGGTTGGATTCAGGTCGTCTCAGCAGGGTGTCGCGGCGCCTTTGCGCGCGTACCACCACCAGGTCACGAGGATGCAGCTCAGGTAAAAGCCGACGAACATGTAGAAGGCCATCGCCGGGCTGCCGGTGAGCGCCATCGACGAGCCGAAGGTCTTGGGAATGAAGAACGCACCGAAGGCGCCCATGGCCGAACTGAAACCGAGCACGGCGGCTGACTCTTTACCGGCATCCTTGAGTGCTTGTTCGCGCACCGCGGCGGATTTACCGGCGGCAGCCTTTTCGTGCTGGGTGCGGAAGATCACCGGGATCATGCGGAAGGTGGAGCCGTTGCCGATGCCGGTGGTGATGAACAGCAGCATGAACATGCCGAGGAAGCCGTAGAAGTTGCCGCCCTTGCCGTCCTGCGGCAGGAAGTGCATGACCGCAAAGACCATCACGATCATCGCCACGAAGTTCCACAGGGTCACTCGCGCGCCGCCAAGCTTGTCTGCCAGCCAGCCGCCCAATGGGCGTACCAGGGCGCCCACCAGCGGGCCGAGGAAGGCGAATTTCAGGGCGATGACGTCCGGGAACGAGGTCTTGATCAGCATCGGGAAGGCAGCAGAGAAACCGATGAACGAACCGAAGGTCGCCAGGTACAGCCAGCACATCAGCCAGTTGTGCTTGCGCTTGAAGATCACCGCCTGCTCGCTGAACGAGGCGCGGGCGCTGGACAGGTCATTCATGCCGAACCAGGCCAGCAGGGTCACCAGGATGATGAACGGGACCCAGATGAAGCCGGCGTTCTGCAGCCAGAGTTGAGTGCCGTCCGGCAGCACCTGGGCGTTGCCACCGAGGAAGCCGAACACGCCGAAGGTGATCACCAGCGGCACGCAGAACTGCATCACCGACACCCCGAGGTTGCCCAGGCCGGCGTTCAAACCGAGCGCCGTGCCCTGCTGCGACTTGGGATAGAAGAAGCTGATGTTGGACATGCTCGAGGCGAAGTTGCCGCCGCCGAAACCGCAGAGCAAGGCAATGATCACGAACACGCTGTAGGAGGTGCTGGTGTCCTGTACCGCGAAGCCCATCCAGATCGACGGAATCAGCAGCGACGCGGTGCTCAGGGCGGTCCAGCGGCGGCCACCGAAGATCGGCACCATGAACGAGTAGAACACTCGCAAGGTAGCGCCAGACAACCCCGGCAGCGCTGCCAACCAGAACAACTGGTCGGTGGTGAACGAAAAGCCGATGGCGTTCAAGCGCACGATCACCGTGCTCCAGACCATCCACACAGCGAAGGCCAACAGCAGCGCCGGGATCGAAATCCACAGGTTGCGCGTGGCGGTCTGTTTGCCGCTTTTGCCCCAGAACGCTGGGTCCTCGGGGCGCCAGTCATGAATGACCGGGCCTTTGTCAGGCTTTTGCAGAACGGACATTAGTGTCTCCTTGGGCAATGCTGGAATTCGGGGTCGACGCTTTACCGAGCAGCGGGCGTTTGCGCACTTCGCTGAGGTACATCCAGATCAGGGACACCCAGACCACGCCGTACAGCAACATGAAGCAGGACGAGCGCACGCCAGTGAGGTCGACCAGGGCGCCGAACATGATCGGCAGCACGAACCCGCCGAGGCCGCCGGCCAGGCCGACGATGCCGGACACCGCGCCCATATTGGTCGGGTAGTCGTTGGCGATGTATTTGAAGACCGAGGCCTTGCCGAACGCGAAGGCGATGCCCATGACGAACAGCAGCACGGTGAACAGCACGGGGTTGAGGCCGATGTGGAAATCCACCGGGCCATTGATGGTCTGCACTTGCAGTTGGGTCTGTGGGTAGGAGAGCAGGAACAGACAGATCCAGCTGACCCACAGCACCCACCAGGTCACGCTCTGCGCACCCCAGCGATCCGACATCCAGCCGCCCACCGCACGCAGCACGCCGCCGGGCAGGGAGAAACAGGCCGCCAGCAACGCCGCGCTTTGCAGGCTGAAGCCGTATTCCTGGACGTAGTACTTGGTCATCCACAACGCCAGGGCGACATAGCCGCCGAAGACGATCGAGTAGTACTGGCAGTAGCGCCACACCGCCGGATCCTTCAGCGAACTCAACTGCTCACGCAGGCTGGCGCCCGAGGCACTGCGGTGGGATTTGTTGTCGGTACTGAGGAACCAGAACAGCAGCGCGGTGATGAACAGGATCGCGCTGAAGACTTTCGGCACCAGCTGCCAGCTGCCGGCGGCAATCAGTGCCGGGGCGAGGAATTTGGTGACTGCCGAACCGGCGTTGCCGGCACCGAAGACGCCCATGGCAAAACCCTGGTTGTCCTTGTCGAACCACTTGGCGACGTAGGCGATGCCCACCGAGAACGAACCGCCGGCGAGGCCGACGAACAGGCCCAGCACCAGGAACTGCCAATACGCCGTGGCGTGGCTGATCAGGTACAGCGGTGCGACGCAGGACAGCATCAGCAGGAAGAACACCGTGCGCCCGCCGAAGCGGTCAGTCAGCAGGCCCAGGGGCAGACGCACCAGCGAGCCGGTCAGGACCGGGGTGGCGGCCAGCAGGCCGAATTGAGTTTCGTTGAGCTGGAGCAGGTCCTTGATCGGCACGCCGAGCACGGCGAACATCATCCAGACCATGAAGCAGACGGTGAAGGCCAGCGTGCTCATGCCCAGCACCAAGCCTTGTTGTACACGGGGTCGGATCACAATGCGCTCCAGTCGGTTAGCCATGCCGGCAGAGTAGAGAGCGAGACCCCGGAAAAACTTGATCCACATCAACGTCCGCCAAAGCCATCCAGGGCTATGCTTGTGCTGTCTACCTCCAAGGAGGTAGAGCGCAAATAGCGGCAAAGCCTTTGTTTATCAGCAACTTGACCTTTCAGGTGGGGTTTTCTGTCGACCACGGCACCTCGACAACTCTTTAGAGGTAGCGCCTGCCAATCGCCGCCCTTCCCCACCCTGGAGCTGCACATGCTGGGCTTTTTCATCTTCAATCGAGACCTGCGCTGATGCTTCGCTGGCTGCGCAGCTCCCTGCCCGCTCGCGCCGGGCTCGCGGTGATCCTGATCGCCATGCTGGCGTTGGCCAGCTCCCTCAGCGCCGGGTTGATCGCCTGGTTCAGCCAGGGCGACGCGGCCGCCATCAACACCGCCGGCTCGGTGCGCATGGAGACCTACCACCTGAGCTGGAAACTTGCCGCCGGCGCCGACCGTGAACAACTCAATGCCGTGCGCGACAGCCTGCAACGGCGTCTCGACAGCCAGCCCCTCAAGGCAGTGCTGGACGATGGCCCGAGCACCGCGCTGCAAACCAGCTATCAGCAGATCCTCGAGCAGTGGAACGAGGTCCTGCTTCCGGCCCTGGAACGTGGCGATGCCGCGGCGTTCCAGGTCCACACCCAGCCCTTCGTCGAGCAACTGAACCAGTTCGTCAATCTGCTGCAGCGCCACAGCGAGGAAAAGCAGAGCTGGCAGCAGGTGATCCAGGGCCTGGCGTTGTTCACCACCATGATTGTCCTGCTGGTCGGCCTGTATGAGTTGCAGTACGGCGTGGTCTCGCCGCTCAAGGAGCTGGTGGAAGCCACCCAGCGCTTTCGTCGCGGCGACTATCGCGCGCGGGTCAATCACCAGTCCGAGGACGAACTGGGTCAGCTGGCGACCAGCTTCAATGCCATGGCCGAGACCATCGAAGAGTCCCACCGCACCCTGGAAAGCCAGGTCCGGCAAAAGACCCTGAACCTGCAACAGGCCAACGCCGCCCTCGAATTGCTCTATCAAAGCAGCGGCAGCCTGGCCACGCGCCTGGCCAATGCCGAAGGCCTCGATGAGTTGATCCGGCGCTTCCAGCAACGCCTGCCGGGCCTGCGCCTGACCCTGTGCCTGCAAGGCCAGCAGCAGGCACCGGCCCAGCAACTGCTCGCCTTGCACGGTGCGAGCACCCGCGATGTGTGCGCCAGCAGCGATTGCGCCGGCTGCCAGAAACACCACAGCAACAGCCTGCAGACGTTCAGCATCAGCAACCAGGGCAGCGAGCTGGGTGAGCTCAAGGCGCATTTTGTCGACGGCCACACGGCCCAGGCCTGGGAAACCCAATTGATCCAGGCCCTGGCCAACCTGATCGGCACCTCGCTGTCGCTCAAGCGCCAGCGCGAGCAGGATCACCGCCTGCTGCTGCTCGACGAGCGCACGATCATCGCCCGCGAACTCCACGACTCCCTGGCCCAGGCGCTGTCCTACATGAAGCTGCAGGTCAGCCGCATGCAGACCCTGATGCGCCGTGGTGAGCCGGTGCAGACCCTGGAACAGGTCACCGGCGAATTGCGCGAAGGCCTGAACAATGCCTATCGCCAGTTGCGCGAATTGCTCACCACCTTCCGCCTGCAGATCGACGACGCCGGCCTGGTCCAGGAGCTCAAGGACACCGCCACTGAATTCTCCCGCCGTGGCGAATTCGCCGTGCACCTGCACCTCGACACCCTGGCCTTCGAGCTGTCGGCCAGCGAACAGATCCACATCCTGCAGATCACCCGCGAAGCCCTCTCCAACTGCCTGCGCCACGCCCATGCGCAGAACGCCTGGCTGGAGCTGCGCCAGGACGGCGAGACGGTGCGCCTGCTGGTGGAAGACGACGGCCGTGGCTTCAGCGGCAACGTCGACCAGCGCGAACACCACGGCCTGAACATCATGGATGAGCGGGCGCGCAGCTTGCGCGGGCAGCTGAAAATATTCTCCCGGGAGCCCCAGGGCACCCTGGTCCAGCTTGAATTTCTGCCGGAGTTTCTTGGCCGGCACACAGAAGGTAGCGTCACATGAGCACCACCCCACAGCACCGCATCCTGCTGGTCGACGATCATCCGATGATGCGCCGTGGCATCCGCCAGATGCTCGAGCTCGAAGAGGATTTTTTGATCGTCGGCGAAGCCAACCATGGCGAAGAGGCGCTGACCCTGATCGAGCCGCTGCAGCCGGACCTGATCCTGCTGGACAACAACATGCCGCAGTTGAACGGCATCGAGACCCTGCGCCGCCTGCGGGCCATGGACTACGCCGGCAAGGTGCTGCTGTTCACCGTGTCGGACGCCGAAGACGACATCCGTGATGCCCTGCGCCTGGATGCCGACGGCTATCTGCTCAAGGACATGGAGCCGGAGCTGCTGATCCAGTACATCCGCGATGCCCTCGACGGCAACCTGGTGGTCAGCCCCGGCCTGACCCGGGTCATGGCCCAGGCCCTGCGTTCGCCGCCGCGCCAGGCGGTGGTGGAGCTGACCGAGCGCGAACGCCAGGTGCTGAAGACCATCGCCGCTGGCTTCAGCAACAAGGTGATCGGGCACAAGCTGGGGATCACCGAAGGCACGGTCAAGGTGCATGTGAAGAACCTGCTGCACAAGCTCGGCCTGCGTTCGCGGGTCGAGGCCGCCGTGTGGGCCATGGAGCATTTGCGCAACCACTGAGGCAACTGCCTCCTTCGAGGTAGGCCGGCAGAGGCATAGGTCTGGCGGGCCGCGCGTTCTAAAATGCGCGGCAGCGGAGGTACGCCATGCTGACCCACCCATCTACTGTTCAAACGCTGCGTCGTCATCACCTGTTCAGCCAACTGCCGGAGCAGGTGTTCAAGGAAGTCTGCGCCCTGGCCACGCTCAGGCGCCTGGACTGCCACGGCACGCTGGTGCACCAGGGCGACCCGGCCAAGCGCTTTTTCCTGCTGGTCAGTGGCCAGATCAAGCTGTACCGGCTGACCGGTGAAGGCCAGGAAAACCTCATGGAAATCATCCAGCCCGGGCAGACCTTTGCCGAAGCCCTGCTGTTCAGCCAGGCCCGCTGCTACCCGGTGAGCGCCACCGCGCTGAAGGACAGCGTGCTGGTGAGCATCGAAGGCCAGCACTATCGCAACGCCCTGGAAGACGCGCCGCAAGTCTGCCTGGCGATCCTCGCCAGCATGAGCATGCACTTGCACCTGCGCCTGCGCGACATCGACACCCTGACCATCGCCAGCGCCAGCCGGCGGGTGATCAATTTCCTGCTGCAGGAGCGCCACCCGGTGACCGGGGAGATCGTCCTGCAAGTCTCCAAGCGCCTGGTCGCCTCGAAACTGGGGATCCAGCCGGAGACCTTTTCGCGGATCCTGCATCGCCTGGTGGAGAGCGAAATGATCGCCATGGACCGGCGCACCATCCACCTGCTCGCCGCAGAAGACGCGCTGGCGACATTCCACTAGGCGCAATTGATTGTGATCAATTGCCCGGCGCCAGTGGCCTTGCACACTGGTCCGGCCCATTCATGGAGATCGTCAATGCCCGCCCCAAGCCTGCCCCTGGTCTACTCCTGCTCCGGCTGCTCCAACGTTGCGCAGCTGGCCAACACCCTGGCCGTGCGTCTGGACCGCAGCGGCGTCGCAGAAATGTCGTGCATCGCCGGCCTCGGCGGGCATGTGCCGTCGCTGGTCAACAAGGCGCGCTCCGGGCGCAAGATCCTCGCTCTTGATGGTTGCCCATTGCAGTGCGTGGAGAATTGTTTGCAGCAGCACGGCCTGCATGCCGACGTGCATGTGATTCTGAGCCATTACGGGTTGCGCAAGCGCTATGGCGAGGATTGCACGCCAGAGCAGAGTGATGAGTTGTTTGAGGGGATCAGACGGTCGGTGGGTGACGAATAGCAAAATCGCGACCACCTCAGAACCCCTGTAGGAGCTGGCTTGCCAGCGAAGGCGGCACATCCGGCACAGGTGTCGGCTGACCCACCGCCATCGCGAGCAGGGGTTTGAGGTGTTCGCAATGTTAGTGTTCGCCACAAATATCTGTAGGAGCTGGCTTGCCAGCGAAGGCGGCAGATCTGATGGACCGCGTCGTTCCATTCGCTGGCAAGCCAGCTCCTACAGACCGTGTCGTTCCATTCGCTTGGCCAGCTCCTACAGGGGGATGATCAATGCGCCGCCAACCCCTTCCCCGCCCGCTCCAGTTTGAGCTGCTCGCAATGTTAGTGTTCGCCACAAATATCTGTAGGAGCTGGCTTGCCAGCGAAGGCGGCAGATCTGATGGACCGCGTCGTTCCATTCGCTGGCAAGCCAGCTCCTACAGACCGTGTCGTTACATTCGCTTGGCCAGCGCCTACAGGGGGATGATCAATGCGCCGCCAACCCCTTCCCCGCCCGCTCCAGTTTGAGCTGTTCGCAATGTTAGTGTTCGCCACAATTATCTGTAGGAGCTGGCTTGCCAGCGAAGGCGGCAGATCTGATGGACCGCGTCGTTCCATTCGCTGGCAAGCCAGCCCCTACAGACCGTGTCGTTCCATTCGCTTGGCCAGCGCCTACAGGGGGATGATCAATGCGCCGCCAACCCCTTCCCCGCCCGCTCCAGATTGCGCCATAGCCACACCGGCAGAACATCCGGATCGAGGCTGTCGATCAGGTTTTTCAGGGTCAACCCCAGTTCGGTATCGCCCTCGATCACCAGCCGGCGGCGGAAGAACAGGGTGTCGGGGTCTTCCTGGCGGCTGGCCAATAGCAGGAACTCGCGCCAGTTGCCGCTGATGGTCACGTCGGCCGGAGCCTGGCGGGCGATCTGCAAGCCGTCGCGGCTGCGGGTGATGAACCAGGACAGGCCGAGATCGTTGATCCGCAGGCATAACCAACGCCCACGCAGCACCTCGAATTCGCCGTCGCGCAACGGCTCGGCCAGGCAGCGATTGAGGGTCTGTTGCAACGCCAGGCGCTGCACCACGAACGGCACGCGACGCACCAGTGGCAGCACGCGGTCGGCGCCTTTGAGCAACCATTGTTTACGCTTCAGCACAGGCCCACCTCCTCGACCCGCAGCATCCCGGCCTGGCCATGCCAGTAGCCGTTGCAACCGTCGACGAACAACGGCGGCGTCGCGCCCTCGCGCACCTGCTGCCAGGCTTCGATCACCTGCGCCATGCCCTCGGCACGCGGGCTCAGGCGCACCAGGTCGGCGCCACAGGCCTGCAGCCCGGCATAATCGGCAAGCAGATTAGTGACCTCGGCGGACATGGTCTGAATGCCATTAAGGGTGAACAACGCCTGGCCTTCCTGGCTGGTCAGGGCCAGCCCGTCGGGGTAGTTGATGCAGCAGAACTGGCAATCATCCTTGGGTCGATTTTCCGCCCGCGCGGTAAAGCAGCGTGCGGAATAAGCCAGCGGCAAATGCCCGTAGGCGAAGATTTCAACTTCCGGCAGGGTGTGCCCGAGTTCACCGACCTGCTGGATCACATCGCGGATCAGCGCCGCCGAACACTCCACCGGCGGCACCCAACGGACCATGCCGCTGTCCAGCAGTTGCGCCAGCGAGTGACCGTTGTACAAATTCAGCGCCGGCCCGCCAACGAACGGCAATTTGCGCTCGGCGAGAAACTGCACCGCGCCCAGGTCGTTGGCTTCCACCAGCAACTGGCCGTTGTCACACAGGCGGCGCAGGCTCGACAGTTCGGACGCTGCTTCGATCAGGGTCAGGCTGGAAATCACCAACTGCGCCTGGCTGCATTCCTGCAACTCACGACCCAAGCCCAGCCACTGATCGAGGGAAAACGCCCGGCGTTTCGAACACACGGTTTCCCCGAGGTAAATCACGTCCAGGGGCAGCGCCGACATCTCGGCGTAAAAGTGGCTGAGTTGCTCTTTGTCCCAGTAGAACAGGACCGGTCCAAGGCTTAACTTCATGCTCCCTCCCTCACTGCCACGATCGATGATAAGCACCCAGGGTGGTCTGGTTGCCTTCGGACAAACCGGCCAGCACCTGCCGCCATTCGTCCTTGACCCGGAACCCGCCCGGCGCACTGCGATGGGCATCCAGCGCCGCGCGCCAGACCCGGGTGACCTGCTCGACGTAGGCCGGGCTGCGTTGCCGACCCTCGATTTTCACGGCTTCGACACCGATGGCGGTGAGCTCCGGGAGCAGGTCCAGGGTGTCGAGGCTGGTGGGTTCTTCCAGGGCGTGGAAACGTTTGCCATTGACCAGGAAACGGCCCTTGCACAGGGTCGGGTAACCGGCCGGTTCATCGGCGCCGTAGCGGTCGATCAGCACTTCGCTGAGACGCGCACTCAAGCCCTCGGCGTCCTCGCTCCAGCGCACCGCCTTGGCCGGCGAGCAGACGCCACAGAGGTTCGGCGACTCACCGGTGATGTAGGAAGACAGGTGGCAGCGCCCTTCGGCCATGATGCACAGGCTGCCGAAACCGAAGACTTCGATCGGCACCGAACTGCTCGCCGCGACCTGGCGCACCTGGGCCAACGACAACACCCGTGGCAGCACGGCGCGACGGATGCCATAACGCTGGGCATAGAATTCCAGCGCCGCCGCCTGGGTCGCCGAACCCTGCACTGACAGGTGCAGGGCCAGTTGTGGATGGCGCTGGCTGGCGTAATTGAGCACCCCGGGGTCGGCGGCGATCAGCGCGTCGACGCCAAAGTCGGCGGCGCGATCCACCGCCCGCTGCCAACGCTCCCAGCCCTTGGGCTGCGGGTAGGTGTTGACCGCGACATAGAGTTTGCGTTGGTGCTGGCGGATGTGGGCGACGGCGGCGTCGAACTGCTTGTCGTCCATGTTCAGGCCGGCGAAATGCCGGGCGTTGGTGTCATCGCGAAAGCCGACATACACGGCATCCGCGCCTTGGCGCACCGCCGCTTTCAGCGCAGGCAGATTCCCTGCGGGGCAGACCAGTTGCATGGGTGATCCTCATGTGAAACGAAGACGCAGATCACCTGTAGGAGCGAGCCTGCTCGCGATGGCGACCTTACAGGCGATGCATGTCTTACGGGCCCCATCGCGAGCAGGCTCGCTCCTACAGGGGAGGAATTCAAAGGCCAGTTTATGCAGCCCGAAAGTATCGGCCTTGACCGCAATCAATTGCCGTCATTGCATCAACCCGGCAAACGGCAGGAACATCACCTGGTCATGCTTGTGCACCAGTTGCTCGCGTTCGATCACCGCCAACCCGTCGGCCCAGCACGCAGCAGTCAACATCGCCGAGCTCTGCTGCGGGTGCAGTTCCACCTGCAACGCGCCACCGGCGTCAGCGGTCAGCCGGGCGCGCAGGTACTGGCGGCGCTTGTTCGGCTGCAGCCAGTCGAATCCGGCCGGCACGGTCACAGGCGTTGGCAGCACCTCAGTCATGCCTTGGGCGCGCAGCAGGAACGGCCGCACCACCACCAGCGCTGTGATCAGCGCCGCCGACGGATTCCCCGGCATGCCGATCCACGGCTTGCCGCCCACTTCGCCAAAGGCCAGGGGCTTGCCGGGCTGGATCGCCAGGCGCCAGAAATCGACGCTGCCCAGCTCTTTGATCGCCTGTTTGAGATGGTCTTCCTCGCCCACCGACACGCCACCGGAACTCAGCAGCAGATCACACTCCGAAGACGCCAGGCTCAGGGCATGCCGGCTGGCCGCCAGTTCGTCGACCATTACCCCGTAGTCATGCACCTCAACGCCCCAACCCTTCAACAATGCGGCGAGGCAATAACGATTGCTGTTGTAGATCTGCCCCGGCGCCAAGGCTTCGCCCGGCTCGCGCAATTCATTGCCGCTGCTCAGCAAGCACACCCGCAGCGGCCGGTAGACCTTGACCTGGGCCACGCCGGCACCGGCCAATAAACCGATTTCCTGAGCACGCAGACGTTTGCCCGCGCTGAACAACAGATCACCGCGCCGAAGCTCTTCGCCCTCCTGGCGCACGTGATCACCCAAGGTGACGGGAGGGAACCACACCCGCTGGCCGTCGACCTTGCAACGCTCTTGCGCGACCACGGTGTCGGCGCCCGGCGGCAACGGCGCACCGGTAAAAATCTGCACCGCCTGCCCTGCCGGCAACGGCGTTGTGCCCTGATCGCCTGCGGCAATTCGCCCGCACACCGGCAGGTATCCGCCGTCTGCGGGCAGGTCGGCAGCCCTCAGGGCATAACCGTCCATGGCGCTGTTGTCCCAGGCCGGCAGGTTCAGCGGCGAATGAATATCCGCCGCCAGCACCCGGCCCATGGCCTGTTCCAAGGCAATCACCTGCGCCGCCGGCGGTGGCGGCACCTGATCAAGCAAATGCGCGATGGCGTCATCCACCGGCATCAGGTGGCCGAGGTCACACACCCGGCCGCTCATGAACGCGACTCGCATGCGGCAATCTCACGCTGCGCCTGCGGTTTCAAATGCGGAGCGAAATTGCACGGGCCGGTGCGGCTGTCGAGTTGACCGAGGAGGATCTTGTTCCAGGCGGTGCGACAGGCGCCGGGCGAACCGGGCACGCAGCACACCAGCACCCCGTTGCTCATTCCGGCCAGCGCCCGCGACTGCAGGCTGGACATGCCAATCTCTTCCAGCGACACCTGGCGGAACAGCTCACCGAAGCCTTCAACATGCTTGTCGAGCAGCGGCAGCACCGCCTGCGGCGTGTTGTCCCGCGCGGTAAAACCGGTGCCGCCGGTCATCAGCACCACCTGCACCTGAGGGTCGGCGATCCAGCGCGAAACGATGGCGCGGATCTGGTAGATGTCGTCCTTGACCAGCCCGCGGTCGATCAGCTGATGCCCGGCGGTTTGCAGCAAATCCGCCAGGGTCTGCCCCGAGGTGTCGGTGTCGAAGGTGCGGGTATCGCTGATGGTCAGCACGGCAATGTTGAGGGGTTCGAAGGTGCGTTGCGCCAGATGGGACATGTTCAAGCCTTCCCGTAGATGAGGATGGCGCAAGCCTGAACCGTAACGCTGGCGGGGACTATTCCTCCATGGAGGTATCTCGGTTGGGTGGGGTGGTAGTTGCCAATCGGCGCTGATCAGGCCGTTGCATTCGGTCTCTCAACCGGTTTACCCGGCGCAGGCGAATCCACACCACCCCGACCAGCAGCAGTGGCACCCCCAGGGTCAGCCACGACAGCAGGTCATAGACCTCATCGCCAATCAGCGCCGACAGCAGACCGAACAGGCTCAGCAGCGCCAGCGCCAACGGCCAGCGAAAGATCATCCACAGACCGCGCCTCATGCCCTGCCCTCCGTAGACAGGCCACTGGCATTCAGCTCGGCAAGGCGCTTTTCCAGCGGCACCTTGCGCCGGCCGAGCCAGAGGTACAGGCCGCTGCCGAGGACGACGATGGTAATCACGTCGAGCAGGGCCCAGATGATTTTCAACGGCAGGCCGCCGTAGTCGCCAAAGTGCAGGGGTTGGGAGATCAGCAGGGTTTTCACGTACAGGGGCATCTCGCGCATGTCGGTCAACTCACTGGTCCGGGCGTCCACCAGGGCCGGCTTGAGCAGGCGCGCCGTGAGCGGCGTGGTACCGCGCATGAACACCGCGTAGTGGTGCTGACTGCTGAATTGGGTACCGGGAAAGGCGACGAAACTCGGCTCCATGTCCGGCGCCGCCTTGCGCGCGGTTTCCAGCGCCTTGTGCAACGAACCGAGGCTTTGCAGCGGCGGTGCGTCCTTGTAGGGCGCGGTCATCTCCGCCAACTGGCCGCTCTGCCACAGGCCCTGGATGGGCAGCGACAGGGTATTGATCACCCCGGTGATGCCCACCACCGATACCCAGGCCAGGGTGACAATGCCGAGCACGTTGTGCAGGTCCAGCCATTTCAGTCGTTGACTGCGTCCGCTGCGCACGGTGGCGAAGTCCAGCTTGCGCATGAACGGCGTGTACACCACCACCCCGGACACCAGCGACGCCACCAGCAACACGCCCATGAAGCCGAGAAACAGATAGCCCGGCAGACCGAGGAACAGATCGGTATGCAGGCGCAGCATCAGGTTCATGAAGCCCTTGTCGGGCGGCTCCGCCGGGAACAGCTCGCCGGTGCGCATATCGAATGACTGAAAATGCCCGTCGATCGGTGGCGGCACCAGGCTGGTGGCCGTGATCACCACGCCAATCGGGTCGTGCGGATCGAAACCGACAAAGCGCACGACCTCACCCGGCCGCGCGGCCAGGGCACCGGCAATCACCTGGTCGTAGTCGATTTTCGGCGTTTGCGCCGTCAGCTCAGGCAACGGCGGGTGCGGTTCGAAGTAATGCTCGATCTCTTCCTGAAAGATCAGCGGTAACCCCGTCAGGCACAGCAACAACAAAAACACGGTGGCGATCAGGCTGGTCCATTTATGGACCAGGTACCAGGTGCGCAAGGCTCGGGCGGTCATCTTCGTACTCGGCTTACCAGTTGTAACTCACGGTACCGTAGACCGTGCGTTGCTGTCCGTATTGGCAGCCAACATTGCTGAAGCAACCGGCCACATACTCTTCGTCGAACAGGTTAGTGGCATTCAACGAAACTTCCATGCCGTCCAGCGAAGCATCGAGCTTGCCCAACTGGTAGCCGACCAGTGCATCGACCACGGTGTAACTGTCGACTTTGAAACTGTTGGCCGAATCGCCGAAGGTGCTGCCGACGTAACGGGTGCCTGCCCCCAGGCGCAAGCCGGCCAGCGCGCCACTCTGGACGATGTAGTCGCCCCACAGCGACGCCATGTGCTCGGGTACCCGGAACGGCGTATTGCCTTTGTTGCCGACGTCCGACTGGGTGACTTCGACATCGTTCCAGGTGTAGCTGCCGATCAGGTTGAAACCCTCGGTGATTTCAGTCTTGGCCTCCAGCTCGATACCCTGGGAACGCACTTCACCTTCCTGGCGGGAGAAGCCGTTGACGTTTTCCGTGGCGTTCTCTTTGGTGAGGTCGAACCAGGCAAGGGTGTAGAGGCTGTTGCTGCCCGGCGGCTCGTACTTGAGGCCGACTTCGTATTGCTTGCCGATTTCCGGATCCAGCTGCGAGTTGTCTGCGGTCACCCCCATCACCGGCAGGAACGATTCGCTGTAGCTGGCATAGGGTGCCAGGCCATTCTCGAAGAGGTAGACAATGCCGGCGCGGCCGCTGAATTTCTCATCCTTCTGGGTTTGCGGAGCACGGTCGTCCTTCTGATTGCTGGCCCAATCGTAACGACCGCCGAGGAGGAACACCCACTGGTCGACTTTCAATTGGTCCTGCAGGTAGACACCGGTCTGCGACATTTTCTGTTCATAGCTGCTGGCACTGAACGGCACGAACGTCAGTGGCTGGCCGTTGACCGGGTTGAACGCGTCGAAGCTTTCGAGGATGAAGTTCAGCGCCTGGTCCTGATCAAACGTGCCGTTGTTGTAGTCGACGCCGGTCAACAGCGTGTGTTCCAGCGGACCCGTGGCGAAGTTGGCCTGAATCTGGTTGTCCATGGTGAACAGATGACCGTCGCCCTGGCGTTGATCGTTGTAGCGTGAGTACTGGTCGCCCACCGGCCCGAAGATCGCGATCTCGGAACTGGCTTGCCGGTAGTCGCTGTAACGCAGGTTCTGCCGCGCGGTCCAGACTTCGTCGAAGTGGTGCTCGAAGACGTAGCCCAACGAGGTCTTTTCGTTGGTCATGAAGTCATAGGCGGTGTCACCCACGTAGGTGTCACGATCCAGGCGTCCACGGGGATCGCGAAACACCGTGCCCTGGGCCGGCAACGGGTTGGCGAAGTTGCCGGTCTGTTTCTGGTACTCGCCGAGAAAGGTCAGCTCGGTGTTGTCGCTGGGCCGGTAGCTGATGGCGGGGGCGATGTACTGACGACGGTTGGTGATGTGCTCGGTCTGCGCATCTCCTTCGCGGAACAGCCCCGTCAGCCGGTAACTCCAGATGCCCTCCTCGTCCAGCGCATCGCCCAGGTCGAAGGCCGCCTGCTGGTAGTTCTGGTTGCCCATCTGCAACTGCACTTCATGCAGCGGCTCGAGCGTCGGCCGCTTGGTTACCAGGTTGATCTGTCCGCCCGGGTCGGAGGCGCCGTAGAGCACCGAGCTGGCGCCGCGCAGCACCTCGATGCGTTCCAGGCCGTAGGGCTCGGGGGCGTCCCAGCCGAGGAAATCGGGGAGGAAGGTGCGCGTACCGTCACGCAACATGCGCCCGGTGCCCTGCTGGAAACCACGGATGGTCAACTGGTCGGTGACGAACTGCGGACCGGCGATTTCCGCATTGACCCCCGGGGTATACCGCAGGGCCTGGGCGACGGTCTTCGGCTGCTGCGCTTCAATCTGCTCGCGGGTGACCACCGACACCGAGTACGGCGTTTCAACCAGCGGCGTGTCAGTCTTGGTGCCCGCCGACGCGCGGGTGGCGACATAGCCGTCGTTGGGGTCCACGGAACTGTAGGCCTGGCCAACGATGCTGGTTGCCGGCAAGGCCATCACTGAATCCGCACTGCTGCCCTGCAAGGTCACGTGATTGCCGTCTATCTGATAGACAATCTTCGCCCCGCCCAACAACTGCCGCAGCGCCGCCTCCGGCTCCATCGCGCCGGCGACGTCACGACTGCGAATGCCGGACACCGTGTCCTGGCTGTAGATGATCTGCAGATTGGCCTGCCGGGCCAGATCGGCAAGCGCCGACGACAGCGCCTGCGCAGGGATGTTGACCTGGACCGGGGCGGCGATTGCCGGCACGGCGGTCAGCAGCGTCAGGCCGAGGATGGCGGCGATGCAGTTGCGCAGACGCAGGGCGGGTCGATTCAGTGGATAGGCGCTCATAGTGCTTCCGGTGGCGTGATTTAAGGGCATGCCGGATCGACGAATGAGCAGCTGATTTGTTCAGCAAATCACTGAAAAGAAATGCACAGGACCGGTTTCAGCGGCGCAACAGCAACGTTGCCTGATCCGTGTGGTGCACCTTGAGCGGGAGGATTTTCGGCAGCGCACTGACCAGTTGCGCCAGCTCGGCGGTTTCATAGGTGCCACCGAAACGCAGGTCGCCGACATCGCTGGTTGCCAGTTGCAACGGCACGTCGAGGTAGCGGTTGATCAGCGGCAGTGCGTCGCGCAGGCTGACGTCATCGAGCACCAGCTTGCCCTCGCGCCATGCAGCGGCCCGGGACGGGTCAATGCGCGCCAGCTGAACCATGTGCTCCGGGCTGAACGCCGCTTGCATGCCGGCGGTGAGCACGGCCCCCTGATTATTGTCGCTGCTGCCTTCACTGCGCGAAGCCAGGACCGAACCTTCGATGACGGTCACCGTGGTTTGCTCGGGCCCGGTCCAGACGTTGAAGTGAGTGCCGGTGACCCTGACATCGGCGTTATCGGCACGAATCACAAACGGCTTGTCAAAATCCCGCTGCACATCGAAAAACGCCTCGCCATCGCGCAGCAGCACCTGGCGCTGATCGCGAAAACCGAGATAGACCAGGCCCGTGCGCTGATTGAGTTGCACCTGGCTGTGATCCGGCAACTGCACCGAGCGCCGGACTTCCTGCGCCATGTAATAGCGAACACTGCCTGGCAGCACCCCCGCCGACCACCCTGCCCCCCAAATGGCACCCACGGCAGCCACCAGCACCGCCGCCCGAGCCAGCAACGGCAAATGCCGGCGCCAACGCGAGCGCTCCGAGCGATCGACCTCGAATGTGGCGGGCAACTGCTCGCTGACCTGCCAGATCCGGCACATGCTCGCGTACTCCGCCGCATGGGACGGATCCGCGTCATGCCAACGCCGAAACTCGGCGCGATCGGCCGCCGTGCTCTCGCCAAAATGCAGGCGCACACACCAGTCGGCGGCGATTTCGTCAGTGGATTTCTGCGGGCTGGAAGGATGGGTCATCTTGGCGGGTAGACAGAAAATTTCGCCAAGCTTACTCCATGTCCGAGGGTTTGCGTCCAGTGCCAACACCCCGTTGAGAGCGCCTTCGGCGTTGAATGATGGCATTTAGGGTTATGTTCCCGGGAGACTGATTGCAAATAATTCTTAATAAGAATAAATTCCCACCCCTCGCTGGCAGATTCATAAAAACAACCCAGGTGCATCATGCAAAAGCCCAGTACGGCGGGGAGCGGCTCCCAATTGCTGGAAGTGTTCTTCGAGCGGCGCCTACGCTTGATCGCACTCGCCGCGCGCATCACCGGCTGCCGCAGCCACGCCGAAGACATCGTCCACGAAGCCTTCCTGAAAATGGGCGAAGCCGACGCCAGCAGCCCAATCCGCTCCCAGGCCTCCTACCTCACCCGCATCGTGCGCAACCTGTCGATCGACCACTACCGCCGCCGCCAATTCGAAGAACGCCTGATCGCCCAGGACGACGACAGCAGCGAAGTCTCCGGCCCCCAGGCGGAAACGCCGGAAGCCTTGGTCTCGGATCAACAGGTGCTGGAGAGGGTTTGCGGGGCGCTGTCTGATTTGCCCGAGCGTACGCGGTATGCGTTTGAAATGTGCCGGATTCATGGGATGAAGCAGAATGAGATTGCGCGGATTCTGGGCGTTTCGCCGGCGTTGGTGCATGGGATGATCAGTGAGGCGGTGTTGCATTGTCGGCGGCGGGTGCTTTGAGGGGGGATAAGTTCGGCAGGAAGGTGCCGTTTGCCATTGGACGAATGTACGCACGGTTATCCTCAGGAATGAGCATTTCTTGATGAGGTTGATGGCGGGCTTAGGATCGCGTTGGCTGGTGGTTGTGGGCGCATTTTTTTCTATTGGGAGAGGCAGCTATCGGCCAATAGCAGCCACTTAATTGCCTGCGTGGCTTAAGCCTTTAGGTTTGTATGAAGCACTACATCAAAGAACGATGTGATCAGCCGACTGGAGCGACGCTCGGTCAGGCAATAGAGATAGGTTTCTGTGTAAAGCTGATCTGCGTCGATCCGGATCGTTCGGATGCGGGGATCGGGGATGAACTCCGCCTCGGACACAACGCCCAACCCGATACCACGCACCACGGCTTCGCGCAGTGCTTCACGGCTGCCGATTTCCATTGCGATACGCGGTACAACTCCGGCCGCCGTTAAAGCCTGCTCCAGTACCAGGCGAGTTGTAGAACCGGGCTCTCGTTGTAGCAACCGCTGCCCCTCCAGCTCTTCAAGTCGTACTGAATCGCGTTCCGCAAAAGGATGATCATGGTGGGCAAACAGGATGATGGCGTGACGCGCGTAGTGAACGGCGCAGAGCCCTGGATCATCGTGCCGTCCAGCAAGTACCGCGATATCCGTCACGTAACTCTCAAGATCGGCAAGCACCTGAGCCGAGTTGCCAACGCGTATCGAAACATCGATGCGCGGATGCTGCTGAAGGTAGTTGTCGACCATCTCGATCACATGAAAAGGCCCCACCGCCCCTAGCTTGAGCTGGCCACTGTCAAGCCGGCCTGAGTCGCGCAAAAGGTTGTGCGCATCCAAATCCAAGGCAGCCATCGCTTGGGCAATGGGTAGCAATTGGCGACCGACATCGGACAACTCAATGCGTCGCCCGCGACGATGAAACAACTCAAGATTGTATTGCCGCTCCATGCTTTGCACTTGGGTGGTCAGCGTAGGCTGGCTGAGCCCCAAGGCGCGCGCGCCAGCGCTGAAACTCCCATGGCGTGCCACCGCGAGGAATGCACGCATTTTGGCGGTAGACATCCATAGACTCCATCAATAGTTAGCACCGAAAACCCATATTGAACTGATCGTATGACTGTCACGTGACATTTCTAACCTTGGGCAACTCCAACCCGACTCCGGAAATGCCATGAAGAACCTGTCCCGATTTTTGCGCGTCGCCGCTTTGACCTGCCTCTCAATCAGTGCTGCCAGCCACGCGGCGGCGAACGACAAACTGCGGATTGGCCTGATCCCGTCAGAAGACTCCCAAGCCATGATCGAGTCGAGCAAGCTAGTGCTCAGCGGCCTTGAAGCCCAACTGGGCATGCCCGTCGAACCCTTTGTCGCCACGGACTACAACGGCATCATCGAGGCACTGCGTGCAGGCAAGCTGGACGTAGCCTACCTCGGCCCGTTCTCCTATGTGCTGGCAACGTCGGTAGCAGACGTTGAAGCGTTCGCGGTAGCCGTCACCAAGAAAACCGGTCAGAGCGCCTACAAGAGCTTGATCATTACCCGTAAGGAAAGCGGCATTCATCAATTGTCCGACCTGAAGAATCACACCTTCGCGTTTGTCGACCCAAGCTCTGCTTCTGGTCATCTGTTCCCCAAAGCCGGACTGGAACAGGCTGGGTTTGATCCCGCTACTTTGTTTTCGCGCGTGATTTTCTCCGGCTCCCATGACGCCAGCATCCTCGCAGTAGCCAACCAGAAGGTGGATGCCGCCGCCGTAGCCGACCGCATTTTGGCCAACGCCGTGACCAGGGGGCTGGTGAAGCCGGATGACTTCATGGTGGTGTGGACTTCTCGTCCGATCCCGGAGTCGCCAATGGTCTGGCGCAAGAACCTCGACCCGGCACTCAAGCAAAAAGTCGCTGCCGCCCTGGCTTCGATCAAGGACGTGCCATGGGGTGACCAGGGCCAACTGGATGGCTTCCAGCCTACTTCCGATGCGAATTACGACGTCGTCCGCGACACCGCCAAGGTGCTCGATCTCGATTTGCGGAGTTTCAAATGATCAGTATCCGCCAACTGACCAAGCACTACGGATCAAACCCGGTTTTGCGCGGGATTGATCTGGACGTGGCTGCGGGAGAATTTGTGGTGGTGCTGGGCCAGTCCGGCGCGGGTAAATCGACGTTGCTGCGTTGCATCAACCGACTTGTCCAAGCCGACTCCGGGACGCTCTCGGTGGCAGGCATTGACGCACTCGCCTGTCGCGACACCAGCGTTCTGCGACGTCAGGCTGCGATGATTTTTCAGCACCACAACGTCGTGCCGCGTCTGAGCGTACTGAAGAATGTACTGACCGGCTGCCTGGGCGCAGTGCCAACGCTCACCTCGATCCTGCAGTTGTTTCGGCGCGAAGAAGTGGCGCTGGCCATGCAGTGCCTGGAGCGCGTAGAGCTGGCACATAAAGCCGGCGAACGCACCGATGCACTTTCCGGGGGGCAGATGCAACGCGTGGGCATCGCTCGTGCCTTGGCGCAACGCCCAAAAGTGATTCTGGCGGACGAACCGGTGGCCAGTCTCGACCCAAAGACCGCGCGCCTGGTGCTGCAATATTTGCGCGATGCCACGCGGGAGCTGGGTATCACGGTGTTGTGCAACCTGCATCAGGTTGAGTACGCCCGAGAGTTCGGCGACCGGATCGTCGGCCTGGCCCACGGAAAACTGGTGTTTGAAGGTACCGCTTCCAGCATGACCGAAGACGACTTGCAGCGCATTTACCCCGGCCAGACAACGCAAGCCCCAAGCACCTCCGCGAAAGCGGACGAACTGATAATCCCTTGCGCGCAACTGAGGGTTTGAGCATGAAACAGCAAAGTTATCTGTGGACAGTAGACCTGCCTCGCGGACCGCGTGGCTGGCTGTCCACGGGCGCAATCGTGCTGGCGGTGATTCTGACCCTGCACTGGAGCGCCACGGGCGCGCAATTAAGCGTGGGTGAACTCGCGGCAGGGTTGCCACAAATTGGTGATTTCCTGGCACGCACCGTCCCACCCGACCTGAGCATTCTTCCCCGACTGTTGGCGCCCGCCGTGGAGACGCTGCAAATCGCCATTTGGGGCACATTGCTCGGTGTCTTGATGGCCATTCCGCTGTCATTTCTCGCGGCCCGCAACCTGAGCCGGAACCGGCTGGTCTTCCACACGACCCGGCAATTTCTCAATTTCACTCGCAGCATCAATGAACTGATTCTGGCCCTGATATTTGTCTCGGCGGTAGGCCTTGGGCCCTTCCCCGGCGTGCTGGCGCTGGCGTTGCATGGCCTGGGCATGCTTGGAAAATTCTTTGCCGAGAGCATAGAGGAGATCGACCAAGGCCCGATCGAAGCGCTTCAGGCAACCGGCGCACGGCCCTTACAGGTCATCGTTTTCGGCGTATTGCCGCAGGTCATCACCGCCTGGATTGCAGTGGTGCTGTACCGCTTCGAAGTCAATTTACGCTCGGCGACGGTACTGGGCATGGTGGGCGCTGGCGGGCTTGGTTTTGAGCTGGTGAGCAGTCTGAAACTTTTCAAATATCAGGAGACTGCCACTTGCATCATTGTCATCACGCTCATGGTGATCGTTGCTGATGCGGTGTCGGGTCGATTGCGCAACGCGATCCAGCGTGGCGCTCACACCTGAACACTCCCCTTGCATGCACTCACATTGAATCAAGTATCGGTTCAGCCGATTAACGCCTGCGAATTATCGATTTGAGCTGTTGTTGAAGCACCCCGAGTATGGGGCCACTTCCAACAACAAAAACAAAGGACCCGCCATGATTGCCCGATTCCACAATCCAGTTGATACACGATTCGGCTGGGGCAGCCTGCATCAACTTGCCGACATCACTGAACACCAGACAGTCGCCCTTGTGACCTTCCCCGAGGCGCGTGGGCTGGGTTTGGTTGATCGCATTCAAGACCTGCTGGGTGACCGCCTGGTGTATGTGATCGAAGATGTCCAGCCTAATCCTGACGTGGCACAGCTGCGTGATACCTATGAACGCTTCTGGCAAGAAGCCGGCGAATGCCACGCCGTCATCGCCGTCGGTGGCGGCAGTGCCATCGATACCGCCAAGGCATTGATCGTGGGTACTGAATCGGGGCACTTTGATGAATTGCTCGCGTTGCTGGCAACCGGCAAGCCCTTCATTCCGGCGCGCAGCAAAATACTGATCGCGGCGCCCACCACGGCGGGTACCGGTAGCGAAGTGACGCCTTGGGCGACGATCTGGGATTCGGCCAGCCACAAAAAATACTCGCTGCACCTTGAGTGCACCTGGCCCAAAGTCGCGATTGTCGACCCGCAGCTGATGCTGACCGTCCCAGGTGGCGTCACCGTCTCTACCGGGCTGGATGCCTTGTCTCACGCGCTGGAGTCGGTCTGGAACATCAATGCCAATCCGGTTTCGGACACCTTCGCCATCTCCGCCATTGCGGACATCCTCGAATGCCTGCCGCTCCTGCGTCGTGATCTCTCCAACAAGGAATTGCGTTCTCGCATGGCATTGGCTGCCCTCAAGGCTGGATTGGCGTTTTCCAACACCAAAACCGCCCTGGCCCACTCCATCTCCTACGAGATGACGCTGCATTACGGCCTGCCGCATGGCATCGCCTGCTCCTTCACATTGCCGCTGGTGCTGGGTTTGGCCTGGGGTCACGACGCCGCGCGAGACCGTACCCTGCAACGAATTTTCGGCAAAGACCTGAACAAAGCCCAGGATCAGTTGCGCGAATTCCTGCATAGCCTGGGCGTGAAAACCGAGTTTTCCGACTATGGCGTGACGGCAGAGCAAGCCGAGCAAATGATTCTTTTCGCCATGCAGGGCGCCAGGGGCAAAAACTTTATCGGCTCTCAAGCTGCGTAGAGCTCACCCGGCAATCAACACCCAACAAGCACTGTCAGCGGCATGACGAGCCGCGACGATTTCCTGCACCCCTTAGAAAAGAGTGCACCCGCCGACACCAATAGGTGAGAGCGAACAATAATAAGGAAAAGATCATGAATCGTGCTCAAACCATGCCTGCTCTCGCTGAACACACCGCCTCATTTCGAGTCGCTCAATGGCGCATGTTGCTGGCGGCGATGTTCTGCTATTTGTTTTTCTACACCGGTCGACAAACCTTCGGTTTCGCCATTCCGGGCATCCAGGCCGAATTCGGTTTTACCAAGGAACACCTCGGCTGGGCATCGGCCGCCATGCTGTGGGCTTATGCCATCGGCCAAGCCATCAACGGCAACCTTGCGGATAAATACGGGGGTCGCCGCATCATGACCGCCGGTGCCGTGTTGTCCTGCGCCGCCAACTGGGTGACCAGTTTCGCAGGCAATTTTGCCGCACTGATCCTGCCCTGGGGCATCAACGGTTATTTCCAGGCGTTGGGGTGGGCGCCGGGCAGTCGACTGATCTCCAATTGGTGGAGTGCCGGCGAGCGCGGCAAGGTGTATGGCTTATACGTGTTCGCCGCCGGTTGCGCCTCGGTCCTGTCTTACGTCACCTCGATCGTGGTGCTTGAGGTGATGCATCTGGAGTGGCGCTGGATCTTTCGCTTGCCCGTGCTGCTGATGTTGGCGGGCGGGATCATCTTCTATCTGGTGGCGCGCGAACGTCCGCAGGATTTGGGCTTCGAGCCACTCGCCGACACCGGGGTGGCCAACGCCGATGACAAAAATCACGAAGTGGCCCACGGCGAAGTCGAGACCTCTGCGCAACGCTACAAAGCCGTCCTGAAAAACTTTCGCCTGATCATTGCCGCAGTGTCCCTGGGTTTCCAGAACGCAGCTCGCTATGGCCTGATCGTCTGGGTACCGGTGCACTTTCTTGGTGCCGACTGGAAGAGCGGCGACAGCATGATCGATCCAAAGTGGATCACGGTTGCCCTGCCGGTAGGCATGGCCATCGGCGCGCTGAGTAATGGCTGGATATCGGACAAGCTGTTCGGCTCCAAACGTTACCTGGCGATCATGCTCTACATGGTGCTCGGTGCCGCCACCAGCCTGTGGATGTGGACCCTTGCGCCCCACAGTGCCACCGGGCTTATCGCGCTGTTCCTCTGCGGGTTCTTTGTCTACGGCCCTGCGTCGAGTTTCTGGGCGCTCTGCCCTGACCTGGTCGGCGCAAAGCGTGCGGGCACGGCAACCGGGGTGATGAATTTCTCATCCTATCTGTTTGCGGGCCTGGCGGAACCACTGATCGGCAGTATGCTCGACAGTACCGGCAATACGTCGTTGATCTTCATCGTGGTAACTACCGCATGCCTTTGCAGCGCGGTGGTCGCGCTGTTCATCCGGCGTTGAGTACAAGGTTCAGAGGCTTGAATCACAGGTTGCGGCTCAGGAACAGGATCTTTTATGTACCAGTACCACAAGTGGCTACGTTCTTTTCATGCAGTCGCGAAGACCGGCAGTTTCACCCTTGCTGCCGAGTACCTGAGCGTCGGCCAACCGACGGTCAGCGAGCAGGTCAACGCACTGGAAAAGAAGTTTTCCGTGGAACTGTTCCACCGTCGCGGCCGCTTTATAGAAATGAGTTCGGCTGGACACAAGCTCTATTCGATCACCCAGGGCCTGTTCGGCCAAGAGGATGAAGCCGTGCAACTTTTACAAAGTTTCAAGCAACGCAAGACCGGCATGTTGCGCTTGGGCGCGGTGTCCCCGCCCATAGCGATGAACCTGACGTACGAATTGATGCAGCGCCACCCGGACATCGAACTCGAGACCTCGTTTTCTCCGGAAAAGGAGACGCTGGACCGGCTCTTCAACTTCGACATTGATGTGGCGATTCTGGCGCTGTCCGAATTCGACCAGCGCTTTGATACACAACTGTACCGGCGCTATCCGATCATTGCCGTCGTGCGCGAAGACCACCCCTGGGCAAGTCAAAAAGAGGTGCACGTCGAGCAGATCAGCAACGAGCGGTGGGTGCTTAGGGAAAAAAGCTCACGCACTCGACAGTTGGTGGAGGAAAGCTGCAAGCGCCTCGACGTCTCGCTGAACTGTGTGATGCAGTTGAACAGCCGCGAAGCCATCGTGCATGCCATCGCCAAGGGCATCGGCATAGGTTTTGTCTCTGCCGTCGAGTACGCCGAAACCCCAGGCACAAAACCGATCACCTTTGTAAATCACCCGTTTTCCATCGACTACCACTTGTGCTGCCTCGGTATTCGCAGAAACCGGCCAATGATCGCGGAGTTGTTCGAGGCGCGTTCAACGCCGGTTATCTGATTCTGTAACGCACTTTAACTATCAATAAGCCTACTTCTCACGGGTGAGAGGGACGGCCTTCCCCTACCAAAAAAGTGGAGATTCACCATGCATTACAAACAACCTTCCCAACTGCAAGCCGTGGTCCTGGACTGGGCAGGCACCGTCGTTGATTTCGGTTCCTTCGCCCCTACGCAAATTTTCGTCGAGGCCTTCGCCGAGTTTGGCGTGGCGGTTTCTCTGGAAGAAGCACGCGGTCCCATGGGCATGGGCAAGTGGGACCACATCCGCACGTTATGCAACCAGCCACAGATCGCAGAACGTTACCGTGCGGTGTTTGATCGCTTACCGACCGATGAAGACGTCACAGCGCTTTATGAGCGTTTCATGCCACTACAAATCGAGAAGATCGCGCTGCACTCGGCACTGATTCCTGGCGCCTTGAACGCCATCGATGCGCTGCGCGACCAGGGTTTGAAAATCGGGTCCTGTTCAGGCTATCCGGCTGTCGTCATGGAAAAAGTGGTGGAACTGGCGCGCCACAATGGCTACGTCGCCGACCACGTGGTAGCGACTGACGAAGTGCCCAATGGCCGCCCACATCCAGCCCAGGCTCTGGCTAACGTGATCGCCTTGGGCATCAGCGACGTCGCCGCTTGCGTCAAGGTCGACGACACCTGGCCCGGAATCCTCGAGGGCCGCAGTGCCGGCATGTGGACAGTCGCGCTGACGTGCTCCGGCAACGCCCTGGGTTTGACTTACGAACAGTACAAGGCGTTGCCCTCCGACAAACTGGCAGAAGAACGCGCCCGCATCATCAAGATGTTCGAAGGCTCTCGCCCTCACTACCTGATCGACACCATCGTCGAGTTGCCGGCCGTCATCGAAGACATCAATGCCCGCCTGGCACGCGGTGAAACCCCTCAAGGTTCCTGACCCCACCCGGCTACTGAAGTGACAGTGGTCGTCCCCCGGACGACCACAACCAACAACAAGAGAGACTCGCCATGATCTACGCCTCTCCTGGCACCCCCGGTGCCCTCGTATCCTTCAAGCACCGCTACGGTAATTACATCGGCGGCGAGTTCGTCGCGCCTGTCAAAGGTCAGTACTTCACCAATACCTCGCCAGTGAATGGCCAACCGATTGCCGAATTCCCGCGTTCCAGCGCCGAAGATATCGACAAGGCCCTGGACGCTGCCCACGCCGCCGCCGATGCCTGGGGCACCACGTCCGCCCAGGCGCGTTCGCTGGTGCTGCTGAAAATCGCCGACCGCATCGAGCAAAACCTGGAACTGCTGGCAATCACCGAATCCTGGGACAACGGCAAAGCCGTTCGCGAAACCCTCAACGCCGACATCCCGCTGGCAGCCGACCATTTCCGCTACTTCGCTGGTTGCATCCGCGCTCAGGAAGGCAGCGCGGCCGAGATCGATGGCAACACCGTCGCCTATCACATCCACGAACCACTGGGCGTGGTCGGGCAGATCATCCCGTGGAACTTCCCGATCCTGATGGCCGCCTGGAAACTCGCCCCGGCCCTGGCTGCCGGTAACTGCGTGGTGCTCAAGCCTGCCGAGCAAACCCCGCTGGGCATTACCGTGCTGGTCGAGTTGATCGGCGACCTGCTGCCGCCCGGCGTGCTGAACATCGTGCAAGGTTATGGCAAAGAAGCCGGCGAAGCGCTGGCCACCAGCAAACGCATTGCCAAAATCGCCTTCACCGGCTCGACCCCGGTCGGCTCGCACATCATGAAATGTGCCGCCGAAAACATCATTCCGTCCACCGTGGAGCTGGGTGGCAAATCGCCGAACATCTTCTTCGAAGACATCATGCAAGCCGAACCGGCCTTCATCGAGAAAGCCGCCGAAGGTTTGGTGCTGGCGTTCTTCAATCAGGGCGAAGTCTGCACCTGCCCGTCCCGCGCGCTGGTGCAAGAGTCGATCTATGACGACTTCATGAAAGTGGTGATGAAAAAAGTCCTGTCGATCAAACGTGGCGACCCGCTGGACACCGACACCATGGTCGGCGCCCAGGCGTCCGAGCAGCAATTCGACAAAATCCTTTCGTACCTGGAAATCGCCAAGGGCGAAGGCGCCGAGCTGCTGACCGGCGGGAAAATCGAGAAACTCGAGGGCAACCTGGCGACCGGGTATTACATCCAGCCGACCCTGCTCAAGGGCACCAACAAAATGCGCGTGTTCCAGGAAGAAATCTTTGGCCCGGTGGTGAGCATCACCACCTTCAAGGACGAAGCCGAAGCCCTGGCCATCGCCAACGACACCGAGTTCGGCCTGGGTGCCGGCCTCTGGACCCGCGACATTAACCGCGCCTACCGCATGGGCCGCGCCATCAAGGCCGGTCGTGTGTGGACCAACTGCTACCACCTGTACCCGGCGCATGCCGCGTTCGGTGGCTACAAAAAGTCCGGCGTCGGCCGTGAAACCCACAAGATGATGCTCGATCACTACCAGCAGACCAAAAACCTGCTGGTGAGCTACGACATCAATCCGTTGGGTTTCTTCTAATGCTCGGATATTAAGCGACTAGTCAGAAACAAAGACGTGCCCTGTTGGATGAGAGCACAGAGCACGTCAACGGATTCAAGCGCTTCACCGATGACCAGACGATGGTCCTCCTTGGGCAAAGCGACGGGATAGCCTCGGACATAAACGACCTGCGACGCGCGCCTGCTTTGAGTCGATCGCAGCCGTGGCTGCGCGCCCGATTTCGGCCGAAAGCCCAGATCTAATCACTCCAGGCCGTCGCCGCCAATACTGTGCGCAGCGTCACGCAACCAATCACAGAACTGCTTTGCTGCCACGCCAAGGGGCCAAGAGAGATGCGGTCTACTGATGGTGCACTATTATGAGTTTTCATTCATAAAGCGTGCAGTTCTGGACGCTCGCCGAGGAACGATCCGAAAAAGGATATCGATGAAGCATGAGGAATTACTCATTAAGTAATGCGAGGACTTCGCTTTAGTCAAGGTGCCCAATTGCTTAGGATGGCGCATGCCCTATCACATCATCTTGCTCGTACTTTTCGCAGCGCTCTTGCATGCCAGTTGGAATGCCGCGTTGCGCGGTGGCGCCGACAGACTTTGGTCGATGACGATCATGTGCGTGGCTGTAGCGATTGCCAGCGTCGCAATAGCCTTGTTTTTGGAGGCTCCGGCCCAAGCCAGCTGGTTCTACGCAGTACTTTCGGCGGTCCTGCACGTTGGCTACAACTTGTTCCTGGTGCGCAGTTACAAGGTTGGAGACCTTGGGCAAACTTACCCTATCTCGCGGGGCTCCTCGCCTATCCTGATTACCCTCGCCGCTTCGGTTTTTGCCGGTGAAACGGTCGGGGCAGTCGCGATGATTGGCATTTTACTGGTGTCAGGCGGCATCATCTCGCTGGCCTTTAGAGGGCGCAAGCTGGCCGTTCCCAGTCTGCCTTACGCCCTAGGTACCGGTTGTTTCATTGCGGCTTATAGCGTGACGGATGGTATTGGCGTCCGCCTGTCCGGCGCACCGATGGCATACACGGTATGGATGTGCGCCTTGTGGGGCGTCTTGATGCCGTTGGTGTATGTCAGCGTGCGTGACACGAAGAGTTTATTTACCTTCCGACCCGGATTCATGACGGCCTTCATCGGAGGTCTGGTTTCACTTCTGGCCTATGGAATCGTTATCTACGCCATGTCCGCCGCGCCCATGGGAGCGGTATCGGCATTGCGCGAAACCAGCGTGTTGTTCGCGGTATTGATCGGATATTTTTTCTTGGGCGAGACACTGACTGTCCGAAAGATGCTGGCATGCGCGGTGATTGCCATCGGCACGATCATCATTGGCTGACGGCAAGGGCGCAAAGCCGATGGTCAGCTTTGGGTCGGTTTCAGCCCCTCACGAAGGCCAGAAAACGGCCAGTTGCAGCCGTTGGCATCAGGATTGTAGAAAGACCGGACCGAACTAAGGTCAGTGGAGCCCTGCCAATCTACGACCGATTCCAGCATGACGCGCAAGCTGTCGGCAGGCGCTCCAACGAAACGTAAGTGAAGACAAGGAGCTGTTAAGGGTGAAGAAGAACTATCGAGCTGATATTCGATCAAGAGCGAAGGATCGAGAAGTTCAGTTCCTGTTCCATTTTACGCAGTCCGCCAACCTCCCAGGGATTGTCAGGTATGGGCTTATGTCTCGCAAAAATTTGGGAGGGCCGGAATATTCGGCCTACGCCAGCGATCAGTATCGACTGGATGAGAAGGAAGACGCGGTTTCGGTATCGATATCGCGAGTTAATAAGGCAATGTTCGCCTCAAAACGCCGGAAGAGTGGACATTCAAACTGGGCCGTTCTGGTTCTTTCATCCGAGATTCTATGGACTTATGACTGCCGGTTCTGCTGGACCAATGCAGCGAAGAAACAGATAAAGAATCACAGGGGTTGGCGTGGTGGCCCCTGGGCCTTTAACGAGATGTTCGCCGGCGACAACGCGGTAAGGAGCGGGCTCGAACGGTGTTATCCAACCGATCCGGAAGCCGAAGTTCAAGTGCTTGAGACTATCCCATCGAGATACATTCTTGGGGCTATCGTAGATCGACCGGAAATGGTGGGGTCTGTGGAGAAAACTCTAAAAGGGCTGCCCAGCGGGCCGCGGCCGGTTGTAGTTGGAGCTTTTTGACCACATCCAGAGCTGGTTGAAGGGCGATATTCTCCGGCGCGGAGACCGCTAAGCGGTCGAATCAGTCGTTGAGCTGCACATTTTCGAATGCCAGTGAAGGGTCGATTTATGCCTTCGCTGACAGGCAGCTATGGGTCTGATAGCCACCACCAGCCATTGTGACTGATCCACCCTTGTCTTCCCTCAACGTGGAGGACGAGCCATGAACACTGTTTCTAGATACCGCCATCAGCCTTGGAACAAGGGAAAGCTTGTCGGTCAAAAAGCCCCGCTCCGAGTCAGAGATATCTGGGCTATCCGAGTAAGACTTCAACTTGCTGAGAAGACGCGTGATTTGGCACTCTTCAACTTGGCCATCGATAGCAAGCTGCGTGCCTGTGACTTGACCAAATTGCGGGTCCGAGACATTGCCCATGGGGAGCATGTGTCGTCACGGGCCATCGTGATGCAGCAGAAAACTCAACACCCAGTGCAATTTGAAATCACTGAACAGACCCGAACGGTTCTGGAAGCGTGGATGCGCCAGGCGCGTCTTCGCAGTGAGGATTTCTTGTTCCCGAGCCGGTTGCACGCTTCAGAGCATTTATCCACCAGGCAATACGCTCGAATAGTCAAAGCGTGGGTGACAACCATTGGCCTTGACCCAACCATGTATGGTACTCACACGCTACGGAGAACCAAGGCTTCGTTGATTTATCGCAGGACGAAGAACCTGAGAGCGGTCCAACTCCTGCTTGGCCATACGAAGCTTGAAAGCACCGTCAGGTACTTGGGAATCGAAGTCGATGATGCCTTGGAAATGGCGGAGCAGACGGAGGTGTGACCATTCACTGCGACGGTCGTGCTAGACCGTCGCTTCCCGTCCCTCTACCAGTCAATTGTGTCTACAAAGTCAGGGGGCCATTCAAATCAGAGGCAGTCCTGGACCTCACTGAGTGATCTAAGACTGGCGTACCTTCATAATGGAATCGGTGATGGCTTGAGCATTTGTGTCCAGCGTTTCCATTGCGAATATCGCATTAGCGGCGACACTGCCTACCCCATTTTCTGACAGCCACTTGGTTATTTCTTCTATCGCTGCACATAGGGCGTGCTGGTTGTGGAGGAGCAATGTCAGAGCATCCGCTGTGGCGATCTTGCACTCTGAGTTATCGGGCATGGTGGTCGTCCTTGAGTAATGATGCCGGAAGCCTAGCTCATCTCGCCGTTGCCTTTCCCAGATCTACCCGGCTATTTGGATTCGACCTGACAGTCCTTTTGACCGAATTTGACCGATACGTCCCTAGGTTATGACCGGCAGAGGTCGACCCTAAGCGGCCGGTGGGGACAGGCAGAAACCGGCCAGTTGCTGTCATGAGAGCAACTGGTCGAAAAATGTCTGTAGCTGTCCAGACCACTGGTCTACAGCTTATGCCGCGCTGCATACAGGCAGATCATCTCCATCGCCAACGCGGCCCCGGCAAGCGCAGTAATCTCGGCGTGGTCATAGGGCGGTGCTACCTCCACCACGTCCATGCCAATCAGGTTGATACCGCGCAGACCTCGCAGAATTGCCAAGGCCTGATGGCTCGATAGTCCACCGCAGACCGGCGTCCCCGTGCCCGGGGCAAATGCCGGGTCGAGGCAGTCGATATCGAAGGTGAGATAGACCGGATGGTCGCCAACGCGCGCCCGGATAATCTCCGCCAGTTCCTTGGTAGAGCGATCATGCACTTCACTGGCATTCAGCACCTGAAAGCCCATGACGTCGTCATTGGTCGTGCGCTGGCCAATCTGGATGGACCGCGCAGGATCAACCAGCCCTTCGCGGACGGCGTGATAGAACATCGAGCCGTGGTCGATGCGCTTGTCCTCGCCGTCGGACTCCAGGTCATGGTGTGCATCGAAATGGATCAGGGACAGCGGACCATACTTGGCCGCGTGAGCTTGCAGCAGCGGATAGCTGATGAAGTGATCGCCGCCCAGGGTCAGCATCGCAGTACCTGCCGCCAGGATCCGCTCGGCATGGGCCCTGATCGCCGCCGGGGTCTGCTCCGGGGCGCCGTAATCGAAATAGCAATCGCCATAATCGACACAAGCCAGCAGATCGAACGGGTCAAATTCCCACGGCCAGTGACGCGCCCAGGCAGACTGGACCGATGCCTCGCGGATGGCCCGCGGTCCGAAGCGGCTGCCCGGTCGATTGCTGGTCGCGGTATCGAATGGGATGCCGCTGATGGCGATATCCACGCCACGTAAATCGCGGGTGTAGCGACGCCGCATAAAGCTGGTGATACCACCGTAGGTCGGTTCACCCTCGGTGCCGTACAGGCTGTCACGTGTCATCGCCTGATCGATTATCGAATTGTCATTTAGCATGGGATTCTCAATGCGGGTTACTGAAGCTGACCCAGGCATGCGTACGCTCACGCAGTGCTCGCTGGGGTAAAGGTTGGTTTCTGTTGCTCGGGCTTGCCGTGAATAGGCAGGATTGGCGCTTTATCGCGCCAGAGCCATTGCGGTTTTCAGCCGCCTGGCGAGGGTGGGGTTCGCACCGGGATCAAGCGCTTCGATCCGGTGGCCTCAAACGCCGACGCCAGGCGCAGCAGTGCTGAGTCGTCGTAGGCGCGACCGGCAAACGTCAGGCCGACGGGCATGCCGATGTCCGGCATCACGCCCATCGGCACGGTGACCGTTGGCACGCCGAGGTGGCGGATGGCGAGGTTGCCGTTGGCGACCCAGACGCCGTTGCTCCAGGCGATATCCGCCGATTGCGGATCGACATCGGCATTCGCCGGGCCTACGTCGGCGACCGCCGGGAAGATCACCGCGTCGAGCCCCAGCCGATCCATCCACTCCTCAAGATCGATACGCCGGGTCTGTTCCAGCCCGCGCAGGCCATCGGGCAGCGTGGTGATCTGATCCCACGGGGTGATGCCACGCTCCGCCATGCGCACGTATTCGTCCATGCCAATGGCCGGGCCATCTTCGCGGTCAGGCAGAGCGCCTGGGTCGTGCGGGAAAATCTGCGGGCCGTCGACGTCAGCCAGACGGTTCAGTCCGGGATCGTCATTGGCCTGCAGGAAATCATCGAACGCCCAGGCGGTCAGGTCCCACAGTTCATGCTGTAAAAATTCTTTAGAGACGATGCCGCGATTGAACACGGTCGGCGCGCCAGGACGATCGCCCTCGCAATTGGAGACCAGTGGGAAGTCCGTCTCGACCACTTCGGCACCGGCCGCTTCCAGAGTCTTTCGCGCGTTTTCCCAGAGGGCAATCACCGAGGGGCGAGTGTTGATCCGCTGGCCTGTCGCCCACCCGATACCCGGCGCTTCGCTGGTGCCCGCGTCGGGGTCGGCGTTGATGTACATGCGCGGTACGCCCAAGCGCTTGCCGGCGAGTGCGGCGGGCCTGGCAGCCAATTCCAGGTAGGAAGCGGGGCGCACCGAGGCGACGCTGGGGATCGGCACCCAAGGCTGCAAGCGCCATAGGTCGCCACGTTTGTCGGCGTCTTCGGCCACCACCACGTCGAGCACTTCGAGCAGGTCGGCCATGGTCCTGGCATAGGGCACGACCACATCCATGGTTGGCGTCAGTGGCCAGTTGCCGCGCACCGAGATCACCCCGCGCGACGGTGTATAGGCGCACAGACCATTGTTTGAGGCCGGCCCGCGACCGCTCGACCAGGTTTCCTCAGCAAGGCCGAAGGCGGCGAAACTGGCAGCGGTGGCCGTGCCTGCGCCATTGGAGGAACCCGAGGCGAAGGGTGCAGTGAGGTAGTCCGCGTTGTACGGGCTCTCGGCACGGCCATACACGCCGCGCTGCATGCCGCCATTGGCCATGGGCGGCATATTGGTCTTGCCCAGGCAGATCGCACCGGCGCCGCGCAAGCGCTCGATGGTGAACGCATCGCGATAGGCAACCAGGTCCTTGAAGGCCGGGCTGCCGGACGCCGCGCTCAGGCCTTTGATCAGATAGCTGTCCTTGGCTGTATAGGGAATACCATCGAGCGGGCCGAGGGTCTCACCACGGGCACGACGGGCGTCGGAGGCCTGCGCTTCTTCAAGCGCATTCGGGTTGCGCACCACCACTGCGTTGAGGGCGGTGGGCGTGTTGGGGCCGTCGTAGGCATCGATCCGTGAGAGATAGGCCTGGACCAGCTCAACTGCCGTGGTTCGGCCAGCATCGAGGGCTGCGCGCAGCTCGGCAATGGAAACTTCGGTTACTTCAATCATGCTTTTACCAATGGCTACTGGGTCTGCAAGGTGACTAGATTGGCGCCGCGTGCCAGCGAAACCGCATCGGCCATGTGCCTGGTTCCGTTGAGTTTCACTGGCGCAGCGCAATTTACTGTCAGGTTCCCGACTTGAGCTTGGTCCATGCACGGGTGCGAGCGCGTTCTGCACTGGACGGCAGAGGCACCAGCGCGAATAGAGAAGTCTGGATGTCGGCGGCGGGGTAGAGATTGGGGTTGTTGCGGATTTCCGGGCTGACCAGGGCAGTGGCGTCCTTGTTCGGGTTGGGATAACCGACGAAGTCGCTGATCGGAGCAATCACCTGCGGTTGCAGCAGGTAGTTGATCAAGGCATGGGCATCATCCGGGTTCTTCGCATCCTTGGGGATGGCCAGCACGTCGAACCAGACCGGTGCGCCTTCCTTGGGCAAGCGCATGTCCACCACCACGCCGTTACCGGCCTCCTTGGCGCGATTGGCCGCCTGGGAGAAACTGCCGGAGTAACCCACGGCCACGCAGATGTCACCATTGGCGATATCGGTCATGTATTTTGAGGAGTGGAAGTAGGCGACGTTGGGGCGGATTTTTTTCAGCAGTTCTTCGGCCTTCGCGTAGTCCTTGGCCTGAGTGCTGTTGGGCGGCAGGCCCAGGTAGTGGAGGGCGATGGGGATCATATCCGTCGGCGAATCGAGAAGGGCCACGCCGCACTGCTTGAGCTTGGCAATGTTCTCTTCCTTGAAGATCAGATCCCAGCTATCCACCGGCGCGTTTTCGCCGAGCGCAGCCTTGACCTTGGCCGGGTTGAAACCGATCAGTACGGTTCCGTACAAATAAGGCACGGCGAAACGGTTACCCGGATCGTTGGCTTCGATCAGCTTCATCAGTTGCGGGTCCAGATGCTTCCAGTTGGGTAGCTTGCTGCGGTCAAGTGGCTGGAAAGCGTCGGCCTGAATCTGCTTGGCGAGGAAACTGTCGGACGGCACCACCACGTCATAGCCGGAGTTGCCGGTGAGCAGTTTGGCCTCCAGGGTTTCGTTGCTGTCGAAGATGTCGTAGACCAGTTTTGCGCCGTTCTCCTTCTTGAAGTTGTCCAGGGTCTGCGGGGCGACGTAGTCGAACCAGTTGTAGACACGCAAGGTGCGCTCCTCCGCATTCGCGTTAGCGGTCAGCAGGCCCAGGCTGCAGATCGTAGCGAGAAGCGAGCGGGGGAGTTGATGCTTGATCCATTTCTCACAGCTTTGGGAGATGGTGCCCACTCGTTCGGCTGCCAGCGCCGGGCCAGCAAGCATCGTCAGAGCTTTCAGCAGGACGGCACGCAGGCTGCCGACTCCAACGCGGGCGGTGCGCCAGGACACCGAGTCCGCTCCCATATCGATTTTTTGCCACGGCTGTTGCTGCTTGTACTTCATAGGACCACCTTTTGAATTATTGTCTTTGGCCTAGCTCCAAATGAATTGTTACGGCTGCTTGAGTCACAATCAATCTATATAAACTACAAGTAATTAAAGCAAAAAAACTAAACGATATGGTCTGACGCCGATGTCTCCTACGCTTCGTGCAGGCGCTGACGGGATGCACCAGGCAGCGGCATGCACAAACGCGGGCACGTCATCTTTTGGAGTTAGGCGGTGATTCCCCGCGCAGGGCTGGATCAGCCGAACTGGCCCAACCCTGCGAGGGAAAGCAGTCTGGCTATTGCTTGCGTCTCATAGGCGGCAATTCTTTTCAGCGCTAACCGACACTAGGAATGTGTTGGGTGATGCAATGCACACCACCTCCATTGTTGGCAAGGATGGTGCCATCGACACCCACGACTGGCCGTCCCGGAAAAATCTCCCGGAAGAGACTCAAGGCAATCTCATCTGCAGGAGTGCTTGAAGTAGGAACCACGATGCCGACGTTGGATTTGTAGAAGTTGATGTAGCTGAAGTTCTCCACCGTCAGGCCTGACACCTTGAATGTTGGCTGAACGGGCATCTTGGTAATCTTGAAGGGGCGGCCCCTTGCATCGGTGCTTTGTTGCAGCACTGTCAGGTTTGCCGCCATCCTGGGCACGTTGGGGTTGCTTGGGTCCGACGGGTAATTCAATAACAGATGGGCTGGCTCGATGTAGGCAGCAACCAGGTCGACATGCCCATCGGTAGCGGCAGCGCCGTCGTCGCCGTACACCCCATACGGCAGCCAGATCATCTTGGTCGCGTTATAGGCACGCAGCAGCGTGGTCTCGATCTGTGCCTTGGTCATGCTCGGGTTGCGATTGGGATTGAGCAGGCACTGTTCGGTGGTAATGAGCGTGCCCTGCCCATCGGTAATCACCGCGCCACCTTCAAACACCATATTGATTGGTGATTTAGGCACGTTAAGGGTGGCGCACACACCGACGGGCAATTGATCATCCAGGGTGGCCGACCACCTATTGCCCCAGCCGTTGAAAATGAAATCGCGTCCCAGCATGTCGTGCCCTGATGGGCTCAGCGCGAATACTGGCGCGGTATCACGGGTCCAGCAATCGTTGTATGGATACTCGATGACAGTAACGTTAGGGCCGCAGCGCTTGCGTACAACCTCGGTATTGCCGGTCATCGCCATCATCAAGACCGGCTCGAACTGCGCAATGGCATTCGCTACGTTGATGACAGAATCCTGCATGGGTTTCAGCTGGTCCTTGTAGCTCTTGTCATAGGGGTACGCCATCAATACGCTCCGGTGTGGCTCCCACTCTGCGGGCACCCGATAGCCATCGGAGGTAGGGTTGGACTCCGTTGCTTGGGCCAGGCGTCCAAGCCCTGATGTACCGATGGCAGTTGCAGCAACCGCCACCAACGCGCCCATATTGAACCGGCGCCTTCCCGGGTTCGTAGGCCCCTCCATTGCGGCTTGATCGGCCATCAACGGCTCTGTTGCTAACTGAATGTCTTGTTCTTGATCCATGTAACGAGTCCCCCAGGTTATCCAGCCAGATATCTCATTTACCAAGGCACACGAGCGAAACAGGTAGAGGTGCACCGAGCCCACCCCTCATCGCTTACTTGCCACGCCTGTTGTTGCCTGTGCTTCGTAGGGCCACCTATTGAATTGTTGTCTTTAGCCTCCCTCCGCTGAATCTTTGCGGTTGCTGAAGGCGCAATCAACCTATATAAATTGCCAACAAAATAGGCAGAAAAACTAAATGGTAGACCCGCATGCCCTTGCCTCCGCTCCATGCGTTTCGCGTATTTGAATGTGTTGCAAGGCTGGGCCATGTCGGCGCTGCCGCCGCTGAACTGCATGTGACTGCGGGCGCTGTCAGCCAGCAAATCAGAGCCTTGCAAGGTTCACTGGGCATCAAACTGTTCTATAAGCAGGGGCGCCACCTGGTGCTGACGGAGCGGGGTTTGGCACTACAACGTTCGGTAGCGCGAGGCATCGGCGAAATCACTGAAGGGGTCCGACAGATTTGCGAGGCGGATTTCCAACAGCCGACGGCGAAGGTCTTGACCATTTCGACAGAGCCGGTTTTTGGCGCGGCCTGGCTGATGCCGAAGTTGTTTACCTTTCGTGCAGAACATCCGCATATTCATCTGCGCGTCATTACTGCCGACGACATCAGCGAGGTGGACTGGCGCAGGGCTGATGTTGCCGTGCTCTATGACGCCCCGATCTGGGAAGGGTTCTGGTGGCGACCATTGCAGAACCTGCACATGTTTCCGGTTTGCTGCCCGCAATTACTGCGCGGCCCCCACGCGCTCAAGCAACCCTCTGACCTGATTCACCATCGTCTTTTGCATGAGGATGACGGCACTCAATGGCGGCGCTGGTTGCTTGAGGCTCGTCTGCCCTATCCGGGCGATGCCGATGTCCATCTGGAAGACCTCGGCATCGCCTTGCAGGCCGCTCGCGATGGCTATGGTGTTGCACTCAGCGATGAGATCAACTCGTCACGCGACCTGGATGAGGGACGCCTGGTGCAACCCTTTGCACTGAAGGTGCCGACAGGGATGGATTATTTCTGCATTTGCAACGAGGAGAGTCGCGATATCCCTGAGATAGCTTTGCTCATCGATTGGCTGATCGAGCAGGCAAAGATAGTCCCGGCCTACCCGTAAGCGTTGTTGGGGCGGTTTAACGCTCACGTGGCTCAGCACAAAGCTGAATGACCTCTGGATTTTTAGGAGTCTTGAACTGCTGCTTTTGGCCGGTTGCTGCCCTTCGCGACAGACAACAATCGGCCAAAAGCGGTCAACTGCAGTTAATGGTTAGCGGCTACCTGCTACCCAACTCATTTATCCTGAATGAGCTGCAAGGCGCGATCAAAGTCGAACAGTTCCACCTGCGCCGCGGCGAGTGCCAGCCGTTCTGCCAACGCTCGATCGAGTGGCATATTGCGCAGTGCCACCAGCACGTCCGAAGCCGCCGTATCACCTTCGTCCAAAAGAACAATAAGCCTGCTCAGTTGCTCCCTGATTGCCGAGTCGTCCAGCGGGTAGCCATCCATGGAGGCCGGTGTGTTTGTTTTAAGGTCGGCCAGAGCCGCCAGGGTCGGGAGCAAGCAATGCTCGACGTGCATCGCTAGCGCTTGCACTACCGTAGCCGGCTCGCCGTTCTGGCAGGCCTGTTCTAACAACGTGCAAGCCTGCGCCACAGCCTTGGCGCCGATGTTGCCGGCGGTGCCGCGCAAACTGTGCGCCAGCCGTCCCGCGGCACCAGGATCCGGATCGATTCGTGCGGCCTGGAATTGCCCGGCAAAGTCTGTCTGAGTATCGCGAAACTTGCAGAGCAGACGTAAGTAGAGATCCCGCCGCCCCATGCAGGTGGCGAGACCCGCCGCCAGATCAATGCCCTCAAGACGATCTGGCAAGCCATCGGCGAAGACTGCGTTCAGCGGTGCTTGAGCGGCTCGTGGCTTGATCCACTTTGCCATTGTGGCGAACATGGTTTCGACATTCAGTGGCTTGGAGATATGGTCGTTCATGCCGCATTCGAGCGCACGCTCGCGGTCACCGTCCATAGCGTTGGCGGTCATGGCGATCACTGGCAGAGTGCTGAAGCGCGGTTGCTGGCGAATTTGCCGGGTGGCCGTGTAGCCATCCATCACTGGCATCTGGCAGTCCATCAGCACGCCATCGAAGTCGCCATCCTCGTCGAGGATATCCAAGGCCTCTTGGCCGTGCGTGGCGAGTCGCAAGCGTATTCCGACACTTTCCAGCAGCTCGCTGGCCAATTCCTGATTCAGTTCGTTATCTTCGACCAGAAGCAGCCGCGCTCCCTTGAGACTGGCGACGGTATCGGCATTCTGTAAGGAGCGTTCGCCAGCCCGAGTATCGCTGTTCGTGTCTCTGCCCAGCACGACACCGATGGCTTCGAGTAACGAGGACGGCGTAACGGGTTTGGTCAGTATCACCGGCAACTGGAGGCCCTGGCGTTCGGCTTCTTCGCGGGCTTCTTCGCGGCCAAAAGCGGTCACCATGATGACCGATGGTGTGCGCATCAGACTGGCGGAATGCATTCTGCTCACGGCCTCCATGCCATCCATGCCAGGCATCCGCCAGTCCATCAAGACCAGATCGTAAGGCAATACCTTGTGCTCGGCGTCGGCCAACATGCGCAGCGCCAGACTACCGTTCTGCGCGACATCCACTTCCAGGCCAAAGCTGCGTGCCATGCCCGAGAGAATTTCACGGGCACTGGTGTTGTCATCCACGACCAGTACCCGCATACCAAGCAGTTCGCCGGCCTTGAACATGCGACGCGGCAGAACGTTTTGCTGCACGCCGAGTTGCACCTGGAAATGGAATGTAGAGCCGATCCCCGGTTCACTTTCGACCCAGATTCGGCCGGCCATCAGCTCCACCAGTTTCTTCGAGATAGACAGCCCCAACCCGGTGCCACCGTATTTGCGGGTGATCGAACTGTCCGCCTGGCTGAATGACTGAAACAGGCGTGAACACTGCTCGACGGTCATGCCAATGCCTGTGTCGCGGACCCAGAAATGCAGTTGCACACTGTCCGTGTGCGCCCCCACTTCTTCCACTCCGACCACGATCTCGCCGTGCTCGGTGAATTTGGCTGCGTTGTTGCCCAGGTTGATCAGCACTTGCCCCAACCGCAGAGGATCGCCCAGCAGTGCCGTGGGCAAGTCGGGCGGGATCTGGAACAACAACTCCAGGCCCTTGTCCTCGGTCTTCAGGCCAATCATCGAGGTGAAGCTGTCGAATACGTCCTCCAGGCGGAAAGGCACGTGTTCGAGGCTCATCCTGCCGGCCTCGATCTTGGAGAAGTCGAGGATGTCGTTGATGATTCCCAGCAGGTTCTCCGCTGATCGGTGCACCTTTTCAATGTAGTTGCGCTGGCGCTTATCCAGTTCTGTACGCAGCGCCAAGTGGCTCATGCCGATGATGGCGTTCATCGGTGTTCGGATCTCATGGCTCATGTTGGCGAGGAACTCGCTCTTGGCCAGCGTGGCCTCTTCCGCTGCAGCCCTAGCCTCTGCCAGTGCGGTGACGTCGATGTTGATGCCGGTTGCGCGCAATGGCTTGCCGTCAGGCGTGCGTGAGAAGCGATTCAGCGAGCGGAACGTGCGCACCTGCCCATCGTTTTTACGCACGATCCGGAAGTCGAACTCGACGCGATCATCGCCACTCTGAACGGCGTTCTCGAACGTGCTGCTGACTCGCGCCACATCCTCGGGATGCACCAGCGCCTTCCAGTGCGCCAACGAACCACCGAAGCCGCCAGGCTCAAGTCCGAACAATGTTTCAAGCTGGGGAGTCCAATAGTTTGTGCCGCTGACCAGATCGACGTCGAATAACCCGATGTCACCGGCCTCTTGTGCCAGGTTCAGGCGATCGCTGGCAGTTCGCAGCCTGGCTCCCATCGCCCGGCGTTCACTCACGTCGCGCACCGAGGCACACACACAGACGCCACGCCCCTCGAGACGGGGCAAATGGGAAAGGCCGATTTCCACGGAGAACAGGCTGCCGTCTTTGCGTACTCCGCTCAAATCGTCCAGATCGCCGCCCATCTGCCGGGTTCCGCCGCTGGCAATGAAGCCGTCGCGTAACCTGACATGCCGCTCGCGGGCAGCCTGCGGTACCAGACGCTCGATGCTGGCGCCAATCAGCTCGCCGGTGGCGTAACCAAACAAGGTGTCCATTTGCGGGTTGGTCATCAGTATGCGGCCGTCGGCTCCCAGCACCAACATGCCGTCCGGTGCTGCCTCGATGATGCCGCGGTACCAGGCCTCGGTGGCGCGCAGTTCTGCCTGCTGGGCCTCCAGCTCTCTGGCCTGGTGTTCCAGCAGCAAGGTTTGCGCGCCCATTTCGTCAGCCTGGCGCCGTGTTTCCTGCAGCAGCGCTTGGGCTGCCTCGCTGCGTTCCATAATGGCCATCGCACCGGCCAGCCTGGGCAGGACTTCTTGCAAGAGCAACGCCTCTTTCTCCTCCAGCGAGTGAAAGCCAGCCATTTCCACAACCCCGAGCAGGCGCTCGCCACGCAGCACCGGCTGCACCATCAGATGGCTGGCGGCTGCTGCGCCCAACTGCGCGCGCACATGCCAGAACGATTCGGGCAGATCCTCAAGCTGACGGGGTTGGCGATCCAGTGCGCACTGGCCAAGCAACCCCTCACCGAGTTCAAGCTCGGCGGGCAACGGGTGCTCACTGTCCACCGCATAACCGCCGACTAATTGCAGGCGCGACGCGCCCTCATAAAGCACGTAAAGCGCCCCTTGGCACATGCCCAAACGGGGCGCGATGCGGCTGAAAAAAGCCTGGGCCAACTGATGTGGCGTCTCTGCCTGTTGCAGATCCACTTGCAGGAGCGAGGCATGGCCTTTCACCCAACGCTGGCGTTCAAGTTGACAAGCCTCCACTTGCAGCGTGGCAATGGCCCGCGCCAAGTCGCCGGTTTCGTTGCGCAGGTCGGTGTGGGGGATCTGGCCGTCCAGCTTGCCCGACGCCAATTCATCAACCGCCACGCGGACGCGGTTGAGCGGCACACGAATGGAATAGCTGACCAGCCAGGTCAACAGCAAAGCCAACGTTGAACCGCCCAACAGCAAGACATAGGTGATCATGCTGCTGCGCTGGGCATACTCAGCGAGGTTCTTCGCCGTATCGTGGATGTCGGCTTCCTTGTTTTTCTCGATCTGGTTGAGCAACCCGTCGCCGCCCTGTTCTAACGCAAGAAAATCCTTACTGTTGAGCAACATCAAGGCCTGACCCAAGGAACCCTTGCCGGCGAACTCCAACGCTTCATCGCCATCTTTTTGCAGACGCTGTAATACCCGTTCGAATTCCAGCAGGCTGCTGATGCTGCTCTGTCTGCGCAGTGTTGGACGCACCTGCGCCAACGCTTCGAGGAGGCGCTCTTGGGCGCGGTCCATCTGCGCCCTGGCGCTGATGCGGATGTCGGCGTTATTGGTCGCGATCGCCCGTTGCATGGCCAGCAACAGATGCGGTAGTTGCACCCGAACTTCCTGCACATGCTGGATACCGGCAAGATCCTGTTGGTACAGCTGCTGCATTTCATGCCTGAGCGAATACTGGGTGCGCAGGCTTTGCACGCCGAGTATCAGGATCAATGTCATCAACGCCGCGAAGCCGATGATCAATTTGCTGCGCAGGGACAGGCGCTCGAGCATCTCGAACAGTCTGTTCATAAACGGCCTCTTTCAGCTGGATGTGCAGAGTGATGCGCGGGGCTCAGGGACGATCAGCAATTTGCTCAAGCAGGGCTAACTGCCTGGCCATGTCCTGGTCGCTGTCGGCAAATCGCTCGGCAATTGCGCAAAACTGTTCGGCATTGGCGAGAAACGCGTCACAGATGTCCGGATCAAAATGCGAGCCCCGGCCTTCGCGGATGATTTTCACCGCTTGCTCGTGGGGCATGCCGGGCTTGTACACGCGGCGACTGATCAGCGCATCGTAGACATCCGCCACGGCCATCAATCGGGCGCTGATCGGGATGTCATCGGTGGCCACACCTTGTGGATAGCCACTGCCATCCCATTTTTCCTGGTGGCCGTAGGCAATTTCCTTGGCCAGATGAAGGAAGTCGACGTTTATTCCCAACTGATCCTCGGCGTGCTGGATGGCGTCGCGTCCCAATGTGGTGTGGGTTTTCATGATCTCGAACTCTTCGGCGGTCAGCCGTCCCGGTTTCAGCAGGATGCAATCAGGAATGCCAATCTTGCCGATATCGTGCAGCGGTGCCGATTTGAAGAGCAGTTTGATGGTGTCCTCGTCGAGGAAGTCCCGGAAGCGCGGGTGATTGCGCAACAGTTCAGCCAGGCGTTTGATGTAGTGCTGGGTGCGGCGAATGTGGTTGCCGGTTTCGTTATCACGGGTTTCAGCCAGCGAGGCCATGGCGTGGATCGTGACATCCTGGATGGCGATCACCTCGCGGGTGCGCCGTTGCACTTCCTGCTCCAGAAAATCGTTCTGATTGCGCAGGAAATCGGCAACGGCCTTGAGCTTGATCTGAGTCTCGACCCTGGCCATTAGAACCGGGGGAATGATCGGCTTGGTAATGTAATCCGCAGCACCGAGGCTCAAGCCGCGAATCTCGTCCTCCGTAGCGGTCATGGCGGTCAGGAAAATGATCGGTATGTGGCGAATGCGAGCGTCAAGCTTGAGCTGCTCGGCAACGTCATAACCGGACAGGCCCGGCATCATGATGTCCAGCAGGATCAGGTCGGGAAGCGGGTCTGCCTGTAGCAGGCGCAGGGCCTTTTCGCCGCTGTTGGCGGCCTTGACCCGATATTTGTCCTTGAGCAACTCTGCGATCAGCATCAGGTTATCGGGTGTATCGTCGACCACCAGAACGGTAGCTGATGGGTAAACGTCCTGCATGCTATCCATGTATGTTGGCTCCCGAGTCCGCAATTCAAGAGCTGGCGTACCTACGCCAGTCTCTTGCTGGCAAGCGTAGCTAGAAACGCCGCAATCGCTAGGTGAAGATCGGCAGGTTGGTTCGAAGAGGCACTCAATCGAATGTCTGCTATTGGCCGATTGCTGCCATTAACAGTCGACCGTTTCCAGCAAAAATCAGCCGTCATACCCACCCCTAACCCTCAACCACTCTGCTCCCCCCTATCCCACGACTCAAACAACGGCGCCTGCAACTCCTTCATCCGCAACAACTCATCAATCACTCTCCGGACTTTCGGTTGGATGTAACGTGTTTTCGGCCAGATGACATGTATCGGCATGCGCGCACCGGCGTAGTCGTCCAACACCGTTTTCAACTCACCGCTGACCAGGTGATCGCGAACCAGCCATGTGGGCAACTGGCATAGGCCACGTCCTTCGAGCGTGGCCTTGAGCATCATTTCGCCGTCGCCGAATTCGTGCCGGACACGGATTTCCTGCTGCTCCAGGCCGTCGGGGCCTTGCAACAGCCACGAGGCCCGCAGGCCTTTGCGCCAGGCGATGATGCAGTCGTGTTGCAGCAGACCGGCTTTGTCCCGCACCGGTGGGTGGTTGCGCAGGTAGTCGGGTGCGGCGCAAATGACCAGGTATTGATCCCCCAGGCGCCGGGCGACCAGGTCGGGGTCGTCGTTGAGTTCACCAATGCGCACCGCCAGGTCGATGCCCTCGGCGACCAGATCAACCGTGCGTTCGCCGAAGGTCATGGCCAGGTCGAGTTGGCTGTGCCTGCGCGCCAGATCGATGATCACCGGGGCGATGTGTCGGCGCCCGAATGCTGCGGGCAGGTCGATGCGCAAACGGCCTCTGGGTTCCACGTGTCCAGTGGTCAGGGAACCTTCGGTTTGCTGTAGGTCTTCCATCACCCGAAGGCAGGTGGCGAGGTAGATTTCGCCCTCGCTGCTCAGGCTCAACTTGCGTGTGGTGCGGTGCAGCAGCTTGATGCCCAGGCGTTTCTCCAGGCGTGAAACGCTCTTGCCGACGGCAGAGCTGGTGACCCCCAGTTGCAAAGCGGCTGCGGTAAAACTCTGCAGTTGAGCCGCGAGGATGAACTCGCGAATGCCATCGAGTTGCAGGGTTTGCATCATGGGTTCTCCGAACGGCAGGGCTGTCGATTTCATCCTCAAGGGATCAACTCAAGAGAATATTCGCACATTAATAAACCCAGACGCCTTAATTAAACTTGCCTCACCTTTGAAATCTTGCTCACCGAGGCATTTATGGAACCCGAACTGACGCGTCTGCTCACCCGAGAAGCGATCCGCGATCTGCGCCTGCGCTATTGCCATTATCTGGATACGAACCGCATGGATGCCCTGGCCGGGTTGTTTACCGAGGATGCAATCTGTCAGGTCGACCGTGGCATCTGGCGGGGCCGCTCGGCAATCCGTGATGGGCTGGCCGAGGCATTCGCCGCGTATGACATTCACCAGCGCGGCGTTTATCCATTCCTGCATGCAGTTTGCAACCACTGGATCGACGTGCTGGACGAGGACCGCGCCGAAGGCCGTTGCTACCTGATCGATTTCGATACCTCACGCCCTGCCTCGGTCAACCCGCTGCTGTTGCTTGGCGTCTACGCAGACGAGTACCGCCGCGTGGAGGGCCAATGGCTGATCAGCCGTACCCGCCTCGACGTGGTCTGGCCGCAACCGAATGTCGGCGGCGGCGCCCCGGCAGACGGTCTGGTCTTGCCGAGCTGAGCGCATTTCAAACCCTACCCGCCCCACCTGCATCGAGAACTGAAATGAGTTTGTTACTGAGCCCCTTTGATATGGCCGGCACCCCGCTGACCAACCGCGTCGTGATGGCGCCCATGACCCGCGCCAGAGCGCTGGACGACATCCCCGACGACCACACCGTGCTGTATTACAGCCAACGCGCTTCGGCGGGGTTGATCATTTCCGAAGGCATTCCAATCTCCCGCGAAGGCTGCGGCTACCTGTTCAACCCGGGGCTGTACAGTGACGAGCAGGCCCTGGCCTGGCGTCGTGTGACAGATGCGGTGCATGCCAAGGGCGGGCGCATCTTCGCCCAACTCTGGCATGTCGGGCGCATGTCCCATGTTTCCATCCAACCAGGGCAAGCAGCCCCCGTGTCGTCGGTGGCGGTGGTCGCCGAACGCTCCAATGCCTACGCCTGGGTCGAACCGGGCAAGGCCGGGCCGGTTCAGGCCAGCACGCCGCGTGCGTTATCCATTGATGAGATCCAACGCATCTCGGGCGATTTCGTCAGTGCGGCACGACGGGCAATGGACGCGGGATTCGATGGCATCGAACTGCATGGCGCCAACGGCTATCTGTTCGAGCAGTTCATCAACGGCGCGCTCAATACCCGGGATGATCACTACGGCGGCTCGATCGCCAACCGTCAGCGCTTCCTGCTGGACACGCTGGACGCCTTGGCGGCGGCGATCGGCGCGGAAAAAGTCGCCGTGCGGATTTCTCCCTTCGGTCGCCTGTTCGACATGCAGCCCTATGGGGACGAGGCCGAGACCTGGATCAGCCTCGCGGCCGCATTGAGCGCGCGCAACCTGGCCTATGTGCACCTGAGTGACCAACTGACCCTTGGTGCCGAAGCCATTCCGCAGGGATTCGCCAGCCAGTTCCGCAAAGCGTTTCGCGGCACCCTCATGGCTGCGGGTGGTTTCAATCGGATCAAGGCCGAAACCGCGTTGGCCAAGGGCGAGCTGGACCTGATCGCCTTCGGTCGTCCCTTCATCGCCAACCCGGACCTGGTGGAACGCATGCGCCACGACTGGCCGTTGGCGGAGGGCGACCGCGCGACCTTCTATGGCGTCAACGGCGCCGTCACCCGCGGCTACACCGACTATCCCGCCTACCAAGCGGATGCGTGCCTCAAGGCGCCAACCGACTCCGACACCAGCCCCCATTGAGCAGCCGGTAATCCAGCCGATCATGCAAGCGATCCGCCCGCCCCTGCCAGAACTCCAGCCGCTCCGGCTGCAAGCACCAGCCGCCCCAATGCTCGGGGCGCGGGATCGGTTGGTCGAGGAAACGTTGCGCAGTCTGTTCCAGCATCGATTCCAGCGAAGCGCGGCTGGCGAGCATGCGGCTTTGCGGTGAGGCCCAGGCGCCGAGACGGCTGGCCAGGGGGCGGGAGTCGAAGTAGGCGTCGGACAATGCCGGATCGAGTGGCACCACCTGGCCTTCGATGCGCACCTGGCGCTCCATGGCGGGCCAGAAGAAGGTCATCGCCGCGTGGGGGTTGGCTGCCAGTTGCTGGCCCTTGTCGCTGTGGTAGTTGCCGAAGAAGATCAGGCCGGCCTCGCTCAGCCCCTTGAGTAACAGCACCCGGCAATGGGGTCGGCCGGCGCTGTCGACGGTGGCGAGCATCATGCTGTTGACCTCCACCGGAGGCTGTTCGGTGTCGCGGGCCTGCTGCAGCCATTGGCCGAACATCGCCAGCGGGTCGTCCAGTGCCTGTTCGTCCTGCAGGCCTTGCAGGGTGTAGTTGCGGCGCATCTCGGCGAGGGAAAGCGGCATATGGATGGTCTCCAAAAAGGGTTTGGCCCAGTGTGCGAGGCACTGGGTCAAATCACCTTGACCGCCATCAATCCCTGCCTGGGTTGCAGGCTTATTTCATGCCCAGGCGTCGGGCCAATTTGTGCAGGTTGCTGGGATCGATTTGCAGCAGCCGCGCGGCGCTGGCCCAGTTGTCGGCGGACAGATCCAGGGCCTGGCGCACCTTCTCGCGCTGACACTCATCGACCGCATCGCCCAGGGCCTGGAACGGCGCGTCGGCGGGCAATAGCTGCACACGCTCGAGCGGCGCAGGCTGATTGCCCGCGGCGCTGTCGAGATCCAGCACTTGAGGCTCCAAAGTGAGGATCGCCGCGCGACTGCTGCCGCGACTGAGTTGTTTGAGCGCGGCGCGGCTGATCACGTGTTCCAACTCGCGGATGTTGCCCGGCCAGGAATACCCCAGCAGCGCTCGTTCCGCCGCTGGCGACAGGCGCAAGCCGCGCAGGCCGAGGCGTGCGCGGTTGAGTTCGAGGAAATGCCCGGCCAGCAGCAACACGTCGTTGCCGCGCTCGCGCAGGGGCGGAATCGGCACCGGGTACACCGACAGCCGGTGGTACAGATCGGCGCGAAACAGGCCGTCGCGGATGCTGTCGGGCAGATGGCGGTTGGTCGCGGCGATGATCCGCACGTCGACGTGCAGCGGCTTGTCGGCGCCCAGGCGCTGGATCTCGCCGTTCTGCAAGGTGCGCAGCAATTTGGCCTGCACGCTCAGGGGCAATTCGCCGACTTCATCGAGAAACAGCGTGCCGCCGTTGGCCGCATCGAAGCGCCCGGCGCGGTCGCTGCTGGCGCCAGAGAACGCGCCTTTGACGTGGCCGAACAGCTCGCTCTCGGCCAGCGATTCGGGGAGCGCCGCGCAGTTGACCTGGATCAGCGGCTTGTGACTGCGCCGCGACAAGCGATGCAGACGCCGGGCGAACAGTTCCTTGCCGACCCCGGTTTCGCCCAGCAGCAGCACCGGCAAATCGGCGTCGGCCAGTACGTCCAATTCATTGAGCAAGTTATGCAGGACCTCGCTCTGGCCGAGGATCTCACCCTCCTCGACCGGCATTCGTTGATCCTGGGGATCGCTGCGCGACATGCGCAGGCTGCGGTTTTCCTGCTCCAGCCGGGTGACCCGCACGGCGGCTTCGATCTGCAGGGTGCAGCGCTTGAGTTCCTCGCGGGCCTGGCTGTCGAAGGTGCCGGCGTGCAGCGCGTCGAGGGTGATCGCGCCCCAGATCCGGCCTTCCACGTACAGGCTGACGCCCATGCAGTCGTGGACCGGCAGGGATTCGCCAACGTGGTTTTCGAGCAGGCCATCGTAAGGATCCGGCAGGCGACTGTCGGGTTCGAACCAGGTTGGCTCGCGGGAGGCCATGATTGCCGCCAGCCGTGGATGCTGGGCGATCACGAAGCGCCGGCCCAAAGCCTCGTGGACCAGGCCGACGGTCGCCACTGGCCGCAGGCTGTCCTCGTCGAGGCGCAGCAAGCCCACGGCGCCGCTGTTGAAGTATTCGCGCAGGGTCTGCACCAGACGTTGCAACCGCACGGCATTGGGCAACTCGACAATCAGGTCGGCGGCCAGGCTTTCACGCAGCATGGTAGTTATCACCCTCTATGGTGGTATTCACCCTAATGCTTCAGGGTGCAGTTAACCACCGTTAAAAATTATTCCATTGATATCAATCAGTTAAATTTGGCATCTGCTATGCAATGAGCTTGGGGAACCGTTACCACCCGAGAGGAACCCCTGATGAGCCACAACCTGCTGGAACAAAGCCTGGGCCAACTGGCCTGCGATATTCCCGGTGCCACGCGGATCTTTCACACCTTCAACCTCGACTTCTGCTGCGGCGGGCACAAGAGCCTGCGCGACGCCGCCCTGAGCAAACAACTCGACCCGCAACTGATCGCCGATGCCCTGCAGATTCTGCAAGACAGCGGCGAAACCCAGGACGACTGGCGCCAGGCGCCGCTGGAGCAATTGATCGCCCATTTGTTGTCGCGTTATCACGCTCGCCACCGCGAGCAACTGCCGGAACTGATCCGCCTGGCGAGGCGCGTCGAGCAGGTTCACGGCGCACGCAGCACCTGCCCCAACGGCCTGGCCGAACTGCTCTGCGAGATGCAGCAGGAACTCGAAGGGCACATGTGCAAGGAGGAACAGGTGCTGTTCCCGATGCTGCAACACGGCCTCGGCCCACGGGCGGCACCGCCGATTCAGGTGCTGCGTTTCGAGCATGATCAACATGGTGAAAGCCTGGAAAAACTGCTGGTCCTGACCCACCAGATCACGCCGCCGGCGGATGCCTGTAACACCTGGCGCGCGTTGTATCGCGGGCTGGCGGAGTTTCGCGATGACCTGATGCAGCATATTCATCTGGAGAACAATGTGTTGTTCGTCAATGCGCTTGAGGCGCGGCATTGATCGGCTGTCGATGATGTTGATGTTGATGTTGATGTTGATGTTGATGTTGATGTGAATTGTGGGAGCTGGCTTGCCAGCGATTGCAGCGCCGCGGTGGATCAGATCCACCGCAATCGCGGGCAAGCCCGCTCCCACAAGATCAGAGCCCACAAGTGCGCAGAGCGAGCCAGCCTTGAGCCAGCTCACCACTGCCAATAAAACATCGCCTTGGCGAGCACCACGATCAGCACCATGTGCCCGAGGATGCTGCGGCGGATCCAGGTGGCCCGAGTAGCGCTCAGGCGTCCGTGGGTCAGCCAGTACGCCAGCAGCAAGTAGTGGCCGATGATGCTCAACGCCAACACAATCTTCAGGCTCAACAACGTCCCGAAACTGCTCGCCAGCGGCTGGCTCAGGGCGCCGCGGTACTGCCAGGCCAGGCCAATACCGGCGCCATACAACAGCACCACCACGCCATGCAGGACCTTGCGCGAACGGACGGCGATGGCCTGTTCGGCACCTGCTTGCGAGGTGTCCGACAATTGCCGGCGGGCGCTGTGCCAAATCACCACTTCGAAGAACAGCGTGCCGATAAAGGCAATGGCCGCCAAAAGGTGGGTAACCAACAGATAGGGATACATCAGCGAAGATCTCCTTGAGTTCGCGGGCTTAGCCGGGATGTCCATCGACCCGGGTGCGCAGCAGCATCGGTGCATAGCGCCAGGCATACAGCCCGAAGGCCAGGGCCCAGCACACACCCGCCAGCCACAGCGCCGGCATCGGCAACCACAAGATCAGGCCAACCCGACTCAGGCACGCCAGGTTCAACAGAATGAACGCCAGGCTCATGCCCGCTGGCGGCTGCAATGGCCGGCCGGTGTGGCCGAGGGTGACCCGGGCGATCATCGCCAGCACCAGTCCGCCCATGGCGCCAATGGTCAGGGCATGCACCGCCAGGCTCGGGTTGATCGCCACACCGAAGTGCCACAGCGCCATGCCCAGACAGGCCACCGCCAGCCAGGCGTAGGCCAGGTGCAGCGACCACAACAGCGGCACACGCCACAGGGCGCGGTCCTGCCAGCGCAGCAGGCGAATCAGGTGACCGACGCCGAGCACCGCGAACAGCACGCCAACCCACAGGTTCGGGCTCAGCGCGGGACCTGCCGCGTAGAGCAACGCCACCAGCGGCGAGCCGATCAACAGCAGCCAGTCGAGCCATGGCCATGGCGCAACGGCGTCGACCCGACCGAGACCGCGCTGGGTGAAAAACGGAATCACCCGGCCACCGATCAGGCCCATCATCGCCGCCACCAGCCAGATGCCGCTCAACACACCCTGACGCTGCCAGCCTTCGTGACCGGCGCTCAGCCCATACAGGGACAAGCCGTCAGCCAGCGCCAGCAACAGCAGGACCACGACAATCGGGTAGTTCCGCTTCTGCCGCACCTGCCACAGGCTGATGCCCATCAGTGCCGCCACGGCCAGCGGGAAAGCCAGTTCGAGCACGACCAGCAGCGCCCACGGTGCATTGACCAACCAAGCCACCCGCGCCAGCAACCACACCAGTGCCAGGGCGGCCAGCGGTCGGCCGCTGAGTCCGGGGCGGCCGGTCCAGGTCTGGACTGCGGTCAGCAGGAAGCCGGCGATGATCGCCAGGCCGAAGCCGAACAGCAGCTCATGCCGATGCCAGCCCAACCAGCCACCCGCCGGCTGCCAGTCACTGATCGAACCGCTGAAAGCCGCCAGCCACAGCGGTATGGCCAGCAGCGCCAGCAGGCAACCGGCGAGGAAAAACGGCCGGAAAGCCAGGCGTAACAGCGGCGGGATTGCCATCGCTTTGCTGCGTTCGAGCACTTGCATGTCGCTACTCCTCTGCATGCCCGGCAGTGTCCGGGTCCATCCGCGGACGATCATCAGAGAGTAGTGATCGACCGTCGTTGTTGCAGATCAACAGTGCAAGCGTCATGCCTGAGGGGCTTGGCGTTGCAGCGACGGGGGTTTGATCGGGAGCAGCGATTCGACGCCGGGGTAAAAATAACCATTTATGGTCGCTTTAACCCTAACAGGCAGGGTCATTATTACCACATACATCCATAACCTGTAGGAGCTAGCTTGCTAGCGATGGACGTCAACGATAACGCGCAATGCCTGGATAAACGCGGCGATCTCGGGTTTTTCGCGAGCAAGCTCGCTCCTACAGGGATCGCGCTGAGGCGACAGATTGCGGCTGGCCCGAGTCTTGCTGAACAGGGTAATCCCAACCCTTTTTCACTCGTCCGGAGTCGTCATGAGCAAAGTCATTCAGCCCCTGGCCTGGTTCGTCGTATTGAGTTCCGTCCTCGCCGTGGCCAGTGGTCTTTCTCTGGGTCTCGTCTAAGCCGAATTTCACTTTCAAGGAAGCCTTGCCATGGTCCTCCACCGCGTCCACCACCAGATCCTGCGCAGCCACCATCTGTTCGAACCCTTGAACGACGAACAGATGGATGAACTGATGGGCACCAGCCATTTGCTCAGCGTCGACAAGGGCGAACCGCTGTTCCGCCAGGGTGAGCCGGCCGATTCGTTCTACTTTGTGATTGCCGGGGCGGTGAAGATTTATCGGCTGACGCCTGACGGCCAGGAGAAGGTGTTTGAGGTGCTGGGCGACCGGCAAACCTTCGCCGAAGCGATGATGCTGATGGACACCCCCAATTACGTGGCCTCCGCCGAAGCCGTGGGGCCGACCCAGCTCTACCGGTTTTCCAACAGCACTTACCTGCACCTGCTGCAAAGCAACAGCCGGCTGACCCTGGCGCTGCTGGGCAAGCTGTGTGTACGCCTGCATCAGCGGGTCAACGAGATCGAAACCCTGTCGCTGAAAAACGCCACCCACCGGGTGGTGCGCTATCTGTTGACCCAACTGGTGCGCCAGCAAACGGTGGACAGTCATTTCGAGCTGCCGATGGCCAAGCAGTTGATTGCCGGGCACCTGTCGATCCAGCCGGAGACTTTTTCGCGGATCATTCGCCGGCTGATCGATGAGCAGATCATCACCCAGGATGGCCGGCACATCAGCATCCTCGATCGTCCACGCCTGGAACAATTCGAGTGAGCACCCTGCCCGTCTGCCTCTACTGCCAACACCCCAACCCCGCCGGCAGCCGCGACTGCCACCACTGCGGCATGCCCCTGCCGTTGCACACTGCCCATGCGGCAAAACAGCGTTTGCGCCGGTTTCAGTGGTTTTGTGTTGGCCTGAGTGTGTTTTGCGTGGCGATGTTTTTCTGGTTGCCGCGTTAGTGGGCTGCACCTTCCCTTCACCTAAGGGGCGGCCCCGCGCCGCTGCTCGTAGATCTCGTGAACGTTGACGCGGGCAGCCAAAAGAAACGCGGCGCCTTTGGGTTTTTCGCGAGCAGGCTCGCTCCCACATACGCCCATCCTGGATGCTCGCGGCATGCTCTGGCTCTTCGTCGGAACGCCGTCACCTGATACTCCATCTACTTGGGCACAGCGCGCGGCACCAGCTTTTATTCCGGTGCTCCCAATTGGGAGCACCAGGAAGTGCTTGAGCAGGAATGTACTGGCTTCTGAGGCCCAGTCAGGACATCTTTTTTAGCCCAGTTGCGACATTTCTGTCAGGGCTTGACATAATTGTATAGCTAACTTTATCGCCTACAGAAAATATCGGTTTGCCGGAAGAACCATCAACATTCTTTCCTATCTCAACCCCCAAGTCCTTGGATCCATCATCAGGAGTAACTATGGCGATCTTGCTTGAGAGGACTCCCGGTAGACTATAGCCTCGAGAAATTTCCTTGATGACACCGGTAGCATCCGTTGTAGTAATTGACGTACCCATATTCGCTCTCCTTATTCTCAAGAATCTCATGTTTGCTGCGCGTCGAAATACTTGGCGGCGCAACATCAATGAAGCGCTAATGTTGAGCGTATGGCTACTGGCAAACTTGACAGGTAAAGATACTAAACCGGGCCAAACAACTACCGTTCATCGTTATTTTTTGATCGTGCAGATGAATGCCATCGTGCGGTAGCCGATTTGCTCCCTCGTTGAACAACGAAATTTGAAATGTCCGAGCAGCTTCAGCGCCAGCGGACTGTCAGCGAGACCGCATCTGAGGAAGCCGGACTGTCGGGCCGCCGCATCGCAGCGAACGCGATCTTTCATTCAACAGGTGCGTTGGATCGGACTACGCTTTCGCTGGCAAGCCAGCTCCTACAGGGTTGTGTAAACACCGCAGTATTAGTGATCGAGCCAGAGCTCCGTGTGTAGGAGCCGGCTTGCCGGCGAAGGCGTCGGGTCTGGCGATGCATGGCTGGGGATTGTCTTCGCTGCGATGCGCCGACCCGACAAGCCAGCTTGCCACGAGGTTTTGCAAGCTCCGCAGCATTTGTGATCATCCACAAATCCCTTGTGGGTGCGGCAGTTCAAGATTGGATAAGCTGCCGATACACCTGCGGCAAACGCAGCGGCAGCTGTTCCGGTTGCCGAATCAGGGTGTAGCCGTGGGCGCCGAACATGTAGGGCAGGTAGGCGCCGGCTTCGCGGTCGATGGTGATGCAGAACGGCACCAGGCCCTGGCGCCGAGCTTCGAGCACTGCCTGGCGGGTGTCTTCGACGCCGTAACGTCCTTCGTAGAGATCCAGATCATTGGGTTTGCCATCGGTGAGCAGCAGCAACAGCTTGCTGCGCCGCTTGCTCTTGACCAGCACACGGGTGGCCTGGCGGATCGCTGCGCCCATGCGCGTGTAGTAGCCGGGCTTGAGTCCCTGGATGCGGCCACGTGTGTGGTCGTCGTAGCGCTGGCTGAAGGATTTCAGCTCCTGCATCCGCACCTGCTGGCGACGCAATGAAGAGAATCCATACAGCGCAAAGTCATCACCCAATCCCGCCAGGGTTTCTCCGAACAGCAGCAGGCTGTCGCGGATCACCTCGATGACCCGCTGCTGATCGTTGAGGTGAGCGTCGGTGGACATCGACAGGTCCGCCAGCAACAGGCACGCCAGGTCGCGGCGGGTCTGCCGGCGCTCCATGAACAAACCGCGTTCGACGGACTGGCCCTGCTCGCGTTGGACGCGGAAATCCAGCCAGGCCTGCAAGTCCAGTTCCGCGCCCTGGGGCTGCTGGCGTAACCACTGGCGGTCGTTGCGCAGATGGGCGAACTGGCGCCGCAGTTTCTGCGCCGAGGCCTTGAGTCGTGTCGGCAATGGCTGCGCCTCCGAGTCGCGGGGCAGCATCATTTGCAGATTGACGAAATCTTCCTGCAATTGCTGCTTGCGGTAGTCCCACTCCGGCAACTTGATGCCCTGCCCCAGCGGCACATCGTCGACGTCCGCCGGTGGCAGGTCGAGGTGCAACTTGAGACCGCCGCCTTTGCGCAGCCGGGTACGGGACAGGGTCAGCTCGTCGAGATCATCGGCGACCCGCGCGGCGTCCGGGTCTTCGCCGTCGTCGGCCCAGCGATCCAGGTCGACGTGTTCGGTCCAACTGAACAGATTCTCCAGACGCACCACCAGCAACCCACCGTCGCGACGGGCGTCATCGATGCGCGTGGCGCGCTTGCGTCCGGCTTTTTGCTCACCGGGAGCGGTGGTCAACGATTCCTCTGAATCGTCGCCCAGGTCTGCGGCCTGCGGGCTGGACAGACTGTTGGGCGGGTACAGCCACAGTGGCAACGGCCAGGCGGAACGTTCGCTACGGGGGAAATGCTCGACACTGCCGGGCTCGCGCAGCGCCTGACACAGCGCCCGTTCCAGCGCCGCTTCGCTTGGTTTTAGCGACGCCGGATCGGGGCGTAACAACAAGTGCGCTTCGACCAGCCGCTGATAGCGCCCGCGCAAGGCCGGAAAGCGCTGCAACAGCTGCAACGTCCAGCGCTGATTGTCGCGGCCCCAGTGCTGCATCGGCCCGGCCTGCGCCGCCAGCAAGGCCAGCCAGCGATAGAGCTCCTGATTGAGGGCAACCTCGGGAAATACCGCCAGGTTCGGTGGCAAGCGCAAATGCGCCGGATCACACCAGGCCAGCGGCACTTGCCGGCAGGTGCCGGCGATCTGCTGCAGCAGGTTGCGTCGCAGCAGCAAGTCGCGCTCGCTGGCCGCTTCCAGGGCGATCCCGCCGGCCCCACCCATGGCGCGAAACAACACTGCCAACGAGCGTTGCTGACTGAGCAACTCGACCCGCGCCTCGGGAAAATCCACGCTGGCGCGGCGGGTGATGAAACGGTGCCAGACACTGCCGACCCATTCTTCCAGTTCGACGCTGAAGGCCATTTTGGTTGCCTTATTGCAGATCCGAAAACGGCCCGCTGTACCAGCCGGGCCAACCCTTTCCAATACTCAGGACGGCACCACCGCCGCCGGTGCGCGCAACGCGGCTCGCCCGCGCTGGCGGAAGCTGAGCAGGTAGCACAGCAGCCCGGCGAAGAAGCCGACACCGGACACCAGGCGCGCCCAGAACAAACCTTGCAACTGTTCCATCGTGGCCATGAACGGCAAGGCGATGCCGTCGGCCTGCCAGCGTTGCAGGTAGACCTGCACCACCCCGGCCGCCGTCAGGAACAGAGTGATCATCACCATCGACAGGGTCATCAACCAGAATCCCCAGACTTCCAGGGTCTGCGAACGCTCGTCGGCCGCTTCACCGAGGCCGCGCAAACGCGGCATGGCGTAGCTGATCAGGGTCATGACGATCATTGCGTAAGCACCGTAGAACGCCAGGTGACCGTGGGCCGCGGTCAGTTGCGAGCCGTGGGTGTAGAAGTTCACCGGGGCCAGGGTGTGCAGGAAACCCCAGACACCCGCGCCGAAAAACGCGGTGACCGTGGTGCCCTTGGCCCAGAGCGTGGCCGCCCGATTCGGGTGTTGCCGGCGGCGGTTGCGCACCATGCTGAAGGCGAAGACCACCATGGCCAGGAACGGCAGCGGTTCCATGGCGGAGAAGATCGAACCGACCCACAGCCAGACCTCCGGCGCGCCGATCCAGAAGAAGTGGTGACCGGTGCCGATGATCCCGGTAATCAGCGCCATGGCGATGATCACGTACAGCCATTTCTCCACCACTTCGCGGTCGACGCCGGTGATCTTGATCAGCACGAACGCCAGCATCGAACCCATGATCAGTTCCCACACGCCTTCCACCCACAGGTGCACCACCCACCACCAGTAGAACTTGTCGCGGGCCAGGTTGCCGGGGTTGTAGAAAGAGAACAGGAAGAACACCGCGAGGCCGATCAGCCCGGTCATCATCACCATGCTGACCGTGGTCTTGCGGCCCTTGAGCAGGGTCATGCCGATGTTGTAGAGAAAGCCCAGGCAGACCACCACTATGCCCATCTTGGTGATGGTCGGCTGCTCGAGGAACTCGCGGCCCATGGTCGGCAGCAGCTCGTTGTGGGTCAGCCGCGCCAGCCCCGCATAGGGCACCAGCAGGTAGCCGAGGATGGTCAGCACGCCGGCGGCGGCGAACACCCAGAACAGCACGATCGCCAGTTTCGGGCTGTGCAGTTCTCGGTCGGCCTCCTCGGGAATCAGGTAGTAGGCGGCACCCATGAAGCCGAACAGCAGCCAGACGATCAGCAGGTTGGTGTGGACCATCCGCGCCACGTTGAACGGGATGACCGGGAACAGGAAGTCGCCGATCACGTATTGCAGGCCCATGATCAAACCGAACAGCACCTGGCCGAGAAACAGCATCAGGGCGAACACGAAGTAAGGTTTGGCGACGGCTTGCGAAGCGAATTTCAGGTGTGGATTGACCTTGTTCATGTCTCAGCCCTCCTTGTTTGGCGGCCAGCCGTTGGTGTTGATCTTCGAGCTCCACTTGAGGAACTCGGCGATGTCATCCACCTCCTGCTCGCTCAGGTTGAACTGCGGCATGGCGCGCCGCCCCGGGACATTCAGCGGCTGCATTTTCATCCAGGCGTGGAGGAACGGCTTGAAGCCCTCCTCGCCGCCGCGACGCTGGAACACGTTGCCCAGCTCGGGCGCGAAGTAGGCGCCCTCGCCCAGCAGCGTGTGGCAGCCGATGCAATTGTTTTGCTCCCAGACCGTCTTGCCGCGAATCACCGACTCGGTGAGCTGCGCCTCGTTGCTGCGCTGGGGAAAGGTCTGTTCGGTGTGATAGGTCAAGGCGAGGAATATCAGGAAGAAAAAGATACTTCCCCCGAAGTAGATATTCCGCGCCATGCCTTTGGTGAAGGTCTCTGACATCGTCGCTTCCTCATTGCTTGGCCCGTCCATGATAGGAAGCGCGGGGCTGGAACCTGCTTGATGGCGATCAAGAAAGGCAGATGGTTTTGCTCAGGTATTGCCGGACAGCAGCATCAGGGTCAACGCCACCGATCCCAGCAACGCCAGCGGCCAGCCCACTAGCAAACAACGCCACAGCAACGGCGCGCGACGCAGCTCCATGAAACCGTCGGTGATCAACCAGGCCTTGCCCAGCGCTACCAGCAGGATTGCCATGGACAGCCCTGCGCTCGCCCCGGATCGGGCCAACAACACAGTGCCGATACTCAAGACGGCCAGCGCCGCCCAACAGCACAACAACAGCCTGGAAGCCGACATGGGCCCTCACTTCAATTGAGCAGGTAGACCAGCGGAAACAGCACCACCCACACCAGGTCGACCATGTGCCAATACAGCACACCGGATTCCAGCCCGCTGCGATCACCGGCGCCGTAGGCACCCCGTGCACAGCGCAGCGCGAGCCAGCCAAGGATCAACATGCCCAGCAGCACGTGGACGAAGTGGAAGCCGGTGAGGATCCAGTACAGGGTGAAGAAAGTGTTGTGCTCCAGGCCCAGCCCCGCCGCCAGCAAATGCCGATACTCGCCGAGCTTGAGCAGCACATAGACACTGGCCACCAGCAGCGCTGCCAGCAACAGCCAACCAGCACGACGCGGTTGTGATTGCCTGGCCTGCTCCACCGCCAACGCGGCCAGGCCGCCGGCGCTGAGCAGGCTCAGGGTCAGCGCCAGGCCGGTGGAGGTGTCGAGCAGTAGCCGGCTCTGCGCAAACAGCTGCGGCTTGAGGGCCTGGGTCACGGCGAACGCGAGGATCAGCAGGGCGAACACCGACAGTTCGGCGAGGATGAACAGCCACATCGCCAGATCGCCCGGCAGGTGCCTGCGGGCAAGGCTGGCGGCCTCAGCCGAAGTGGACATCGACCACGTCCATCAGCGCCGCGACCGTCACCGGGTCATCGCTCAAGGGCTCGGCCAGGCAGGCCATGCAGGCCTGCCGTGGGCTCATGCCGGAGCCGATCATGCGCGCGGTGAAAATCAGCAAGCGGGTCGAGGCGACTTCTTCCAGGTCATGCTGATCGAGCCGGCGCAACGCCTGCCCGAGCTTGACCACCTGCGCCGCCAGCGCGCTGTCGACCTGGGCTTCGCGGGCGACGATGCGCACCTCTTCAGCCTCAGCCGGATAGCCGAAACGCATGGCCACGAAACGCTGGCGGGTGCTGGGTTTCATGCCCTTGAGCAGGTTCTGGTAGCCGGGGTTGTACGACACCACCAGCATGAACGAAGGCGGCGCCTTGAGCACTTCGCCGGTGCGCTCGAGGAACAGCTCGCGGCGGTCGTCGGCCAATGGATGCAGGACTACCACGGTGTCCTGGCGCGCCTCGACCACTTCGTCGAGGTAGCAGATACCGCCCTCACGCACCGCCCGAGTCAGCGGCCCGTCCTGCCACCAGGTGCCCTGGGCACCGATCAGATGGCGGCCGATCAGGTCGGCGGCGCTCAAGTCGTCGTGGCAGGCGACGGTGTACAGCGGCAAGTTCAAGCGGTGGGCCATGTGCTGGACAAAACGGGTCTTGCCGCAGCCGGTGGGGCCTTTGATCAGCACCGGCATGCCGTGGTGCCAGGCCTGTTCGAACAGCACCTGTTCGTTGTCTTGCGCTTGGTAGAAGGGTTCGGTCTTGAGGTCGCAGGTCGCGTTGGCGTTCATCGGGCACCGGGGTCGAAAGCGGGTTTGGCCACCACGCTACGGCCCTGGTCGAGTCACTGCCAGCGGAACCGCGGGCAAACTTGATCGCGGTCAAGCTTGCCTGCAAGGCCTCAAACGGTGCGCGAAAAATTGCCCTTCTGCTCGCCGCCCAGGTAGGCGTCGAAGGCCATGGCCACGCTGCGCATCATCAGGTAGCCGGCGGGCAACAACAGCAAGCGGTCCGGGTGAATCTCCAGCAATTCATCGCGCACGTGCTCGCGCAGTTGCGCCAGCGCGTCGGCAAAATACTCGTTGAAGTCGATGCCGTAGCGCGCCTCGAATTTGCCGAAGTCGATGCGGCCATGGCACATCAGGTCGCTGATCACTTCGCGGCGCAGCCGGTCGTCCTCGCTCAGGCGATAGCCACGGTGCACCGGCAACAGGCCCTGGTCGAGCCGCGCGTAGTACTGCGAAAGCTCCTTGACGCTCTGGCTGTAGCTGTCGCCGACCTTGCCGATGGACGACACGCCGAGGCCAATCAGGTCGCAATCGGCGTGGGTCGAATAGCCCTGGAAATTGCGCTGCAAGGTGCCGTCGGCCCGGGCCAGCGCCAGTTCGTCGTCCGGCAGGGCGAAGTGGTCCATGCCGATGTACACGTAGCCGGCCTCGGTCAGGCGGCGGATGGTCAGCTCCAGCAACTGCAGCTTGCGCTCCGGCGGTGGCATGTCGGCCGGACGGATCAGCCGTTGCGCGCGGACCATCTGCGGCAAGTGCGCGTAGCTGTAGGCGGCGATACGATCCGGGCGCAAAGCGATGATCTTGTCCAGGGTCACGGCGAAACTGTCCTGGGTCTGCAACGGCAGGCCGTAGATCAGGTCGACGCTGACCGACTTGAATCGGGCCGCGCGCGCCGCTGCCACCAGCGCATAAATCTGCTCCTCGCTCTGCACCCGATTGACCGCGGCCTGCACGTCCGGGTCGAAGTCCTGCACGCCAAAGCTCAGGCGATTGAAGCCCAGGTGGCGCAGGGCCTGGATCTGCTCGGTGTCGATGGTGCGCGGGTCGACTTCGATGGAGAACTCATGGTTGTCGCTGTCGTCCATGACGAAGGCCTGGTGCAGGCAGTCCATCAGGTCGGCCAGTTGCTCGCGGGTCAGGTAGGTCGGCGTGCCGCCGCCCAGGTGCAGTTGGGTGAGGGTTCGCGAGCGGTCGAACAAGGCCGCCTGCATGGCGATTTCGCGCTTGAGGTAGCTCAGGTACTCGACCGCGCGATGGGTCTTCTGGGTGATGATCTTGTTGCAGGCGCAGTAGTAACAGAGGCTCTTGCAGAACGGGATGTGGATGTACAGCGACAGCGGTTTCGGCGTCGCTGCCTGGTTGCTGGCAGCCGCGGCCTGCTGATAGTCGTCGACGGCAAACGCCTGGTGAAACTGCGGCGCGGTCGGGTACGAGGTGTAGCGCGGCCCCGGCAGGTCGTACTTCTGCACCAGGGCGCGATTGAAATCAAATGAACGGGTCATGGTTTATCCACTCGCTGTGCGAGTCAGGTTGTGCAGCGCCCACAGGTTGTTGAAACAGGTTGCAGATGGCATCCAGCTGCGGTCGACCGGCCGGGAGAATGCTGATGAAGCGCTCGGACAATTCGATCAGGCCGTTGCGCTGCAATTGCTCCAGCATAGGCCGGGCATCGCAGAAGTATTGGCGGAAGACCAGGCCGTAACGCGCCTCGAGTGCCGCGATATCCAGTTCCAGGTCACAGGCCAGGCGCTCCACGACCATGTGGCTGATCTGGCTGCCGGCCTCGCAGCGCCAGCCGCGACAGGTGGGCAACTGGTCCATGTCCAGCAGCTGTTGGTAGCTCGGCAACTGCTCGGTGTTCTGCGCATAGAGGTCCTCGATCTGGCTGATCGCGCCCAGACCCAGGCCGATGTTGTCGCAGTAGCCGTGACGGGTGAATCCCTCGCAATGGCGTCGCAGCCGTCCGCGTTCCTGGGCAATCGCCAGATCGTCGTCGGGACGCACGAACTGCCCGAGCCCCAGGTAGTGATAGCCGGCATCGGCCAATTGCTCGAAGCACAGGCGCCGCATCGCGGCCTTGTCCTGTTCGTTGCAGAACGCCCTTTGCACATCCGCTGCACCGGACCGGTAGCGCTGCGGTGGCCGGGCATAATCGAACACCAGCAGGCGGTCCGGCTCCAGTTCGAGCAGGCTCGCCAGTTTCTGCGCAAAACTCTCGGGGGTCTGCCAGGCGTGGCCGTACCCCAGGTCGACGTTGACCGAGCGAAAACCGAAGGTGCGCGCGGCATCGATCAGCGAATGGATCGGCGCCGGATTCTGGTGGTTGGTCAACTTCGGCGCGGTCTCTGCACCGAGGTCGGGTACGCCGATGCTGACATGGTTGAAGCCGAGGTCACGCAGGGCGCCCATGGTCGACCAGTTGGTGTGGCGCAGGTCGACCTCGATGCTGTAGTCACCGCAATCGTGTTCGAGGAAATTGAAGCGCTGATGCAGGCGGTTCATCAGCCGGCGCAGATCGGCCAGCGCCGGGGTACCGCCACTCAGCTGAAACTGTTCGACCCGGCGCCCTGCCCCGAGGTGACAGGCCACCAGGTCGATTTCGTGCAGCAGGCGCGGCAGGTACGGGTCGCCCGTCCATTGCGCCGGCAGTTGCACGTTCAACGCCAGCGGACGGCATTTGTGCCGGCTCACCCGCAGCGCCCGCAACAGATCCAGCGAGCCAATGCCCGCGTGAAATCGGGCCGTGTCGACATGGCCGCCGAGGTCGAGCACGCCGTGATCGCAACGGCTGCTCGGTTGATCAGGGAGATGAAAAAGGGTGCGCATGACGGGTCTCCACGACTGGCTGCAGGTCAACAGTGTCGCGGCCCGGCGCAGATCGCTCCTTGATTTGCATCAAGCACGGTGCAAGTGCTGCTGGCCGGAGCGACCGCCGGCGCTCACCAGCTCAGGTAGAACATGCCCTTGGCCAACAGGACGATCGCGACCATGTGGCAGAACAGGCTGGTGTGGATGAAATGCGAGTAGCGGGCGGTCATGCGCTCGGTCCTGAACAACAGCATGGCGCCGAGAAAGTGCAGGAGCACGCTGCCGGCGAGGACGATCTTGAGCAGCAGCAAGGTGCCGAACGAGCTGGCCAGTGGCGCGCCGAGGATCGGCAGGTAACGCAGCCAGACCATCCCCAGCCCCGCCCCGAACAGCACCAGCAATACCCAGGGCATCAAGGTCCGGGCACGACGGCCGATACCCTGTTCGACCAGCAACATGACCTTGGCCGGCAACTGCTTGCGAATGGATTCGAGGAACAGTACCTCGAAGAACACCGTGCCGATGAACACCAGCGCGGCGAACAGGTGCAAGGTCAACAACAGTGGATAGAGCATGGAATTCTCGCTCCGGTTGCGGCGCAAAGGGTTCGCCAACTGCCCTTGCAGCGTACCCGCCACCTCAACTTATCCGGTTGATTTCGGTCAAGTTATCGAAAAAACTCGCACAGCTGCCGAGAGCCACTTGAAAGAGTGGCAATATGCCTGTATTGGTGACGCTTCACTGAACGACTGGAGCTGCCCCATGCAAGCCAGATTCAAGATGGTCGATACCAACGTGCTCAACGCTCAGGGCCAGCCAACGGGGATGTGGCGTTATCGGGTGGTGGACGGTATGGATGAAACGGCGCCCAGCCAGCAGCACGTCTACGAGAATCGCGAAGAAGCGTTGAATGTGTGTACTCGATTGAATTCAGAGCAACTCAATTGAACCGCAGGTGTGCCGAATATCCACGTTCGGCACACCGTTATCGGCAACGCCAGGATCTTTTGAAGTTGCCAGGACGGCGCGCCGGATAATCTCCGTATATATATAATAAAACCTGCAATACCCCGCCGCTTAATTACAAACAAACTAAAGCATCCGACCAGTTGCGTAGGCGCCACGCCGAACGCCCTCCATAATACCTGCCCACTGCCATCGCGACCCGCACGCCCGGATATATGAATTCGGCCGCGGCAATTCAGCCGTGGCCGCTGTTTTTTAACAACAGTGAACTTTGTAGTCAAGATACAACTTGAAACACACTTGGCGCCATTTACGCCCAGTGTTTCCGGGGCATTACAAGCAAACAGCACTTATGTATCGGTCATGAAACGATAACGCCAAACATATGAAACAACGAACGCAATTGGATCCACGACCAACTGAAAGTTAAAAACAAAATAGGCAACTCAACTTCCAACAATCAATAAAAGTGCACGCAGCCAGAGGAAGACATTCCCATGCACACCGTACGGAGCACCCTGGTGGTAATGGACTCGCAGCAGCCCAGCGAGCCGGTCCTTCACCGAGCAAAAATGATCGCCCGCGCCACTTCATCCCACCTGCACTTGCTGGTCTGCAACAAGGGCAACCAACAGTCAGCCTATTTGAATGACCTGAAAGGTTATCTCTGCGAGGAAGGTTACAGCGTCAGTGCCCAGCAGGCCTGGCAGGGCAGCATCCACAGGACCATCATTGCCGCGCAACAGGCCGAGGGTTGCGGGCTGGTGATCAAGCAGCACCTCAATGACAACCCGCTGACCAAGGCCCTGCTGACGCCCGAGGACTGGAAGCTGTTGCGTTACTGCCCGAGCCCGGTGGTGATGGTCAAGACCAACCGGCACTGGACCGGCGGCACCTTTCTCGCCGCCGTCGATGCCGGCAGCACGGATGTCGAGCATCGCATCCTGCATTCCGGCATCGTCAGCCACGGCTATGACATCGCCCAGCTCACCGGTGGCACCCTGCACCTGATGTGCGCCCACCCCTACCCCATGCTCTCGTCGAGCGATCCGCTGTTTCAACGCAAGGAAAGTATCCAGGACTACTATCGCGACCAATGCCGGCGGTTCCAGCACGAGTTCCACATCAGCGACGAACACCTGCATGTCGAGGAAGGTCCTCCCGACGTACTGATTCCTTATATGGCGCACAAGTTGGAAGTGGCGTTGACGGTGATCGGCAGTGTGGCGCGCAGTGGCCTGCGGGGGGCCTTGATTGGCAACACGGCGGAGATGATCCTCGATTCGCTGGACAGCGATGTGCTGGTGCTCAAGCCGGACGACATCATTCCCCACCTGGAAGAACTCGCCGCCCCGGCGCCCAGCGCAAACGCCGACGACGCGCCGTTCGCCTGGCCGTACAGCCACAATCCCGATCGAACGTGCCATGAAGAGGAAGTCAGCACCCCGCGTACACCGTTGAGCCTGGTGCGCTGAGTCGATGCGTGGGGGGCAGCAGGGACAGGCCGGCGATGCGGCCATGCCCCTGCCGAGTCAAGGGAGCGCGGCCCTGCTCAGCGACCATCCACCGAGAAGCGCCCGGCGCCGGTGACGCTCAACAGCAGCATGCCGCCGACAATGCTCAGGTTCTTGAAGAACTGCGTGGTGTTGGCGGCGCGCTGGGCGTCTTCCATGGTCCAGAAGCTATGGCCGATCAGCGCGGTGCCGAGGACGAACAAGGCCATGAGGAACGCCAGTGGTCGGGTGTAGAAGCCCAGCACCAGCAGGATCGCCACGAAAAACTCCATGATCACCGCAATCGCTGCCGCCACCGGTGGCATCGGCGCGCCGAGTGACGCCATGTAGCCCACCGTGCCTTCGAAGCCGGTCATCTTGCTCCAGCCGGACATGATGAACAGGATCATCAACAAAATGCGCGCAAGCAGGATGATGACGTCTCTCTGATTGTCGAACAGGGTGTAACGCATGGCGGCCATCCTTTTGATGTTTGGTCACTTTACGTTAGCAGTTTTTCCGGGTTGCTCATGGGCCGGTGATTGCGGGCGCTGATCAGCGACTGCTCATCAGCCCATGCAACACGCCAAAGCGCAGACCCGGCTCGGAGGCGGTCATGTGCGAGACCCCGAACACCTTGAACGCGGCCAGCATCAGGGTCAGTCCGCCGGGCAGGATGCTCAGGCGATGGCTGGGTAGGCCGGCGAGCCTGAGCTGACTGACATGGCCCGCCTCCAGCAGGCGTAACAACAGACGCAGCAGGCCGACATAGGTAATGCCGCCTTTGCCGCCGTCGTTCAGGCCGTTGGCCTTGAGGACTTTGGCCAGCATCCGCGCGGTACCCGAGGAACCTATCGCCTGGTTCCAGCCCAGTTTTCGATAGCGACCGGCAATCCGTTCGAACTGCAGGGTGGCGACACGCTCGGCTTCGAGCAAGGCTTCAGCACTGATAGCGCCGCCCTGGAAATACCGTGCGCCGAAGGTGCCGCTGCCAATGGCAATGCTTTCGGTGACCAGGGGCTGATCGCCGCGGCCGAGGATCAATTCGGTGGAGCCGCCGCCGATGTCCACCACCAACCGCCGGCACTCGGTGCCCGGCGTGCGGTGCGCCACCCCGGCATACACCAGGTGCGCCTCCTCCTGACCGGAGATGACATCAATCGCAAAGCCCAGGTGGCGCTCGGCGTCGGCGAGAAACAGCCGTGCGTTGCTGGCTTCGCGCACGGCGCTGGTGGCCACCGCGCGCACCCGCCCGGCCTCGAAGCCGCGCAGCTTCTTGCCGAACCGGGCGAGTGCCTGCCAACCGCGGTCCAGGGCCATTTCGTCCAATGCGCCCGCCTGCAGACCTTCTGCCAGGCGCACCGGCTCACGCAGGGTTTTGACTTCCTGGATCATCAGGCGCTGGTTGCGTTTGACCGACTGGCCAATCATCAGGCGAAACGCATTGGAGCCCAGGTCGATAGCGGCGAATAGCGATGCGTCTTCTTTCACGTGAGGAACTCCTGGCAACTTCATCCGCCGAGGGCAAAAAACCGGTTTTGGCGATCCTGCACGGGGTAGATGACATCAGGATGACATTGGGAATTTTTCTGACAGACGTTTCGTCACCAGAACGTCACAGTCGCGGGGCTAGCATCGGTGCTTTCAACTGGGTCGGGAGCTTTGAACATGCTGTTAACCAACGACACCCTGATGCAACGCATTCACCGCGAGCTGCTCGATCACAGTGACGAAGAACTGGAGCTGGAGTTGCTGGAGGATGATCACGACCTGGCTTCGCTGTTCGAAGGTCACCTCGACGATTCACCGGCCAAGGCCGAGCGCCGTCGCTATTTCAGCGAGCTGTTTCGTTTGCAGGGCGAGTTGGTGAAGCTGCAGAGTTGGGTGGTGAAGACCGGGCACAAGGTGGTGATTCTGTTCGAAGGGCGCGATGCCGCCGGCAAAGGGGGCGTGATCAAGCGCATCACCCAGCGTCTCAACCCAAGGGTCTGCCGGGTCGCCGCCCTGCCCGCGCCGAGTGACCGCGAACAGACCCAGTGGTATTTCCAGCGCTATGTCTCGCACCTGCCGGCCGCCGGCGAGATCGTGCTGTTTGACCGCAGCTGGTACAACCGTGCCGGTGTCGAACAGGTGATGGGGTTCTGCAACGAGGAACAGTACGAAGAATTTTTCCGCACCGTGCCGGAATTCGAACGGATGCTGGCGCGCTCCGGCATTCAGTTGATCAAGTACTGGTTCTCGATTTCCGATCAGGAACAGCACCTGCGCTTTCTCAGCCGCATTCACGACCCGCTCAAGCAATGGAAGTTGAGCCCGATGGACCTGGAGTCGCGACGCCGCTGGGAGGCCTATACCAAGGCCAAGGAAATCATGCTCGAGCGCACCCACATCAGCGAAGCGCCGTGGTGGGTGGTGCAGGCCGACGACAAGAAAAAGGCCCGACTCAACTGCATCAGCCACCTGCTGGCGCAGATGCCCTATGAAGAAGTTGAACAGGCCAGTATCGAGTTGCCGGAGCGCCTGCGCCAGGAAGACTATTCGCGCAGCCCGACCCCACCGGAAATCATCGTGCCGCAGGTTTATTGAGGCAGGATAAACCGCATCAAATTCATCGCGGCGAAGAACTCGACGCCACCGCGTTCATCCAGAACCAACGCGGTGCCTGGGCATTTTTCGCGAGCAGGCTCGCTCCTACAGAATCAGCGGCCGATCACACAATCTGCGGTCACCGTGAAACCTGTAGGAGCTGGCTTGCCAGCGAAGAACGATAGTCCGCCGCGTTGATTCAGGCAGCACACGTCATCGTTGACGACCTTCGCGAGCAGGCTCGCTCCCACAGTTCACACACGTCATCCCTGCCCTGTCCCTCATGTTGCCAAGATGAAGTCCGCAGCCGTCACTGTCCCTGCGTTGGCCACCCCTACCAGGCGAATCGAGTCCGTCGCTCCGATGCTGACCAGGGTGTCGGCACCGACATCGGTGACGACCACGCTGGCGGCAAAGTTCGCCGCAGTGATGTTGAGGGCGGTGATGTCGATACGGTCCTGGCCGCCTGCCGCGTTGGCGTCGAAGTTGAGAATCCGGTCAACCCCGAAGCCCGCGCCGAACAGGAAGGTATCGTTGCCGACACCGGCATTCATCGTATCGTTGCCGGCACCACCGGTGACGATGTCGTTGCCGGCACCGCCATCGATCGTGTCGTTGCCGATACCGCCAAGCAAGGTATCGTTGCCGACCCCGCCCTGCATCGTGTCGTTGCCATCGCCACCCTGCAGCAGATCGTTGCCGATACCACCGTCGAGGTTGTCGTTGCCCAGCCCGCCGAGCAAGGTGTCGTTGCCTGCGCCACCACTCAGGGTATCGATGCCGTCACCGCCGTCGAGGCTGTCGTCGCCGGCATCGCCATTGAGGGTATCGTTGCCGATGCCGCCCAGCAGCGTGTCGTTGCCGGTGTCGCCGTTGAGCGTGTCGTTGCCGCCGTTGCCGGTGAGGGTGTCGTTGCCGCCGCCGCCATTGAGGGTGTCATTACCGCCTCCGGAGGTAATCACGTTGTTCAAGGCGTTGCCGGTGCCGTTGAAGGCGCCGACGCCGGTGTAGCTCAGGTTCTCGACATTGCCACCGAGGGTGTAGTTGGCCAGCGAGGTCTGCACCGTATCCGTACCGCCGTTCGCCGCCTCGACCACCACGTCGCCGTTGTTGTCGACCACGTAGGTGTCGTTGCCACCCAGCCCGATCAAACGGTCGGCACCGGTGCCGCCATTGAGCAGGTCGTTGCCGGCACCGCCGGTGATGGTGTTGGCCAGGTTGTTGCCGGTCCCGGTGAAGTTGCCCGCACCGATGTAGGTCAGGTTTTCGACGTTGGCGCCGAGCAGGTAGGCGGTCAAACTGGTTTGCACCAGATCGGTTCCGCCATTGGCCGCCTCGATCACGCTGTCACCGACGTTGTCGACCACGTAGGTGTCATTGCCGGCACCGCCCGTCATGGCATCCACGCCGAGCCCGCCATTGAGGGTGTCGTTGCCGACATCCCCTATCAGCGTGTCGTTGTCGTCACCACCATTGAGCACGTCGTTGCCGGTGCCGCCATTGAGCACATCGTTACCGGCCAGGCCATTGAGTATGTCGTTGCCTCCCAACCCCGACAGCACATCGTTGCCCAGACCACCGGTGAGGGTGTTGGCCAGGGCGTTGCCCGTCAGTATCAGGCCGGCCGGCACGGTGACGGCCGCGGTGGCCGCCGAGGTCACGGTTTCCAGGGTGCCGAAGGCATCGGTGTAGCGCACGATCACCCGCAGCTGCAGGTTGCCCTGGTTGATGCCGGGGACGAAGGTCTGCGCGGTCGCACCATTGATGTTGGTGAAGGATGCGCCAGTGCCCTGCTGCCATTGATAGCTGAAGGTGCCCAGGCCATCGACGTCGGCGATCGCCCCGGTCAGGGCAGTCAGTACCTGGCCCTGATCCGGCGTGGTGTCGCTGATCAGCAAGGCACCGGTCGGTGCATCGTTGACGTTCTCGACCGGATCGGACGGGTCGGACGCGATGCTTTCAGCAACGCCGAAGGCATCCACGTAACTGACCACCACCCGCACCTGATTACCGACCTGGGCCTGGCCCAGGGTGAAGGTGCTGTTGGTGGCGCCCGGGATGTTGACGAACTGCACGCCGTTGGTGGCCTGCCACTGGTAGGTGAACGTCGGATTACTGATGCCATCGGGATCGACGATGCTCGATGGGTCAGCGGTCAGCACCTGGTTCTGCACCAGCAGACCATTGACAGTAGGCCCGACGGTCGGCGTGCTGTTGGCCGACGAGTCGACGATTTCCAGGGTGCCCTTGGCGTCCTGATACACCGCGCGCACGCGGATGTTCAGGCCGGCGACATCGTCCGCCACCGTGTACGTGGTGCCGGTCGCCCGCGAGGCCTCGCCCGCGGCGACAAAGGTGATGTCTTCATAGACCCCGGAACCGGCGATGTTTTCCACCTGCCAGTAGTACGCCACCGGACCGTTCAACGCACCGTTGGCATTGGTCGCCGAGACGTTGTCCGCGTCCAGTACCGCCTGGGCGCTGACCCGCAGCACTTGCCCGGCAACCGGCGTGTCGTCACGCAGGCCGGTGGCGTTATCGAGGATCGCCAGATGCCCTGCAGGGCCGCTGTTCAAGGCGGTACCGACACCGCTTTCCTGAGCCTGGTCAGCGAACTGCAGGCGCTCGATGCCGGTCAGGCGATCGACACCATCACGGCCTGCCACCAGGTCGGTGACGATAACCGTGTTGCCCTGGACTTCGACGCTGTATTCCGCGGCATTGCCGGAGAACAGCGCAGTGTCATAGGCATCAGTGCCACTGACGATCTCCCGCACAATCACCAGCTGACCGGGGTTGTAGGTGCCGTTCAACATGAACGGTATCATCGGCTCCATGCTGTTGAACGAGGCGACTTCAGGGCCGGTGCCGTCGTTGTTGGCGCGCACGCTGATGCGCACGTTGAGCCACTTGTCACCGTCGATGATGTCGTCACCGCCGCGCCCTTCGATCAGGTCGCTGCCGCTGCCACCGAGGATGATGTTGCCGCCGGCGAAGGAGGTTGCGCCGGCGGTCAGCAGGCTCGCCAGGCCATTGATAAGCGTGATGTTGGTCAACACGCTGCCGGTGGCCCCGGCGGTCGGCAGCGAGGCTGCATCCTCGTTGTCGCCACGCAGGAAGTCACCGTGCGCCGAACCCGACAGGCCTTCCATGATGTCGAAGCGCACCAGTGCCGAAGCACCGGAACCGGGGACCGGCGGAACATCGAAGAAGCGGTCGGTGAAGTCGATGCTGACACCCTGGGCCAGGTCCTTGAACGTTGCCCAGTCATAGCCGGAGCCGCCGATGTAGCGGTCGCCCATGCCGAGGCTGCCGACCATGATGTCGTCGCCGCCCTCGCCGTTGAACTTGTCGTTCTCGTTGCCGCCGATGAACACGTCGTTGCCGATGATCGGGTCGTTGCCCAGCGGATCGAAGTTGTCGCCAGGTGCACCGTCCGAGGTGCCCTTCTCGATCCAGTCGTCGCCTTCGTTGCCCATGTCCTGTTCGTTGGCCTTGCTGCCGAGGATGAAGTCGTTACCCTGGCCGCCGATGGCTTCGGAGGCGTCTTCACCGGTGACGATGAAGTCATTGCCGAAACCGCCAATGATCAGGTTGACCCCATTACCGCCGTGCAGCACGTCGTTGCCGTCGCCGCCCTGGATGTTATCGTCGCCGCCGGTGTCGGTGATGATGTCGTCGCCGGTACCGCCACGCAGCTGGTCGTTGCCGTCACCACCCTCGATGCGATCGTTGCCGGCGTCGCCCCAGACGGTGTCGTCGCCCTCACTGGCGATCAGGATGTCGTTGCCGTTGCTGCCGCCGAGCACGATGTGCTCGTCTCCAGAGTAACGGATGTAGTTGGTGTCCGGGCCAGCGGTCAGCGGGTTGTCGCGGAATACCACCTGGGCATTGTTGTCGCCCAGTGGATCGGCGCTGCCCAGACCATCGTTGTACTGCTTGGACGGGTCGACTTCGAGGTAGAACCCCGGATCGGAGAACACCAGGCCCGGCAAGTGAGTGGCCGAGGTATTGGCCATGATCAGCTTGGCGAACGAGTTGCTTTCCAGTTCGGCGTTCATCGACAGCCCGGAGGTGCGCTCCAGGTAGTAGAAGCGGTCGGCGTCCTGGAGTTTCTCCATCTGGTTCTCGAACACGAAGTTGAAGGTCGAGCCGAGCATGCCGCCAAACGGCGTGATCGCTTCGGCCAGGCCGCCGATCCACAGGTCGATGGCATCGACCCCGGTGATCGTCACGCCCGCCCTGCCATTCACGGTGACGTTGGCATAGGCTCCGGTGCTGTTGAGGAAGTCCAGGCGGTCAATCGGAGCGCCCGTACCACCGAGCACCAGTGCCAGGGCTGCAGCACGTTTGGCGTCCAGGGTGGTCGCATCAATGATCGTCTGGTGCGTGCCATAGGCCGCGATGAAGTTGATCAACGACTCTGGGTGCTTGAGGTGCTGCACCAGGTCGACCCAGCTGCTGTACGGCTTGAGTTGGGTATCGCCGGTCTGGCTGAAGATGTCACGGCGGATCGCGTTGAGGGAAGGAATGCCGACGTCGCGGCCACGGGCGATGTTGATCGCCGGCAGGTCGAGTGGCAGGCCCAGCAGGTTGTTGCGCAGCGCTTCGGTGACGAACTCGTCGATTTCGTTACCGGCCTGGCGCGTGACCCCGCGCACGATGGCACTGGTTGCATCTTCCGGCGTCAGGCCGCTGGCGGCGTACGCCAGCGGGTTGAGGAACGCCGCGATCAGGCCCAGTTGCTGATCGGGATTGGTGCCGTTGGGATCGCTGATGACGTTGTAGTCGACGTCGAAACGGTCGACGGTTTCGGTCAGCATCGAGTGGCCAAACCGGTACACGGTGTGGGCGAACTCGGCGACGATCGACGGGTCGAGGTCGACGTCGTAGACCTGGGTCGGGGCGAAGAACAGGTCCACCCGTGGCTGGATGGTCCGCGCGAATTCCTCGAACACCAGGTGCTGGTACTGCATTTCCGTGCCGAACTTGGCGGCCTGGAACAGCCGCTCGCCATCCCACACCAGGGCTGCAATGCCGGCGGCGTCCGTCGGTACGGCAGCCACATCGACCAGCAGCCATTCGTTGAGAAAGGCCACGTCGGTCGAATCGAGCAAGGTGTCCTTGGTCTGCGCCACCAGCCGGTTGTGCTCGGCGTGGAAGATCGCATGCACCGCGGTCAGGCCGATGTTCTCGTTGACCCGGCCGTCGCCGGCGATGTAGTGGGCGTCGAGCAGTTCGTTGTCGTAGCTCTGGTTATTGCCGAGCTGATCGGTGGGCTGTGAATTGCCGACCAACTCGTCACCATCCGGCGCCAGTTGCCCGCCAATCACCACCGGAACGGCGTTGTGGGCGATGTCATTGAGGAACGCATGGCCGGTGCGTACGGCGTTGACCAGGCTGACCGGACTGGCAGGATTGCCTTCGACCAGCTCGGTGACGTCATCGTTGGTGCCGGCAATGCCATCCGCGCCGTTGTTGACGTGCATTACCACTTGCGGGAAGCCGTTTTCACCCTTGAGGAAGTTGCCATAGGCGTCGGTCGCCAGCAGCGGACCGCTGTCGATATCGGCGTCGGTGAGGTCAATGCCGAGAATGTCACGGGCCTGGGCCTTGACCACTTTCCAGGTGGCCATGCCGCCGATCGGGGTGTCGTCGATGGTGCCGAACTTGCCGTCGTCGCCCAGATCACGGTTGGTGATCAACTCGCCGGTGGCGATCGGGCCGCCGCTGGTCATCACATAGGCGCGCAGGAATACCTGATGCGCCGGATGGGAGCTGTAGGTCTGGTTCTGGTCGACAAAGGGCGTCGTGGTGTTGGTGTGTTCATGAATGTCATCGGTCGTGCCGACTACACCATCTGGGCCAGGCAGGTTGGTGGCGCGGGTCAGGACCATGAAGTTGGTCGGGCTGCCGATTACGTAGAGAGGATCATCCGGCTGCAGCGGAATGAACACTGTGCCCGAGCCGCCCTTGGTCACCAGGTCCAGGCCGTGATCGAAGAACTGCCCGAAGAAAGTCATCCAGGCGTTGAAGGGTGCCGACAAGCCGGCATCCGGCGCGGTGTTCTCGAACAGATAGACGTCATGCTCGTCGCCGGTGCCAAACTTGCCGTCCAGGCCAGGGCTGGCGACGATGCGCACGCCGTCCTTGAGCACGTCGTCATTGCCCAAAGCGCCGAAATCGAGCACTCCATTCGCACCAGGGTTGTAGGCTGTGGCATAAGCCGCCGGGTTGTTCGAGGTCTGGTCGACGATCAGGTTGCTGATGGTGCGTGGCTGCGAATCAATCACCAGGTTGCTGGTCTGGTTATACGAAGTTCCTTGCTCAGCCTGATTGAACACCGGATCACTGATGCGCGGGAACACCTGGTCCGCCGAACCGTATTTGGTGTTGTCGATGCCATTGAGGTTCAGCAGGTTGTTGTTCGAGCCGTCGACCGCCCGCAGGCCCAGGGGCGCGCGGATGTTCGGGATCAGCGAGAGGATGTTCTGGCCGTCAGCCTCGGCCTCGGCAATCTTGATTTGCGCGAGGATGAAGTCGAGGTCGGAACGGACCATGTGCAAGCCTTCACCACCGGCGGTGGCGTCGGCGACGAGGGGCGGCGTCGGTGGCGCCACGGGTGCGCCGGGGGCGACCACGGTCGTCGGGTTGGAGAAGAGGATTTCCGTGGTGCCATGGCCATCCTGGTAGATCGCCTTGACACGCAGCGACAATCCTTCAAGGTCGGGAGAAACCTTGAACGAGGTGCCGTCGGCGCTTTGGAACGCCAGGTCGCCGGCGGGCAACAGGATGATGTCCTCGAACACACCGCTGCCGGGGGTAGCCTCGAACTGCCAGTAGTAGGACACCGACGAGTTGTTCAGGTTACCCAGCAGGTTGCTGGCGCTGACGTTGTTGCCATCGGTCACTCCAGCGACGCTGACCGTCAGCATGTCGCCGACGGTGATCGCCCCACCGGTGTTATCGCTGATGGTCGGGCTGCCGATGGGCAGCAGATTGCCCTCGGCGAGGATTTTCTGAGTGTCGGCAAACTGCAGGCGTTCGATATGCAGCAGGGTATCGGTGCCGTCGCGACCGGCGACGCCATCGACCACTGTCCACACGTCGTCCGAGGTATCGGCCGTGCCGCGGGTGTTCTGGACAAAGGTGTATTCGCCCAGGGCGCCGGAGTAAATCGCCGTGTCGTAGGACGCCCCACCCGTCGAAGTCCCGGGCAGGATTTCCCGCACGGCCTTGAGTTGCCCTGGGTTGTAGGTGCCATTGAGCATCAACGGGATCATGTCGACCATGCTGTTGAAGCTGGCGATTTCCGGACCGGTGTGCGCGGTATCACCCACGTTGTACACGGCAATCCTGACGTTGAGCCATTTGTCGCCATCGATCAGGTCATCACCGCCACGGCCTTCGATCAGGTCGCTGCCATTGCCGCCGAGGATGATGTTGCCGGTGGCAAAACCGGTAGTCGGTAAACCGGCCTCGGTCAGGAACGCCCGCAGGCCCTTGATCAAGTCGACGTTGGTCAGCGCACTGCCGGTGGCGCCGCCGTGGTTGATGATGGTATCGGCATCGACGTCATCGCCCTTGAGCACGTCGGCAAACGCCGAACCGGACATGCCCTCGACCTCGGCAAAACGGTCGAGGATCGAGGCCGGCGAAGCGCCGACCGGGTTGAACACCCCGGCGTTCTGGTTTGGCGCATTGCCGTGTGGCTGCGCCAGCGCGGCCAGGCTCAGGTCGGCCGTCACGCCGAAATTGTCATTCTTGTAGGTGATCCAGTCGAAACCGGACATGCCTTCCATCTTGTCCTGGGCATCGCTGCCGACAAAGATGTCGTCGCCGCCCTCGCCGATCATTTCATCGAAGCCACCACCACCGACGAAGATGTCGTTGCCCAGCACATCGTCAGTCAGCAATGGCGCAGCGTTGTCGCCAGGCGCGCCGTCCTGGGTGCCCTTCTCGATCCAGTCATCGCCTTCGTTGCCGGTCGGCGGCAGGTTGGTCTTGGCGCCGAGGATGAAGTCGTCGCCCTGGCCGCCGAAGGTGGTGGTGATGTCTTCGGTGGTGACGATGAAGTCCTGGCCGTCGCCGCCAAGGATCAGGTTGCCGGCGGCAAGCATGCTGCCGGCGATGATCACGTCGTTGCCGGCGTTGCCTTCCAGGCGGTTGTCGCCGAACGAGTCGGTGATGATGTCATCGCCCGCACCGCCGAGCACCGCGTCGTTGCCGGCGCCGCCTTCGAGCCGGTCGTTGCCGCCGTCGCCGTAGACCGTGTCGTCGCCGTCACCGGAAATGATGATGTCATCGCCGGCGGTACCGCCCAGCACCACGTGGTCTTCACCGGTGTAGTGCAGGAAGTTGGCGTCCGCGCCCACGGTGTCGGGATTGTCGCGAATCACCAGCGGCACGATTTCCACGCCGTTGATCATGATCCCGCCGGTAGGGTCGGCATTGCCGTTCGCCCCCAGGTTGGTGAACTGGTTGGCCTGGTTGACTTCGAGGGTGAAGGTCGGGGTCAGGAACACGGTGTTCGACAGGTGGGTCACGTCGCTGTTGAGCATGATCAGCTTGGCGAAGGAGTTGTTCTCCAACTCCGTGCCGAAGTTCAGGCCCGCAACACGCGACAGGTAGTAGAAGCGGTCGCCGTTCTGCAGCGCTTCCATCTGGGTTTCGAAGACGAAGTTGAAGGTCGAGCCGAGCATGCCGCCGAACGGCATTTTCTGCTCGGCAAGGCCGCCGATCCAGAAGTCGATATCGTCGACGCCGGTGGTGGTCACGCCATTGACCATGGCGTAGATACCGGTGCTGTTGAGGAACGCCAGACGATCGGCCGGATCGGCGGTAAAGGTCCGCTCATTGGCCGTACCGGCATTGATCAGCGCGCTGCCGCCAAGCACCAGGGCCGAGGCGATTGCACGCATTTCCACCAGGGTATCGACATCAGCCGCCAGCAACGCGGCGTGGGTACCAAAGGCGGCAACGAAGTTGATCAGCGATTCGGGGTGCTTGAGGTGGTCGGCCAGGTCGGCCCAACTGATGTACGGCGTGAGCTGGCTGTCGCCGGTGGCGGCGTACATCTCGCGGCGTGCTTCGTTCAAGGTGGGAATGCCGGTGTCACGACCGCGCGCCAGGTTCAGCGCCGGCAGGTCGAGGGGCAGGCCCAGCAGGTTGTTGCGCAGGGCCTCGGTAACGAACTCGTCGATCTCGTTACCGACCTGGCGGGTCGCCCCGCGGATGATCGCCCCTGCTGCTGCATCCGCGTCCCCTCCACTCGCGGCAAATGCCAGCGGGTTGAGGAACGCGGCGATCAGGCCCATTTGCGAGCCGGAGGTGAGCAGCGGATTGAACTCGGGGTCGAAGCGGTCGACGGTCTCGGTCAGCATCGAGTGGCCGAAGCGATACACCACGTGGGCGAACTCGGCGAGGATCGCCGGGTTGATCAAGGTGTCGTAGCCGTTGGGCGCGAGGAACTCGTCGATCTGCGGCTGGATGGTCCGCGCGAACTCCTCGAACACCAGGTGCTGGTACTGCATCTCGGTGCCGAACTTGGCGGCCTGAAACAGCCGTTCGCCGTCCCACACCAGGGCGGCAATCGCGGCAGGTGTAGTCGGAAAGACCTGCACGTCGACCGCCAGCCACTGATTGAGAAACTCCAGGTCACCGGCGGCCAGCAAGGTTTCCTTGGTTTGCTGGACCAGGCGGTTGTGCTCGGAGTGGAACACATGGTGCACCGCGGTCAGGCCGATGTTCTCGTTGACCCGGCCGTCGCCGGCAATGTAGTGGGCGTCAAGCAGTTCGTTGTCGTAGGTCAGGTTGGTACCCCCGGGGCCTGGGGTCTGTGCATTGCCGATATCGGCATCAACATCCGCCTGCAGCACCCCGCCGACCACCACCGGCGCAGCGTTGTGCGCGATGTCGTCGAGGAAGCCATGCCCGGCGCTGACCGCGTTGGCCAGGCTGATGGGCGCGGCGCGGTTGCCTTCGACCAGTTGGGTGAGGTCGTCAGACGTACCGGAAACCCCATCGACACCGTTGCCGATGCGCATTACCACCTGTGGCATGCCACTAGGGCCGCGAATGAAATTGCCATAGGCATCGGTGGCCAGCAGCGGCACGTTGTGCACGTCGGCGTCGGTCAGGTCGATACCGAGGATGTCCCGGGCCTGGGCCTTGACCACTTTCCAGGTGGCCATGCCGCCACTCTCGCTGCCGGTGTCATCGGCGGTGCCGAACAAGCCATCGGCGCCCAGGTTGCGGTTGGTGATCAAGCGCCCGGTGGCCACCGGGTCACCGTCGGCGTTAAGCGTGTATTCACGCAGGAACACCTGGTGCGAGGGGTGCGAGCTGTAGGTCTGGCTTTGGTCGACGAAGGGCGAAGTGGTGTTGAGCTGGGAATCGTCGGCGGTGCCGGCGATGCCGTCCGCGCCGGCGCTCTGCACAGCCCGTGGCAGGATCATGAAGTTGGTCGGGCTGTTCGGGTTGAACAATGGGTCGTCGGGTTGCAGTTGGATAAACACCACATCCGTGCTGCTCTTGGTCACCAGGTCGAGGCCGTGGTCGAAGAACTGCCCGAAGAACGTCATCCACGAGTTGAAGCTGGCAGTGAGGCCGGCGTCCGGTGAGGTGTTGGGAATGAAGAACACCGGTTTGTCGTCAGCGGTGCCAAATACACCATCGAGGCCCGGGCTGAGCACGGGCGCGGCACCGCCATTGGCGGCCACCGCGGCCGGGTTGTTGCCCGTCTGATCGGAAATCAGGTTACTGATGACCCGGGGTTGCCCATCCACCACACTGCCCGCCGCGGCATAGGCCGCTCGGTACTGGGCATCCAGCAGGCGCAGGAACGAGTTGTCCGCCGCGCCGTACTCGCTCTGCCCAGCCACCAGATTGTTGAAGCTGCCATCGACCGTGCGCAGGCCGAACGGCACCTGGCTGTTGGGCAGCAAATCAGCGAGGCTGCTGCCATTGGCGTGGGCTTCGGCGATGAAGATTTGCTTGAGGATGAATTCCAGGTCCGACTTGTTGAAATTGGCCATTTTGGGTTCCTCGATCAATCTGGGGACGGGCACGGGACGGCCTGGGCCATCGCGCACTTGAAATCAGGTGGCAGGCTGACGCGACTTTTTGGGCGAAATCAGACGCGGGAAAGGCAAGGCCATTCCCCGGGCTACGCACCTGGAATTCGCGGAAAACGAGTGGCTCGCCGAGTGATCAGGCAGAGCGCATTCGGGCCCTCGGCGGGCCGTGGAAACGGGAAGTGAAGGTGAACTGGCTACACAGGCCTTTCACGCTGCGATGAATAGAAAAGATCACCATGTCTGCTCCTCGGAAACATCAACACCGCGCCGCACGTTGCCAAAGAAATGGCAGGCTCGCGGCGTACACGTCTCCCCCGTACTAGCAAGACTAAAGTCCTATACCAAACGAATGTCAATTTCGCGCCGTTCGAACTGACGACCGGCATCAGACTTCCCAACTAACTGTTTTATATAGACATATAAAAATACCGACTCAGCTATAGAGCAAAATGTTATTTCAGAGTATTTCGCCGCGACCTACTCTCCAGCAAGGGAATTCAACGCGGCATTTTTCCAAGAATCGCCAGCCCATCGAGCGATCCGACAGCGTGTTTTCCCACCCGCCCGCCACACGAAACCAACTGCTTACGCGCCGAAAGGGATACCGGCTTTTTGACGAGGGGAGCTGCTCATGCCCAATCAGTCGAACACCCGATCCGAACTCGCCAGCGTGCTGATTCGCTTGCGCCGAAGTTTCTATTTGCTCGGTGGATTCAGCGGGGTGATCAACGTCATGATGTTGACGCCCGCCGTGTACATGCTGCAGGTCTACGATCGCGCCCTGGTCAGTCGCAATGTCACCACCCTGGCCATGCTGACGGTGCTGGTGATCGGCCTGTTCCTGCTGATGTCGTCGCTGGAGATGATCCGCACGCGCATGCTGATCCGCGTTGGCAACTGCATGGACATGGAGCTCAACCGCCGCATCTTCACCGCCGCCTTCGAACGCAACCTCAGTCGCGCCGGCGGCAACCCGGCCCAGGCCCTGCAGGATCTGGCGCAGGTGCGCCAGTTCCTCACCGGCAACGCGCTGTTCGCCTTCTTCGATGCACCCTGGACACCGATCTACCTGCTGGTGTCCTACCTGATTCACCCGCTGCTCGGCCTGGTGACGCTGATCGGCTCGCTGATTCTGGTGGCGCTGGCCTGGCTCACCGAAAAGGCTACGCAGAAACCGCTGGCCGAAGCCAACCAGGCCGCGCTGTCCTCCGCCACCTATGCCAACAACAACCTGCGCAATGCCGAAGTGATCGAGGCCATGGGCATGCTGCCGTCGATCAGCAAGCGCTGGTACCACAGCCATCTGCGCATCCTCGAAATGCAGACCCTGGCCTCCGACCGCGCGGCGCTGATCAGCAGCACCGGGCGTTTCGTGCGCATCACCTTGCAGTCGCTGATCCTCGGCGCCGGCGCGCTGCTGGCGATTGAAGGCAAGATCACCCCGGGGATGATGATCGCCTGCTCGATCCTCACCGGCCGCGCCCTGGGCCCGGTGGAACAGGTGATCGGCTCGTGGAAGCAACTGCTTGGCTGCCGTTCGGCCTGGGGCCGGTTGAACCAGATGCTCAGCGACTTTCCACTGCGGCCACCCAGCATGTCGCTGCAGCGGCCGATGGGCATGATCGCCGTGGAGAACGTCTACGCCGGCGCACCCGGCACCAACAACACCATCGTGCGCGGGGTCAGCTTCAGCCTGGTGCCCGGCGAAAGCCTGGGCATCATCGGCCCGTCGGCCTCGGGCAAGTCCACCCTCGCCCGCCTGCTGGTGGGTGTGTGGCCGGCACAGGCGGGCAAGGTGCGCCTCGACGGCGCCGACATGTTCACCTGGAACAAGGCTGAACTGGGCCCCTGGCTCGGCTACCTGCCGCAGGACGTGGAACTGTTCGAAGGCACCATCGCCGACAACATCGCGCGCTTCGGCGAAGTCGACAGCGACGCGGTGATTCGTGCCGCCAAGGCCACCGGCGTACACGAAATGATCCTGCGTTTCCCGCAGGGCTACGACACCCGCCTGGACACCGACGGCAGCCCGCTGTCCGGTGGCCAGAAACAGCGGATCGCCCTCGCCCGGGCACTTTACGGCGAACCCAATCTGATCGTCCTCGACGAGCCCAATGCCAACCTCGACGACGTCGGCGAGAAGGCCCTGGTCGATGCCCTGGCCGAACTCAAGGCCCGCGGCGCGACGGTGGTGATGGTTTCCCACCGGCCCAACGTGCTCTGCGCGGTGGACAAGGTGCTGATGCTGCGCGACGGCGCGGTGCAGATGCTCGGTACCCGCGAAGAAGTCTTCACCGCGCTGCGCAAGGCTGCGGTGATGCCTGCCGGCGCGCCCACCCCACTGGCTTCGGTCAAGGCAAGGGAGTGATTGATCATGTCAAGCAGTCAACACACCGAGATGATTCTCAACCAGCCGAAAAGCCTGGTCGACCTCGACGTCGGCAAGCCCGCCCGATGGGGCAAGTGGCTGGTGCTCGCCGGCTTTGGTGGCTTCCTGCTGTGGTCGTGGCTGGCGCCGCTGGATGCCGGCGTGGTGGCCACCGGCACGGTCAAGGTCACCAGTAATCGCAAGGCGGTGCAGCACCTGAGCGGCGGCACCGTCGAGGCGATACTGGTGCGCGAAGGTGACGTGGTCGGCAAGGGCCAGGAGGTGGTGCGCCTCGACTCGGTGCGCGCGGTGGCCGAACGCGGTGCGGTCAGTGCCCAGTACATCGTCAGCAAGACCGTGGAAAATCGCCTCGAGGCAGAACGTGACGACCAGGCGCTGATCACCTTCGATCCTGATTTGCTCGAGCGCTTTGCCGGTGACCGCCGTCTGCTCGCGGCCATGGAACTGCAACAGCGCCTGCTGGATACCCGGCGCGCCGGCCTGGCGGGCGAAATCAGCATTCTTGAAGAAAACCTCGCGGCTTCGGCGGTGCAGCTCAAGGGCCTGCAGCAGGTGTATGGCGCCCGTGCCTCGCAGATCAATTTCCTCAACCAGGAACTGCAAGGCACGCGGATCCTCGCCGCCGAAGGCTATGTGCCGCGCAACCGCCTGCTGGAACTGGAACGCAGCAATGCCGAGCTGTCCGCCGGCCAGGCCGAGAACCTCAACAACATCGCCCGCACCCGCAGCCAGGCCACCGAGATCAAGCTGCGCATCCTCCAGCGTCAGCACGACTACCTGAAGGAAGTCGAGTCGATGCTCACCGATACCGCCAAGGAAAACACCACCCTCACCGACCGTTTGCGCGCGCTGGACTACGAAGTGACCCACACGGTGATTCGCTCGCCGATCGATGGCATGGTCCAGTCCCTGAGCATCGCCACGGTCGGCGGGATCATCCAGCCGGGCTTCAAGATCATGGAGATCGTACCGGTCAACGAACCGCTGCAGGTCGACGCGATGATTCCGGTGCAGGCCATCGACAAGATGGTCCCGGGGCTGCCGGTGGATATTTCCTTCCCGGCCTTCAACCATGCGCAGACACCGAACATCCCCGGACGGGTCAAGACCGTGTCCGCCGACCGCCTGCTCGATGAAGAGAGCAAGCAACCGTTCTACCTGGCCCAGGTGGAAGTCACCCCCGATGGCATGGGCCTGCTGGGCAGCAACCACATTCGCCCCGGCATGCCCGCCAGCGTCACCATCAAGACCGGTGAACGCAACCTGCTCAGCTACCTGCTCAAGCCGATGCTCGAGCGGGTCGACAGCTCATTCAAGGAGCAATGACATGGCGCCTCGATGCCTGATCGCCTGCCTGCTGGGGCTGTCGCTGCCGGCCAGTGCCATGGACCTGAAGCAAGCCTGGGATTTGCTGCAGTACCAGGGTCCGGTGTACCGCGCCGCGGTGCATGAGAAAGAGGCCGGCGCGGAAAACCGCGCAATCGGCCTGGCCGGCCTGCTGCCGCAGATCAGCGCGTCGGCCTACGACAACAAGGTCAACGGTACGCAGCGCCAGAGCGGCATCGAGCGCGATCTCGACTACGACTCCAAGGGCGCCAACGTGCGCCTGCGCCAGCCGCTGTTCAACAAACAGAAAATGTCCGAATACCGCCAGGGCAAGCAACGCGCCGACTACAGCGTCGCGGTGTTCGATGCCAAAAGTCAGGACGCTGCAGTGCGTCTGGCCGAGAGCTATTTCGACGTGCTGCTGGCCAGCGAAACCATCGTCCTGGCCAAGGCCAAGCTGAGCGCTTTCGAAGAACAACTGGCCTCGGCCAAACGCCGCACCGAACTGGGTGCCGGGACCATCACCGACATCGACGAATCAGCGGCGCGCCGTGACCTCGCCGATGCCGAGTTGATCGAAGCCCAGGACAACCTGATCAATGCGCGGCGCAAGCTGGAGGAGTACATCGGTGAAACCCCGGAGTCGCTGACCACCTTGCAACCGGGCTTCATCACCCCGCCGCTGCTGCCGGCCAACCTGCAGGAATGGCTGGTCAAGGCCCAGGCCGACAGCCCGTTGATTCATGCGCGGCGCTACAGCAGCGACCTGGCCGATGAAGAGGTCAAGCGCGCCAAGTCCGGGCACTGGCCGACCCTGGATTTTGTCGCCGGCTACACCGCGGGTGACAGTCAGTCGATCTCCGAACTCAATCAACGCAACCGCTACGGCTCGATCGGCCTGGAAGTGAATTTCCCGCTGTACAGCGGCGGCGGGGTCAGCGCCCTGACCCGCCAGGCCAGCGCCAACAGCGCCAAGGCCAATGACGAACTGGATGCCACGCGCCAGGAGGTGATCTCCGGCACCACCCGCGAGTTCAACGGGGTGCAGAGCGGGGCCAAGCGGGTTCGCGCATTGGAGAAGGCCGTTGAATCCAACGAACGCTCGCTGCTGTCGACCCGCAAGGGCTTCAAGGAAGGCGGCACCACCACCAATTCCGATGTGTTGAATGCCGAGGAATTGCTGTTCGTCGCCCGCCACGACCTGTTTGAAGCCAAGTTGCGTTACCTGATGTCGCGCCTGCGCCTGGCGTCGTCGGTGGGCAGCCTGGGCGATGATGATATCGACCAGATCAACGATTACCTGGGGCCGGAATTGCTGGTGACCAATTGAGGTTTGGCCTGCTGGTTGTTTATGCCCGGTGAGGCTGCTGGCCCTGTGGGAGTGGGCTTGTCGGGTCGCCGCATCGCCGCGATGAAGTTGATGCGGTGTGGCTGATGGCCTCATCGCTGGCAAGCCAGCTCCCACAAGGGAGCCGCGGTGACCGCTGATTCGGTGAGTTGCCACTGATCCCTGTGGGAGCGGGCTTGTCGGGTCGCCGCATCGCCGCGATGAAGTTGATGCGGTGTGGCTGATGGCCTCATCGCTGGCAAGCCAGCTCCCACAAGGGAGCTGCGGTGGCCGCTGATTCTGTGATTTGCCACTGATCCCTGTGGGAGCCAGCCTGCTGGCGATGAAGTTGATGCGGTGTGGTTGCTGGCCTCATCGCGAGCAGGCTCGCTCCTACAGGTTTCGCGGTGGCCGCGGATGGTGTGAACGACCACAAATCCTGTAGGAGCCAGCCTGCTGGCGATGAAGTTGATGCGGTGTGGTTGCTGGCCTCATCGCGAGCAGGCTCGCTCCCACAAGGGATCTGCGGTGACCGCTGATTCTGTGAATTGCCACTGATCCCTGTGGGAGCGGGCTTGCCCGCGATGAAATTGATGCGTTGTGGTTGATGGCCCCTTCGCTGCGATGCGGCGACCCGACAAGCCAGCTTGCTCCTACAGGGATCTGCGGTGGCCGCCGGTCTTGTGAACGGCCACAAATCCTGTGGGAGCCAGCCTGCTGGCGAAGAAGTTGATGCGGTGTGGCTGATGGACCCTTCGCGAGCAGGCTCGCTCCTACAAAAAAGCCCCAGCTTCAGGCTGAGCGGGACTTTTCGCGCGCCTGTATATCTGTCAATTCAAACTATTCCTAAATCAAGAATCCGCTTCGGTTCACTTTTTGCTGAGTGATCGATAAGTGCGGATTTTGCGCGGATTACTGTGACAATTTGGGTGGCAACACCCAACTATTGGGGACAACAACCCCCATTATTGAGGATTATCCCCCACTTTGTGCTATCAACCGTGAAACACTCGACGAACACACCTTTCAAGTTATTGATCAATTTGAACTTTTTTCACCCCCAATAGTGGCTCATTAGTTGCTCGGTTTTCAGTACCCGCAATAGCTGTCGTCCCGAATCAGGAGACGGCGGGACCTCACGCGAGGGGTGAACCATGAAACGCTCGACACAACCATTGCATTGCATGCACTTGCTGCGCAGGTCCAGCCTCTCTTGCGCCCTGCTCCTGACCCTCAACAGTGCCGAGGCCGCGCCGATCGACGACGTCAGCCAGCCACCACCGACCGACCCATCGGCCTACACCAATCCGCCGGCCGACCCCAAGGTCGCCCTGGATGCGCTGAAGACCATGCCGCCGACCAACCGTGGGGCTATCGCCCTGCCCAACGGCGTGTATGGCACCCGCAACACGCCGCGCACGGAAAACGTCCTGCCGCCCAGCCTGCAGACCTCGTTCAAGGTCCCCACCAACGGCAAGCCCAGCCCGCTGTTCGGCGCCCAGCCCTTCACCCAGCAACTGCTGTTGTTCGAAGAATTCGGCACGGAAAAACTCGACCCGACATTGCCGCCACCGCCGATCACCTTTCCCGTGCCACTGGCCGGCGTGGCGCCGCAACAGGACCCCGACAGCATCGCCCGCAGCGGACCGTCGAAGACTGCCCTGGAAAATTTCCTGCGCCAGCCCGGGCTGTACCCGTTCCCGTCGCAGTACTCCAATGTGCTCGACCGCAACCCGTGGAAATCGCAAATCGAGGCCTTCCTCAATCGCCATCCGGTGGGCTCGCCGGCCGAGGGGCGTCCGCCTGGAAAAGGCTGGTCCCACCAGCGCTGGAACGAGTTCTACCCGCAGACCGCGTTCAAGACCGCGCAAGTGGGGGCGCGGGTCAACGGCGGTATTCGTGACCGCCGCCAGTTGCACAACTACGCGGTCGGCGAGTTCGGACCCGGCGGGCTGTACTACCAGACCTCGGACATCCCGACCACCACCGGCACCACCAAGGGCATCGACACCCGCTTCCACCCCAACATGCCGATCCAGAACCACAAGGCGTTGTGGACCTTCGATGGCACCTTCCCGGTGAAACTGTTGATGGTGCGCTACGGTCAGCCGGTGCTGATGCGTCATTACAACGCGCTGCCGATCGATCCGTCGGCCAACATGGGCTTTGGTCTGCACACCCTCAGCACCCATGAACACAACGGCCACAACCCGGCCGAAAGCGACGGCTACACCAATGCGTTTTTCTTTCCCGGGCAGTACTACGACTATCGCTGGCCAATGCAGTTGGCCGGCTACGACACCATCAACACCAAGGCCGAAGACCCGCGCGCGGCATTCCCCTGCGCCCCGGGCGAAACCCTGTGGGTCAACGACCTGACTCCGGGCCTGAAGACCTGCAACAACGGCAGCATCAAGATCCGTGGCGACTGGCGCGAGACCATGAGCACCCACTGGTTCCACGACCACATGCTCGATTTCACCGCGCAGAACGTCTACAAGGGCAACGCGGTGATGATGAACTACTACAGCGCCCTGGACCGTGGCAACGAAGCGCTGGAAGACGGCGTCAACCTGCGCCTGCCCAGCGGCTCGGCGCTGCCCTGGGGCAACCGCGACTACGACGTCAACCTGATGATCGCCGACAAGGCCTGGGACAAGAACGGTCAGCTGTGGTTTAACCCGTTCAACACCGACGGCTTCCTCGGCGACCAGATCCTGGTCAACTGGCAGTACCAGCCACGCCTGAAAGTTCGCGCGCGCAGCTATCGCTTCCGCATTCTCAATGGCTCGGTGTCGCGCTACTTCAGGTTCGCCCTGGTGCGTGAAATCAATGGTTCTGGTGGCGAGTTCCCGGGCCCGGCGGGGTCCAATCTGTCCTATACCCGCGTGCCGTTTCACCTGATCGCCAACGACGGCAACCTGATGGAACACGCCGTGCCATTCGACGGCAGCATGGACCTCGATGGTGACGGCGATCTGCAGGACCACAACGCTATCCTGCCGGTCCAGGGCATCGCCGAGCGCCTGGACATCATCGTCAACTTTGCAAAAAACGGCATCAGCGTCGGCGACAAGCTGTACTTCGTCAACCTGATGGAGCACCAGAACGGCAAGGGTCCGGAGGCCATACCGCTGAGCCTCGCCGATGTGCTGTCCGGCAAGTACAAGGCGGTGCTCAAGCTCGGTAGCAAAGGCCTGGAATGGGACCAGGGCGACCCGGTGGTGGGCAAATTCCTGCAGCTCGTCGTGCAGCCTTACTCCGGTCAGGACGTGAGCATGAACCCGGCTGACTACGAGCCGGCCAAACCCGGCAAGCCAGTGGGCAAGATGATGATCCCGCTGACCCTCGACCGTGACGATCCAACGGTCCAGGCCCGGCTGCAACAGGCACGCCATCGCGAGTTCATTTTCGGTCGTTCCGACGGCACCGATGAAGCGCCCTGGACCATCAAGACCGACGGCAGCGTCGGTTACGCCGCCGACGCACGGCGACTCGACGTCGCGGCGCAACTGGCCAACGGTCCGACCGATGCCGGCTACAGTGGCGACGGCACCCTGGAAGTGTGGAAAATCAGGAACGGCGGCAACGGCTGGAACCACCCGGTGCACGTGCACTTCGAGGAAGGCATCATCCTCAACCGCGACGGCAAGGCGCCGCCGGAATGGGAAAAATGGGCGCGCAAGGACGTCTATCGCATCGGCGAAGGCATCGACAGTTCGGTGGACGTGGAAATCGCCATCCACTTCCGCGAGTTCGCCGGGACCTACATGGAGCACTGCCACAACACCCAGCATGAAGACACTTCGATGCTGATGCGCTGGGACGTCGAGCACCCTGGGCAGTTCCAGCTGATGCCCACTCCCCTGCCCGGCTGGGACGGCGTCACCTATGTGAACTCGGCAGCGCTGCCGACCTTCCGCACCGGCGCCAGGGAGAACAACCAGGGCAACAACCTGAAACCGGTGGCCAATGCCGACAATGCTGTGAGCAACAACGGCAAGGCGCTGACCATCAACGTCCTGGCCAATGACAGTGACCCTGACGGTAACGTACCGCTGAAAGTGGTGGGCCTGGCGCAACCGGACTCCGGAAAGGGCAAGGTCAGTACCGACGGGCTGAAGGTGATCTACACGCCACCGGCGACGATCGCCGCGCCGTTCACTGCGAGCTTTACCTACCAGGCCAGCGATACCAAGGGGGCGGTATCGGGGCAAGCCACGGTGAATGTGGCGGTGTCGCGCTGAGGAGGGAGGAGAAAACGGCGATGCTTCGCGGTGCCGGTCACGACCTGCACCGCGAAGCTCATCGACTTAGCAGGCGCCGGCCAATGTTTGCCCAGGCATGGCGCTGGTGTTTTGCTGATTGGCCCGTTGGGTCAGTGCCACCATCACGATGAAGCCGAGCACGATCAATACCGGATAGGCCATCAACAACTCACTCAGGCTGTATTTCCAGGCCAGTGGACGTCCGACCCCGAGCATGGCGGCATACATCCACGACACCGCCGACAACGAGCCGCAGAACAACGCCATCATCCGCGCACTGAACTCCAGCTTGAGCAGGGAGCCGGCCTTTTGCAGCGCGGGCAATACCTTGCTGTGCAACAACATGCCGTTATAAGTCAGCAATAGAACAATAATCACCTTGGCTTGGAGTTTCGGATTCATGAAGTACTGGGTGCCTTTCTCCAGGTAATCAATACCAATAATCGCCGCCCCGGTAATCCACAAGCCGATCAATGCAAAAACGACAGACTTCTGCAGACTTTCCATGTGCGCATTGTCATGCTCGGTAAAAGTCTTTCGTTTTAACAAGTCCCTGACCATGGCTATATCGCTGGTCAATACCAACCCGAGTGCCACGCAACAGGCCAGCAAGTGCACATACACAATGCCCAGCCGTGCAAATTCAATGAATTCCTTGTTTTCGATAAGGCTCATAATTGTATTTATCGCCACGGTAAAATCTCCACCTAATTCGACAGTAAACAGGGCTTTTTAATGGGGGACCCTGTGAGAACTTACTGGTACAAGACACACCAAATCATGGACTTGGCACTATTAAGTTCATTGATTCTTTGTTCAAATCAATGGTCGGGTTATTGCTCGACTCCTGAATGATGGGTAAAAAAATCCTCATCTGCAGGGGATGCATATGAGGTTGGTTTCCACTTCTTTTACTACGTGTGCGAGAGCAGATCGTGAATGACGTGCTGGATTATAAGACGCATAAAGCGTTCAAGTGTTCATTTTTTGAACGATTTACTGACCAGCGGTAGTTAGGTGTATATACACCGATAGTGCAACTTTGCTGCAATTGCCCTAGATAGACAGTTATAGCGTTGAAACAGCGGTTATTGGATCCACTAGTTGGATCCATTATAGGGGTGATACCTGCACCTGAACCTGTACCTGTACCTGTACCTGTACCTGTACCTGTACCTGTACCTGTACCTGTACCTGTACCTGTACCTGTGGGAGCGAGCCTGCTCGCGAAGAACCAGAGAACACCGCGTTTTTTCAGAATGTACGCGTTATCGTTGACGTCCTTCGCGAGCAGGCTCGCTCCTACAGGGATTGATGCCAGCCTTCTAATCATTGTTGTACCGGCGGTGCGCCATTGGCCTGAGCCTTCGCCGCGTCCCGGGTGGCATTGGCCTGTGCCTTGGCCGCATCCCGTGTCGCATCGGCCTGGTTGCGCGTGGCGTCGCGGGTTGCGTCGGCGGCGTTGCGCGCCGCGTCGCGGGCAGCGTCGGCATCGGCGCGGGATACGCCAGCCGCTCTGGCTGCATTGCGATCCGCATCCGCCTGCGCCCGTGCGGCGTCTCGGGCGGCATCCGCGTCAGCCCGGGTGGCATCGCGCGCCGCATCGGCATCATTGCGGGCTGCATCGCGAGCGGCATCCGCGGCGTTGTCGTTGTCATTGTCGTTGTCGTTATCGGCCGCATCGTGATCACGGGCGTTGCCACGGCCACTGTTGCCGGCCATACCGCCGTGATCATCGCCCGCTGCGTCGCCGCCACGGCCACTGTGACCACCACCGTCACCGCTGTGTCCGCTGCCGCTACCACCGGAGCCGCCACCATGACCGGAGCCACCGCCGCCTGAGCCGCTGCCACCTCCGGAACCGGAACCGCCATTGCCGGAACCACCGCCACTGTGGCCGCCACCGTCACCGCCGTGGCCACTGCCGCCGGAACCACCATTACCGGAGCCACCGCCTCCACCGCCGTGGCCACTGCCGCCGGAACCACCGTTGCCGGAGCCACCGCCTCCACCGCCATGGCCACCACCACCGCTTCCGCCACCACCACCGCTGCCGCCATCTCTGGCATACGCGCTGGAGAATCCGCTGATCTGATCCGGCACCAGCACCGTCGATGCCGAGATCACCGCACCGATGGCCAACGCCAACACACATTTTCTGAGAAGCATGATGCACCTCCGCTGGGCCTTGCGAAATTGTCGTTCTATCGAACGCAAGGTCCCTGAGTTTCCAGCTACCCGTTGCGTTGCCCCATCAATGGCGGCAGCGACGCGTGGCTGCGATTTGCACGCGATCCTTCAAAATCCAGTCTTTTTCTATACGTGGGAAATTTTCCCACGTATAGCTCAGAGGGACAGAATACGCCCAAGTTCAATCAGCGGGGGAGTTTTTTTGCGAGCGTGCCTGCAGGGCGCAGGCCAGAGCGATGGCGTGAGGGGGATCAAGCGGCGGGGATTTGATGGAGCAGGCCGATCGGGTGATCGGCCTGGGGTCTTACTGCACGACTGGCGGTTATTTGAAGCAGTACTCATAGAGGCAGGTCTGGAACCCGTACTTGAGGTCGAACTTGCCATCCAGCACGTTGTTCTGCTTCACGTACTGTTCCCAGGCCACCAGCATTTCCTGCATTTTCGCCGGCTCCTTCGCAGCCAGGTCGCGGCTTTCGGTGGGGTCGCGCTTGAGGTCGTAGAGCTGCCACTGGGAATTGCCATAGGGCTGGTTGACGTAGGTGATCTTCCAGTCGCCCTTGCGCAGCGCCTTGCGTCCGAACAGCTCCCAGCCAATCTGCCGCTCGGCCATGGTCTGGCCCTCCAGCAATGGGCGCATGCTCTTGCCGCTGATGGTTTGCACCGGGCGACCGTGGAAGGTCTTGCCCAGGGCCGGGACACCCGCCAGGTCGAGCAGGGTCGGCATCAGGTCCATCACATGCACCACGTCCTGATTGAGGCTGCCTTGCAGGTGCGCCTGCTTGAGCATTTTCGCGCTGATGATCGCCGGCGCGCGGATCCCGCCCTCGTTGGTGAAGCCCTTGAACAGCGGGTACGGCGTCGAACTGACCTGGGCCCACTGCGCGCCGTAGTCGGCATAGGAGCCTTTGTGGCCGAGGTTCTGCAGGCTGTTGTCGAAATCGCGGGCGAGCCATTCCTTGTTGCCCGGCAGGTCGATCGGACTGTTGCCGTCGGCGCCGTTGTCGGAAATGAAGACGATAAAGGTGTTATCCAGCTTGCCGGTTTTCTCCAGGTATTGCAGCAGGCGCCCGATGTGGAAGTCCATGTTGGAGACCATGGCCGCGTAGATTTCCATGTTGCGCGCCTCACGCTGGCGCTGCTCGGGGCTCAGCTGATCCCAGTCGGGAAGCCCCTTGGCCATTGGCGTGTTGGGCACCGTATCGGCGGCGACCAGGCCCAGTTGCTTCTGACGCTGCAAACGCGCCTGGCGGATCGGCTCATAGCCGCCGTCGTAGCGGCCCTTGTACTTGTCGAGCCAGTCATCCGGCGCATGCAGTGGCCAGTGCGGTGCGGTGTAGGACAGCACCGCCATGAACGGCTTGTTGCTGGCCTTGTCGGCTTCGATGTAGTCGATCAGCCGATCGGTGTAGAACTCGCTGGAATAGAAGCCCTTGGGTACTTCCACCTGCTTGCCGTCTTCGCGATAGATGGCCTTGGGGTCCTTGGCGATGATCGCGTGCTGGTCGTCGAAGTGACTGGCGCCGCCCTGCACCAGGATGAACGAGCGGTCGAAACCACGGGCCTTGGGGCTGGTTTCTTCGGTGCGACCGAGGTGCCATTTGCCGGTGGTGTAGGTGTTGTAGCCGGCGTCCTGGAGCACCTGGCCGACGGTGACCATGCGTTCATTCAAGTAGCCTTCATAACCCGGCTGGCCCTGCTGGAACGGCTGCAGCAACTCGCCCATGTTGCCCAAGCCCGCCACGTGGCTGTCGGCCCCGGAGAGCATCATCGCCCGGGTTGGCGAGCAGGTCGGCGCGGTGTGGAAGTTGCTCAGGCGCACGCCCTCCTGCGCCAGTGCGTCAAGGTTGGGGGTGCTGATTTCGCCGCCGAAACTGCCGAGGTCGCTGTAACCCAGGTCGTCGGCGACAATGATCAGGAAGTTCGGCCGCTCATCGGCGGCCATGGCCACGTGGTTGCACGCGGCAACCATCAGGGCAAGTATGAGTCGGGTGATCCGGCGCATGGGGGCAGTTCCTCGGTTGTTATTATTGGCTGAGGCGCCAGTATGCAGAGCCCTCGAAACATGCCGCTAACGTGGCTGCGCAAGTGCTTATCCGGCTGCGCGGTTATTTGCTTGAAAGGCTGGGGAGCCGCTCGCTCGCGGTTCATCATGCCTGGCACAGGCAACAGCCAAAACTGCAACCCGGGCTGGCCAGGCCAGACTAAAAACAATAAAGGTCAGGGTTATGAATCTGTCGCCAGGCAACAGCCTTTCTCCTGCGGCGCAAAGCTTGCCGTTCGCCGCCGAACCGGTGCTGCGCTCGCGCAACATCGAAGACGCCGAGGCGCTGCTCAACAACCACCTTGAAGAGCGGCGGATCAGTGTTGGCGCCCGTGGCGACCTGGACATCGCCTTCACCCTGCAGTCGCTGCCGCAGATGAAGCTGTTCGGCGCGCAGTGGGGGCGCGAGGTGCGGGTCAACTCCAGCCCGTTGAACTGCTGGCATGGGATTCTGGCCTTGCAGGGTTCGATCAGCAGTCGCCCCGATGGACTGCAGGCCAACCCCGGTGAGTTGCTGGTGTTCAGCCCTGGGCAGCAGGTGGATGTGATCTGGCATGAAGGGGTGCGGGCAATCGTGATTGCCCTGGATGCCGGGTTGATGCTCGATCATCTGCAGCGCCAGCATCAGGCCCACGGATTGAAGTTGCCGAACGGCACACTGCTGTTCGATCGCAATCAGCAGGCGATGCACAGCCTGGGCAACCTGTTGCGTCTGGTCGACGGTGAGTCGGGCAACCCCTCTGGCCTGCTGGCCTCCCCGACCAGCCAGTCCTATGTGCAGCAGCTGTTCTGCGAGAACCTGCTGCAACTGATCCCCAGCCTGCACGTCGAGCCACAGCGCCGGCTGCTGCCGGGCACGGTGAAGCGGGTGGTGGATTACATTCACGGCCATCTCGACCAGCCGCTGTGCATCGCGGAACTGGTGGCCGTCAGCGGCACCAGCCGGCGCAGCCTCGAGCAGGCGTTTCGCAACAGCCTGGGCACCAGCCCGCAACGCTATATCCAGAACTGCCGGCTGAGTGCTATCCGCCAGGAACTGCTCAGCCACCAGCCCGGCGAGGTGCAACTGTCGGCGGTGGCCCATCGCTGGGGTTTCGCCCAACCCAGCCACTTCACCGCCGCCTACAAGCTGGCGTTTGGCGAGTTGCCTTCGCAGACACTCGCCAGGCCGTTGTAAGCGCCGCTGTAGCTACCAGAACGTCCAGGTGTAGGTGGTCATCAGGCGGTTTTCATCGTAGTCGTTTCCGTGCTTGAAGCGCGCGTAGATGTTGCGCCATTCCATGCCCAAGCCTTTCAGCGGACCACTCTGCACCACATACGCCAGGAACAGGTCACGCTCGCTCTCGGCGCTGTCGCTCAGGTCGGCGCCACGATCGATTCCGCTGCCGCGCAGGTAGCGGGTGGTCAGGGTCAGGCCGGGCAGCTCCAGCGCGGCAAAGTCATAGTCGTAGCGCGCTTGCCAGGAGCTTTCGTTGGGCTTGATGAAGGCCACTGCCGACCAGTTCACCAGGTACGGCTGCGGCGCGAAGCCGTTGAGGGTCGGGAAAGTGCTGTCGCCGAGCATGCGCTGGTAGCCGACGCCAAAGCCGTGCCCGCCCTTGCGCAAGGTGGTCATGGCGCCGTAGGAGCGGTTGTCGATGTCGCCATACAGGGCCTTGCCGTCCTCGGCATTGTTGAAGTAGCGCAGGTCGGTCTTCAACCGGTAGCCATTGCCTAGGTCGGAATTGAGGGTCAAGCCCAGGTAGTGTTGCTGGTAGATGTCCTCCAGTTGTCCGTAGAAATAACTCGCCGACAGGTTGGGGCTGAAGGCATACGTGGCGCCGGCAAAGTTCAGTCCGTCGCTGGTATGGCGCGGGCCGTTGGGCCGGGTGAAGAGGTACATTTTTTCCCGGTTGGACGATTCCCGGGTGCTGATTTCGCTGAAGCGCCCGCCGGTCAGGGTCAACTTGTCGACCTCGTTGGAGGTCAGCACCGCGCCATGGAAGGTGGTGACCAACTGCCGCGAATCGTCGAGAAACGCCACCGGCAAGGTCGGCCGATGCTCGCCGACTTTCAGCTCGGTGCGCGACAGCCGCACCTTGCCGGTCAACGCCGCCCGCCCGTACTCCGTGGCCTGGCGCTGATGGCTCTGGCTATAGGGCAGGACACTGTCGGGCCCGCGCCCTCCGCCGCCGTCGAGGCGAAACGCGTATTGCGCCGCCGCGTCGAGACCAAACTGCAGGGTGCCTGGGGTATAGCCGGAGGTGAAGCGCAAATCGAAGCCCTGGCTCCAGCTGCCGTCGCGGGAGGTTCGCGGGTTGTCGCCCTTGAAGTCGCGGTCGACGAAGAAGTTGCGCAGCCCCAGTTTCAACTGGCTGTCCTCGACAAAATCGGCCTGTGCGGCCAACGGCATCATCACCCCGATCAGCCCGACGGCCTTCAGGTGTTTTCCAGCAAAACCAACGGGACGCAGTGCGCCTGCGGATAGATAGCTCATGCCTGCCTCTGCAGTTTTTATTGTTGTTGTAGAGGTCCAGTATCCGCAGCCCTTTCGAGGCAACGTTATCGTCTGCGCGTAGCCGCTAGCGGGGCTGCGCAGCTTTCTTTCGCGGTAGCGAACTTTGTGCAGGGGGTCGAAGTTTCTTAACAAAATCCGCCGGTGGTGTTCGGCCTGGTTCGAGGGCAATCCCCGTTAGTTTTCAAGCCATTGATTTTAGAAGACAAATAAAACCATTCAGGCTGGCACAATTGTTGAGTAGGACAACCTCGCGCAGCTCATCGCTGCGCGACCTCCATAACAATAAGGTTGGCCTCTCATGCACTACACCCTCCCCCGTTGCACTGCCCTTTCACTCGGCGTCGCACTGTTGCTCGCCGGCAGCGCCAGCCAGGTCCTGGCCACCGAAGGCGGTGTGTCGTCCTGGCCGCTGGGCATTGAAATCTATGGCATGGGTATCCTGCCGCCGCCCGGCACTTACGGTCAGGTGTTCGTCGGCGACTATTTGGCCGATACCCTGCGCGACAATGCCGGCGACAAGGCGGCGAGCATCGACCTGCGGGTCACTACGGTGGTGCCACGCTTCATCTGGGTCACCGAGCAGCAGGTGCTGGGTGGCAATCTCGGTTTGCACGCCCTGCTGCCGCTCACCGACATGCGCCTGAACATCAAGAATGGCCCGCGCGATCACAAGCGCGGGATCGGCGACGCGCACCTGGGGCCGGTGCTCGGCTTCCACCACAGTGACAAGTTCCACAGCGCCGTGGGTGTCGACTTCGTACTGCCCACCGCCAGCGAGTACGACCGGCACGACCTGATCAACCTCGGCACCAACTATTACACCGTGCAGGCGGTGTACGCCCTGACCTACATGGACCCGAATGGCCTGAACGCCGACATGCGCCTGATGTACGACTACAACTTCGAGAACCGCGACACCCATTACCAGTCCGGCCGTGAACTGCATGCCGACTACACCTTGGGCTGGGGCCTGGGCAATGGCTGGGTCGTCGGGGTCGGCGGGCATGCCTACCAGCAGGTCAGCGACGACCAGTGCAACGCCGCCCATTGCGCCGCCGCAGCCGCGGTCGACGCCGCCGATGGCAACCGTGGCCGCTCGTTTTCCATCGGCCCGGCGGTGCAATACGCCAGCCAGGACGGCTGGCTGTTCAGCGCCAAATGGCAGGATGAATCGGGGGTGCGCAATCGGGCGGATGGGCAGGCGTATTGGTTGAAGTTCACGTTGCCGCTTTGAGGGTTGTGGGGTGCCTGGTTGTTGAGCGTGCCTCAAAAACTGTGCATGACTCAGCCCCCCTGTGGGAGCGGGCTTGTCGGGCCGCCGCATCGCAGCGATTGGGCATATCAATTCAAAGAAAATGTCGAATGGAAAACCGTCATCGCTGGCAAGCCAGCTCCCACAGGGACTTGTGAGCTCCCCAGTATTTGTGTCTGGCCCAATACCTGTGGAAGCTGGCTTGTCGAATCGTCGCACCGTAGCGATGAGTCCATCAGCCACACCGCATCAATTTCATCTCCAGCAGCGGAACGCCGCCCGGGTGGCTCCCACGAGAGCGTGAACTAGGCGCGCGCGGTGTCAGCTGCCCTTCAGTCGATAACTGACCTGGGCGCGGCTCATGCCGAGCATTTGCGCGGCGGCGGTGATGTTGCCGCCGGTGCGCTCCATGGCCAGGCGCACCAGGTGCAGTTCGATTTCTGCCAGGGGCTGGTTGAGGGTCTGTTGGCGTCCGGAAACGAAGGCCTGCAAACCCTCCAACAGCGGATCACCCGCTACCCGATCTGCGACGGGCGCTGCGGTCGGTTCAGCATCGGCGTGAGGTTCGCCCGCCGCTAAACGCCCCTCCGGGGTCAGGCCGATCGCCGAGTCCATCAGCGGCGCACCGATCTCGGCCAGGTGCACGATATCGATCACCTCCCCGTCACCGGCACAGATCACCCCGCGCTCGATCAGGTTCTGCAATTCGCGAATGTTGCCGGGAAACCGATAGGTCAGCAGCGCGTTGACCAACCTTGTGCTGAACCCCGCCAACCGCCGCCCATGGCGCTGGCTGAAGTGACGCAGAAAGTAGCTCATCAACAACGGAATATCTTCGCGACGCTCACGCAACGGCGGCAGGTTGATCGGGAACACGTTCAAGCGGTAGAACAAGTCTTCGCGAAAGCGCCCGGCCGCGACCTCGCTGCGCAAATCCAGGTTGGTCGCGGCGATCACCCGCACGTCGACGCGGATCGGCGCCGTGCCGCCGACCCGCTCGATTTCCCCCTCCTGCAAGGCACGCAGGATCTTGCTCTGCGCGCTGAGGCTCAAGGTGGCGATTTCATCAAGGAACAGCGTGCCGCCGTGGGCCCGCTCGAAACGCCCCGGACGCGCGCGCTCGGCGCCGGTGTAGGCGCCGCGCTCGACGCCGAACAGTTCGGCCTCCACCAGGTTCTCCGGCAAGGTCGCGCAGTTCAGCGCCACCAGTGGCAGTTGCTGGCGGGAACTGGCTTGATGCAGCGAGCGGGCGAACAGCTCCTTGCCGACCCCCGATTCGCCGGTCAACAACACCGTGGCCTGGGTCGGCGCCACCCGTTGCAGCAATTGCGTGGCAACCACGAACGCCGCCGAAATGCCCACCAGCGGCTGGCTGTCGCTGGGCTCCTGCAGGTCGGCAACCTCGGTCTCGGTGCCCGAGGCATAGGTGCTGCGGCTGAGAAAATCACCGGGATCCAGATAGGCCAGGTCGACATCGATGTCGTCCCATTGGTCCGCCGGCTTGCCGACGATGCGACACGCCGGGTGCCCCATCGAGCGGCATTCCTGCTCGCGAAACACTACCAGCCGTCCTAGCAACGATGAGGCGTAGCCGCTGGCATAACCGATCTCCATCCAGCACGCCGGTTCGCCCCCCAGGCCATAAGCGGCGATGTGCTCGTCGTCTTCCAGGGAGTTGTGCCAGAGAAATTCGGAGTAGAAATGACCGACGCCGGAGTCGATTTCGAAACGCACCACCTCGACATTGACCATGCCTTCGAGCATGTGCAGGCGCGGCCCGGCGCTGTACAGGCTGGCGTCATCACCGTCCGGCCACTGCGCGCTGACCTGGGCCGCGTCACGCGCGCCGGCCTGCCAACCGATGCGTGTCAGCAGGCCACGGGCCTTGTCCAGGCCCAGCGCCTCGATCAGCTCGCGGCGGATCGCGCCAAACGCCGAGCCCTGCAGCAGCATCATGCGCTGGCCACACAACCAGACGCTGCCTTCCTGCGGCGCGAACGCCACGGTCTGCGCCAGTTGCTCGGCCGATGGCAGGCCGCTGCTGCCGAACTGACTGGCGCGATCGACGATCAGGCGCTTCTGTCGGCCAAGCATCTGCTTGAGGAAATCCTCATCGGCGCGGCGACCGCTGCTGTCAGGCGGGGTACGGGTCATGGGCAGGCAACCAGTGTCAGGAAGGTAACGTGGGAGTATGCCCCGCCCTCCCGTCGGGTCAATCCGCCAGCGATCGACTGGCGCCGCGCTTTTGCCGATATGTCCGATAACCGCACAAATTTTTCCGGGCGCCGAGCTTTCAACGACCGGCGACTTTTCTGCATAAATTTCTTCAATCGGGGCTGCCGGCGCAGGCCAAGAACTATCGAGACATACCGAAATTGACCTCTAACTAATTGTTTATAAACGAATTAATTGACATCCAAAAGTCATGGCACGCTAATTGTTAAGCAGCCCAGGTGCACGCTAATAACAATAGAGGTGACCTCGACATGAACACTGCTCACACCCTTCGCCCTACCTACCAGCAACTCGATTTGCAGCCCCTCGCCGGTCAGTGGCGCGCCGGCAGCAGTGAACGCACGCTGGCGGTGTACGACCCGTTCACCCAGGCGCACCTGCTGCAGATCACCCTGGCCACCCGCGAAGACCTCGACGCCGCCTACCGCAAGGCCCGCGAAACCCAGATTGACTGGGCCGCCAAAGGACCCGCCGAACGGGCCCGCGTACTGCTCAACGCGGTGCGGATTTTTGATGAGCGTCGCGAAGAAATCATCGACTGGATCATCCGTGAATCCGGCAGCACGCGGATCAAGGCGCAGATCGAATGGGGCGCCGCGCGCGCCATCACCCTCGAGTCGGCGAGCCTGCCGGGGCGGGTCCATGGGCGCATTCTTGCCTCGAATATTCCGGGCAAGGAAAGCCGGGTCTACCGCGCACCGCTGGGGGTGATCGGCGTGATCAGCCCGTGGAACTTCCCGCTGCACCTGACCGCCCGCTCTCTGGCACCCGCGTTGGCCCTGGGCAATGCGGTGGTGGTCAAGCCGGCCAGCGACACCCCGGTCAGCGGCGGCCTGCTGCTGGCGCGGATCTTCGAGGAAGCCGGATTGCCCGCCGGCGTACTCAGCGTGGTGGTCGGCGCCGGCGCGGAGATCGGCGACGCCTTTGTCGAACATCCGATCCCGGCGTTCATTTCCTTCACCGGCTCGACCCAGGTCGGGCGCAATATCGGCCGCATCGCCAGTGGCGGCGAACACCTCAAGCACGTGGCCCTGGAGTTGGGTGGCAACAGCCCGTTCGTGGTCCTGGCCGATGCCGATGTCGAACAGGCGGTCAACGCCGCAGTGGTCGGCAAGTTCCTGCACCAGGGGCAAATCTGCATGGCGATCAACCGCATCATCGTCGAGCAGCCGCTGCTGGAAAGCTTCACCCAACGCTTCGTCGAGCGGGTCAAGGCCCTGCCCCACGGCGACCCGAGCCGTGCCGAAACGGTGGTCGGACCGCTGATCAACAGCAAGCAACTGGCCGGACTGCAAGAGAAGATCGCCACCGCCCAAGCTGAAGGCGCGACACTGCTGGTCGGCGCCCCGGCTGAGGGCAACGTGCTGCCGCCCCATGTGTTTGGCAACGTCACGGCCGACATGGAAATCGCCCGCGAAGAGATCTTCGGGCCACTGGTCGGCATTCAGTCTGCACGCGACGCCGAGCACGCCCTCGAGCTGGCCAACAACAGTGAGTACGGGCTGTCCAGCGCGGTGTTCACCGCCAATCTGGAGCGCGGCGTGCAGTTCGCCCGGCGCATCCACGCCGGCATGACCCACGTCAACGACATCCCGGTCAACGACGAAGCCAACGCGCCGTTCGGCGGCGAGAAGAACTCCGGCATCGGCCGCTTCAACGGCGACTGGGCCATCGATGAGTTCACCACCGACCACTGGATCACCTTGCAACATGCGCCCAGGACCTACCCGTTCTGAGCCCCTTTAGTACCTACCCAATAAGAACAATGGAGTACGTCATGTCCTCACCCCTGCACCGCTCGGCGGTGAAGCGCAGTTGGTCTGCCTGCTGCGCCCTGCCCCTGCTGCTGCTCGCTGGCAATGCCCTGGCCGATGGCGACGGCGTCTGGAAAGGCGGCGAAAACGTCTATGCCAAGGTCTGCGGGCACTGCCACGAAAACCAGGTCGGGCCGCAACTCAAAGGCCGCCAACTGCCGCCGCAGTACATCAGTGCAATCGTGCGCAACGGCTTTCGGGCGATGCCAGCGTTTCCTGCGTCATTCATCGACGACGCCTCGCTGCAACAGGTCGGCGAATACCTCTCGAAAACCGCCGCCCCGGTGGCCAAACCTTGAGGAGCCGCCCATGAATATCGAACGTCGCAACGTGCTCAAGGGCATGGCGCTGGGCAGCCTGGCCGGTATCGCCGCCAGCAGTTCCGGATTGAGCATGGCCCAGGGCGTGTTCGGTGCGCAGTCGCGGCCAATGCTGCCGAGCCTGGCACTGGTCAGCAGCGAAGCCGCTCAATCAGTGTTCCTCCAGGGCATCCACGCCTGCACCGCCAACACCCCACTCAGCGTGCAGCGCACTGATCTTGGCCTGGCGTTCATCCAGGCTTTCGACCAGCGCCTGCGCAGCGGCCAGGCGCAACGCATCATCGGCCTGGTGGACGATGCCAGCGCCACGCTGATCGTTGACCTGGCACGCAGCGCCGGCGCGCGGGTGCACTGGTTCGGCCAGCATCGCGCCACGGCCAACGCGTCACAGCACCAACTGCTCAGTGCCGAATCCGCCAGCGGTTGTGCCGCGCAACTGGGCCTGAGCCTGAATGCCTGCGGCAGCGCATTCAGCCTCACCGAGCAGCGCCTGCATGGCCTGGAGGCGCCGTTGCAAGTGTCGGCAGCCGCTCGCGAGCATCGCGGCTCTGACCAATGGGCGGCGACCCTGGGCTACACCCTCGCCGGCCTCGGCAGCCACCACGTCGGCCAGCCACCCGTGATCGGCCGCCAGGCATCGCCCCTGCGCGGCCATTTCGTTTCGTTTTTGATCGAGGCTTGAAGGAGCTGATCCCATGACTGCACAAAACAACAACACCCTGCTCCCGCGTGGCGTCGACAAGGCCAACTTCGAACAAGCGCTGGTCAAGTTTCGCCAACTGCTGGGCGAAGACAACGTGCTGATAAAGGACGATCAACTGGTCGCCTATTCGAAGATCATGATCGCCGTGGACACCGCCGAGCACATGCCGTCGGCCGCCGTGACCGCCACCACCGTCGAGCAGGTGCAAGGCGTGGTGAAGATCTGCAACGAGCACAAGATCCCGGTCTGGACCATTTCCACCGGGCGCAACTTCGGCTACGGCTCGGCAGCACCGGGCCAGCGCGGGCAGATCATTCTCGACCTGAAAAAGATGAACAAGATCCTCCACGTCGATGCCGAGCTGTGCACCGCGCTGGTCGAGCCGGGCGTGACCTACCAGCAGCTCTACGACTACATCCAGGAGCGCAACCTGCCGCTGATGCTGTCGTTCTCGGCGCCCTCGGCGATCGCCGGGCCGCTGGGCAACACCATGGATCGCGGCGTCGGCTACACCCCCTACGGCGAACACTTCCTGATGCAGTGCGGCATGGAAGTGGTGCTGGCCAACGGCGACCTGTACCGCACCGGCATGGGCGGCGTGAAAGGCGACAACGCTTGGCAGGTGTTCAAATGGGGTTACGGGCCGACCCTGGACGGCATGTTCACCCAGGCCAACTACGGCATCTGCACCAAGATGGGCTTCTGGCTGATGCCCAAGCCGCCGGTGTTCAAGCCTTTCGAAATCAAGTTCGACAACGAGTCGGACATCGCCGAGATTGTCGAATTCATCCGCCCGTTGCGCATCGCCCAGGTGATTCCCAACTCGGTGGTGATCGCCGGCGTGCTCTGGGAAGCCTCGACCTGCAACACCCGTCGCAGCGATTACACCAGCGAGCCGGGCGCGACCTCCGAGGCGATTCTCAAGCAGATCCAGCAGGACAAGAATCTCGGCGCCTGGAACGTCTACGCCGCGCTGTACGGCACCCAGGAGCAGGTCGACGTCAACTGGAAGATCGTCAGCGGCGCCCTCAAGCAATTGGGCAAGGGCCGCCTCGTCACCCAGGAAGAAGCCGGCGACACCCAGCCGTTCAAGTACCGTGCGCAGTTGATGTCCGGGGTGCCCAACCTGCAGGAGTTCGGCCTGTACAACTGGCGTGGCGGCGGTGGCTCGATGTGGTTCGCGCCAGTCAGCCAGGCGCGTGGCAGTGAGTGCGAGAAACAGCAGGCGCTGGCGAAAAAGATCCTCAACAAGCACGGCCTGGATTATGTCGGCGAGTTCATTGTCGGCTGGCGCGACATGCACCACGTCATCGACGTTTTGTATGACCGCAGCAACCCCGAGGAAACCCAGCGCGCCAACGCCTGCTTTGCCGAATTGCTGGACGTGTTCGAGGAGGCAGGCTACGCCGTTTACCGGGTGAATACCGCCTTCCAGGACCGCGTCGCGCAGAGTTACGGCCCGGTCAAACGCAAGCTGGAACACACCCTCAAGCGGGCGCTGGACCCGAACAACATCCTCGCTCCGGGCAAGTCCGGGATCGATCTGGCCAATCGGTTCTGATTGGGTTTACGGCCCCGTCAGGATGGTCTTGGCGGGGTTGTGTCGATCACAAATTCTGTGGTGCTAGCACAATCCCTGTAGGAGCTGGCTTGCCAGCGAAGAGGGTATGTCAGCCACCGATGATGTCGACCATCCCACCGCCTTCGCCAGCAAGCTGGCTCCTACAGGGTTTCGGGTTGATCACAACATCCAATCCATCCGCAAACCTCTGTAGGAGCGAGCCATGCTGGGCATATCGGCGTTCGTTTCAAACGAGAAACGGCAACGGCGCCCTCGCCGCGCGAATCGCCGCGAGGCGTTGATCGGCTTCCGGCAGCAGGTAGGCAAAGAAAAACCGCGCGGTTTCCAGTTTGTGGGCACGCAGTGGATCGCTCTCGGGTAACAGACGGGACACCCGTGCCGCCCGTGCCCAGGAAAACGCCAACAGCGCCACGCCACACAGGCGCAGGAAGTCGCCCGCGGCTCGATACGGGTATTCGTGCTCCGTGACGGCGAGGTCGCCTATCTCAAGTTGCACCGTCTCAAGCTTGTCGCACAGCTGCGCCAACTCCGCGCCGAAGCCCGTGTCTGCACAGGCCAGTCCGGCCTCTTCACGCATCACCGCCAACAACTGGCCAAAGGCGCGACCTTCGTCCCCCAGCACTTTACGCAGCAGCAAATCATTGGCCTGGATTTCGTTGCTGCCCTCGTAAATCATCGCGATCCGGCTGTCGCGCAGGGTCTGTTCGATGCCGAATTCGCTGACGTAGCCGTAGCCACCAAACACCTGCAAGGCGTTGCTGGCCAGGCGAAAACCCTGCTCGGTGAAAAACGCCTTGATCACCGGCGTCAGCAGCTCCGCCAGTTGCAAGGCACTTTGCCGGGTCGGCAGATCCTCGGCATGCTCGGACTGATCCAGCAAATGCGCCGCCCAGTAACCGACCGCGCGCATGCCCTCGGAATAAGCCCGCAGTTCCAGCAACACCCGGCGCATGGCCGGGTGATAGTGAATCGGATCGGCCGTTTGCGCATCGACCCCGACCGGGCGAGCGGGCGCGCGCATTTGCTGGCGTTCCAGCGCATAGGCGTGGGCGTTCTGCGACGCCGATTCGGCATGCCCCAGGCCCTGCAGGCCGACGTGCAAGCGCGCCGAGTTCATCATCACGAACATCGCCGGCAGACCACGATTGGCCTCACCGATCAGCCAGCCTTGGGCGCCGTCGAACACCAGCGAACAGGTGGCACTGCCCTTGATGCCCATCTTGTGTTCGATGCCATCGCAGCGCACCGCGTTGCCCAGGCCGTCATCCAGCCGCTTGGGCACCAGGAACAGCGACACGCCCCGGCTGCCGGCGGGCGCTCCGGGCAAGCGCGCCAGCACCAGGTGCAGGATGTCTTCGGTCAGGTCATGTTCGCCGCCAGAGATGAATAGCTTGCTGCCGCTCAATCGGTAACTGCCGTCGGCCTGGGGTTCGGCGCGACAGCGCAACAGGCCGACGTCGCTGCCGGCCTGGGGTTCGGTGAGGCACATAGTCGGCAAGGTTTCGCCGCTGACAATCGACGGCAGGTAGCGTTGCTGAATCCACTCTGGGGCATGGGTCTTGAGGCACAGGTAGGCGCCATGGGCGATCCCGGTGTACATCGCCCAGGCGTGGTTGCTGGCGTAGAGCATTTCCTGCAGGGCGGCATCGAGCAGTTGCGGCAGGCCCTGGCCACCGAAGGCTTCGGCACAGGCCAGGGCCGGCCAGCCACCGTCGACATAGGCTTGGTAGGCCTGGGCAAAACCGTCCGGCGTGGTCACCCGGCCGTTGTCGAAGCGGCAGCCCTGGCGATCACCGCTGCTGTTGAGCGGCGCCAGCACCTGCGCACTGAAGCGCCCGGCCTCCTCCAGCACCTGGCAGGCCAGCGGCAGGTCGAGGGCGGCGAAGGCCGGCATCTGCTGCCAGGCCTGCGGGGCCTGCAGCCACTGTTCAAAGACAAATTGCATGTCGCGCAACGGCGCCTGGTACTGCCACATGGCACACCTCGAGTCATCAAATGGGAAGAACTGCGTGAGGCTTCAGCCGCGAAAATCCGGGTTTTCGATCAGCACGGCCATGCCCTGCCCACCGCCGACACAGGCTGCGGCGATGCCGTAGCGCAGATTTCCCTCGCGCAGTTGCCGCGCCAGGGTCAATACCAGACGCAAGCCGGTGGCGGCCAAGGGATGCCCGAGGGCAATCGAGCCACCGCGACGGTTAAGCCGCTCGCCTTCCAGCTCCAGCGATTGAGCCACCGCCAATACTTGCGCGCCCTGGGCCTCGTTGATTTCGAACAGGCCGATGGCGTCCAGGCTCAGCCCGCTGCGTTGCAGCAGCAACTGGATCGCCGGAACCGGGCCGATACCCATGACCTCCGGCGCCACCCCAACCACCGCCGTCGCTAACAAGTGAGCCAATACCGGACGGCTGCTGATGGACGCTCGACCGACCAGCGCCGCCGCTGCGCCGTCGACTACCGCGCAGCTGTTGCCAGCGGTCTGCACGCCCTCGGGGTGAATCGCCGTGAGCCTGGCAAGTGCCGGCAGATCGGTGGGTCGCGGGTGACTGTCCGCGGTAACCGCCTCACAACGACGCGGCAGGGCAATGCCTCGCGGCTGATAGCCCTGCAGCTCAAACACTTCATTGCGCACGGCGACGATTTCATCCTCGAAACAGCCACTGCCCTGGGCCTGCAGCGCCAACTGGTGACTGTCGAGGGCAAAGCGGTCCACCGCCTCGCGGCTCAGGCCATGACGCCGGGCGAGGTTTTCGGCGGTGGCGATCATGTCCAGGCCGGGGGCCGGGTCGTAGAGCGCTTCCCAGAGAAAATCCTTGAACTCCACCGCGGCCCCGAGGCGAAATCCGCCGCGATGGCTGTACGCGGCAATCGGGTTGCGCGACATCGACTCACTGCCCACGCACAGCGCCAGTTGCGCGCCCGCGCTGACCTGTTCAGCGGCCTGACGCAGCAGTTCGAAACCGGTGGCACAGATGCGCTGCACCGCCAGTGCAGGGACCTGTTGCGGCACGCCGCTGTAGAGCCCGATATGCCGTGGCAGCATGTAGGCGTCGAAGCTGGCCTGGGCCATGGAGCCGGCCAGCACCGTGTCCACCGCCTGCGCCTCCAGCCCGCTGCGCGCCAGGACTTCGCGACCGACCTTGATCCCCAGATCGATCGGCGAGACCTGGGCCAGCGCCCCGCCGACATCGACCCAGGGCGTGCGCACCGCGTCGAGGATCGCTACGTCGTTGAATGAGGAAAACTGCCCGGCGCCACTCATGGGCGTGGCCCGGCGCGCAGGATCGACGGATCTACGCCGCGATACAGCGCCTCGACCTGCTCGGCACGCCACTGCAACACCGCCCGCTGGTTGATCGAGCCTTTGTCGGTGATTTCACCGCGATCGATCGACGCCGGCTCGTCGAGCAAGGCGATCCACTCGAGGCGGCTGGCATTGCCGCTGGCGTCGCGATTGAGGCGCTGCAACCAGTCGCCGAACCAGTGGCGCACGGGCGCGCTGGCCAACACCTGGGCATCGCTGGCATCCGCCGCGAGTCCCGCCAGGCGCCTGCATTCGAACAGGCGCGGGAACACCAGGGCACCCAGGCATTCACGGTCCGGCGCGGTGACCACCAGGTCCTGGACATAGGGCGAGCCCTCCAGCACCGCGCGATTGCGCAGCGGGCCAACGCTGACGAAAACCCCGGACGACAGCTTGAAGTCTTCGGCGATACGCCCGTCGAACATCAAACCCTGTTGCGGCGCCTGGGGGTTGGCCAGCTTGAGTGCGTCACCGGAGCAGTAATAGCCCTGCTCGTCGAACACCTCGGCGGTCTGCTGCGGCGAGCGCCAGTAGCCGGGCATGATGTGCGGCCCACGGAAGCGCCCTTCGAGCTTGCCTTCCTTGGGTACCAGACGTACCTCACAGCCCGGCGCCGGCAAGCCGATGTAGCCGGCCATGGATAAGGGCCCGGTGGTGAAGGTGCAGGACGGCGAGGCTTCGGTCATGCCCAGACCAGCCATCATCCGAATCCGCTCGCCACAGTGTTGTTCGGCGACCCGGTCGAGGCGATCCCAGATGCTTTGCGACAGCCCGGCGGCGGCGAAGAAGAACAGGCTGACGCGCTTGAAAAAACTCTCGCGCAGTTCGGCATCCTGCTCCAGCGCCGAGACCAGTTCTTCCCAGCCCTTGGGCACCGTCAGGTAGGCGGTGGGCGAGATTTCCTTGAGGTTGCGCAGGGTCTGGGCGAAGCCCTGGGCGGTCGGCTTGCCGTCGTCCAGGTAAAAACTGCCGCCGTTGTACAGGACGATGCCGAGGTTGTGGCTGCCGCCAAAGGTGTGGTTCCACGGCAACCAGTCCACCAGCACCGGCGGTTCTTCGCCGAACACCGGAAAGGTCTGCAACAGCATCTGCTGGTTGGCGCAGAGCATGCGTTGGGTGGTGATCACCGCCTTGGGCAGGCGGGTCGAGCCGGAGGTGAAGAGAAACTTGGCGATGGTGTCCGGGCCGGTGGCGGCAAACGCGGCTTCGGCCTCGGCGCCGCCCGGTTGTTCCAGCAGGCTGGCGAAACTCACCTGAGAACGCCCGGCCAGCTCGCCGCGCACGCTGATCAGCGGCGTATCTTGCGGCAGCACGGCGTCGATGGCGCGGCCATAGGCGGCCGCGTCGCTGACAAACACCAGGCCCGGTTGCAGCAATTCGCAGACGTGGCGCAGCTTGGAGTAATCCTGGGACAGCAGCGAGTAAGCCGGCGACACCGGGCAGTACGGAATGCCGGCGTACATGGCACCCAAGGCGACTTGCAGATGTTCGATGTCATTGCCCGAGAGCAGCACCAGCGGCTTCTCGGCCGATAGTCCGTAGCCGAGCAGGGATTGGGCGATGGCCCGCACGCTGTCGAGCATCTGCACGTAACTCACCCGCCGCCATTCGCCGTCTTCCTGGCGGGCGGCAATAAAGGTCTGCTCGGGACGTACGCGGGCCCAATGCAGCAAACGGTCGAGCAAGCGCGGGGGCATCTCGGCCAGGGGCTCGAGGGCGCGCATGTGCAGTTCGCCGTGGTGCTGCGTGACCTCGACCGCCGCGCCACCGATGGACACGTGGCGATAGCGCGGTGCGCTGGCTGGGGCATGGGATTGCAAACTGGATTCGGAACTCAAGTGCCTGTTCTCCGTCGAGGCACACCAGGACCGAGCCACACTCGGGTGACTCAGCGCTGGCATGGCAGCCGTTGGCTGCAGCCTTGTTATTGTTATTTCGGTGCTGCCGGTTCAGATCGGGTAGTGCCGTGGGCCATTCTGAATCGTGACCCAGCGCAACTGAGTGAAATGCTCGATCGATGCCTTGCCGCCAAAACTGCCGTAGCCGCTGGACTTGACCCCACCAAACGGCATTTGCGCTTCGTCATGTACGGTCGGGCCGTTGATGTGGCAGATGCCCGATTCGACCCGCTGGGCCAGGGCCAGGGCACGCCCGGTGTCACGACTGAAAATCGCCGCCGACAAACCGAACTCGGAGTCGTTGGCCAGTTGCAGCAGCGCTTCATCACCCTCGCCGCGCAGCACCACTGCCACCGGGCCGAAGGACTCTTCGCGGTACAGACGCATGCTCGCGTCGACGCCGTCGAGCAGGGTCGGCTGCAAGATGCTGCCGTCCAGTTGCCCGCCGATCACCAGGCGCGCGCCCTTGGCCACGGCGTCATCGATCAACGCTTTGATGCGCGTGCCGGCGCTGGCATCCACCAGCGAACCGAGTACCGACTCCGGGTCGGCAGGATCACCGGCGCGCAGGGTCTCGACCTTGGCCGCCAACTGGGCAACAAAGGCGTCGGCCACCTTGGCATCGACAATCAGGCGCTCGGTGGACATGCAGATCTGTCCCTGGTTGAAGTAGGCGCCAAACGCCGCTGCCTGCACGGCGGCGTCCAGGTCGGCGTCGTCGAGCACCAGCAACGGTGCCTTGCCGCCCAACTCAAGCAACGCCGGCTTGAGGTGGCGCGCCGAGAGTTCGCCGACGATACGCCCGACGTGGGTCGAACCGGTGAAATTGACCCGGCGCACGGCCGGGTTGGCGATCAGGCGCTCGACAATCTGCGGGGCATCCGCCGGCGCATTGCTGATGACGTTGACCACGCCATCGCCCAAGCCGGCGTCCTGCAGCACCTGGCCGATCAGGCGATGCACCGCCGGACTCAGCTCGGAAGCCTTGAGCACCACGGTGTTGCCACAGGCCAGCGGCATGGCAATCGCACGGGTGGCGAGGATCACCGGGGCGTTCCACGGGGCGATGCCCAGCACCACGCCGCAAGGTTGACGCAGGGCCATGGCGAAACTGCCGGGGACGTCCGAGGGAATCACTTCACCGTTGATCTGGGTGGTCATCGACGCCGCTTCACGCAGCATGTTGGCCGCCAGCCGCACATTGAAGCCGTACCAGTTGGCCATGGCCCCGGTCTCGCCCGCTGCCTCGATGAACTCGGCGCTGCGCGCCTGCAATTGCTCGGCGGCCTTGAGCAAACGGCTGCGCCGTTCATTGGGCGCCAGCGCGGCCCAGGCGGGAAATGCCTGCTGCGCAGCCGCCACCGCGGCATCGGCATCTTCCAGGGTGGCGGCGGCAACCCGCGACACCAACTCGCCAGTCACCGGGTTGCGGCGCTCGAAGGTTCGACCGTCGCGCGCAGGGCACGACTGGCCGCCAATCAGCAGGGGCACGTCCAGCATGGTGATTCCTCTTTATCGTCTTTATCGGGAATTCATAGCAGTGGTGTAAACGCAGCATCCGGGCGCAACCGTCATTCACGGAATGCGCCCGGCTGAGCGTCGTCCCTCAGCGTTTATACGCTTGCAGGCCGGGCTTGATGCTCTTGTCGTCGAGGAATTGCTTCATGCCCTGCTCGCGACCGCCTTCGGTGTCCAGCAGGCGCGACTGATCGAGCTTGGCGTACAGGTAATCTTCGTTCTGCTCCCAGGTCAGTTCGCGGCAGCGTTTGAAACCGTGCTTGGCGGCACGCAGCACCACCGGGTTTTTCTCGAGCAGATTACGCGCCAGCTCGATGGTGACTTCGCGCAGTTGCGCCAGGGGCACGCTTTCGTTGACCAGGCCCATCTCGGCGGCTTTCTGCCCGCCGAAGGTCTTGCCGGTCATGATGTAGTACAGCGACTGGCGGTGGCCCACGGTGTCGGCCATGGCCTTGCTCACCAGGTTGCCCGGCGGGATGCCCCAGTTGATTTCCGAAAGACCGAAGGTCGCTTCGTCGGCGCAGATCGCCAGGTCGCAGGCCACCAGCGGGCTAAAACCGCCACCGAAGCACCAGCCGTTGACCATGGCGATGGTCGGCTTGGCGTACATGCGCAGCAGTTTCCATTGCCATTGCGAGGCTTCGCGGCGGATTTTTTCCTGGAGGATTTCCGGGCCGGCGTCCACTTCGCGGAAGTATTCCTTGAGGTCCATGCCCGCGGTCCAGGCTTCGCCCGCACCGGTCAGCACCAGCACACCGGCGGCAGGATCCTGCTCGAGGGTTTCCAGAACGTCGATCATCTCGCGGTTCAGGGTCGGGCTCATCGCGTTGCGTTTTTCCGGGCGATTGAGGATGACAAACGCGATACCGTCTTCGATTTCGACCTTGACCGTTGTCCAGCGACCTTCGTATGTGCTCATGGCGATGCTCTCTTGTTCTGGGTGTTGAAGATGACTCGAAATTAAAGCAGCGAATTAGTTATGTCAATTAACTATTAATCGTTTTAACCAATTTTCTTGTGGGTGATGGGCGGGTTGATCTTGGCGCCGAGGGATATTGGGCATAGCAATCAGCGGCCAAGGTCGGCAAACTGGATAGTCTTGTTAACCTCTACTCTTCAGGACTCACCCGCAATGGCCAAGCCCTCCCCCTCGCCGAGTCGGTCGAGGTTGCGTCGACTCCCGCCGAGACCCAGGCGCCCATGGATTCGGCGTTGAACGACCTGATCGGCTACGCCATGCGCCGCGCGCAACTGAAACTGTTCCAGAACCTGATCAGCCGCCTCTCGGCCCACGACCTGCGCCCGGCACAATTCTCGGCTTTGGCGATCATCAATCAGAACCCCGGCCTGATGCAGGCCGACCTGGCGCGGGCCCTGAGCATCGAACCGCCCCAGGTGGTGCCGCTGTTGAATAAGCTGGAGAGTCGGGCGTTGGCGGTGCGCGTGCGCTGCAAGCCGGACAAGCGCTCGTATGGGATTTTCCTCAGCAAGACCGGCGAGACCCTGCTCAAGGAACTGAACCAGATCGCCGCCCAAAGCGACCTCGACGCCACCTCGGCGCTGGACGACCAGGAGCGCGACGAGCTGCTGCGGTTGCTGAAGAAGATTTATCAGGATTGAAAGATCTGAACTGTGTTCACGGACCTGTGGGAGCGGGCTCGCCCGCGATGGGGCCAGCCGCTACACCGCATTAACTTCTTCGCTGGCAAGCCAGCTCCTACAGAGGTCTCTGCAGGCTCCACGGCATCTGTGATCGACACAAAACCACTGTAGGAGCGAGCCTGCTCGCGAGGTCGTCAACGATTACGCGCGCTGTCTGAATTCACGCGGCGCGCTCGGGTTTTTCGCTGCGATGCGGCGACCCGACAAGCCAGCTCCTACGGGGGCCGGCGTGCTCCGCAGTATCTGTGTTTTACACAAACCCACTGTGGGAGCGGGCTTGCCCGCGATGGGGCCATCAGCCCCACCGCAACCCCGCCCTCACCAGATCGGCAAGGTATAGGTCACCAAAAACCGCGTCTGGTTTTCATCGCGAAAGGCAGCACCGGCTGGAAAATCATTGCGATAAATCGCCTTGCGCGCCACCAGGCCGACGTTTTTCAGCGGACCACTCTGCACCACATACCCCATCTCCATCTGGAACTCGCGCTCCTTGCGGTCTTCGGCGTTGAAGGCTTTCAGCTCGATGTTGTCGCCGCGCAGGTAACGCAACCGGCCCCGCAGCCCGGGCACGCCGGAGGCGGCGAAGTCGTAGTCATAGATCGCCTGCCAGGTGCGCTCCTTGGCGTTGAGAAAGTCCGAGGCCATGGTCAGTTCGCTCATGCCCATCAGCTCGGTCCCGGAGATGTAAGGCGTCGCCGTGTCACCGCTGGAATGCATGTAGCCAACGCCCAGACGGTGGCCGCCGTAGCGATAGCTGAACAGCGCCGAGAGATTGCGGTTGTCGACGTCACCGGCCTTGGCGCTGCCATCCTCGCGACTGAAAAAACTGCGCAGGTCGCTGGTCAGGGTGCCGCCGCCCAGGGGCAAGTCATGCAGCAAGGCAAAGGTGTCCTGCTGGTACAGGTCCGTGGCCTCGGCGTGATAGACCCGCAGGCTCAATTCCTTGTTGACCTGATAGTCCCCGCCCACATAGGCCATGTGCGAAGTCGTGGCGGTGGCGTTGAAGCGGCGGTTGGGCGAGGCGACGGTCATCGACTCGTAGTTGGTGGAGTTGCGCTTGTTGATCCGATCGATATACCCCGTGTTGAACGTCAGGCCGTCGATGTCCTTGGAACTCAAGATGGTGCCGCGAAAGGTTTGCGGCAGCAGGCGCGAGGGACTGGCAAAGGCAAACGGCAGGAAGATCGACACGTCCCCGGTCTTAAGCGTGGTCTGGGCAAACCGCAGCTTGCCGGTCGGCGCCAGGCGCGAATACTCGTCCGCCGCACGGTTGTCGCTGGCCGACACCGGCAATAACTCGGTGCCGCTGCGATCCGGTGCGGAGTCGAGCTTGACCCCCATCAGCCCGCGTACGTCCAGGCCAAACCCCAGCGGCCCTTCGGTGAAACCCGACTCCATGTTCATGATGAAACCCTGGGCCCACTCCTTCGCGGCGGACTTGGCGCCATCGTCCTTGTACTGGCGGTCCATGTAGTAATTGCGCAGGGTCAGGGTGCCGTGGCTGTCGTCGATAAAGCCCGCGGCGCGAAGCTGGGTGGGCAGAATGCTCAAGCCGAGAAGGGTCAGGACCAGCCCGCGACTGATGCCGGGAACACAGGGGGCAGGCGCCGTCACAACGTCGTGCGTGCGGAGATTTGGCATGTTCGATTTCCATTTTTTATTGTTGTTGGGGCTGCCGGGGAAGCGCTGTGCAGCCGGCTTCGCGGACAGAGAATGGAAACAGCCGGCAAGGCCTGTCAATGGCATATGACCGATAATCGAACATTAATATTGTTATCTATTTTACTTGGATACCTGGATTGAAGAGCTTACTCATTGATTTGTAAGCGCTATTTATCCATCCGTTGGATTTTCCGCTAAGCCTTCATTTTTTAGTTATCTTTGTTATCTTATTCACCAGCAGCCACCCCCAGCATGCGCCATGCGCTGGGACGGCTCGACTCCACAACAAAAACAACAATGAGGTTCCATCCATGGACAGCCCATCGCGTCGTTCGACGCTGACAATCGCTTTGTGCTTTATCGTTGCGCTGATCGAAGGTTTCGACCTGCAAGCCGCCGGCACAGCTGCCGCCGGGCTGCGTCAGAGTTTTGCCCTGGATCCGAAGATGATGGGCTGGGTGTTCAGCGTCGGGATCATCGGCCTGCTGCCGGGTGCATTCTTTGGCGGCTGGATCGCCGATCGCATCGGCCGCAAGAAAATCCTGGTCAGCGCCGTGCTGCTGTTCGGCGTGTTTTCCCTGTGCACCGCCTACGTCGAGAGCTACTCCAGCCTGCTGCTGGTGCGCTTCCTCACCGGTCTGGGCCTGGGCGCCGCCCTGCCCAACCTGATCGCCCTGTGCGCCGAAGCCGTCAGTGAGCGCAACCGGGGCACCGCCATCAGCGTCATGTACTGCGGCGTACCCCTGGGCGGCGCGCTGGCGGCGGTGGTGGCGATGTTTTCCAGCGAACACTGGCAGACCACCTTCATCATCGGCGGCCTCGCTCCCTTGCTGATCGTGCCCCTGATGGCCCTGCTGCTGCCGGAGTCCACTGCCTTCCGCCAGCAACACACAGGCACCGACAGCTCGCGCCCGTCCAGCGTCCAGGCGCTGTTCGGCGAAGGCCGTACCCGTAATACCCTGGCCTTGTGGCTGAGCTACTTCTTCACCCTGACCGTGATGTACATGCTGCTCAACTGGCTGCCGTCACTGCTGATCGCCCAGGGCTTCAGCAAACCCCAGGCGGGCATGGTACAGATGCTGTTCAACATCGGCGGCGCACTGGGCTCACTGCTCGGCGGCCTGCTCCTGGACCGTTGCAACGGCACCAAGGTGGTCCTGGGCGTGTATGCCGGGTTGCTGGCAGCGCTGGCCGGCGTCGGTCTCGCCGTGGGCATCGTGCCGATGGCCATCGCCGGCTTTGCCGCAGGCTTGTTCGTCATGGCCGCACAGCTGGTGCTCTATGCCCTGGCGCCGCCTTCTTACCCGACCGCAGTCCGCGCCACCGGCGTCGGTGCTGCGGTGGCCATCGGCCGTCTGGGTTCGGTGGCCGGTCCCTTGGCAGCAGGGCAGATCCTGGCCGCCGGTGCGGGGACGACCGGGGTGCTGTTGGCAACTTCACCGGGGTTGGTGATTGCGGCGTTGGCGATTTTGACCGTGATTGGGCGGACGGGATCAACTGAGGAAGGGCAACTGAAAACCGCTAATTAAGCGGTTGAATGTGCAAACTCCCAGGCGACGGCCGGTATCGGACCGTCGCTCTGGCTGATGATCGACCTTTAGAACCGTGGAAGATCACCAATCTCCTCAAGCTCGGAAACGTGGGCTTCCAATTCGATCACTCGCTCGCCAGAGGCGTTGACCCCTAGAAACACTCTCGATCGATTGGCAAAGTGATCGCCCGCAAAAACCTCATCACCTCGAGCAATGGCGTCGCACACCTGATCAAAGCTGACGACCTGGTTATGTCCGATGGTATGCATGTGTCCATCGAGTTTTGCCCATTCGAATTCCACATAATTGCCTTGGGTATCCTTGCGAGCCGTCGAAACGATATACGTATCCATGTCGCCTGCCTCACAGCACACTTAAAAACTAAGCCTAGCCCTATTTCCTGCAAGTTTCTCACGCCGCCATCACCCGCCCATTACCGCTGCTGCTCACCTCAAACTGCCCCACCAGCTTCTGCAGTTTGTTGGCATTGAGCCTCACGGTCTCGGCACTGCCTTGCAGCACCACCACCGTCTGGCGCATTTGCGCGGAGGACTGGTCGACCTGTTTGATGGTCTTGCCGTAATCGAGGCTGCGAGTGTGGAGCTGCTGAATGATCGCAAACATGCTTTCCACCGCCTGATGTAACTGCACGTTTTCCGAGGAGGCGTCTTCGGCCAGGCGCAGGCTGTTATCGACGTCGGTGACGCCCTCCTTCATGAAACTCACGGCATTTTGCGTTTCGTTCTGCAGGCCTTCGACCATCAGCCGAATATCATCGGCAGCCCGGGAGGTGCGTGCGGCGAGACTGCGCACCTCATCGGCGACCACGGCAAAGCCTCGCCCATGTTCGCCGGCGCGCGCGGCCTCGATGGCGGCATTGAGGGCCAGCAGGTTGGTCTGGTTGGTGATGTCGCTGATCAAGCCGGTGATGTTGCCGATTTGCGCCATGCGGCTGTCGAGCAACTGCACACTGGAAGACGAGCGCTCGACCACGTCGCGAATCGACTGGGTGCCCGTCTGCACGGCGAGAAACTGCTCGCGGGCACGGGTCACGACTTCGTCCATGGCCTGCTTCATTTGCTCGGCGCTGGCGGAGGCTTGCTGGATCTCCCCCAATTGATCCTCGACGATGATCATCATGTGGTGCACCGCTTCGGCCACCTCGGCGGAAGTCACGCCCGCTTCCTGACTGCGGCCCAGCATCATCTGGTTGGTGCTGCCGACGTTGCTGCTGGCCTTCACCACTTGCCCGACCACTGAGTCCAGATTGTCGATGAAACTGTTGATCCAGCGCCCCATGTCACCGGTCTCGTCACTGGCCATCCGCGTGGTGTCGAGGCGCTGACGCAGGTTGCCTTCGCCCTCGGCGATGGTCCTGATCACCCCGGTCATTTCGCTCAAGCGTTGCGCAAGCCGCTTCGGCCCCCACAGGCTGAACAGCATTGCGGCGCCGACCATGCTCAACACCTCGAGCGTATCGATCAGCCCCTGTGCCAGGCCGCTGTAATGCTGGACCGCGAAGTTGCAGGCGAAGAGCCCGGTCATGGTCGCCAGATAGGGTTTCATCAAGCCGTAGCTGAGCGAACGTCGGCGGTACACCTCCTCCAGATCGGCCTCGCACATCATGCCCCAGCGATCAGGCGAGCCTGGCAGCTGGAAGGTGACGCCCTTGCCCACCACCGGGATGTGCCGGTAGTCCGAGTAACCGGGATAGGTCACGAACAGATTGGACCCCTTGCGGATGGTTTCGCGCACACCCGGGTGCAATTGCTGGGTCGCCGGGTCGGTAAAGCGCAGCTCCAGTTCGGTGTGCCGCTGGATCTGCACGGTCTTGTAGGGCGTGTGTACGCCGCTTTTCAGGTTTTCGCCGTGGGTGAAGGTGCCGTCCTCGAAACGCGAACGCGACAACGCGGTGCCCGGGGCGATCGCCGGATCAAAGCGTGATTGCGCCATGAACAAATAGTTGTCGCCGGACTCGGCATAGATGTGCCCGGCTTCGCGCTGGATCAGATCGCCCAACACATCGTTCGGCACGCGCCCGCAGAGGCAGCCCAGGACTTTTCCATCCACCTTCAGCGGCTGGTAAAACATCAGGGTGACTTCATCGTGGAAACGAGAGGTCGAGGGACCGATCTGCAAGGTCAATGGATCGCTGTAGGGGCCGTGCAGAAACGGCACCTTCAACCCTTCGGCCAGGGCACGGGATTTGCCGAGCGGATGATTGCCACGTCCGCCCCAGGTAGAGGCGATGACGGCGCCGTCGACCGCCACGACAAACAGTTCGGAAAAGTCGTCGGCCTGAGCGAGCTTGTCCAGCAGCGACGCACTGTCGATATGAGCAAAATCCCGAGCCAGATGTTCCCCCAGCTCCGCAAGGTGCTCCCATTGCTCACGCGCCCAGTTGTGCAGCAACTGGACGCGGGTGTGGGCAATGGCTTCAAAGGTTTGTTCGATCACCGGGTAAGCCGACCGATTGAGCCGGCAGGACCAGCCCATGGCGATTTTTCCGGTTTTGCCGAACCAGGGTAGCCAGTGCTTTTCGCTGGACGATAACTGCATGGCCTGACTTGAAAGCGACATCTGCCTCTCCAACCGCGACATGTGGATGGCAGATTGATAGCAACTATTGAGCCAAGTCGTAAGCAGACTAAGCATTTTCATGGATCGCAGAAAATGCTCGGGTTGAAGGCGTTCTGTTGGCTTTGGCCACGCAGAACGCTTGCTTCAACCTGGGGCGAAAAGCGTCAGGTGCTCTGCAATAGCGCTGACTCAGGCTTGATCCTGTACCAAAGGGCGTACATCGCCGGCAGAAACACCAGGGTCAGCACGGTGCCGGCGAACGTACCGCCAATCAGGGTGTAGGCCAGCGTTCCCCAGAACACCGAGTGGGTCAGCGGAATGAATGCCAGCATCGCTGCCAACGCGGTGAGAATCACCGGTCGCGCACGCTGCACGGTGGCTTCGACCACCGCGTTGTAGGGCGACAGGCCGGCCTGCTCGTTCGAGTGAATCTGGCCGATGAGGATCAGCGTGTTGCGCATCAGAATCCCCGACAGGGCAATCAGCCCCACCAGGGCATTGATCCCGAACGGCTGCTGGAACAGCAGCAGAATGGGCACCACGCCAATCAGGCCCAAGGGCGCGGTGGCAAACACCATCATCATCGCCGACATCGAGCGCACCTGCAGGACGATGGTCAGCAACATCAGCGCGATCATGATCGGGAACAGTGGCAGCAGTGCCTTGTTCGCTTTGCCCGACTCCTCGATCGCGCCGGCCACCTCAATGCGATAACCCGCCGGCAGCCTTTCGATGACCGGCTGCACCTGGGTGATCAAGGCGTTGGAGACATCGGGAGGCTGCAGACCTTCAGCCACGTCAGCGCGCACGGTGATGGTCGGTGTGCGGTCACGACGGCGCAGGATGGGCTCCTCCATGCGCACATCCACCGTCCCGACCTGGGACAGCGACACGCGCTGGCCTTGGGCACCGGTCAGGGTGAAGGCGGCAATTTTCGAGGGATCCAGGCGGGTCTCTCCCGCAGAGCGGGCCACCACCTGAACCCCACGAATGTCCTCACGGACCTCGGTGACAGGCACCCCGGTCAGCAGGAACTGCAACTGTTGCGCGACATCGTTCGAGGTCAGGCCGAACGCTTGCAGGCGATCCTGATCCAGGCTGAGATGCAGCGCCGGCGTGCGCTCGCCCAGGTCGGTGTTGACGGTCCTCGTCAACGGGCTGGCGGTCATGACTTCACGCACCTGCCCGGCAATATCGCGCAACACCGCAGGGTCGGCGCCCATCACCCGAAAGGCCACCGGATAGGGTGAATAAGGACCAAACACCAACTGCGTGACCCGCACCCGCGCTTCAGGCGCCAGGCCATCAGCCACGGCTTGCCTGAGGCGCAGCTTGAGCGCCTCACGCTCCTGCTGATTGGCGGTCAGGATGACGATTTTTGCGAAGGACGGATCGGGCAGTTCAGGGGCCATCGCCAGGTAGAAACGCGGTGCACCCTGGCCAATGTAAGCGGTGACGATCCTGGCCTCCGGCTGCTGGGCCAACCACGCCTCGACCTTGGCCGCCGCCCCGTCAGTCTGCTCGATTGAAGTGCCGTACGGCATCTGCACTTCGACCAGCACCTCAGGTCGGTCGGACGTCGGGAAGAACTGCTTGTTGACCACGCCCATGCCCAGGATCGCCACCACAAACAAGCCGACCACGGAGGTCGCGACCAGGCCTTTGCGGCGAATTACAACGCCCAGCAGGCGGCGGAAACGCTGGTAGTTGGGTGTCCCGTAAATGGTCGCGTGCCCGCCTTCAGGCACCTTGATCTGCGGCAGCAGCTTGACCCCCAGGTACGGGGTAAATACCACGGCCACCACCCAGGAAGTGATCAGGGCAATGCCGACTATCCAGAACATGTTCGCGGTGTACTCACCGGCGGTCGATTTGGCGAAACCGTTGGGCATGAAGCCGATGGCCGTGACCAGCGTCCCCGACAACATCGGCGCGGCCGTATGGCTCCAGGCGTACGCGGAGGCCTTGATGCGGTCATAGCCCTCCTCCATCTTCACCACCATCATCTCGATGGCAATGATTGCATCATCTACCAGCAGCCCCAGTGCCAGAATCAGCGAGCCCAGGGTAATCCGGTCGAAGTCCTTGCCCGTGGCCGCCATGACAATGAACACCGCGGCCAGGGTCAGCGGGACTGCAGCGGCCACCACCACCCCGACACGCCAGCCCATGCTGAGAAAGCACACCAGCAGCACCACGCCCAGGGCAGCAAAGAACTTCACCATGAATTCGTTGACGGAGGCGTCGATATTCACCGCCTGATCGGTGACCTTGGTCAGGCTCATGCCCAACGGCATCTGCTGGTTGATCGCGCTCGCCTCGGCCTCCAGCGACTGGCCCAGATCGAGACCGTTCCAGCCATCACGCATGACCACGCCGAGCAACAATGCCGGCTCGCCATTGTTGCGTACGAGGAACGTCGCCGGGTCCTCATAACCGCGCTTGACCTCAGCCACATCGGACAACTTGAGGGTTCTGCCCTGCACCGTCAGCGGGGTATTACGAATTTTCTGCACGTCATCGAACGCGCCGTCCAGGCGAATGAAAACCTGCGGGCCCTTGGCTTCAACGGAGCCGGCCGGGGTGATCATGTTCTGCGTGTTCAACGCGCTGAAAATGTCCCGGGCGGAAATGCCCAAGGTCGCCAGGCGCTCGTAGGACAGCTCGAGAAAAATCCGCTCAGCCTGTTCACCGATGATGTTGACCTTCTTCACCCCCGCCACATGCAGCAAGCGCTGGCGCAAGCTCTCGGCTTCACGCACCAGCAGGCGCTGCGGCTCGCCCTTGGCCTTGAGCGCGTAGAGCGCGAAAGTGACGTCGGCGTATTCATCATTGACCATCGGGCCGATCACCCCGGCCGGCAACCCCCTCTGCTCATCGAGGAGTTTCTTGCGCGCCTGGTAAAACTCCTCCTGGACGGCTGCAGGCGGTGTGCTGTCGAGCAGATAAACCGTGGTAAAGGCCAGGCCCGGGCGGGTGAAGGTCTCGGTTCGGTCGTACCAACGCAGTTCCTGCATGCGTTTTTCCAGCTTTTCCGCCACCTGGTCCTGCATCTCCTGGGCCGTCGCCCCGGGCCAGGCGGTGACCACCGTCAATTGTTTAATGGTGAATGCAGGGTCTTCCGCACGCCCCAGTTTGAAGAAGGCGAACAAGCCACCGACGGAAATCAGCAGGATCAAAAACAGCGTGATTGAACGCTCGCGTACGGCCAGTGCCGAGAGATTGAAGCCGCTCATCGACTCACCTCAACCACGGTTTTTTGCGGGGCTCCGGCAGGCTCAGTCCTGACCTTGTCGCCCTCGTTCAACAGGTGTGCGCCCAAGGCGACGACACGATCCCCCACCCGCAGATCCCCCGTCACCCGCACACTGCCCTCGTTATTCAGGCTACGCACCTGGACCGGGCGCCAGGCCACCTGCTGTGGCTCTCCTCCCACCACCCAGACACCCGGGCCTTTACCCGCGTCGTAAAGGGCGCCCATCGGCACCTGCAGTTCCCTGACATCCACCCCATCGGTATCGGCAATGGCCACGGAGATGGTTGAACCCAAGGTGGCGCTGGAGAACGCACCTTCGAGCACATAACGGGCTTCAAAGGTCCGGGTCTGGCGGTCTGCGGAGTCGGCCAGCTGCCGTAGACGGGCGCTGCCTGCGCGCTGGTTCTGTCCGTAGAGTGCAACCGTCGCCACTGAGCCCAGCGCCGGACGCAGGGTCTCGGGTAACTGGATCACCGCCTCGCGCTGCCCGGAATGGGCAACGCGCACCACCACCTGCCCGGCGCCGACCACCTGCCCCGGTTCCGCCAGGGTATCCACGACCACCCCGTCAGCATCGGCCAGCAGCGTTGAATAGCCGGTGGCGTTTTTTGCCACATCAGCCTGGGCCTGGGCCGCGTTGAGCTGCGCGTTGGCCGAGTCGGCCGCCGCTTTGATCCCTGCGTAAGCCGAGGCGGAGACCGCACCGACAGATACCAGATCACGGTAACGAAGCTCGTCATCGGAGGCCTGGCGGGCCCGGGCCATCGCGGCGAGAACCGATTCCTGCTGCGCCCTTGCGGTCAACTTCAGGTCGTTGGCATCGATGCGCATGAGCGGCTGCCCACGTTTGACACTCTGACCGGCGTCCACCAGGCGCTCCAGGACTTTGCCTGGCACCCGAAAACCGAGATCACTCTGCACGCGCGCCGCGACGATGCCGGTGAACTACCGAGTCGCGGGCGCAGGAGGCTGGACCACGTCGATGCGCACCAGCGGCACTTGAAGCCGGGGATCGGCAGGCGTGGCCTGGTTGCACGCCGTCAGGGCAAACGGCAACAGGACAATGAAAATAAGTGACAGGCGATGGCGCTGGATCATGACGACCTCTCGATAGCGGATGCATCATGCTTATTCAAGTGACCAATTAAGTCATTAGTCACTATCAAGACGAACGTCAACCGCCTGTTTGATCAACGCCAGGGGAAGGAAGCCGTAATCGGGGTTTTTCAGGCGCACAGACTGATACGGATGCGCAGCGCATCCGTCAGCAGAGGTTCAAGGCATCAGGCTGCGCAGAACGAGATTGGAGATGAGAGACGGGGCTTCTTCGACAAAATCGAGGTTGTGCTGCAACAGCAGAGGATTGACGAAGGGTCGCAGCGCCAGATGGATGGCCTCGACCGTCTCGTCCAGCGGCGTCTTGCGCTCGAACTCGCCGAGCTCTCGCCCCTCACGCACGATTTGCCCAATGAAGCGCTTGATCCGGGCGTCATAGACTTGTGAGCTGGGCCAGCTCTCCGACGCGGAAAACGCCGCGATGTCATAGAGTTTGCGGTCGTTGAAGAACAGGCTTACACCGGTTGCGATCAAGGTTTTGACCAGGCGCCGAAAACGCTCGGTGGCCGAAATACCCTCCACATTGATCGCCTGCTCGACGGCCGCCACGATTTGACCCAGGCAGTTGCTGCAGATGGCTTCACCAATTGCCTGCTTGGATTCAAAGAATTTGTAGATGTACGCCTTGGAGAAGCCGATGGCCTTGGCCAGGTCGGAAACCGTGGTTTTGCCATAACCGTACTGGCTGAAATGCTCGTTGGCCGCCGCGACAATCTGGTCTCGAATGTCGTGATCGGCTGGGCCACGGGTGCTGGGCGAAGGAACTGATGGCTGATTCATGGGAGCAGCTTACTCATCCCAAAGAAGGTTGACAACTTGTGACCAAATCGTAATATCGTCACAAACCAACCGTCCCGCAGGTATCCCATGTACCCTCCTCCTCGTTTTGCCGCCCTGCTGTGCCTGGGTCTGCTTGCCGGCTGCACGGTTGGCCCCGACTACTCGGCACCCAGCATGGCATTGCCCGCGCACTTCTCGACGCAAACGGCACGCCAGGTGAGCACCGCAGAGACCGATATCGCGGCCTGGTGGAATGCCTTCAATGACCCGACGCTCAGTCAGCTGGTCAATCTGGCCCGGCAACAGAACCTCGATCTGGCCCAGGCGAGCGCCAGGATCGAACAGGCTCGCGCCGGCCTGGGCGCCGCTGACGCGGCCCTGCTGCCGTCGGCCAGCGTCAACGGGCAAGCGGCCCGCGCCCGCCAGTCGCTGGAAACGCCGCTGGGCCAGGTGCTGAATTCAGACCCTTCCTATAATCGCTACGGCAGTGCGTATGAGGCGAATCTGAATGCCAGCTGGGAGCTGGATATCTTTGGCGGATTACGCCGAGGCCAGGAAGCCGCCTTCGCCGAATACCAGGCCTCGCAAGCCGGAGCGGTTGCGACACGCCTGGCGGTGGTGGCCCAGACCGCCGATCTGTACCTCAGCATCCGTGGCCTTCAGGCACGCCTGGAAATCGCCCGGCATCAAGTCGACACACGCCAGCAACTGCTCACCACCATCGAGCATCTCTACGCCAAAGGCCTGGCGGCGGAACTGCAATTGAACCAGACCCAGGGCGCGTTGAATCAGGCGCAGGCGACGATTCCGGTGCTGCAAACAGGCCTCGACGCCGCCATGAATGCGCTGGACGTGATGCTGGGCAAGGCCCCGGGCACTTACCGCGCGCAACTGAACCAACCCGCACCGATCCCCAATGTGCCCGACCTGTCGGACATGGGGGCTCCGCAAGACCTGCTGCGCCGGCGCCCGGACCTGATCGTCGCCGAGCGGCGGCTGGCGGCCTCCAACGCACGCATCGGCGAAGCCATGTCCGAGTACTACCCCAAACTGTCCGTGGGGGCACTGCTCGGCAGTGCCACCTCGGTGTCCAGCGGAAATTTGTTCAGCAACGGCGCCAGCCAGGCGTCGGCGGTCCTCGGATTGCGTTGGAGGCTGTTCGATTTTGGCCGCATCAATGCACAGATTGATCTGGCGAAAGGCCAGGAAGCCGAGGCCCTGGGCGCTTACCGGCAATCCGTCCTGCGTGCCTGCGAAGAGGTTGAAAGTGCTTTTTCGGCGCTGATCCACAGCGAGCAACAATCAGCCCAACTCGCCCTGGGCGAGTCGGCGTATGGGAAAGCCCGAGCGACCTCGTTTATCGCCTATGAAAAAGGCGTGGTCAGCCTGATCGAAGTGCTGGATGCGGATGAACATCTTCTAGCGGCTTCCGATGCCAGGGCCCAGGCGCAAACCGCGTCGGCTCGCGCGGCCGTGGCCACGTTCAAGGCATTGGGCGGTGGCTGGCAGCGGGACGACTCGGATGGGCGTGTTGCGTCGAAGGCTCTATAAAGTGCTCTGCAGAAAAAACTCTTGATCGAACGCTTCAACCACTGGCATGGCAATGCGCAACTGAACACGCCCCTGCTCGCTCAATGACAGCAGATTCGCCCGCTGATCCTGCGGGTCGATCCGTTTCTCGAGCAGGCCGTCTTTTTCCAGGCGAGCGACGATCTGCGAGATGTGCATGCGGTCCATGCCGGTGAAGTGGGCGATGCCGTTCTGGGTAATCTGCTCACCGTCGCGGGTCAACCAGCCGCACACAGCGAGGATCGCGAACTGCGGCTGGGTCAGCCCCAAGGGTTTCAACAGCGCATTGAGTTGGCGCTGCCAATCGAGGAATTGCCGCCAGAGACAGAACCCCGGGCTGCCGCTCGGTCCTGAGTAGGCCGAACCACTCCACCTTTCGTCGGTACTCACGATCCTGTCACCTGGCTTTCGCTGGCGCGCTTGAGGCCGCGCATCGTGTTGGGCAGCGAAGCCTGAATGGATCGGCCAATCAAACGTCGGAACACAAAGCTCAAGGGGCCTTTGAACTCAACCCAATGGGTGGCAACGGTCGAACCGGATTCTCCACTCGACGCCAGGCTGTGACCGAACAGCATGCGGCACAGCGGCAAGCGACTCTGCACCGAGAACGACTGGCCTGGCGTCACCTCGACGATTTCGATCTTGGCCTTTGGCCCGCTCCTGGGCTTCAGCCAGCCCTTGGCCCCGAGTTTGAGACCGGCGGGCAAACTGGCGGCGGTTACCTCAGGATCCCAGTCGATCCAGCGGGCGGCGTCCTGATACAGCCGGAAAATGTGCTCGGGTTCTGTCTTGATCTCAACGGATGCCGTGATTGGCATGTGACTCGCTCCTTGGGTCCTTGATAGTAGCGATATAGTAAATATATTTACTAATTTCAGCCAGCTGCCAACACACTGGATCCTGTGCGGGTTGAGGCAGCAACTCTTGCCTGGGTACCGGATGTCCGATCTGGAAGTCACCCGATAGCGCATCGGTTCAACGCTGCTATCGTTTAAATTTGACCTCGCATCGCAGAGCTTGCGCCGACTCGAGTGCCGCGGGCGCTCGCCCATCGGGTGCACCCACAACAGGAAAACACGTTCGATTTCGTTGAGCGAAGGAGTGGAAATGTCTCCTGCCAAAAAAGCCCGAGCAACGAAAAAAACAGCGCCTGTTGCGCAGGATGGGCCCGTCTTCCATTCGCGCAAGGAACGCCTCAATGCAGGTGAGCGATTACGCGAGAGCGTGCCCCATTCGGTGCACTCGGTATGGAAGCCGCCACGCAAACACCGCGACCCGATCGACCTGCTTGAAGCGTCCAACCGGTATCGACTGCCGAACCTGGTGCCTGTGCGCTATGGGCGCATGCTGCGCAGTCCATTCACCTTTTTGCGCGGTTCTGCGGGCTTGATGGCGCATGACCTGGCCACTGCCCCGAACACAGGCATCCGGGTGCAGGCCTGCGGGGATTGCCACCTGTTGAACTTCGGACTGTTTGCGACACCTGAGCGCAATCTGATTTTTGACATCAATGACTTCGACGAAACCCTCCCCGCGCCCTGGGAATGGGACGTCAAACGTCTGGCCATCAGCTTTGTCGTGGCGGCACGAGATAACCGACACAGCGACAAGGAGGCCCGGGCTATCGCCGTCGAATGTGTGCGTGCTTACCGCGAACGCCTGCGCAAACTGTCGAAGCTGAGTCCGCTGGAGATCTGGTATGAGCGCATGGATGCCGAAACGATCCTGGCCATGGCCCCCACTGCCAAGGTCAGGAAAACCCGCGAGCAATTGCTGGCAAAGGCCAAGCTGCGAGTCGGCGAATACCTGTATCCGACCATCAGTACCGAAGTGGGCGGCCGACGACGCTTGATCGATCAGCCACCGGTGCTCTTTCACGTTCATGAAAAAGATTTCGAGCACAGGGTTCAGGCGGCCCTGCAAGTCTATCGCCTATCCCTGCCCGATGAACGACGCGTACTCTTCGATCGATACCGTCTCGAGGACTTTGCCGTCAAGGCAGTCGGGATCGGCAGCGTCGGCACCCAATGTTTTGTCGGTCTGTTTTTTTCCGCGGAGAATCACCCGCTGCTCCTGCAGTTCAAGGAAGCCTGTCCCTCCGTTCTGGCGCCCTACGCGGGCAAGAGCGTCTACCGCAATCAAGGTCAGCGCGTTGTCACAGGACAGCGGCTGATGCAGTCCTCCAGCGATATTTTCCTGGGTTGGGCCCAAGGTGAAAGAGGTCGACACTTCTTTGTGCGTCAATTACGGGACATGAAAATGTCAGCCCCTGTCGAGGGGGCGTCGAGCGCACAAATGAAGATGTACGCCGAGTTGTGCGGTCTCACCCTGGCCCGCGCCCATGCCAAATCCGGGGATGCAGCGCTGATCAGCGGCTATCTGGGCAAATCGGACTCCTTCGACCAGGCCATCGGCCAATTTGCCCTGGCCTATGCCGATCAAAATGCCAAGGACCACGCAGCGCTGGTGGCGGCAGAGTTGTCAGGGCGTATCAAAGCGCTGAGAGAGGAGGATTGATGCAGAGCGACTGTCCGCTTTCGCGCAGACAGGGTCGAGGGGATACAGCTGGTCATCGAATTGACTCAAGCTTGGGTATTCCATTGGCTCATCAGCTTCGATGTGCTCCAGGCGCTGGCGATAGCCAAGCAAAAAATTCTGTCGAGCTTCGGCACTGATGTAGGGCACATGCCAACCGACAAAAGGCGTGAGTACTTCCAACCCGATATAAGCCAGTGTCCCCTGTAAGAGCGGACGCAGCATGTCTTGCAGGGGACCATGGATCGCCCCCTCGCCGAACATATGCTCGCGCCCGCCCAACGTTACCGTCACCAATGCTTTTTTACCGCGCAGACCGCCCTGGTCGTAAAACCGTTTCCCGCCATAGCAGACGCCGGACACCAGCACCCGATCTATCCAGCCTTTGAGGATGGCTGGCGTCGAGAACCAGTAGATCGGAAAGTTGAGAATCAGCAGATCCGCCCACAGCAGCTTGTCCAACTCTTGCCGGATATCGCCGGCGAGTGTCTGCTCCTTGCAGTTGCGTCGTTGTTCGAGCGCGTAAACCAGATACTCGGGATTCTCTCTGACGCCGAAATCCTCGGCACGGGCCACCGGGTTCCAGTTCATCGCATACAGGTCGGATACCTGCACCCGATGTCCTTGCGCCTGCAAGGTCTCGACCGCCTGGTCGCGCAGCGCAGCAGTAAAGGATTTCGGTTCGGGATGGGCATGCACGATCAATACATTCATGGCGTTTCCTTGAAGTCAGGGTGTGTTCGGTTGCCGCATCGGCATTGCGTGGCATCCAGCGACCAAGCTGCCAGCGAATACCGTACCGGCCCGCTCAGCAGCGGGTTGGCGTTCGAACCGGTATTTTCATAAGCCCATCTTGCTCTGGTAGACCCCATCCAGTTCGGACAGCAGGTCGACACGGTTGCATGCCACCGGTGGTCAAGCGCTCGTCCAGGCACTCACTCTAAGAGCAGTGCGTCGATCCGGATTGACCTGTAGGGGCATGGGTTTGACATTTTGGGTCGCCGTGACCGCAGCAATGCAGATGTGCTGCGTCGGCGGACAACGAGTCGGCTGGCAGGCCGTCTTAGCGGCTATTCAACGGGCGCTTGAGGGGTCAAGGAGATGAATCGCTACCCCGCTGTCTGCTGCGGTTGCGCCACTCCCGTGGCGCACAGCCAAATTCAGCGCAGAACCAGCGCGTGAAGGAGGTGGCAGACGTATAGCCGAGCATCATGCCCACACGCTGCAGCGAATAGTTGCGGTTTTCCATATAGCGCAGCGCCAGTTCGCGACGTACTGCACTGAGCAGCGCAGAAAATGTCTGGCCCTCTTCATCGAGTTGACGTTGCAGGGTTCGCACGCTCACCGCTTGCGCATAGGCAACCTGATGGAGCGTGGCGCGTCCCACCGGCATCAACAGATAGATGGCCTTGCGCACATCGAAAATCACCGAGCGCTGATGGGCGCCCTCCATCGAGTCCATGAACTGACGCGCATAGCCGGCCATTGCCAGGTCGGCCTGTGGATTGAGTTGATCAATGTCCTCTTTATTGCAGACGATGCCATCGAACTCGGCGTCGAACACCACTCGGCAACGAAAGAACCGCGTGTGTTCATGCTGGCTTGCCGGCGCTTCATGGCTGAAATGAACACTCTGCGGATGCCACTGGCTGCCCATGACCGATTTGCACGTGCGGTGCAGAATTCCCATGGCCAGTTCGGTGGCCTGACGCTTGGGCATGCCCGCCTCTGCCATGATCTCCTCACGAATCAGCACCATCTTGCCCACCGTTTCCAGGTTCATGGCCAGCGTCCGATTGAGCAGATGCCGGTACTCGATACTGGTCAGCAGCATGTCTCGCAGCGTGCGCTGATGACTGAGCAGCAAACTGACGACGCCGATATCCGACATGCGCCGGGCTTGTGCCATGCGCAGGCCAAAGGTCGGGCACGCTGAATGCTCCGCCGAACGCTCCAGCAACGTGAGCGCCGCCTCCAGCGGCAGCAGGGTTTCCGGGTCGTTGAGCATGTTGGACATCAGGCCGACCCCACGCAGCATCTGCGCCGGGTTCAGACCCAGGGCCTGCGCCACCTCCATGTAGTGCTTGAGCGTTGCAGCTCTCACGAACGCACTCATCCCACCTCCTCTGCCCAAGGCCGACCGCCATCAGCAGGCCCTGCATTCGATTATATGGCAGCGATGAAGACCAACCCGCCCCATGGCGTGAAATGACAGGTTTCTGGCATGGCTTGAGAAGTTTGCACCTGCCACCTGCCCCAGAGTGCCAGCCACGAACCCGCGTCACAAAAACAACAACAGATTGGAGTCATGCATGAATTTCCTCGACGGATCCCTGCACCCCGAAAATCAACAGAAGCTTGTCATCACCGTCGCCCCCTACGCTCCGGAGTGGGTCCCTGCGGACTTCCCGGAAGACATCCCGGTCACCATGGCAGAGCAGGTGCAGATGGCGGTCGATTGCTATAACGCCGGCGCTACCGTGCTTCACCTGCATGTCCGCGAGCTGGATGGCAAGGGCTCCAAGCGACTGTCCAAGTTCAATGAACTGATCGCCGGGGTGCGTGAAGCAGTACCGGACATGATCATTCAGGTCGGCGGCTCGATTTCCTTCGCCCCCGAGGATGACAGCGACGTCGCCAAATGGCTGTCCGATGACACTCGCCACATGCTTGCCGAGCTCTCGCCCAAGCCCGACCAGGTGACGATCGCCATCAACAGCAACCAGATGAACATCGTCGAACAGATGTGCGAAGCCGATCTTGCCGGCACCAGCATTGCCAAGCCCGAGATCTATCACGCCTACCGCGAGATGACCATTCCGGCCGGGCCGCAATGGGTCGAAGAGCATATCCGACGCCTCTCGGCGGCTGGTATTCAGACACAGTTTCAGCTCGGCAACATCCCTTCGTTCGAAACGGTCGAGCGCATGATGCGGCGCGGCGTCTGCAACGTGCCGTTGATCCTGACCTGGGTGGCGATTGGCGGTGGATCCGACGCGCCCAACCTCTACAACCTGGCGAACTTCGTGCGTGCCTGTCCAGACGGCGCCGTGCTGACTCTGGAAACCGCGATGCTCAACGTCTTGCCGCTGAACGTGATGGCGATTGCCATGGGGATGCACGTGCGTTGCGGCACCGAGGACAACCTCTGGACCCAGGGCCGCGATCGCAAGATGAGCAATGTCGAGCAGGTCGCGCAACTGGTGCGCATTGCCAGGGAAATGGGGCGTGAAGTGGCCACTGCCAAAGAAGCCCGGGAGATCTACAAGATCGGCAAGTTCTACCAGGACGCTGATCAGACGCTGGCCGAAAACGGCTTTGCGCCGAACCGCAAGGCCGGGCAGAAAGGCTTCACCCACTTCGGCTGAGTTGACCCTTGCGGTGCGCACGCGGGCAGTGCCGGCGTGCGCACCGCAAAGCCCCGCTACACGTCATTTCAAGAGCGGCGAATCGAACGCGGCCGTAACAAGAGGACAGACACCGTGACTTTGCATGCTCCAATGGAAGTACGCACCGACACCTGGGGACGTGTCACAAGGCCCTACGCCTGGGTGGTCTTCGCCCTCACCTTCGGGCTGCTGCTGTCAGACTTCATGTCGCGGCAGGTGCTGACGGTGGTTTTTCCGCAGTTAAAGGCCGAATGGGGCCTCTCTGATTCCGAACTGGGCGCGCTTTCCAGCGTCGTTGCCATTGCCGTCGGCGTGCTGGCCTTCCCCCTGTCGTTGGTCGCCGATCGCCTGGGACGCATCCGCAGCCTGATTCTCATGGCGGCGGTCTGGAGCCTGGCGACCCTGATGTGCGGATATGCCTCCAGCTATCAGGAAATGTTCGTGGCGCGCTTTGTCATCGGCGTCGGTGAAGCGGCCTATGGCAGTGTCGGCCTGGCGGTGGTGCTGAGCATCTTTCCAGCGCAGCAGCGGGCCACGGTCACGGGTGCCTTCCTGGCCGGGAGTATGGTCGGCTCCGTGCTCGGCATTGGCCTGGGTGGAGTCCTGGCCACCCATTTCGGCTGGCGCGCATCTTTTGTCGGCATGGCTATCTATGGCATTGCACTGACGGCGGTGTACGCGCTGGTGGTGCGGCCTGGACGCATCGAACTGCCGCGCCCGCAAGCTGGCTCGGCTCTGTGCAAGGCTCATCCGCCGCTCAGCAGCCTGTTCTCGACCTCGTCGGTGCTGAGCATCTATATCGGCAGCGGTCTCCAGCTGTTCACCATCGGCGCGTTGCTGACGTGGCTGCCCAGCTATCTGACTCGCGTCTACGACATGCCGCTGACAAACGCCGGTGCCGTCGCCGCCATTTTCATGCTCTGCACAGCGGTCGGCATGCCACTGTGCGGCGCCATCGCCGACCGGTTTGGCAACGGCTCGCCCACGCGCAAGATCAGCTTGACCATGGGCTTGTGCCTGCTCTGCAGTGCGCTGTTGACCGTGGCCTTTGCGCTGCCGGTGGGCATCGCGCAATTGCTCATGATCGGCCTGGCAATGTTGGTGGGTGGCGGCATCGTCGGCCCCTCCGGCTCCATGGTGGCCGACCTGACGCCACCCGCCCTGCACAGTACCGCCATGGCCACGCTGGCGATTGCCAACAATCTGCTGGGCATGGCCCCGGGGCCCTTCGTCACCGGCTTGCTCGCCGATCGCATTGGCCTGTCCACCGCCCTGCAACTGCTGCCATTGGCAGGCGTTGCCGCCGCATTGGTGCTGATGGTGGGCGTTCGCAACTACCGCACTGACCTTGAACGCCTGGGCGCGAACCCTGTTCCTGACGGGGCGCCACGGCCAGCGCCCGACGCCGACCAGGCCCTGCCCCGATAACCGCCCTGGAATCACGGCCCGGATCCATCACCCGCCACCTACAACTTCAATAGCAGGTTGATCATGACCACACGCCCCGCTGCACCTCGTCATTGGCAACAGCATTACGATGCCCGCGTACCCGCCGATATCAATCCCGATGCCTGCCCTACGGTCATCGCCATGGCAGAACACGCCATGCAGCGCTACGCCCGGCACACCGCGTTCCGCTGCTTCGAGCGCTCACTCAGTTACGCCGATGTCGACCAGCACTCACGCGCCTTCGCGGCCTACCTGCAGCACCTGGGCGTGCAACGCGGGGATCGTATCGCGGTCATGCTGCCCAATATTCCGGCGTTTGCGGTGGCCATGCTCGGCATCCTTCGGGCCGGTGCCGCCCAGGTCAACGTCAATCCGACCTACACCCCGCAGGAGTTGTTGCACCCGCTCAACGACGCCGGGGTCCAGACCCTTGTCATCATCGCCAGCGCCCTCCCGACGCTGCAGGCGATACGGGCCAGCACCCGCATCAGCACAGTCATCGTGGTCCAGCCCGGCGATACCCTGGACGGGCTAGCGGCGACTGGCGAGGTCGATACCTCGTCAACTGCGGGATGGGCGATGACGCGCTTCACCGATGCGCTGGGCGAAGGCGCGACGATGCCGTTGACGCCCGTCGCGTTGACGGGCGACGACTTGCTTTTTGTGCAGTACACCGGTGGTACCACGGGGCCCTCCAAAGGCGCCGCCCTGTCTCACCGCAATCTGGTCGCCAACATCCTGCAGGCGCGCGCTTTTCTGCCTGACATGTTCGACACGGACGGTGCCAACGTGGTGGTCACGGCGCTACCGTTGTTCCACGTTTTCGCCCTGACGATCAACCTGCTGATCGGCTTTTCTGCCGGGGCCGAGAACTGGCTGGTCGCCGATGCGCGCGACAGTGAAGCTCTGGTCGACACGCTGATCGAGGCGCGGCCGACGCTGTTGACCGGTGTGAATACGCTCTATGGCGCGCTGGTCCGTCACCCGCGCATTGGCGCAGTGGATTTCTCGCGCCTGCGACTGGCCATTGGCGGCGGCGCAGCGGTATTGCCGGCCACTTCGACACAGTGGAAAACCATCACCGGCCAGGAAATCCTCGAAGGTTACGGCCTCTCCGAGACGTCGGCCATTCTGTGCCTGAACGTCATGGGGCAGAGCCATTTCTCGGCGTCCGTGGGCTTGCCGTTGCCTTCAACCGACATCGTGCTGCTCAAGGACAATGATCAACCCGCCGCCCTCGGCGAGGCCGGAGAAATCTGCGCCAAGGGCCCGCAGATCATGTCCGGCTACTGGCAAAAGCCCTCCGCCAATGCCTTGGCGTTCACGGCCGATGGTTACTTTCGCACCGGGGACATCGGCATCTTTGCCGCCGATGGTTTGCTCAGGATCGTTGATCGCAAAAAGGACTTGATCATTGTCTCGGGCTTCAACGTTTATCCCAACGAGGTGGAAGTTGTTGTCGCCAGTTGCACCGGGGTCAGCGAATGCGCGGTGATCGGGATGCCGGATGAGCGCAGTGGTGAAGCCGTCTGCCTTTTCGTGGTCAAGGCTGCCAATGCCACGCTCGACGAAGCCATGGTGATCCAGCACTGTCGCACGCACCTTGCGGCCTACAAGGTGCCGCGCCAGGTACGGTTCCTGACGGCGCTGCCCAAGTCGACGGTGGGCAAGATCTTGCGAAGAGACTTGCGTGGACTGACGCCAGCAGGCCCTGCGCCTGGAACGGTCGCAGCCAGTTGAAAACGCCACGCCGGGTTCGGAGCGCCTTGCTCAACACAAGGCGCCCCCAAGGAAAGCTGGCGTCAATTGAAAGGTCGCTGGCACCCAATGAGAAGTTATCCAGCGACCTTCGCCTTAGAGTCAACCAGCCATTCAGAAGGTGCCCTGTACCGGTGCGTGAGTCGCCAGTCCCTTAGCTTCCTCAATGAGGATCGGGGCGCCGAGCGCCATGCTGTGAATGCCCAATATCGAGGTCAGCTGCAGCACCGCCAGGATTTCCTCGACGGTGACGCCCAGCTCCAGAGCCTTGCGGATGTGCCGACGCACGCCCGGGGCGTACATATGGGTACAGGCAGCATCGACGGCAATGGCGATCAGTTCGAAGGTTTTGGGCTCCAGGATTCCTTTGCGTATCGGGTGCGTGGCCATGCCGAAAAATTTTTCCACCCATTGCGCATCCAGCTCGGCGAGCGAGTCCCAGGCGGGATTCCAATTGCCGGCCTCACGCATGGCATCGCAGGTCGGCGTGCCGGTTTTGCTCAGGTCTTCATTCATCTGCAGTTCCTCAAGGTCGAGTGGTTGCATTGAACTCTAAGCATTGCCCTGCCGGCTGTATTGACTTCAGGGGGCACGGGCATGACATCCCAGGACACATGCAACGTAGGGGTAACGCCTCAATGAAAGGTCTTGTTCGAAGTGCCAGCCTCACTCACTACGCGGAGATTGCCCGCTCGATGAACGTCGATCCCATGCCGCAATTGCGCACGGTAGGCCTTGATCCGCAGTGCTTGCTGCAGCCGGACCTGAAAATCTCTGTCGAAGCGGTGGTGCGTTTGCTCGACGTTTCGGCACGGGAGGCTGGCGTCGATGACTTCGGCCTGCGCATGGCGCAAAGTCGCAAAATCTCCAATCTCGGGCCCCTGGCACTGTTATGGCGTGAACCCACCCTTCGCTGCACGTTGAAGGCGCTCCAGGAGTTCCTCTCTCTGCACAATCAGGGTTTGGTATTGGATATCGAAGAAGGCGCTGGGGTCGCCGTTCTAAGGCTTGAATTGATGACGGTCAGCCATGTGTTTGTTCGTCAGTCCGTGGAGTTGGCGGTAGCGGTTACCCATCGACTGCTGCAGACCTTGCTGGGCAACCGCTGGCGTCCTTCTGCAGTTTGTTTCCGTCACTGCGCTGCGCTGGACGGTGAGCGCCATCAGCGTGTGTTCGGCACCGCGATACAGTTCAACGGTTTGATGGACGGCATTATCTGCCGCAGCAGCGATCTCGACAGGGCCCTGCCCAACGCCGATGCAGAAATGGCCCACTACGTGAATCAGTACCTGAAAAGCATTCGCGAAGATTCCAGAACAGCGCTGCTGGCACACGTGCAGCAGATGATCTGGACGCTGCTCCCCACTGGACGCTGCTCGGTGGCGCAAGTGGCGGCCCATCTGGGCCATGACCGACGGACGCTGCATCGGCACCTGACGCGGGAGGGTGAGACGTTTTCTTCGCTACTGGACCAGGTGCGGATGGAGTTGGCGACGCGTTACCTGGCCAACCCCCATCACCCTTTGAGCGAGATTGCGGGGGTACTGGGTTTTTCCGAACTGAGCGCCTTCTCTCGCTGGTTCAGTCGCCTCTTCGGTTGCAGTCCGTCGTCTTGGAAAGCTCAGGCCTCGCTGGGTCGCCGAGAGGGTCCATCGCCTGTGAAAAAGGCGTGGTCAGCCTGATCTTTCGTTCATCGAGGGGAAAACATTGACTAGGGTGAGCGGGAGCGATTTTTGCCCCTGAAGCTACTCGCCAGGATCAGTTGCAAGCACCGTCTGATCAATTACTGTCCATCTTGCTGCAAGCCTTTGATTGCGCGGGGTCTGGATCATTATCCACAGATATACCCACGCCCTTTGTGGATAGCTTTGGTGCCTGTACACGCCCCTTTGAGGATAAGAGAGGCACTCGGGAGCAACTGGCAAAGCGATAGGTGAGCAGTCCGATCGAGGCCAACATGCCCAGCGCAACGAAGGCGGTGGCATAACCAAAACGCTGGGCGATCCAACCGGCCAGGGCGTGGCTCATCGCCGCGCCTATCCCTTGGATCGCCAGCACTGCACCCAGTCCAACGTTGACGTGTCCGGTGCCCCGCAGGATACGAGCGACCAACCCAGGCAAGGCGACCCCCAGCAGCCCCGCCCCGATGCCATCAAGGGCCTGTACCGGAATCAGCGCCCACGGCGAGTCCCAGAAACCGGCGACCAGCCCTCGCAAGGGCAAGGCCAGCAGCGCCGTAACGATCAGTGCCCGATAGCCGAATCGGGAGGCATACCCTCCCGCGCAAAGCGCCGTGGGAATCATGACCAGTTGCGCCATGATGACGGTCGATGCGGTGAACACGCTGGGATCTGCCAACCCCCGCGTAACGATCGACTGCGCAAACAAGGGCAGCATCGCGGCGTTACCCAGGTGGAACAGCAACATCGTGATCGCGAGCAGTGCCAGCTCACGCGAGCCCGTCAACACCCGCCATATGCAAGGCGAGGGATTGTGACCTGGCGCAGGCTGAAGGGCCCTGAGATCGCCACCGCGGGCTCGCTCATGATCAATGTCGTGTGGTTGGATCTTGCGCAAGCAGACCAGCGCCGCACACGCCATCAAGGTCATCAAGACGAATACGGCGGACAGCCCCCAGCGGTAGCCTGCCAGCCCGGCCAATGCCGCCGCGGCCACGTTGCCGGCATGGTTCCAGGCCTCATTGATACCGAGCTGCCGAGACAAGTGGCGCGGATCGACAATGCCCAAGGTGATGCCCATCATGCCGGCGCCCATCAGCGCGCCCAACGCACCGGTCACTAGCTGGGAGGCGACAGCGACGCCAAACGACGGCGCCGTCCATAAAGCCGCCGTCGCGAGAATGAGCACGACGATGCCACCAGCCAGCAGCAGTCGCTTGTGGCGTGAGGCATCGATCCAAGCACCCATGGGCATGGTCGCCAACAGGCCCGCGACGCCGCCGGCGGCCATCACGTAACCGATGTCATCAGCGCGCCAGCCGTGACTGACCAAAAACACACCGAGGAAGGGACCCAGGCCGTCACGAACGTCAGCCAGGAAGAAGTTCAGACCGGACAGCCAGTTCCGCGAGCGGGTGTGGGTCGGGGACATGGATGGCATGGGTACATTCCAATCAACGAAAACGAGACAGCCTGGCCGGCGCATTTGACACTCGCAGGCCAGACAGGTGTACAGGGGCAGATTCTTACGGCGCGCGGTCGTAGAGTGGCTGCAAGGTGGTCAACGTTGTGCCTAGCGCGAGGGCTTCCAACGCGGTACCAAACGCATTGCGCGTGCCCAGCCCGGATGCGGCGAACGGCGCGCCCGTCTGTACGGAGAGACGCAGGCTCTCTGGCGGGAAACGGACGATGCTGCCATCGCTCAGAATCACGCCGTTGACCTCACCCCGCGGCCCGGTGAGCACGCTCTCCACGCGACCTTCCACCTGCTGGGGCTGCAGACGCTGGGCACGCAGGTGAGGCGGCAGGGCCAGGCCTTCACCTGCCGGCGGCGGTTGATCGTAGAGGGTGCGGCCGCTGTCGACGTGGACAATGGCGTCGGCCTTGACCGTGCCCCGCGCTTGCGCCCGTCCGATAATGCGGACCCGGTCCCCTGGTTTGACCATGGCCGTGAGCGCATCGGCGTTGTGCGGCGCAAACCTGACAAGGGTCCCGTCGCTCAGGCGCAGGCCGTCGACTTCTCCGTAGGGGTTGATGAGCATGCGTTGGACCTGGCCTTCCACTACGGACTGGCCCATCAGGCCAGAGGAATCCACTCCCTGATGCGGTGTCGGCGGCAGGTGGCCCGGCGGTATGGCGTGTGCGCTGAAGCTGCACAGGGCAAATGCCAGGGCAGCGGACGTGGCGATGAAATGCTTGGACACGGGAGAAGCTCCTTCGATTGAGAAACGACACCCAACCGGCAGTGCAAGCACCATGCCTGACTACATTTCGTTTTAAATCAGTACCTTACAAGAACAGAAAGGCATGCATCGTCCGATCCTGTGACGCCAGGGTGTCACAGGATCGGACGCTGTCCTGCAGGCGAAGGATCAGTCCAGGTCAAGCTCGGCCAACTTGCGATAGAGCTGCTGGCGCGACAGGCCGAGTCGTCGTGCCGCCTCCGCGCGATTGCCAGCCGTCGCCGCCAGGGCGCGCACGATCATCTCGCGCTCCAGCTGGGCAATGGCCGCAGCCATGGGACCTTCCAGGTCGATATCCAGGCCAGGGGTGAGTGCAGCAGTCGCCTGCAAGCCAATGTGCTCAACCTCAATCACCGGACCGTGACTGAGGATCGCCGCGCGTTCCATGGCATTGCGCAGTTCGCGCACGTTGCCCGGCCAGGGGTGGGCCAGCAGCAGCCGTGCCGCCGCCGCACTCAATCGCTTCGGTGAGTCGCCGCCCAGCCGGCGTAGAAAGTGTTCGGCCAACAGCAGCACGTCGCCCAGGCGCTCACGCAGTGGAGGCAGCCACAGCGGCACCACCTGCAGGCGGTACCACAGGTCCTCGCGAAAGCGGCCCTCCTTGACTGCGGCTGGCAGGTCCCGGTGCGTGGCCACGACAATGCGCACGTTCACCGGCTGGACGCGGTTGCCGCCCACGGGGGTAATCTCGCGCTCCTGCAGCACCCGCAGGATCTTCGCCTGCGTGCACAGCGGCATGTCACCGATCTCGTCGAGAAACAGGGTGCCGCCATCGGCCTCGCGAAAGCGCCCGGTGCGCTCATTGACAGCCCCCGTGAACGCCCCTTTGACATGACCGAACAACTCACTTTCCATCAGTTCGGTCGGGATCGCGGCGCAGTTGACGGCGACGAAAGGACCGCCGGCTCTGGCGCTGTTGCGATGCAGGGCGCGCGCCACCAGCTCCTTGCCCGTGCCCGTCTCGCCGAGGATCAACGCGGTGGCATCGGAGTTCGCGGCCAGCCCGATGTGCTTGAACACCTGGCGCATGACTTCGCTGCTGCTGACCAATTCGGTGTCATCGGCGGGCTCGCTCACCACAAGAGGATCGGCGGCGGGGACTGCCTGGCGCAAGGCTCGCTCGAGGGTTTCGACCAAGGCGAGCCTGCTCACCGGCTTGGTCAGGTGATCGAACGCTCCCAGGCTCATCGCCTCGATGGTGTTGCTGCCACTCGCATAGGCGGTGAGCATGATGCACGGCACCTGCGAAATGCCCGCCGCGCGGCGCAGGAACACCAGACCATCATCCCCGGGCAGCCGCAGGTCGACGATAACCGTGTCCACCTCCTCGGTGCGCAGTCGATGCAGGCCTGCATTGGTGGATTCAGCCAGCAGCACCGAATGACCCAGGTCCTGCAGCACTTCTGCAAGGCTGTCGCGGAACGCGGCGTCATCGTCAATGATCAGGATTCGGGCCATGGCAGCTCCATTTCTATACGCGTTCCCTTGGCCGTCTTGGCAAGACCCACCCGCCCGCCGTGCCCCTGCACGATTTCACGCACCAGTGCCAGCCCCAGGCCGGTGCCACCGGCGCGGGTGCTGGCGAAAGGTTCAAACAGCGTCTCGCGCAATTCGACCGCAATGCCGCAACCATCGTCCGCCACCCACAACAGCAAAGCACCCCGGCGCGTGCGACGGATACCGAGTTCGACTGCACCTTGCTCACTCGTGTGCGCCAATGCATTGAGCAGCAGGTTGTCAAAAACACGGGCCATTTGCACCGGATCGAATAGCGCAAACCCCTTCGCGTCAGCCGTCAGCTGCGGTTCAACCGCCAATGTGATTCTTACGTCTTTGGCTTGCGCCGCTTCGGCGAAGGCCGTGCGGCGCTCCTCCAGCCACACTTGCAGGTCAACTGTTTTGCGCTCGGCGCAGAACGGTTGCGTCAACGCCAACAGGCTCGACACCAGCGTCTCGAGGCGGGCCGTTTGCGCCAGCACGGCCTCAAGGGCACCCGCCACTCGGGCTTCGCGCCGGTCGGCCGGCGCCACCATCGCGTTTTCCACCTTCATGCGCATCGTGCCCAAAGGATTGCGGATCTCATGCGCGAGCCCGGCGCAGACACGCCCCAACGTGGCCAAACGCTCGGACTGGGCCAATTGCGTTCGCAGATGGGCTGACTGACGTTGCCAACGCGACATCATCCAGCCCAGCCACGCGCCGGAAACCACCACCAGCGCCAGCAGCAGGCTCACCGCGAGGATCAAGGTGTTGACCGTGCCTGTGGCCAATAGCGGCACACGCATCAGAGTCCAGGCGATCAGGCGCCGGTCATCGGTCTCCACAGGGCAGGCGGCGAACGCCACGGCTTCGCGCAGACCCGGTCGCACGTCCGCCACGAGACCTGCGGAATCCTGCGCGCGTTGGGCGGTGGAGGCAATGCGCTCGAGCTCGGCATTCGGCGGATCGCGCTTGATGCCCGTACCGTCGTAGGTGGGAAAAGCGTAAGCCACCACGCCCGCATCCGCTCGCCAGAAACCACCCTCCATGCCCGGCTGGTCGCGCAGTGCCAGATCAAGCACCGCATGGGCTGCAGCCGAGGTCATGTGATGAGACTGATCGTCCACGGACGGGAGCTGCTGGCGAATGCGTGCTGCCCCCGCTTGCAGGGTCTGGCAACTGGTCGAGACAAGTTGGCGCGCCTGTGCAATCTGCGGGCCGGCGCCTTGACGGCTGAGTAGCAGCAGCAGCCACACCAGCACCAAGGCAACCACCGCAATGGAAAGCCACAGGATCAGCAGATCACGTCGAACAGATGATTGCAGCGACAGGTCGATATTCCTTTGATGTGCCCCCCCCGGTCCCTTGGTGGGCGTATTGATCGCAACCTTGCCAAATTCACATCCCCCTGCAAGGAAAGGGTCGCTCATCCACTTTTGAACAGCGGGCGTGGATTGAAAATATGAACCTCATCACGCCTGCGAAGCTTCACGCAAATCGTCAAAATGCTGGTGGACGTCGATGCCATCGGCAATTCTGGGACAATTAGTTGAAACGACCAAGGAATATGATGTCACCGACGTCCGGAATCGGAATATTCGTGAGAGTCGATGTCGGATTTTTTGTCCGACAATGAAAAAGCCCAACTGGTTAAAGTTGGGCTAAGTCATTGAAAAATATGGTCGGGACGGAGTGATTCGAACACTCGACCCCTAGCACCCCATCTCCTTTTTCATACTTCTTGAAAGACTCCAAAATTTCACTCTGGATTTTTCTAAGCTAGTATTTACTTGAGCTCCAGCGGTGTTCTGCTCTACGAGAGTCCAGTAACGTCCATCAAGAGCCGACGTTTTTGTGGGGGTAAAAGTAGGGGGAGTCTGATTTATGGCCAAAATTACCATCAAAGAACTCGAGTCGCTGACCGCCAACGATGCCGGCCGCATCCTCCGGGAAGATGGCAATCTCGCAGGTCGAATTTCCCTGCGTAAGGACGGCGTGTCGGTCAGCTTTTTTTATCGCTATCGGTGGGGCGACCAGAACAAAGAATACGCCTGCGGGTCCTGGCCACGCAAATCCCTGACGGACATCCGCAAGGCCCGCAACCAGGCACGGGCACTCATTGATGAGCAGATCAATCCCAACGAGCACAAGAAAACCGCCAAAGCTCAGGCATACGCCGCGGCTAACGTAGAGGCCGAACAAGTAAAAACGACGAAGGTGCAAACACTGACGGTCCAAGATTTGGCGAAGGCCTGGCTGTTGGATGGCGTGGCGCGTAAAGATGGCAATGCTGAATTGCAACGACGCTTTAACAAGGACCTTTTTCCGGCACTTGGCAAGACCGCGGTGAACAATGTTTCAGAACACGATGTTCGGGTGCTGATCCGGGCCGTGGTCAACCGCGGCGCTTACCGGCAAGCCATCAGCTTCTTCGCCGACCTCACCCAGATGTTTAGCTGGGCTAGAAAACGTCAGCCCTGGCGGGCCTTATTGATCGAGGGTGATCCAACTGAGCTGGTCGACATCTCCCCCTTGATCCCTGCCGACTACGAAGCCGAAAGAAGCCGGATCCTTTCGCCAACTGAGCTGTTGGAACTGCACAACCGCTTCCAGCAAATGACCGCCGATTACAACGCCCTCCCCGCCGGCCAAAAATACGAGGGCATTCGGCCGTTAAAGAAAGAAACTCAACTCGCGCTCTGGATCAGCCTGGGCACCTTGTGCCGGATTGGCGAGCTGCTCCAGTCCGAATGGAAAAATGTCGACCTGGACCGGCAGACCTGGTTCCTCCCGAGCGAAAACGTCAAAGGCGCCCGGGGCAAGAAACAGGACCACCACGTTTTCCTCTCCCCCTTCGCATTGCATTTCTTTCAGGAACTTAAAACCCTGACGGGCGACTCCCAGTGGTGCTTCCCCAACAAGCAGGATGATGGGCATGTGGACGTCAAAGTGGTGAGTAAACAGGTCGGCGATCGCCAGGCCCGGTTCAAAAACCGCAAGGCCCTTTCCAGGCGGCGTCATGACGATACCCTGGTGCTTGCTGACGGCCAGAACGGTGACTGGACCCCGCATGACCTGCGCCGTACCGGCGCGACCATGATGCAGGCCTTGGGGGTCAGCCTGGACGTCATCGATCGCTGCCAAAACCATGTGCTTGCTGGCTCGCGGGTGAGACGCCACTACCTCCATCACGACTATGCCGAAGAGAAGAAGCACGCTTGGGACCTGTTAGGCGATCAACTCAGTGCTGTGCTGTCTTCGACCTACGAGCATCCTCCGGCTGAGTCGATGATGTCTTTTCTAGCCTACGCTGCTCCTGGAGCTCTTCCGCCTTCATAGGTCAGATTCATAGTCGTGTAAACATCGCTGAGCGCTTGCCTGGGGTCGTTTTCGGCCCGTCGCGCCCGGCAAAAATCGGCCCAGAGTGTGTAAAAAAGCCTCCAAAAACCCTTTCTAGTTTGCGAAACGAGAGCACCGTCTTCCGGCTTCGAAATAGAAAACCTAATCTGACGTTTTACACACTCTGGGCCAAAAGCAGGCACTCATTGTCCAGTCACACGCGCAGCCAAATCCTCGACGATCTGGTTCAAGTCGCTATGCGAGGGTTTTCCAGCCCAGTTGCTCACGAGCCTCTTGCAGGTCGCCCTGCATATCGTGATTCCACAGCCAGTCAAAACGCTCCGCAAGGGTTTTGCTCAGCAGTGGCTCGTTATCGTCTACAGCTGGATCACGCAGTTCGTAAAGCTCGCCGGCTTCCCAAGACGTGCGTTGAACACGACATGCACGTGGGCGACGGATAGCGTCATAGACCTCGAGCACCGCTTGCGGCCGGCTCGCCAAAACCTGCGGATCCGCCAGCAGTCTTGCCAATAGCCAGGCATCTTCCAACCCCTGTCCTGCGCCAGCGCCTTGGTGTGGCAACATGGCGTGGGCCGCGTCTCCAATCAGCCCTACCCGGTCGTGCACATAGCCCGGCAGCTCTTCGAGTTCATGTAAAGCCCAAAGGGTCGGCGAAGGAATGCACTCGAGCAGAACCCGTGCGGCATCGCCCCAGTCGGCGAACGCGGCAAGCATTTCTTCCTGGCTCGCATTACGAACCCATGGAGAATCGCTTGGCCAAGTTGGATCAGGTCGACTGCGATCGGAAATGAAGGCCACTACGTTGATCAGTCGCCCTTGCTTAACAGGGAAGGTGAGAATGTGAGCGTCGAGCCCAAGATACATTTGCGGGACGTCGACCAAGTGTTCATCGACACCACGAGCACGGTAAGCGGCTCGCAACTGTTGGCTGTCGATCATCCCGCGGTAGGCGCAGGTGCCACTGAAGCGCGGTGCCGCAAGAGGCTGGCCGAGACCTTGTAGAACATGGTCACGAATCGTGGACTTGATACCGTCAGCAGCGATCAGCAGGTCACAGCGGTGCTCGCTGCCATCGGTGAATAGCACGCGGGCCTGTTCGGCATCCTGCTCCACCCTAACCGCACGTTTGCCGAATTGAGCGATCCCTTCTGGCAACTGGCTGGCCAGTGCGTCGAGAAAATCCGCACGGTGAACCGATGACTGCCCTACCCCTTCAGCCAGACTCGCGCCTAGGTAACCCGCATCCTCACCGCGGCGCCATTCGAACCAAATATCCTGCCAGGGATCAAGAGTTCGGTCGGCGATCTTCCGATAAGGTTCGGCAATGCCTAAGCCGGCGATGGCACGAACGGCGTTGGCACCGAAGGAGACACCAGCACCCACTTCGCCAAAGGCTGACGCCGCTTCGAACAACTTAACGCTGAGATGGGAGTGACGGCACAGATCCAGGGCTAACGCCACGCCGGCAATACCGCCGCCGACAATACCGATGCGCAAGGTAGTTTGAGAAGTATGCATAGCAAGGTACCCATGAGGCTGATTGTTATTGGAGTAGCCAAATCATCGTCATTTGAGCGCTATTGATAAATACCTCGCCCCCAATACATAGCATCATCACTGTGAATATTACTCGATTGAGAATTGCAAACGCATCGCAATACTCTGTCTCAAAACAGTCCATCACGGGATGCTCGACCACCGCACGTGAGAAACGACGCCTCCGGCGCAACGCGTCATTTTCTGTGTAGCGATTACTGCGGCACAGCTTCCCTGGACTTTAAATCCTGACGGCGCGTGGCGTTTTGCTTCAGAAAGACCAATATCGCTATGGCCCCGACCAATCCCGGTAGAGCGAAGATAAGGAAGCTCGCCTGTATCGGCAGTGATGAGGCATGCAGTGCGCCGCCCAGCAGAGGGCCAATGATTGCACCGGTACGACCTACACCCATCGCCCAACCGAGGCCTGTAGACCGAATGTGCGGCGGGTAATACTGCACGGTACAAGCGTTGGCGAGGATTTGCGTACCGATGGTGCACGCACCCGCAATGGCGATGAGGAAATAGAGCACCGGCAATGGTGCTTTGAGCGCCAGCAGGCTCAGTGCCAATGTTCCGCCGCAGAAGAAGACAAACAAAACCTTTGCGATGCCTACTCGATCGCCGAGCCAGCCGCCAGCTACTGCTCCAATAATCGCACCCAGGTTCAGCGCAACCAGAAATGCCAGGCTTGAGTTCAAGCCGTACCCTGCGGCGCTCATGAGTTTTGGCAACCAGGAACTCAATGCATAGACCATCAACAGGCAACAGAAAAACCCCAGCCAAAGCATAAAGGTGCTCAATTTGCGCCCCTCTTGGAACAGTTGGGCAATCGACACATTCGTGCCTTTAACGACGATGCGATTCAACTGATCGGTTGCGCTGGGCACATAACTCGGTACGGCCTGCGTCAATAGCGACTGGGCCTTGCCCGTCTGGCCGGTGCGTAGCAGGAAATCCAACGACTCGGGCAACTGGCGTATCAATAATGGCAGTGCTACCAGTGGAATCAAGGCGACATAGAACACCGCTTGCCACCCCCATTGAGGAATCAGCGCCATGCCCAGCCCGGCAGACAACATCCCTCCTAGCGAGTAGCCACTGAACATGAGGGCGACCAAGGTGCTACGAGACTTCTTGGGCGCATACTCGTTCATCAGCGCAACAACGTTCGGCATTACTCCACCGATCCCCAAACCGGCGATAAATCGACATAACGCAAAAGCCTCCGGGCTCTGCACCAAGCCGTTGATCGCAGTAACGCCACTGAAAAGCATGACGCACATCATGATGGTTTTTCGACGGCCAATCCGGTCCGACAATGATCCAAAAAACAGCGCACCCAACATCATGCCTACGAGCGCACAACTACCCAGCGCTCCAGCCTGTAATGAACTCAGTCCCCACTCGGCCATCAGTGAGGGCAACACGACCCCGTAGATGACCAGGTCATAGCCGTCGAAGATAATGATTAGCGCACACCAGAACAGTACGCGCGCATGGAAGGCATTGAAACGAGCCCCGTCTATGAGGGCTGCTACATTGATCGTACGCATGGCATCGCTCTTTTTGTCGTTGTTATAGAGCCGAAGGTTCAGATTCCCCCGGTAGTTGCGCGGTGCCCAATTTAATTGTCCGACCTGCGTTTTTGAGTGACGCAAAACGTTCAAAATTTGGGTAGTGCAGCGATCATGGCCAAGGCATCGAGCGTGATAAATGCAGTGATCCAAATACCTACTATTTCGGACGTGAATAAAGATCAGAGATGAGCAAAAGCCGCGCAGCCATTGCGATGGACGCGACGCGACAGCACTTGATAGGCTGGGGTTCTTGCAGCGGCCATCAGAGCGGTGCAGACCCGACGAAGGGCACCCTTGTCACCCTGGTATGAGCCCAATCTGCTTGAGGCGTTATGGAATTACGTGAGCTGGATCTCAATCTTCTGTTGGTGTTCAACCAACTGCTGATCGACCGCAGGGTTTCGACGGCGGCGGATAATCTTGAGTTGACCCAACCCGCTGTCAGCAACGCGCTAAAGCGGTTGCGGACTGCCTTGAACGACGAACTCTTCGTGCGCACCTATCAAGGGATGGAACCCACGCCCTATGCCCGACAACTGGCTGAGCCTATAGCGCTTGCCATTCAGACGTTACGCGACGCACTGAGTCGACAGGACACGTTTGACCCGCTCCACAGCAATCGCAGATTCACCATGGCGATGACCGATATCGGCGAAATCTACTTCATGCCGCGGCTGATGGATGCCTTGGCTGAACGCGCACCGGGGTGCTCGATCAGTACGCTGCGCAACAACACCGACACCCTGGCCGAAGGTCTTCAGAACGGTACAGTCGACCTTGCAGTCGGATTGCTACCTCACCTTCAAGCGGGTTTTTTTCAACAACGCCTATTACACCATCGCTACGTCTGCCTGTGCCGCAAGGGCCATCCTGCCACCCGGGAGCCGTTGACGCTGGAGCGTTTTTGCAGCTATGACCACGTTCGTGTTGTCGCGGCGAATACGGGGCACGGCGTCGTTGATACCTTCCTCGCACGAGAAGGCATCGAGCGAAACATACGGTTGGAGGTTCCGCATTTCGTTGCGATAGGCCACATCCTTCAACGCACTGATTTGCTGGCGACCGTACCTGAACGATTTGCTATCAGTTGCGAACAACCCTTCGGGCTCGCCGTTCTAGCGCCGCCACTGGATTTGCCGAACATCGAGATCAATCTGTTCTGGCATGCACGGTACAACAAAGATCCGGCCAATCGCTGGTTACGACAGCTCATGTTCGAGCTGTTCTCGGATTAGGGCAGATCACTCTGCCCCGGACAGCGCCTGAATCAGCATTCGATAATATTCACCGCCAGACCGCCTCGCGCGGTTTCCTTGTACTTGCTTTTCATGTCGGCTCCCGTTTGACGCATGGTGCGGATCACCTTGTCGAGCGAGACGAAATGTTGCCCATCACCGCGCAAAGCAAGGCGCGCGGCGTTGATGGCCTTCACCGAGCCCATGGCATTTCTCTCGATGCAGGGCACCTGAACGAGGCCACCGATCGGATCACAGGTCAGGCCGAGATTGTGCTCCATGCCAATTTCAGCCGCGTTCTCTACTTGTTGCACCGTTCCGCCAAGTACTTCACACAGCGCTCCAGCCGCCATCGAACAAGCCACGCCCACTTCACCTTGGCAACCGACTTCTGCGCCAGAGATCGACGCGTTTTCCTTGTAAAGAATTCCGATTGCGGCGGCGGTGAGCAGGAAACGCTGCACCCCATCTTCATCCGCCCCGGGTACAAACCTGCGGTAATAGTGAAGTACCGCCGGGACGATACCGGCAGCGCCGTTGGTGGGTGCCGTCACTACACGACCTCCACTGGCATTTTCTTCATTAACCGCCAGGGCGTAAAGGTTGACCCAGTCGAGTACTGAAAGGCTGTCTCTTAAGTTGGCCTCAGGACTGCCACTGAGCTGACGGTGCAACGCCGCAGCACGACGTTTAACCTTCAGCCCGCCAGGCATGATGCCTTCGTTGCGGCAACCAGCAAGCACGCAATCCTGCATCACTTGCCAGATATGCAGCAGACCCTCACGGGTTTGCTCCGGACTACGCCACGCCCTCTCGTTTTCGGCCATCAACTGACTGACCGAGAGACCATTCAGTGAGCACTGCTCAAGCAACTCCCGCCCCGTCAAGAAAGGATAACGAAGTGGCGTTCGATCTTCGACAATACGATCAAGCCCAATCGCTTCTTCATCCACCACAAACCCGCCGCCCACCGAGTAATACTCACGGCTACAAATCTGTAAGCCAGCCCTGTCGAATGCACGCAGGATCATTCCGTTGGGATGATAGGGCAAAGGCTTGCGGATCATCGCCAAGTGCTCTTTCTCGACAAAGCGAATGGACTTCCCCCCCAAAAGCTTCAGGGTTCCGGAACCGCGAATTATCGCCAACCTTGCCTCTACTGCCGTGGTATCGACTTTATCCGGGTATTCCCCTTCCAGCCCCAGCAGAATGGCTTTGTCGCTTCCGTGCCCTTTTCCTGTGGCGCCGAGAGAACCGTACAGTTCTGCCCGAACACTCTCCACTTGCTCCAGCAAGCCTTGGTCCCTCAGCCCCTCGGCGAAGCGCACGGCTGCGCGCATCGGCCCGACGGTGTGCGAACTGGAAGGACCGATGCCAACCTTGAACAGATCAAAAACACTCAGCGACATACTCAACTCCGCAGCGAATGCTGGTGGATGATCAGGCTTTGTAGACCGGGAAACGCTCGCACAACTCTGAAACCCGCGCAGCGATACGGGTCTCTACTTCGGCGTCACCGAGTTTGTCGAGGATGTCGCAGATCCAGCTGGCAAGAACGCTGCATTCCGGTTCCTGGAAGCCACGTGTAGTCACCGCAGGTGTTCCGATGCGCAAGCCAGAAGTCACGAACGGCGACTGTGGGTCATTCGGCACGGCATTTTTGTTCACGGTGATGCGTGCCCGGCCCAAAGCGGCGTCGGCATCCTTACCCGTCAGGCGTTGACGGATCAGGCTCACAAGAAACAGATGGTTGTCGGTCCCGCCCGAGACCACGTCATAACCGCGTTGAATAAACACGCTCGCCATCGCCTTGGCGTTTTTGATCACCTGCTGTTGATACTTTTTGAATCCAGGCTCCAATGCTTCCTTGAAGCACACAGCCTTGGCGGCAATCACGTGCATCAACGGGCCGCCCTGCCCGCCTGGAAAGACCGCAGCGTTGAGTTTGCGCTCAAGGTCTTCATTACCTTTGGCGAGAATCAAACCACCACGGGGACCGCGTAGCGTCTTGTGAGTGGTCGTCGTGACTACGTGTGCGTAAGGAAGTGGATTTGGATACAGACCTGCCGCTACCAATCCGGCCACGTGAGCCATATCGACAAACAGATAGGCGCCGACCTTATCTGCAATTGCGCGAAAACGCGGGAAATCCAGGGTTTTCGAGTAAGCGGAAAAACCGGCAATGATCATCTCTGGTTGATGCTCGACCGCCAGTCGCTCGACTTCGTCGTAATCAATCAACCCCGTGACGGTATCGATACCGTACTGCACCGAGTTGTAGAGCTTGCCGGAGAAACTGACCTTGGCACCATGAGTCAAATGCCCACCGTGGGCCAGGCTCATCCCCAATACGGTGTCACCCGGCTGGAGGAGCGCCAGGTAAACAGCGGCATTGGCCTGGCTACCGGAGTGCGGCTGAACGTTGGCGTAATCTGCTCCAAACAGTTCCTTGGCTCTGTCAATTGCCAACTGCTCAACCTTGTCGACGTGCTCGCAGCCGCCGTAGTAACGCTTGCCTGGGTAACCTTCAGCATACTTATTGGTCAGCCCACTGCCCTGGGCTTCCATCACCCGTTGACTTGTGTAGTTTTCTGAAGCAATCAGCTCGATATGCTGTTCCTGGCGGCGCTCCTCGGCGTCAATCGCACTCAGCAGTTCGTCATCGTAGCCCTGGATTTGGTCTTGCTGGCTGAACATTGTTTATCTCTCCTTCAACTTTTATTTTTGTTCGGATCAGGAAATCAAGCGCGCAGAAACGCTTCCAACAGCGAACGTAAACGCGCTAGATGAAAGACTTTGGAGTTTTTAAGTTGATCAGCTGATATAGGCGGTAAAGGCATTGACGCCGGCTTGCGCCACAATCTCATCCTGATCGGGAGTACCTGAACTGCACCCTACCCCACCCACGATGAACTCTTGCATGAAGAGCGGCAGTCCACCGGCGACAATGGAAAAACGTCCCTGGTTGCTGGTGTTGATGCCGAAGGCCGGTTTGCCTGGCACGCTGATTTCGCCATAGGCGCGCGTCGATTTACGTGCGGCGGCAGCCGTGAAGGATTTGCTCATGGCAATGTCGATACTGGTGATCCGCGCATTGTCCATACGCTGAAACATGATCAGATGACCGGCGTCATCGGTAATGGCGATGTCCATATCAACCGCCAGTTCCCTGGCTTTCGCAAGACAAGCTTGCATGATGTGTTGAGCATCAGCCATTGTCAGTCTGGGTACCATTTTCATTGTCTTCGACCTCAGATTTTATGAATTAAAACCACTTCAACCCGTGTTTAAAACTCTAGAACTCTCTTCTTGGGTTTTACTTCTGCACCTCCTCGCTCAATCTCTGCAAAGAACTCAGGCAGTGAAGTCGATAGCGCGGACAGGATCTTGCCCAGCGTATTAACCCCAGGGCTTGCTTGATTCTTTTCTATGACAGATATGGAACTATGAGTAACCCGCGCTTTTTCGGCGAGTTTGCGCTGTGTAAGGCCATTTCGAAGACGTAGTGATTTAAGCGTTTTCGCCATTACAAAATCATCCGTCTCAGCGGTTTTTTCACCCTTGTGCAGGGTCAGCCCGTCGCTGGCTACAAGGACAGGTTTTCCCTCGGCAGGCATGTCCCGCTCGAACTCAAGCCAGGTCGTTTTATAGGTTTTACCAGTGACGGGATGCACTCCCTCCGGGGCGAGCACAGCAAGCGGCATCATCACGTAAGGCCTATCGATGAGATCCGACCTTGGCAGCACCCCATGCTCATAAACACCGACAAAATCCCCATACAACAAAATATCTATATCCACCGGCAGGACGAGTCGAGGAACCAGCACGCGCGCGTACCTGGCCTCAAAACGCTTTAGAACATCACTCAACTGGCCCAGTGATAGATCAGTGCGCCCGGACAGAACCACGTTAAAAAAAACGTCGCCCACGCAGTCGGCAGCCGCGGAGGAATAAACCGGGGACCACTGAACATCCACTAGCAACGCGGCCAGGAACTCCAACGCCAACCCCAAATGATGATCCCGGTCCTGGTTACTCCCTAGCCCGAGGTAAATCAAAGTCGACATGGCGCTGGACTCCTGAGAAGGCTGTGAAGGCTGTGAAGGCTGTGAAGGCAAAGGTTTACTTTGTCAGCCAGGCATTGAAGCGTTCATTAAGTTCATCGGCATGGTCACCCCACCACTCGGCATTCATTTGTAACGCTGTCTTGAAGTTTTCCGGGGAGGTCGGCAGATGCGGTTTCATCTCCTCGCTGACCAGGGCTTGCGACGATTTACGCGTCGGGCCATAGGCGATGTATTTGCTTTGCTCAGCCAGCACTGGGGTGCTCGTGGCGAACTTGAGGAACTCCATGGCCCGCGCTTTGTTCTTGCTGCCGGCCGGCACCGCCCATACATCCATGTCGTACAGCTGACCGTCCCAGATAATCTTGAACGGTTGCTTCTCTTGGGTCTGGGCCGTCCAGATACGTCCATTCCATGCCGAGGTCATTACGACCTGGCCGTCCGCAAGCAACTGCGGCGGCTGGGCACCCGCTTCCCACCAGATCACCTGACTCTTGATCGAGTCGAGTTTGGCGAAAGCCCGCTCGATACCCGCCTCAGTCTCCAGGGTTGAATACACTTCATTACGAGGCACCCCATCGGCCAGCAGTGCCCACTCCAACGTGCCTTGAGGCGCCTTGCGCAAGCCACGCTTGCCCGGGAATTTGTTCAGGTTGAAGAAATCCTTCAGCGTTGCGGGCTGCTCACCTTTAAACGCGTTGACGTTGTAAGCGACCGCCGTCGACCAAATGATGTTGGCCACCGCGCAGTCGGTGACGGCGCCGGAGATAAAGTCCACGTCAACCGGGGCGCCGCCCGTCCCAGCTTCCAAGTCCTTGCTCGGGTTGATACGTTCGAACAGCCCCGCATTGCACGCCCTAACGGCATCCGGTAATTCCATGTCGACGACGTCCCACGTGACGTTCTTGGTATCGACTTGAGCCTTGAGCTGAGCAATGCCACCGGAGTAATCCTCCAGCGTGGTTTTCACCCCGGTTTTCTCGCTGAATGGCTTGATCGCTGCCTTGGTCTGGGCAGCCGCCAATGAGCCACCGTACGTGACAATCGTCAGATTCTCTTGCGCCATCGCAGACACACACGCGAGGCTGGTTACCGCGCATATCAACATCTTTTTCATAACTGCTTCCCTAGATCTCAGATCAATTAGTGATTCCACGAACGCGGAGCGAACGACGGCGCAGGACTTCGATAGACAGCAACAGCAGGACAGACAAAATGATCAGCAACGTGGCAGCAGCGAGAATCGTGGGACTGATCTGCTCACGCATTCCGGACCACATCTGACGAGGGATGGTGCGCTGCTCGACTCCCCCCAAAAACTGAACGATCACCGCCTCGTCGAACGAAGTGATGAATGCGAACAGCCCGCCTGAAATGATGCCGGGGCGAATGAGGGGAAACGTCACGTTGAAAAACGTGTAAGTCGCCGATGCGCCCATGCTGGCGGCGGCGCGGGTCAGTGAATGATCGAACCCCACGAGCGTTGCAGTGACGGTCAGAATCACGAAGGGCGTACCCAGCACAGCGTGCGACAGGATCAGCGCGAGCAGGCTCTGGCCAATCCCCAACTTGCTGTAGAAAAAGTACATGCCAGCGGCTGAAATGATCACCGGAACGATCATCGGCGAAATCAAAATGCCGGTGAGCAAGCGCTTGTAAGGCAGGTCAGCGCGGCTCAGCCCAATGGACGCAAGCGTACCGAGCGCGGTAGCGATCACAGTTGCACCACACGCCACCAGAAAACTGTTCTTGATCGACAGCACCCAAAGCGGGTCGTTGATTAGCTGGTGATACCAGCGCAGGGAAAATGCCTCCGGCCTCAGATGAAGCATGTCCGTCGTGAAGCTGAAATACGGCTCGACGTTAAAGGACAAGGGGATGATCACCAGAATCGGCACCACCAGAAACAGCAGTACGAGCAGGGCAAATCCGCGCACGGTAAAAAACCAGCAGCGCTCAATAGGTCCGATGTAATTTGGAAGGCTCATGGCTCACCCCAACTTCATATTGGTAATGCCTACGAATCGGTCGTAGACCCAGTACATCAGCAGCACTACTACCAGAAGCAGGCTGGCAATTGCCGAGGCCAGACCCCAGTTCAAGGACGTCTGCATGTGATAAGCGATGAAGTTGCTGATCATCTGGCCGGTTCGGCCACCCACAAGTGCAGGCGTGATGTAGTAGCCCACCGCGAGAATGAAGACCAGAATCCCCCCGGCACTGACGCCCGGCAGGGACAGCGGAAAGTAGATCTTGAAAAAGGTACGCATGGAGCTGGCGCCCATGGAGTGCGCGGCACGGATGTAGGTCTGGTCGACACCGCGCATGACGCTGTAAAGCGGCAGCACCATGAACGGCAGCAGAATATGCGTCATGGCGATGATCGTGCCGTACAGGTTGTACATCAGATCGAGCGGCTGATTGATGATGCCCAGACTGCGCAGGACATCGTTGAAAACCCCGTTTGACTGGAGAATCACGATCCAGGCGCTGGTCCGGACCAGCAACGATGTCCAGAACGGCAATAGCACGAGGATCATCAGCAGGTTGCTGAAGCGGTCCGGCAAGCTGGCCAGAAAGTACGCCAGCGGATAGCCCAGCAGAAAGCAGATGAACGTGATCGCGACACTGACCGCCAGCGTCTTCAGCAGGTTGTCGACATAGATTTGCCGGCTTTCCGGCTGCTGGACGATGTCGCCGTTATCGTCGTATTGACGATCCAGCGCCGCCAGGTAATGCACCGCGGAAATCGACGGCGCCATCACCTTGAGTTGCGACCACGTTGCGGTTTCGCCCCAGCGTTTGTCGATGCTGATCATCAGCGGCTTGAAATCGGTGATCCCAACTTGACTCTGTTTTTCCAAGCCTCTCGCCGTCTTGTTCAGCAGCAGCTTCATGCCGCTTTGCACGCGGTTCAAGTCCGTCCCGACCCGGTCCAGGTTCTGCGATTTGAGCAGGACGAGAATATCGTTACCGAGGACTGCAAACGTCTTCTCCTCAGGCAGCGCCTGCCGATCCCACTGCTTCAACTCGACTGCACTGTTCGGCATGTAGTCGGCGAGCGTGCCGTTTTGCACGCTGCGCATCAGCATGTCGCCAATAGGCATGAGAAAGAAGACGGCGATAAACGCCAGCAGTGGCAATACCAGGAGCACGGACTTGAACTTGTTCCGACGCTCGGCCTTGTCCAGGCTTTCCTTTATTGACTGGCCAACCTTCGGCGGCACAAACAGCCGATCCGCAGGCCCTTCAGACATTACAGGGCGATTCATGGAGTGATCTCCGTGTGAGCGGGTGACGAAAGTTAGATAACGGTGTTGAGCGCTCGACAGTCGTCAGCACGCCACCCTACGGTCACCAAGGCGCCGGGAGTCGGCGTCGACTGGTTGACGCCGTTCACCACTTTGACGATGAAGTCATCCTGGTCCGCGACGCTCAACCGCAGACGCAGGTGGTCCCCGTGATAGATCAGCTCTTGAATTTTTGCCGGAAGCCGGTTGTCACATTGACCGTCGGTTGGATCGAGGTAGACGCGCTCCGGACGAATCGACAAGGTGGTTTTCGTGCCACGGGCGGTACTCGCGGATTTCGCCGCAACGGCCTTCACTCGAAGGTTGCCGACTTGCACTTGGCAGTAATCCCCGTCGCGCTCGATGACCTCGCCCGTCAGCCGGTTGTTTTCACCGATGAAGCTGGCAACGAAGGCGGTCTCGGGTTTCTCGTACAGGTCGGACGGATTGGCCAGTTGCTGAACCACTCCATCGTTGAACACCGCAATGCGATCGGACATGGTCAGTGCTTCAGTCTGATCGTGGGTCACATAAACAACGGTGATGCCCAGCTGCTTGGACAGGCGCTTGATCTCGTACTGCATTTGCTCGCGCAGTTGTTTATCGAGCGCGCCTAGCGGCTCGTCCATGAGCACCAGGCGAGGTTCAAAAATCAGCGCCCGAGCCAGGGCCACTCGTTGTTTCTGCCCACCGGAAAGTTGTGCCGGCATGCGATTGCCCAGCGCGCCCATGGCGACCATGTCCAGGGACTTCTTGACTTTGCCCTGGATGTCGCTTGAAGACAGGCCGCGCACCTTGAGCGGAAAAGCCAGGTTCTCAGCAATGGTCATGTGCGGAAACAAGGCATAGTTTTGAAAGACCATACCGATACCGCGCTTCTGTGGCGAGATGTCGTTAACCGGCTGGCGGTCGATGGAGATTTCCCCGTGAGTGACGGTTTCAAAACCCGCCAACATCATCAGGCACGTTGTCTTTCCAGAGCCGGACGGCCCAAGCATGGTGATGAATTCGCCGCGCTGAATATCCAGATTGAAGTTTTTGACCACGAGGTTTTCGCCGTCGTAGCTCTTCTGCACATTGCGAAAACTCACAAAGGATTCTGTTTGCATGTGAACACCCTTCTGCAATTCTTTGATCAGCTAAGTGCGAAGCCGTCTTAAACGGCGCTCACACGGTTTCTCTTGTTCGCGTGGACACAGGACAGCCATCAATCAGGCGTACGGACGCCCGCGTCTGATGGTCGACGCGGCAAACTCAAGAGGAATCTTTCGGCAGAAAAGGCTCAGGGCGAGCCCGGAATCGATACGGTGTGATGGAGCGGTACAAAGCTGCGCACCCGACGGGGTTGGCGACGACGTGGACCTGGCGATGCATTTTGCATTCATGGTTGTCTCCGGCGATTTTTGCGCCTGGCCCGGAGTCGGACCTCCGGGCACTGCGCGATTCAATCGACTTGTTGTTATGACGTTTCTATACCGTGCCTGACCGCCGCTAATACGGTTGGCCCAGGGGGGTCAGCACTTGATTTTGTTCATCTCAGGGTCGTAGAACGCTCGAAGGCTGGCCTCCACCTCATAGCGCTTGGTGGCCACCTCGATCTCGTACTTGCCTTCTTTCACCCAGTCAGCCGTTGCACCTTCGTCGTTGCAGACATACCCCATGGCGACGTTGCCGCCGATGAAGTGGCCGTACATGCCAGAGGTGGTGCGGCCGACGATTTCTCCGTTCCGATAGATCGGTTCTTCGTGGTAGTTGGTAGCTTCTGGATCGAGGAACTTGAACAGGACCATGCGTTTCTTCACGCCTTCGGCTTTCTGCTTGAGCAACGCCTCTTTGCCGATAAAACCGCCGGCCTTGTTGAAGTCCGAGGCAAACGACAGCCCTGCTTCCAGCGGGGTGTCCTCCTCCACCACGTCGTGGCCGAAGTGGCGATAGCCCTTCTCGATACGCAGGGAGTTCAGGGCGTGATAACCACACAACTTCAGGCCGTGTGGCTCACCCGCCGCGACGATTCGGTCGAATACATCCGGGGCGAATTCAGTCGGGATGTACAGCTCCCAGCCCAACTCGCCCACGTAGGTAATCCGTGACGCTCGTACGCGGGCATAGCCGAGTTCGATCTCCCTGGACGTGGCAAACGGGAAACCTTCGTTGGAGAGGTCGTCGGTGGTCAGCGGTTGCAGCAAATTGCGGGCGTTAGGGCCCATCACGCTGATCACGGCCATCGACGAGGTGACATCGGTGTAGACCACATTCGCCTCGTCCGGCGTGTTGCGGCGCAGCCAGTTCAGTTCGCGAGTCTGCGTCCATGGACCGGTAACGATGAGGAACGACTCCTTCTCAAGTCGTGTCACGGTCAGGTCGGCCTCGATACCTCCGCGCTCATTGAGCCACTGGGTGTAGACGATCTTGCCCGGCTCGACATCGATGTTGTTGCTGCAAATCCGGTTGAGCACCGACATCGCATCGCGGCCCTGGACCAGTATTTTGGCGAAGGAGCTTTGATCAAACAGGCCGACGGTGTTGCGCACTGCGTTGTGTTCGGCTGCTGACCACTCGAACCAGTTTTGCTTGCCCCAGCTATAGCCGTATTCCGGCTTCTCACCCACTGGTGCGAAGAAGTTAGCGCGTTCCCAACCCACCACTTCGCCGTAGCAGGCGTTGGCGGCCACCAGGCGGTCATGGAGGATACTTTTGCGCGCGTTACGGGCGGACTCGAACTGACGGAATGGCCAGTGCATGGCATACAACAGGCCCAAACCTTCCGTGGTGCGGTCATACAGGTACTGAGAGTTGCCCTGGAAAGGCAAATTACGTTTGATGTCGACATCCCACAGATCCATTGGGGCGTGACCTTTGGCGATCCACTCGGCCAGCACCTTGCCGGCACCGCCCGCTGACTGAATGCCCACCGAGTTGAAGCCTGCGGCGACAAAATAGTTACGCAACTCAGGTGCTTCGCCCAGGTGGTAGCGGTCATCGGGGGTAAAGCTTTCCGGACCGTTGAAGAACACTTGCAGCCCGGTCTTCTCCAGCGCTGGGATACGGCGAATGGCCGCTTCCAGGTAGGGTTCCAAGTGATCGAAATCAGGTGGCAACTCATCAAAACTGAAGCTATCAGGAATGCCTTCATGCCCCCAAGGTTTGGCGTTGGGTTCAAAGGTGCCGATCAACAGTTTGCCGGCGTCGGTCTTGAAGTAGTTGTAGTAGTCCAGGTCCCGCAGTGTCGGCAGCATGATGCCGTTGATTTCCGGCATCGGCTCCGTGACCACGTAGTAGTGTTCTGCGGCGTGGAGGGGAATGTTGACCCCGGCTTTCTTGCCGAAATTACGCGCCCACATACCGGCGCAGTTCACCACGAACTCAGCGTCGATATCGCCTTGAGCCGTGACGACGCCTGCGGCCTTGCCATCCTTGATCTTGATGTCCAGGACCTGGGTGTTTTCAATAATTTTAGCGCCGCCCATTCGAGCACCCTTGGCAAGTGCCTGGGTGACGTCAACCGGGTTGACCACACCGTCTAACGGCAAATACACACCGCCGACGATGTCTTCGATGTTCAGCAGCGGCCACAGGTCAAGCGCTTGCTCAGGGTTGACCACTTCACAGGGAAAGCCACAAAGCTTGGCCATCGACGCGCCTCGCTTGAGTTCGGTGAAACGTTCCTGGTGAGTCGCGACGCTCAAGGAACCGTTACGCACGAAGCCAGTGGCCTGACCGGTTTCTGCTTCAAGGCCCTCGTACAAACCAGCGCTGTACTTCGCCAGCATGCTCATGTTGTAGGTCGCGCGCAGGGTCGGCACCAGTCCGGCAGCATGCCAGGTCGTGCCGCAGGTCAGCGTCTTGCGCTCCAGCAGCACGACATCCTTGATGCCCAGTTTGGTCAGGTGGTATGCAACGCTGCACCCTATAACCCCACCACCGACGATGACGACACGAGCCGAACTCGGAACGGTATTGCTCATTTTAAAACTCCAGGGCCAGCACCCCAGGCAGGGCGACTGGCTCGACGATTGGGGGGTGCTTAGAACACGATGGTTTTATTGCCGTACACGAGCACGCGATCTTCGAGATGGTTTCGAAGCCCTCGGGCCAATACGGTTTTTTCGACGTCTTTGCCTAACCGCACAAGATCATCGACAGACTGTTCGTGGCTGACGCGCGCGACGTCCTGCTCAATGATCGGTCCCTCGTCGAGGTCTTCGGTCACGTAGTGACAGGTCGCGCCAATCAGCTTTACCCCACGACGGGACGCCTGGTGATACGGCTTTGCGCCGATGAACGAGGGCAGGAAGCTGTGATGAATGTTGATCACTTTATGGCGGTATTTTTCACACAGGTTCTGCGGAAGAATCTGCATGTAACGAGCGAGAACGATGCAGTCCGCGTGGTACTCATCGATCAGTTGTTCGGTTTTGGCAAACCCTGCGGCCTTGTTGTCTTTGTCGACCGGTACGTATTCGAATGGAATGCCGTACCACTCAACCAGACTGCGCAAATCCTCATGGTTGGAAATCACACAGGCGATATCACAGACCAGATCACCGGTCTTCCAGCGATCGAGCAAATCGGTCATGCAGTGCGAGCCTTTGCTGCACATCAGCACCACACGCTTGCGCTGGTCGCTATCGACCAGCCGCCAGTTCATCGACATCTCTTGTGCGAGCGGTTCGACTTTGCGTTTCAACACTTCGATGTCAAACGGCAGGGTCTCCGCGCGAACAACCATGCGACTGAAGAAGCGATTGCTCTCTTCGTCAGAGAACTGCGAGGCCTCTTCAACCCAACCGCCATGACTGGCGAACAGGCCCGCCGTGCGGGTGATGATTCCCACCCGATCTGGACAATCGAAAGCGAATGTATAGGTACGCTTGGCGCTCATTTCAGACTCCTTAGGACAGGGCAGCTTCAAGAGCTGGAACGGCTTCGAACAAATCGGCAACCAGGCCGTAGTCAGCAACGCGAAAAATCGGCGCCTCCTCGTCCTTGTTGATCGCGACAATGATTTTGGAATCTTTCATGCCGGCCAAATGTTGAATGGCACCCGAGATGCCAACAGCGATGTACAAGTCAGGCGCCACGATCTTGCCTGTCTGGCCAACCTGCATATCGTTGGAGACGAAACCTGCATCGACGGCTGCGCGAGAGGCGCCCACGGCGGCACCCAACTTGTCGGCGACTTTTTCCAGCAGGGCGAAATTTTCGCCACTGCCCATGCCGCGACCGCCGGAAATGACGATTTTGGCCGAGGTCAATTCGATGCGGTCAGAGACGCTGAAATCGGCACTCAGGAATTTGGAAAGACCGGTGTCGTGAGAGACAGAAATGGCCTTGATGGGCGCCAATGCCCCTGTCCGTTCGGCAGCTGCAAACGCGGTGGTGCGAACAGTCAGCACCTTGACTGCGTCAGAGCTTTCAACGGTCGCCAGGGCATTACCGGCGTAGTACGGCCGAACGAATGTGTTCGGGGAAACGATTTCCACAACGTCACTGACCTGGGCGACATCCAGCAATGCAGCCACACGAGGAAGCAAATTTTTGCCGTATGCCGTAGAGGCGGCAATGACATGACCATAGGTCGAGGTCTTCACCAACTCGGTAACCAGAGCGGCCACATTCTCGACACCTTGATCGGCATACTCAGGTGCATCCGAAATCAGTACGCAACTCACACCTGCAAACGCAGCCAACGCCTCCGCGACACTGCCCGCTTGCTGACCTGCTACCAAAACGTCGACGTCGGCCCCAAGGCTCGCAGCCGCTGAAAGAGCGTTCAAGGTTCCCGACTTAAGAGCCCCCTCGTGGTGCTCAGCAATCAATAACACAGCCATCAGATCACCCCCGCTTCGTTCTTCAGCTTCTCGACCAGTTCTTGAACGCTACTCACACGAATGCCTGCCTTACGCTCAGGCGGCGCAGAGACCTTGATGACTTTCAAACGAGGAGCGATATCGACACCGAGGTCGCTGGCATCAATGACCTCCAGTGGTTTTTTCTTCGCTTTCATGATGTTGGGAAGTGAGGCGTAGCGCGGCTCATTGAGGCGCAGATCAGCGGTGATCACTGCTGGCAACCGCAAGCTTCTGGTTTCCAGTCCACCGTCGACCTCGCGAATGACATTGACCCACTCACCGACGACGTTGATTTGCGAAGCGAAGGTGCCTTGAGCACTGCCCATCAATGCGGAAAGCATTTGACCGGTCTGGTTGTTATCACCATCGATGGATTGCTTACCCAGGAGAACAATGCCGGGTTCTTCGCGCTGGGTAACGGTGTAGAGAAGCTTGGCAATCGCAAGAGGCTCCAGATCGCTACCCGTCTTGATCAGCACGGCTCTGTCTGCGCCCATTGCCAGTGCGGTTCGCAACTGCTCCTGACAAGCATCAGGGCCCACCGATACGGCGATGACTTCGCTGGCCTGCCCGCTTTCCTTCAACTGAAGTGCGGCCTCCACAGCGATTTCGCAGAAGGGGTTTATCGACATTTTTACGTTGCTTAACTCAACGTCAGATTCATCCGCTTTGACACGGACTTTGACGTTGGCGTCTACGACACGCTTCACCGCCACCAGCACCTTCATAGCAACCTCCGAATAAGTCCAAACCTCTGGAATCCGATGCTATAAGCCCCTATACCCTCTTACAAACGATCTATATTGGGTACATGGATAAGCAGAACTTATTCGTCGATACGTCTTGCAGGTCACCTTTTTTGTTTTGCGCTGAAACAAAAAAAACCCGACGCAAGCGTCGGGCAAAGTGCACCAAGCAGAGAGCAATTCCTTTGATCAGCTCGGCTAATAGCCGCTATCCATCACCGAATCTGGTACTTCGATGGCAAGCCTACCCACACGGCTTAACGGCTAAATTCAGAGGATCATTTTGCAAGCCAAGCATTAAAACGTTCGTTCAGTTCGTCAGCATGATCGCCCCACCACTGCGAATTAACCTGCAATGCCGTCGCAAAGTTGGCCGGGTCTGTCGGCATACTCGACTTCATATCGGCGTGAACCAGTGGCTGGGACGATTTGCGTGTAGGGCCATAAGCGATGTACTGACTCTGGTCAGCCATGATTTGAGTCGAGGTTGCGAAACGCAGGAAATCCATGGCCTTGGCTTTATTGGGCGCACCCACCGGCACCGCCCACACATCGATGTCATACATCTGGCCGTCCCAGATGATTTTGAAGGGCTGTTTTTCTTTCGCCTGTGCGGCCCAGATCCGACCATTCCAGGCGGAAGTCATCGTGACTTGACCATCTGCCAGCAACTGCGGAGGTTGCGCGCCGGCTTCCCACCAGATGACCTGGCTCTTGATCGAGTCGAGCTTTTTGAAAGCACGCTGAAGCCCCTCATCGGTCTCCAGTGTTTCGTACACCTGATCACGAGGAACACCATCCGCTAACAGAGCCCACTCAAGGTTGGCCTGGGGCGCTTTGCGCAAGCCACGCTTGCCGGGATATTTTTTGAGGTCGAAGAAATCAGCCAGTGTTGTGGGGGCCTGCCCTTTGAAGGCATTGGTGTTGTATGCCACCGCCGTGCTCCAGATGTAGGCACCGACCCCGCAATCGTTCAGCGAACCTGGCAGAAAATCCGTCGCCGTGGAGCCATCGGGCGAGGGGGCTAGATCTTTCGCCGGGTTGATGCGCTCCAACAGGCCGGCATTACAGGCCCGAACGGCATCTGGCATTTCCATATCGATGACATCCCAGGCCACTTTTTTTGAATCAACCTGAGCTTTGAGCTGGGCAATACCTCCCGAGTAATCTTCGGTGCGGATCTTGACGCCTGTTTTATCAGCATAGGGCTTGATCGAGGATTGTTGCTGAGCCGCAGCGACACTCCCGCCATATGTGACAACCGTCAGGTTTTCCTGCGCCATCACGGTGAAGGAGGTCAAGCCAGAGACGAGAACCAACGCTAATTTTTTCATGATGCTCCCGATAGATTTCTAGTAAGGAAGGCAGTGTGTTTATTGAGTCGTTATTGTTTTGTTCCACGCATCGCACTAGTCACGCTTCGGTCGCTCAATCGCGTAGCGACTCTTTCTCCTCTACATGCTGGTGTAGTTGGGGCCCCCGCCTCCCTCGGGTGCGCGCCAAATGATGTTTTGACTCGGGTCCTTGATGTCACAGGTTTTACAATGCAGACAGTTCTGCGCATTGATCTGAAATCGGCTCGCTGATGCATCCTCCACAACCTCGTACACACCGGCAGGACAGTACCGTTGCGCCGGTTCGGCATAGGTGGGCAGGTTGAAAGCGATGGGGATCGCGGAGTCCCTGAGCGTCAGGTGGCAGGGCTGATCTTCTTCGTGGTTTGTGTTCGACAGATAGACCGAGGAGGTCTTATCGAAACTCAGTATGTTGTCGGGTTTCGGATAGTGAATAACCGGAGCCCAATCGGCAGTAGCCATAGTCGAGTAGTCGGGGCGCTTGTCGTGGAAAGTCCAGGGCAATTTCCCTTTCAAAAGATTCAGATCAACCCAGGAATATGCGGCTCCGAGTAGATTGCCAAATCGGTGCATGGCAGGACCAAAATTACGCTGCTGATATAGCTCGTCGTAAATTGATGACGCTCTGAATTTCCCCGCATACGCTGCCAGATCCTGACCGGCTGATTCATTGACAGCAAGCGCTTCATAGATGGTGTCAGCCGCCAGCAGCCCGGACTTCATGGCTGTGTGAGAACCTTTGATCTTGGCAAAATTCAAGGTACCGGCATCACACCCGATCAGCAGTCCACCCGGAAAGTGCATCTTCGGCAACGACTGAAGCCCGCCTTTCGCGATGGCACGCGCGCCGTAGCTGATGCGCGAGCCACCACGCAGATACTGCTCGTAAAGAGGGTGATGCTTGAGCTGTTGAAACTCATCAAAGGGCGAAAGATGGGGGTTGCGGTAATTGAGATCTACCACCTGCCCAATTACTACTGTGCCGTCTTCCAAGTGATACATGAAAGCGCCGCCCTGAGTGGCACTCTCGCTCAATGGCCATCCCGTGCTATGAATCACAAGCCCTGGAACATGCTGCTCAGCAGGTATCTCCCAGACCTCTTTGATGCCCAACCCGTAATGTTGAGGATCGCTATCTGCATCAAGGGAGTACTTACTAATCAGTTGTTTTCCCAGGTGTCCCCGACAACCTTCAGCGAAGACGGTTTGCTTACCAATCAGCTCGATGCCAGGCGTGAAGCCCCCCTTTTGCTCACCGGATCGGCCGACACCCATGTCTGCAGTTACAACGCCTCTGACCCTCCCCTCCTCGTCGTACAGGACATCCGATGCAGGAAAGCCCGGAAACACATCGACACCGAGGGCCTCGGCTTGCTGACCCAGCCAACGGCAAACATTGCCAAGGCTGACGATATAGTTTCCATCGTTGTGCATCGTACTGGGAGCGAATACTCCGGGAACCCGAATGGAACGGTGAGAGCAGGACAGATAGAAAATTTCGTCTGATTTCACGGGGGTGTTCAGTGGCGCCCCCATATTTCGCCAATCAGGAAACAATTCATTCAGTGCGGTAGGTTCGAATACAGCACCGGACATGATATGCGCACCGACCTCTGCGCCTTTTTCGACCAGACATACTGATAGCTCCCGCCCTTCTACCATCGCCAACTGACGCAGGCGAATGGCAGCCGATAGACCGGCAGGCCCTCCTCCCACTACGACGACATCAAATTCCATAGACTCGCGTTGCATCAAAACCTCCACAGGCATCGAACATAGCCTCTGGAGCGCATCGTACGAGCGGTTTTATGCCCACAACAAACGATGTATCAGGTGCTTATTAATAAGCTGTACTGATTCGTCGGTTACCACTTTGAAGGCTCGACAATCCGTCAGCCGCTCATCGCGAGGGATTCGAGAAAGGTCTCCAATACCAAATGGGGACGGCGACCTTTTCGGGTGACAGATGCCAGCGTCAGGTCGTAAAAACAGGAATAGGGCTTCAACGCTCTGAGCCTTCCTTCTGCAACCCAACTACGCGCGTAGTGATCTGGCAGGTACCCAATGTACTGGCCGGTAAGAATCAGGAATGCCATTCCCTCTCTGTCCGATGCACTGGCAGTGCAGTTGAGCGCTTGATAATGCTCCTGGATGGTTGCCGGCAAGCGGAATGTCGGGGCTATGGCATCCTGCTCCTGGATACGCTGCTCACTCAACTCCAGATCCTTGACGAAAAACAATGGATGGCCGACACCGCAATAGAGCTGAGAACGCTCGCTATACAGCGGCTGGTATTCAAGGCCTGAAAGCGCACCGACCTGAGGAATTACGCCTACGTGCAGGCGACCGTCCAGCACCCCTTGCTCCACTTCACCAGGTGTACTCATTCGAATCTGGATCTGAACGTCAGGTCCTTTTTTCTTTAACGAAGCCAATGCATCCGTGACGCGCATGTGAGGCATCGTTACCAGGTTATCCGTCAAGCCTATGATCAACTCGCCCCGGAGATGGCTGTGCATCCCGTTGACCTCGCTTCGAAATCCCTCCATCGCCGACAACAAGCGTAAACACGCCTCATACACCTGCTGCCCATCCTCTGTCAGCGAGAACCCGGCACGTCCCCTCTGACATAACCGAAGGCCTAATCGCTGTTCAAGCTCTGTCATTTGCTGACTGATTGCTGACCTGCCAACACCGAGCACGCTCTCTGCAACGGAAAATCCACCGCACTCCACGACACTGCGAAATATCTTGAGCATCCGAATATCAAAATCAGTGACTTGAGCAACTGGATTGGGACGGCGCGCTTTCATAGTTTAGGTAACCTGAAACTAAGGGTATCGAAAGGTGTGTTTTCTGGAATCTAAGCGCGTGTCAGTTTCTAGGCAAGCCTTGAATTCCATTTCAGGACGCTCAACAAGGCCAACTCTCCGATTGACCACGATGAGTATCTCTCCACGAGGACCACTGCTCATGGACACACAACAGGCTCACGAACTTCCCTTGGCCAGCCAGCTGAAACTGGATTCACACTGGATGCCGTTCTCTTCGAATCGCAACTTTCAGCGTGACCCACGGTTCATCGTCTCTGCGCAAGGTAGCTGGCTTACAGACTCCGAAGGCAGAAAGGTCTACGACAGTCTGTCAGGCCTGTGGACCTGCGGTGCAGGCCATTCGCGCAAGGAAATCCAAGAGGCCGTAGCCCTTCAGTTGGGCACGCTTGATTACTCGCCTGCCTTTCAATATGGCCACCCGTTATCGTTCATGTTGTCCGAGCGCGTCGCTGACCTGATGCCCGGCGACCTGAACCATGTGTTCTATACCAACTCGGGTTCCGAGTGCGCGGACACTGCGGTCAAAATGGCCCGGGCGTACTGGCGCCTCAAGGGTCAGTCGACCAAGACCAAAATGATCGGCCGAGCACGCGGCTACCACGGCGTGAACATCGCGGGCACGAGCCTGGGTGGCATCGGAGGCAACCGCAAGATGTTCGGTCAACTAATGGATGTCGACCACCTGCCCCACACGTTGCAGCCGGGATTGGCCTTCACCAAAGGAATGGCGGAAACCGGTGGTGTGGAACTGGCAAATGAGTTGTTGAAGCTCATTGAACTGCATGACGCGACGAACATCGCTGCCGTTATTGTCGAGCCTATGTCGGGTTCCGCAGGTGCCATCGTGCCTCCCAAAGGTTACTTGCAGCGCCTTCGAGAGATCTGCACTCAACATAATATCCTGTTGATTTTCGACGAAGTGATCACCGGGTTCGGGCGGATGGGCACCTGGAGTGGCGCCGAGTACTTCGGCGTAAAGCCGGACATCATGAACGTGGCCAAACAGATCACCAACGGCGCTATTCCAATGGGAGCGGTAATCGCATCCAGCGAGATCTACCAAACCTTCATGAATCAAACGATCCCTGAATACGCGGTCGAATTCGGCCATGGCTACACCTACTCGGCGCACCCGGTTGCCTGTGCTGCGGCCCTCGCAACATTGGATCTGCTGGAGAAGGAAAACCTCATCCAGCAATCAGCTGACCTGGCGCCGCATTTCGAACGCACATTGCACGGCGTCAAGGGCGCAAAACACATCGTTGACATCAGGAACTGCGGCCTCGCAGGCGCTATTCAAATTGCACCCCGCGAAGGTGATGCAATTGTTCGCCCGTTCGAGGCGGGCATGGCGCTTTGGAAAGCGGGGTTCTACGTGCGCTTCGGTGGCGACACCCTTCAGTTCGGACCGACCTTCAACGCTAAACCTGAAGATCTTGACCGGATGTTCGACGCCGTTGGTGAAGCCTTGAACCACATCGATTAACGCAACAACTTCCAGGCAAACCACTGATGCTGGCGGGTCAACCCCGCAAGCAACACTTCCATTTTAAATCTTGCAGGTCTTCATCCATGAGCATCATTCAACACCTGATCAACGGCGGACATTTCGCCACCACCGGCCGTACCGCGGACGTGTTCAACCCTTCCACTGGCGAGGTCATCCATCAGGTTTCACTCGCGGATCGCGCCACAGTTCAACACGCCATTGACGTTGCGACAGCCGCCTTTCCTGCATGGCGCAAGACTCCGGCCGCTAAGCGCGCCCAAGTCATGTTTCGATTCAAGCAACTTCTGGAGCAGAACGAAGCCAAAATCGCGCAGATGATCAGCGAAGAGCACGGTAAAACAATCGAAGATGCCACTGGGGAACTCAAACGTGGTATCGAGAACGTCGAGTTTGCCTGCGCGGCCCCTGAAATCCTGAAGGGTGAGTTCAGCCGCAACGCTGGCCCAAACATCGATGCCTGGAGCGACTTTCAACCCGTCGGAGTTGTGGCGGGTATTACGCCGTTCAACTTTCCGGCGATGGTTCCACTCTGGATGTATCCGTTGGCCATCGTCTGCGGCAACTGCTTCATCCTCAAGCCCTCGGAGCGCGACCCAAGCTCTACCCTTTACATTGCAGAGTTGCTGATAGAAGCGGGATTGCCTAAGGGGGTGATGAGCGTAGTTCACGGTGACAAAGAAGCTGTCGATGCGTTGATCGAGGCGCCTGAAGTGAAAGCATTGAGCTTCGTAGGATCGACGCCTATCGCTGAATACATCTACGCCGAAGGCACCAAACGCGGCAAGCGTGTCCAGGCCTTGGGCGGCGCAAAAAACCATGCTGTGCTGATGCCGGACGCTGACCTGAACAATGCCGTTAGCGCCCTGATGGGGGCGGCTTACGGTTCCTGCGGCGAACGCTGCATGGCGATTTCCGTCGCCGTTTGTGTGGGTGACCAAATCGCCGATGCGCTGATCGATAAGCTGGTACCGCAGATCCAGGCGCTGAAAATTGGCGCCGGTACATCCTGTGGCCTCGACATGGGACCACTGATCACTGGCGCTCACCGCGACAAAGTGAAGGGCTACGTGGACGAAGGTGTTGAATCCGGTGCCGATCTTGTCGTCGATGGCCGTGGGCTTCAGGTGACCAACAACGAAAATGGCTTCTTCCTGGGTGGATGCCTATTCGACCGCGTAACGCCTGAAATGAGCATCTACAAGGAAGAGATTTTCGGCCCAGTGCTGTGCATCGTGCGGGTAGCGAGCCTTGAGGAGGCTATGCAACTCATCAACGATCACGAGTACGGCAACGGTACTTGTATCTTCACTCGCGACGGTGAAGCTGCGCGCTTGTTCTGTGACGAGATCGAAGTCGGCATGGTGGGTGTGAACGTTCCTCTGCCGGTTCCGGTTGCGTACCATAGCTTTGGCGGCTGGAAGCGCTCGCTGTTTGGCGATCTCCATGCGTATGGTCCGGATGGTGTTCGTTTCTACACGCGTCGCAAGGCGATTACACAGCGCTGGCCGCAACGTGCCAGCCATGAGGCTGCGCAATTCGCGTTTCCGAGTAACAGTTAAGGGAAAGGAGCCCGCCTGTGGCGGGCTCCTGACTCTTCATCCAGTCCGCAGAGATTAACGAAGCTCCGACTCCAGCCAGGTGCAAAAGGCCTGTGCAGCACCCGACAGCGGCTTGTTATGTGGCTTCAGCAGGTAGAACCCGGCAAGGCATTCAATGCTCTGATCGAGCGGCGACACGAGCTGTCCACGCAGCCTGGATTTCTCCACGAGCTCCTCATTAAGCAAACACACGCCTGCGTTTTCAATCGCCATGCTCGCCGCGATCGCGTAGCTATCGACGTAAAAACGCTGGTAGTTTTCCGCCTCGCCTTGCGGGTAAATAGCCAGCCAGTCGCTCCAGCCATTGGGTGTGCCCAACACATCGATCAAGGGCAGGCTGAGTAATCCCCCGGCACTTCGAAGTTTGGCAGCAACGTCCAGTGAGCAATACGGCTTCAGCTCAGTCGAGAGCAGCTGCTGAATGTCGTACTGCTGCCAGTTACCCGCACCGTAGCGAATCTCCAGCTCTGCGCTGGAAGGTGGAGCATCCGCCTCCCAGTTAACGCCGTACATGCGAAGAGAAATTTGCGGATACAGCTCAGCAAACCGCTCCATACGAGGCGCTAGCCACAACTGCGCAAAGGAGTTGTTGACGCTCAATTCAAGTACGCCTTGGGCGACCGAGCTGAAGATGTTGTTCATCCCTTGGTGCATGTGCCAAAGGCCTTCTCGGACCACAGCCAAATACGCCCGCCCCGACACAGTCAGCTGGATCGAACGTGTCTGCCTCAAAAACAGCGCCTTGCCAAGTTTGTGCTCGAGCAATTTTATCTGCTGGCTGACCGCCGACTGGCTCATGTTCAGCTCAACCGCCGCAGCAGAAAAACTCAAATGCCGCCCGACTGATTCAAACGTCCGAAGCCAGTTGAGCTGAAGATTGGTCAACGACATCGCGGCACCCCGGCATAAGCCCTACTTATAAATGACACTGGTATACATCGTTTGTAGTGCCATCTCAAGCGCCTTAGCATCGAATCCAGACGCCCGGAGCCCCGGCGAATCACGTCTCCAATTGACCCGTCAAAGGATCCCCCCGAGATGAAATCGGAAGCCAAAGTTTTAGTGATTGGTGGTGGTATTACTGGTGTGAGCACGCTTTACCATCTGGCCAAATCTGGCTGGACGGATGTCATGCTGGTGGAGAAGCTTGAACTAACGTCTGGATCCACCTGGCACGCCGCGGGCAACCTTCCTTCGTTCAGCACCAGCCTGAACATCATGAAGCTTCAGAAAAACAGCATCGAGCTGTATCAACAACTCGCAGAACAGACTGGTCAATCGGTCGGCCACCATCAAACAGGTTCTATCCGGCTTGCGCATACCAAGGAACGTCTGGATGAGTTCAAACGGGTAGCAGGCTTGGCCACGCTCGCAGGTTTGCCTGGCGTCGAAGTAGTCGACAATGAACGTCTGAAGAAACTGCATCCCTTCCTGGACACCACCGGATTGCTGGGTGGGCTTTGGGACCCGTATGACGGTCATATCGATCCCACCAGTGTGACCAATGCCATGGCACAATTGGCCCGTGGTTACGGCGCTACGATTGTTCGGCACAATCCGGTTACCGCGATTACCCAACTCGCCGACAAAAAATGGCAAGTGACCACCGAACAAGGTGTCATCCACGCAGACATTATCGTGAACGCCGCAGGCTTCAGAGCCAATGAAGTGGCCGCCATGATCGGCCATCAGTTCCCAATCTGTTCTCTGGAACATCAGTATCTGGTCACCGACAATATTCCAGCCTTGGTGGACGGGCCTCAGCACCTTCCCCTGCTTCGCGATCCCGATATTTCCTACTACCTTCGCCAAGAGGGCAAGGGGCTGATCCTCGGGCCGTACGAGCGCGAGCCTGTGGCATGGGCAGTCGATGGTGTTCCAGCAACATTCGGTCAGGAACTGCTGCAACCGGAACTGAACCGTCTCGAAGAAATCATCGGTGCAGCGATGGAACAGGTGGGGATAATCGGTGACGGCGGCATCAAGACCGTGGTCAACGGCCCTATCGTGTACACCCCGGATGGCCTTCCCCTACTCGGCCCGGTGCACGGTTACGACAACTACTTTGCTTGCGCAGGTTTCAGTTTCGGGATCACTCAGGGCGGTGGCGCCGGCCGATACCTTGCTCAGTGGATCATCGACGGCCACCCTGAGGTTGAACTTTGGGAGCTGGATTCCCGACGCTTTGGTAGCTACGCCAATCTTTCCTACACCGTCACCAAATCGCTTGAGCTGTACGCCAACGAATACCAACTAAGCTGCCCGAACGAATACGCGATGCGCCCGGCGTGTCGCGAAGTGAAGACCACGCCGATTTACGAAATACTCAAACACAAGAATGCCGTGTTCGGCGCTTATTATGGCTGGGAGCGTGCCAGCTGGTTTGCACAATCTGCCAATGCCCCTATCGAGAACTTCAGCTACAGCCGGGGCAATTGGGATGCAGCAGTCCGGTCGGAATGTGAAGCGGTGCAAAATCGCGTGGGTATCCTCGATCTGAGTGCCTTCACAAAATTCGAAATCTCTGGAAAGGATGCTCGCTCATTTCTGGATCGGATCAGCCCCAACCAGGTTCCTGCCAAATGCGGGGATGTGGCTCTCGCCCATGTACTCACCCCATCAGGTAGCGTGGCGTGGGAATTTTCCATGACGCTGCTGGAAAGCGGCGCGTTTTACCTGATGTGCCCGGCGGCTTGTGAGCTGCTGATTGAAGATTGGCTGCGGCAACGGGCGACGAAGTACGCAGATATCTCCATCGCGAACATCACCAGGGACTGGGGCACACTCATCCTGGCAGGCCCTAGAGCACGAGAAGTACTGGCAAAACTCACCGACGCCGATCTGAGCAATGAGGCGTTTCCCTGGTTTACCGGCCAAGAGATCCAGGTTGTCGGCGCTCCCGTTCGAGCATTGCGGATGAACTTTGTCGGCGAACTGGGATGGGAACTTCACCACCCACTCCAACATCAGCAAGCTCTCTACGAAGCCCTCGTCTGGGCGGGAGAAGCACATGGAATCATCGACTTCGGGCTGCGGGCCATGGACTCGATGCGTATCGAAAAGGGCTATCAAATCTGGGGCCGCGAACTGACAACAGAGTACTCGGCGTTGGCTGCCAACATGAGCTACTTCATCAAGACCGATAAAGGTGATTTTGAAGGGCGTGCGGCAGTGCTGGCGGAAAAAGAGCAGCCGAGCGCTCACCGCCTCGTGCTGATGGAAGTTCAAGCGGGCCCAGCTGATGCATTGGGTAGCGAGCCCATTTTTCATCAAGGGAAACTGGTAGGGCTTACCACATCCGGAGCCTATGGTTATCGCGTTAATAAGAGTTTGGCCATGGGCTTCATCAAGCGCGAACTTGCGTCCTTGGATACTGAACTCACCATCACAATTCTGGGTGAAGAATGCTCCGCGAAAGTCATTCGTGGATGCCTTTACGACCCGAAAGGCGAACGCCTGAAATCTTGATTATGCAACTGCCTTCAAGAACGTGGAGGCAGCTTTCTGACCGCTAATGGGTAGGACGAAATGACCACTACACAACCTTTGGATAACGCGCCCAATGCAGAGGCCTCCATAATCGATGGGAAGGCGTTTGCCGAAATCTTGCGCAAGAATGTTGCAATCGGTGCAAGGGCCTTCAGGGAGAAGCGCGGCAGGGCACCGGGGCTGGCTGTTGTCCTAGTCGGGAGCGATCCTGCCAGCCAGGTTTACGTGAAAACCAAAATGAAAAAGGCGCTTGAGTCCGGGATTGACTCCTTCCCTCACCTGCTCGAAAGCGATACGTCCGAAGCGGACCTGCTGAACCTGATCGATAAGCTGAACAATGACCGCTATGTGCATGGGATTTTGGTGCAACTTCCGCTGCCCGCCCATATCGATGAGTCGAAGGTTATTGCGGCAATCAACCCGGCCAAAGATGTCGACGGTTTCCATCCGATCAACGTGGGTCTGCTGGGTCAGGGTAAAGCCAAACTGATTCCCTGCACTCCACTGGGATGCTTGATGATGTTGAAGGATCAGATCGGTGACCTCAGTGGCAAAAAAGCGGTGATAGTCGGCAGGTCCAACATCGTCGGAAAGCCAATGGCGAATTTGCTCTTACAAGAAAACTGCACGGTCACGATTGTGCATTCCCGAACGCGAGACCTCATCGCTGAATGTCGTCAGGCCGATATCCTGGTGGTAGCGATTGGACGGGCGGAATTTATTGATGCGAGGGCGATCAAGCCGGGTGCAGTGGTCATTGACGTTGGCATCAACAGAGTTGAAAGAGATGGACTGTCGGTTCTGGTGGGTGATGTCGATCTCAACTCTGCCAAGGACGTTGCAGCAGCCATTACTCCAGTTCCAGGTGGCGTAGGTCCTATGACCGTTGCTTGTTTGATGAGAAACACTCTGGCAGCTGCAGAGGCAATTGAGAGCAATACTGCTGCAAAGTTTTGCTAACGGGCAGATCACTGCCAACAACGCTCAGCCGAACACAGAGCTTGCTCAGTCACTGACCATTGCATTGCAAGCCCTGTATTCCGCAGTGTCCGGGCCATTATCCACAGAGATACCCACCCCTTTTGTGGATAGCTTCAAGGGGAATTTGTGCACATAAAAAGCAAAATGCAGAGAATCACCTGCAGATGCGCAGGGAAGCTCGGTCGGCGCTACGTGCACGAGCAGATGAAACCTGTCGATGCTTCTTCGAAGACCTACAAAGCGCCAAACCAACGAGAAAACCGCCGTCCTCTAGACCGAGCTATTGAGCGCTAGTGCTTAATTCAGCCTGAACGAAAGCAGTGAGGAATCTGCTGAGAGCCAGTCATTTTGTAGGGGTAAAAACGACCAAAAATAAAAAAGGGTCGCGAGATAAAATCTCGCAACCCTTTGAATTATATGGTCGGGACGGAGTGATTCGAACACTCGACCCCTAGCACCCCATCTCCTTTTTCATACTTCTTGAAAGACTCCGAAATTTCACTCTGGATTTTTCTAAGCTAGTATTTACTTGAGCTCCAGCGGTGTTCTGCTCTACGAGAGTCCAGTAACGTCCATCAAGAGCCGACGTTTTTGTGGGGGTAAAAGTAGGGGGAGTCCGTTTCATGGCCAAAATCACCATCAAAGAACTTGAGGCACTAACTGCCAACGATGCCGGCCGAATCCTCCGGGAAGATGGCGATCTAGCCAGTCGAATTGCAGTGCACAAGGACGGCGCGTCGGTCAGCTTTTTCTATCGCAATCGGTGGGGCGGGCAAAACAAAGAGTACGCCTGCGGGTCTTGGCCGCGCAAATTACTGACGGACATCCGCAAGGTACGCAACCAAGCCCGAGCGCTCACCGATGAGCAGATCAATCCCAACGAGCATAAGAAAACCGCCAAGGCATAGACATACGCCGCTGCTAACGTAGAGGCCGAACAAGTAAAAACGACGAAGGTGCAAACGCTGACCGTCCAGGACCTGATCAAGGCCTGGCTGTTGGATGGCGTCGCGCGTAAAGATGGCAACTCAGTTGGGCCAGAAAGCGCCAACTTGGCGGGCCTTGTTGGTCGAGGGCAATCCGACGGAACTGGTCGACATCACCCCACTGACCCCTGTCGACTACGAAGCCGAAAGAAACCGCATCCTTTCACCGGCGGAGCTGTTGGAACTGCACAAAAAAAGGTGTTGAGGACGGGCGCAGGCACTTCCTGACTTTTCACTGCATCCCTGCCCCCCTTCTTTCGAAGACAACTGCTTGAACGATACTTGGGCAATGTGTTGATCAGGAACGAGCCGTCACGGGGAATTCTTGACCCTCTAGCTTCTCCATAACCAACTCAATGAATGCAGACACAGCTAGCGGCAAATGTTGCCGACTGGGGTAAAGCACGTGCAGGCCGTATCCGGTTCTATGGTACTGCGGCAGCACAGACACAAGGCGCCCCGTCTGAAGATCAGACTTAGTCATGGCGGGCGGCAGCAAGGCAATTCCTAGCCCGGCCAACGTCGCCTTGCGCAAAGCTTGGGCGGTGTTCCCATTGAAACGGCTAGTGACCCGCACCTCTTCCGCCGCATCGTTTGGCCCATGAAGAACCCAGGTGGTGAAGCCGCTAGGATGGCCAAAGCTCACGCAATCGTGTTTGACCAGATCTCCAAGCTCAGTAGGAACGCCTCTTTTTTTAAGGTAATTCGGGCTGGCCACCAAACCTTCGTTACCAGCTCCAAGGAGCTGGCGACCGACGTATCCTGAGTCCTGCAACGCCCCACCTCGAAACGCAATGTCGATACGATCAGCGATCAAATCGGCGCGTGCATCACTTAGCACAACGTCGACGTGTACCCGTGGATGCGCCTCGAGAAAATCGGCTACCCACTCCATAGGAAAGAAGTCGAAAAAATCAGCCATTGCCGCAATGCGCACGGTGCCACTCGGCTCTTGGTTTCCTGTCATCAACTGCTCACCAGCGTCAATCAGTCCATCCACGGCTCCACAGCATCGCTCGTGAAAAGCCTCGCCAGACTGGGTGAGTGTGAGTTTGCGCGTGGAGCGCTGCAGCAGCCTCGTACCGAGTTGAGCCTCAAGCTTTTGAACCCGCCGGCTTAAGGTGTTTGAGGGCATTCCAAGCTGCCGTGCTGCCTCAGCGAAACTACCGCTGCGCACCACTTTTACAAACAATGCGACGTCATTCAGATCGATCATCTTGCTGCCACCCACTCCAAAAATGGATCAGTTCAATCCAATTATGCCATCTAATAAAGCAATCAATAGACGCATATCCTTCAGTCATTGCTGCAGCTGACCTTCAGTTGCCGGAATCCCCTACGGGCTCACCGTCCAGACTTTTCGGCATCACTGAGTTCATCCACATCTAGTCCAGGCAGCCGGAACTCCGCTCGACGACATCGTCTGTCGGCAAGGGAGAACAAAGAGAAAACATATGACCGCCACCGTAGTAGTTCGACCACGCGCCATTGTCCATCGTACTGAAGGAAGCACACACGGCCCCATAACGAGGCTTATGAGTCCAGGTGATCTAGGCAAGCTGTTGAAGCCGTTTATTTTCCTGGACATTTTCAGCCTGAACGCCAGTGGTGGTAAGTCGAGTTTCGGCATGCATCCGCACTCAGGAATCGCAACGGTTACCTTCATGACAAAAGGGGATGTCTCTTATGAGGACACCACCGGGGCGACCGGTTTACTGCTTGCGGGTGGTGTTGAGTGGATGCAGGCAGGCAATGGGGTGTGGCACGACGCTACGCTAGCAAGCGAGTCCGCAATACAGGGATTCCAGCTCTGGGTGGCATTGCCGCCGCCGCTTGAAAACTCGCCCGCAATGAGTGTCTACCTTGGGCCGTCGCAAGTTCCACAAGTGGGCCCAGTGCGGGTGCTATTGGGACGTTACGGGACAGCTCAAAGTCTGATCGAAGCACCGAGTGCAATGAACTATCTCGCCGTGAGTTTGAAAGACGGTGAGCACTGGCGTTACACCCCACCGTCCGGTCACAGCATTGCCTGGCTCGCGGTTAGTTCAGGAAGTCTGGACGCAGGAGGGTTGATCAATGCCGGCGAATTAGCCGTGTTCGAAGAGTCAGAGCACCACATCAACTTCATCGCGAAAGGCGATTGCTCTTTCGTGATGGGCTCAGCGGTAAAGCACCCGCACGACCTGGTGACAGGTCATTACTCGGTTCACACAAGCAAGGCAGCTCTGGCTAAGGGCGAAACGGAAATACAGCGAATTGGAACACGGCTGCGGCAGCAAGGACGACTCAACTAGCCCCGCTTAACCCTGCGCGAAAATATTCTCGAAGATAACTACCAGACATCCCAAATCATAACGAGGCACGTCATGACTACGAGCAATCTCAACCTTCTTTTGTCCCCAGCTCAGCTCGCCAACCTCCCCCTGAAAAATCACATGGTGATGGCGCCGCTGACGCGAAGCCGGGCTGGCCAAGGCGATGTTCCAACTTCCACAGTGGTCGAGTATTACCGTCAACGTGCAAGCGCCGGCCTCATCATTACTGAGGGTTCTCAGGTCTCGGCTCAAGGCAAAGGCTATATGAGAACACCGGGCATCTTCACCAGCGAGCAAATCGCCGGCTGGAAACACGTGACCGACGCCGTGCATGCAGAAGGCGGACGGATATTTCTCCAGCTCTGGCACGTCGGGCGCCTGTCACACTCCCTAGTACAGCTCGATAATCAGCTGCCGATAGCCCCCTCAGCGATCAAGGCTGATGGCGAGATCTACACGCCTGAAGGACTGAAGCCTTACGAGTCACCACGGGCTCTGAGTCTGGATGAAATTCCTGGCGTGATCGCGGATTTTCGGCAAGGTGCTGAAAACGCGAAGCGTGCAGGTTTTGACGGTGTGGAAATACACGGTGCGAACGGTTACTTGATCGATCAGTTCCTGCGCGATGGCACCAACACCCGAACCGATTCATACGGCGGCTCTGCAGAAAATCGCGCTCGGTTTCTTAAGGAGGTTGTGGAGTCGGTCATCGAAGTATTCGGGGCTAGCCGCGTGGGCGTTCGCCTGTCGCCAATCTTTAATTACTTCTCCATGAGCGACAGCGATCCCCGAGCGACATTCAACTATGCAGCGAAAATGCTCCGTCACTACGGGCTAGCCTACATTCACGTAGTAGAAGTCGGTGCGGGTTCATTCGACTTCAGAGAACTAAAGCGTCGTTTCGGAGGCACCTACATCGCCAATGGCGGCTATGACGCGGAACGCGCAGAAACGTCACTCAGAGAAGGAAATGCTGATCTGGTGTCCTTTGGCACTGCGTTCCTGGCCAACCCGGATCTGGTAGAGCGATTCGAACAGGGTGTCGCATTGAATGACGCAGACCCGACTACCTTCTACCAGGGTGAGGAGCGTGGTTATACGGATTACCCGACCATGGCCCAGATCCGATAACGATGAAGTGCTGCGGTAAGCGCAATCGCCACCATCTGTCTCTCGCAGAGTAATCGGCCCAAAGGTAGCAATGCTGAACCGGAGTAGGAGTCTGCCCCCTCTCCGGTAATCACCTGCAAATCTGCGACAAGCCTGTCTTGACAAACAAACCGTGATCACATATCACTTGATGAGGTTTTCTTGTCTATTCGCAATGCAGGCAAGGGAGAACTCATGAACAAAAATAAGACAGGACGAATGGCTATGAACGTGATGAAGCGGCTGACACCCTATACCGGATTGAGGGTTTTGATTTCCGGTGGGGCAGCAGGCATTGGAGAGTCGATCGCTGCTGCTTTTCTCGAAATTGGGGCGAGAGTCCATGTATGCGATGTAAGTGAGCAGGCGATCGCACAATTTCGTGGGCGCTATCCTGAGGCTTTGGCCACGCTGGCCGATGTCTCCGATTCAGCCCAAATTAAGCGAGTTTTTGAAACTCAGTGTGATTGGGTGAATGGGCTCGATGTGCTGATCAACAACGCAGGAATCGCAGGGCCGACCGGCGGAATCGACAAAATTAGCGATGCCGAGTGGGAACAGACAATAGACATCAACCTCAATGCACAGTATCGCTTCGCTCATCATGCTGTCCCCCTGCTGACGAAGTCAGAACACGCACACATCATTCACATCTCATCCGTCGCAGGGCGCCTAGGTTATGCTTGGCGGACTCCTTACGCGGCGACCAAATGGGCAATTGTAGGGCTGATGAAGTCTCTGGCTGCAGAGTTGGGTGAAAGAGACATTCGAGTCAACGCACTACTACCAGGTATTGTCGAAGGCCCTCGACAGGATCGCGTCATCAGCGATCGCGCCAGGCAGTTAGGAATCTCCGAGCCTGAAATGCTCGAACAAACGTTGAAGAAAATATCATTACGCCGCATGACTCCACCGGAGGATGTGGCAGCAATGGCCTTATTTCTATGCTCTCCTGCCGCGCACAATGTGACAGGTCAAGCGATCAGCATCGACGGTAATGTCGAGTACCTGTGATCAAGCTTTCGCAATAGATTTACAACGGCTCGCCCCTAGCCTAGCTGTCGAGCCGTTTATTAAGCATGTGCATGCTTGAATCGCAAATTGCTTTCATACCACATCAGAACGCTTACACCGGATCACACCCCATTGAGCAGTGTGACACTGATACGTCTGCTTCCTTTCCCGATGCTCAGAGGAATTTGTTAATTCCTCATAGGCCAATTTATTCTGTCGACCTCGAATCGCCGGCATCTACTGAAAGCTCTGCTAGAAAACGACTTGAATTAGCAACGTATCCCTGTGCGTTGGCCCGCAGTCCAGCTTGCTGTTCCTCGCTAAGTGGGCGAACCACCTTGGCAGGCGAGCCCAGCACCAATGACCCATCCGGGATGACCATTTTCTCGGTGACAAGCGCCTTGGCGCCAATGAGGCAGTTCGTACCTATGATTGCCCCATTCAATACAACCGCTTGGATCCCGATCAAACTACCATCTCCGACTTGGCATCCATGGAGCATGGCCTGGTGGCCGACAGTGACATCCTTGCCCAGCGTCAACGGAAAACCAGGGTCGGTATGAAGAATTGCTCCATCCTGGATATTGGAGCCTGCACCGATGTGTATCAGTTCGTTGTCCCCACGAATCACTGCGCCGAACCAGACGCTGGATCCTTCTGCCAGATGCACTTGGCCAATGACTGCAGCCGTCGGTGCTATCCAACTCTGCGGATGCGCTTGAACGCTGACGTCGCTCAATCGATATTTCATAGATCACTCCCATTTTTTGTGGTTTAGGTCGGCGCGGTGACGCTTGTTTGCAATGGTGTTGCAAGCTACTGAAAAAGAACTCCTAAGCGCATGGCCAAACGAATGGGCGGTCTTAGGTTGATGAGAAAAAGCTAGGCTGATCTTTGCGTAGGTAATGCTGGTCGCTACTGAAAACTCCTGTGGCAGGGGCCCACACTGCAATTCCGAATACTCATAAACGGCGTACTGCATTTCTTCGTGGGCAGTGCCTCATGCTCCACCCAACCTGGTGACCACTGGGATAGTTCTCCTCGATAGCACGCGTGCAAGTGCGTTGCGCAACGTAGAGATGTGTCGAGCGAGCGCATTCTTTGGAGAAAATTGCGCAGCAGTGTGGCGAGAAGGCTATTCACGAGAGAGAGCCTGTCCAAGCGAACCCACAGCTGTAGTGCGCTCATAACCGTCCTCCAGTCTTATTTTTATTTATGCCGATGCTATCGACTTGCCTCTGAGTCGACCCTACGCACAGTGATATGTGATCACAGTATTGAGTGATACACAAGAATGGTTTCGACGGTAAGAAGGCCAATAAGCTAGCTCCGGCATTTACGCACCCCGGAAAACGACGAACTCGAGCAAGACGCAGCTTCCTGTCGAAAACGGGACAGCGCCTTACGGTTTTTTAGCGCTATCACCGCTGTGATCACAGATGCCTTATTGTTCTATGCCCAAGGGTTGAATCTGCTTATAATCATTCCATGAACATATCCACACTCGTAACGCCTATGATCCGCCAGACCCTCAGTGCGGACGTTTATGCCCAGCTGCGTGATCTGCTTATAAGTGGACGCGTTATGCCTGGGGAAAAGCTCTCCCTCAGATCTATCGCGGACGCTCTAGGTGTTAGCGTCATGCCAGTGCGAGAGGCTGTTCACAGGTTGGTCGCTGAGCAAGCGCTTGAAATGGCGGCTAATCGATATATTCGCGTTCCTGTACTGACAGTCAGCCAATTCCGGGAAATCACCAGTATCCGGTTGAATCTGGAGGGGCAAGCTGCGGCTCGTGCTGCCGAGCTTGTTGATTCGCAGGCGCTGGCTGAGATAGAAAAGATACACGAGGCATTTTGCGCGGAGTTTGCAAAAGGCGCTCCCGATGAGTCACGGCTGATTACGCTGAACAAAGAATTGCATTTCGCAATTTATAATCAGGCGGACATGCCCATCCTGCTCCAGATAGTTGAGTCCCTGTGGCTGAGAATAGGGCCTATCATCAACTATGACCTACGATCTGGCACTGAGCGTGTGGTTCAGCGAGTGCAAGCCAGTCATCACGCAGCGATGGTTGATGCTTTAAAGAAGGGTGACTCCGTTGCCGCCTGTGAATCACTGCAAGATGACATCAAAAGTGCTGCCGAGTTTATCCTGAATACAGGGGCGTTGATCGTTGCCGATGCGCACAAGCCTGTAGAAGCTGATTAATTCCACCAACATGTTTTAAAAAGAGGCGCCCTGGTATCAGGGCGCCTCTTTTTTTTGCTCGCTTATTACATTTGAGCGCCGATCATCCAAGGCACTGTTTCTTCATTGCCGACGCCCAACGCCTCGCTTTTAGATTTTTCCCCAGAAGCCACTCGTATGAGCATGTCGAAAATCTCTTTACCCTTCGATTCAAGGGTGGCATCGCCATCCATGACATCCCCACAGTTGATGTCCATATCATCCTTCATGCGAGTGTACATTTTGGTATTCGTCGCAAGCTTGATCGAAGGAGCAGGTTTGGCACCAAAGCACGAGCCACGGCCCGTAGTGAACGCAACCAGGTTTGCGCCGCTGGCGATTTGGCCAGTGGCTCCCATCGGGTCATAGCCAGGCGCATCCATGAACACCAAGCCTCGGACTGTAATGGGCTCGGCGTAACGATAAACGCCCATGAGTGCTGAGGAACCACTTTTGGCAACTGCGCCTAGAGACTTTTCAAGAATGGTCGTCAGGCCGCCGGCCTTGTTACCAGGCGTGGGGTTGTTATCGATGCTGCCTTTTTCGCGGTCTGCGTAGCTTTCCCACCATTTGATAAGGTCGACGATACCTTGGCCGACCTCACGGGTTGCCGCGCGACGAGTCAGAAGGTGTTCAGCGCCGTAGATCTCCGGCGTTTCGCTAAGGATGGCCGTTCCACCTTGCGCTACGAGCATATCGACAGCCACACCGAGGGCGGGGTTGGCCGTGATGCCCGAGTACCCGTCCGAACCGCCGCACTGGAGCGCCACGGTCAGGTGCCGCGCCGAGACCGGCTCGCGTCGGCACTCGTTGGCAACCGGCAGCATCGACTCCACAGCGGCAATGGCGGCATCCGCTGCGTTGCGGGTTCCGCCAACGTCTTGGATGACCACGGGAGCGATAAGCTTGCCGGTCTCGATGCCCTGGGCCATGAACAGCGCGCCCATCTGATTGGCTTCACAGCCAAGGCCGATGACCACCACGCCAGCGAAGTTGGCGTGCTTGATGTACCCGCCTAGCGTGCGCCGCAGTTGGTTCACCCCCTCGCCATTGTGCTCTATGCAGCAACCGAAGCTGTGGGTGATCGGCACCACACCGTCCACGTTTGGGTAAGCATCCAGCACACCGTTTCGCGAGAAGTGTTCAACCACCATTTTGGTAACAGTGGAGGAGCAGTTCACAGTGCTCACTACACCAATGTAGTTTCGAGTTGCTACTCGCCCGTCAGCGCGGACGAAACCTTGGAATGTCACAGGAGAGGCTGCAGGCGACGCGACTTTGGCATCCTCGCCGAACGCGTAGTCTCGCTCGAACGTCGCCATCTCCAGATTGTGCGTATGCACGTAATCGCCTGGCTCAATGGGTTTAGTAGCAAAGCCAATAATCTGGCCATAACGCAGAACAGGATCACCTGGGTTTACGTGTGCAAGGGCGATCTTGTGCGCTGCGGGCACATCGGCGAGCACCACGATATTACCGAACTCCGTAACCACGGTTCCTTGAGGTATCGAAGCGCGTGCGATTGCAACATTGTCGTCGGGATGTAGTTTAAGTGCCAGGGATGTACTCTTCATTTTGTCCTCGCATTATCAGTAATACACGGCGCAGCCTGGGGCAATACAATGTTGTCCCGCGTTTTTGTAGTAATCGTTTCTTGTGCCTGACGTAGTTTCAAACTCAGGAATGCCGCGAGAGTTAAAAGAGCCGCTACAATAATGAGTCCATTCTTCGTACTCCCAGTAGTTTGTTCAACGAAGCCCAGAAGTGAAGGGCCGAAGAAACCACCAGTAATACCAAAGGTATTCACTAACGCCAGACCCGCCGCCATACCTGCTCCCGCCAGCCTTGAACTGGCAAAGAGGAATATCACAGGCTGAACAACGAAAAACATCGATGCCGTAAGAGTGAATCCTATTAGAGCTATCAGTGGAGTGGTAAAGGCCGCGAGGGTCAATCCAGCCGACATCAGGAGCAGCCCACCGAACATTATTTTGCGTGAAACTTTCGGAGTAGTTGCATACTTTGGAAGAAGCGCTGCCCCGAGTGCTGCTGCTATCCATGGGATTGAGTTTAACAATCCTATTTGTAAGGATGACAAGCCTCCATACGTGCCAATGATGCCCGGCAAGAAGAAAATTACTGAATACACACTAACTTGATGGAGGAAGTACACCGCGATAGCAAGCCAAATCTGAGGGATTTTAAGAACGCCCTTAAAAGAATGACCAACATTGCCGGAGGCGATTTCTTCATCATGTTCTTTTTTCAGAACTTGTTCTACTTCAGTGGCTTGTTCCTTTGATAGCCAACTTGCCGTAGATGGGCCGTCCGGAAGCTTTCGCCAAATCACGACGGAGAATAGAACAGCTGGAATTCCCTCCAAGAAGAACAGCCACTGCCAGCCGTGCCAACCCAAGATTCCATCCATCTCTAACAGCAGCCCGCCAACCGGCCCGCTGATGATGTTCGCGAGACAGACCCCGATTAGAAAATAGCCACTGGCTCGTGCCCTTTGCTCACGACCAAACCAATAGGTTAAATAGAGCATTACACCTGGGAACAATCCGGCTTCAGCTGCGCCCAGTAGCGCGCGGGCAATGTAAAACGTAGTCTCATCGGTAATGAAGGCCATACCGGCAGACAACAACCCCCAGGTGATCATGATCCTGGTGATCCAGAGTCGGGCACCTACCCGGTGCATGATCAGGTTACTAGGTACCTCCATGAGTGCATAGGTAAGGAAGAAGAGCCCTGCACCAAAACCGTAGGCAGCAGCGGAAATACCCAAGTCTACTGCCATGTGTGTTTTGGCAAGTGAAATGTTAGTTCTGTCTAGAAAGCTTATAACGTAAGCAAAGATTAACATCGGCATTAGTTTGCGAAACATTAAAGCGTTCAGCGACTGTCCCTTTTGTGTTTTTGTATGGGTCGTAGCTAACATGGTTCATGTTCTCCTCATGAGGATAAGTTGCTAAGGCGCGAGTGTTGTGCCGCGACCTTTAATTATCAAAATATCCTCTAGATAGACTTTACGGGGGGGGTGAGTGCCCGCGCTTAGAAATTGACGTTATCGCCACCTTTGAGCTTCAGGATTTCCCTGGCGTCAGCAGGTGTCGCCACTTCAAGTGAAAGCCCTTCGAGAATTTTGCGCATGCGCAATACTTGATCGGCGTTGCTTTTTGCCAATTGACCTGGCCCGTCCCAAAGCGAGTCTTCAAGACCTACACGCACATGTCCTCCAAGCGTGGCTGATTGAGCACCAATGCTCATCTGCTGCTTTCCTGCAGGAAGTACCGACCACTGATAGTCATCGCCGAAGAGACGATCAGCTGTGCGCCGCATATGCAGGACGTCCTCAGGGTGACCGCCGATACCGCCCAAAATGCCGAAAACCGATTGGATCAAAAATGGGGGTTTGATGAGACCGCGATCAATGAAATGTGCAGCGGTATAGAGATGCCCAATGTCATAGCATTCGATTTCAAAACGGGTACCGTTCTCACTGCATGACTCGAGGATGTGGGCTATGTCGGTAAATGTATTTTTGAAAATGCGGTCATGGCTGCCGGCGAGGTATGGTTCCTCCCAAGCATGTTTGAACTCCTTAAACCGATTAAGCATTGGGTAAAGACCCATGTTCATCGTGCCCATGTTCAGTGAGGCCACTTCCGGTTTGAACTGATGTGCTGGACGAAGTCGATCTTCAAGCGACATTGTCGGTGCGCCACCTGTAGTCAGGTTGATCACCACATCGCTAGCCTCTTTGATAGCCGGCAGAAACTGCTTAAACAGTTCCGGATCCTGAGAGGGGCTGCCATCTATTGGATTACGGGCATGTAGGTGAACAATCGAGGCGCCAGCCTGAGCAGCACCAATCGCCGCTTCCGCAATTTGACCTGGTGTTACCGGCAGGTAACGGGACATAGAAGGTGTATGAATTGCGCCGGTGACCGCGCAAGTGATGATGACTTTACGAGCCATGGTGATCTCCTGGTTACTTTTATTTTGGTGTTCAGGATGAAGTGATGCCGTCAGGAATTTGGTGCTTGACGCTTGTGCGCAGCGAGCGCCATCAGGCGTCTGTCACGCCATGCGGAACGCAATGCAATGCCTTCGAGTTCAAGCTTTTGGCGACGCTCGTCGTGTACTCGGGCAACCGCTGATTCCGACCAGTCAAAAGCATTTTCGGAGTTGATCGTCTCGCGATTTTGCTGACCGTAGCGTTTGGCATAGTCAGATACGCCGGCAGGGGCATTGAGATCGATAGTTTCGAAGGGGCCCATAAATGACCAGCGAAGGGCGAGCCCATCTTTAAGCACCCGATCAATGTCTTCTGAGCTAGCAAAGCCTTCCTCATGCAATTTGAAGCATTCGTTGAGGACTGCGGCTTGAACTCGGTTCAACAAGAAGCCGTGGATCTCTCGGGATAGAACGACAGGGCTCTGCCCAGCTGCGGTGTAGATCTCATGCGCTCGAACCATCACTTCAGATTCTGTCCACGGCGCAGGGCATAGCTCTACAAGAGGAACTAAGTAAGGCGGGTTGGTAGGGTGTGCAACTACGCAGCGCCCCCGACTGGGTAGATCTTTAGTGAACTCGGAGGCCGGTAACCATGAAGTTGAACTGGCAAGAATCGCGTCCTTGGGCGCCAACGCATCCATTCGACTGAAGATGTCGATTTTCGCCTCTACCGTTTCCCGAACATTTTCCTGTACGAGCACCACGTCACGTAGCGCATCAGCCAAGTCGGGAACGCAAGTAATGCGTGCCAGTACGGTGAGGGGGGCGTCATTGAGAAGATCAAATTCTGCGAGCTCGTTAAGTCTCGCTTCGATGTATGCATGGCTGTTCTGCATTGTCTGCAGATCCATGTCGTGTAGGCGTACCGGATGTCCTGCTCGAGCAAAAACAATCGCCCAAGCTCTCCCAATCAGGCCTGCGCCAACGATTGCAACGGGGCCACGCTCAGTAGCAGAGGTAGTTGTACTTCGCATGATGTTCTCCAACTTTTGTATTTATGGTTAGGAGTGATCGTTCGAGCGAGGTTTTAGATATTGCCGCCGCTCAGATGTACGCTCTGAAACTGATGCTATCTTTTGTGATCACAGATCACAAGAAAATATTTTTGATTGTCTGACGATCGGCCATGCACGTATTTCGTGGGCTGAGATGGCACCTAATGGGGGCAAACGGAATTAGCGGCGACTGATGAGTCGAGGTATGAAGACAGCGCGGGTGTTAGCAAGCCTTCGCGAGCCAGGTTCGTTGAGCAGGGATTGAAAAGGGCCTTTTTCGGGTTTTCGCCTTCGGACTAAATGCACGCTGAAAAGCCCGCCTGCCGAGCGGGCTCCTCAATCACATCTTTCAGCCTACGTGGCTGTGACCCGCTTCACGAAGGAACGCGCGTACCGTGTCACAGAACTCCAATGGGTTTTCAGTCATTGGATAGTGGCCAGTACCTGCAAGCACGGCGATCTTACTGCCGGGAATGCGAGACGCTGTTTCCTCAACCTTCTCTTGGTACACCAACCAATCCGCGTCACCGCGCAGAAGTAAAACAGGTGCTTTGATCTTTCCAACCTGTTGCCGCTGATCAAAGTTCGCATAACCTGTCAGGTCACCTTTCATCACCTGCGGCGTGGTGCGCGAAATCTGCCACACCACCTCCTTCGCACGATCTGGTGGAGTGCGATTGCCCGTCATCGAACGAGACCAGGCACCGATGATCTCTGGCCCATTCATGAGCAACATATCGAGGAAGAACTCGGAAACCGTCGGGGTAAAATCTGCCCCTTCAGCTGAAATGATCGCGCTGTACGCATCGGGCCGACGTGCCCCCAATTCCAGCACCAGATTGCCACCCATCGAGCATCCCATGATCGCGGGTTTCTCAAGTCCCAAGGCCTCCATAAGGTGCTCATTGAACTCCGCATGGCGAGTGAGGCTGTGGAATGGGCCTGATTCGGGTAGCTCTGATTTGCTGTGCCCGGGGGCGTCAATTGCAATGACGCGGAACTCATCTGAGAGACCGTCCAGTACGTGCCTGTACATCAGAGAATCTTGTGATGCTGCGTGGAAGCAAACGAGTGGACGCCCCTCCCCTGATTCTTCGTAGTAAACGCGAATTCCATCAACAGTAATGTACCGTCCTACCGTCTCTTTCCCCGACGGCTTAGGCCCGGGAGAGTACGAGACTGGTGGGTTATTATTGGCTTTCCTCACACGCTTCATTGCGTCGAACGCGCGGGCCATCACATCTACGTACTGCCATGCAGCGACCACGTTGCCCTCAAGCTCAAGTTTTCCCAATCCAGGGGACAACGCTTCAAACCAGTCGATCTTTCCGTCAAGAACGCGCTGCCACTCATCATCAGCACCAGACACGATGATGTCAGCGCCCAACGGGCTTCCTTCCGGGTAAACCGCAACGACTTTACCGGCGAGAACCGCAAGCGTTGAGAAACCTGTGCTGTGCTTGAATTGAATGCGTCCATCGAAATAGCGAGCAGCGGCAGTCCAATCAGCATCACCGTTTAACTCGTCAGCGAATTGGCTCAACCATTTGGCATCATTAATAAGGGTCATGACTTTCTCCTAGCTTTAGCTATCCCCAAGGGGATTTTCTTGTAATTGCAGGTGCAATAGGTTTGTTACGAACCCATGTTGCAAGAGTGCTTCGAGACCAGTGCCTTGTCGTACTTAAGGAACCAGCCGGTAGTTTCACGTGTGAAGAAAATGGTGATGATGGCCGCCAGCACCATCAGGCCTGAGATAAAGTAGAGCGCGTAGTTGTAACCAGCAGCCTGCTCAAAGCCACCACCTGCGCCGATGAACATCCCGATCACGAATGGCCCAAAGCCACCGGCGTAAATACCGACGTTGACGATTGAGCCTGCCAGGCCAGTCGTGCCTTGCTTCGCAGAATCAAACGCAATGGCATACAGCAACGTGTAGGGCGCGTTCATCGCGAACCCAGCAAACAACTGAATCGCGATAAGCCAAGTCAGGCTGACGGATGAGTATTTGAAGAGGTACATGCCCACCGCAAGCCACGCAAAAACAAGCACTAGGCAAAGTTTTCGGCCTGCACGGTCTGAAATCCATCCCCAAACGATCTGGCCGATACCGCCGGTGATGGTGAAGAGCACCGAGTAAGCAGCCGCCTCCGCGAAGTTGTAATGGGCAACAAAGGCCAGGTACTGAGGTAGCCAGAAGCTGATGCCGAAGTAGCCAACGATTGCGAACATCGAGATTAGAGCGATAGCGGAGATGTTCGGATTTTTCATTGCAGACTTGAACGCGCCTTTGGGCACCTCCACCACACCCTGTACCGCTTCCATTGATGGAGGGGTCTCACCCACGGCTTGAGCGTGTTCAACAAAGGACTCGTAACGCTTCTTCGTACTGAACCACCAGTAGACCGAAAAGATGATGATCATCGGTACAGGGAACAGCAGGAACGCCAAGCGCCAATTTTCCGGGCCGTAAGCGTGGAGTAGAGCACTGATCGCCAAGCCACCGATCAATGTGCCCCAAGGGTATCCGGTGTGATGAAGTCCTAGGGCGAAACCACGGCGCTCCTTCGACCACCACTCAGACAAGGAGGTGACTTCGATGGCTTCGCCAGCACCGCCAAATGCGTGAGACATCACTTGCAGCGCGACAAGCACTCCAAGCGAGCCAGTCAAGAAATTGAGGCCGGTCAGAAAGGTGAATAGCGTGTAAGCAATCACGATTGGCAGGTGGCGGTATTTTCGCATCCATCCCTGACCGCCTTTATCAGCCCAAATCATGCAAGGCACGGCTATCAAAGATGTAGCGATCGTTATGAACGCGGCAAGCAGTCCAGTCAGCTCAGCGCTTGTCTTGAACTCGCTGGTGATGGAGGGCAATACCATAAAGAACATCTGGCGGGAGTTGGCATCCATGGCATACACGAGCCACAAAAGAGCCATCGCGCCCCACGAGGCTGCACCTGCTCCTTTTGGCACACGATTGACCGCAGGTAATGCTTCGATTTTGTCTTGAGCAAATCCCATGGGGATATCTCCGGGTATTTATTTTTATTCTCCGGCTGAGGATCGGTGTTTTGCACACGTAAGCCCCAACATCTGAGATGAATCAGCACTCGTCATACTGCTCACCATGGACAGAGGTTATGGCTCAATTTCAATGCTGAATATAGCTGGCAGAGCACACCTGCTGTGACCGCCAGGAACAGGTCAGTGGCACAGAACCAAGGAGTTATCAGTTGCAGCACCATCTGGGAAACTGAATGCACAGCCGAGACCTTCCTGACGATGATATGGAAAGGACATGGTGCAACGCACAAGGCCTTGAGCATGCAGGCGACGACGTCAATGCATTAGGGAAAAGGCACCTACGTCCGACATTGCTTCGTTTGACGGCACAACCAAAAACCACCATATTAATGCTCGGTTTAGCTCGATCATGATCGTTTTAGCAGGATTTTAAGCATGACCTCAACACTTGAAACGTTTCCTGGAGAACGCCAGCAACTTATTCAAGACCGCCTGGGAAGGTATGGGCGTGTGATTGCAACCGATCTGGCGAGTGAGTTCGGTGTATCCGAGCACTCTATACGACGCGATCTAAGTGCCTTAGCGGCTGCTGGGCTTTGTAAGCGCGTCTACGGCGGGGCAATCCTGATGCGTGAATCGGAGGATCCTATGGACATCCGGGTACTTCAGGACTCGTCGCGCAAGAATAGACTTGGTAAGACCGCCGCCTCATTTTTGACCTCAGGACAACATGTGTTCATTGATGCGGGTTCAACAAATATGGCGATCGCCAGTGCGATTGATCCACAGTTGCAACTGACCGTTACCACCAACTCGCCATTAATTGCAGTGCAATTGATGAGACTGCCATGCGCCGAGGTCATTCTGTTGGGGGGCCGTCTGAATCCGATGACGGGAGGTGTGACGGGGTTAAGATCAGTCCAGCAATTACAGCATTTTAACTTTGACTGTTGCTTTATCGGAGCCTGCGCTATCGACCCTGACAATGGCGTGACGGCATTCGAATTGGAGGACGCCGACTTCAAACGCGCGGTCATCGCTTCGAGCGGCCAGCTGGTTGTCGCTGCGACCAATGAGAAGCTTTCTAGCGTCGCGCATTATCAAGTGGCGGAGTGTGGTGAGGTCGCAGCCCTAGTGGTTGAACATGATGCTCCACGAGAAAGGCTGGAGCCTTTCTTTACACAGATTTCCAATGTCGTCATGGCACGCTGAGATTGCCAGCTACCAGCACAATGAAGCGTCGGTGCCGAACTGACTGTAAAAGCTTAAAGGCTCAAGGCCTTACTACCTTCCATGGATGCTTAATCCATTTTTCCTGAAAAAACTCGATGAAAACTCGGATGCGAGGACTCAGATGCTTACGGTCTGAATAAAGGAGGTAAATAGGCTCCAAGATCTCTGCTTTATACTCGTCAAGCAGAAGCACCAGCGAACCATCTTGAATGTCTTTTCCAATGTGGAAATCTGCAAGGCGGACTATACCCGCGCCTGATTTGGCCATGTCCCTCAGCAGTTCGCCTTGGGTAAACGATCCTCGGGGCTTCACAGGGGTCGTCACACCCAGACCATCCTGGATAAAGGCCCATTTGTTCCAAGGGCTGGCAAAACTGAAGTTAAAGCATCGATGATTCATCAGGTCTTGTGGCTGCTGCGGTGTTCCATACTTTTCCAGGTAGTCAGGTGAAGCACACAGCAACCATTCACATTCGCCTATCTTCTTTGCGATCCTGGAAGAGCTCGGAAGAATCCCGCTATGGATGGCTATGTCCAATCCCTGTTCGAACTGGTCAACGAACTGAGCGCCTAACTGAATCTCGACATCAAGACCGGGATAAGTGTCGAGGAATTCCGGCAACCAAGGCACGATCTGCTGCTTCGCAAAAGAGGTCATCGTGTGGATGCGAAGCGTGCCACTGACCCTTGAAGGAAGCCCTTCTGCCAGAGAGTCAGCTTCACTCATCGCCTCAACCACAGCTTTCGCACTGCGCAGATAAGCAGCCCCCTCCTCCGTCAGAGTGAGGACTCGGGAACCCCTCTGGAACAGTCGAACCCGAAGCCGATCCTCTAGCCGCGCTATCAATTTACTGATGGCCGACGGAGTCATCTCATGCGCCCTGGCGGCAGCAGAAAAACTTCCGCACTCTGTTGACCAGATGAAGGCTAGCATTTGGGAGTATTGATCCATTTCGGTACGCTCCTTACGCGACTGAATCTACCTGTTTATCTACACAAAAAAACGCGCCGTAGCGCGTTCTTTTTTGAACCAAGATCAGCGAATGAACTGCTCGATATAATCGTCCGGCAAGCCCAAATTTTTGTAATGGCTGCGGGCAGCTTCCAGCTTGGTGAAAACGTCTTCATAGCCAACCGCGACACCCTGTGGGTCGACGTAAGTGTAGCCACCCTGAACGTGGAACCAAGTAATCATTTCTTCGACATCTTCAGGGACGAACAGAGTGTGAGTCTCCCCTGGCGGCTCGAATGCAAAGGAGCCTTCATCAGCAACCCAATCGTGTTCGAGGTAGTACCAACGCCCCTTCAACACGATCGCATGTACTGCACCTGAGTGGCGGTGACGAGACAAAACCCCGCTCTGCCGCACTCGGAGCAAGTTGATGTAGTACCCACCGCTAACGCTCAGCAGCAGTGGTTTGAAAGATACTGACTTGGTGACAGGCACCCAGAGATTATCGTCTTCGAGCCAAGTGGTCATAACGCCTGGATGCACCATGTCTGGAGACATGAAAGGCACCTGCGGCAAAGCATAAGGAATGGCAAGTTCATCAGGTTTAACGGGCGTATTCATTATAATTTCTCTCAACGTGTGACTGGCGAGCGAGCCAGGATTTCAATCGCTGAGTGAGAGTAGGTGATGCTCTCGCACAGGAGAATACTCAGAAATTCACACCATCTGTGACCACTCGTCACAGCGCGTAAGACTCATCCCGTTAAAGGCCGCGACTCATCTAAGACGCCTACTGCGGACGAGTTCAAGCGATTGACCCAGCAGATTTTTCATTGGGTGGATAGCGGCCACCAGTGGATCGCGCCCCATCAGAGGGGACACATTTTCCCCAATACCTTCACTACCATGCAGACCTGTTCATCTGAAAGCCGCTTACACAGTAGTAATCGGCTTGAAATAATGAGGTTTAGCAATGACTTCTCTCAGCCCTTCCCTTGAGCTCAGTCCCGAGCTTGCAGCTCATCCGGCCTATTCGCGAGTGTTCCAGCCCGAAGGCCTCACCTTCGGATACATCATGCCCTTGGAGGGCTATCCGAATTCACCGTTTCCCACGCTGCAGGATCATCAACGCCTTGCTCGCATCGCGGACGAGGCTGGATTCGCAAGTCTGTGGATGAGAGATGTGCCCTTCTATGACCCGAGCTTTGGTGATACTGGTCAAATGATCGACCCCTTCGTCTACCTTGGTTATTTGGCAGCCGTAACTAAAAAAATTGCTTTGGGAACGACAGGAATCGTTCTTCCACTGCGCGAGCCGTTGATCGTTGCTAAACAATCTGTGTCGGTTGACCAGCTCACCGGTGGACGACTCTTGTTAGGGCTCTCCAGCGGAGATCGCCCGATTGAATATCCAGCATTCGGGATTGATTTCGAAGCGAGAGAAGAACGATACCGGGAAGGCTTCGAGCTGATTAAGACAGTCACTGAAAACAGCTTCCCAAGCGTCTCAACCAAACTTTTCGGCCAGCTGGAAGGCTTGCTAGACATGGTACCCAAGCCAGTTGGCCCTCGACTCCCCATGATTGTCGTGGGCCGGGCCCGTCAGACGCTTGAGTGGATAGCCAATAATGCCGATGCCTGGATTTGGCATCTGAGCGACTTCAATCGTTTGCCCGGCCTCATCCGTGAGTTCCGTTCTGCCAGTCAGACCGGCAATGTAAAACCATACGGCTACGCGACGTTTTTCGATCTGGCGAAGGATCCGAGCACACCGCTGGAACGCGGCTACAACGGAATAAGGATCGGGCGTAATGCTCTCGTGGAGCTCTGGAAACGGCAACAGGATGAAGGTGTTTCACACGTCGCACTGAATATCAAACCTCTGCAGCGACCAGCCGCTGATGTCCTGGAGGAGATGGCTGAGTATGTCCTGCCACACTTTCCCATAGGCCAACCTGCCTCGCAGGTGACCCAGTGACCGGCTCAAATGATCGCACCGAAATTAAGGGCGTTATAGCCACCTTTCTGGAAGCCTGGGAGAGCGGTAATTGGGAATCTGCCGGGGATATATTCACTGACAATTGCCAGTTGTTGACAAGCCACATGTCCGCTCATGAGGGTGGACGCAAGATTGTCAGAGCTTTCCAGCAAGACCGTGTCAAGGCTGATGGCTTTTCAGTGAAGGCAACCAATCACTATGTGGGTGGTGGAGAAACCGACGCCAATTTCAGTTTCTACGCCTATGGCCATATCAGCAAAGCCACAAAGTCGGCCACGCTCGGATTTGGTATGACTGTCACAGGCTCTCTGAAAAAGACAGCAGGCACCTGGCGCCTCGACAGCGTGCTGATTGCCTTGAATTGGGTAACCGGGGACTACTCGCTTGCAATTCACTGGCAGCTTCCACCAGGTGACGATGGATGGAGGATTGGCGATCCAGCCCCCACCATCGTTAGCGAGCTGAATTCGCCATGGCTTGCTTTCCCTAACTCAACGCCTTCGGTACCCAGCGAGGAGTGTATTGCTGAAACCTACGCTCGTTACTCATGGGCGCTGGATCAGGCTGACATGCAGCTACTTGCCCATTGCTTTGCCAACGACGCCGCTGGTGATTTCCAACCGATGGGCCTTATTGAAGGGCGCCACGCGATCATTGGCTCCTTCAAAGAGTTTCGCAGGCCCTGGCCGTGGATGCAGCATTTCGCGGACGTACTGGAGATCAAGTCCGACGAGGAAAAGGGTGTAGCGGAAATGATTATCGGCAGAGTCATTCCTGGAAACTCACACACGCAAGATGGCACGCCTCTCTATGGCGCGCATTACCGAATGCGGCTTCGTCGCAAGCATGAGGGCTTCTGGCAACTGACTTGGAGCGAGTACCGCCCAGGCTGGTTCAATGCCAATGAAGCACCAAGAGCTTAGTTCATTCCTGGAAACGCTCTAGGGCCGTGGCGCCGTACTATCTCGGACGACGAGTTCGATTTGTATGCGCTCGCGGCGTGCAAGTGGGCGCCCCTCGATCAGCGCAACGATGTTGTTGGCGCTGCTGATACCAATTTTCGAAGTCGGCACCCTGACGGTCGTCAGGGCTGGCACGTAGGCAGCCGCGAACTCGATATCATCGAACCCGCTGACTGATAGTTCTTTGGGGACGTCGATCCCATTGGAGCGCGCTTCCGCCAACGCTCCGATACAGGTGAGGTCAGTACTGCAGACAATGGCTGTAGGCTTGGGGTTAAGCTCCATAGCAATCCGCAGCCCGGCGCGCCCTCCCTCAATCGTGAATGGCTGCTCAATAATCCGTTCACTTGAAAGCTCTATCCCTGACTCGAGTAGCTGAGCGGTGATTCCTTTCAGACGGTATTTTGCCCGTTCGTTGTTAGAAACAACTCCACTGATCATGGCGATACTTTGATGACCAAGGCTAAGCAAGTGCCTGGCTATCAATCGACCACCCTCCTCATTGCTGAACCCCACGCAGTGATGGTCGTGAGCACCATCTAGTGACCACATGAGAATGAATGGGCATTGGGCGGCAGTTAGTGCTTCATAAATTTCAGGACTATGTTCAGTACCCACTAACAGTAGGCCTTCGACGCCCCGCTCAATCATGTTCCTTACGTTTACCAGTTCTTGCGCCTGGTCGTATTCATGGGAAGAAATGATTAGGTGATACCCAAGCTCCGTTAGCCTTAACTGGAGGGCCTGGACAGCTTCAGCGAACGCAGGGTTGTTAAAAGTAGGAAAAACGGCTCCGATGCTGTGCGTGCGCCTGGATGCCAAAGCACGCGCGGCCCCGTCTCGCACGTACCCGAGCTCTTGAACAGCTGCTTGTACTTTGGCCAGCGTTGCAGGTTTCACTAAGTGCGGGACAGCCAATGCTCTTGAAGCACTCCCCATCGAGACGCCCGCCAATTCAGCCACATCCTTGAGCTTCGGTTTCTCGATTTTTTTCATTGGAGATTCAGCATCCTCGATCGTAGCGCGGAGACAGGACGATCAGAAGAACGCCCTCGATTTGCGCAGAGGATGATAAGCCAACAGCCTGCCGTTCGGGAGCCGTTAATTGGAGGGAAAAACCTGAGAACCGCGTTTCTGCTGCCCCCAGGCAAAGACACTTATTTAATGACGATCGGATTCACAGGAGCTCCGGTTCCGCCAACGACCTTTAGAGGGGCTGCGGTGTAGAGAAACGTCCACTGACCGTCCTCAGCGCAGTCCTCAGCGAGAGGATCAAGCTGAGCGATCTCAGTGAGAGTGATGCCCAAGTTCCTCATGAGTGCGTTGTGCAACGGCAACGCAACCCCTGACACGGGATCGACGGTGACTTCGTTAGCAATGGTGTCAGTGACAATGTTCGGAATTTCCATCTCCTGAAACCACTTCACCAGTTCAGGGCTGTAGGTCAGGCCTGGCTCGATAAAATCTTTGTAGAACTCTTCCGGGTCGCGTTTATAAAACGAGCCAATCCATCCAGTGCGAATGATGAGAATGTCGCGCTTGTTGATAGAGACGCCCTGAGCCCGGGCCGCAGCCATTAAATCCTCATGGTTGAACGTTTCACCTGCATCCAGCACGTCTTTACCACGGTGACGCGCTATATCGATCAGAATGCCTCGGCCAACGATGCCTTTTTCACCCAATGGAGCAACGCTCGCCTTGGCCAGGGAACCGATAGTGGTATCGGCGCTGTAGCCATTCCAAATCTGATCGTCGTACCAGACATGCCCAAGGGCGTCGTACTGAGTTGACCCTTGAAGATGAAAAAACATCACGTCGTCGGCGAACTCGTAAGAGCCAGGAAAATGTGGGCCTTTGCCACAGTTGTAGTGACCACGATCCATGATATTCATGCGTTTTGACTGGGAGCGACCAGGCCAGACCGGGTCACCAGCAGGATCTGCCATCCGCACCTGCAAAGTAAATGTCTTGCCTTGCTTGACCTCTTTGACCCCTTGAAGAACTTCGATACCTGTAAGGTAGTTGAGTGAGCCTACCTCATCATCCGGGCCCCACTTACCCCAGTTCTTAGGGGAGTCTTTGAGCAAGTCATGAATATGCGGAACGGTCTTGTCTGTCATTTTCTGAGCCTCTTTTATTCTTGGATTAGCTGTGCTGCATTTAGCGGTTAGTTGAAACGTTGAAATCGTTGTCCCAGCTCGTCAGCACGAGCGAGTCCTCGGATGAGTCGTTCAGCCGTAAGGGCTGGCGCCATATTTTTTGCGTACACCGCACCCAGTGTTGCCTGGACGACAATGTCCAATTCCTCAGAGGTAAACGCAGAGGTCTGGCCAAGGCCGTCGAGGGTGACGGGAAGATTCACATCATTCAGAAGCTGAGCGACCTTCAGGATCTCTGAGTCCGGGCGTTCTTCAACGGACATCTGCACCAGCGTTCCGAAGGCGACGAGCTCGCCATGCAGCATTGAAGTGATCGCAGGAATTGCCGTAAGACCTCGCACAAGCGCATGAGCTAGCGACAAGCCGCCACTCTCGAACCCAACGCCACTGATAAGGACGGTTCCTTCAACAACCCGCTCGACATCATCATTAACCTCGTGCCGGCCGACTGCTTGGTAAGCGCTGTACCCGTAGGTCATAAGCGTCTTAAACACTGCCTCTGTTAGCAGCAATGCAGTGTTCAACGCTGGAGTACCAAATGAGTTATTGCCTCCGGCAGCCTGACATTGTTGCGCCTCAAACTTTTTACTGATGGCGTCGCCGATGCCTGCGGCGAAAAACCTTGCAGGCGCACGGACAATCACTTCGGTGTCCACGACTACTGCAGAGGGGTTCATGTTCAGGTACTCGACACCAACGACCTTATGCGCTTCGTCGTAAAGCACAATCAAACGGCTGGTTGGGGCGTCGCTGGAAGCAATGGTCGGGCATACGACAATGGGGACGTTAAGCTGAGCAGCCATCCCTTTAGCCGTGTCAATTGTCTTACCCCCGCCCAAAGCGATGATGGTGTCTGGCCTGTAATCTGCTGATCGCTCACAGAGAGACGCAATTGCAGCTTTAGTGCATTCACCAGGAAAAACGATACTGTTCGCCTCGAAGCCATGCTCTGACAATGCGTTCCCTACCTCAGGCCACAGATGCCTCGAGACGAACTCGTCGCACAAGACCAAAGGGCGCGATTGCCCCATATCGGAAAGGATTCTGCCAAGCTGCTTTAGCGCGCCTGGCCCTTGCTCGTATCGGCCAGGAAAACCCATTGTTCGAACCATGCCACCACCCGCTGCTGAAAAACTGTGAGATAAATCGTTACGTTGAATACGAGCCCGGATGGATCAGCGCATCAACCAGCCACCCGCCACATCCACAACTTGGCCCGTGATGAAGTCGCTGTCGTTTGAAGTCAAAAAGCATGCTGCTTTAGCTACCTCAAGTGGCGTTCCAAGACGGCCCAACGGAGTCTCATCAACGACTGCCTGATTCGCTTGCGCAGAAACGGTTTTTAGAAGCGGCGTTTCGATGCGTCCCGGAGCTAGTGCATTTGCCGTAATGCCATAGGGCCCGAGCTCACCTGCCAGGTGACGGGTAAAACCGATAACTGCGGCTTTCGTGGCGCTGTAATGCGCCGCGACGATAGGGAGGTAAGCACTGCCAGCAACGGAAGACATATTTACTATTCTTCCAAAACGGCGTTCGACCATCGCTGGTGCGAGAGCTCTGACCAAGTTGAATGAGCCTGTCAGGTTGATGCCAACGACGCGATCCCATTCCTGAGGATCCATTTCCCAAATCGGCGCTGGTGCGCCCTCGTGTTTGGGTGAAATACCTGCATTGTTAATCAAGGTGTCGATCGGGCCGAGCTGCTCACTAAGCTCAAGACAGGCTCGACTGCATTGAGCGAAATCTGATACGTCAGCTTTAGCCCAAGCCACCAAATGTCCGGCAGCACTAAGTTGCCGGGAAAGCTCGGAAACTGACTGTTCGTCGAAATCTACCAAGGCAACCCGCGCGCCCTCCTCGCAGTACAGCCGGGCAATTGAGGCACCGATGCCCCCTCCTGCCCCAGTAATGAGAACTGTGCGTCCTGAATGTCGAAGATTCGTCATGCCAAATTCCCCGCGCTGAAAAAACAGAAACAAGACGCGGTGATGCTCACACGCGTCCAATGCCGCACTGGCTGACCGAAAATTTCGGACTCATGTAGGCGGGTGGTTTTAGGAGATTTGCGTGGCGAAGCCAGTGCCCCCGTGCCGGAGCGGTCGGTGACTTTAGATAAGAGAGTGGCGAGGGCAGCCGGCGTGGTTGACCGAGCGAGGGCTAATGATGCAGTGATCATTATGATCTCCAGACTTGCCTAGGAAAACGGCAAATATGAATCGTTTCATTCACACAGCTTGCGGGCCTAAGCCAACAAAATCTGTGTTCTTTTCACGACTCGATTTTTTGTGTTTATTCTCGAAAAAGATATTTATGAAGCGCTTCATTTTTATTCGGATATTTCACCGCTGTCAAGCGGTCTGCATGGTCACTTCCCCAGCAAGGAGCGCCAGTGGTTCCTACGAAACGCAGTCATGAGCATCTGCGCCAATCACATTGAGGATGTGAAAAACACCGGCGCACTAAGCCTCTGAGGCACTGGCTCCTTTGGCAAATGCACGGAATACAGGCGCAGTGCCCACGCCTGGAAGTCGATGCTCAAGTGAGATGAATGCGTGATGCATATACTAGGTATTGATTAGCCGCGCGGGCTTCGCTCACGGGTCAGGCAGAGTGAATGCCTTCCGCAGAATGCTGCTCCCATGGTGGGCATGGTGACCAAGCCTCCACGAGCTTATCGATGAAGAGTCGAATTTTTGGAGATAGGTGCCGCTTGCTAGGGTAGATCACCCGAATAGGCTCTGCGGCCTCTGCATAGCCAGCGAGCAATTGAACAAGTTTGCCGCTCCTCAAATCGTCGTTCACCACGTAGGAAGGAAGAGTCGCGATGCCCAGGCCAGCTACAGCTGACTGGTGTAATGACTCAGCACTGTCCATCTGTAGCCTTCCACCATGAGTAACGGACACAGAGCTACCATTCACGCGAAAATTCCAAGGAAGCAATCTCCCACCACTCACGAAATGCAGGCACTGGTGCTCGGATAAATCCTCCGGCGTTTTAGGCTCGGCGTGCTCAGCCAAATATTTGGGGGAAGCGCAGGTAATCATTTGTTGGTAGGCCACAGTGCGCGTTAACAACCGAGAATCTTCCTTCGGTGGCCCGATGCGCATGGCCAAATCAAATCCCTCATCGATCAGATCGACCAGCCTGTCAGAAAAGGTGATATCCACGCTCAGGGAGGGCCAATCCTTAAGGCAGCACTCAATGTGCTGAAGGACATGAAGTCTGCCCAGCGCAACCGGCAGACTCATCCGCAGTCGCCCACTGGGTGTCGAACGACGAAACGCAAGGGCATCCTCCACGTCGTCCAGATCCTGAAGAACGCCCACGCAGCGCTCATACAGAACCTGGCCGTCATCCGTCATGCTTAAACTGCGCGTAGTGCGATTCAGTAAACGTACCTGTAAACGAGCCTCGAGCCTGACTATCGACTTCCCCACTGCAGAGCGCGTAAGGCCAAGCTGTTTTGCCGCCGCAGTGAAGCTTCCAGCGTTTACCGAGCTCACAAACGCGGCAATATCATTCAGGTTATGGAGTTCCATACGGCCTCGGTGGTCTCAACGTTCGGGCGGCTTAGCACCTGTTATGGGGAACCCTATTCCCCAATACTAAGCATAGTATCTCAATTAGCTAATCCACTCCCAACGATCAATTGAGGTCATTATGAACACTAAAGTCCAAGCAGCCGTCCAAACCTGGGCCAATAGCCTTAGCGATCTGGTACCCGTTCTTAAGGGAATCGATACCACCACAAAAATGAGCGACATCCGCGACTCTTACGCAAAAATGCTCGCGCAAAATCCAGCGCCAGCTGGCGCTAAATTCGAAGCAGTCGACATGGGTGGCGTACCCGGCACACTGGTTACCCCGGACGAGATCAAGACTGACGCGGTCGTGATGTACATCCACGGCGGCGCCTACATTGTAGGTCGTCCAGACGGCTACCACGGCATCGGCGGCAACTACGCGAAGATGCTCGGTGCTCGTGTGTACATGCCGGACTACCGCCTTGCCCCTGAGCACAAGTTCCCAGCCTCTATTGACGACACACTGCGCGCCTACGAGTGGCTGCTTGAGCAGAAGATCCCAGCTAACAAGATCGCATTCTCTGGCGAGTCAGCCGGCGGCGCGATGGTTGTCAGCGTGATGGTGGCTGCGAAATCCAAAGGGCTTCCACTGCCTGCAGTTGGTTCGTCCATCTCACCATGGGCGAACCTTGAACACACCGGTGCTTCCATGAGCAACCGTGAAGGTCTGGATCCTCTGAACTCCAAGCCTGTCTTGGACATCCTCGCCAGAGCATTCCTAGGCGACACATTGGCCAATCATCCTCTGGCCTCACCTGTGTTCGCGGACGTCACCGGTCTTCCACCAATCTTGGTGCAGATCGGCGAGAACGAGCTGATGTTGAGTGATGCAATGCGCCTTGCAACTCACCTGGCTGATAACCGCGTTCGCGTGAACCTGGAAGTATGGCCAGCAATGTTCCACGCCTGGCACTTCTACGCCACCATGCTGCCAGAAGGTCAGCAGGCGATGGAGAGCTCCGTGCGCTTCATTGAGGCTGGCTTGGCCGACGCTAACCGCTAAAACGCAGAACAACCGCGATGGCTTTTCCTGCTGTCGCGGTTTTACTAATGCTGTTCCACAAAAGCTTCATCAGGCTAATAAAAAATCTGAGCAAGCGCCCTGCCCAACTCTTGTCACTTACCCCCCCTTCTTGGCAGGTCATGTCCACTAAACTCAGAACATGGTTTTTCCGATGACACGAGACCGCAGCACGATCAATCCCCGAGTCTACCCCGTCGTGCGCCACCTTAGAGCATCATCCGAATCACGGCGCGACCAGGCACCATGGAATGAATCGCAAGCAGTTTCTCGAGCAACCGGACATGCTCGGCCTCATCAAGTGGCTAATCGAAAACCTTCCCACTCTTCCAGTACATCTGAAGGTCGCGCGCAGTAGGCTCGTGCGCAACGCGATCGACTGCAAGGTTCAAGGTATCGAAGCGGCGAATACCAGTGGGGCGGGAATTGGGAGACGGTCAAGGCGGAGCTGCGCCGGCTGCGCATTCGCTTGCGTTTGGCGGTTCGCGCCCGCGATGAGTTCGCCACGCATGGAGCCTGCGAAGCGATCCTAGCGTGGGGAAAAGTCGATGGCGCCGTCGGATTCCTCAAGAATCAAATGCACGACAAGAACTTGATGAATTACCTAAAGCAGTGCCAGGCGCTTCTCGCGCTGGACCGCAAGCAGCAGCTCAACCACCTCACCAAGCAGAACATCCTAAGATTCGACTCGGGCATGACTAAGATCCATGCCCTGCTCGACACCACTGGCTCTCCAATCTATGACGGCCAGGTCGGTGCCGCCATCGCGCTGCTCTACTGCCTGTAACGCCAAGGCACCGGCACCACTGCGCCGCAGGTAGTGGACTTCGCCTGGGGGCCAGGGATCGGCGACCAGATTCGAAACCCAAAACACTTAAAGCTTGGGTACAACGGTACACCGCAACTCTCCACCACCAGTAGGCACCTTTGGGCACGGCGTCAGCTCCAATTAGGTTGGATCATCCGCGCGGTACTAGAAGGGTCCGAATTATTCGCCAAGCAGCCTCAGCTGGTAGACCGCTGCCACGCCTTTGAAGCTGGATTGTTCATGATTGGCTATGACCTACGCAGTCTAGTCCCCGACGGCTATACGATCCCAGTGCCGCCCAAGCCTAACTACCGGGTACGTAGGATGACCCGAGCGACCTGAGATAAACAAGCTGATGGTTGACCTGTATGTGTTCTCAATACACAGGAAAATAGTCTTAAACACTCAAAAACGTCAGGACCTGAAGAGAAAGGCTAATCAACATTGATAAAGAGACCACGCGTGAGCGCCAAAGCCTGCGCCCGCCCACGCGGAAGCCGTGAGGATTCCACCCAGAGCCGGTGGTTTTGTGGGGGTAAAAACGACCAAAAATAAAAAAGGGTCGCGAGATAAAATCTCGCAACCCCTTGAATTATATGGTCGGGACGGAGTGATTCGAACACTCGACCCCTAGCACCCCATCTCCTTTTTCATACTTCTTGAAAGCTTCCAAAATTTTACTCTGGATTTTTATAAGCTAGTATTTACTTGAGCTCCAGCGGTGTTCTGCTCTACGCGAGTCCAGTAACGTCCATCAAGAGCCGACGTTTTTGTGGGGGTAAAAGTAGGGGGAGTCCGTTTCATGGCCAAAATCACCATCAAAGAACTCGAGTCGCTGACTCCCAACGATGCCGGCCGGATCCTTAGGGAGGATGGCAATCTCGCCGGTCGAATTTCCCTGCGTAAGGACGGCGTGTCGGTCAGCTTTTTCTATCGCTATCGGTGGGGCGACCAGAACAAAGAGTACGCCTGCGGGTCCTGGCCACGCAAATCCCTGACGGAGATCCGTAAGGCCCGCAACCAGGCACGGGCACTCATTGATGAGCAAATCAATCCCAACGAGCACAAGAAAACCGCTAAGGCACAGGCATACGCCGCTGCTAACGTAGAGGCTGAACAAATAAAAACGACGAAGGTGAAAACGCTGACCGTCCAGGATTTGGCCAAGGCGTGGCTGTTGGATGGCGTGGCGCGGAAAGATGGCAATGCTGAATTGCAACGACGCTTTAACAAGGACCTTTTTCCGGCACTCGGCAAGACCGCGGTGAGCAGCGTCTCCGAACACGATATTCGGGCGCTGATCCGCACCGTGGTCAACCGCGGCGCTCACCGACAAGCCATCAGTTTCTTCGCCGACCTCACTCAGATGTTCAGCTGGGCCAGAAAACGTCAGCCCTGGCGGGCCTTATTGATCGAGGGCGATCCGACGGAACTGGTCGACATCTCCCCTCTGATCCCAGCCGACTACGAGGCCGAAAGAAGCCGGATCCTTTCACCGGCTGAGCTGTTGGAACTGCACAACCGCTTCCAGCAAATGACCGCCGATTACAACGCCCTGCCCGCCGGACAAAAATACGACGGTATACGGCCGCTAAAGAAAGAAACCCAACTCGCACTCTGGATCAGCCTGGGCACGCTGTGCCGAATTGGCGAGTTGCTCCAGGCCGAATGGAGAAATGTCGATCTGGACCAGCAGACCTGGTTCCTCCCCAGCGAAAACGTCAAAGGCACTCGGGGCAAAAAACAGGACCACCATGTCTTCCTCTCCCCCTTCGCCCTGCATTTCTTTCAGGAACTCAAGACCCTGACAGGACATTCGAAGTGGTGCTTTCCGAACAAGCAGGATGACGCGCATGTGGACTTGAAGGTGGTGAGCAAACAGGTCGGCGATCGCCAAGCCCGATTCAAAAACCGCAAAGCCCTCTCCAGACGGCGTCATGACGACACCCTGGTCCTTGCTGACGGCCAGAACGGTGACTGGACACCGCATGACCTACGCCGCACCGGCGCGACCATGATGCAGGCCTTGGGGGTCAGCCTCGACGTCATTGATCGTTGTCAAAACCATGTGCTGGCCGGCTCGCGGGTGAGACGCCACTACCTGCATCACGACTATGCCGAAGAGAAGAAGCGCGCTTGGGACCTATTGGGCGATCGACTCAGCGCCGTGTTGTCCTCCACCTACGAGCATCTGCCAAATGTGTCGATGTTGTCTTTTCCTGCTTATACCGCGGCTGACTCTTTGCCGCCTTCTTAAGTCGGCGTCTTTAGTGCTAAGTCCTCATAGTTACGCAAACATCGCCGAGCACGTTCTTCAGCTTGATTTCGGCTTCATGACCGGTTGAATCCACAACCAAAAACGGTCAGTCAAAATGTCCCCGATTTTAACCGAGGCGCGGTTCTTCAATTGGTGCAACTCAGACACCTTCGCCTCCCTGAACCCTGATTCAGGCGCTCCAACTTAGCCTGAGGCTAAGTGCGCTGCACGTTACCCCCCGCTAGATAATCCCCCATCATTTCTAGTCGATCATTGCCCCAGAACAGTTTCGAGTCGGCGATTACTGTAGGCGCACCGAACACCCCTAGCTGTACCGCTTGATCGTTGTTCGCCTCCAGCGCCAGCTTGAAACGCTTATCGGTCGCAGCCTGTATGGTTGCTCGTCGATCCAGGCCTGCAGCAACCGCCAGATCGCCGAGGATCTCCAGGTCACTAATATCCCGGCTTTCACTCCAGTAAGCTCGCATCACGTTGAAGATGAACTCTGCGCCCTTTCCCTTCTCGATTGCATACAGACTGCAACGCAAAGCTCGGGAAGGTCGCAGTGGGAACCGAGGGTGGTAGCGTAGCGTCAAGCGCCTCAGTCGAGCCCAATCCTGCAAGTCCTGCTGAAACCATCGCACAAATGATGGCGATGCTTCCAGCGGCCGCCGCCCGCCGATGTGCTCGATCAGGTTGGCTAGGTGCATGGGCCGCCAATGAATCGCTCGACCATGAGCAGCGGCGATTTCTCGCAAGCGCGGCATAGCCACATAGCACCAGGGGCTGTGAAAGTCGAAAAAAAACTCAATTGGCGCGCCCGCACTGACTGGTTTCGGCATGGAGAAGCGGCTGAGGTCCACCGTCACCCGTTCGTGATGACCACTCATAACTAACCGTCCTTGTTGGCTCGCGCGCACCGCGAAAGTCAAAGTGCGGCCCTTGGTCGACTCCAGCACGGCTTCGCATTGCACCTCAATGCCTGGCCAGGCCGGGCTTGAGTGCTCTATCTCCACTCTAGTCCCCACCGTGCCCCATCCCGGATCGCAGAAGGCCTGAACGCCACTGCCCGCAGTTTCCTCCAACAGCGCTATAAGTGCCGGCGTAGATACCACCTGCACCCCGGCATTGCCAATGGCGGCAGCGGTCTGTTGAAACCCGGGCATGAATACGCAGTGATGCCGATGGCCAATGATCGGTTTGCTCATGGCAACTCCTCCAGCTGCATCGCCATGGCTTGGGCTTTCAGCTCGCGTTTGAGTATTTTCCCACTGGAAGTCATGGGCCATTGGCTGACCTTGAATACCCTGGATGGGTGCTTGAACCCAGCGATTTTTCCGGCACACGCTTGCTTGACCTGCGCAGCGGAGAGCGCTCCACCCAGCTCGATCGCCGCGGCTACCACTTCACCATAGAAAGGATCAGGCATGGCAAATACAGCGATTTCGGTAATAGCCGGGTGGGCACGTAGTAGGTTCTCCACCTCCACCGGGTAGATGTTCTCGCCACCACGGATGATCATGTCGCGTAGTCGTCCTCCCACGAGTTCCACTCGGCCATCGGAAGTAAGGCGCCCGAGATCCCCCGTTTGCATCCAACCATCGGCGTCGACACAGCGAGCAGTCTCAAGCGGGTCGCGATGATAGCCAAGCATCACCATGGGACCGCGTACGTGTACCTGCCCGGTTTCACCGGCAGCGAGCATCTGGCCGTTATCCGGGTCACACACTCGTACCTGCATGCCTGGCAATGGCATGCCCGCGGTGGTGAACCGCTGCGGACTCTCAAAACTGTCCAGCGCGATAAGGGTGCTGGCTTCGGTCTGGCCATACACCTGCACCAAGCCTGGAATTGGGAAGGTTGAAGCGCAGCGTTCGAGCAAGGCCGGGTCGCAATCGGCGCCACCGCAGGTACCCGCTCGCAACGAGCCGAGATCGTATTGAGTTCGCTGCGGGTGCTCGAGCATGGCCAGATAAGAGGTGGGAACGCCCGTCAGCAGCGTACAGCGCTCCGCCTCCACCAGGCGCAACATTCGCCCGGCATCGAAGGCACTGATACCCACATACGTGGCTCCTGCGGCCAGCGCTGAAAGTACATTCATAATGCAGCCCGCGCAGTGGAATAGCGGAATGATGGAAGTCCAGCGATCCTCGGCGGTAACTGCCAGCCGCGCGACGGTGCCCCGTGCATTCATCAGCATTCCTTCAAAGCACAGTTCAGCCCCCTTTGGCCGCCCTGTGGTGCCGGAGGTGTACTGGATGCTGGCCAACTCGCGAGGCGACCAGGGCCAGGCCTGAAATGGTAACTCCGGCCCTTCGCGCATCAGTGCCGAATAGGTCCAGAAATTCTCGGCGTGAAGTTCAGGTTCGTCGAAGCAAATCACCTCGCGCAAAATTGGCAACCGGTTGCGAGACTCCAGAGTCATGGTCAGATAGTCACTGGAGCGGAAGCGCTCGGATAACAAGATGGCCACCGACTGACTGTGGTCCAGCACATGCAGGAGGTCGTCCTGGCGAAAATGCGTATTAATCGGCACCAACACCGCACCAATGGCAGCGATGGCCACCTGCGCGATTGGCCATTCGATTCGATTTTCCGCCCACAATGCCACTGAGCTACCGGGTTGTATCCCGCGCCGACGCATGGCACAGGCCAGTGTCTGAGAAGCCAGCAACCATTGGCTGAAGGTCAACCGCAGTGGCGAGGAGTCAAACACGAGCGCCTCCTTGTCCGGCCAGCGGTTCGCGCAGTGCAACAGCATCGCGTAAGGGTTGCCGGGCAAGGTTTCGCATGCGAAGCGGGATTCATCCGATGTCATGAAAAGACTACCTGAGAGTGGAGTGAAGACTGATTGGATTGGCATTCCAGTTAGACTTTGCTGTCGACAACATTCGTCAGAGACGTTGGCACGGCGGCGACCATTCGCCGGCTTACCAGGCAGTAAAGCGCTCCGGTACCCAGCAGGCCGACCACCCAGGAAACGTCTGCATCGTTAAGCGCACGGGCAATCGGTCCGGTGTAGAAACCGCTGGAAATGAACGGCAACTCCATCAGCACCCCGCAGCAGTAGGTGGCAATAACAGGCCAGTTCCAACGGCCATAGCGCCCAGCGGGATCGTTGAGGGCCGCCACGTCATAACGCGTACCGTTGACGAAGAACACGTCAGCCAGGCTGATAGCGCTCCAGGGTGTGATGAACGCCAGTAGAAAAATGAGGAAGGAAGAAAACGCACTGATAAAACTATGAGAACCGGCCAGGGCGATCAGCACTGCGATGGACACCATTCCCAGCACATAGATGAAGCGATGGGTCAGAGACACTTTGCTGACGCCGCAGAACGCGCTGACAATGGTGGCGCTGGACATGTAGCTGCTGTAAGCGTTGAGGGTCATCATGGTGATTTTGCCGAAGCCGACCACCAGATACAGGATCACGGCCAACATGCCAGTTGAGCCCAAGCCGACAACAAACTCTACCTCATGGCCCGAGAAGGCTGATCCGGCGAGGGCCGCGGCAAAGACGCCGAAAGTCATGGCTGCCTGCGAGCCCAGTACTGTGCCCAGCGATGCAGCCAGAAAAATCTTCAGTTTGGAAGTCTGACTGGGCAAGTATCGAGAGTAGTCCGCCACGTATGGCCCATACGAAATCTGCCAGGCCGCTGCCAAAGAAATCGAAAACACGAAATTGGCGGCAACAAAGTGACGATTGTCGAGCAGCGCATGGATATCGTGCCGGGCCAGTAACGCACCGAACATGTAAATAAAGGCAATGACACCCACCACACTGGCCACTTTGGCGATGGAGTGAATGGTGCGATATCCAAGGGTGGCCAACAACAGGGTTACCAGGCCGAACAGAACGATGCCTTGCCAGTCCGCGATTGATAGCACTTTTGCCACGGATTGGCCGGCCAGCAACGTGCCGCCCGCCGAGAACCCCACGTACAACAAGCTCACCAGTACCAGCGGAATTACCGCGCCATATACACCGAACTGCACGCGACTGCGGATCATCTGCGGCAGGCCAATAGCCGGCCCTTGGGCGGCTTGCAGGCCCATGACGATGCTGCCCAGCACTTGACCTATCAGAAGCCCGATCAATGACCAGAATACATCGCCTCCAAGTACCACCGCCAAAGCCCCGGTGACGATGGCAGTGATGTTCAGGTTCACACCCAGCCACAGTGTGAATTGACCGAACGCGCTGCCATGGCGCTCGTTTTCCGGTATGTAATCGATGGAGCGGGTTTCAATCACCGACCTCGGTGCAACAGGCGCAGTTGAACGAGCCATGGGCGAATCCTCGATATTGTTAGTGCAGCATCTGCGCCAGATCAGCGCGTTTTTTGGAAGGACACAGGCTGTGGATGGACTGAGGTTAAGCGGTGGGGTATATAATTAAAAATATGCACTTTTGATACTGCGAATTAAAAATAATGATTCACTTCAGCCTTCGGCAAATCGAATATTTTGTAGCAGCGGCCCAATGTCGAAGTACCGTCAATGCAGCGAAGTCGCTGAGTGTGTCGCAACCCTCGATCTCAAATGCGATTTCGGAGTTGGAAGCCCTATGGGATGAGCGCTTGTTCGTAAGGATTCCAGGTAAAGGGATCGAGCTCAGCTCCGCCGGAACCCGCCGTTATCAGCAAGCTCGGCAGCTACTGCAAAGTGCCGCGCAGCTCTCTGCCAAGGAGACCGAAAGCGTGGTGGGGGACCTTTCGGTTGGCTGCTTTGCAACGTTGGGCGCGCGACATGTCCCCACCATGGTCGAGCGCTTTAAGCAGCGTTTTCCTGAGGTACGAGTCGCCATTGTCGAAGGTGACACCGAGGAGCTGATCGAACGGGTGGAACGCGGCACTCTTGATTTAGCGCTGATCTATGACATGAACCTGGCTCGTAAGGTCAAGCTACAGGCGGTGGGACTGCAATCACCTTATGTGCTGCTGCCCGAAGGGCATCATCTGATAGCAAAAGCCAACTTGTGCGTCCAGGATCTGCGAACCGAGCCCTTCATCCTTCTGGACCTGCCTCACAGTCGCGACTATTTCCTGTCACTGTTTCGCTCGGGCGGTGTAGAGCCCAATGTCATCATGGAGTTGCGCTCGGTGGAAATGGTGCGCTCACTCGTGGCACATGGGCACGGAGTGTCGATTCTCGTCACTCGACCAGCTGGAGACTTGAGCTACGATGGAAGGCCCATCGTGTGTCGCCCATTTGACGCGAGCATCCCTCCGCAACGAGTTGTGATCGCCTCGTCGCAAACCCAGAAGCCGTCCCGTCCGGCTGAAGCTTTTGTGGTAGTGATGCGCGAACTGTTCAATGAAACCGATACGCTTGAAACCTCGACGATCTCATGAGGTTTTTTGATTTCTGCGCTGGGTTATTGTCAGCAGTCCGTTGCGGAGCATCAACTGTTACAAGCGGCGGTTATTGGCCAAATTCTGCCCCTGCTGACCGGCAGCTATAATGAGTCGCTTGCGGCCCTCGCGACAGACAGAAATCGGCCAGAATCCGACGGTCAGCCCAATCCGTGTCCAAATCAAGCCTTTGTAGTCGCATCGATCTCAACGTGGAAACAAAAAAGTAACGACTGCCCGGAATGCCCCTCGAGCTATATCATCTAGCATCTATCCCATCAAGCCAGTAACGCGGTCCGACTTGCACCGTCAGTGGCTGTCTCTTCAGGACTGCCATATCGGCGCAAAAGCTGCATCAGAAACGCGGGCAGGTCACTCACCGCTTTTTGGACTACTTCACAGGTGCTGTAGTCTGCATGCTGCTGATAAGCTTGCTCAAGTCTGCTGACGTGGACAGGCAACGAAGCCGAGTCGATTTTCCATCGACAGCTTGGATCGATGTCTGATTAACGCAAATATCAGCGCAGTTTTACTGCTCGTAAACTGACCAAAAGTCTACCGCGTTGGATTTTCACAATGGATAAAGCAGCAACTCACAGGCAGGGTCTGATCCCCAAAATGCCTCGATTTGTGGCATTTCCCTGCAACGGTGCATCAAATGAACGCAATTAACCCCCCCGACGCCTCCCTCCGTAACAGTAAGCAAAACCGCAAGGATATCTTGCAGAGCATTCGGAGCGCCGCCATCAGCGAGTTCAGCTTGCACGGTTACAGTGGTGCCTCGACCCAGTCGATCGCCGAGCGCGCCGGACTGAAAAAATCCCAGCTTCACTACTACATCGAGGACAAGGAAAGCCTTTACAACGAGGTGCTTGCCCAGATTTTCACCCGCTGGGAAAAGCTCTTCATCGAGAGTGATGAAAGCCATACGCCGGGACAAGTGATCGCAGACTATGTACGCCAAAAGCTAGATTTCGCCCTGCAGGAACCCGAGCTGTCACGGGTCTTTACTCACGAACTTATTAGCGGCGGGCTGCGCCTGCAACCGTTCTGGCCCAAGGCGGTGGCTGCGACCGAAGAGAAAGTCGAACGCCTGCAAGCTTGGGTCGATACGGGCGAATTACGCCCCCTCAACCCGCGGCTGTTGATCATGCATATCTGGGCGCTGACCCAATATTATGCGGACTATGCCGTGCAAGCCGAGCGTATGCTCGGGGAGTCGCTGCAGAGTCCTGACCAGCGCCAGAAAATACTCGACGAATTGGTAGAGTTCGTCCTGGCTGGATGCGGCTTGACCCGCTAAAAAGCCACCTTCCCTTCCCCGCCTGTGCGTCCCGCTAGACGTCTTTGGCACAGCTCTTGCTTTTTCCTGACCAGTTGATCAAACCAATCGGTCAAATATGAAAAAGCCTAGCGACATACTTGTTCAGATACAGCAGCGGCACGCCCTGACAGCGCACATTGACTGCTGGCGCCTGACTCCCGCAGAGGGGGCGGTGCTGCCTGCATTCAGTGCCGGAGCACACATTGAAGTGCAGATTGCACCGGGCATTCGTCGCGCCTACTCACTATGCAGCGACCCGACACAGCGCGATTTTTATGAGATAGCGGTCAAGCGTGAGGAGGCCGGGCGCGGTGGCTCGCAGGCGCTGCACCAGACAGCCCGGACCGGCAGCCACCTGTGGATCAGCTCGCCGCGCAATACTTTTGGATTGGCCGACACCGCCGGCACCCATTTGCTGGTGGGTGCGGGCATTGGCCTGACGCCGATGATTGCCATGGCGCACAGCCTGTACCGCAGCGAAGCAGACTTTCACCTGGTGGCCAGGGTCCGCAGCCGCGCCGAACTCCCCTTCGCTGACCTGCTGACGCAGGGCCCGTGGCGCTCCAGAGTGACACTGAGCTTCAGTGGCGAAGGCGAACTACAACTGCCAAGCCAGCCAAATCATGTGTACTGCTGCGGTCCGAGCGGATTCATGCACGCCGTTCGGTCGCGCTTCACCGCATTGCCTGACGCCGGCTGGCACCAGGAGCACTTTGGCGGTGAATCGGTCGAGGTGGCAGCGTCTGGCTACCGGCTCAAACTGGCCCTGCGCAATCAGGAGATTGAGGTGGCCACGGGGCAACGGCTTATCGACGCACTACGTTCCCACGGAGTGGCCTGCAATACCGTCTGCGAACAGGGGGTGTGTGGCAGTTGCGTGGTGCCTTGGACGGATGGGGAGCCGCGTCATCACGATGAATGCCTCAGCAATGAGGAGCGCCAGACACTCCTAGCCTTGTGCTGTGCCGGTTGCAGTTCCACCAGCCTGACCCTGGAGTTGTAATCATGCCTTTGCAGCTCGAGAACATCCGCCTTCCCGCCTGGCTGCTCCCTCCTGCATGGCCACGGGTGTCCGACCAACCTCGATTGGCAGACTTGAGTATCGATGCCGGTCGAGTCCAGGCCGTGACACCCGCCACAGGCCAAGGTAACGGTCTCGACTGCAAAGGCACCCTGGTGTTGCCGGGGCTGCTTGAAGCCCACGCCCATCTGGACAAGACGTTCACCCGTGCTCGCCTCGGCCGCATCGCGCCGGGCTTGCTCGGCGCTATCGCCGCCACGCAGGCCGACCGTTCGCGCTGGAGCGAGGACGATCTGCGTCAACGTGCCTGCCGCGCCTTGCAGCAAGCGCAGGCCCATGGCGTCACCCATCTGCGCAGCCATGTCGACTGGTGGAGCCCGGAGGCGCCCCAGGCCTGGACAGTATTGCGCGAGTTCGCCCAGGACATGCCGTGGTCGTTGGAGCGGGTGGCTCTCGTACCGCTGCCGCTGTTCGAAGATGCCGGCCTGGCCCGACGAATTGCCAACGCTGTAGCGCGCCATTGCGAAGCCCCGGGCGCGGTGCTCGGTGCCTTCATCCACAGCAGTAATTTCAACCTGCAGAGTGTGCAGAACCTGCTTGCCTGCGCTGCAGATTTCGGGCTGCCCCTGGACCTGCACATTGATGAGGAGCTCTCGGCGACGGCCTGCGGTCTGGCTACGGTCGCTCGGCTGGCGCGTGCCTCGGCGCTCCCCACGCAAATCATCTGCAGTCATGCTTGCGCCTTGGCCAACCAGCCGGACGCAGTGGCCATGCAGACCCTCGATCTGGTCGCCCGCACCCCCATGACCCTGCTGGCCCTGCCCGCGACCAACCTGTACCTGCAAGACGCCGAGCCTGACCGCACCCCACGCCTGCGTGGCCTGACCCTGTTGAAGGAAGCACGCCAACGTGACATCCCTCTGCTGATCGGCAGCGACAACGTACAGGACGCCTTCAATCCCACCGGCAATTACGACCCGTTGGCGAGTTTGCAGTTGGCCGCCTTGGTCGCTCAACTCGAAGACGTATTCGATATCTGGTCCCAAACCATCTGCCGCGTGGACTGGCTGGCCAGCCCCCAGGCAGCACCCACCCTGTGCGGTCAGAGCGCCAATCTTACCCTGCTGCACACCACGGATCCCTGGACCTGGCCCGCCGAGCTTGAGCGCAGCCTCTTGCGTGGCGAGCAGCTACCGGCCCATTACCTGACTTACCTGCGGAGCTTGCCATGACCCACTCCCCCACTTTTTCCCAGCCCCTTGCGCGGTACGCGGCATTTCACCGCGCGGGGGATTTTATTTTCCTGTCGGGCGTGATCGCCGTAAACCCAGGCGCAAATCTGATCGTGCGCGGCTTCAACGATATTCCGGCGACGGCAGCCGAACGCCTGGGGCGCACCGGTGAGTTCTCCACCGACTACAAGCAGGGTCCAATTTTGGCCCAGAGCTGGTACGTGCTCGACAGCATCCGCCAAACCATGGAGAGCGCCGGAGGCCGTATGAGCGATGTGTTCAAGCTGGTGCAGTACTTCCGCGACCTCGATCACTTCCCGCTCTACAGCGGGGTGCGCAAAAGCTTTTTCCCCGATGCACCGCCCATTTCCACCGTCGTGGAGGTCAGCGCCATGCTGCCGTCCCCCGACATTCTGGTGGAAGTCGAAGCCACCGCCTATCTGCCACAACGTTAATCGTATCTACCATCACCCTGGAGACTTGCCATGTTAAACGGATATACCCCCGCTTCACGCTTCCTGCCCTACCTGAGCTGGTGCGCCATCGACAGCCTGCCGGACAAGGCAAACACCGTCATCGTGCTGCCTGCAGGTGCCATCGAGCAGCATGGCGCCCACTTGCCGTGCGCGGTTGACAGCATTGTTGCTGCCGGCGTCGTGGGCAAGGCCATGGAGCTGCTGGGTGAGGATATTCCTGCCTATGCCCTGCCCCCGATCACCTACGGCAAATCCGATGAGCACCTGCATTTTCCGGGCACCGTCACCCTGACCGGCGAGCTGGTACTGAACACCGTGATCGAGATCGGCGAGTCGATCTACCGGGCGGGCTTTCGCAAGTTTCTGATCGTCAACACCCACGGTGGCCAGACACAGCCCCTGGAGATGGCGGCCCGCGAACTGCGACTGCGCCACGGTGACTTTGTGATCATCGCCCGATCAGCCTGGAGTGTTGCGCACGACGAAAGCTTCGTCTCGCCCCAGGAAAAGCAATTGTCCATGCACGCGGGCCATGCAGAGACTGCCATCATCATGGCGTTGGCCCCCGATACGGTCGACATGACCAAGGCCCAAGCCCATTTTCCGCCGCCCTTCCCTTGCCCGACGCTGTCCTCGACCCGCTCCGCCGCCGCCTGGTGCGCGATGGACTTCGGTCCGAGCGGTGTGATCGGCGACCCCACCCCGGCCACGCTGGAACAGGGCCAGATGCTGCTGGATCAGCTAGGTAGCCAATGGGCCAAGGCCATCGGCGAAGTCCATCGGATGCAATGGCTGACCCGCCCGCAAGCCACATGGGGTCGCAGTCAGTACAGCGGCCATATCCAGAGCCAGGCCTGATCCCAGCCACGAGCACAAGGAGTTCACCGTTCATGACGTCAAAGCGCAATGTTCGAATACGCCTCGTTCTGCTAGGCGGATTGGGTTGGCTGGCAGGTACCGCTCAAGCCGCCACCCCACTGACCTTCATCACAAACTGGTATGCCCAGGCCGAGCACGGTGGTTTTTACCAGGCCCAGGCTGAAGGCTTATATGCCCAACAAGGTCTGCAAGTCACCGTGCAGATGGGTGGCCCACAGGTCAGCCCGGTGCAACTGCTCGCCGCCGGCCGGGCGCAGTGCATCATCAGCGACGATCTCGCGACCATGATGGCCCGCGAACGCGGCGTACCGCTGCAAATGGTCGCTGCCACGTTCCAGCACGACCCCGTCGTGCTGATCGCCCACGACAACATCGAACGAATACAGGACCTGGGTAACAGCACGATTTTGATCTCGAGCGCCGCGAACTCCAGTTGGTGGCCTTGGGCAAAGACCCACCTGGGTTTGCGCGATGAGCACGTGCGCCCGTATACCTTCAACATCCAGCCGTTCATGGCCGACCGCAACGTTGCCCAGCAGGGCTACCTGACATCCGAGCCTTTCTCCCTCCAGCAGGCCGGAGCGAACTTCAAGGTCTTCGCCTTGAGCGACGCGGGCTACCCTCCCTATGGCAACTCTATTGCCTGCGACAGCGCGTGGATGGCTGAGCACCCGGAAGAGGTCAGCGCCTTCCTCAACGCGTCAATGCAAGGGATGAAGCACTACCTGGCCAACCCAAGTGCCGGCAATGCCCTGATCCGCGAGGCCAATCCGCAGATGAGCGAGGCCCAGCTCGACTACGCCGTCAAGAAGCTGCGCAGCACGGGACTGGCCACTGGCGGCGATGCGCAAACCGGCGGCATCGGCATCATCACGGCGGCGCGTATGCAGCAGACATGGCAAATGGCGGTGCAAAGCGCGCTGATCGATCCCGTCAAAGTGCCACTCGATCAGATGTACACCACGCGATTTATTCAGCTCCAGCCGGTGCTGCCATGAGTACCGCCGCCCTGATTCACCCGTGGCGCACAGCAGAAGAAGTGCAGGTGCCGGCAGCCATCGAGGCGCTGTCGGTCGAGAAAACCTACACCAATGGCACCCAGGCCCTGCGACCCGTCGAACTGAGCATTGCCGAAGGCCAGTTCGTGACCCTGCTCGGTCCTTCCGGCTGTGGCAAGAGCACATTGCTGAAAATGATTGCCGGCCTGAGCGAACCCACCGATGGCCGTCTGTTGCTGTGGCGCAAGCCGGTTGCCAGCCTGGCCGAGACAGGCAAACACCTGTCCTACGTGTTCCAGGAAGCGACGCTGATGCCCTGGCATAGCGTGCACAAGAATGTGCGATTGCCGTTGGAACTCGACGGTGTACCTGCGGCAGAGGCAGACCGGCGAGTGGCCCTTGCATTGCAGCGTGTCGGCCTGCAGGACTTCGCCCAGGCGTTGCCCCGAGAGCTGTCCGGCGGTATGCAGATGCGGGTGTCCATTGCCCGCGGCCTGGTGGTCGAGCCGCACCTGCTGCTAATGGACGAACCCTTTGGTGCCCTGGACGAAATTACCCGAAATGCGCTGGACAGTGACCTGCTGGAGCTCTGGCAGCGCCATAACTGGACAGTGATGTTCGTGACCCACTCGATCCAGGAGGCGGTGTTCCTCTCGCAACGCGTGATCGTGATGGCCGCTCGCCCGGGTCGAGTTGTTGCAGATGTGCGCATCGATGAACCGTACCCACGTACCAGCGAATTTCGCTTGTCGGCGCGTTTCAGCGAACACGCCATGCACCTGCATGAGCTGTTGGTAGCGGCCAGTAAAGAGGAAATACGATGAAAGCCAATAACGACAAACTGCCGTGGCTAGCCAGTGAAAGCGCTCAGCGAATCGTCGTGCCAACGGTGATCTCCCTGCTGCTGGTTACCCTGTGGCAGTTGGCACTGACGGCGCTCAAGGTGCCCAACTACCTTATACCGACACCGTGGCTGACCCTGACCACCCTGGTGCAGGACTGGAACGTACTCGGACCCGCCTTGCTGTTCACCCTCAAGATCACCGTCCTGTCCTTCATGCTCTCTGTGCTGATCGGTGTAAGCATCGCCTTTGTGTTCGTACAGAGCCGGTTGATCGAACTGGTGCTGTTTCCCTATGCCGTGCTCCTGCAAGTAACGCCCATCGTCGCAATCGCACCGCTGATCATCATTTGGGTCAGCGACACCACGTTAGCGATGGTGATTTGCGCGACGCTGATGGCGGTCTTCCCGGTCATCTCCAACACGGCGCTCGGCCTGCGCAGTGTATCGCCGGGGCTGGTGGCTTACTTCAAGTTGCGTCGCAGCAGTCGCCTGCAACTGCTGTTGCGCCTGCGGGTGCCCACCGCCATGCCGTACTTTTTCGCCGCGCTGCGCATTTCCAGTGGCCTGGCGCTGATCGGTGCGGTCGTCGCAGAGTTCGTGGCCGGAACTGGTGGCACCAACACCGGGCTGGCCTATCAGATCCTGCAAGCGGGCTTCCAGTTGAACATCCCGCGGATGTTTGCCGCGCTGTTGCTGATTTCCGTCACCGGTATCGCGCTGTTTGCCAGCATGTCGCTGTTGTCCAAAAAAGCCATCGGCCGCTGGCACGACAGCGAAAACGACCGTGGTCTATGAAATCGCAAACCCACTTCGCCAATAGGTTTTTTAGCCATGACTGACCTGAATACCCGAACCCTGGCCCTGCGTGAGCAACTGCCTGCACTGGACTGGATCAGCAGCGCATTCCAGCTCAAGCGTCTGTCGAAAGACTTCCACTGGTTCAGCCCCATCCTCAAGGCCAGCCTGGAGAATCGCCAGGCCGACCTGGCCTTGCGTCCGCGTGATGAAGAGCAATTGCGCCAGGCGGTAGCGGCCTGCAGCAGCGGCGGCATTCCGATCACCCTGCGTGGAGGCGGTACCGGAAACTACGGCCAGGCCGTGCCCTTGCAGGGCGGACTGGTCATCGACATGAGCGGCCTCGATCAAGTGTGCTGGGTGCGTGATGGCACGGCCCGTGCCCAGGCTGGCATTCGGCTCTCGGTTCTCGAGGACTGCGTGCGCGATCACGGCTGGGAACTGCGCTGCATGCCGTCGACCTTTCGCATCGCCACGCTCGGTGGCTTGTTCGCAGGCGGCTTCGGCGGCATTGGGTCGATCACCTACGGACCACTGGCAGCCAACGGGACGTTACTCGGCGCTCGGGTAATGACCGTGGAGCCCGAGCCCCGCATCATTGAAATGCGCGCACCCGAGTTGATGCTGCTCAACCATGCCTATGGCACCAACGGTATCGTGCTGGATCTGGATATCGCCCTGGCTCCCGCCCAGTCGTGGGATGAATACCTGCTGGGCTTCAGCAGCGCCGCGCAGGCATTTGCCTGCGCGCAGGAACTGGCGCAGAGCCCTGGCATCGCCAAGCGCAACGTCGCCCTGTTCGACGCCAAGGTGGTCGATTATTTCAGCGGCCTGGCCCATTGCCGCGCGCCTGGAGAACACGCGGTGATCGCGGCAGTACCGCCCCAGGCCCGGGCCCCACTGGAACAGCTGGTCAACCGTCATGGCGGGCGTATTGCTTTGATGCAGAGTGCGGCACAGGTGCGTGAAAGCGGCCACAGCCTGCTCGAATACTGCTGGAACCACACCACGTTGCACGCGCTCAAGGAGGACAAGACCCTCACTTACCTGCAAAGCGGCTACGAGTATGGCCAGACCTGGGCTCAACTCCAGACGATAAGGTCGCTGGTGGGGGATGACGAAGTGCTGACCCATCTGGAGTTCATCCGTGACCTGCAGGGACGCATCGTTTGCGCGGGCCTGCCACTGGTGCGCTACCGGGATCCGCAACGGCTTCAAGCACTCATCGAGCTGCATCGCACCCATGGCATCACGATCAACGACCCCCATGTGTTCACCCTTGAAGACGGCAAACACAGTGGTGCCCTGGACCCGGCAGTCATTGAACTCAAGCGCCAGCTTGACCCCGCCGGACTGCTCAACCCCGGAAAGATCCGAACCTGGAATACGCCGGTATAGGCACCTCCGGGATCGGCCAGCCCGGTGATTAGGTCGGCCTTAAAAACCGGCTGATTTTCTCTCCCCACATTTCACGCCCGCTCCAGCAGCACGGTTTCGCGTGGCCATGTCTTGGCCAGGTGCGGTCGCGCTCGCCCTGGAAAAATCCCTGCTAATGGAAGAACAGCAATGAAACGAGACAAGCAGCGGTACGGCAACACCCTCACCACTCGCCTCCTGTTCGCGCTGGCAGTCAGCCTGCCAGCAGTTGCCTGGGCCGACGAGCAGCGACCCGGCGATGCCGATATGATCGCGGTCCAACAGCGCCCCGGCACCCTGACTGAACCGGTGCAGCAACAGGCCCCATCGGTACTCAATGAAACCGTTACGCCAGAGGCCGAAGGCGAAGCCGAAACATTGGGCGAAATGATCAGCGGCGGCCGCATCGACGGTAATTTCCGCACGCTTTACTACTCTGCCCACAATGCCTTTTTCACCCCGGGCATGACCCAGGACACCTTGAGTTACGGCGGCAAGCTCGGCTTTTTCAGCGCCCGCTACGAGGGTTTTAGCGTGGGTCTGAGCGGCTACGTACAAAGGGGCATCGCCCATTCCGACGACCCTTCCGAACGCGATGGTTACCTGGGCCCGAATGTCACGGCGATGGGCGAAGCCTATGTGAAGTGGGAACACGACAAGTTCAAGTTGGTCGCCGGCAATCAGGAAGTGGACGTACCGTTCGCCAGTACTTACGACTGGCGGATTGCACCACAACTGTTCCAGGGTATTTATGCCCGTTACGGTGACGACGACAACCATGTCACCGCGCTGCGCATGTACCGTTTCAAGTCATACATCGACGACTCATTCGCCAAACAAACCACCTATAACCACAACTTCGATGCCTATTCAGGCCTGGGCGACCAGGACACTGATGGATTCTGGGGCGTGGGCGGTGCCCGCACCCTGAACTTCGAGCCCGTGGAGCTCAAAGCCAAAGCCTGGTACTTCGATTATCTGGACTATGCGCATTTGACTTACCTGGAGGCCGGGCTGAGCAAACGCGAAGGCAGCATCAAACCGTTCATAGGCGTGCAGGCATTCCATGAAGATAGCGATGGACGAGAATTGCTTGGCGAAGTCCACAGCCGAGTCTATGGCGTGCAGTTGGGTATCAAGCACAACTCGTTGACCGCCAGCCTTGGCTATGACCGGATCGTCCCGGACCAGAACAGCTACCTCAACGGCGCGCTCGTCACGCCCTACTCCCATAACGTCAGTTCCGGCCCGCTGTTCGCCCAACCGTTCCTGACCAGTACCCAGGACCTCGGTGCCGGAAATGCTTACGCGATCGATATCAACGGTGCATTGCGTGATCACCTGTTTGTCGGTGCCCGTTATTCATTCATGGACCTGAAACCAACGGCAGCTGCGGCAAGTATCAATCAGTCCGAGTACATGGCTTTTGCCATCTACAAATTCGCTGGCAGTTTGCAAGGTCTGAGCATTGCTGACTTCATCGGCCTGCAAAGCCAGCCAGGGCAGGAGAAAGATTTTTGGCAAAACCGCCTGGCGCTGGAGTATGCGTTCTGAGGGTGCGGTCTCAGCCGATCAAAGAAAGCAGACATCGGCCAATCACAGCCCTTCATGAAATCTGCATTCGCCTGACGGGGCGGTGAAAGTTACTGAGTGACTTCAATGCTCCCCTGCTCAAGCAACCAGCTCTCGAACTTACGATGGATGAGCGTCTTGGGTACGCCCGCCGGCGTCAGGCTGTAATAGCGACGACTTGGTGTTCGCAGGCCGGGAAAGGGCAAGACAAGCCGGCCAACATTGACGTCATGCTCAAGCGTAGGCATCGGGCCAATGCCCAACCCCTGGCCATCGATCAATGCCGTATAGGTCACATAGAAGTGGTCGAAACGCTGGCGCGCGGAGGTGCCGTGTTCGGTTGATCCCGCCGCGTTCAGCCACTGCTGCCAGTCCCCTGGACGCGTCTCGGTGTCGAGCAGCAAATGCCGGGACAAATCCTTCAATGAATCCAGAGGCACTCGGGCCAATAGACTCGGAGCCGCGACCACGGTCAGCCATTCATCGAGAAAAGCCTGGGCACTGAAGTGATCGGTTTGCGGCGAGCCGCGACGGATCGCCAGGTCGAAACTGCCAGCCAAGGAAATTTGTTGAGTGGTCGCCGTTTGCACCTGAATCAACATACCCGGGTGTTTTTCATGGAAGTCATTCAGACGGGGAATCAGCCAGCGCATCGCAAAGGTCGCGGGCGCACTGACTCGTAGCAGCATGCTGGCACTGCCTTTGCCGTAACGTTGCGCGGCATCGTTGATGCGCTCAAACGCTTCGCTGACCTCCAACGCAAACGCGAGGGCATGGGAAGTCGGCGCCATGCGCTGCCCAGCGCGCTCGAACAGTTTTTGCCCGAGCCAGTCTTCGAGCGTCTGGATCTGGCGGCTGACGGCGCCATGGGTGACGTTCAGTTCCTCGGCAGCGGCGCTGTAGCTCCCGGCGCGGCAGGCGGCAAGAAAGGCTTTCAGGGCAGGCAACGGCGGAATACGGGACATGGGAGCCTCAGACCATACTGTGAATAAAACTCACAAACAGGGGAAAAACTAGCACAACTTGAACATTATTCGCACGCTAATGTACCTGTATTGCCCCTCCAGTGAAGCCTTCCATGAACAACTCAATAACGCTGCACCAACGCCAATACGCCCTTCCGACCCAGCCGGTGGTCGTGGTTTGCATTGATGGATGCGACCCGCAATACATCACCCAGGGCATTGCCGATGGCGTTTGCCCGACCATAGCCCGCTTTCACACCCAGGGTTTTGCCAGCACTGCCGATTGTGTGATGCCGTCGTTTACCAACCCCAACAACGTCTCCATCGTCACCGGCGCACCACCTGAAGTACACGGCATCGCCGGCAACTATTCCCTGGACCGGGAAACCGGGAAAGAAATCATGATGACCGACGCCAGTCTGCTGCGCGGCGAGACGCTGCTGGCGCTGTTGTCCGAGGCCGGCATTGCGGTGGCCGCAGTCACCGCCAAGGACAAGCTGCGCAAAGTGCTGGGCCATCACCTCAAGGGCATCTGTTTCTCCTCGGAAAAAGCCGGCACCTGCACCCTTGAAGAGCATGGCATCGATGATGTCGTGGAGCTGGTCGGGCGCCCCTTGCCCGACATGTATTCGGGCGACTTGTCGCTGTTCGTGCTGGATGCCGGCCTTGCCTTGTTGAAGCAAAAACGCGCGCAAGTCTTGTATTTGTCGTTGTCCGACTACATTCAACACAAGTTTGCCCCTGGAACGGCCGAGTCCAACGAATTCCTCAAGGCCATTGATGATCGCCTGCAAGCCTTTATTGAACTGGGCGCTATTGTTGGCTGCGTGGCCGACCATGGCATGTCCGACAAGAACAACAGCAACGGCACACCCAATGTCATTTTTCTCCAAGACAAACTTGAAGAGCGTTTCGGCGCGAAAAGTGCGCGGGTAATCTGTCCTATTACAGATCCGTTCGTCCGACATCATGGCGCACTTGGATCTTTTGTTCGCGTGTACGCCAAGGACTCCGCCAATATAGAAGCAATGATTGATTACATCAGTGGCTTGCCCGGAATCGAAGACACTTTAAGTCGCCAACAAGCTGCAATCAAACTTGGCCTGCCCGAAGATCGCGAGGCCGACATCGTGGTCATTTCGAGCGAATCCTGCGTATTGGGCTCCTGCGCCAGCGAGCATGACTTGTCCACCGTGGGTGACCGCCCCCTGCGCTCCCACGGCGGATACTCGGAACAATCGGTGCCGTTCATGCTGTCGCACCCGATGAGCGAAAGGTACCTGCAGTATGCGGCCTCCACCCGTTTGCGAAACTTCGATATCTTCGACTTTGCCCTTAACGGCGTACAACGAAACAATTAACAGCGCAGTTCCAGCAATATAACCAAACAACAATAAAATATTAGCGAAGCTCTAACTAAAAGAGCTTCGCTTTTTCTGCTGCCTAAAATTCCATAATAAAAAATATTATAAATTGTCACGCTTCTGAAATATTGAATTGCGATTATTTAAAACATGAAAAACATCAAACGCTGCATCCTCATCATGTGTGACAGTCTGCGTCGAGATTTGATAGTTCCCGACAGCAGCCCTACGTTAACTGCGCTGGCAAACGATGCGTCCTGGTTTGCCAATGCCCGTGCAGTTTTTCCTTCCACTACTCGCGTCAGTTCGGCCTCTATCGCAACGGGATGCCACCCGGGCCGGCATGGCTTGCTTGGCAACAAGATGATCACCGAAGAGCGTCAGGGACTGCGTTGCCACAACGTTGGCGAGCCGGTCTTTCGTGACCATCTGCAACGCGTCACCGGCCGCACATTGCGTGTCCCTACCCTCGCCCAGCGGGTGGCCGCTCATGGCGGCGCGTGCATCATGTCCAATGTTTCCGCGGGGGCCGCTTACTTCAACGATCCGGACGGTTTTGGCGAAGTGTTCCATAGCGCCGGTTCCTATGGTCCCGGCCGCGAGCCTTATCTCGACGAGCGCGCATTGCCGATCAAGTCCGGCTGCATCGGCGACACGGAAATGACCGCGCGTTTCTGCAAAAAACTGCTCGAGCCCAATGCACCGGTCATCGCCACTCTATGGCTCTCGGAACCCGATCACAGTGGGCACGGACACCCTCTGGGCTCACCCGCGCACTTTGCTGCCATCGCCAATGCCAATGCGTGCGTGGCCCGGGTGCTGGACGTCGTCGACCAATTGCGTGGCCGTGGAGAAGACGTGCTGCTGATGGTCGCGTCCGACCACGGCATGGAAACCGTGATCAACGAGATCGATGTCGGCCAGGCGCTGGTGGATGCCGGGCTCAAAGCCGCGGCGGACAGCGATGACGTGGTGATCGCCCCCAATGGCAGCTCCTGCATGGTCGCCATCGACCCACGCGTCGGGTTTCTGCACAGCGCGATCGTGGAGTTTTTCAACCGCCAGCCCTGGTGTGCCGCGGTATACGAGAAACAGGCATTGACTCAACTCGGCCTGTCGCCCGAATACGCCGGCAATACGCTCGCCGTCGTGATGCAGAGTTACGAGCAGGCCAATGAATTCGGCATACCGGGCAGCACCTGCATCGTCGCCGACGCTCAAGACCCGAAAAACTACAACGGATATGGCCAGCACGGCGGGCTGGGCAATTACGAGCAGGCGCCATTCCTGATCGTGCAAGGGTCCGGGTTCCCGACGCAAAGCACTCATTACGGCCCTGCCAGCCTGGTGGACTTCGCCCCGACTTTCCTTCATCACCTGGGTTTGCCTTGCACCGACATGGATGGCAGCCCCCTTCAACTTCGCATTGGCGCTAACGACCACAGCGCTTCGAGGAGCCGTCTCTCATGCATCGCCGTACATTGATCCAACTGTTCGCCGTCGCGTCTTGCGCCGGGCTCTTTCCACCCTTGTTGCGCGCCGAGACAGGCGCTGCGCCCAAGGTGGGCGGCACGCTGAAAATTGCCCTGATGGGGCTGGACACCTCGGACCCGCACCGGCACTCAGGTTCCATTTCGGTCCAGCAGGTGTATGTCGAAACCCTGACCAGTGTGGCCAACGACGGCACGGTCAAACCCTTCCTCGCCGAACGCTTCGACGTCTCGGATGACGGCAAGGTCTACACCTTTTACCTGCGCGACAACGTGCAATTCCACAACGGCCGCACGATGACCGCGCAGGACATCAAGGCCAACCTGGAAAGGGTGCGGGACAAAGTCAGCGCAGGCTGGTTGAGTACCGCGATGAAGCTGGTGGACACCATCAACGCCCCTTCGCCCCTAATCATAAGGATCGAGTTGAAGGAGAGCTTCGCGCCGCTGCTCAACCTGCTGTCGGAGCTATGGATCGTGGCCCCGGAGTCGGAAGGCTGGGACGAGACCATTCGCCACCCGATAGGCACCGGCCCCTTCACGTTCGGCACCTGGCAGGCCAACCAGCGCTTCTATGCCCCGGCGTTCAAGCAGTACTGGCAAGCGGGTCTGCCTTACCTGGACGCGGTCGACTTCGACCTGCGTGGCGATCGCGACAACAGCCTGTCGCTGCGCTCCGGCGACCTGCATGTGGCCTACGTCAACAACGAGCGCCTGCCGTCCCTGCGCAGCGACAACGTCGAAGTACAGTTCCTGGGCGACACCTCGTGGTACTTCATGTCGTTCAACAACCGCAAGCCCCGTTCGCTTCTGCAGGACGTGCGCGTGCGTCAGGCGATTGCCCTGAGCATCGATAAATCGGCCTACATGAGCTTCATCGGCGGCCAGGAAGCGCTGATCAGCAATCAACTGACCCGGCCCCAGACGTTCTACTGGGACCAGGCTCTGGAACAGCGCGACACCTTCGCCCGACCGAACCTTGCACAGGCACGCGCGCTGTTGCAAAGCGCGGGAGTGGATCCGGCGCAACACACGCTGAAAGTCGTGTCCTGGCAGGCGGACTATGCCCAGGTCGCCGTGCAGATGGTGCGGGAACTGGGGTTCAAGATCGAGCATCAGGCGCTGGACGACATTGGCGCGCAACGCGCACTCGCGCAGTATGACTGGGACCTGGCGCCCTTTCATTCCGGGCCCCGTGCCGATGTGTACCTGCGCTATGCACGGCTGCAATCACAAGGCCCGAGCCCTATGCTCTGGGGCGGCATTCAGGACGCGGAACTGGATCGACTGATTGCGCAGGCCGTGGATGCCCCTTCGGCCAGCGTGGCCCGCGAGCGTTATCTGGGCGCCTGGCAGCACGTGATGGACAGGCTCTACACCCTGGGCATTGGCCACAGTGCCGATGCCATCGGCGTCGCGGCCAACGTGCACGGCTACCAGACCGGCTTCACCTGGAGCCAGAACCGCGTCGATAGTGGCCTGGCCCGTACGTGGTTAAGCGCATGAGCCGGGTTATCAAGCAATGGCCGTGGCTGATACTTGGACTTGCCGTCGTGATTGCCCTCCTGGCACCTCTGCTGCCGACCCAGGACCCGTACTACCAAAACCTGCTGGCGCGCAATCTTGCCCCCTCGGCCCAGCACTGGCTGGGCACGGACAGCTTTGGGCGCGACGTTCTCGCGCGCCTGGTGGCCGGCACACGCCTGACGTTGCTGGTCGCCGTCGCCGCCACCGGCATCGCTTTTTTTGGAGGTGTGGGGCTGGGCCTGCTGGGGTGCCTTGCCGGTGGCGTGACCCGCACGGTGATTTATGCCGGCTTCGACATGATCCTCACGATGCCGGCCATCCTGTTGTCGCTGGCCCTGATGGTGGCACTGGGGGTTGGCACAGGTTCGGTCATCCTGGCGGTCGGCATCGCGTTCATGCCGCTGTTTGCCTATGTCACCCGGGCCATTCATGAGCGCGAGTCGGCCGCCGGTTATGTCACCGCCGCGCGAGTGATCGGAGTGTCGCCATTGACCATTGCCTGGCGTCACGTCCTGCCGAACGCCATCGGCACCCTGCTGACGCAAATCGCCATTGTCATGCCCCGCGCCATCACCACCGAATCCGTCCTGAGCTTCTTCGGCATGGGGGTCGCCCCCGACGTGCCGACCTGGGGCCGGATCATCGCCACGGCGGCAGGCTTTGCCGAGCAGGCACCCCTTTCGCTGTTGTTCCCGGTGCTCGCCCTGGCATTGACCACGCTCTCGCTGTCGCTGGTCGGCACTCGCCTGCGCGACACCCTCGATCCCCTGAGCAAACAACTTGCTGCTGGAGCCTGACATGCAAGTCTTCTTCAAAACGGCGCCTTTTCTGCTGCGCAAGTTTCTCAACATAGCGGCCATCAGTTTCATCATCTTCATTCTGGTGCGAGCGGTGCCGGGAGATATCACCGATTACTACTCCGCCCGTGGCGATTTCGACGCCAATGCCCTGCTCGCCTTGCGCCAGCAGCTGGGGCTGGATGACAGCCTGCCGATGCAGTTCTTGACCTGGCTCAAGGCGGCGCTGCACGGCGATCTCGGCGAATCGATGCGCTTTGGCACGCCGGTCGCCAGCATGCTGCGCGACGCCTTGCCCAACTCATTGTTACTGTCCGGGGCGGCCTTGTTGTTCGGCCTGGTCACGGGCATGAGTGTCGCCGTGCTCGCGGTGGCCTTTCCCGCATGGCGCCTGGGCAAACTGCTGGAGAGCCTGAACGTCTGGTCGATTGCGGTGCCGACCTTCTGCACCGGCGTCATCGTCATCCTGGTGTTTTCCGTCTGGTTGCGCTGGCTGCCCATCCGCGGGCAGCTGCTGTTGCCGGTGATCATTCTCGGCATCGACATCGCCGGCCAGGTGGTCAAGCCTCTCTACGAAGAATTGTGCGCGACCACGCGGGCGCCTTTCATCCGCACCGCCAGAGCCAAGGGCCTGTCCAACTGGCGCATCGCCTGGCGCCACATCCTGCCCAACTCGCTGTCGGTGGTGGTGGCCATGTCCGGCGTCATCCTGGGTGGCCTGATTGGCGGCACCCTGACCATGGAAGCCCTGTTCTCCCTGCCAGGCCTTGGCAGTCTCACCCTCGAAGCCATTCACGGCCGCGACTACACCGTCATTCAGGCCGCCGTGATGCTGCTGGCAGCATTTGTCGTCCTGATCAACATTGCCACCGCAGCGCTGCAAGCGTCGATCGATCCACGCCTGGCACGCCACCATGAATAAGGAATTCGCCATGTCCGGTCCCCTGCTCTCCATCCGTGACCTGAGTATTCGCTACGGCGACAAGACGGTGGTCAACGGCATTTCTTTCGACATACAGCCTGGCGAAGTGCTGGGGGTGATTGGCGAATCGGGCAGTGGCAAGTCGCTCACCGCGCTGGCGGCACTGGGCCTGTTGCCGGACGCTCCACAGCTGTCCGGCGAACTGCGATACCGCGGTGAGGACTTGCTGCAGATAGCACCCACTGGCTGGCGCAGGATTCGCGGTCGTCAGATCGCGATCGTCTTCCAGGACCCAATGACCTCGCTCAATCCCTTGATGACCCTCGGCGCGCAAATCCTCGAAGCCATGCCGCCGGACCGGACACGCAATCGCCAGGAGCGCACGTTGCACGCCACGCAATTGCTGCGCGAGGTCGGTTTGCCGGAGCCTTCGCGCCAGCTGTCGCGCTACCCGTTCGAACTATCAGGTGGTCAGCAGCAACGGGCAATGATTGCCATGGCGCTGGCCTGTGACCCGCAACTGCTGATTGCCGATGAGCCCACCACCGCGCTGGACGTCACCACCCAGGCCCAGGTGCTGGCCGTGCTGCGCGATGTGCAGAAACGCCGGGGCATGGCGATGCTGTTCATCTCCCACGACCTCGACGCCGTGCTGGCGATGTCGGACCGGGTGGCCGTGATGCGCCACGGCGACCTGCTTGAACAAGGCACGGCCCAGGCCATTTTCAATGACCCACAGCATGCCTATACCCGCGCCCTGACAACCGCGCATAAACGCCGGTTGTCCGGTGCAAGGCAAAAAAACACAGACAATGTGCAGGGTCTGCCACTACCGCTGGTGCGTTTGAGCGGGGTCAGTGTCGAGTACGGCAGCGGGCGCAACCGCAAACGGGTGCTCCATGACATCAACCTGCAGGTCGCGGCCGGCAGCACACTGGGTATCGCTGGCGAATCCGGCTCCGGAAAAAGCACCCTGGCCAAGGCCATCATGGGGCTGGTCAAACCCGTTACAGGCCGCATTGAAGTGTGTCGCACCGACCCGGCCCGACCGGCCGACCGAAAGGCGTTCGCGCGGACCTGCCAGTATATTTTCCAGGACACCGCGGGCAGCCTGAACCCGCGTCATCGCATCCTTCAGGCATTGCTCGAAGCCGTTCAGATACAGCAAGACGGTGCCACCCTGAAAATTGGCGACATAACGGCGCATTGCGCAGGCTTGCTCAACGACGTCGGCCTGGACGCGGAATTGTTGCAGCGTTACCCCCACCAATTGTCAGGCGGTCAGCGCCAACGCATCGTCATTGCCAGGGCACTGGCCATGGAACCCAAGGTCCTGGTGTGTGATGAACCCGTGTCGGCACTGGACGCCACGGTTCGGCATCAGATCCTGGACCTGATCATGGACATCAAGAACAAGCGCAACCTGACCTTGATCTTCATCGGCCATGACCTGGCCGTGATGGAAGACATCGCCGATCAACTAATCGTCATGCAGCACGGCCGTATCGTTGAGCAAGGCCAGGCACACTCGCTGTTTAATGCACCGCGCGCTGATTACACACGGGAATTACTCCAGGCCAGCCACCTGTCACGGAGTACGCCACTGCGCCCATGTGAGCCATGCGCAAATAGAGCAAGGCTCGTACAGGTGGCGCACAACCACAGGTAATGGTGACTGCACTGTCTTCGTATTCCTCCACACCGATCGCGACTAAGGCTCTCGAATGGAGTGTCGAGGTGCTGTCTGTAGCGATAGTGTTCATGACTTGTCCTCCACGTTGAGGGAGGACAAGAAGAGTCAGTCACAATGATTGGTTTCGTTCAAAAAGTAGGGCGTTATGCTGGAAAGGCCTGAAGCTGCATCGCTATTGGAGTTCGAACTACCAGGACTGCGCTTGTAAGCACAATGCACACCAAGCACAGAGTGACGAATTAGATGCTGCGAACATGAAGCCGTATTGGAGGAAATGCAGCTTCGGCTGAGCAAAGCATCAGAGATGATGCGAGTCCGAAAACGGACGGTTGAGCATTCCTTCGGGACGCTCAAACAATGGAAGGGTGCGACGCACTTCCTGACCCGATAGCTGGCCGGGGTGAGCGCGGAGATGAGTTTGAAAGTGCTCACCTACCACATGAAACGGGCCATGGAAATCATCGGAGCTCACGGTTTGTTGAAGGTGCTGTCGGCCTAAAAAAAACCGGTTATGGCCCATTCCAGAGGCCGTAAAGGCGAAGGTCGATGCACCCAAGACCATGAGGTCAGAGCGTTTTTACACATTCTGGGCCAAAAGCAGTTAGGGGGCCGAGCAACAATACATGAGGAACCTTACTGAGTTTGTTGCCAGACTTTGGTAGCAACATCGTAAAGGTGGCGTTTGATGTGTAATTGCATTCCCTTGACCGCCCATTTGCATTCGATCTGACCATCTCGATTCGTGACCCTGACCGCCAGAGAATGGCCAATCTCGATCGTGACCGAGAAAAATAGCTGAAACTTTTACGCGAGTTGCGAGCGCAATCGAACCCGCAAGAAGAACGGCTCGGTCGATGCTGTTTCCATAGGTATGGTCGATCTACTCGAATAGGGTATTAGTGAGATCAAGATTTATCCGCCGGTCTTACGCCTAACTCGTCGAGGAACCATTTTTTGAATACCTCCGCAGCTTCGTGGCGGGACCGTCGTTTTGGATAGACAAGGTAATGGCCGATGTATTGGATGTCGTGCGTCACCGCACGCAGTGGCGCTACCAACGTGCCTGTTCGCAGTTCTCCTTCAGCCAGCAGAGTTGATTCCAGTACGACACCCATGCCGTTTACCGCTGCTGCAATCGCCATATTGCTGCGGTCGAAACGCAGAGCGTAGTGGTGTGGCGGCATCAGGTGATTAGCTTCAAACCATCCTTTCCATTGGAGCATTTGGACGTCGCACTGAATGAGTCGATGCTCGTAGAGGTCCTGCGGACTGCGAATGCTCTCGGCGAGTTGGGGGCTGCATAGCGGAGTGAGGTGTTCTACCGCCAACGGTACCTTTTCATTAAGGCTGGACCTTGGCTCGCCATAAACGACATCCAGGTCGAAATCGTCATTTTCAAACTGGGCGTAATCCGTACTTGCGGAAAAGCGGAGGTCGATAGCCGGATGCGCTTGCACGAAACGAGACAATCGCGGCATCAGCCACTGCATGCCGAAGCTGGGCGCCGTATGCAGGCGCAGGGGCGGAGGCTCGTCGGTTTTGGCAAGTGCAAAGCCACGCTGCATCTCATCCAGCCCACGCTGCACATGTTCCATTAACAGACGCCCTTTAGGCGTAAGGTTGATCTCGCGAGTGGTGCGCTCGAACAGCTGAATTTCAATCGATTCTTCCAGCTTTCTAATCGAATGACTTACCGCACTCGAAGAAATCCCAAGTTCTTGGGCCGCTTGAATAAACGAGCCGCTGCGTCCTGCCGATTCAAAAACCCGCAACGATGACAATGGCACTCTACGAAGCTGCTGTATTAGTGAATTCTGTTCATTCATTGCTGCAAAAATGTCTTTTGTAAGGGCTCATTTGGTGATGTTAGCTTGGCTACAGGTTTTACGCAGTCGATTTTGCTGAATTTTTAACACTAGTCGATTGTAGGCTCTCACTAAAAGGCAGGAACCAATAATGACAACAACTCCTCAAGGTGCTGAGGCGGTGATATCGCCGCTTCAGCGTGTGGCTCATCACGCCTGGCGCATTCGTCGATTCGCCCTGCGCATGGGTGAAGTTCAGGGTCAGGGCTATGTTGGTCAGGCGCTGGGCTGGGCCGACGTGCTGGCGGTTGCTTACTGCCATGCGATGAAGCTTCGCCCCGCCGATCCACTCTGGGAAGATCGCGACCGCTTTTTACTTTCACACGGCCATTATGCGATTGCGCTGTACGCAGCTCTCCTAGAAGCTGAAATCATTCCCGAAAGCGAACTGGAAACATACGGATCCGACGACAGCCGCTTGCCGATGTCTGGTATGGCTACCTACACACCTGGTATGGAAATGTCCGGCGGCTCACTCGGCCAAGGTCTGCCTATCGGCGTAGGGATGGCACTAGCGCTGCGCCTAAAAAATAACCCCGCCTGGGTGTTCAACTCGATGTCTGACGGTGAGTTGGATGAGGGGTCAACTTGGGAGGCCGCGATGTCGGCCGCGCACCATAAGCTCGGTAAACTCATCGCGCTAGTGGACCTGAATAAGCAGCAGGCCGATGGCAATTCCCACGAGATTCTTGACTTCGAACCGGTGGTCGACAAGTGGCAGGCCTTTGGCTGGTACGTGCAACGCGTCGACGGCAACGACCTGGCGGCAGTGATGAACGCATTTGAACAAGCCATGGCGCTGCCCGACGCGAAACCGCGAGTCATTCTGTTTGACACCTTGATGGGCAAGGGCGTGGATTTCTTAGAAAACCGTGAGAAAAACCATTTCATCCGAGTCGAGCCTGACGAGTGGCAAGCCGCGATCAACGTTCTGGATGCCAACTACGAGAAGGGGAGAAATTGAGATGAGCGCTGAAATTATTCAAAAGCCGCGCTTGACCACCTCGGCGATGATCGCCTCAATCGCCAGTGAAGGGCAGCGCACCGAAGCGGCCCCGTTCGGGCACGCGCTGGTCGCTGCCGCGCAGCGTGATCCTCGTATCGTCGGCATGACCGCGGACCTTTCCAAATATACTGACTTGCATATATTTGGTCGCGAATTCCCTGAGCGTCATTTGCAGATGGGCATGGCCGAGCAGTTGCTGATGGCCGCTGCCGGCGGCATGGCCAAGGAAGGCATGATTCCCTTTGCCACCACCTACGCGGTGTTCGCAACGCGCCGTGCCTACGACTTCATCCATCAAGTGATCGCCGAGGAAAACCTCAACGTAAAGATTTGCGCCGCGCTTCCTGGCTTGACCACTGGCTATGGCCCCAGCCATCAGGCCACTGATGACCTGGCGTTAATGCGTTCCGTACCAGGGTTGACCGTTATCGACCCTTGCGATGCCCTAGACACAGCCCAGGCTGTCGCGGCCATGGTTGAGCACGACGGGCCGGTCTACATGCGCCTGCTGCGCGGCAAGGTGCCGCTGGTGCTGGACCAGTACGACTATCGCTTCGAATTGGGCAAAGCCAAGCTGCTGCGCGACGGCAAGGATGTGCTGATCATCTCCAGCGGCATCATGACCATGCGTGCGCTCGAAGTCGCCGAATTGCTGGGCGATGGCAGCGCCGATGTTGCGGTGTTGCATGTGCCTACCATCAAGCCGCTGGACGAAGCCACGATCATCGAGCAGTGCAGACGCAGTGGCCGTCTGGTGGTAGTCGCTGAAAACCACAGCACTATTGGCGGTCTCGGTGAGGCGGTGGCCTTGACCCTGATGAAAGCTAGGGTCAACCCCGTATTCCGTCAGGTCGCATTGCCCGATGCGTTTCTCGACGCCGGCGCACTGCCGACGCTCCATGATCGATATGGCATTTCCACTGAAACGATGGCTGCCAATATTCGGCAGTGGCTAGCTTGAGGAGCGCATCCATGAAAGTCGCATTTATAGGTCTGGGTGCCATCGGTCTGCCAATGGCCCTGCAAATTCAGCAGGCAGGACATGCGGTAATCGGAATCGAGTTGAGTGAAACCGGTCGTACCTCGGCGCTGGCCCAGGGCATTGAAGCGAGCGCCGACTGGCGCGCCGCCATTGGTGCCGATGTGGTGGTGGTGATGGTCGCAACGCCGGCGCAACTTGACGCGCTGATAAGTCAATGCACAGAACTCAAATCTGGGCAGCACTGGGTGGTGATGAGTACCGTGGGCCCAGCCTCTGTGCGCGAACAGGCGCTGCGATTGCTGGAAAAAGGAGTGCAGGTGGTTGACGCTCCGGTGACCGGCGGCGTCGCCCGAGCGCAAACCGGCAGCTTGTTAATTTTCGCCTCCGGACCGCAAGCAGCTGTCGATCACGTCGAGCCAGTGTTGCGCGCCATGGGTGATGTACGTGCGGCCGGTACCAATGTCGGCGACGGTCAGGCTATCAAGGTGGTCAATCAGCATCTGTGCTCTGTGCATTTGGTGGCGGCTGCCGAAGCGCTGAGTCTGGCCCGTTCACTGGGGTTAAATCCTGGTCATGTACTTGACCTGGTCCAAGGTGGTGCAGGCGGCTCATGGATGCTTTCGGATCGCGGGCCACGCATGCTCGAAGGTCCCGATACTCGGGTCACCAGTATGGTCGATATTTTCGTCAAGGATAGCGGTTTGGTCGCATCCGAAGCGCAGAGCTACAACGCTGTGGTTCCATTGCTTGACGTCGCTCACGCTCGTTTTTGCCAGGCCTCCGCTGCAGGTCTAGGCAAGCGAGACGACAGCCGGGTTGTCGAGACCTGGGAGTAGAAATCAGCAGCGCGGTAACCGGTTCCTCAGCAGAAGGGCTGGGTCGCGCCTGCCCACTACAACAACAATAAAGTTCGGAGTGTGTCTGCCATGAGCAGTTCCAACACGGCGTCAACCCAGCCCCACGACAAGGCTGCGAAAGTCTCCTTTGCCTCCATGATCGGTTCGGCTGTGGAGAGTTATGACTTCTTCATCTACGGCACAGCCGCCGCCGGCTGGTTTGGTCAGGTTTTCTTCCACACCACGGAGCCGATCGTGGGCATCCTTGCCGCATTCGCGACCATGGCCGTGGGCTTTTTCATGCGACCTCTGGGCGGCTACCTGGCGGGCCATTATGGTGATCGGATCGGCCGCAAAACTGTGTTGTTGTGGTCGCTGCTAGCCATGGGCGGCGCCACGGTGCTGATCGGCGCCTTGCCTACCTATGAACAAGTCGGGTTAATCGCCCCGCTATTGCTGATCCTTCTGCGCATGATTCAAGGCATTGGCTTCGGGGCCGAATGGGGCGGGGCAGTTCTGATGGCCTGCGAGCACGCGCCGCCCCATCGCCGGGGCTTCTTCGGCGCGGTGCCTCAGATCGGCATTCCATTGGGCTTGCTGATGGCCAACGGTGCGTTTTTACTGTCTGGTGCACTGTTCGAAGGTGACTGGGTGTGGCGGGCACCGTTCCTCGCCTCAGTGGTGATGGTCGCGGTAGGCATGTACATCCGCATGGGCGTGAGTGAATCGCCGGAATTCGAAAAAGCCAAAGCGGCAAATACCCTGGTCAAACAACCAGCCTTGGACGTAATCCGCAAGGACTGGCGCAAAGTCCTGCTAATCGCCGGCTTGCGCCTGGCCGAGACCGGCGGTTACTACATCGCGACCAGTTTCATGCTCTCTTACGTACTGTTGGCCGGAGTGGCCGCTAAGGAGAATGTGCTCTGGGGCACCCTGATCGGTTCTGCACTGGGTCTTGGCAGTCACTTATTTTACGGTGCACTGAGTGACAGGATTGGTCGCAAGCCGGTGTTTCTTCTCGGAGCGCTGTTCACCATCGTTTTTGGCATCCCGATGTTCATGATGATTAACAGCGGTGTAGTGATCCTGATAGTCGTCGCCGTGGCATTGGCGCTACTGCTGAGTCACGACCCGATTTTTGCGGTTGAAGCCAGTTGGTTTACTGAACAGTTCCCGGCCAACGTGCGATCTTCTGGAATTTCTCTGGGCTACAACTGTGCGTCATTGATTGCTGGTGCGCTGCCGTTCATTGCCACCCTCTTGTTTGCGAAGCTCGGCTGGATGGGCCCCGCCGTTCTATTCAGTCTGCTCGGTGTGATATCGACACTTTGCGCCCTGAAAATGCGGGAGACTGCCCCCGCGGTGGCAAAGGAGCCTCAATGGGATGAGTGCTACACCCTGACTTCGAAGCCCGTGCCTCTGGGTAAAGCAATCCGGCACTAGTCTTCGGAGTACAGACCTCTGCTGCCTGGCAGAGGTCTGCTTTCACAATGCTCCGCTGGTTACAAGGGCCGTACACAGGCCATCAAGAACCATCTAAGCGATCTTTTTTTTGGCTCCCACTGCCCTGCCCCCCTGATACACCACCATGCCTGCTTACAAACCGAATTGGCTGGATTAGCGCCACGATGTTGTGGTGATATGCAGCTGGCCAGTTCATCAATGGCAACATGGGCGGCAAGCGGATGATGATCGTGGGCGCGATTCTCTCGATGGGGGCTAACTGGGTCTTTAGCTTCGGCCACTCATTCTGGTCTTTCCTGATCGCCTGGGGGGTGAATGGCTAATTTCAGTCCATGGGTTTCGCACCCGGCAGCCGTCTACTGTCGAACTGGTGGGGACATAAAAATCGCGGTTTTGTTTATGGCGTGTATGTAGGATTTTCCGGTTTTTCCTCCGTACTCGCTATTGTCTTGCCCCTTGTCATTCTGAACGCGATGCATCTCGACTGGAACTGGATTTTCAGACTCGCTCCATTGTCGATGCTGCTCGGCGCAATAGTGTTGTGGGTGTTTGTCTCCGAGCGTCCCGAAGATAAAAACTGAGCACCCTTGAACTCTCGGATGGCGGCTCACCCTTAGAAGCTGAAGATGATTAACGAGCGCACAGCGATACCAGGTCGTGCTGCGAAACTGGCTACTTTATATCGCCGGATTCGCCGTCGGCTTTCAGAATGCCGCGCGATACGCGTTAGTGGTCTGGGTACCGGTACATTTTCTCGGGCTGGAGTGGAAGACGTCGTCAACGCTGATTGACCCGAAATGGATCACTGTCGCACTGCCTGTAGGGATGGCGCTAGATGCACTGTCGAACAGTGGATTTCCGACGTCGAGTTTCAGGGAAGACGCTTATGTGGCGATCGCCTCGTATAGGGTCCTTGCTACAGCCACCGCGATTATCATGAGGCTCGTGCCACGGAAGAATGGTGGCGATTGGCTTGCTTTTCCTCTGCGGATTTTTCGTCTTCGGCCCGGCGTCGTCGTTCTGGGCACTGTGCCCCGATCTCTTTGGACTGCACGTTGTGGGCACCGCGACAGGCGTTCTCAATACCGCGTCCTATATATTCGCGGGCATCGGTGAACCGGTCATCGGCCACCTGATCGACTCGACCGGTAGTACGTCGATCATTTTTCCGACGGTAGCGGGACTCTGTGCGGCGAGCGCAGTATTGTCGTTACTTATTAAGCGCTGACCATGTTAGTGCATGGATCGTAACGCAGTGCATTCAATCGCGACCATGATCTCGGAAAATGAAAATCCACCGCATGCCTGTTTATAAAAGCCCCGAGAGTTTACGGGGCTTTTACGACACGTGATTTACATGAACGTGTAGGTGTAGTTAAAGATCAGACGGGTTTGGTCGGTGTTACGAACCGAGCCTGAATCGTCACCGCGGTAGACGCCGTGACGCAGGGACGCACCAAAGTTTTTCAGCGGACCACTCTGTACAACGTAGTCGAAGCGCATGTCGCGCTCCCACTCCGAGTGATCGCTACCATTACCCACATCCTTAATATCATCGCCATGCAAATACGCGACGCTGGCTTTCAAGCCTGGCACGCCAACAGGAGCGAAATCAAAGGTGTATTGGCCGAAAGTGGTGTTTTCTCCGGCACGGGCGAACTGGTTGATCATGCTATCGGTGAACAGATAAAAACTGGATCCCCCCTCCCCTTCATTGCGTCCACGGCTATCAGCGATGCTCCCGTTGTTTACCCACACGAACCCGCCATCGTCGCTCACGCGCTGGTGGCCGAGCATCAACGAGTGACCGCCAAGGGTATAGGTGAACATGGCGCTCCAGGTCTTGTTGTCGACCTCGCCCGCATTTTTCGCGTATCCGCTGTTGTTGTTGAAACGGTAGCCCGCATCCCCATTCCTGCCATCGGAACTGCTATCGAAGTAGCGCAGGTCGGTTTTGAAACTTTGGCCATCGCCTATCGGCAAGACGTGTATGAGGCCAAGGAACGTTTGCTTGTAAAAATCTTCAAGTTGCGAATGGTATGCCTGAACGGTTAAATCCTTGGTGATCTTCCAGTCCGCGCCACCGAACTGAAAACTGTTGGAATCCTGCGTTGCCCCGGCTACTGAGAGCCCAGCCCAGTTGCTGGATGCACGGCCAGCTGCCTGCGTGATCTTGCCGACATTTAGCGTCACGTTGTTGAACTCTTTTGAGGTCAGCATGCCGCCTTGAAAAGTTTGAGGCAGCACTCGACCGTCATTGGCAACGAGGATCGGCAAGTTAGGTTGTAGCGCGCTGCCCACCTTCAGCTCGGTTTTGGATAGTCTGGCCTTGACGTTGGCACCTCCAAGGCTCCACGTTTTTTCAGCGGAACCATCCGAGTCGCTTGGAGAAAAGGTGTTGTTGTCAGGGTGGTGACCCTTGCCTCCGTCCAGATGGATACCCACGAGCGCTTGAGCATCGACGCCAAGGCCAACGGTGCCTTGGGTGTAGCCGGAAGCGTAGTTAAACAGCAGACCTTCGGCAGCTTCTTTCTGATCTGCACCACCAACGCGGTTGTCGTTGTTGAAATACATGGTGCGCGAGCTGACGCTTGCCTTGCTACCAGAGATGAAGCCTTCGGGTGCGGCTTCGCCAGCATAGACACCAAATGAGGAGATACTGGCCAGCGCCACGGCAGCCGACAGGGTTTGCTTGTACATTTTGTGCTCCAGGTTTTTTTATTATGAAAGCTCGGTTTCACGAAAACGCTACGCAATGTAGAACCGTATCGTTTTCGATCAACAGCGCATTTTGGTTGCTGGATCGGCAACTACTATTGCAAATACTAGTTCGTGTTTTTGACGCAAACTTAAACAAATAAATTCAAAATCTGATGACGAAACAGGTGAATGACTTGAACATATTAATTGTCAGGATAGTCATTCGAGACGCCTCTTTTTGGATCTCTCCTTCGTCTTTTAAGTTAAAACGGCTGGACTGAAACCCCCAATAGCTTTTAAACAAATTGCCAGTCTGCCGACTCTTCCGTTCATGGGATTTCCCATGACTTAGATTGCTCGGGTAGCTACTTGCCCGGCTTGATGCGCAAGCCAGACAAGTAGCAAATAGCTCAAGACACTCAGCAGGCTTGAGGCAGCTCACCGCGTGCCAGGCGTTGGTTGATGTCTTCGATCACGGCGGGGAGTTCGACGATAGTGTCGATCACGTAGTGGGGACGCGAGTCTTCGAACATCTTGATGATCCGCGCACGCTCTTCCGCCAGTACTGCCGCCGACAAGTTTTTGTATTCGTCATAGGTCAGACCCAGAGCGTTGCCAGAGCAGGTCAGTGCGACGGTCCACATGCCAGCGCTGCGACCCTCGAGGATGCCTGGCCAGGTGTCATCGACTTTCACACAGGCAGCCACGTCGCTGATCCCCAGGGCAATCACGTTCGCCAAGGCCTGGGCTGGGTACGGACGGCCATTAGGCACTTCGTCAGTGGCCACGACGTGATCGGTGACGTAGCCGTTCTGCCGGGCCAACTCGACCACTTTCTCCATCACCACCGCCGGATAACCGGAGCAGGAACCAATTTTCAAGCCTTTATCGCGCAGGGTCGCGATGGCCTCTAAAGCGCCCGGAATCAGCGCCGAATGCAAGGCGATTTTTTCAATCTGCAGAGGCATGAAACGTTCGTAGAGCGCGGTGACATCGTCATCGGTCGGCAGGCGATCAAAGGCGGCGCGGTAGCGTTCAGCAATCTGCGGTTGATCGCACAATGTGCGGATGTGGTCCCACTTGCCCATGCCCATCGGGCCACGCGCTTCCTCCAAGGAGACTGCAACGCCGAATTCGCCGAAGGCTTCAACGAAGATTTGAGTGGGCGCGAAAGACCCGAAGTCAACGACAGTGCCCGCCCAGTCCAGGACCACAGCTTGTACTTGGGAAGGTTGCTTGTATTGCATGGTGAATCTCCGTTCGAGGAATGAGTGGGAGCGTCCCTCCAACTGCGGGAGGGTGATTTCGTGGCTTCTTCTTTAAATAAACTAATGCGGCGCCAAGTAGGGCGTCATGCTGAAGTTAAGTAATTCGGCAATCAGCGGCCGTGCACGGTGTATATCCAAACAGCAAAGGTAGTATTCAATGTGAAATGGATGATCGGCAAAGATTATTGGACGAGTACCAGGCGCCCCAACGTATTCGACCTCCGAGACAAATCCAATACCCATATTCTGCGAGATGGCGTGCACGATAGCTTCACGGCTGTTCAGTTGCATTACGCAATTGAGTTCGACATCAAGTTTCCTGCATCCTTCTTCAACGAGTTGGCGCGTTCGAGAGCTCCCTTCACGCAGAACAAGTTTTTCGCTGCCGATCTGATTAACGGTAACTTCACGTTGCTGCACCCAGGGGTGATCTTCGGGGACAACGGCAATAATAGGGCAGCGTCGATATAAGTGAGTGTATAAACGCGGATCGAATTCCGAGTGAGCCAGGATTGCAACATCAATATCAAAGTTGTATAGCCGCTCCAACGTCGTACTTTCGGTATTGAAGAATGTTTTTAACTCGATGTCGGGATAGTGATGCATCAATGCATAAATCATGTTCATTGCTATTGGGGGAGATACAGCACCCACTCGCAGTGAGCCCTTCCTGAGATTGCCAGGGCTAACCCTCGGTTGCACGGTTTCATCCTCTTGATCGAAAAGACCTCGAGTTATTGCGAACAGTTGGCGTCCTATGGAACTCAATTCGAAGGAGCGCCCGCGACGATGAAATAGCTCCACTGAAAAACTCCTCTCTAAAGCGCTCACCTGTTCAAACACAATCGGCCGGCGAACGCTCAGATACTCCGCTGCGAGCGCATAACTACCTGTTCTTGCAACCGTATGAAAAGAACGGAACCATTCGTAGTACTGGTACATAGAAAAGTCCTGATTCTTTTTTCGGGCATTTAATCCGTGCAACTGAGACTTAGCATTAACGCCGGATAAACAGCGCGACCGTGGCACTGCACAGGCAGGCAGCGGTGACCACGATGAAGATCAGCGAAGTATTGCCAGTGGCGTCGAGCATGCCGCCGATCAACGGTTCAGCCAGGCCGGCGAACAGATAGGACGAGAAGTTCATGACACCAGTGGCCGTACCCGCTCGCTTGGCGCCGACCAAGTCTGGGCACAGTGCCCAAAAGCTGGACGCCGGACCGTAGACGAAGAAACCGCAGAGGAACAAGGCCACCAAGCCGAGGGCGCTGTGAGGCGCAAGGGTCCACATCCACAGGCTGGTACCGGCACCGAGGAACATGTAGAGCATGATCGCCAGGTAGCGTTTGGAACCGAACAGTTTGTCCGAAATCCAGCCATTGCTCAGCGCGCCGATGGCCATGCCCACGGGCAGGGCCACGGTGATCCACTTTGGATCGACCAGGCTGTCACCGCTTTTCCAGTTTGCGCCCAGAAAGTGCACCGGCACCCAAACGATCAAGCCGTAGCGGGCGGCGTTCTGGAACCCCAGGGATACCGCGGCAATGATCAAGCGGGCATTCTTCAGCACCGCTTTGTAGCGTTGCGCCGAGGTTTCAACTTCACCGTGTGCCACTTCGTGCGCTTTGTCATCGGCATTGGCCACACCGGTATCGGCGAGGGGCTCAAAGCCCAGGTCTTGCGGGCGTTCACGCGCCACCAGATAGAAAATAATGCCGCCGGCCAGCATCAGCAGTACGGGCAAACGGAAGATCCAGCGCCATTCCAACTGGAAGACTTCGAGCACGACGATTGAGGTCACATAGGACAGGACGGAGGCGCAACCCGCGGCAAACACATACAAGCCATACACCTTGCCGCGCTCGCCCGCACTCCACCAATTGGAGAGGAGTCGACTACCCGGCGCCCAACCCAAGGCCTGGAAGTAGCCGTTGATACCCCAAGGCAGGATCAGCGCGGCAAAGCCGCTGGCGAAGCTGGTCACCCAGTTGGCGACGCAGGACAACACGGCACCGGCGGTCATGATGCGCCGACCACCGTACTTGTCCGCGAGGTTGCCGTTGATGGCCTGGCCAATGGCGTAGGCCCAGAGCATGGCCGCCGATGCCCAACCAAGGTGTTCCTTGGTAAAGCCAAACTCGGCCTGAATGCCCGGAATGGCAAAACCAAATGTCTGCCGACCGGTGTAGAAAAATAGATAACAGAACATGGCCGCCAGCAGCATGCGCCATTGGGCGACCCGGAACGAGGGGGTAGAGGTTGCTAAACCTGGCATGGTTTGGGCACGATTCATGATCTTTTCCTTATTATTGTTCGTTCCCCCCGAGCGAGTCGGAGGGTGCACTTTATGTAGTGTGCAGTCGGAAATCGCCGCGGCCCGACACGCCGCAGCAGTGCTTGGCTGTAGGGGTTACGCTGCTTGAGAGCCGATGAAGTTCTTGCCGCGTGCACCTTGCATGGCAAAATTAATCATCTCTTGCGCTTCGCCCGCCGTGACGCCGTAGTCGGCAAACTCCGTTTTCACCCCCAGGCTGTGCAGAAACTCGCGCAGCTGCGCCTGTGCCTTGGGCAGATCGTTGCCGAAAATGCGTTGCAGCGTGCGGTCGCGCGCTTCGTCATGGCCCCACGCCAAACCCAGGACCAGCGGCAAGGTAAAGGAGCAAGCGATGCCATGGGGCAGGCCGTGGCGCAGAGTCATTTCGTAGGAAATGGAATGAGCCAGGGCCGTCTTGGTGTTGGAAAAAGCCATCCCGGCTTTGAGAGCGGCCAAGGCCATCCGCGAACGCAGCTCCTTGTTACTCAGGTCATGACGCAGCAGCGGCAGGCATTCCAGAATGTCCTCAATCGCGGAAACCGCGAAGGTGTCTGAAATCGGGTTGGCGTTGATGTTCCAGATGGATTCCAGCGCATGCGACAGGGCATCCAGACCGGTGGAAACGGTGACGCCAGCCGGTACGGTGAGCATCAGGTTGGGATCGACAATGGCGACTTTTGGCCAGGTACAATCCAGGTGCAGGGAGTACTTCTTTTGGCCCTCGGTGTCCCAGATGGTGGCCCAAGGGGTCACTTCGCTACCGGTGCCTGCCGTGGTGGGGACCGCGATCAGTGCTTTGCTACGGGCTGGGACAAAGGGCTTGCCCGTTGCCAGCAAGGCAAGCAATTCATCAAAGCTGCCCGACTCAGTGCCGACAATCAACGCCTTCGCGGTGTCAATCGCACTGCCTCCGCCGACGGCGATGACCGTTTGGCAATCGCTTGCTTCCTGCCAGAAACGCTCATAAGTGTTGCGCAGTTGGGACACGTCGGGGTTGGGCTGCACGTCTTCAACGATGTACGTCAACCGATCGCCAAGTAGAAACTGAATACGCTCCACCAATCCCAGTCCACGCGCTTCGGGAAAAATCACAAGAGCGACGTTTTGGTCTTCGGTGAGAGCGACGAGTTCCAAAACGCTGTTCCAGCCGAAACGTGTATCAACTGGATTGTGGAAACGAGCAGTCATGACGACTCCTTTATTTTTGTTGTTAAAAGTAACGTCATACTCAACGCCACGTACTCATATCTCAAATCGTTTGATTGCAGGTCACAATCGACCCAGCCGATACCAGTTTGCAAGTTTGGCTGGCGACCCCGACACATGTAGCTTTTCCTTTTCACTCCATAAACAGCACGTTTTATAAAAACCGAAAATAATTCATTAAAGTTAAGAAAGAGTTATTGGCAATAGATTGACAAGTTTTAGCCACAACTCGATCAACGGACAGCCTCACCCACGGGAAAGTATTAAAGAATTCCAGTAAGCAAGATCGATAGTTGAAGTCATTGTTCTTTGAGACCAGGACCAAACAACAAAACGCCCGGTAAATTACCGGGCGAAAGACTCGATGATGCCTGATGAATCAGGTTGCCTTCATCATCCTGTGCGTATCAATCAAATGCTGCACCACACTCGGGTCAGCCAGGGTGGAGATATCACCCAACCCATCATATTCAGCAGTAGCAATCTTGCGCAGAATCCGCCGCATGATCTTGCCCGAACGGGTCTTCGGCAGCCCTGGCGCCCACTGAATCACATCCGGCGAAGCAATCGGGCCGATCTCTTTGCGCACCCAGTTTTTCAGTTCCAGGCGCAGTTGCTCGTTCGGCTCTTCACCATTTTTCAGGGTGACGTAGACATAAATGCCCTGCCCCTTGATATCGTGCGGCACACCGACCACAGCGGCTTCGGCGACTTTCGGGTGCGCGACCATCGCGCTTTCGATCTCGGCGGTGCCCATGCGGTGGCCGGACACGTTGAGGACGTCGTCCACGCGACCGGTGATCCAGTAGTAACCATCGGCGTCGCGACGGGCGCCGTCACCGGTGAAGTACATGCCACGGAAGGTCTTGAAGTAAGTATCGACGAAGCGGTCATGGTCGCCAAACAGCGTACGCGCCTGGCCTGGCCACGAATCGAGAATCACCAGGTTGCCCTCGGCCTCGCCTTCGACGATGTTGCCCAGGTTGTCCACCAGTGCCGGCACCACGCCGAAGAACGGACGCGCCGCAGAGCCTGGCTTGAGCGCGTGAGCCCCCGGCAGCGGGCTCATCATGTTGCCGCCGGTTTCGGTCTGCCACCAGGTATCGACGATCGGGCAGCGCGACTTGCCGACATTCTTGTAGTACCAGTCCCAGGCTTCCGGGTTGATCGGCTCGCCGACCGAACCGAGCAGGCGCAGGCTGCTGCCATCGGCACCTTCAACCGCAGCAGTACCCGAGGCCATCATGGCGCGGATCGCGGTCGGTGCGGTGTAGAGGATGTTGACCTGGTGCTTGTCGACGATCTTCGCCACCCGGGTGATGTCCGGGTAGTTCGGCACGCCTTCGAACAGCAGCGTGGTCGCGCCGTTGGCCAGCGGGCCGTAGACGATGTAACTGTGACCGGTGACCCAGCCGACGTCGGCTGTGCACCAGCAGACTTCGCCCGGGCGGTAGTCGAAAACGCGCTCGTGGGTCATGGCCGCGTACAACAGATAGCCACCGGTGGTGTGCTGCACACCCTTCGGCTTGCCGGTGGAACCGGAGGTGTAAAGGATGAACAGCGCTTCTTCGGCACCCATCTCTTTCGGCGCGCACACGGTGCCCGCCACTTTCATCAGGTCCTCGAACCAGATGTCGCGATGCTGGTTCCACTTGATGTCGCCACCGGTGCGCTTGCACACGATGACTTTCTGGATGCTGCTGGTTTCCGGGTTTGTCAGCGCGTCGTCGACGTTGGCCTTGAGCGGGATTTTCTTGCCGGCACGAATGCCTTCGTCGGCGGTGATCACCACTTTGGATTTGCAGTCGATGATGCGACCGGCCAGGGCTTCTGGCGAGAAGCCGCCGAACACCACGGAGTGAATCGCGCCGATCCGGGTACAGGCCAGCATGGCGACCACGGCTTCGGGGATCATCGGCATGTAGATAGTCACCACGTCGCCGCGATGCACATCCTGGCCACGCAAGGCGTTGGCGAACTTGCAGACTTGTTCGTGCAGTTCGCGGTAGGTGATGTTGCGGCTCTCGGCCGGGTCATCCCCTTCCCAAATGATCGCGATTTGATCGCCGCGCTCGGCCAGATGACGGTCGAGGCAGTTGTAGGAAACGTTCAGGGTGCCGTCGGCGAACCATTTGATGTCGACATGGTGATCGTCGAAGGACGTCTGTTTCACCGTGGTGAAAGGCTTGATCCAGTCGAGGCGTTTGGCTTGCTCGCGCCAGAAACCGTCCGGGTTGACGACCGACTGCTGGTACATGGCCTTGTAGGTGGCCTCGTCGGTCAGCGTGTTAGCCAGAACCTCGGGACGAACGGGATACAGGGAAGCCGCACTCATCTTTCTTACCTCGGTGGAATAGTTGTTTTTGTGATCGGTCACTGTCTGCAGCCTGAGCATTCGGGCAATTGCGAAACTCAAATCCTGAATCGACTGAGAAGTTTGTCCTGCTGGCCGACGTGGTCCACCATCGCCGAGCATTGACGAACCTGCTTGTCCGCACTGCCGGATACTTCAAGACTGATATCGCGGATGTTCGTCGTGTTGCGATTGATTTCCTCGGTCGTAGCGCTCTGTTCTTCAGCGGCGGCGGCAATCTGCAGGTTCATGTCATTGATGCGGTAAATGGCTTCACGTATGCGCTCGAGGGTGTCATTGGCTGCATTGGCATCGCCTGCCGTCTTGCTGGCAGTGTCGCGGCTTTGCTGCATTCGCACTTGAGCGTGCTTCACTCCCGTCTGCAGTTGATCAATCATCAGGCGGATTTCCTGAGTGGATTGCTGGGTACGCGAGGCAAGCGAGCGCACCTCATCAGCCACCACGGCAAAACCGCGCCCCGATTCGCCAGCGCGTGCCGCCTCGATGGCTGCATTGAGCGCGAGAAGATTGGTCTGATCAGCGATGCTGGTGATGACCGCCACGATCGATTCAATGCTTTGACTGAGCGTGGACAACTCATTGATCGCCTGACCTGTGTTGTCCATCTCCTCAGCCAAGCGCTTGATCGCCCCTGTTGACCTGGAGACCAGCGCCACCCCGTCTGCGGTTTCCTCGTTGGCAGCGATCGCCGCCTCCGCTGCGGCTTGGGCATTGCGCGCCACATCCTCAGCGGTCGAGGCCATCTCCTGCATGGCGGTGGACAGCTGATCCAGTTCCTGCAATTGGATCTGTACACGGTTGGACGCTTGATCCGCTTCAGAGGAAGTCGCTGCGGTGCTCTCGCGGACTTGTTGCGAGCTGTTCTTCACATCACCAATGAGTGCTTTCAGGTTCTGCAGGAACCGGTTGAATTCCCCCGAAACCAGCGTAATTTCATCGTTGCCGCTCACGGGTAATTGCCGGGTAAGGTCGCCGTCCCCACGATTGATATCGGCGAGCGACTCCTTCAGTTGTTCCAGCGGCCAGAGCAGTCGTTTCACTAACAGCCCTAACAGAAGCAGGCTGATTGTCACACCGAGAAGGGTTCCGATGACTGCCCTCCAACTCAACAAATGGGCCGCAGCCATAACGATATCTTGGTCAAGCACAACCCCGATGTACCAATCCATGCCCTTTAGCCGGGAAAGCGGTATGAAGGACACCAGAAGTGTCTTCTCCCCTATCTTGATTTCTTGGATCTGACTCTTCAGTGGCGGCTGGGCTCCACCGAAAATCTCTGTGTAGGGTTTACCGTTTAGCTCGGCGTTCGGGTGGGAAATGATGTTGCCGTTTCGACTTAACAGAAACGCATAACCGGCCCCACTGAAATCCAGCGTATTGACCGCTTCAGCCACCGTATTCAAACGTAGATCCCCACCCAGCACACCAAGAAACTGATTGGTATCGCTGATCCTGGCAACGGCCGAAATCAGGATATCGCCGGTAGTGGAGTCTTTGTAGGGTTCGGTTAGAACGGCCTGCATAGCAACTTTACCGGTCGCGTACCAAGGGCGTAAGCGTCCATCGTAGTCAGGTTTTGGATTCCAGGATTCGGAGTTCTTGATGGGTTTGCCGTCGGACTCCAGCGCACCGAAAACCAGCTCGAATTCATTCTTCAGTGTTGGGAAACTGATGATGCGTTGAGTGGCTTGAGGACTGTACTGGCTATCGATGGATTGGACCGTCAAGTCCATCAGCCGAAGTTTGGCGTTCAGCCAGTTTTCGATCTGCCGTGCCACTGCATTGCTCGATTCGGAGATACCTTCCTCAACTTGCGTGCGCAAAATAGAACGGACCTGACTGACCTGGACCAGCGACAGAAGACTGGTGGTTATGAACAGCACACAAGCAGCCACAAGGCTTACCTTGTAACGGATTTTCATCGAGGGCTCCGAAGGGTCGTCAGCATTCAATTCGTCATTCTGTGGGCGCGGGCTTGCTCGCGAAGGCGATAGCAAAGGCACCGCAGAAATATCTGCGGTGCCCTCGATTTTTAGAAGAAACCCAACGGATTGATGTCGTAGCTCACCAGCAGGTTTTTGGTCTGCTGATAGTGATCGAGCATCATTTTGTGAGTTTCACGGCCGACGCCGGATTTCTTGTAGCCACCGAACGCGGCATGCGCCGGATACAGGTGGTAGCAGTTGGTCCACACACGACCGGCCTTGATGGCGCGGCCCATGCGGTAGGCGCGGTTGATGTCGCGGGTCCAGAGACCGGCGCCCAGGCCGAACTCGGTGTCGTTGGCGATGGCCAGGGCTTCGGCTTCGTCCTTGAAGGTGGTGATGCTCACCACCGGGCCAAAGATTTCTTCCTGGAACACGCGCATTTTGTTGGTGCCCTTGAGCAGGGTCGGCTGGATGTAATACCCGCTCGCCAGGCTACCCTCGAGTTTTTCCACCTTGCCGCCAGTCAGCAGCTCGGCGCCTTCGCCCTTGGCGATTTCCAGGTACGAGAGGATTTTGTCGAATTGCTGCTCGGATGCCTGGGCGCCGACCATGGTGTCGGTGTCCAGCGGATCGCCACGTTTGATTTGCTGAACCTTCTTCATCACCACTTGCATGAAGTCGTCGTAGATCGACTCTTGCACCAGGGCGCGGGATGGACAGGTGCAGACTTCGCCCTGGTTGAAGAACGCCAGCACCAGGCCTTCCGCGGCTTTCTCGATGAAGGACGGTTCGGCCTGCATGATGTCTTCGAAGAAGATGTTCGGCGACTTGCCGCCCAGTTCCACGGTGGACGGGATGATGTTTTCGGCGGCGCATTTCATGATGTGCGAGCCGACCGGGGTCGAGCCGGTAAAGGCAATCTTGGCAATGCGCTTGCTGGTGGCCAGCGCTTCGCCGGCTTCTTTGCCGAAGCCTTGCACGATGTTCAGCACGCCCGGTGGCAGCAGGTCGCCGATCAGTTCGATCAGCACGGTGATGCCCAGCGGGGTTTGCTCGGCAGGCTTGAGCACCACGCAGTTACCGGCGGCCAGGGCCGGGGCGAGTTTCCAGGCGGCCATCAGGATCGGGAAGTTCCACGGAATGATCTGCCCAACCACGCCCAGCGGTTCATGAAAGTGATACGCCGCGGTGTGTTCGTTGATTTCGGCCGAACTGCCTTCCTGGGCACGGATGCAACCGGCGTAGTAGCGGAAGTGATCCACGGCCAGCGGGATGTCGGCGTTGAGGGTTTCGCGCACGGCTTTGCCGTTGTCCCAGGTTTCGGTGACGGCCAGCAGTTCCAGGTTCTGTTCGATGCGGTCGGCGATTTTCAGCAATACCAGGGAGCGGTTCTGAACCGAGGTTTTACCCCAGGCATCGGCCGCCGCATGGGCAGCGTCCAGAGCCTTGTCGATGTCTTCGGCGCTGGAGCGCGGGAATTCGGCAATCGGTTGGCCATTCACGGGAGAAGTCGTAGTGAAGTACTGACCATTGACCGGCGCAACGAACTCACCGCCGATGTAGTTGCCATAACGGGACTTGAAGGAAACGATGGCACCGGGAGTGCCTGGGTGGGCGTAGTTCATGGTCGGGTTCTCTTGTTGTTTTTTGGTTGTGACCGTCCGTGAGACGGCCACTGTCAGTTACACAAGCGGTGCAGGATCAGGAACCCTGTGGGGTTTCTCCGCGTGCCAGGCGCGCATTGATGTCTTCAATGACTGCGGGTAAATCGACGATGGTGTCGATCAGGTAATGCGGGCGAGAACCTTCGAACATCTTGATGATGCGGGCGCGCTCTTCGGCCAACTTGTCCGAGGGCAAGTCCTTGAACTCTGCATAAGTCAGGCCCAGTGCGTTTCCGGAACAGGTCAATGCGACCGTCCACATGCCTGCGCTGCGGCCTTCGAGGATGCCCGGCCAGGTGTCGTCGACCTTGACGCAAGCCGCGACGTCGCTGATCCCCAGAGCGATGACATTGGCCAGGGCCTGAGCTGGGTGCGGGCGTCCGTTGGGCACTTCATCGGTGGCCACCACGTGGTCGGCGACGTAGCCGTTCTTGCGCGCCAGTTCGACGACTTTTTCCATGACGACTGCCGGGTAACCGGAACATGAACCGATTTTCAGACCCTTGTCGCGCAAGGCATCGATCGTATCGAGGGCACCGGGAATCAACGCAGAATGCAGAGCGATCTTTTCGATCTGCAAAGGCATGAATCGCTCATAGAGGGCGGTGACATCATCATCCGTCGGCAGGCGGCCGAAGGCTGCCCGGTAACGTTCGGCGATTTGTGGCTCGTTGCACAGCGTGCGGATGTGATCCCACTTGCCCATGCCCATGGGTCCGCGAGCTTCTGCCAGGGAGACCGCGACGCCGAACTCGCCGAAGGCCTCGACGAAGATCTGCGTGGGTGCGAAAGACCCGAAATCAACGACGGTGCCCGCCCAGTCCAGAACCACGGCTTGCAGTTGATCGGGTTGTTTGTAATTCATGATGATCGCTCCAGCAAAGGGTATGAGGTGACTACAAGTTCAGGAGTTGGTGCCGACAATGACCGGTTGTACGGGCAGCGAGACAGACTGTTGTTTTTCCACTGTTTTCGGACGGCTGTTCCAAAACGGAACCAACATCAGGCTGGCCAAAAGTGCAGCGCCGGTGAAGACCAAAAACACGGTGATTGTGTCGAAGTAACCTGGCAGCAAGCCGCCGAGGATTGCGCCTATCGAACCGCAACCGTTGACGAAACCTGCGGATGAGGCCGCTCCGTCCTTGCTACCGAAATCAATGGCCGCCGAGCCGCTGATCATCGAATCCGGCCCATAGAGTGTCAGGCCCATCATGAACAGCAGGCCGACCACCATGTAGAGACTGCCGCTCTGCATCGCAGGAACAAACAACCCTAAGCAGAGGGTGAGGACAACCAGGCTAAGGACACAGGCCGGCATACGACGAGCGCCGAAGTACTTGTCTGAGGCGATACCGATAAGGATGGGGCCTACCAGCCCCGCCAGTTCGAAAGCGGTAGGTACGATAGCGGATGCAACTTTGCCGATTGCAGGCATCCGTTCGTAGATGATTACCGGGCCCCACAAGAGAATGGCGTAGCGCGCGGGTTTAAGCATGAAATAGGCAAGGCCCAGAACCAACACGGTTCGATTTTTCATGACAGTACGCAAGCCCGCCCACATGCTTTCGCGTGGAACGATGACGTTGCTGACGGGCTCGATTTCGATTTCAACAGGAGGCAGACCGACGTCCTCCGGCCGGTTGCGTTGCAGGAAATAGAACAACACCGCCACCACCAGCACCACAACAGCGCTGCTGATGAACGCTATGCGCCAGTCGTGGTAAGAGTTGTAGGCCCACCAACCGGCAAATGGCGTTGCTACCAGACCGCCGAAGGCGTAGCAGGTGCACCAATACCCCATTACGCGACCACGTTCGCCAGTACTGAAGAAACTGCCAAGGTTCTTACATAGGCCTGACCAACCGGTGGACTGAGCAAGGCCCTGTACCAGCATGCAGGAAACGAATATCGGTAACGTGGCGTAGGTGCCCATTAGCAGTGCTGCCACAGCCGATATAACCAGGCCACTAAGAACAACGATCCGCGGTCCGAAGCGGTCAGCGAAATTGCCCCATAGAAACTGGCCTACGGCATAAGCAGTCAGATAGAGGGCGTCGAGGTTGGCCATCATGGCCTTTTCGAGCATGAAGTTCGGGTCCTCGCCAATACCGAGTTTGGCGACTGAGAACGCTTTGCGGGTGAAATAGAAGGCGGCATAGGCCAGCCAAGTAATGAGGAAAACCTGCACCCGCCAACGGTGGAGGGATTTCCAGCCACTTGCGAGGGGGCTTGTGGTGTTTTTGTTCATGGTGTTCTGATCCCGTATGAGGTGCCAGACAGCGCAATTAATTGGTTTTTGTTTTTGTTTTCAGTGCAGAAGGCCTATCCACGCACACAACATCGATTAGATGGCTATGAGGATGGCGTCAGACTTCTTGTATTAAATTGCCGCGATCGCTGACTCCTGCTCGGCGCTGCCGAGCGATAAGTCACCGGATCCATGGTTAAAAAAGATCCCTATCCATAGGTGCTACCCATTGCACCGATGCTCGAATCGACAGGGATCTTGAAAGGGGGTCGATCAGGTTGCTGGTTTTGGCATGTCCACGCCCATTGCCACGAGACTGTCGGCAATGGCGCGTAGAAGTTGGTGGACGATGTATTCGTCGATCTGACCGATGCAACCGATGCGGAAGCTTTCAGCCTGGGTCAGCTTGCCCGGGTAAATGATGAATTGGCGGGTCTTGAGCTCTTCATAGAAACGCATGAACTGGAAGTTCGGGTGCTCGGGGCAAAAGAATGTGGTGATGATCGGCGACAGCCAGCAGTCTTCCAGCAGGGTGCGGAATCCGAGTTCACGCATGCCGTTCACCAGGACGTCACGATTGCGCGTATAGCGCGCCAGACGACCATGCACGCCGCCTTCGAGCGCGTGCTGTTCGAGGGCTTTGTGGAAGGCCACCACGCTGTGAGTCGGCGGGGTGAAGCGCCACTGACCGGTGCGTTCCATGTAGACCCACTGCTCGTAGAGGTCCAGGGACAGGGAGTTGGCTCGGCCCTTGGCAGACTCCAATACCGAGCGGCGGATGATCACGAAGCCGAAGCCAGGAATACCTTCGATGCATTTATTGGCCGAGGACACCAGCACATCAAAGTCAATTTCGTTGACGGTTACCGGCACAGCGCCGAAGGTACTCATGGCGTCGATAATCAGGCTTTTACCGTGAGCCTTTACTACATCGGCAATCTCACGCAGCGGGTTGAGGATGCCGGAACTGGTTTCGCAGTGGACTAGAAAGACGTGGGTCACATCCGGATTTTCTTTGAGCAGAGCGTCAACTTCATCAGGCTGCGGCGGTAGGTAGTCACCCTTGTCTAAAGTAATGTATGCCCGGCCAAGGTATTCCAGCGTTTTGGTAGCGCGCTGGCCATAGGCACCATTCATCAGCACCAAGGCTTTGCCATCACGCGGGATGGCAGTCGCAAGAGCAGCCTCCACGGAATAACTGCCACTGCCTTGTAGAGGCACACACGCAAAGCTATCGTCCTGCACCCCTGCCATGCCAAGAAGGTTCTGGCGAACTTCGGCGGTTACCCGGTTGAACGCACCATCCCATGAACCCCAATCGCGGAGCATGGCTTCTTTGGTCGCTTTGGAGGTGGTCAGCGGGCCTGGTGTGAGCAGGTAAGGTTCACCCAGGGCAGGTGTTGCCAGTGGCTGGGTAATCGGGAATTCGGCTTTGGTCATGATCTTCTCCGGCGGTCTTGTTGTTGTGAGGAGTGATGCCTTGGATTTGATTTATCACGCAGAAAAATGACCGGTAAACAGAAAACTGAAAAAAACAGTCAGATAATGAGCTAAGCGCTCATCTGTTCGAAATCAATATTAGTTAATTATCAGTAAAGACAATGAGATAGGATGAATTTTATTGTGGGGGAGCATCGAATTCCGCAGAGCAAGAATGCCTATGGATCCATAGGCCTTATGTGCCATTAAGCCCTGGACCGCGCAGGTTGATTCACAACGATATGCGTCGAGAAGGAAGAAATCAGGTGTACTGATACCCAGCTTCCCTATAACCGATTGGATTGATAATTTTGTGGTTGGCAGGCTGCGACTTTTTTAGAGTGAGCCGCCCCATGTCTGACGCCAATCTGGCCAAACTGCTGGTACTGATTTCTGCCTTCATGCACGCCAGTTGGAACGCCGTCGTCAAGTCCAGTAATGATCGAATCTCATCGATGGCAATGGTTGACGGTGTCGCGTTTATTGTCGCGTTGATCGCATGACCCTTTGGAGGGGCGTTGTCACCGATGGGTTGCCAGTGGCTGGGTAATCGGGAATTCGGCTTTGGTAATGATCTTCTCCGGCGGTATTGTTGTACTGGGGGAGTGATGCATTGCGATATCAAAGCAGTGACCTATAAACAATAAATAAATGATTTATTGTATTTCACTAATAAGTTGACCTTAGCGGTCGGTGGTATTGGTTTTTCCGATGCTGACCCTGGATTAACCGATTTGAGCGACCTGCCTGCGCATGTCATCGTCGACACCAAACTACGCATGTCCCGAGTGATCAGGCGTATGCAAAATTCAAACTCAGGCCTTAAGATAGCCGCTGACTTCCTGGCCTATTCGACCGGGCCGACCTAAAGCCAGAGCGCGAATAATGCTTGAATCGGAACTCAAAGCTTTCTACATGGTTGCCCAGTTAGGCAGCGTGACTCTTGCCGCCAGGAAGCTGGGCCTGAGCCAACCCACGGTGACCAACCAGATTCGCCAGTTGGAAAGTCAGTTTGCAATCGAGCTGTTTTATCGGGGTGGCAGGCGTCTGACTCTCAGCGAGACCGGTATCCGGTTATTGCCACTGATCAAACCGATGATCTCTCACGGTTTGAACATCGAGTTCTTTTTGAACAACGCCAGCAGCAAAGCCGGAAAACTTCGGATCGGCGCCACCGCGCCCTACTACATCCTGGATTTGGTAAAGGCGTTTCGCGAACAGCATGAAGTGCAAGTCAGCCTGGAGTTGGGTAACTCACAACAGATGATTAATGCGCTGGATGAATACCGGGTCGATCTGGTGACGTCCTCTCAGCAACTGACAGACCCGCGACTGTTCTGTCTGCTATTGGGGCAAGACCCACTGGTGCTGGTGGCCCATCGGAGCCATCCGCTGGCGAACCAAAGCCGCATCTCATTAAGCGCAATCGAACGTCATTGTGTGCTGATGCGGGAGCCGGGCTCTCACACTCGCCAACTCACTGAAGACATGCTCGCACAAGCACAACTCAAGCTTGAGAACGTCATTGAAATCGGCAGTCGCGAAGCCATCCGGGAAGCGGTATTGCGTAACATCGGTGTGAGTATTATCGCGCGCCACGAAGTGCCTGACAGTCAGGAGTTGCGAATCGTGACGATTCATCAAGCGGCCTTGCTCGACGAGTTTCTGTACTGCCTGAAAGAACGTCGCGCTGCACGGCTGATTGACGACTTCCTGAAAGTGGCGCAAAAGCGCTTCGGTTAAGCGGCGTATTTGATCAACACAATTCCAAGGGTCACGGTGACTGCGGCAATCAATCGGCGGCGACCGAATGGCTCTTTGAACAGGAGCGTGGCGATCACCGCACCGATGATCACACTGCTTTCGCGCAAGGCTGCGATTTTCGCCACGTTTTCCAGCGTCATGGCCCACAGCACCAGGGCGTAGGCTGCGCAGTAAGTCAGCCCACCAAACACCGACATTCGCCAATGACCCTGCACATGCTGGAGCAGCGCCCGACGCCGACGCCGCGCGGCAAAAAGCGGGATCGGCACGCTAAGTACCAAGGTGAAATACACCAGATAAGAAAGCACCCCCTGAGCGCTCCGCACCCCCTGAGCATCAATGACCGTGTACAAGGCCACACACACGCCGGCTGCCAAAGCATTACGCGGCGCCTGCCATTGTTCGGTCACGCGTAACAGGCTAAGGACCCCGAGCGACAAGATAGCCACGCCCGCCAAGCCCAGCGGTGACAAGGTCTCCCCCAGCCACAGTGTCGCAAACACCACTACCAGCAAAGGTGGCAAACCGCGAACCAGTGGGTACACCTGGCCGAAATCGCCAAAGTGGTAAGCCCTGATCAAGAAGTAGCGATAGAACAGATTGACCGCGACGGACAGCCCGATCAGCCCCCACACCGGCAGTGCAGGCACCTCGACAAAGGGTAAGGCGATCAACGCGACAATAAACGCGACCCCGTCGACCATTGCCATCGAGGACAGTCGATCATTACTGGACTTGACGACGGCGTTCCAACTGGCGTGCATGAAGGCAGAAATCAGTACAAGCAATGTGGCCAGATTGGCATCGGACATAGGGTGACTCACTTTAAGGGAGGGGCCAGAATGCCAACCACCAAATCATCAATCCAATCGGTTATAGGCTAGCCAGGTATTAGCAGGACTGATTCATCCATCGGCGCCGGTTTTGATGTGAGCCGAGCTGTACGACCTCGGATCTGACACTCAGGGCGCAAAAAACCTATGAATTCATAGGAAATTTTGCGCAGTGAAATTCGTCGTCCTCACAACAAAAGAACCTTCTATCTAATTGTATTTATTAACTATTACCCCGATTAACGTTCGAGTGGACGGTAGCTAAATTGATTAGCTGGCGTTTTTTTCCAGTTTTATGTTTGCGGGTCATTTTTCTGCGTGATACATCAAATCCAGGCGAAGCAACTCCCGCACGGCAACGCCAGATTGCCTGCATTCGCTAACTTCCTATCTGCCAGTCATTCGCTCATTACCGTTGTTTTACATCGGTACCACCATCGGTTTTTGGTGGCTGGCATTGCATAGGGATTCACCATGGCTTCTACCATCGCCCAACTGTCTACCGTGCCGCTTTCGGTTCAAGGTATCGGTAAATCATTCGGCAAACTGAGCGTACTAAATGATGTCTCGCTTGAGGTAAGGGCAGGCGAGATTGTGTGTTTGCTCGGACCTTCAGGGTGTGGAAAAACCACGCTGCTGCGGATCATTGCCGGCCTGGAAAAACAAGACGCCGGCCGCTTGCTGATTGGCCCTAAGGACATCACTCGGGCCCATCCCCAAGAGCGCGATTACGGGATTCTGTTTCAGTCCTACGCGTTGTTTCCGAACCTCACCGTTGCGCAAAACATCGGCTATGGCCTGAGCACCCGAAACCTCCTGCACTCCCAGGTACGCGAACGTGTCCAGGAAATGCTTGAGCTCGTCGGCCTGACTGCAATGGCTGGCAAATACCCAGGCCAATTGTCCGGCGGACAACAGCAACGTGTCGGACTGGCGCGTGCGTTGGCGCCCTCTCCTTCGCTGTTGCTGCTGGATGAACCGATGTCGGCACTGGATGCAAAAGTGCGCGAACATCTGCGCTATGAGCTGCGCACGCTGCAACGCGAACTCGGTATCACCACCGTAATGGTCACTCACGACCAGGACGAAGCGATGGTCATGGCGGATCGTATCGCGGTGATGAACCAAGGCCGCATAGAGCAATTCGATACCCCGGAAAACATCTATCGCTCGCCCGCTACACCCTTCGTCGCCAACTTCATTGGTCAGGCCAACTGGCTCGATTATCAGAGCCTGAGCGATGGCCAGGCGCACCTGGGCGCTGTCTCCCTACACCTTGATAAAGTCCCCTCCGGCGGGCCAGGCAGGCTTTTTTGCAGGCCCGAAGCCTTGCGTATCGACAATCACCCACAAGCCTCCAACAGCATGGCGGCACAGGTCGTCGAGAAACTGTTTCTGGGTAATCGCTACCGGCTCACGGTGGAGCTGGATCAGCTACGCGGCCAGCAGCTTGTTGCAGAGATCAGCGCTGATCTGAACGCCGCACCGATAGATGCCGAGCGGGTATGGCTGACGTTTCCATCCCACAGCTTACGGGCTTTTCCAGGAGCGGTGCGATGACCAGTTTGCAGTTCCCTCACTCAGCGCCTCTGCAGCCCGAGCCTTTGACACGGTCGCCTAAAGCCGCGCTCCTCGATCTGTTATTCACCCGTGGCGTGAAGCTGTTGATGGTGCTATTTCTGGTCGTCGGGCTCGCCCTGCCGCTGATGACCATGCTTGGTAAAGTAGTCGATGTGCAAGACGGTCTTGCCGGTGTCTGGCAACTGCTCTCGAGCCCACGCTTTTTGTGGTTGCTGGGCAACAGCGTCAAGGTTTCTCTCAGCACCGTTGCGTTAGTTGTGCCCGCTGCGTACGTATTCGCCTATGCCCTGCAACGCAGCTGGATGCCGGGTAAAGCGTTGCTTCGAAGCCTATCGCTGCTGCCGCTGATGGCGCCGTCAATGCTGTCGGCTATCGCGCTGATCTACTTGTTCGGAAACCAGGGGCTACTGAAATCCTGGTTCCCGGACGGCATTTACGGCTATTCCGGCATCGTGCTAGGGCAAGCGTTTTACAACTTCCCAATGGCCCTGATGATCCTCATCTCTTCTTTGGGCTTGGCCGATGCACGCCTGTACGACGCGTCGATCAGTATGGGCGCGAACCATTGGAAAACTTTCCTTAATGTCACATGGCCCGGCACTCGCTACGCAGTGTTTGCCGCCAGTTGCCTGGTGTTCACGCAAACCATCACCAACTTTGGTATTCCGGTTGTTATCGGCGGCGACTACCAAGTGCTGGCGATGGAGGCGTACAAGTCGGTGGTGGGCCAGCAAAAATTCTCTGAAGGCGCGCTGATTGGTAGCGTCTTGTTGGTTCCCGCCCTCATCAGTTTTGCAGTTGATGCATGGATGCGCAGATTGCGCGGCAGCCAGGTGAGTAGCCAGGCAGCCACTTATGTAACGCCGACCAATCGGCCCCGTGACTCTATTTTGTTATTGATCGCTGGGGCGATCGGCCTGGCGCTCTTAAGTCTGGTGGTGGTTGCCGTTGGGGCCTCCCTGATCAACTTCTGGCCGTACGACTTAACGGTCTCACTACGACATTACGACTTCGAATCCGGCGGTGATGTCGGCTGGTTGGCGTACCGCAACAGCGTGTTGCTGGCGAGTCTGACCGCCGTGATCGGCACACCGGTCATTTTCACCTGCGCCTACCTGATGGAGAAAACCCGCAGCGGCTGGCTTGATAACCTGCTGCGATTGCTATGCATGTTGCCGATGGCAGTGCCGGGTTTGGTCATGGGCCTGGGGTATGTATTTTTCTTCAACCATCCCGCCAACCCGCTGAACGGCATGTACGGTGGCATAGCGTTAATGGTTGTGTGCTGTGTGATGCGGTTCCTGACGCCGGCGCAAATGACCGCCACTACCGCCTTGCGCCAACTGAACGAAGAGATTGAATCCGCTTCGCTGTCTCTCAAAGTGCCACTACTCACCACCTACCGGCGAGTGACGCTGCCCATCTGCCTACCCGCATTGCTTGAGTTATTTCGCTACCTTTTCGTCTCCTCGATGACATCGGTATCGGCGCTGATTTTTCTCTACAGCCCCGACACCATTCTGGCGGCAGTTGCCGTACTCAATCTGGACGACGCGGGCAACATCGGCGCCGCTGCCGCCTTGTCTACGCTGATCCTCCTGACCTCAGCCCTTGTGTCATTGGTGCTTTACATGCTGTCGCGCGGCCTTCTCAGGCATACCCAGCACTGGCGAACTGGGCACGCTTGAATCCGTAATTCCTGTTCTCACCCTCCCACTGAATGAGACATACCATGATCAAATCCTGGAATACCCTCGTTGCCGCCATTCTTGGTGTCGGCATTGCCTGCACGGCTTTCGCCAGCACGGAACTGACCGTCTATACGGCCATGGAAAACGAACAGCTTGCTGGATACAAAAAAGCCTTTGAAGCCAAGAACCCCGATATTCAGATCAAATGGGTAAGGGACTCGACGGGGATCATCACTGCCAAGTTGCTGGCTGAAAAAGCCAACCCACGAGCAGATGCCATCTGGGGGCTGTACGCATCGAGTGTGGCTTTGCTGGGCAAGGAAGGCATGCTCCAGGCGTATGCGCCCGAGGATGTGGAGAAAGTAGATCCACGCTTTCGTGACAAGCAAAATCCGCCGCAATGGGTCGGCAATGGAGTGGAGGCGACCGCCGTCTGCGTGAACATGGTAGAGGCAAAAAAACAGAACCTGCCGATTCCCACCAGTTGGGAAGACCTGACTAAGCCGATCTACAAAGGCAAAATCGTAATGCCTAACCCTGCCTCCTCAGGCACGGGCTATTCAGCCGTCAACGCCTGGGTACAAATCATGGGCGAAGACAAGGCCTGGGCTTTCATGGACAAACTCCACGCCAACATTGGCCAATACACCCACTCCGGCTCCAAGCCCTGTACCCAAGCGGCGATGGGTGAATACCCGATCGGTATTTCCCTGGACTACCGGGCTGTCACGCTCAAACGTCAAGGCGCGCCACTGGACATCGTGCTACCGACCGAAGGCCTGGGGCTGGACATCAACGCGGTGGCGCTGACGAAAGGCAGCAAAAACCTTGAAGCAGCAAAAAAACTCGAAGACTTTGCAGTCAGCGAACAAGCGTTCATGCTGTATCAACCCAATGCAGCCGCATTGGCTCGCCCCGAATTCAACAGCAAGTTGGCGGAAATGCCGGATGCGTATTACGACCGATTGATCACTGTCGATTTTGACCAGGCGGGCAGCCAGCGGGCCGCAGTGCTGGAGAAATGGCGAGCGCGTTACGATGGTAAAACCGAAGCAAAAAACTAACGCCAAGTAGGCACCACGCGGCGCTGCAGCGAACTGCGCCGCGCGGGCTCAAACCCAATCACTTCCCCGCAGCGAGCCCCTCCCATAAACCACACCGCGCCGATTCTACTGACCCCAGGCCCGCTCACCACGTCCACTCGAACCCGTCAGGTGTTGGCGCCGACGCCGAATTGACCTAGTTGCCGAGATGTCACTGACCCAGTCTGATTCCTCGCAAACCATTACCTGTTCTAGATTGGTCCTATTTTAGGAGGGTCAGTCTTACATCGGCACGTGGGTCAATTCGGCGTCGGCGTCAACACTTTCGGCACCCATACTGTACGTGCGGACAGTGAATAATCGAACTCCACCGAAAGCCAGCCGTTTTGTAGGGGTAAAAACGATCAAAAATAAAAAAGGGTCGCGAGATAAAATCTCGCAACCCTTTGAATTATATGGTCGGGACGGAGTGATTCGAACACTCGACCCCTAGCACCCCATGCTAGTGCGCTACCGGACTGCGCTACGCCCCGACTAGGCGTGTTACCTGTTGCTGTTCTCGAAGAACGCTCAAGAATATATCGCAAGCTTTTGAAAACTGGAAGTATTTAAAGCAAGTATTTATTTCTTGAGAACCACCAGTACATCTTCGAGTTCGGAGATCATCTGGCGGATCATTTGTTTGTACTGGGTGGTGTCGTCTTTGGCTTCATCGCCGGACAAACGCAAGCGTGCGCCGCCGATGGTGAACCCCTGGTCGTAGAGCAACGCGCGGATCTGGCGGATCATCAGCACATCCTGGCGCTGATAATAGCGGCGGTTTCCGCGGCGCTTGACGGGGTTGAGTTGAGGAAACTCCTGCTCCCAGTAGCGCAGCACGTGCGGCTTTACCGCACAGAGCTCGCTGACTTCACCAATGGTGAAGTAGCGTTTGCCTGGGATGACGGGAAGCTCGTCGTTATGACTTGGTTCCAGCATAAGCCTCAACTCGGGCCTTCAACTTCTGCCCTGGACGAAAGGTGACCACACGGCGAGCCGTGATCGGGATTTCTTCCCCCGTTTTCGGATTGCGGCCAGGCCGCTGGCGTTTGTCCCGAAGGTCGAAATTGCCGAAACCGGACAATTTGACTTGTTCGTTGTCTTCGAGCGCGTGCCTGATTTCTTCAAAAAACAGTTCGACCAATTCCTTGGCCTCCCGTTTGTTCAGGCCCAGCTCTTCATACAGACGTTCCGCCATCTCAGCTTTCGTCAGAGCCCCCATACGTCACTTCCTTAACGTGGCGTTCAACCTTTGTTCGAGCGAGGTGAGGATGTTTTGCGTCGTGGTATTCACCTCATCGTCATTAAGAGTGCGCGATGGATGCTGCCAGGTCAAGCCAACGGCAAGGCTTTTTCTATGAGGATCAATGCCTTTACCCTGATAAACGTCAAAGAGCCTGAGGTCTGTCAGCCATTCACCTGCATTTTCACGGATTACCTCCATGACAGCGCTGGCGGCAACACCAGCATCGGCCAGCAGTGCAAGGTCACGACGAACTTCAGGAAAGCGCGATAACTCGTGGAATTTCGGCATTTTGCCCAAGGCCACTTCGCCCAATACCAGCTCGAAGACGAACACCGGACGGTCGAGACCGAGGGTTTTCGACAACTCCGGGTGAATCGCGCCGACGTAACCGACTTCGCGACCTTCGCGCTCGATGCGCGCGGTCTGGCCCGGGTGCAGCGCCGGGTGGCTGCCTGGGACGAACGTGAACGAATCCAGTGCACCGGCAAAGCCCAGCACCGCTTCCACATCAGCCTTGATGTCGAAGAAATCGACCACGTCACGACCCTGCGCCCAGCCTTCCGGCAGGCGGCTGCCGCAGACCACACCAGCAAGCATTGGCTCCTGCTTGAGGCCGTCCAGTTGACCGACAAAGCGCAGGCCGCTTTCGAACAGACGGACGCGATCCTGCTGACGGTTCAGGTTGTGCTGCAACGACTTGACCAGACCCGGCCACAGGGACGAGCGCATGGCCGCCATGTCGTTGGAGATCGGGTTGGCCAGCAGCAGCGGTTCAACGCCCGGATTGAACAGTTCGGACTGTTTCGGATCGATGAAGCTGTAGGTGATCGCTTCCTGATAGCCACGTGCAACCAGCAGGCGACGCAGCTCAGGCAGTTCGCTGCGCGCTTCAGCCTTGGCTTGTGGCGCCAGACGGGCTTGCGGGTAACGAACTGGCAGGCGGTTGTAGCCGTACAGGCGCGCCAGCTCTTCGATCAAGTCGACTTCCAGGCTGATGTCGAAGCGATGGCTTGGCACTTCTACGCGCCACTGCCCTTCCCCGTCGGCAGAAATGGCCAGGCCCAAAGCGCTGAGCAAACGCTCGACTTCGACCGGATCCATTTCCATGCCGAGCATCTGGGTGATGCGTTGGGCGCGCAGGGTGACCGGCGCGATCGATGGCAGGTGCTGCTCGCTGACGGTCTCGATGATCGGGCCAGCGTCGCCACCGGTGATTTCCAGCAGCAGGCCGGTGGCACGCTCCATGGCTTCACGGGCCAGTTGCCAGTCCACGCCACGCTCGTAGCGGTGCGATGCGTCGGTGTGCAGACCGTAGGAACGGGCCTTGCCGGCGACCGCGATCTGGTCGAAGAAGGCGCTCTCGAGGAACACGTCACGCGTGGTTGCGCTAACGCCGCTGTGCTCGCCGCCCATGACGCCGGCGATTGCCAGGGCCCGGGTATGGTCGGCGATAACCAGGGTATCGGCACGCAGGCTGACTTCCTGACCGTCGAGCAGTACCAGCTTCTCGCCCTCTTCGGCCATGCGCACGCGAATCCCGCCGTTGATTTCGGCAAGATCGAAGGCGTGCAGCGGTTGACCCAGCTCCAGCATCACGTAGTTGGTGATGTCGACGGCAGCATCGATGCTGCGCACGTCGGCACGACGCAAACGCTCGACCATCCACAGCGGCGTAGGCCGGGACAGGTCGACGTTGCGAATCACCCGGCCCAGGTAGCGCGGGCAGGCATCCGGCGCCAGCACTTCGACCGGGCGCACTTCGTCGTGGGCGGCAGGCACGCTGGCCACCAGCGGACGGCTGACCGGAGCGGCATACAGCGCGCCGACTTCGCGGGCCAGGCCGGCAAGGGACAAGCAGTCGCCACGGTTCGGGGTCAGGTCGACCTCGATGCTGGCGTCTTCCAGGTCCAGGTAAACGCGGAAGTCTTCACCCACCGGCGCATCGGCCGGCAGTTCCATCAGACCGTCATTGCCCTCACCCACCTGCAGCTCGGATTGCGAGCAGAGCATGCCGTTGGACTCGACGCCGCGCAGCTTGGCCTTCTTGATCTTGAAGTCGCCAGGCAGTTCGGCACCGATCATCGCGAACGGGATTTTCAAACCCGGGCGCACGTTCGGCGCGCCGCAGACTACCTGGAAGGTTTCCGCGCCACTGCTGACCTGGCATACACGCAATTTGTCGGCGTCCGGGTGCTGTTCGGTGCTCAGCACCTCGCCCACTACCACGCCTTTGAAAACACCGGCGGCCGGGGTCACGCTATCGACCTCGAGACCGGCCATCGACAGACGAGCAACCAGCTCGTCGCGACTTACCTGCGGGCTTACCCAGCCACGCAGCCATTGTTCACTGAATTTCATCCTGCTCTCCTAAGAATTCGTTACGACTAGCGAAATTGCGCGAGGAACCGCAAGTCGTTGTCGAAGAACAGACGCAAGTCGTTCACGCCGTACCGCAGCATCGCCAGACGCTCAACGCCCATGCCGAAGGCAAAGCCGGAGAATTCTTCCGGGTCGATGCCGGACATGCGCAGCACGTTCGGGTGGACCATGCCGCAGCCCATGACTTCCAGCCAGCCGGTCTGTTTGCAGACACGGCAGCCTTTGCCGCTGCACATCACGCATTCCATGTCGACTTCAGCGGATGGCTCGGTGAACGGGAAATACGAAGGACGGAAGCGTACGGCCAGTTCTTTTTCAAAGAACACCCGCAGGAACTCCTCGATGGTGCCCTTCAGGTCGGCGAAATTGATATCGCGGTCGACCAGCAGGCCTTCGACCTGGTGGAACATCGGGGAGTGAGTGATATCGGAGTCGCTACGGTACACACGGCCTGGGCAGACGATGCGGATCGGCGGCTGCTGCGATTCCATGGTGCGGACCTGTACCGGCGAGGTATGGGTGCGCAGCAGCATGTTCGCATTGAAATAGAAGGTGTCATGCATCGACCGGGCCGGGTGATGACCTGGGATGTTGAGCGCCTCGAAGTTGTGGTAATCGTCTTCGACCTCAGGGCCTTCGGCGATGCCGTAGCCGATATGGGTGAAGAATTGTTCAATACGTTCCAGAGTCCGGGTAACCGGATGCAGACCACCGGAGGTCTGGCCGCGGCCAGGCAGGGTCACGTCAATGGACTCGGCGGACAGTTTGGCTGCCAGGTCGGCCGCTTCAAACAGCGCCTTGCGCGCATTGAGAACCTCTGTGACACGCTCCTTGGCAACGTTGATCAGGGCGCCGACCTGCGGACGCTCCTCTGCCGGCAAATTCCCCAGGGTCTTCATCACCTGAGTCAATTCACCTTTTTTACCAAGGTAGTGAACCCGGATTTGCTCCAGGGCATTGATATCTTCAGCGCTTTGCACAGCCTCTAGTGCTTGAGAGACCAGCGCATCCAGGTTTTCCATGTACAGACTCCAGATACAAAATAGGGGAAGAGCTTGAAGGCTCTTCCCCTATTTATGACGTTTAACACCGGACCCCACAGAGGTGAGGCCTGGTGACTGTCGGGGGTACTTAAGCCAGGATGGCTTTAGCTTTCTCGACAATCGCAGCAAACGCCGCTTTTTCGTTCACTGCCAGATCAGCCAGAACCTTACGGTCGATCTCGATGGACGCTTTTTTCAGGCCGGCGATGAAACGGCTGTAGGACAGACCGTTGATACGAGCACCAGCGTTGATACGAGCGATCCACAGAGCGCGGAACTGACGTTTTTTCTGACGACGGTCACGGTAGGCGTATTGGCCTGCCTTGATTACCGCTTGCTTGGCAACACGGAATACGCGCGAGCGAGCGCCGTAGTAGCCTTTAGCAAGTTTCAGAATTTTTTTGTGACGCTTACGGGCAATGACGCCACGCTTTACACGAGCCATGAGTTACTTCCTCTATTCTTGACTAAAATTAACGAAGGCGCAGCATGCGCTCGACTTTTGCCACGTCAGACGCGTGCAGCAAGCTGCTACCGCGCAGTTGACGCTTACGCTTGGTCGACATTTTGGTCAGGATGTGGCTCTTGAAAGCGTGCTTGTGCTTGATACCGTTAGCAGTTTTCAGAAACCGCTTAGCAGCACCACTTTTGGTCTTCATTTTTGGCATGTTCGGATACTCCGCATTCAGTTGATAAACATAATCAGAAGGCCTGCCGTGCCCTGTTGATTACTTCTTCTTTTTCGGGGCGATGACCATGATCAGCTGGCGTCCTTCCATCTTAGGATGCTGTTCGACCGAACCGTACTCGAGCAGGTCAGCTTCAACCCGCTTGAGGAGTTCCATCCCCAGCTCCTGGTGGGCCATCTCACGGCCGCGGAATCGCAAGGATACCTTGGCCCTGTCCCCGTCACTCAGGAAACGTACCAGGTTGCGCAGTTTTACCTGGTAATCCCCTTCCTCCGTCCCTGGACGAAACTTGATTTCTTTAACCTGGATCTGCTTCTGATTTTTCTTGGCCGCGGCAACCTGTTTCTTCTTTTCGAAGATCGATTTGCCGTAGTCCATCAGCTTGCAAACAGGAGGTACTGCATCGGCGGAAATTTCCACCAAATCGAGCTTGGCTTCTTCAGCCTTAAGAAGCGCGTCTTCAATTGACACAATCCCAAGCTGCTCGCCTTCAGCCCCAATTAACCGAACCTCGCGTGCCGAGATATTCTCGTTGATCGGGGCTTTCGGTGCAGCTCGTTTATCTTGTCTCATTTCACGCTTAATAATAATTACTCCGAATCTGGGCGACCACGCCGGGAAACCGCTTGCGCGAGAAACTCAGCGAACTGGGCGACGGGCATCGAGCCCAGGTCAGCACCTTCACGAGTACGCACAGCGACAGTCTGCATCTCGACTTCCCGATCTCCGATAACCAAGAGATAGGGAACCTTGAGCAAAGTATGCTCGCGGATTTTAAAGCCGATCTTTTCATTTCTCAAGTCAGACTTGGCACGAAAACCGCTTTGGTTGAGAGTTTTTTCAACTTCAGCCGCAAAATCTGCCTGTTTATCAGTGATATTCATGATCACTGCCTGGGTCGGAGCCAGCCACGCAGGGAACGCGCCCTCGTAGTGCTCGATCAGGATCCCGACGAAACGTTCGAAGGATCCGAGGATCGCCCGGTGCAACATAACCGGGTGCTTGCGACTGTTGTCTTCGGAGACGTATTCGGCTCCCAGACGGATTGGCAGGTTAAAATCGAGCTGCAAGGTACCACATTGCCAGACACGACCAAGGCAATCTTTTAGCGAGAACTCGATCTTCGGACCGTAAAATGCACCCTCACCCGGCTGCAAATCGTACGCAAGGCCCGCACTGTCTAGCGCCGCGGCCAGTGCCGATTCGGCGCGATCCCACAATTCATCGGAACCGACGCGTTTTTCCGGACGAGTGGACAGCTTCATCTCGATGTCTTTGAAGCCAAAGTCGGCGTAGACATCCATGGTCAGCTTGATAAACGCGGCGGATTCGGCCTGCATCTGCTCTTCGGTGCAGAAGATGTGGGCGTCGTCCTGGGTAAAGGCACGTACGCGCATGATGCCGTGCAGTGCACCCGATGGCTCGTTACGGTGGCAGGCACCGAACTCGGCCAGGCGCATCGGCAGCTCGCGGTAGCTCTTCAGGCCCTGGTTGAACACCTGCACGTGGCATGGGCAGTTCATCGGCTTGATCGCGTAGTCGCGGCTTTCCGACTCGGTGGTGAACATGTTGTCGGCGTAGTTGGCCCAGTGCCCGGATTTCTCCCACAGGCTGCGGTCAACCACCTGCGGCGTCTTGATCTCCAGGTAGCCGTTGTCGCGCTGAACCTTGCGCATGTACTGCTCGAGTACCTGGTACAGAGTCCAGCCGTTCGGGTGCCAGAACACCATGCCCGGCGCTTCTTCCTGGGTATGGAACAGGCCGAGACGCTTGCCGATCTTGCGATGGTCGCGCTTTTCAGCTTCTTCGATACGCTGGATGTAGGCCGCCAGCTGCTTTTTGTCAGCCCAAGCGGTACCGTAGACGCGCTGCAATTGCTCGTTCTTGGCATCACCGCGCCAGTAGGCACCGGAGAGCTTGGTCAGCTTGAAGGATTTCAGGAAACGGGTGTTCGGCACGTGCGGACCGCGGCACATGTCGACGTATTCTTCGTGGTAGTACAGGCCCATGGCCTGTTCGTTCGGCATGTCCTCGACCAGGCGCAGCTTGTAGTCTTCGCCACGCTGGGAGAACACATCGATCACTTCGGCGCGCGGAGTGACTTTCTTGATGACGTCGTAATCTTTCTCGATCAGCAGGTGCATGCGCTGTTCGATGGCTGCCAGGTCGTCCGGAGTGAAAGGACGCTCGTAGGCGATGTCGTAATAGAAGCCTTCTTCGATGACCGGACCGATCACCATTTTCGCCGTCGGGTACAACTGCTTGACCGCGTGGCCAATCAGGTGCGCGCAAGAGTGGCGAATGATTTCCAGGCCCTCTTCGTCTTTGGGCGTGATGATTTGCAGCGTAGCGTCGCTGTCGATGACATCGCAGGCATCGACCAGCTTGCCATTGACCTTGCCGGCCACGGTGGCCTTGGCCAGGCCGGCGCCGATGGAAGCGGCGACTTCGGCTACGGATACCGGATGATCGAACGAACGTTGACTGCCGTCGGGAAGAGTAATAGTGGGCATGGCGCCTCCTCTCCTAGTGGTGACCCCTACCAAAGGTCACGTGGGTTGGGATGAGCAGCCAGTACGCGATTCAGTCCAGGCCATTCAATGATGAACGCCTGCCTTACAGCGGCAGGAGCCTTGCGGCCAACCGGGAACCGAACCAGAGTGACTGGAGATCAAATCAGGGTTATTCGAACATTGACCGCGCTGGGGAACAGATCTCCAGAGCCTGAAAATATCCAAGCCGACAATCCTAGCACAGATGAACGGTCATCGCTGTGCGCTCGTAGCGCGACAGCGGATTTCAGGGCATTTGCCGGCAAAAACTGAACTTGAGATGTACGAAGCGCCTCAAATGCCCTGAGAATCGCGACACTTAACTGACCCACAGGAGTTCTTCTCATGCGTCTTACGAGACTTTTCGCTTTGGCCGCGCCGCTGGCCATGTTGTTGCCGTTGAGTGTTCATGCGGCATGGCCGGCTGGGATGCGCGCTGACTTCATGAAGGATTGCAGCGGCGCCGCCGAACAAACCATTGGCAAGGCAAACGCCGACAAGCATTGCGCATGCGGCGCCAACGAACTGGATAAAAAGTTTTCCACCGAAGAAATCAAGCAACTCATGAGCAAAGACAAAGCTCCGTCGCCTGAACTGGTTCAGAAAGCACAAGCGGCGATTGCCTCCTGCAAGGCCCAGCGATAACGACTTTTCCAAGCAGTTTTTCCGCCACGACCTACCAAAACTGACGAAAAAACTGCCCAAAACCACATTTCAGACAGGTTTTTCAGCTTTTTTTATGGCTTTTATTTTCGACTGAAACCCTTGTAAACCGGGGCTTCCAGCCGTTTCAGAGCAGAAAGAATGCGCAACTGTCTGGCAAACAGTGCTGTCGGGGGGGTGCCAAGTCGAACATTTCGACTATGATACCCGGGTGTGCCCAGTTGGCCTGAGCAGCACAGTACTACTGAAAATATATGTTTCTTGGAGATACACCATGTCTAATCGCCAAACCGGCACCGTTAAATGGTTCAACGATGAAAAAGGCTTCGGCTTCATCACTCCCCAAGGTGGCGGTGACGACCTGTTCGTACACTTCAAAGCTATCGAAAGCGACGGTTTCAAAAGCCTGAAAGAAGGCCAAACCGTTTCCTTCGTGGCTGAGAAAGGCCAAAAGGGTATGCAAGCTGCACAGGTTCGCCCAGAGTAATTTCTCGGCGCACTAAAAAAAACCCCGTCCATGTGACGGGGTTTTTTGTGGGCGCTTGAAAAGCTGCCGCGATCAGCCGCAGTTGACCCGATTGATCACCAGATTGGCGTCGGTGTTCAGGTTCAGGCGATCGGAGCGGTACTCCAGGGTGATCATGTCGTTCGGCCGCAGGATTCGCGCGCTCTGGGATCCGGAGCGGGTACGAGCCTCCTCCAGCAATTGCGGCGAAGCTTTCTTGCCCAGGGTGAACTCGGCAGCCGATGCGTCACAGCGACCGCTACCCGCCTCGGCAGCCACAGGGCCCTTGGCCGATTCAGACGTAGTGCTGCAACCAGCCAACATGGCAACCGCCAGTACAGTACCCAATGACGCGAGCTTCCAAGGCATGACGCCTCCTTTCAATAATTAAGCGGAATTCGTGCAACAACCGACCACCGTCGAGACGTTTGGTTCATGAGCGCGGCCATCACCTTGCCTTCAACGACGTCGAGCGCGCAAGTTTGCCTGAGGCTCCCTACCCTGTTCAGCGCACAATCGTCACTGAATATGAACAGGACTCAGTAGATATCGATGTAATCGGAGGATGGACGGGGCCAGTTGTCTTTCAACGCGTTGAAAATTTGCGTGACCCAGACTTCGTCACTGGCTGCGATGCGTCCGACATAACCTGAACCCTTTGCCCAGGTCTCCAGACGAAACAGCAGATCGCCAATGTCAGTGCCGCCGACAACGCCCGACGAAATAAAGGCGATGCCGCCCTTGGTCACCCGCAACTGGCAGTGCTCATCGTCGCTGGCAGAGGCCAGCAATTGACGGACGGCGTCGAGGGTCAGGCCGTCAGGCTGGTTCAAATCGATCTGCACAGCGGGATCCTTGAATATCGAACAAAGACCAAGTGTCGCATAGCCCTGCCTTGATGCCTAAGTCGGAGTGCCAAACGCGGCGCAAAATGGTTAACTCGACACTCAGACTTTTCCCACCTCACGAGCGCCATCATGACCAGCGTAAGTATCGTCGCCGACATCAAAGCCACTTGGCCACAGGGCCATAGCTCCTACAGCCCTGGGAGCCCGGAAGAGCTTGCGCTTATCAGTATCGATCTACTGGTCAAGTCGTTTGGGACTGAAGGGGCGCGCTCCTACATCGCGCAGATTCTCGAAAAGTATCCGCTGGAACACAACCCAACTACAGCCCCTGAACAGGCCTGACAAGTCACTCACTTCAGTCGAGCCAAACGCTCAGTCAGCAGATCAAAAAAGCCCTGGGCATTACCATTCTCGACCCAAAACGCATTTTTCGGCGCCTTGAGGCCATCGTACCAATCGACGATGGTCTGGCCGAAGGTCGGCCCCTCTCGACTGTCGATCACCACATTGACTTCACGGCCAGTGAACAACTCAGGCTTGAGCAGGTAGGCGATGACCGTGGCGTCATGCACCGGTCCGCCGGACATGCCGTAGTGCTCCATGTCGCCTTTGACGTACTCATTGAGAATGTCCCCCACCAGTTTGCTGGCGTGGTTGTTCAACGCAGCGATCTGCTTGAGGCGCGCCTCGCTGGTGAGGATCTTGTGGGTCACGTCCAGCGGCAGGTAGGTCAGCTTGACCCCGCTCTTGAGCACCACTTCGGCGGCCTGCGGGTCGGCGAACAGGTTGAACTCGGCGACCGGGGTGATATTGCCGCCATTGAAGTGCGCACCACCCATGATCACCACCTCCTTGACGCCCTGGGTGATGTCCGGCGCCTGGATCAGCGCCAGCGCCAGGTTGGTCTGCGGGCCGAGCATGGCGATTGTGATGCTGTGGAGCTTGGCGGCACGCAAGGTGTCGATCAGGTAAGTGACTGCACTACCTTCAGCCAGCCCGGCCTTGGGCTCATGCACCGTCACACCGGACAGACCTTCCTTGCCATGAATATTCTCGGCATAGATGGGCGTGCGCATCAGCGGTGTCGGCGCGCCGGCATACACCGGGACCTCCTCACGCCCTGCCCACTCCCGGGCCAGGCGCGCATTGCGTGACGTCTTGTCCAGGCGCACGTTGCCCGCCACCGTGGTCAGCGCGCGAATGTTCAGCTCCTGCGGCGAGGCCAGGGCAAACAGCAACGCTACGACGTCATCGGCGCCCGGGTCGGTGTCGATGATCAGGTCGATCTTTGGCGCCGCCTGGGCGCTGGTAGCGGTCAGCAGGGACAAAAGCAGCAGGCTCCGAAGTAAAAGGGACAGTCGATGAGCATAGCGTTGCATGGCGCGTTCCTTGTGCGTGAGTGAAGCGAATCCGGTTTAGAAGGTCACCCCGGCGATCAGGGCGATGTTGCAGTACGGCTGACACTCGCCTGTACGAACAATCGCTCGTGCCTGTCGGCTGAGTTGCTTGAATGCCTCATGACTGAGCAAACGCTGCTGGCCGATCGCCCCTTGGGCTGACAGTTGTTCGAGCGCCTGCAATGGTGTGGGACGGGCGAGCAGGATTTCGTCGGCAAGCACATGGCTTTCTACCTGCATCTCGCTGAGCACCACGTTCAGGGTGCTGATGAAGTCGGGAATGCCCTGGGTCAGGGCCAGGTCGATCAACTCGACACCAGGCGGCACGGGCAGCCCGGCATCACCGATTACCAACACATCGCCATGCCCCAGCGAGGCGATCAGGCGCGACAGGGTAATATTAAGCAGCGGAGTCTTTTTCATGAGGGTTTAAAGGCCTGGACGTCGGACAGCGAAGGAATCGAAGGTTGGGCGCCGGCGCGGGTCACCGACAAGGCGGCCGCGACCTGGCCGAAGCCAATGGCCTCGGCCTCGCTTGTGCCAGCCGCCAGCGCTGCGGCAAAACCACCGACAAAGGTATCGCCCGCCGCCGTGGTATCGAGCGCCTGGACCTTGGGCGCCGGGAAATGCGTGAAACCCTGACCATCGGCAAACAGCGCTCCTTGCGCACCGAGGGTAATGATCACCTTGCCCGTGCCCATGGCGATCAAGCGGTTCGCGGCCGCTTCGGCAGTCTCTCGGGAGTCCACGAGCAAACCGCTCAGCGCCGAGGCTTCGCTTTCATTGGGGATCAGGTAGTCGATCCAGGCGTACCAGTGGGCCGGCAGCGGTTGGCTGGCCGGAGCCGGATTGAGGATGACGGTCTTGCCCAGCGTCCGCGCACGCTGCAGCACGTGCCCCACGGTGGCGTCGGGCACTTCCAGCTGACAGATGACCACCTGTGCCGCCTGCAACACAGGGTCGAACTGGTCGATCAAGCTCGGTGTCAGCAAACCGTTGGCACCGGCGACAATCACGATGGCGTTCTGGCTATGGTCATCGACCACAATCAACGCCACGCCGCTGGCGCCCTCGACGCTGCTGACCGCCTGGCAATCGATGCCTTCGACCAGCAGCGCCTCACGTAACTCAACACCATAGGCGTCGCTGCCGACACACCCGACCATCGACACCTGCGCCCCCAGACGCGCCGCAGCAACCGCCTGATTCGCGCCCTTGCCGCCCGAAACCGTGGCAAAAGAATGGCCAGTCAGGGTTTCTCCCCCACTGGCAAGCGAGGCGCCCGGGTCACCAGGTCCATGTTCAAACTACCTACTACTGCTACTTTTGCTGACATACATCGTTACTCATCAAGTCGTTTCAGCGGTACTGATCGAACACGCCGGACAAGGGCGCCGTCGACTCACGCAACACAATGTCGGGCGTCACGATCCGTTGCCCGGTCGCCATTTGCGGGCTGGCGATACGGCGTAACAACGCCTGCGCGGCCATTTCACCCAGTTGCAGGATCGACTGTCCGACGGTGGTCAGCGCCGGATAGACATAGCGGCTCATTTGAATGTCGTCGAAGCCGATCACCGACAGCTCGCTCGGCACCCGGATATTGCGCTCGGCAGCGGCCCGCAGCACGCCAATGCCGATCATGTCGTTGCCGGCAAAGATCGCGCTCGGCGGATTTTTCTCGAGCAAGGTGGCAGCCGCCTGGTAACCCCCCGGACTGGTAAAGTCGCTTTCGAGCATGCGCGTGCTCGGCACTTCGACCGCAGCCTCCTTCAACGCCCGGCAGAAACCCGCCAGGCGCATCTGCGCCACGCTGGTGTGCGCCGGTCCGCCGATACAGGCGATATCGCGATGCCCCAGCTCGAGCAAGTGCCGGGTGGCCAGGTAAGCGCCATATTCATGGTCGATCCGCACCAGGTCGGCGTCCAGCCCTTCCAGGCCGCGGTCGACGATCACCATGGGCGTGCGCACGCCCGCCAAACCCTGGGCCAGGCCGCTGTCGCCACCGGCGGACGCGACGATCAGGCCGTCGATGCGTTTTTCCAGGAGTACCCGCAAGTAACTGCGCTGTTTGTCGGGGTTATCGTCGGAATTGCAGAGGATCACGCAATAGCCGTTACGCTCGCAGTAATCCTCGATGCCGCGTGCGAGCTCGGCGAAGTACGGGTTGAGACTGTTGGGCACCAGCAGGCCGATGGTCGCGGTGGTCTTGGCTTTCAGCGAACGCGCCACCGCACTCGGTACGTAGTCCAGGCGCTGAATCGCCGCCTCGACCTTGACCCGCACCTCGTCACTCACCGGCCGGGTTTTGTTCAGTACATGCGACACCGTGGTGTAGGAAATACCCGCGAGTGCCGCCACATCCTTGATCGTCGCCATGGCTCAGCTCCGACGACGCGCGCGTTGACTGCGGTAGGTGTCCAGCACCACGGCAATCACAATCACGGCGCCGGTGATGATGCGCTTGGTCGGCTCGGTAGCGCCGATTTGCGCCAAACCGGCCGCCAATACGGAAATGATCAGCACCCCGAAGAACGTGCTGATCACCGAACCACGTCCACCCATCAGGCTGGTCCCGCCAATCACCACGGCGGCGATCACTTGCAGTTCGAGGCCGGAACCGGCGTTCGGGTCGGCCGCCTCCAGGCGCGAGATCTGAAACAGCGCGGCAACGCCTGCCAGCAATCCCATCAGACTGAACACCAGGATCTTGTAGGGCTTTGGATTGATACCCGCCAGACGTACCGCCTCTTCGTTGGTACCGATGCCGATCAGGTAGCGGCCGAACACGGTGCGGGTCAGCACCGCCTGGGCGATGAAAATGATCAGCAGCGCAATGATGAACGACGGGGAAATGCCGAAAGCAATCGGGTTGGACAGCCAGGCGAAGGCATCGCCGATGTAGGCCGTGCGCGACCCGGTCATCTGGTACGCCACGCCACGGGCCATTTCCAGCACCCCCAGCGACACGATAAATGACGGAATGCGCCAAGCCACCGTGATCGAGCCGGTGATGGTCCCGGCCAATGCCGCAGCCGCCATGCCCAGCAAAGCGGCAGGCAACACACTCCAGCCCCAACCGAGGATCGCCACACTGACCGTCGATGCCGCGAGGGCCAGCACCGAGCCGACCGACAGATCGATGCCGCCGATGATCAACACGAAGGTCATGCCCACCGCCAACACCATCAGGTCGGGGATCTGGTTGGCCAGCGTGCTGAAGGTATCGTAGGAAAGAAAATGGCTGCTCAATACCGAGAACAGCGCAATCATTGCCAGCAAGGCACCCGCCAGGCCAAGGTAACTGCCCAGGCCATAAAAGTTGCCACTACGTTTGCCAGCAGACACAGCAGTTTTCATCGAAGCTCCCCAGGCGCTGCTGCATCGAGCAACGCATCACGTTTTTGGTAGCCGGCAAAAGCGGCGGCAAGCAATTCATCCTGGCTCCAGCTGTCACGCTCGAACGTCTCGACCAGGCGCCCGGCCGATAACACGCCGATCCGGTCACAGATCAACATCAATTCGCGCAGGTCACTGGATACCACCACCAAGGCCTTGCCCTGGCGGGTCAATTCGCCGAGCAAGGCGTAAATATCGAATTTGGCGCCGACGTCGATGCCTCGGGTCGGCTCATCGAACATCAGCACTGAGCACTCGCGCTCCAGCCAGCGGCCGATCACCACTTTCTGCTGGTTGCCACCGGACAGCTCGGACACCAACTGGGTCGGGCTGGAACTGCGAATACGCATGGCATCAATCTGCCGTTGCGCCAGGGCCATTTCGTCGCTCGAATTGACGATGCCGGCACTGGAAATCTCCGCCATGTTGCCCAGGGCGATGTTGGCGCTGATCGACTGGGTCAGCAGCAGGCCTTCGCCCTTGCGGTCTTCGGTGATCAACGCAATGCCCTGCCCCACGGCATCGGCCGGCGAACGGATGCTCACCACCCGGGCCGGCGAACCCAGGGCCACCGTGCCGGAATCAGCGGCGTCAGCGCCGAAAATCAAACGCAGCAATTCCGTGCGTCCTGCGCCGATCAAGCCGGATATGCCGAAAATCTCCCCACTGCGCACTTCAAAGGAAACGTCGCAGACCTTGTCCGAGCGCGTCAGCCCGCTCACTGTCAGAGCCGTCGCACCAATCTGCCGAGGCCCCAGGTCGATGTGTTCACCCAGCTCGCGCCCGACCATCAGGTTGACCAACTGTTCGCTGTTGTAGTTGGCCATCGGCTCGACGCAGACCAGATGACCATCGCGCAGTACTGCGATGCGCTGGGCCACCCGCGCCAGTTCTTCGAGGCGATGGGAAATGTAGATGATCGCGACACCACGGGCCTGCAGGCGAGCGATCTGATCGAACAGCAACTCGACTTCACGAGCCGTCAACATCGCGGTCGGTTCGTCGAGAATCAGCACATGGCAGTCGCCGATCAGGTTGCGGGCGATCTCGACCATTTGCTGATGGCCGATCCCCAGCTCGCTGACCAGTGTGTCCGGATCGATGGCATCGAGGCCGACTTGCGCCATGGCCTCGATCGCCGCCTTGCGCAATTGCTTGCGACTGATCCAGCCGCCCTTGCTTGGCAGATTATCGAGAAACAGGTTTTCCGCGACCGACAGGGTCGGCAGCAGATTGAGTTCTTGCATGACCATGCGAATGCCCAGCGCTTCCGCTTGGGCTCGGCTGCCGGGGCAGTAGACCTGCCCCTGGAATTGCATGTGGCCGGTAGTGGGCGTGACCAGGCCGCCAATGATCTTCGACAGGGTACTTTTGCCCGCGCCGTTTTCACCGGTCAACGCCAGCACTTCACCGCGCATCAGCGTCAGGTCAATACCGGTCAACACCGGTTGCGCATAGGTCTTGCCAACGCCACTGACCGAAAGCACCGCGTTCGAGGCAGGCTGTGACATAAGAAAATCTCCGTGCGCCCGTCCGCAGGGACGAGCGCCGTTGGGTCGCCGACAGGGTTACTTGATGACCAGCTCGACCGGCGTTTCGATCACGCCATTGGCGCCCGTGTCGACCTTTTCACCCTTGAGCATTTTCAACGCAGTCTCGATGCCGAACACGGCCTGCTTCGCGGCGAACTGGTCGGCGGTGGCCAGCACGCGACCGTCCTTGAGCATTGGCTTGATGGCATTGATGTTGTCGTAGCCCACCACCTGGACCTTGCCCGCCTTGCCCGCTGCGCGCACCGCCGAAACGGCGCCGACCGCCATGCTGTCGTTACCTGCCAGCAGCGCCTTGATGTTCGGGTATTCGCTGAGCATCGAGGCGGCCACCTGGTTGCCTTTGTTGATTTCCCAATCGCCGGATTGCAGGGATACCACCTTGATCTGCGCGGCCTCCATTGCATCCTTGAAGCCTGCAGTGCGGGCCTGGGCGTTGGTGGTGGTGGAAACCCCCTCAATGATCCCCACTTCGTCGCCGGCCTTGAGTTGTTTGGCCAGGTACTCACCCACCAGGCGCGCGCCCTTGCGGTTGTCAGGCCCTACGAAAGGCACGCTGATGTTCTTGCTCTTGAGCACGTCCGGGTCGAGTTGGTTATCGATGTTGATCACGGTGATGCCGGCATCCACGGCTTTCTTGATCACCGGCACCATGGCTTTCGAATCGGCGGGGGCAATCACCAGCGCGTTGACCTTGGAGACGATCATCTGCTCGACGATGCGAATCTGGTTGGCGGTGTCGGTCTCATCCTTGATGCCATTGGACACCAGTTCGAAATCGGCAGGATGTTCTTTCTGGTAAGCCTTGGCACCGTCTTCCATGGTCAGGAAGAACTCGTTGGCCAGGGATTTCATGACCAGGGCGACCTTGGGTTTTTCCGGGGTGTCGGCGAATGCCGAAGAGAGGGGCAACGCCGTCGCGGCGCCAGCGAGCATGGCGACAGCAAGAAGACGTCCAGCAAATGGCAGCTTCATGGGTTCACTCCGTTCTTATGATTATTGTGAGCAACGCCTGGCGCGGGGCTTGAACAATGACAGACGGAACCGAAGGTGCCTCACCGTCGATATCAAGTCATCAAAATAAGCGCGCAAACGTTTGCGTAAGCCGAACTATGGAAACTGCTCGACGATTTGTCAACGCCTTGTATGTGTCCCGTTTCGCATTCCTGGGCGACTGGCGTTCGATCTTCTGACGATCAAGCCGTGGTATTGACCACTGCTCCCGACGAAGCATTGCCCAAGGCTTTCATCAACGCCGCCGCCACTTGCAGCAGCGCCGAGTGGGTGGTGGCAATTTGCGCCTGTAGACCCGCGACCACACTGGCTTTGGTTTCAGGGTTCGGATAGGTGGCAGCCTGGGCAGCAGCCAGTTGCTGCTGCTGTTTTTCCAGCAACTTCTGCAACTCCTTCATGCGCTTGACCAGGGTCTCGACGGCGATGTCACCGCTGGACTGTTCGCTGGCTGCACTTTCCTTGGGCTGCAGTTGCGCGCCGGAAACGGTTTTGCCAGCGCCCTCTTTACCATCCGCCGAAACCGCGTCTGTCGCGGTTCCTGACGCCTGTGCAACGGACACCGGCTTATCGTTAAAACTGATCGCCCCGCCGGAGTTAAAACCAACCGTCAAGCTCATCTGTGAACTCCTTGAAAATATGATCCTTCAAAAAGCATCGGCTGCTAGGCGTGTTTCTTGAGCGAAAGAGAAACAGGCCGCCGCGTAGGAATAACCCCAAATCAATGTAGGAGATTTCGGACAACCGAACGTATTCAGGCGAGATGATCGGATTTCCGGACGCACTTGGTTACAGCAACGTTACTCGAATGATTTTTATCGTTATTTTTCAATAGGTTAGAATAATAAAAATATTTCGTTACCTCTGGTACAGATCCTGCTCTAACCCGCTACCCCCGACCTACAGATGGCCTGGGGGGATCTAGATGAACCTGCATCAGCACCGTCATCACTACTAGAGAGAAAACAATGAAATCTGCGTTCAATACCCTTGTTCCGGGCGCCTTGGCCCTTCTGCTGCTGCTCCCGACCGCACTGCAGGCAAAAGAAGTCGCCACTGAGCAAAAGCTGGCGAATGTGGTCATCCTGGCCACCGGCGGCACCATTGCTGGCGCGGGCGCCAGCGCCGCCAACAGCGCGACCTACCAGGCCGCTAAAGTCGGTATCGAACAACTGATCGCCGGCGTGCCGGAACTCAGCCAGGTGGCCAATGTTCGCGGCGAGCAAGTGATGCAAATCGCCTCCGAGAGCATCACCAACGAAAACCTGCTGCAACTGGGCCGCCGCGTGGCCGAACTGGCTGACAGCAAGGACGTCGACGGCATCGTCATCACCCACGGCACCGACACCCTGGAAGAAACCGCCTACTTCCTCAATCTGGTGGAAAAAACCGACAAGCCAATCGTGGTCGTCGGCTCGATGCGCCCGGGCACTGCAATGTCCGCTGATGGCATGCTCAATCTGTACAACGCCGTCGCCGTAGCCGGCAGCAAGGACGCACGCGGCAAAGGCGTGCTGGTGACCATGAACGACGAGATTCAGTCGGGTCGCGATGTCAGCAAGATGGTCAACATCAAGACCGAAGCGTTCAAGAGCCCGTGGGGCCCGATGGGCATGGTGGTTGAAGGCAAATCCTACTGGTTCCGCTTGCCAGCCAAGCGCCACACCATGGATTCGGAATTCGATATCAAGACCATCAAGAGCCTGCCTGACGTAGAAATCGCCTACTCCTATGGCAACGTCAGCGACACCGCCTACAAGGCCCTGGCGCAATCTGGCGCCAAAGCCATCATCCATGCCGGCACCGGCAATGGCTCGGTGTCTTCGCGCGTCGTGCCTTCCCTGCAAGCCCTGCGCAAGGACGGCGTGCAGATCATTCGCTCTTCCCACGTCAATGCCGGTGGTTTCGTACTGCGCAACGCAGAACAGCCTGACGACAAATACGACTGGGTGGTTGCCCATGACCTGAACCCGCAAAAAGCTCGCATCCTGGCCATGGTCGCCCTGACCAAGACTTCGGACAGCAAAGAGCTGCAGCGGATGTTCTGGGAGTATTGATCGATGGCCTCCAGCCCACACGGGCTGGAGGCTTGCCTCTCTCATCCGCTGGCTCCAGCGGATGATCTCGCCTCTCGCCAGCACCCTTCCCCGCAGAAAAAAACACCTTCCCCCGTGCACTAAAAGCCAAAAGTGACGGTCAGAGGATTTTCTTGAATTTTAAGCAGTTGCGAAAATGCTTACAGTTAAATACTGTATGCACGTACAGCTTAATAAGGACTATCCCGTGGCCACGACTTCCGCAGCAACGAGCAACCCTCCGGGCACCTATGAACGGCTTGGGTTACGCGTTCAGAAAATCATCAATTCGCCGAACGCACAAAAAGCCAAGGCCGCCTTGATCTTCCGACTGCCCGACGAACCCGAGCAAGAGTGGGAGCGTCTGCTGGAGGAAATTGCCGAAAACGACAACGTCACCCTCGCCTATCGCGATGATGGCGGCGTGCAGATTTTCTGGGTCGTGCCGAAGGAAGATTGAGTCAATGATTGTTCGTTGTTTTGCTGTACTGCTGCTTCTGGTGGCTGTCGGCGCGCAAGCGCAGGCGCCCCGCACGTTCAACGAAGCGAAGAAGGTTGCCTGGAAGCTCTACGCCCCGCAGTCCACCGAGTTTTACTGCGGCTGCAAATACACCGGCAACCGGGTGGATCTGGCGGCTTGCGGCTACGTTCCCCGCAAGAACGCCAACCGCGCGGCTCGAATCGAGTGGGAGCACATCGTTCCCGCCTGGCAGATCGGCCACCAGCGTCAGTGCTGGCAGGACGGCGGGCGGAAAAACTGTACGCGCAATGATCCCGCCTACCAGCGTGCCGAAGCAGACTTGCACAACCTGGTGCCGAGCATTGGTGAAGTGAATGGCGATCGCAGCAACTTCAGCTTTGGCTGGTTGCCGGTGCAAAGCGGGCAGTACGGTTCATGCCTGACCCAGGTCGACTTCAAGGCCAAGAAGGTCATGCCGCGCCCCTCGATCCGCGGGATGATTGCCCGCACCTACTTCTACATGAGCAAGCAGTATGGCCTGCGCCTGTCCAAGCAGGACCGGCAACTGTATGAAGCCTGGAACAAGACCTACCCGGTACAGGCCTGGGAACAGCAGCGCAATCAGCGAGTAGCCTGCGTCATGGGCCGCGCCAACGAGTTTGTCGGCGCTGTCGACATGAAGCGCTGCGGCTAAGACACCCAGGGAATAAGGGTCGCTACCGTTGAAGACGGACAGCGCCCCTCACCCTTCAGGCGTTTTACTGCGCGGCGCTGTGCTCGATGACCCGGGCTTCGATGTTCTGCTTCTTCGCCTTGACCAGCGCAGCGGCGACAGCCACCTGCTTGGCCTCGGCCTCAGCCTTGGAACTGAAAGGTCCCACCAGCACCTGTTGTTTGCCATCGCGCGTGACTACGTACGAAACAAAGCTATGCTCGATCAACCACCCGGCGAGATCGCTGACAGCCTGCGGAGTCGAACCTTGCACCAACACATCCCATTGTGGCGCAGCAACCTCGCTCTGCGTAGCAACTACCGGAGCCTGAGGCTTTTTCGGCGCTTGTTCGCCGCGTTCGCCGCAGCCGGTCAAAGCCAATACCGCGATCACCCAAATCATTCTGCGCACAGTTTTTCCCCGCAATACCAAAGGAAGAGATCTTATCACTCAAAAATGACTCTCATCCCGAGCAAACAGGGCATAAAACAACGAGAATGATGCTTGCAGGCTCTGTATAGTCGCACCCCGGGAATTATTGCGCCGTCTACGCGTCACAAAGATGCACCCAAAGCGCGACACTTCGCACTAATCTATACGTATGACCGACATCTGCACTTGAGTCAGGTGCCTTACAAAGCTATCAAGGAGAAGATCATGCTGATACTCACCCGCAAAGTCGGTGAAAGCATAAACATTGGTGACGACATCACCATCACCATACTGGGCGTCAGCGGCCAGCAGGTTCGAATTGGCATCAATGCTCCGAAAGACGTTGCGGTGCATCGAGAAGAAATCTACCAGCGTATCCAGGCAGGCCTGACTGCCCCGGAAAAACCGCAAACCTGAAACACCCACAGCAATCAGTAGCCAGCCAGCTGCCATACAGCCATGGCTGGCTAAAGATTCTGCGCACTGGCAAGACCATGTCGATACTAACGGGGTCCCCCCGGTCGACGCTGTCAGGCGATTCTCATTTGCAAAGTCGAAATCTGCTGCGGGTGCCGACCTTCAACCGAATGTCACGCCACGCGCCATGCCCGACGCCGCGACGACCATCAAGACCACCAACAATGCTTCGATGTGACAGATGCGCGCATACAAACCCGTGCGCCCCACATTCAGTGGCGTCTTGCGCGCCAGGGCAATCCGCCATTTGATCAGCGCCACCATCGGCGCAACTTCCAGCAGCAGGATGACCACGAACAAGGTCATCTTGAGGTGAAATAGTGGCTGGTGCAGATAATACTCCGTGCCCTTTTCGTAGCCGCCAAAAGCTCGCAACCCGCCGGTCACCAGCAGAATGATCGCTGACATCCCCCACAGGTTATCGGCGAGCAGCACGCTGCGCACGCCGCCACCGTCTGCGGTGACCTTGCGCAATGCCGTGGCGCGGGACAACACCGCCCACAGCGCAAGTGCGTAGGCCAGGAGGTGGACGGCGGCGAGAAACCAGTGAGCGAGCATTGGAGAACTCCCTATTCAGTACCCATCGACAAGGTCCCGTCAGGTGTAGTCCAAATCCCAGGGGTTCGCCTGTGCGTGTTCAGGGCTGTCATGCATTCGTCACGGCACTCGGGCACACTCATCAGGCCAAAGGGATTTGGCTCCCCCCCCCTTCCAGTCCTCGCGGCATGTGACAGCGTTTGCACTGTTACCGCTCATCAGGCGTGCGCATTTTAGGACTATTCCTACATGCCATAAGGCGTTGCGGATCTAAGCTGAGACCATCACTCTGCAAGGATTCGCACCACTCGTGATCACCGCCGCCCTCATCGCCATTGCTGTCATTCTCGTGGTTATCCTGGCCATGGCTCTTTACGGCTGGTGCCGGCACCTGCGCAAGGATAAAGATTGACCCGGCGCCCGACGCTGCTGGATAAAGCGACACCTCATCGGATTTCCGGGCGCCCCTCTTGATCTAAAGGCAAGTTGCCACTATTGCTTAGGCTTACAGTCTTAATGCCAAGAGGAGGCGAACATGATTTCACGCTTCGTAGTAGTGCCTGCGATTCCCGTAGAAACCGAATCGATTCGTGAAGGGGGTCGCTTCTATTGCAAGACCGCCCCGATCGAATTCAATCTTTATGACAATCAGGACAAGCAGCGTCTACCGCCCAATTATCCCAGTCGCCAGGAAGCCGAGGCCGAATGTCAGCGACTCAATGCCGAGCGCGTCAAATCCATTCTCGATAGCCACCTCGAAACCAGCGGGACCTAGCACCACTTATGGGGAATACCCCCATTACAGGCACAACGGCAGGTTGAGGTGCGCGACCAGCCAGGGGGTCGCCTCGACGATCAGCCAGTTGACCAGCAGGCACGTAATCACAAAGGTCGCCAAGAATCGGCGAGTGCTCCACTGCATCATTTCACACCTCCTGGATCTGACTGCCTGCCCGCCACGAACCGGGCCAGAATGGGTCGCTACAGGGGTTTAGCAAGGTTGATGCCATAAGTGCCGGCCGCTGCTGCACCACAAAGCCGGTCTGCCAGGCTGCGGGCTTGCTGCGTCGCTTCGGCCCGGGCAAGTGCGTCCACCTCGGCACCGAGAATGGTTTTCTCGACGATCACATCATGCACATCGCTTACTCCGATGAACTGCAGCCAGGCTTGCACGTAGGTTTTCTGGAAGTCGAAACGTTGCGCCGGAGTGATCGACTGCGCGGAAAAATCCAGGCCGCGGGCGTACGTCACCACCGCTGTCTTGTCATGCAGCAAACCTTCAAGGCCACGCTGCGGGTCGAAGCCGAAGAGGATGTCTTTCTGCGAGACCAGGTCGATGAAGTGCTTGAGCTTGTAGGGAATACTGAAGTTCCACAGCGGCACCGACATCACCAGGATATCGGCCTGATGCAAGGGCGCCGCCAGCGCCTTCAAGGCGTTCCAGGCGCGCTCCTGGGCCGGCGTCAACGCGACGCCTTCGAGCCCGGCATATTTGGCCTGCAGCGCCGACTCATCGAACTCCGGCAACGCCATTCCCCACAGATCGAGGGTAATGACCCGGGTGTCGGGCGCATGCTCCAGATAACGGTCAATGAAACTGCGAGCTACTTCAAGGGAAGCCGAGCGTTGCTTGCGCGGCGAACATTCAATATGCAACAGCGTTGGCATGCCATGACCTGCGAGGTGAAATGCGGGAGGGCATTGCAACATAGCGCCAGGCAGAATATAAATTGAGATTAAATGCCTGACTAATCATGAATCAAACTATGTTCGACAGCCTGCTGCTTAAAACGTTTGTGACAGTGGTCGATGAAGGCGGCTTCAGCCGCGCGGCCGAGAGGCTCAGCCTGACCCAGTCCGCGGTCAGCGGGCATCTGCGGCGCCTGGAAGATCAGCTCGGTAAACCGCTGCTGACCCGCACCACTCGTTCGCAACACCTGACGCCAGATGGCGAGCGCCTGATCGCCTATGCGCGCACGATCCTCGCGCTGAACCGCGATGCCTGGGCAGAACTCACGCGCACGCCTTTTCACGGACGACTGCGGCTCGGGGTCTCAGAGGACTTTATCGACGCCCGCCTGTTGCGTAGCTTGCAGGATTTCGCCGGTGACTACCCCGGCATGGAGATCGACGTCCAGGTCGGCATCCCCGGGACATTGCTCGGGCTGATGCAGCAAGGCCATCTGGACCTTGTTCTCGGCTCGTTATGCGACAGCCAGGAAAACGGCTTGCTGCTGTGGCAGGAACCGCTGGTGTGGGTCTGCGCTGCGCAGTCCCTGACCCGCTTGCCAGAGCCTTTGCCGCTGGCGCTGTTCCCCGAGCCCTGCCCCTATCGTGAAGCCGCGTTGCGGCGGCTGGCCGAGGCGAATATTGCCCAGCGCACGGCAGTGTCATGCACCAGTGTGGCAGCCATGCGCGCAGCACTGCAGTCGGGCTTTGCCGTGGGCCCGTTACCGATCAGTCAGTTGGGGCCAGGATTGGCCGCGATAGAGGCGCAGTTCGGGCTGCCAGCCTTGCCGGATGCGGTGTTTCGGCTGTTTATCGCGCCACACGCCGACAAACCGGTGATGACCGCCCTCACACACACCATCGTCGAGTACTGCGCCACGCGTAGAGCGCCCTGAACGCAACAGGCCGGCTGCCAACAACCGGCCCGATGCGACGCCCGGGGTTCAGAACTTCTCGGCAACCTGCTTGATCGGATAATCCGGCCGGCGATAGCCTGCGGGTTTCTGACGCTTGGGCAAGACAGGCTTTTCGCGCGGCACTTCCTTGTACGGAATGCGGCCGAGCAGGTCGGTGATGATATTCAAGCGCGCCCGGCGCTTGTCGTTGGAGTCGGCCACCCGCCACGGGGCATGCTCGGTGTCGGTCGCCATGAACATATCGTCACGGGCGCGCGAGTAGTCATACCAACGACTGTAGGACTTGAGGTCCATGTCGGTGAGCTTCCAGATCTTGCGACCGTCAGTTATGCGCGAAGCGAGGCGTCGGGTCTGTTCCTCTTCGCTGACTTCCAACCAGTACTTGAGCAGGATCACCCCGGATTCGACGATGGTCCGTTCAAACATCGGTGCCAGTTCGAGAAAGCGCTCTACCTGCTCTTTCTTGCAGAACCCCATCACCCGCTCGACGCCCGCCCGGTTGTACCAACTGCGGTCGAAGATCACCACCTCGCCCGCTGCCGGCATGTGTGCCAGATAGCGCTGCATGTACATCTGGCTCTTTTCCCGCTCGGTCGGAGCCGGCAGGGCCACGACTCGAAACACCCGTGGGCTGACTCGTTCGGTCAGCGCCTTGATGGTCCCGCCCTTGCCGGCGCCATCGCGCCCTTCGAAGACCACGCACACCTTGACGCCTTTGGCCTTGACCCATTCCTGCAGCTTGACCAGTTCGACGTGCAGGTCGTGCAACTCTTCCAGGTACTGCTTGTTCTTCAACTTCTCGGGTTCAGCAGATTTTGTTCTTGAAACTTTTTTGTTGTCTTTTGCCATTTCCAGGGCCTCACCATTGAAAAGTCATATCGGGGCGAAAAATGTCATCTGAGTCTAGTGTCAAAAAGCGCTTTTCGTTGGCTGACCACGCAAGCGCTGAATTGGGCGTCAAGTTTGGCGCAGATGCCTTTTCCCGGCAGTGAGTGTAGAAGACCGGGGCACGATCAAGTGTGATGTAAATCAGCGAACCATGAGCGGCAAAGACTGGCTGTGAGCAATGGCCGCCCAGGTGTATGGTTGCTTCCTCTCCCCCGAGGAACAGCACGGATGCGACTCAACGATAGATACCTGCCGACCTACCAGTTCAGCGAAACCCACTCACTGGATATCAGGGCCGAACCGGCAAGGGTGATAGCCCAGGTGTTGGCGTACCGTCCCGAAGAAGAGCGGTTGTTTCAGGTTGCGATCAAGTTGCGCGAATTGCCCATGCGCCTGATGGGCCGATCGCGGGCGCAGCAACCCCGGTCATTTGGCATGGATAACTTCACCCTGCTCGAGCACGACATCGACCATGCCGTGGTTTACGGCCTGGCCGGCAAGCTGTGGCAGGCTGACTTCGGGCAATCGACGATTGCCGATGCCCAGGCGTTCGCCGATTTTGCCGAACCCGGCAGCGTCAAGCTGGTGGTGGGGTTTGCCTGTAAACCACTGGCCGCTGACCTGACCCGGGTCACCACGCAGACCCGCGTGCACTGCCTCGACGGTGAAGCGCGGCGCCGTTTCAGGCCGTACTGGTACCTGATTCGCCCCGTCAGCGGAATGATTCGCCGGCGAATGCTGCAGACCATCGCCCAGCGCTGCCAGGGCTGAGCACCAGCCCTTCTACTATGCTCGATTGACCATTCATTGACATATGTCTGAACACTGGATGGTCAAAACCTGATAATGCCCGTTTGAATTTCAAGGTAGGCCCTGATGACCTCCCAGCTCTTCCAGGTTCACGGTCTGGTCAGCTTCACCCTCGCCATTCTCCTGCTGTTCCTTGGCAAAACCCTGGTCCAGCGCAACACCTTTCTGCGCCAGTACTGCATTCCGGAATCGGTGGTTGGCGGGTTTGTCTGCGCTGCGGTCACGTCCATCCTGTACTTCGGGCTGAATATCCAGGTCGAATTCGATTTGCAGGTTCGCGACACCCTGCTGCTCTACTTCTTTGCCGGCATCGGCTTGAAATCGGACGTCCGCCAACTGATCAAGGGCGGTCGCCCGCTGCTGATCCTGCTGCTGCTCGCCAGTGTCTTCATCGTCCTCCAGAACTCCCTGGGCATGGGCCTGGCCGAAGCGTTCGGGCTGGATCCGAAAGCTGGCCTGATGGTCGGTTCGATCTCCCTCACCGGCGGGGTCGGGACCACGCTGGCCTGGGCGCCGCTGTTCGTGGAGAAACTGGGGATCAGCAACGCCCATGAACTGGGAATCGCCAGCAACACCGTCGGCCTGATAGCTGCCTGTGTGATCGGCGGTCCGATCGCCAACCAGCTGATTCGCCGCTATCAACTGACCCCGTCCATGGATACGGCGCTGGAAGTCGGCCTGATGGAGCAACAGCCGAGCAAGGCCCTGGATTACTACGACGTGCTCTGGGCATGGATGTGGCTCAATCTGACGCTGATGCTCGGCTACGGGCTCAACCTGCTGCTGGTGGATGCCGGCATCACCCTGCCCAAGTTCGTCAGTTGCCTGTTCGCCGGCATCGTCATCCACCACATCGTGCTCGCTGTGGTCGGTGAGCAGCGCCTGAAAACCTGGAGCGGCGCCAGCCTCGGCCTGGCGCTGATTTCCGATATCTGCCTGGGGATGTTCCTGACCATGGCGCTGATGGGTCTGCAGCTGTGGCAACTCAGCGGCGCCCTGCTGTTCATCCTCAGCACCTTGACCCTGCAGGTGTTGCTGACGGTGCTGTACACCTACTTCGTGGTATTCCGCTGCATGGGCCGCGATTATGAAGCCAGCGTGATCGCTTCCGGCTTCGGCGGGATTACCCTGGGGTCCACCGCCACGGCCATCGTCAACATGACCACCGTGACGCAGAAATATGGTGCGGCACACCAGGCGTTCCTGATCGTGCCGCTGGTGTGCGGGTTCTTCATTGACCTGGTCAACGCGGTAATTATCGGCATGTTCAGCGGGTTATGAGTGCGACCTCCCGAGCCTTGGTAATCGCCGCCTGAATCGCGGCCCTGGCTTGGGGGCTGTTCTTCCAGCAAGTCGATCCGACAAGCGCTGCGGCTTGGGTCACGATGTCCAACGCGTTGGCCTCGGCGAGTTGCGCGAGTGTGGCAAAACCCATCTGTTCCAGTCGCCCGACGACAGTCGGACCGACGCCTTTGACGCTCAAAAGCTGCTGTTTTTCTTCCGTTGAAAAGCCCACAAATGCTCCCTTTGTCCCTGGAAAGTGGCCGGTTCGTCGGCGCGTCAGAGGTTACCGAACCGATCGTCCATACTGGATACGCCGTCGTCATTGTAAGGGCGTAGAAATCACCCGCTCAAGCCACGCCCCGACACCTGGATTGATTCGCCTCGCAAACACGGAGAAAAAACATGCTCAATAGAGTCCCGGCACTGATTGTCAGCACCCTTCTCGCGAGCGCCGTCACGCCCATTGCTGTCGCCGAAAGCGAGTTCGAGAAAAGCGTCCGGCATGAAAATCGTGAGCTGGACAAAGGCGTGGATCACGATGCCAAGGAAGTGGACAAAGGCGTCAAGCATGACGCTGATGAGGTGGACAAGGGCCTTGAACATGACAACAAGGAACGCCATGACGCCGACAAACACCTCGACAAGGCATTCAAGAAGGACCTGTGATCAGTGGGCTGCTACCTGCAGAGCAGCCCGCTCTCAAGCACTCACGCCGACACGACGTAGCGCGCCGACCCCGCATACGATTCACCGTCCATGGCCATGCCCTCCACCGCATTGGCGTAATGCCGGGTCGCTTCGACAATCAGCTCGTTCCTTTCGCCGACGCTGATCAACCCGCTGCGCTGGCATTTGTCCGCCATGCGCAACAACGCCTCGTACTGCTCTGCCGCATCAAGTTGCACCTGCGGTGACACAAACAACTGACGACAGGCCTCCAGCGCACGATCTCTTTCTGCACTGCTCATGACGCTCTCCGATAGGTATATCCCGGTAGAGGTGCAGCGACAGCGGAAGGTTCAAGTGGATCGTGCGGTGCCGCACCGCGCGCCAGGAAAATAATCCCTCGCATTCGTTAGTCTTTGATTTAAATAGATTTTGAATAGTGGCACTTTGATATAGTCGGATGTGCAATGGATGGTTATCTTATGCGCGAGGTCAAGGCTGACCTTGTTGTAATTTCCCATGATTGCGAGGCTGACAAGTGAGTTTTCTGATATTTCTGCTGTGCGCCGCAGGGGCCTTCCAGGCCTACAAGCGCCGTTCCCCACTCGGATTCGCCGGTGTTGCTGCGTTGATGATGATTGGCATCAAGTACCAATCGGACTTCGGCCTGCTGGATTCCATTTCCTACTTCATCCTTCCTTCTTTCTTTCAGATCGTCATCGTCGCAGCGATTGCCGGTGGTGTTTCCTACGCAATCTTCAAGCGTAACGGCAGCCTCAAGACCGAACTGTTCGGTCGCGACGATCCGTCCGATATGTATCTGCTGGTGGGTCGTGTTCTGGACACCCGGACATCCAGCACCGTGTTCTCCGACACCCGCGTGACGCAAAATGCCTTCGGCCAGCTGGATACCCAGACCTCACACGAACTGGTGGTCACCCACAACACCTGGCTGCATGACTTGAACAATGAGGTCGACGTCAATTACTCCGGCAGCGGCAGCCTGCAAGCGCGCCCCGGTCACATCCTCGGGACGATGAGCTACAAGGGCCGCAGTCTGCTCGACATCAACTTCTCGACCAACCAGGTCTTCTCGGTTCCACCGGCGAGCACCAACATTCTGGTTTCGATCGTCATGGCCACCGCCATGGTGTTGTTGGGCTGGGTATGTTTTCCCCTGTTCGCACTGGTGTCCCCGCTGTCCTGGTGGGGGAAATTTCGCATGAAAGGCGGTGAAGGCCTGTATGTCAAAGCGATCGTCCCGGGCAGCAACAGGATTGAAGCGGTGTTCACCTACGGAGGTTGCATCGCCTACCTCCTGACCATTTACGCGTTCTCGCAGTTCTGGCAGAGCGGCGCCCAAGGCAGCGCTTACCTGACTGCGATCATCGTGTTGTTCCTCAGTCTGGTTGCCATGCACCAGTACGTGGTCCGCAGCGTAGAGCCGTTGCACCGGGCGCTGATCAACAAGGGCCGGGATGAACTCAACCGTCTTTACCAGGAAGCAGAGCGCAAGCACAGCGCGCGGGTCGCAGCGGCCGCGGTTGCGCAGCCGGCCATCGCCCCCCAAGCAGTACCGGCAGGTATCTGAATTGCAGGAGCCAGCCCCCACAGTTTGCGCATCCATCGCGGATTCTGCCTCTGTGGGAGCGGGCTTGCCCGCGATAGAAGTTGATGCAGTGTTGCGGGCAGCCCCCATCGCGGCGATGCGGTGAATCTACTGCTAGCTCACACCGGAAATCGGCGTTGTGAACTTCAAACCTGCTCTACCCGGCAAAAATCCCTCGATGACGTGCGCCATGGCCTAACCTGATTAGCCAGATGCCGCCACAATCAGTCGAGCACGCCCATGCGCAATGCCATGAAGTTGCTGATTTACATCACCTTCACGCTCATGGCGGGGAATGTCACCGGGCTGTCGGCAGCGCCGATGTCCGATACCCTGACCCCCGTCATTTCCACCGCCAGCCTGCCCGAGGGCGACCTGCAAACCCTGCAGAGCCAGCTCAACAGCCTCAAGCAGCAGGTTTCCCAGGCCAACAACTACACCCAGCTGGAAAGCGCGCAAGACCAGGCTCAAACCCTGATTCAGGACATCGACCGCCTGACCACTACGCTGCTGCCGGCGCAGGCCCAATTGCAAGCTCAACTCAACGTGCTGGGGCCGGTGCCCCTGGACGAAAACCCGACGCTGACCTCTGCCATCACCACGCAGCGCGATTCCCTTGGCGAGCAGAAGGGCAAGATCGACAACAACCTGAAAACCCTCGACGTACTGAAAAAAAGCGCCGCCGAACTGATTCCGCAAATCGCCGGCATCCGCCGCAGCCTGCTGGAAGTCGAGGTCACGCAGCAGACCAGCAGCATTCTCAGTCCGGGTTTCTGGGCGCCGTTGTTCGACTTTCCAGCGAGCGACTACGAGCGCTTCGTGACTCTGGTGCAGCAACTCGGAGTCACTCACGCGGCCGTCTGGCAACCCGGCCAGCGCCTGCTGACCCTGACCTTGCTGGTGCTGGCACTGGCCGTCTGGACCCTGGGACGCAGGCTGGCCGGGCGAGGATTGGCCTGGCTGTGCATTTATCGAATGCCCGAAGGCCGCTTGCGACGTAGCTCCCTGGCCCTGGCCTCGGTACTGGCGACCCTCCTCACCGCCGCCGCCGCCCTGCAACTGCTGCACTACGCCGCCACCCGCCAGGTGCCCTACCCGCCGCAAATAGCCGAACTGACCCAGTACCTGGAAAAGCTCGCCTACACCTGCGTGCTGATCACCGGATTGAGCCGGGCCCTGCTGTCGATCAAACACCCGTCATGGCGCCTGCCCGACATCTCCGACGAAGTCGCGCTGGCCATGGCGCCCTATGCCCGATTGCTCGCCGGCGTGCTGTTGGTGCTGGTCACCCTGGTGCAAATGAGCAACGTCACCGGCATGAGTGCAGACGTGGTGATGTTCGGTCGAGGCATCGTCGCGCTGGTGGTGGCGCTGGTAATCGGCTCATTGTTGCTCAAGGTCAGCAAAATACGCCGGGCGCAGGCGCTGGCCGGGGTGACTGGCGACAACGTGACCACCTTCGCCGGGCTGATCTACACCTTCACCGTCATCGCCGTGGTCGTATCGCTGCTGGCCCTGTTGATCGGTTACGTGACGATGGCGCGGTTCATCACCTACGAGCTGGTCTGGGTGTTCATCATCTCCGCCGGTTTTTATTTGCTGACGCAACTGCACGTCGACACCTGCGAGTATGTGTTTTCCCCGAAAAATCCGGCGGGCAAGACCCTCAAGCAAATCCTCGGCATCGGCAATCCGCGCCTGGAGCAAATCTGCACGGTATTGTCCGGCGGCGGCCGTGCGGTGCTGCTGCTGATTGCGGTGATCGCGCTGTTCGTCGGCGGCGTCGGCACCACCCTCGGGCAGCTGGTGAGCAACACTCTGTCGATCCTCGGTGGCGAGGGTTTGCGCAAGCTCAACATTGTCCCGGACAACCTGCTGCGGGCGTTCCTGACCCTGGTGATCGGCATCTACCTGATCCGCACCTTGCGCCGCTGGCTGGACAACGAGTTCCTGCCAAAGACCGAGATGGACCCCGGCATGTGCGCCTCCCTCAGCACCCTGTTCGCCAACCTCGGCTACGCCCTGGTGGTGCTGCTGACATTGTCGTCGCTGGGGATTCAATGGACCAATCTGGCATGGATCGTCAGCGCCCTGTCGGTGGGTATCGGTTTCGGCCTGCAGGAGATCGTCAAGAACTTCATCTCCGGCCTGATCCTGTTGACCGAGCGTCCGGTGAAGGTGGGAGATTTGATCAGCATCAGCGGAGTCGAGGGCGATATCCGTCGGATCAACGTGCGCGCCACGGAGATCCAGCTCTCCGACCGCTCCATCGTCATCGTGCCGAACTCGCAGCTGATCTCGCAGAACCTGCGCAACGTCACCCTGGGCGGCAGTGCCCAGGGCGTGGTCAGCCTGGAACTGCTGCTGCCCTTGGACATCGACCCGGAGCAAGTGCAAAACCTGCTGCATGACGCCTACACCGAGCACGAAAGTATTCTGGAGAAACCGGCGCCATACGTGCGGTTCAGTCAGCTCAAGCCCGAAGGTATCACCCTGACTGTGACCGGCTACGTCGCCAGCCCGCGCACGGTGGGCTCGATCAAGAGCCAGTTGCTGTTTGAAATTCTCAAGCGCCTGGGGGCGGCGGGGATTCAGTTGGCGAAACCTGCCGGGTAAGCTACCCGGCAGGCGCCATCATCAATGGGCGATGCACACCGACTTGAGCTCAGTGAACGCCTCAATCACCGCACGGCCGAACTCGCGGCCCATACCCGATTGCTTGACCCCACCGAACGGCATGGCCGGGTCGAGCAGCACGTGGGCGTTGACCCACACGGTGCCGGCTTCGATACGTGGCACCAGGTTCATCGCCTTGCCCAGGTCGTTGGTCCACAGGCTGGCGGCCAGGCCGTAACGGTTGTCGTTGGCCAGTTCGATCACTGCGTCTTCGTCATCGAACGGCATCACCCCGAGCACCGGGCCGAACACTTCTTCACGGGCCACGGCCATGCTGTGGTCGATGTCGGCAAGGATGGTCGGCTGCACGAAGAAGCCATCGCCTTCGAGCAACTCACCGCCGGTCACCACACGCGCGCCTTCGCTGCGCGCCAGTTCGATGTGCTTGAGCACGCTCTGCTGCTGTTTGCGCGAGACCAGCGGGTTGATCGCCGCGTCGCAATTCATCCCGGCGCCAATCGGCATGGCCGCAACGGCCGCTGCCAGGGCTTCAACAAACTGGTCGTGGATCGAACGGTGCACGTAGAAGCGCGAGGCTGCTGCACAGACTTGGCCATTGTTCAGCAGGCCGCCAAGGATCGCGCCCTGTACGGCTTTTTCAATGTTGGCGTCGGCCAGCACGATCATCGGGTTCTTGCCGCCCAGCTCCAGGGAGAAGCGCGTCATGTTGGCCATGCAGGCCACACCAACGCTCTTGCCCACGGCGGTGGAACCGGTGAACGAGACCTTGCTCACCAGCGGGTGCGCGGTCAGCACGCCGCCCACCGAGGCACCGCCACCGGTGACCACGTTGAACACGCCAGCCGGAATACCGGCTTCCAGCGCCAGTTCGGCCAGGCGCATGGCGGTCAGCGGGGTTTCCATGGCCGGCTTGATGATCACCGTGCAACCGGTGGCCAGCGCCGGCATCAGTTTCCAGGCGGCGATCAGCAGCGGGAAGTTCCACGGCACGATACCGACCACCACCCCCACCGGCTCACGCTTGGTGAACGCAGTGAACTTGGCACCCGGCGGCAGCGGGATCGACACGTCGAAGGTCTGCCCTTCGATCTTGGTCGCCCAGCCCGACATGTAGCGCATGAATTCCACGGTGGCGTTGAGGTCCAGCGCCCGGGCCATGTTGATCGACTTGCCCTGGCTCAGGGTTTCCAGCTGCGCCAGTTCTTCGGCGTGTTCTTCCACCAGGCGGGTGAAGTTCAGCAGGATGCGCTCACGGTCCGCCGGACGCAGGCCCGACCACACCGCCGACTTGAAGGCCTTGTGCGAGGACTGCACGGCACGCTCCACCAGCTCCAGCGGCGCGTCGAGGGTTTCGCACAGGGTCTGCCCGGTGGCCGGGTTGACCACGGCGATGCGCTCGCCCTCGGCCAACACCCACTGACCGTCGATGAAGCAGCCATGCTCGCGGGCGAGGAAGGCAGCTACCTGGGGCAGGATTTCAACGTTGCTCATAAATCACCTGTAGTTCGAAGGGGGGAAATCCGGCGGTTTAGTGCTGTTCCTTGAGGAAGCACGCCACCGCCTGACGATCATCGGCCGAAGCCAGGCCCATGTAGGGCATGTAGGTGCCCGGCACGAAGGCCTGGGGCTGGGTAATCAGTTGGGTGATGTTGTCGGCCTGCCAGGTCACGTCCTTGTCACGCATCGCCTGGGAATAGCTGAAGCCGGCCAGCGAGCCGGACTTGCGCCCATACACACCCGCCAGGTTCGGCCCCATCATCCCGGTGGTGCCTTTGCTCACTGCGTGACAGACCCCGCACTCGGCGGCAAAAACCTGCGCGCCGTGGCTGGTATCGGTGGCGCACTCGGCCGCAGACACGGCCTGGGCCAGGGTGAAAGAGAGCAGACCGATCAGGGACAGACGCAGTGGGGTGAACATAGGAAAACAACCTTGAAAATCCGCGCGCTCGTCGACTGACGAACACCAACACAAAAATTGCCGAGGCCATGGAGCTTCGGCAGGTTGAGACGGATTGTCGGCGCTCGGCAAAGCACAGGTTTTGCCCTGCGTGCCAGTTGTGTTGGTGCTTGTGCCAAATCCGCCCAAGGGTTCAGGCCAGCGGACAATCTGGCATGCACAACCAACTAATTGGCAAACAGGGACAAGGGCCGGGAAAAGTCGCGCCTTAGTATCTAAAAAGACCGCAAACCCACGCTCAAGAATAAGAACGGATGCCTCACCATGCTCAAGTCCCCCTTGTTTCGTCTCTCGACCCTCGCGCTGTTGATCGGTGCCGGCCAGGCCAATGCCTATGAGCTGTACGGCAACGACGACGGCCATTTGAACGCCACGCTCGAAGCGGCGTTCGGGATTTTCCACAGCCAGGAAAACTACGCCCCGTCCGGCCGCCTCAGCGAAGGTTCCTCGTCGTGGCGCGAGGGCTACATCAAGTATGGCTTGAGCTTCGACAAGGGCCTGGGGGGCGTGGGCACCGGCTACGGCGCGGCCAACCTGCTGAGCTCCGGCACCTGGGGTGACGGTGACGCCGCCGGCTTCAGCGATGGCTCGGAGCGCACCACCAAGTTCGAAGACGCCTACCTCGGCTGGCGCTCGGATGAGCTGTTCGCGCCATTGGGCAAGGACGGCGTCGACCTGTCCTTCGGCCGCCAGAACATCGCGATCGGTGACGGCTTCCTGATCAACGGCGACGCGTTGAACATGGGCAAGGGCCTGGCCGATGGCGAGTTCAACCGCGGCGGTTCGTACTACCTGGCGGCACGCAAGGCCTTCGACGAAACCGCCGTGTTGCGCCTCGGTGGCAAGGAAGGCTGGCGCAGCGACCTGATGTGGCTCAAATCCAACAACCGCGCCCAGGCCATGACCGAAATGTACGCCGGCACCCTGGAGCACGTGGCCGAAGCCGGCACCGTGGGCCTGACCTACATCAAGACCACTGACATCGACGAACAGTACGCCTCGCCGCTGCAACTGGAGCGCGACGGCATGCAAACCTACAGCCTGCGCGCCACCGGCAATGCCGGGGTCAAGGACCTGTTCCTCTCTGGCGAATACGCCGAGCAGGACAAACCCCACGCCAGCAACGAAGACGCCTGGTACCTGGAAGCCGGCTGGACCTTCTCCGCTGCTCCCTGGACGCCGTATGTCAGCTACCGCTACAGCCGCTTCTCGGAAAACTACGACACCCTGTTCTACGGCATGAGCCGCGGCTACGGCACCTGGTTCCAGGGTGAAGTGGCGGGCAACTACGCCGGGCCGTTCAACAACAACTCGCGGATCCAGAACGTCGGCCTGAAAGTCTCGCCGCTGGAAAATCTCAACCTCGGTGCGCTGTACTTCAACTACGACACCATCGACCGCAACCTCGGCAATACCGACGGCCACGAAATCGACCTGTATGCCGAATGGCACGTCAACGACCACCTGACCGTGATGCCGCTGGTGGGCTTCTACCAGCCGGACAAGAGCTTCGACAACGGCGGCACGCAACTGGGCAACAACAACCAGAACGTCTACGCCCAACTGCTGTTCGTCACCGGTTTCTAACGGCCGCCCGGGGCAGCGGCGCATCCGTTGCCCCAGGGCAAAAAGGGATTTGCCATGCACCTCAACCTCTTGACGATCCGCCGCAAGATCACCCTCCTCGCCGGGCTCTGCCTGGTGTTGGTGGTGGCTTTGCTGATGGGCTTGTCGCTGTACCAGACCCACCAGAGCAGCCAGCACGTGGCCACGGCCAGCGGCGAGATGCTCGCCAAGGCCGCCCGGGAACACATGCAGGCGCTGGGCAACGTGCAAGCGATGCACGTGCAACGTACCTTCATGCAAACCCACGAATACGGCCAGGGCCTGTCCCGCTATCTGCTGTACCTGCGACAGCTGCAACAGCAGGGCCGCCTGGACCGCGCGCAACTGCGCCAGCAACTGAGCGACCAGTTGCACCAAGCCTTGATCGACAAGCCCGACCTGCTCGGGCTTTACGTCATTTTCGAGCCCGACGCCCTGGACGGCGGCGACGCCGAGTTCGCGGGTCAGGCCGCACTGGGCAGCAACGAAACCGGCCGCTTCGCCCAGTACTGGGTGCAAGGCAAACCCGGCGAATTGCAGGCAGTGATCGGTGACGAAGGCCTGCTCGCCAACACCGCGCCCGGTCCTAGCGGCGCGCCCTACAACGCGTTCTACACCTGCGCCCGCGACAGACGTCAGGCTTGTGTGCTGGAACCGTATTTCGACGAAGCCTCGGGCACGCGCAAGCTGGTGACCAGCATTGCCTTTCCCCTGCTGGAAAACGGCAAAGTGATCGCCGTGGTCGGCCTCGACATCAACCTCGCCGCGCTGCAACAGAACACCGAGACCAGCGCCCGGCAGCTGTTCGACGGCCACGGCCAGATCAGCATCATCAGCCCACGCGGGGTGATCTCCGCCAACAGCCAGGACGCCAGTCGTCTTGGTCAGCCGATGGATAACCGCGAGGTGCTGGACAGCCTGCAGCAGGGTCAGGCGACCGTGCTGGTCGATGCGCAACAGATCAAGGTACTCGAACCCTTGGAACCGATTCCCGGGGCTGCGCCATGGGGCGTGCTGGTGGGTGTGCCGCAGGACGTCTTGCTGGCGCCGGTCGCCGACTTGCGCCAGTCCCTCGACGAGCAAGCCGTCAAAAGCACCGGACTCGAACTGCTGCTGGGCGGTGGTGCGGCTTTGCTCGGCCTGCTGCTGATCGGCTATACCGCGCGGCGCATCACTCGCCCCCTGCAAGTGCTGACTCAGGTGATGGAGGACATCTCCCTCGGTGAAGGTGATCTCACGCGCCGCCTGCACGTGCAATCACGGGATGAAATCGGCCAGTTGGCGACCGCCTTCAATCGCTTTGTCGAGCGCATCCAGCAGTCGATGCGCGAAGTGTCATCGGCGGCCCAAGGGGTCAACGCCGGTGCGCAGCGGGTGCTGCAGGCGTCGAACTCGTCGCTGGAGAATTTCGACGACCAGTCCAGCCGCACCAGCAGCGTCGCCGCTGCGATCAACCAGCTGGGCGCTGCGGCCCAGGAGATTGCGCGCAATGCCAGCGATGCCTCCCATCAGGCCTCCAACGCGCGCCAACAAGCCGAAGACGGGCGCCAGGTGGTGCAGCGCACCATCGAGGTGATGCACGAGTTGTCGGGCAAGATCAGCACTTCGTGCGCCAACATCGAGGTGCTCAACGCCAAGACCGTGGACATTGGGCAGATCCTCGAAGTGATCAAGGGCATCTCCCAGCAGACCAACTTGCTGGCGCTCAACGCCGCGATCGAGGCGGCGCGGGCCGGGGAAGCTGGCCGTGGATTTGCGGTGGTCGCCGACGAAGTGCGCAGCCTGGCCGGACGCACCCAAACTTCGGCGCTGGAGATTCAGCAGATGATCGAGGCCCTGCAGATCGGCGCGCAGCAATCGGTCGCGACCATGACCGAGAGCCAGCAGCACAGCGAGGAAAGCGTGAACATCGCCAACCTCGCTGGCAGCCACCTGGGCAGCGTCACCCAGCGGATTGGCGAGATCGACAACGTCAACCAGTCGGTGGCCGCCGCGACCGAGGAACAGACGGCCGTGGTCGAGGCGCTGAATGTCGACATCATCCAGATCAACACCCTCAACCAGCAAGGGGTGGAGAACCTGCAAGCGACCTTGCGGGCCTGTACCGAGCTGGAGCAACAGGCCGGAAGGTTGAATCAGTTAGTGGGGAGTTTTCGGATTTGAAGCATTTCTATGGAGCCTGCAAATCACTGTAGGAGCAGCCCGGGCGGCGCTCCGCTGCTCGCGATGAAGCTGACGCGGTGTCGCTGATGGCCTCATCGCGAGCAGGCTCGCTCCTACAGTTGGATTGTGTCGATCACAAATCCTGCGGAGCTTGCCAATCCAATCCTGGCACCCACAACCAACCACCTGGCACGCAGGCTAACAACCCGCACCACAGCCCCGACGTAGTATCCAGTCAGCCCTCCACCCGGGGGCGCTGAACCCTTCTTTCCCCATCAAAAAACAACAAATCGACCTTCGGGTTGCGGGAGACGCGTGTGCTCAAGAAAAGTGCGTTGGGCTGGCCAAAGATTGCCGGCCTCGGAATTGCGTTGGTGGTGGCCGGGCAGTTTTCCGGCTGGAACTTCGGCCTGATGGCCGGCGGCTGGATGAACATGCTGATTGCCACCTTGCTGATGGCCCTGCTCTGCGGCGGCCTGGCGTTGTGCGTAGCGGAGCTGTCCACGGCCTTGCCCAGTGCTGGCGGAGTCTTCGTCTATGCGCAAAGCGCGTTCGGGCCGTTCGTGGGTTACCTGGTGGGCGTCGCCTGCGCACTGGCGCTGACAATCGGCACCGGTGCTGCGGCCACCTTCATCTGCGCCTACACCGAATCGATCTTCGGCCTCGGTGGCTGGCCGGTGAAAATCGCCCTGTTCGCGGTGATCCTCGGTATCCACATGCGCGGTGTCGGCGAGGCCATGGGCCTGACCTTCATTGCCGGGGTGATCGCGGTCGTCGCCCTGCTGACCTTCGGCGTGGCCATGGCGCCCCATGTCGAGCTGAGCAACTTATTGACCTTGCCCGCCAATATCGCAACCCCGATCAGCCTCGGCGGGATCTTCGCCTGCGTGCCGTTTGCGATCTGGCTGTTCATCACCGTCGAGCAGACCGGTTCGGCCGCCGAAGAGGCACACAACCCCGGGCGCAGCATGCCACGGGGGATTCTCGCGGCAATCGGCACCTTGCTGGTGACCGCTTTGGTGGTGCTGGTCTGCGCCCCGGGTGCCGGCGGTGTCGAACTGGTGGGTTCGGCGGGCGATCCGCTGTACGCGGCGATGTCCGGTAACAGCGCATTCGGCGCTGAGTCGTGGCTGGCCAAGGTGATCGGCTGCGGTGCGGTGTTCGGCCTGATCGCCACATTCTTCTCGCTGGTCTACGCCGCCTCTCGCCAGGTGTTCGCCATGGCCCGTGACGGCCTGTTCCCGCAGTGGCTGGGCAAGACCGGCCAGCGCGGGACGCCGTACCCGGCGCTGATGCTGATCGGCGCCATCGGCCTGCCGCTGTCGGCGGTCGACCCGGCCACCGTGATGCTCGCCGTGGTGCTGCTGCTCAACGTCTGCTACCTGCTGATTTTTGCCGCCTACCTGCACATCAAGCGCAATCAACCCGAGCTTGAACGGCCCTTCATCTTGCCCGGCGGCAAGCTGGTTGCGTGGTTCGGCCTGGCCCTGACCCTGGTGGTGATCGCCGCCTGCTTCCAGCTCGATTTCAAAATGCTGATCGCCCTCGCCGCGATCTTCAGCCTGTGCATCCTCAATTTCCTGTTGCGCAACCGTGCGCCAACCGCCGTCCTGGAGACTCCTGACCATGCTGCCTGAACCGACTCTGCTGCAACGCCGCCATCGCGTGCTGGGCAGCGCCTCGCCGCTGTTCTACGACAAGCCCCTGCACCTGGTACGCGGCGAAGGCGTGTGGCTGTTCGACGTCGACGGCCGACGCTACCTCGACGTGTACAACAACGTGCCCTGCGTGGGTCACTGCAACCCTCACGTGGTCGAGGCCATGCATCGCCAGGCGACCACCCTGAACATCCACACCCGCTACCTCGACGAACAGGTGGTGCGCTACGCCGAGCGCCTGACCGCGACCTTCGATGAGTCGCTGGACACCGCGATGTTCACCTGCACCGGCAGCGAAGCCAACGAACTGGCGCTGCGCCTGGCGCGCTTTGCCAGCGGCGGCACGGGGATCATCGTCAGCGACTACAACTACCACGGCAACTCGGCGTCGCTGGCCGAAGTCACCACCGCCCTGCCCTCGCCGGAACCCTTCGCCGCCCACGCCCGCGCGGTGCCGATCCCGTGCCTGTACCGGGCGCCGGTCGGCACCACCGAGGAACAACTGGCCGAGCAGTACGCTGCCAACATCGCCGCCGCCATCGCCTCGCTGCAGGCCCAGGGCATCCGCCCCGCCGCGTTGCTGATCGACACCCTGTTCGCCAACGAAGGCTTGCCACGGGTCCCGGCCAGTTTCGTCAACAAGGCGGCAGCGCTGATCCGCGCTGCGGGCGGACTGTTTATCGCCGATGAAGTGCAGTCCGGTTTTGGTCGCACCGGCGATCATCTGTGGGGACATCAAGCCCACGGCGTAGTACCGGACATCGTCACCTTAGGCAAACCCATGGGCAACGGTTACCCACTGGCCGGCCTGATCACCCACAAGGCGCTGGTCGAGTCGTTCGGCCGTCACGCCATGTACTTCAACACCTTCGGCGGCTCACCGGTGGCGGCTGCGGTCGGCATGGCGGTGCTGGATGTGATCGAGCAGCAACAACTGCTGCACAACGCCCAGAGCGTCGGCGCCTATGTGCAGCAACGCCTGCAGGCCCTGGCGCAGAAGCACTCGATCATCGGCGATGTGCGCGGCAAGGGGCTGTTCTTCGCCATGGAGCTGGTGCGCGATCACCACAGCAAGGAGCCGGCCGGGCTGGAGGCGCGCAAGGTGGTCAACGACATGCGCGATAACGGCGTGCTGATCAGCAAGATCGGCGCCGGCGACAACATTCTCAAACTGCGTCCGCCGCTGGTGTTCGGCCGCGAGCACGCCGACCTGTTCGTCAGCACCCTGGATAACGCGCTCAGCGCGATTTGAGGCCCGCCCATGACTGCATTCCACACCCTGCCCCACGACCAGCAAGTCGCCCATCTGCACGAGCTGGCCCGCCACGCCCTGCAACACTGGGACGGCCAGTTCGGCGAGATCGAGCTGGTGAAATTCCGCGAGAACGCGGTGTTCTCGGCGCGCCGCGATGACGGTCAGCGCGTCGCCCTGCGCATCCACCGCAACGGCTATCACTGCGCGGCGGCGTTGCGCTCCGAGCTGCTGTGGATGGACGCGCTGGCCGACGCCGGCATTACCGTGCCGCAGATCATTCGCGCCCAGGATCACAGCCATTTGATCGAAGTCACCCACCAGGCCATCGGCGAGTCCCGTCACATCGACATGCTCGCCTGGCTGCCGGGCGCCACCGCCGGCACCTCCGAGCATGGGGTGCAGGGCGATACCGAAATCGATTTCCTGTTCAACGAAGCCGGGGCACTGGCGGCGCGGATTCACCTGCACTCGGCGCAATGGCAGCAGCCGGACGAGTTTGTCCGGCATGCCTGGGACGAGGAAGGCTTGATCGGCGCCAATCCGTTCTGGGGCCGCTTCTGGGAGCTGGGGCAACTCAGCGCCGAACAACGTGACTTGCTGCAAGAAGCTCGGCGCACGGCGCGTCGGGACTTGCGCCAGTACGGTCGGCACCTGGGCAATTTCGGCATGATTCACGCCGACCTGGTCCCGGAAAACCTGCTGATCGAAGGCCCGCGCCTGCGCCTGATCGACTTCGACGATGCAGGGTTTGGCTGGCACATGTTCGAACTGGCCACGGCGCTGTACTTCTGCCTCGACGATCCGCGTTATGAGCAGATGAAGTCAGCGCTGCTCGCCGGCTACCACGCGGTCAAGCCGCTGAGCGACGCCGATCGCCAGACCCTGGCGCTGTTCCTGATGCTGCGCGGCACCACCTACCTGGGCTGGATTCACACCCGCCAGGGCACGCCGACAGCGATTGAAATGGCACCGATGCTGATCGATCGGGCGTGCCGGTTGGCGCGGGAATATTTGCAGGTTTGATACACCGCCATCGTCGGATCGCCGCCTGGACCAAGCCCGCTCCCACAGGGTACTGAACTGTAGGAGCGAGCCTGCTCGCGATGAGGGCGTCACATTTAATACCACCACAGCCTGACACTCCGCCATCGCGAGCAGGCTCGCTCCTACAAAGTTGGCCACATGGGGAGTCAACTGTGGAGGCAAGCCCGCGATGAACGATAACGCGCTCTCAGCAATGCGCCCCGGCATGTTCCAGGCGGTGGAACAGGCGGTTGAAATACACCAGGCTGTCGCGCGGTTCGCGCACGCCGACCTTGGTCAGCTCGACGAACATCACCGAGTGCGAGCCGACTTCCTTGCACTCGCTGATCCGCCCTTCCAGCTGCACCAGCGCATCTCGCAGCACCGGCACATCGCTGGCGCCGTCGTCCCACAGGTCCCAGGCAAAACGCTCGGCCATCGGCACCTGGGTCATCCCGGCAAAGTGCCGGGCCAGCTCTTCCTGTTCGCCACACAGCACGTTGACGCACAGATGACCGTTGGTGCGGAATACATCGTGGGTGGCGCTGTTGCGGTTGACGCAGATCAGCACCGTCGGCGGCGAGTCGGTCACCGAGCACACCGCGCTGGCGGTGATGCCGCAGCGTCCGCCAGGGCCATTGGTGGTGATGATGTTCACCGCCGCAGGCAGTTGCGCCATGGCGTTGCGAAAGTCGATTTGCTGCTGGCTCAAGTCGGCCATGTCGATGCCCCTCCTCTCAGGAGAGCCGCTGTCTTGCGGCCCGTAGGTGATGGAACAAGACTACGGCGACGGCCACGGCGCGACCATTCTGACGAATACCATGCCAGGGTTGGCTTTCCGCTAGTCGACTAGGTGGTTTCTTTATCGCATGGGCCGCTGACAGCGGTTATTCTGGGAACTGGCTGCTCAAGATCAGCCAACGCTCGCTGCGCGTGCCCGCAGACGACAACAATAATTAGAAAATACCGTGGCCGTCCCGATGGAAACCCGCAAACCGATTGTATATATCGTTGATGACGACAAAGACCTGCGCACTTCGCTCGCGTGGTTGCTCGAGTCCGTCAGTGTCCAGGCGCAGTGCTTTGCCGGCGCCGAAGAATTCCTCAACCAATACGACCCCAAGCAGCCGGCCTGCCTGGTGCTCGACGTGCGCATGCCGGAAACCAGCGGCTTCCAGCTGCAGGAGATCCTCAACCAGCGTGGCAGCAGCCTGCCGACCATTTTCGTCTCGGCCCATGGCGACATTCCGATGTCGGTGGCGGCGATGAAAAACGGCGCGCTGGATTTCGTCGAGAAGCCCTACAACCCGCAGCAGATGATCGACCGCATCCAGACCGCGCTGAAGACCGCCGTGCACGCCCAGGCCGATCAGGCGCAGCGTCAGCACATGCAAGGCAAGCTGGCGCTGCTGACCGCCCGTGAGCGTGAGGTGTTGATGCTGGTGATCGATGGCAAGGCCAGCAAGGTGATCGCCCGCGAGCTGGACATCAGCGTGAAAACCGTTGATGTGCACCGGACCAAGATCAAGGAAAAGATGGGCGTGAGCAGCATCGCCATGCTGGTGCGCGAGGTGCTGCATTTGCCGGTTGAGGAGCCGGGGAGGCATTGAGTTCAGTGGGGCCTGCAGGGCCCTATCGCGGGCAAGCTGAACTGGCCTAATGATTTTGGACACCTCAATCGGGCGCTATGATGGCGCCCAAATCTGAGGTGGTTGGATATGCGTAAATCTTATTCAAGTGAGTTCAAACTCAAGGCTGCCAGCATGGTGCTGGACGAGGGGCAGTCGGTTCCCGAGGTCTGTGCCAGTTTGGATATTGGCCCTACAGCCTTGCGCCGCTGGGTTGATCAGGTTCGCAAGGAGCGCTTGGGCTCGACCCCGGTGGGAGCCAAGGCGATTACCACGGATCAGCGAGAGATCCAGGAACTTAAAGCCTTGCTCAGGCAAAGAGACCGGGATATCGAAATCCTAAAAAAGGCCAGTGCTCTCCTGCTTTTGGACGCCAAAGATCACTCTCGTTGATCTGTGAGCTGGGCGAGCAGTACGGCGTTAACGATTGCTGTCGGGTGTTCGGAATAAACCGCAGTAGCTTTTACGCCTGGCGTCAGCGCCAAGGCAAAGTGAGCCCTAAGCGAGAGAAGCTCAAGGCCATGCTGGTCAAGCACCACAGGGCGTCGAGAGAGTCTTCGGGCGCTCGCACCTTGGCTAAAGAGCTGCAAGCCGGTGGGCATGCGGTCGGGCGGTTCATGGCGCGCAGCTTGATGCGAGAAGCAGGCATCGTCAGCCGTCAACGTCGGCGCCATAAGTACAAGTCACCCGGCGTAGAAGCGTTGGTGGCACCGCATGTGCTCAAGCGCAAGTTTGATGTTACGGCGATCAATCAGGTGTGGTGTGGGGACGTGACGTACATCAAAGTCGGTAAGCGCTGGCTGTATTTCGCGGCGGTTCTGGACTTGTTCGCTCGTCGGATCGTGGGCTGGTCGTTTTCGATGATCTCCGATGCCACGCTGACCTGCGAAGCCTTGCGGATGGCGATTGAACTACGCGCTCACCCAAAAGACGTACTGTTTCACTCTGACCAAGGTTGCCAGTACACCAGCCATAAATTCAGAAATGAACTGCTGGAACATGGACTCCGGCAGAGCATGAGCCGTAAAGGAGAATGCTGGGACAACGCTCCGATGGAGCGTTTCTTTGGAAGTTTGAAATCAGAGTGGGTGCCAGAAACAGGCTACGGGTCGGAGCATGAGGCCCGAGCGGATGTGCAGCGCTATGTATCGCGCTACAACACCACCAGGCCGCATAGCTATAACGACTATCGGTCACCAGTCGCTCAGGAGAAGTTGGCGGCGTGAAACCTTAATCGGTGTCCAAGATTACTTGACCAGTTCAAGCCCGCTCCCACAGGGATTCTCGTAAGACACAGGATTTGTGTTCTCTGGGGATCCTCTGTGGGAGCGGGCTTGCCCGCGATGAGGCCAGCAGCCTCACCATCAATGTTGGGAGTCAGACTTGGCTATACCGCTTGCGATAAGCCCCCGGCGACACCCCGAAGCGCGACTTGAACGCCGACGAAAAATAGCTCGAATCCGAAAACCCCCACGCATAACACAGCGCCGAGAGCTTCTGCTCGCCGTCGGCACTGCGCAGGTTTTCCGCGCAGAAATCCAGGCGTCGATGCTTGATGTACTGCGCCACCACCAGGCCGCGCTTGGAGAACATCCGGTACAGGCCGCGCACCGACACCCCCACTTCCCGGGCAATCAGTTCCGGGCACAGTTCCTCGTCGCCGAGATGGGCGTCGATGAACGCGATGATCTTGCGGAACTGCCGCTCATGCGGGTCGGCAGCACTGTCGCGGGCGCTGACGCCCGGCAACAACAGGCTGGCCAGGGCATCGAGCACCGCCTCGCTTTCCTGCATTTCCAGGCCTTCCTGCTGGCAGGTATCGAGCACCAGCTTGTTCGCCAGGGCCGCCAGCGGAGTGCTGGCCGACAGGCGCGTGGCGCAGTTGACGCTGTTCAGGCGGGAGCCGCGTTCAAGCACCTGGCGCGGCAGGATCAGCGACAGCTGGCGCGAATCCTCGTTGTAGATCATGTCGCTCGGGCGGCTGGCGTCGATCAGGGCGATGTCGCCACAGCCGAGCAAGGCGCGGTTGTCGCCCTGCTCCAGTTGCGAGCTGCCGCGCATCTGGAACACCGCATAGTAGTGGCCGTCGCTGCTGGTGCTGACGTCCTTGCTGGTGCGGTACAGGTGCACATGGGCCATGTCGACCACGCTGAGGTTGATCGCACCGCTGTGAAATTCCGTCAGTTCGCCATAGAAATCACTGTCCAGGGCCCGGGCATCGAAACGCCCACAGGCCTGGTTCACCTGGCTCAACCAACTTTCGAACGCCTCATTGCGCACCGTCGATGCTGTAATCATGATCGCAAGGCCTCAGGTCTCTTGTTGTTATTGTCGACCGCTTCAGCGAGCGGTTCGGTCACACGGTTATTGCTCTGGCCATCGCCTCCCTCGATGGCCGCCGGGCGCCTATTCAACAGGCTCCGGCGTCGGCTTTCCAGCCTTCCCTGACTTAGATATCCAATACCAGACGAGCGGAGAGTGCCCGGGAAACACAGGCGCAGATCTGCTTGTTGGAGGCCTTTTCCTTGTTCGACAAACAGTTGTCGCGGTGCTCCGGCACGCCGTCGAGCACGTCGACGATGCAGGTGCCGCAGATGCCTTCGCGGCACTCGGTGTCGATGTCGCAGCCGTGGGCTTGCAGCACGTCGACCAGGCTGGTGTTGGCCGGCACTTGCAGAACCACGCCCGAGCTGGCCAGCTCCACTTCGAAGGTCCCAGCCGGAGCGCTATTGGCGGCCGGGTCGGCGGCAAAGTGTTCGAGGTGAATCGCATCGTCGCTGCGAGTGCGCGCGGCCACTTCCACCACTTTGTTCATGAACGGTGCCGGGCCACAGGTGTAGACGTGGGCGGCAAGACTGGCGCGGTCGAGGCAGGCACTGAGGGCGCCATCGAGGTCGGCCGGCTCGATGCCGTAGTGGAACTCGACGTGGTCGGCAAACTCGCTGGCCAACAGCTCGGCAAAGGCCGCGTACTGCGCCGAGCGGGCGAAGTAATGCAGGCGATACGGCTGGCCGCTTTCCGCCAGCCGATAGGCCATGCTCAGCAGCGGCGTGACGCCGATCCCGGCCGCGAACAGCACATGTTCGGCCGCCGTTTCATCGAGGCGGAACAGGTTGCGCGGCGCGCCCATCTCCAGTTCCATGCCCTCTTCGACTTGCTCATGCAAGGCCAGGGAACCACCGCGCGATTGCGCTTCTTTTTTCACCGCCACCAGGTAGGCGCGGCGGTCCTGCGGCGGACTGCACAGCGAATACTGGCGGGTCACCCCGGTCGGCCCGGTCAGGTCGACGTGGGCACCCGGCTCATAGGTGTCGAGCGGCTGGCCGTCACTGCGCACGAGGCGAAAGGAACGGATATCCAGCGCTTCGTCGACGATCCTTTCGATCTTCACCTTCATCATTGCGTCACCTGAATCGTTTTGTTTTTTGTTGATTACCCCTTGTAGGAGCGAGCCTGCTCGCGATGGTGTGTCAGTCGACATCGATGCAGCTGATACACCATCGCGAGCAGGCTCGCTCCTACAGGGGTCATGTTTCTGCAGCTCAGCGCATGAACAAGCCGCCGTTGACGTCCAGGCACGCGCCGGTCACCGAGGTCGCGTTATCGGCGATCAGCAGCAGCACGCTGTCGGCGATGAACTCGGGATTACCGAGGGCGCCGGTCGGGATCATTTTCAGGATCTGCTCCAGGCGCTCCGGTGCTACCGATTCACGGACCACCGGCAAGTCTTGCGGACCGGGCGAGATGCTGTTGACGGTCACGCCTTGCGGCGCCAGTTCGCGGGCGAAGACTTTGGTCAGGGTCGCCACACCGCCTTTGGCCGCCGCGTAGTGCGCGCCGGTGGCGGTGCCGCCGTTCTGCCCGGCCAGGGAGGCGATGTTGACGATGCGCCCGAAACCACGCTCGGCGAAATGCGCGCCGAACACCTGGCAGGCGACAAAGGTGCCGCGCAGGTTGATCGCCATCGACTCGTCGAACTCTTCCGGGGTGATCTCCATCAGCGCTGCAACCTTCGACACGCCGGCGTTGTTCACCAGAATGTCGGTGCCGCCCCAGCGCTCGGCAAGCAGGTCACGGGCCCGCTGAAAATCTGCCTTATTACGCACATCCAGCTCGATAGCGACGGCGGTAGCGCCGCTGCTGTCCAGCTCGGCGGCCAATTGCTGCACGCCTTCAGGGCGTACATCGGACAGACCGACGCGATAGCCCGCTGCGTGCAAGCGGCGGGCGATGCACTCGCCCAATCCGCGGGAGGCACCGGTGATCAATGCGACTCGACTCATGATGCAATCCTCACAGCAGGAAGCCGAGCGCGCTCAGGCTGTCGGTGGAGTTGATCAGCCGTACCACTTTGCGCTCCAGCGACGGCACGCCATCGGTGAAACGAATGCGGTGATTCAGGTCGGCCACGAACGGCGTGTGCACCCCACGTTTGTAGGCGTACAGCACCTGCGCCGAGTTGACTTCGACGATATCGCCAGCGGCTTCCACCAGGCGGAAACGCGAGACCGTGCGAATGGTTTTCGCCGCGTCCACCGCCGACGGCGAATAGCCGGCGGTCAGGCGTTCGATGCGCAGGTCACGCATGCGCGCGTCATCGTAGGCGTAGTTGAGGGTCGCCTCGAAATCTTCAGTGTCCGGGTCGATCGGAATGATGTATTTACCGCTGTCGCTCCACAGGGTCGCCCACTCGGCGTAGTTCTTGTGATCGAGCAGCTCGGCTTCGCGCCAGATGAATTCGATGGCCTGGGCCAGCGGGCCGGTGAAGCCGTTCAGGGTGTCGTGATTGCTCATTGGCTCATCATCCTTTTCCACATGTCGTAGGCACCGCGCATGCCGCCTTCGTCGGTGGCGTGGCTGACTTTGTCGCCGTTCTCAGCGGTGATTTCCCGATTCAGGCCACGGTTGACCAGGATCGGCGCATCGACGCCGGCATACGAGCCGCGCTGCACGCGGTCCCAGGCCTCGGCATCGTCGGGGCTGCCGAAACCGAACGGGCCCTGGAAGTGTTCGTGGATACGCATGCGTTCGCGGTTGGCGATTTCCGGGCCGCCGTCCATGCCCAGGGCCACGTGACGGATCTCGGTTTCGGTGACCGACACTGGGCGCAGCACGCGGAAGAACGACATCGACATCGCCACGTTGGGGAACAGGTTCAGGTTGAACCCGGCGCCGTGCAGCGAGCGCACGATGCGCCGCACCTGATCGGCCGGCATGCTTTTCGACAGTTCCTCGGTGACGTGGGCGAAGCGCTCCTGCAACTGCTCGGTGCCGTCGTCGTGATCCAGATCGACGTGTTCCGGGACCATCACCATCACGCTGTGGCCGTTGCCCAGGGAGTGGGTCACGGCTTGTTCGTCGGTCATGAACGAGAGCATTTCCGAGGTTTCTTCATCCACCGACGACATGAACGACTTGTGCACGATCGGGAAGTGATAACCGTCGGTGGTGTTTTCCAGCTGGATCTTCCAGTTGCCCTTGAAGCTGAACTTGTGTTCGCCCTGGGTCTTGATCGGGTAGCCGGCGCCCTGCTTCATGAACAGGTCCATCCAGTGCTTGGCACCGCCGAGGAAGTCTTCCAGCGGTTCGATCTCGTCGTTGTAGCTGGCGAAAACCATCCCGGCGTAGCTTTCGACGCGCAGGCTGGTCAGCGGCAGTTCGGATTTCTCGAGGATGCCTTCGTAGCCATCCGGGTACGGCAGCGCGCGCAGCTTGCCGTCCAGGCCGTAGGACCAACTGTGGTACGGGCAGGTGAAACCGGTGGCGTTGCCCTTGTGCTTCTCGCACACCGTGGCGCCACGGTGGCGGCAGCGGTTTTCCAGGACATTGATGGTGTTCTTCTTGTCACGCACCACGATCACCGGACGACGGCCGATGGTCGCGGTCTTGAAGTCGCCGCTGTTGCGCACTTCGCTTTCGTGGGCAACCCACACCCAGGTGCGGTAGAAAATCTTTTCCAGCTCGGCTTCGAACAGCGCCGGGTCGTTGTACAGCGAAACGTCGACGCGGTCGTGCTGGACCAGCTGTTCGGGGCTTCTCGACGTCGCGATCAGCGGGTATTCATGAGTGCTCATGCGGTTCTCCTCATGGCTTGTTTTTATGATGAGTATTAATCCCGGGGGCTAACCGAGCATGCTCTGTTGCAGCTGCGCACCGAAGGCGCAGACCATTTCGTCCTGACCCTTGCGACCGACAATTTGCAGGCCGACTTTCAGCCCGCCGCAATCGAGTTCCACCGGCACCGTCAGCGCAGGATGGCCGCTGAGGTTGAAGGGACGTACCAGCGGGGTCATGCCCGCCACGGCCTTGCTGCCGGCGCGGGCTTCGCTAAGGGTCGGCGGCAGGCTCGGCATCGTTGGCAACAGCAACACGGCGAAATCTTCCAACGCTTCATCCACTTGCCGGGTGAAGCGCTCACGTACGGCCTCGGCTTCGGCCAGGTCCTGACGCGAGGTGCGGCTGGCCGCCAGCAACCGGCTTTCGACGTCAGCGCCGATCAGGCCTTTGCCGGTCAGGTGACCGAACGCGGCCCAGTTTTCAAAATTGATCACTGTCAGCCCGGCAATGAATGCCGCTTCGAACTCGCTCAACTGCAGGTGGCTGCGGCGCCATCCGGCACGGTCAGCGGCAGCACCGAGGCTGGCTTGCAGATGGGCGTCGCAGGCGACATCGAGGAAGCCGACTTTGGCGCCGTCGCCGGGCAGGCCTTGCACGTTGAAGCCCGGGCAGATCACCTGCATCGCCGCGATCAGATCGTCCATGGACCGAGCGAACGGCCCGACGCAATCGAGGCTCGATTCCAGCGGGTGTGCACCGACGCGACTGACCCGACCATAAGTCGGCTTCAATCCGGCAACCCCGCAGCAGGCCGCCGGCACGCGCACCGAACCACCGGTGTCGGTGCCGATGGCGATGTCCGCCAGGCCCGCGGCAACCGCCGCGGCCGAACCGCTGGAAGAACCGCCCGGCACCCGGTCAGGGGCTTGCGGGTTGATCGGGGTGCCGGTCAAGTCATTGATGCCGGTAACGCCGAACGCCAGTTCATGCAGGTTGGTCTTGCCGACGATTTGCCAGCCGGCGTCGAGAATCACCTCGACCACTTCGGCGTTCTTTGTCGCGGGAGCGGCATCGGCAAACGCCCGGCTGCCGGAACGGGTTGGATACCCGGCAATGTCGATCGAGTCCTTGATCGCCACGCGCTTGCCGTTGCCACCCATGAGAAATTCGCTGATGAAGGTACTCATGGGCGCAGCTCCAGATTCAACAGGCGCTGGGTGCGGAAATGCGCGATCTGCCAGGTGCCGTCGACACAGCGGAAATCGATGTTCAGCCGGGTGCCGAACAGCTCGTGGCGGCCATCGGCGTAGGTGGAAATCTGCTGCATGATCCACTGCCCCTGCGCGCCCTCGCCGTCGACCACAATCGACTCGCTGGTGAGGTAGTGCAGGTTCAGCTGGAAGTGATCGGACGGCGGCAGGTAACCGCCGACAAACGCCGCGATCGCCTCGCGTCCACGGTGCTGGCCGAAGGTCTGCGCGGTCTGAGTACCGAGGCCTTCCCAGATCGCATCCTCGGTGAACAGTTGTGCCAGGTCGCGGGCCTCGACCGGCGCCCGCGGCACATCGCACAGGTCCATGTAGCGCGCCATCAGGCGGCGCACTGCACTTTCCCCTTCGAGCGTCGCCAGACGCTGCAGCAAGGCCTCGTTCATGGCTTACACCTTGGCCGCGTCAGGGATGGTCAGCGGACGGCCGATGCGCGCTTCAACCTTGGCGTAGCGCCACAGGCTGTACTCGTTGACCGGCGTGGTGCGGAACAGGTTGCAGGCGTCGATAACTGTCTGGTGGCAGTCGACGTCGGCCATGATGTACACGGTCCAGGGCGAGGTGGTGGACGGGCCGACCATCAGGCGGTCGTCGTCCATGGCGCCGAGCACGGTGATGCCAGGCATGGCACCGAGGTCGCCCATCATTTTGCTGAAGCCTTTCCAGACGCTCAGGCCTTCGCCGGTGGGCAGGTCGAAAAAGTTCTGGGTGATGCCGATGCAGAAAACGACGCGCAACGGTTCCTGGGTAGCTTGGGACATGACAGTGATCCTTGAATGAGTGAGAGAAATCAGATGTAGCCCGGGAACGGCTGGACGCCGAGGAACACCGAGCCGGCGCCGTCGTACAGGCCTTCGCTGAGAAAGGCGTGCTGGGTCACCACCATCGAGTCACGCAGGTAGCGTTGCAGCGGATGGCGCAGGTAGATCGCCGTGGTCCCGGCCAGGCTGTAGGCGCTCTGCACCACGGCAGCACCGGCCTGGGACACGTGAATCGCCGACAGACGCAGCAGGCTGGTCTGCTCTGCGGTGACCGGGTTGCCGGCCAGAATCGAGTTCCACACCTGTTCGGTCGCGCCGTAGAAGAACGAGCGCGCGGCGCTGAGGGTGGCTTCGGCCTTGGCCACTTCGATGCGCACGTAGGCACGGTCGGCCAGTTTCGGCGCGCCAGTGATGCCGCCGCCGTTGGCCATGCGACTGATTTCGTCGAGGGCGGCGCGGGCCAGGCCGAGGTTGACCACCGCCAGCACTTGCGCGGCGTAGGCAATCGAGGGGTAGCGGAACAGCGGCTCGTCGATGGTCGCAGCGCCGCCGCGAATGAAGGTCCAGCGGTCGTCGACGAATTGTTCGCTGACCCGCAGGTCATGGCTGCCGGTGCCTTTGAGGCCGACCACGTCCCAGTTTTCGATGATCTCGACCTGGCTGGCCGGGAACACGGCGGTGCGTGGCTTGCCACCGGCGGCGCTGGCGCCAATGCCGACACCGAGCAAGTCCGCGCCCTTGCAGCCGCTGGCGAATTTCCAGGTGCCGTTGACCTGCCAGCCGCCTTCGACCACTTGCGCTGGCTGCAACGGGAACAGGCCGCCAGCGAACACCAGGTCCGGGCTGTCGGCGTAGAGTTCGGCGAGGGTTTCCGGGGGCAAGGCAGCCAGGTAGACGCCGGCGCTGCCAAAGCTGGCGACCCAACCCGCGGAGCCGTCGGCTTCGGAGATGCGTTCGATCATCTGCAGGAACAGGCCCGGCGCCAGGGCGTCGCCGCCAAAGCATTTTGGCGTGGCGGCGCGGTAGATGCCGACCTGCTTGAAGCGCTCGATCATGTCCCGAGGCACGTGGGACAAGGCATCGAACTCTTCACGACGCTCACGCACCTCGGCCAGCACCTGCTGAAACAACTGACTGTCGAGCATCGGCTCGACCGGGTTGGAAACCGGATCTTGTTGGGCGGCAGCTGAGCGCAGCATGGGCGAATTCTCCGTTGTGCTTATTGTTAGAGGGCTCTGCGCCGTTCCCTGTAGGAGCGAGCCTGCTCGCGAAAAACCTCCAGACGGCGCGTCCAATCAGACAGGACGCGTTATCGTTGACGATCATCGCGAGCAGGCTCGCTCCTACAGGTCAAAAGTCACGGCAGGTGCGGTTACCCTTGCATTGCGGTCCAGTGTAAAAACCCCGCCCACGCCCAACTATTGGTGCGTGCAGCCCCCCGCCTAAAGAAAACCCCTAGAGCGACAGCGGTTACCTCTGAGCGCATCCCCAGGCGCGAGCGGGTATAAAAAGCCATACTTGGGCCACACCCGGCCGGAACCCCCTGCTGCAAAGGGCTGCGCGATGTATTTGCCGAAACCGAACGACTTTTATGCGCTGATCGAAGCCATGCCGCTGTGCATCATTCTTCATGACGCGCAGACCAAGGAGATCCTCTGGGCCAACGCTGCGGCGCTGGCGGCGCTGGGTTTTACCCTGGAAGAACTGACCCCGCTGAAAGCCCCGGACATGACCCGCGACGCACCGAAGTACCGCCGTTCCGTGGGCCTGCGCTGGCTGGAGGGCGCCGCGCGCACCGGGCAGCGGGCCATCGAGTGGTGCTATCGCTCCAAGCAGGGGGTGGAGATTCTGTCCGAGGCGGTGGCGACCCTGGTCCATCTGGACGGGCGCGATGTGCTGATGGTGCAGTTCCGCGACATTTCCAAGGAAGACAAGGTCAAGCGCGACCTCAAGCGCTTCGAAAGCCGGCTCAAGGCTTTTATGCAGGATCTGGCCGAGGGCGTGGCGGTGCTCGGGCCCGAGGGTGATATCCGTTTTATCAGCGACTCCGGCGCCCACCTGCTCAACGGCGAAGAACAGCAGCTATTGGGCGAAAACTTTCTCGCCTGCTGCGACGAAACTTCGCGCCAACGTCTGCTGCAGCAACTGAGCAACGTGTCGCCGGAGCACGCGCCCTTTGCCGTGCATTACCGGGTGCAACGGCGCGACGGCGAATGGCGCTGGCATGACGCGACTTGCCGCTATATCGAAATCGAAGACGACCTGGCCGGTCACCTGCTGCTGTTCCGCGACGTCACCGAGCAGGTGCAGGCGCAAGAGGCGCGGCGCCTCAGTGAACAGAAACTCGAATACCTGGCGCGCTACAACGCCATGGGCGAAATGGCCGTGGCGATTGCCCATGAACTCAGCCAGCCGCTGGCCGCGACTCGCAACTTTATTGAAGGCGCAGTCATTCGCCTGGGCGCCTGCGCCGACACCGACCAGGGCGTCACCTGGGGTTTGCAGAGCGCCGTGCGGCAAATCGAGCACGCCTCGGTGATCATCAAGAGCGTGCGCGACTACGTGGTCAAGCTGGAGCAGAGCGAGGAGCAGGTCGACCTCAACGAGCTGCTGCGCGAAACCCAGTACTTCATCAGTTTGCGCGCCGATCCGAGCCGGGTCCGCGTGGAAATCGTCCCCTCGCCCACACCGCTGCGGGTCAGTTGTGAAAAAGTGCTGATCGGCCAGGTGATCCTCAACCTGGCCTTTAACGCCATCGAAGAAATGGCCGACCTGCCGATCGAGCGGCGAGTGTTGCGGATTCATGCCAGCCAGGATCAGGACGTCGCGCTGGTGCGCATCGAAGACTGCGGCCGGGGCATCCAGGCCCAGGCGCAGGAAAAGCTGTTCGACGGCTTTTTCTCGTCCAAGGTCAGCGGCAACGGCATCGGCCTGGCGTTGTGCAAAAACATCATTGGCCGCCACCGGGGCGATATCTGGGCGCAAAACCTCGAGCCTTGCGGCGCGGTGTTCAGCTTCTCCCTGCCCCTTTCAGCCCCGCGCTGAGCCCGTCATGCCAGGCGTTTGTGCCGGTTGGATGACACTGGCACAGACACACAAACACTTGGCAGGCAGGGCAATTCTCCCGGCCGCAGCGCGGACTAGAATCAAACCGTGAAAATCTGCCAAAGCACCCGCGATCCGCGTTACCAACAATTCAGGAAGTTCCCCTTATGCGAACAAACAGGATCTCCGTACAGTCAGCGCTAGGCCTGAGCCTGCTTGTACTCGGTTTGAACAGTGCCCGCGCGGATCTGCCGCCGGACACCATTGGCCAGACCGTGCTGGCGTTTCCGCCGGAAGCGCATCGCGCATTCGTGGTCGACGTCGAGTTCGAAAGCTTCGTCGCGGGCCGCGTGACCGTGGTCGACCCTGACCAGAAACGCGTGCTGGGCATGGTGCCGACCGGTTTCGCCGCACCGTCGACCTTGAGCCATGACAAGAAGACCCTCTACAGCGCCGACATCTGGTACTCCCGTGGCACCCGTGGCGTGCGCACCGACGTGCTGACCGCCTGGGACAGCTCGACCCTGTCGCCGGCCTGGGAAGTGCTGATCCCGAACAAGCGCGCCGAGTCGCTGACCCAGCGCTACGGCCTGAAGACCAGCGGCGACGACAAGTTCGTCTACGTCTACAACTTCACCCCGTCGACTTCGGTGACGGTGGTCGATACCCAGGCCAAGGCGGTGGCGACGGAAATCGCGATCCCCGGTTGCGTGCTCAACTACCCGGTGGGCAACCGCCGCTTCGCCTCGCTGTGCGGTGACGGCAGCCTGCAGGTGGTGACCCTCAACGACCAAGGCCAGGAAACCGCGCGCAGCCGCACGCCGTTCTTCGATCCGAACGCAGAGCGACTGGTGGAACGCGCGGTCAACGTCGGCGACACCTACTACTTCACCACCACGACCGGCACCGTGCGCCCGGTGGATTTCGCCGGCGATGCGCCGAAGATCCTGCCGTCCTGGTCGCTGGTGTCCGAGGAAGAGAAGAAGGCCGGCTGGGCCCCGGGCGGCTGGCAGCTGATGGCCGTGGCGCCTAAGCTGGATCGTCTGTATGTGCTGATGCACGACGCCCACGAACCGATGAAGTGGGAAGACCCGAGCACGCTGATCTGGGCGTTCGATCTCAAGACCCATAAAAAGGTCGGCACCCTCGAAGCGCCGGTTCCGGTATGGAGCATGCAGGCCACTGGCGACGACAAACCGCTGTTGCTCGGCGCCGACGTGGCAGGCGGTCTGCAGATCTTTGACCTGAAGACCAACACACACACCGGCAGCATGGCCAAGGTCGCCAAAACCGCGACTCAGGTCATGAGCTACTAAGAGGTTCGGCCATGCACATCGATCCGATCTTCATCATTGCCAGCGCCATCGCCATCGCGGTGTTGCTGGCCAGTGCCGCGACCCACAAGGTCCGCGCACCGGCACGCTTCGCCCGGCAACTGGCGGATTACCAACTGCTGCCCCAGGCGCTGGTGCGTCCGAGTGCACGCCTGGTGCCGCTGCTGGAGCTGGGCATTGCCTTCGCCCTGCTGGTGCCGGTCAGCCGTAGCTGGGCCGCACTCGCGGCGGCTGGCTTGCTGGCGCTGTACGCCGCCGCCATCGGCATCAACCTGTGGCGCGGTCGCGCCGACATCGACTGCGGGTGCGCCGGCCCGGATCAGGCCCAGCCATTGCGTCCGGTGCTGCTGGCGCGCAACAGCGCACTGGTGGCCCTGGCGCTGCTGGCCAGCGTGGCACCGGTGGCCCGCGACCTGACCCTGTTCGACGGTTTCGTGACCCTCGCCGCTGCCGCTGTCGCGTTGCTGATCTACGCCGCCGCCGATGGCTTGCTGGCGAACTCCCCTCTTCTGCTCAAATTGATTGGTAGGTAATCAAAATGGAAGGCTTGATCGTTTCCAACATTCTGCTCTGGGTTTTATTGGTGGCCGTGGCGTTTGTCGTCATGGGCCTGGTGCGTCAGATCGGCGTCCTCCACGGTCGCCTGGCGCCAGCCGGCGCACTGATGGTCGACAAAGGCGTGGCGGTCAATGAACAGGCGCCGCAAATCACCGCCAGCGACCGCAAGGGCCGCCCGGTGAACTTCGGTTATGCCGGCGAGAAATCGCAACTGCTGTTCTTCCTCTCGCCGACCTGCCCGATCTGCAAGTCGCTGCTGCCGGCGATCAAATCCATCGCCAAGGAGCAGGCCGGTACCCTCGACGTGGTGTTCGTCAGCGATGGCGACATGGACGCCCAGCAAGCGCTGATCCGCGAGCACAAGCTCGAAGACGCCACCTACGTGGTCGGCCCGGAAGTCGGCATGACCTACCAGATCGGCAAACTGCCGTACGCCGCGCTGATCGACAAGGCCGGCACCCTGCGCGCCAAGGGTCTGGTCAACTCCCGCGAGCACCTGGACAGCCTGTTCGAAGTCGAGCACCTGAAGCACGCGACCCTGCAGCAGTACCTCAACGCGCAGCCCCACGACCATGACCACAGCCACGGCCATAGCCACTGATAAGGCAGGGAGACTTTTATGAAACTGCTGGATCTGTTGTTTGAGCGCTCCACCCGCCGTGTCGCCGACACCACCTCGCGGCGCAAATTGCTGTCGCGCATGGGTTCGCTGATGGTCGCCGGTGCCGCCCTCCCCCTGCTGCTGCCACTGGACCGCACCAGCAAGGCACTGGCCGCCACCGACCCGAAAGCCGGTGACCCGGGCGATCCGAACAGCTGCGACTACTGGCGCTACTGCTCCATCGACGGCTTCCTGTGCAGCTGCTGCGGCGGCTCGGTGACGTCCTGCCCGCCTGGCACCGAAGCCTCGCAAGTGACCTGGATCGGCACCTGCCGCAACCCGGCCGATGGCAAGGACTACATCATTTCGTACAACGACTGCTGCGGTAAGCAAAGCTGCGCCCAGTGCGCCTGCACCCGTAACGACAGTGAAGAACCGGCCTACCGCCCGTTCAACAACAACGATGTGAACTGGTGCCTGGCCGCCAAATCCCACATCTACCACTGCACCGTCTCGATCATCCGCGGCGTCGCCGTGTAAACCTGCTCGTTTCGCCGGGGGCGCTTGCTCCCGGCTTTTTTTTCAGTCCTGCATCACTTTTTTTATTGGCTACGTACACCAGGGGTTTGTCATGGGTAAATTGCTCCTCATCGCGCTGATCTGCTCCCTGAGCGCCCCAACCGCCTTCGCCCGCGCCATCCCCGTCCCAGGCCAGCGCCACGCACCGGGCAACGAGGCGCCGCAAACCCCGATCGCCCAGGCGGGCTACAGCGTCGGCGTGAACTACCAACTGCAGTGCGCCGGTTGCCACCTGGGCGACGGCAGCGGTTCGGCGGCCAACGACACGCCACGGATGAAAGACTTCGTCGGCAACTTCCTCAAGGTGCCCGGCGGACGCGAGTTCCTGGTGCGGGTGCCGGGCATGTCGCAGTCGGCACTGGACAACGCGCAACTGGCCGACCTGCTCAACTGGCTGATGCGCGAAGACGGCATGGCCGGCAGCAGCCGCCCGGCGAATTACCAGCCGTACACCGCTGAAGAAGTCACCCAGCTGCGGGCCCAGACCATGCTCAACCTGCCCGGCATCCGCAGCGAGTTGATCAAGGCCATGCGCGCGCAGGGCATTGCGATTGATGATGGGATGAATTACTGAGGCTGACTCAGCTCAGGCCCTTTGCACCGGCGGGACGGCAAACGGGTCTTCACTCGCGGCGCCGGCTGCTGGCGCCAGCCGCACTGCGTTGCGCCCAAGCTCCTTGGCCTCGTACAGCGCCGCATCGGCCCTGGCCAACAAGCTCGCCGGGCTGTCGCCGGCAGCCGGAATGCCGCAGCACACACCGATACTGATGCGCACCGGGATGCTCGCCTGATCGTACTGCGCCGGGTGCTCGGCCAATGAAGCACGCAGGTCGTCAAGGACGCTCATGGCGCCTTCGGCATTGGCGCAAGGCAGCAACAGCAAAAACTCCTCGCCGCCGTAGCGGCCAATGCTGTCGGACTTGCGCAAGCGCCGAGTCAGATGGTCGACGCAGTGGCAAATCACCTCATCGCCCGCCAGGTGACCGTACTCATCGTTGATTTGCTTGAAGTGATCGATGTCGATCATCGCCACCGCCAGGCAGGAATCTTCGCGGCGCGAACGCTCCACTTCCTTGGCGAACTGCTCGATGATCGCCCGCCGGTTGAGAATGCCGGTCAGCACATCGCGCAAGGCCATGTGCTGCAGCAACGACTCGCTGCGTTCCTTGGCCAACAGCACCAGGCCGAGGGAAATCATCATCGCGGTGAAGGTGCCGATACTCACCGAGATGGTCTGCTTGAGGTTGCTGACGTCGTAGCGCATCTCGGCAGCACCGCCGCCCAGCACGGCAACGATGCGCATGCCCAGGCCGATCAGGCTGATGCTCGAACCGATGATCAACAGCATGCGCGCCCGCCCCTGGGCCGGCACGTAGCGCCGCGTCCAGTGGATGATCAGCGCGCATTGCAGCATCAGAACCAGAGTGGCGGCGAGCATGCGTGGTTCCAGGGTATCGATCAGGCTGATCATCGCCAGCAACATTACTGCCGGCGGCGCGAACACCCGCCACCAGGGCACCGGCAACTCGACAATGCGAAACACACTGGCGCTGTAACAGGCCAGCGCAAGCGCCAGCAGACTGTTGGCCAGGCCGTAGGTAAACCACAGCGGTGCATGGCCGTAGAAGGTGTAGCCGACGTAGGCCAGCGCATGGGCGAGCAAACCGAAACCAATGGTCAGCAAGCCATCACGCCGGTTGAACTGACCCACCAGAATTAGACAGAACGCCATGATCGTCGCCACTAGCGCGACACAGGCAAACAACGTGGGGGTATGGGCGATCATCGGGTTCCACCGGGCGCTGACATTTACCTCAGGTTAGGCCAAACGACTGGCCTGACTTAAGGATCTGAGCCACAGGCAGAACAAACCGGCGGTGAAAGGTGGCCAGACGATGAAGGCGGCCTCGCGGTAGTCGAACATTTCGTAAATGACGCGCGACAGATCGATGTCCGCGCTGATTGCCACCTGCAACAGCGCGTTGCCCATGATCAGGCAGAACATCCCCACACCCACGCCCCCCAACACAAACAGCGTCCTTTCCAGCAGGATCTTTTGACCATCATTCATTGCAACGTCCCTGATTGAAGTGTGAGGCATGAGTCCTTTCCAGCCAGCGTAACGAGCCGTGCCGGAGGTAGTCGATGGTAAAATATCAGAATGCCATTAGTGCAGACAGTACTTAGTTGCGGATGAGGGGGAGTATTTTTTGACGTCAGAAAGGCGGACGAAACGACAGACAATAAAAAAGGCCCACCTTTCAATGAGCCTTTTCAGACCGCCCAGCAGAGCAGACTTTGTTAGTTATTCGCGAGGTGACGCTAAAAAACTACCGCTGCCCGAACTGGTTTTACGCGCTCTTAGTTGAAGTCGTATTTTTTGTTTACTTTGCGTTTTTCCAAAGCATACTGCGCTACGTCGATCTGACCCGCCTGCAAGCGTTCGTCAATGGCATCAATTTCATTACGCTGCAATTTAGCGATATGTTCTTTTGTCGCGGTGTAGTTAATCGATTCAGCTGCATCATGACCGCTGACTGGATCCCACAGAATCGACAATGGCCAAAAAAGTAGATTCACAACTCCCAGACCATACTCACGCCCGTAGAATGATCCGCCGCCTGGAAGTAATCCGAGGGCAGCACCTGTTCCGGGACTCTTCTCCTGGACAGCTAAACCGCTCGCTTCGTAGTGGCGAAGTTCTGCTTTCTGCTGCGAATTCAGACCGCTAGCACAACCTGTGCAAACAGCAGCCAATCCAATTGCCAAAACCAACCGATGCAACTTCATCCGTCCAATCCTTTTAGATCTTGTTCACGCTCAAGTAAGCACAGCCATGATATCATATGGCTATCACGGTGATTAGGCAACACCGTATCTTCTTGAGAACGAACTAGATTGCGTTTCATATGACCGGGCCAGATAAATTCGACATGCCTAACCAGCCCTACGTCGATAACGGGCCGCAGAAATGGAATAGCCTCACTAATTTCTATTATCAGTACACTAAAAAAGGAATTTTCGAATGACCTACCTTCGCTTGTTTTTAGTTTCCGCTCTGATTGCCATTTGCACAGGCTGTGCCTCACCCGCGCAAATTTCCGGAATGTCTGTAGCCGTTGATCAAGCCGAAGCAAACACCTATGACTCGGAGTTGCGAAACAACGTCCGTCTCTCCGAGGTGCATGGTGGAGACAAAACCAACCCACTGTGGACTTCGGAAATCGATGCCCCTGATTTCGGCGCAGCCCTCAAGCAATCGCTCGCCAATGCCCGTTTGCTCGGTGATGATGAGGCCCCCTATGCGCTGCGCGCCAACCTGCTGCGCGTTGACCAGCCCATTTTCGGACTGGATTTTGAAGTGATCAGCGAAGTTGAGTACACCCTGATTGAGTCCAGTACCGACAAGGTCGTTTTCCGTGAAATTCTTAGCACCCCGTTCACTGCAGGTTTCGGCGACTCCGTGATAGCAATCAAACGTCTGCGCCTGGCCAATGAAGGCTCTGCCAAGGCAAACATCAATGCCATGCTCAAACGCCTGAGCGACCTGAAAATCGACGCCAATCAGGTTTCGTTAAAGAACTGAAATACCCCCCCACACCGCGACCTTGCGTTTCCAAGTCATTTTTTCGCCACGATAGCTCGGATTCGAAGCATCTATTGTCGGTCGATCATCACTTCGCGTAATGGGCTCCGATTTCTTGCACGCACAAAAAACCCGGTCAAGTGACCGGGTTTTATAGTTACCCTGCAACCACAGGAACAAGACGAAAGCGACACTCCAGCCGATCCTGGATCGTCACTGGCGGATGTCGTTGCCTGCCCATTCGGCTTTCGACGCGTGCAATTATTCGTTTTTCGCCAGATCCGTGCGCATCATTTTCTATGGCTGTAGCGGACCTCTCACCAGAGGTCTCACAAACGGTTTGCAAATCACAGACAACAAAAAAGGGCCCACCTTTCGGTGAGCCCTTCTAGACCGCCCAGCAGAGCGGATTTTGTTTGGTAGGCGCGATTGGACTCGAACCAACGACCCCCACCATGTCAAGGTGGTGCTCTAACCAACTGAGCTACGTGCCTGCTGTGAGGCGGCATTCTACGGAATTCCGGAGGGGTGTCAACACCTTTTTTTCAGCTAACCCTATGAATATGCAAAATATTTAATTTCGGCCCAACAAACTCGGATTTCCGCTGGCTGGCCGTGGGTTTTCATCTCGGGTAGGATCACTGCACTCGTAAAATATATTCAACAGAGGCTGCAGGAATGGCGAACACTCCTTATCCGCAATCCTATTATGCCGCGTCGGCCAACCCTGCCCCGTCGCGCCCATCCCTGCAGGACGAGGTGGAAACCGACGTGTGTGTGATTGGCGCCGGTTACACCGGGTTGTCCAGCGCGTTGTTCCTGCTGGAGAACGGTTTTCGGGTGACGGTGCTGGAGGCGGCCCGGGTGGGGTTCGGGGCGTCGGGGCGTAATGGCGGGCAGATCGTCAACAGCTACAGCCGCGACATTGATGTCATCGAGCGCAGTGTCGGCCCCAAGCAGGCGCAGTTGCTCGGGCAGATGGCGTTTGAGGGCGGACGGATCATTCGCGAGCGGGTGGCGCGTTATCAGATCAACTGCGATTTGAAGGATGGCGGGGTGTTCGCTGCCATCACCGGCAAGCAAATGGCCCATCTCGAGGCACAGAAGCGCCTGTGGGAGCGTTTCGGCCACACCCAGCTCGAACTGCTCGACCAGCGACGCATTCGCGACGTAGTGGCCTGTGAACAGTATTTGGGCGGCATGCTCGACATGAGCGGCGGGCATATCCATCCACTCAACCTGGCCCTCGGCGAAGCGGCGGCGGTCGAGTCCCTGGGCGGCACTATTTACGAACAGTCGCCGGCGGTGCGTATCGAGCGCGGCGCCAATCCGGTGGTGCATACGCCGGGCGGCAGGGTGCGGGCCAAATTCATCATCGTCGCCGGCAACGCCTATCTGGGTAACCTGGTGCCTGAGCTGGCAGCCAAATCCATGCCCTGCGGCACTCAGGTGATTACCACCGAGCCATTGGGTGATGACTTGGCCAATAGTCTGTTGCCGCAGGATTATTGCGTCGAGGATTGCAACTACCTGCTCGACTACTACCGCCTCACCGCCGACAAACGCCTGATTTTCGGTGGCGGCGTGGTGTACGGCGCGCGGGATCCGGCGAACATCGAGGCGATCATTCGGCCGAAAATGCTCAAGGCCTTCCCGCAGCTCAAGGATGTGAAGATCGACTATGCCTGGACCGGAAATTTCCTGCTGACCCTGTCGCGCTTGCCACAAGTTGGGCGCCTGGGCGACAACATCTACTACTCCCAGGGCTGCAGCGGTCATGGGGTGACCTACACCCACCTGGCGGGCAAAGTGCTGGCCGAAGCCTTGCGCGGGCAGGCCGAGCGCTTTGATGCCTTTGCCGATCTGCCGCACTACCCCTTCCCTGGCGGACAATTGCTGCGCACGCCGTTTGCGGCGTTGGGGGCCTGGTATTACGGGTTGCGGGACAGGTTTGATTTTTGATTGGCTGTGCCAGCGGCGCCCCCTGGGGGAGTTGGGTCGCCGCGCCGCAGCGAAGGGGTCATCAGGCATACCGCATTAAATTCATCGCTAGCAGGCTAGCTGTGATCTCTCTGTAGGTTGTTCACTCGGGGCTTTTCCAGGAAATTGGAGGTGCGAACCAAACCAAGCTCCGGGAGGCCCCGAGTGAACACTCACAAAAATGCCCGATTAACCGTTTCTGGTCGAGCTCTTCTTGTTCAAAGAATCGTCAAGGAAGGCCTGAGACCTGTTGAGGTAGCCCAGTCCCAGGGAGTCAGTGTTCGCACTGCCTACAAGTGGCTTAAGCGCTATCGAACAGAAGTAGCCGGATAGCTTCCGTGAACAACCTGGTGGGTTTACACGGCTAGCTCCCACAGAGGCTGTGTTGACAGCCCACAGTTGGAGCCTCAGCTATAAACCGGCCAACTCTCGACGATCTTGCCGCCGCGCACCCCCAGTAAATCGCCGAACTGCAGCAACACCGACTCGGTTTGCGTTGGTCGCAGGAACACCTGATCATCCACGTCCAAGCCAACCGCGCTCGAGCCGTTGACCATTTCCTGATTGGAACTGCGCCCGTACAGGCCGTTGCTCTGCAAACCGGCCGGTGATTCGTATTCGGCCATCCAGTTACCGCCATAGATGAAATAGGTCTCGCGCTGGTTGGTGTCCCACCACGAAAACAGCTTCGACTTACCGTCCAGCGCCGGAATTCGCACCGCGCCGGTACGCTTCAACACCGGCGTGGCAATCCAGGTTGCCGGCACATGGTCGGTCAGCGACGGCAGATCATAATGAGTCGGCTTGAGCATGGCCGTCCCCACCGACACCTCGCTGCTCAGCGATTCCTGTTCATGCATGCGATAGCTCGGGCTGCCGGCGGTATTGAGCGTGAGGTCGGCGCGCCACAGGTCGGCGAACTGCTGCCGAGTAAAGTCTACGGCACTGGTGTACCGCTGCATGACCTTGGCAAACAACTCCTCGGCGCTGCCGAGAATGCCCGGCACGCCCATGCCGACAAAGGGGTCGTAACCCATGAAACCGGCAAATTCCAGGTACTGCGGATTGGCGCGGATCAAACCGAGCATCTGTCCCAGCGTGGCGTTGTCGGCGACGCCGCCTCGGTGCAGGCCGACATCCAGTTCGATATTGATCCGCAGCCGTGTTCCCAAGCCCTGAGCCAACGCCAGGTATTGCTGCAGATGCGCTGGCGTATCGAGCAGCCACTGCAACTGTCGCGCGGGATCGAACGGCCCTTTGTGGGTCTGATAGAACAACTCTGCGGAACGCACCGGTAGGGGCTTGCCCAGCAGGATGTCGGACTGGGGAAAGGTCTGCGCATCGTGATTGAGAAACGGCTGATGAAAGGACATTAACCGCTGTGTGCCGGCGCGCTTGCAGATGTAGGCCAGAAGCCCTGGTGCTGGCAGGGATTTCTCCACCAGGCGCAGGTGCTTGCCGCCACGCTGCACCGATTGCATGACCACGTCTATGTTGTGATCGAGGCGATAGAGGTCGATCAACAGCACCGGGCGCATCGGTCCGTGTTTTTTCAGTTCTTGATTCAAGACGCTGAAGTAATCGTTATAAGCGGCGCCGCGATCCCCCGGACGCAGCAGCGCGCCGACACCCACCAGCAAGGCGCCAACGCCCACGGCGCCGCCGATGAAATGTCTGCGATTGAGGGCCATCAGCTCACTCCCAGGATCGATGACAGATGGGCGTTGAGGAACTTGCCCTGTGGGTCCAGCGCCATGCGCACCTCGCGAAATTCCTGCCAGCGCGGGTACAGCGTCTGCAAGTTGCGCGCATTCAGGCTATGCAACTTACCCCAGTGCGGGCGACCGGCGTACTTCCAGAAAATCGGCTCGATCGCGGCGAAGAAATTGTGATGGTCCATCTGGTAATGCTGGTGCACCGAGATCGAACAACTGTCGCGGCCCTCGAACATGCTCAAGGCAATGTCGTCGGCTTTGACATAGCGGTATTCAATCGGAAACCAGGTGCGCAGGTCCTTGTCGGCGATCAGCTTGATGATCTCGCGCAGGCACGCCGGGCCGTGCTCGGCGGGCACCGAATACTCCATCTCATTGAAACGCACCGTGCGTACGTTGGCGTAGATATCGTAGGAATCCCCGACCCGATCCTCGAAATCAGCGATATGCCGCAGGCTGTTGAGCAAGGTTCGACGGGTGCCTGGAAAATCACTGACGTACTTGTCGAACTTTTCGATCAGATTGACGAACTCGTTGCCGCCCTCCTCATCAGGACTGACCGGCGGCGTGGCCGGGTCGGTGGTTTCGTTGAGGGCCATCGACAGCGCATAGTCGGAGTGGGTCACCACCAGCATTTCCCAGTGCTGGTTTTCGCGGGTGTTCTTCTCCACGTCTTCCAGCAGCTCCTCGGTTTTGGCGATCCATTGGTGCTCGCGCAAGCGGTAAGCCGGGCGATTCTGCATGCGCACCTTAGTGACAATGCCCAAGGCTCCCAGTGATACCCGCGCGGCGTTGAATACCTCGGGATGCCGCTGGCTGTCGCAATCGAGCACCTGGCCGCTGGCCGTGACCAGTTGCAGGCCCGATACATAAGCGGAATAGGACTGGAAGTTCTTGCCGGTGCCATGGGTTGACGTGGAGATGGCACCCGCGAGGGTCTGATAGTCGATATCGGCCATATTGCTCAGCCCCTGGCCGACTTCTTTCAACGCCAGGCCCATGCGCGACATCGGTGTGCCGGCGCCGAACTCGGCTTGCAGGGTGACGGCGTCATGACTGAGCAGACCGCTGAAGTTGCTCAGCGACAACAGCGTGCCATCGGTGGGCACCAGAGCACTGAAGGAATGCGCCGAACCCACTGGGCGAATCTTGCCGGGCGCCCTGCCAATCACCTGCACCAGTTCATCCAGATCCTTGGGCGCCAGTCGCGCTTCGGGCAGGCAGCTCTGGGCGCCGGACCAGTTGCGCCAGGGAATCAACCTCGGCGCACGCGCCAGTTGTGCCAGCACCGGATTGCTGCTCAAGGCCGTGAGCGCCCCGACGATACTGGCTCGCTGCAAAAGCTGACGTCGCGTGAGGTCCATCGTCATCCATCCTGGCTGTGGGACTTATTGGAATTGTTGGCCGGACATAAAGCTGATCAGCGCGAGGAAATCTTCCTCCGAACACTGCATGCACATGCCCATCGGCGGCATGCCGTTGTGGCCGTTTATCGTGTGGTCCAGCAGGGTGTCGGCGCCCTGCTCGACGCGCGGTTTCCACGCCATCAGGTCGCCGGTCAACGGCGCACCCGAGGCCGGATTGGCGTGGCACAGCTTGCAACTGGTGTCGTAGGTGCGTGCCAGTGCCGTGTCGGCAGGCACGGCGCTGGCCGCCTGGACACGGGCGTCGGTATTTTTCGGCTCTTCGCCACAGGCGCCTAGCACGCCGATCAGGAGCAGCAGTACCCACCTGGCGGATGATCGCTGCCGTGCTGCTCGAATCGCTCTGCCCATGTTTTTCCCCACTGGTTGCGGCGCTTTGGCGGTGATGACCGGTGAAGCTGAACACTAAGCCAGTCACCGCATCCGGTTGAGGTCATTGTGGGTCATCGAGGGGGGCTTTGAAGGCCAGCGATGCTGGCGTAGATGTGACGGTTTGTTACATCTACCGCCCTGGAATTGGACTACGCTTGCTCCACGCTCTTTCTGCACAACCCCTCTAGCCTGCGCTTTAGCGGTTCACTCTGGTAAAAAACCGCGCCCAAGGCGTATAACCCATACAGCGATTTCCTGCCGGCAAAACAGCCCATCGACATTGCGTCGCCCATCTTCAGTACGGGGTAGTCCCATGAGCACCGAAAGTATTCTCAGCACTCTGTTTCCGGCCCTCGCCGACATCCCTGAACAGTACCGCCCGGGCCAGCCCATCGAACAACGCGACTACCTGGTCGACGGCACCCTGCGCACCTGGAACGGTCCGCTGGCCACCGTGCGCAGCCCGGTGTACCTGGACGTCGACGGCGTCGATGAACAAGTGATCCTCGGCAGCACGCCCTTGCTCGATGCCGAGACTGCGCTGACCGCCCTCGACGCCGCCGTGCGCGCCTACGACCGCGGCCAGGGCAGTTGGCCGACCATGCGGGTGGCCGAGCGAATCCAGCATGTCGAAACTTTTCTGACACGCATGCGCGAACAGCGCGAAGCCGTGGTCAAGTTGCTGATGTGGGAAATCGGCAAGAACCTCAAGGATTCCGAGAAAGAGTTCGATCGCACCTGCGACTACATCGTCGACACCATCAACGCCCTCAAGGAGCTCGACCGTCGCTCCAGCCGCTTCGAGCTGGAGCAGGACACCCTCGGCCAGATCCGCCGCGTGCCGCTGGGCGTCGCCCTGTGCATGGGGCCCTACAACTATCCGCTGAACGAGACCTTCACCACGCTGATTCCGGCGCTGATCATGGGTAACACGGTGGTGTTCAAGCCGGCCAAGCTCGGCGTGCTGTTGATCCGGCCGCTGCTGGAAGCCTTCCGCGACAGCTTCCCGGCGGGGGTGATCAACGTCATCTACGGCAGCGGCCGCGAGACCGTCAGCGCGCTGATGGCCAGCGGCAAGATCGACATCTTCGCGTTTATCGGCACCAACAAGGCCGCCAGCGACCTGAAGAAACTCCACCCCAAGCCGCATCGCCTGCGCGCTGCCCTGGGCCTGGACGCGAAGAACCCCGGCATCGTCCTGCCGGAGGTGGACCTCGACAATGCGGTCAACGAGGCCGTGACCGGTTCGCTGTCGTTCAATGGCCAGCGCTGCACGGCGCTGAAAATTCTCTTTGTGCATGAGGACGTCGTCGACGCCTTCATCGACAAATTCAACCGCAAACTCACCAGCCTCAAGCCCGGCATGCCGTGGGAAAACGGCGTGGCGCTGACTCCGCTGCCGGAGTCAGGCAAGGTCGACTACCTGCATGGGCTGGTGGACGACGCCGTGCGCAACGGTGCCAAGGTGATCAACGCCAACGGCGGCCAGGCCCGTGGCTCATTCTTCTACCCGGCGGTGCTGTACCCGGTCAGCAGCACCATGCGCGTCTACCAGGAAGAACAATTCGGCCCAGTGGTGCCAATCGTGCCTTATCGTGATCTGGATACGGTGATCGACTACGTACTTGAGTCAGACTTCGGACAGCAGTTGAGCCTGTTCGGCACTAACCCCGCCGAAGTGGGGAAACTGGTCGACACCTTTGCCAATCAGGTCGGACGGATCAACATCAACGCCCAGTGCCAGCGCGGCCCGGATACCTTCCCATTCAACGGACGGAAGAATTCGGCCGAGGGCACTTTGTCGGTGCATGATGCCTTGCGCACCTTCTCGATTCGCACGCTGGTGGCGACCAAGTTCCAGGAGCGCAACAAGGATTTGATCAGCGACATCATCCGCGGCCGGGAGTCGAGTTTTCTGACAACCGACTACATTTTCTAGATCAGCCCAAAGGACCCAACGCCCAACCGATGACTGCCCTATCGTCCCGCTTGCCAGCGCTGCTGCGGCGCCTGCTCCGCCCAGTGCTGGACCCGTACCGGCGCTACCGCAACGCCCGGGTGATCCACGCCGTGCGGGTCTCGCTGGGGTTGCTGGCGACCATCCTGCTGACCACCGGGATCAACCTGCCCCATGGCGAGTGGGCGTCGGTGACCATGCTGGTGGTCATTGGCGGGCTGCAGCATCACGGCAACATCGGCAAAAAGGCCGCCGAGCGCGCCCTTGGAACCTTGATCGGTGCCGGTGTCGGCCTGCTGCTGGTGCTGCAGCAAGCTTGGCTGGGCCTGCCCTGGCTGACCTACTTCGGCATGTCGGTGGTGTGCGGGTTCTTTTCCTACCATGCCATTGGCAAAGGCGGCTACACCGCCCTGCTTTCAGCGATTACCGTATTCATCGTCGCCGGCCATGGCGACAACGTGGTCACCGACGGCCTGTGGCGCACCGTGGACATCCTGATCGGCATCGTCCTCGCCTTGGCATTCTCTTTCGCCTTGCCGCTGTACGCGGTGTACTCGTGGCGCTACAAGCTCGCCGGGGCCTTGCGCGACTGCGCGAGCCTCTACAGCAGGATCATCAGCGGCCAGTCGGTGACGGACGATCACTACCTCAAGCTGCTCGGCGGCCTCAATGGGGCGATGGTGCAACTGCGTTCGCTGATGCCCTCGGTGTCCAAGGAGGTGCGCATGTCCATGACTCAGCTCGACGCCCTGCAACGCAACCTGCGCCTGTGCGTCAGCACCCTGGAGATCCTCGCCAACACTCGCCCCGACCCACGCGATGAGCAAGCGCTGGCCCAGATGCAACTGGCGTTGAAAGCCGAACACCGGGAGATTCGCCGCTTGTTGATCGGCATGGCCCGCGCCCTTCAGTCCGGTTCCACCGAACGTCTGCAGCGCAGCGTCGAGCAACCGCCCCTGCCGAGCGCGATGGATACGCCGGTGTACAGCGCACTGGACGGCTATCGATTACTGACCCGACAGCTGACCAGCAACCTCAACGATATGGCGGGACGCCTGGTGAAGTCGGCGCCTGACTGGAAGATCTGAGCACCGCTTACTGCGTCACGGCCTTGCGCACACCGCTGCCCCAGCCTTGCTGCATCCCGGCTGCCGCCAGCAGGATCGCGGCAACGCCGACCCATTGCAGCAGCTCCAGACGATGGCCAAAGGCAAACCAGTCGACGAAAATCGCCGCAATCGGGTAGATAAATGACAGCGCGCCGGTCAGGGCTGTCGGCAGTTTCTGGATGGCCCCGTAGAGCAGCACATACATAACGCCGGTGTGGACGACCCCTAGTGTCAGCAGGCTGGCCCATGCCCCTGACTGCTGCGGCAAGGCCGACCAGTTGGCCCAAGGCGCCAGTAACAGTACCCCGGTGCACACCTGGATCAGCGCGATCAAATGCGGCGGCGTGCCGGTCAGGCGTTTGATGATCAGCGCGGCAAAGGCGTACAGCAGCGCCGCGCCCAGGGCCAGGGCGATCCCCAGCAGGTACTGGCCGCCGCCCTCGCCCTGCTGGCCATGAGCGCTGACGATCGCCAGCATGCCGAGAAACGAAACACCCAGCCAGAACAGCTTTTGCGCGGTGATTTTCTCGCCGAGAAAGATCGCCGCCAGGCCCACCAACATGAAAGGTTGAACGTTGTACACCGCCGTGCCGATGGCAATCGAGGCGCGGGAATAGGAGGCGAACAGCAGCACCCAGTTTCCGACAATCGCCACCCCACTGAGCACCGCCAGCAGAAAGGTGGTACGGCTCAGAATCCCGGGACGCAGGAAGCCGAACACCACGCAGATCAGCACCAAGGTCGCGGCACCGAACACGCAGCGCCAGAACACCACGTCCAGTACCGGCTGGCCTGAGACAAGCACGAACCAGCCAATGGTTCCGGAAATCAGCATGGCGGCCGTCATTTCCAGCGAGCCGCGGCGTAGGGTGTTGTCCATGATCGAATCCTCGGAGTGAGCCCACAGTATGCTCATCCTGCACCCTGCTGCTCCATGGCCGAATGCAGGCTAAACTGCGAGCTCACCTTTTTTATCAAGGCATATCAGGCTTTTTGCCTTACTGAGGTTCAGATGACCGACGATATCGATCAAATGCTGATTGCCGCCCTCATGGAAGATTCGCGGCGCTCGCTCAAGGCCCTGGCGCAGATCAGCGGCCTGTCCTCGCCCAGCGTCGCCGAGCGCCTGCGCCGCCTCGAGGAGCGCGGTGTGCTCAAGGGCTATACGGTGGAAATCGACCCCAAGTGCTTTGGCTATCAGCTGCAGGCCATCGTGCGCATCCGCCCGCTGCCCGGGCAGTTGCAGAACGTCGAACGGCAGATCCAGGGGATTGCCGAGTTCACCGAATGCGACAAGGTCACGGGAGACGACTGCTTCATCGCTCGCCTGCATGTGCGCTCGATGGAACAACTCGACACCCTGCTCGACCGTCTCAACAGCTACGCCGAGACCAATACCGCGATCGTCAAGAAGACCCCAGTCAAACGCCGCCTGCCGCCCATGGCCTGACGCAGCGCGCAAAAAAAATGCTCCGTACCTGACGATACGGAGCATTTTTTCGCCCGGCCCAACGCAAAACGCCCCGAACAAGTCGGGGCGTTTGCGGGTGTAGCTAATATGGCGCAGCGGACGGGACTCGAACCCGCGACCCCCGGCGTGACAGGCCGGTATTCTAACCGACTGAACTACCGCTGCGTATCGCTGTGGACTTGCGTCCGATGAACTGGTCTGACTGTAAAGCCTTGAAGCTTCGCAATCGCAAACCGGTGTCAGCCGATCTGGAAAATATGGCGCAGCGGACGGGACTCGAACCCGCGACCCCCGGCGTGACAGGCCGGTATTCTAACCGACTGAACTACCGCTGCGTATCGCTATGGACTTGCGTCCGGTGAACTGGTCTGACTGTAAAGCCTTGAGGCTCTGCAATCGCAAACCGGCGCCAGCCGATCTGGAAAATATGGCGCAGCGGACGGGACTCGAACCCGCGACCCCCGGCGTGACAGGCCGGTATTCTAACCGACTGAACTACCGCTGCGCGTCGGTGGAGGCATTTCAGCATCCGTCTTGCTTGCGCAAGTTTCTCGGGAGTGGTGGGTGATGACGGGATCGAACCGCCGACATTCTGCTTGTAAGGCAGACGCTCTCCCAGCTGAGCTAATCACCCGTTTGCTTCTCCGAGGCCGCGAAATTTACGCAGATACCGAAGCTAAGTCAATAGCAGGATTGAAGTTTTTCTGAAAAAGGCGGATTTCGGTATGGCGTGAAGGGGGCTGTGACCGTGGGACCGCTATCGCGAGCAGGCTCGCTCCTACATAGTCGAATGCGCGAGCGAGCCTGTTTGCGAATGAATTACTCGCTGTAGATCATTTTCTTGGTCATGCCGCCGTCGACCACAAACTCTTGCCCAGTGACGAAACCGGCATTTCTCGACAGCAGCCAGGCCACCATCGCCGCCACGTCTTCGACGGTACCTACCCTGCCCGCTGGATGTTGGGCGTGGTCGGCGTCGCTGAGGGGCTCGGCACGGCGCGCTGACGGATCCCGAGCATCGATCCAGCCCGGGCTGACCGCATTGACCCGAATCTCCGGGCCAAGGCTGATTGCCAGGGCGTGGGTCAAGGCCAGCAAGCCGCCCTTGCTTGCCGCGTAGGCTTCGGTGTCCGGCTCCGACTGCCCGGCACGGGTCGACGCCAGATTGACGATGGCCCCGTTGTGCGCTCGCAGGTACGGCGCGCAGTGCTTGGCCAACAGCATCGGCCCACCGAGATTGACCGCCAGAACGCGGTTCCAGTACGCCAGGTCGAGACTTTCCAGGGTGATGTTGCGTGGCTCGGCGACCGCCGCATTGCACACCAGCGCGTCGAGGCGACCAAACTGCCCCAGCACCTCGGCCACACCACGCATCACCTGCTGTTCATCGACCACATCCATGGTGATGAACCAGGCATGCTCGCCGAGGGCCTTGGCCACCTTCGAGCCGCGCACACGGTCAAGGTCGGTCAGGACCACCTGCCAGCCTTCGCTGATCAGCCAGGCGGCGATGCCCAGGCCGATGCCGCGAGCGGCACCGGTGACCAGCGCGACCCGGCCGTTGGCGCCGCTGACCGGCGTGGACAACTCGATCACAAGGCAGCCAGCCCGCGCGCCAGGTCGGCTTGCAGGTCGGCCACGTCTTCCAGGCCCACGGCAACCCGGATCAGGCAGTCACGGATACCCGCCGCTTCCCGCTCCTGTGGCGCCAGACGGCCGTGGGAGGTGGTGCTCGGGTGGGTGATGGTGGTCTTGCTGTCGCCGAGGTTGGCGGTGATCGAAATCAGTCGAGTGGCGTCGATAAAGCGCCATGCGCCGTCTTTGCCGCCCTTGACCTCGAAACTCACCACGGCACCGAAGCCCTTCTGCTGGCGCTGGGCCAGTTCGTGCTGCGGATGGCTCTTGAGGCCGGCGTAGTGGACCTTCTCGATACCGTCCTGCTGCTCCAGCCATTCGGCCAGTTGCTGGGCGTTGGCGCAGTGCGCCTTCATCCGCAGGTTCAGCGTCTCCAGGCCCTTGAGGAAGATCCAGGCGTTGAACGGGCTGAGGGTCGGCCCGGCGGTACGCAGGAAACCCACCACTTCTTTCATCTGCTCGCTGCGACCGGCGACTACACCGCCCATGCAACGACCCTGGCCGTCGATGAACTTGGTCGCCGAATGCACCACCACGTCCGCGCCCAATTTCAGCGGTTGCTGCAAGGCCGGGGTGCAGAAGCAGTTGTCGACCACCAGCATCGCGCCCTTGGCGTGGGCCACTTCCGCCAGCGCGGCAATGTCTACCAACTCGGCCAGCGGGTTGGACGGCGACTCGACGAACAGCAACTTGGTATTGGCCTTGATTGCCGCATCCCAACCCGACAGGTCGGCCAGGGGCACGTAGTCGACCTCGATACCGAAGCGCTTGAAGTACTTTTCAAACAGGCTGATGGTCGAACCGAACACGCTGCGCGATACCAGCACGTGATCGCCGGCGCTGCACAGGCTCATCACCACCGCCATGATCGCGGCCATGCCGGTCGCGGTGGCCACAGCCTGCTCGGCGCCTTCCAGCGCAGCTATGCGCTCTTCGAAGGCACGCACGGTAGGGTTGGTGTAGCGCGAGTAAACGTTGCCCGGCACTTCGCCAGAAAACCGCGCGGCGGCGTCGGCGGCCGTGCGGAATACGTAGCTGGAGGTGAAGAACATCGGATCACCGTGCTCACCTTCCGGCGTACGGTGCTGACCGGCACGTACGGCCAGGGTATCGAACGCTACACCTTCGAGGTCGCTGTCCAGCCGACCGGCATCCCAATCCTGACTCATGCTGTCACTCCTTGCCTTATTCGATAGTAGGTACGAAACCGGCCTTGAGGAGAGACGCCTTTGTAGGAGCTGGCTTGTGTAGGAGCTGGCTTGCCAGCGAAGGGGGCGTCACATTCAACATTACCGTTGCCTGTGATACCGCCTTCGCTGGCAAGCCAGCTCCTACAGCCAGCTCCTACAGGCCGGTAATTACTCAGTTGTTGTACAGATCGATGATCGCACTGACCGCCTGGGTCTTGACCTTGGAGGCATCGTTGCGTGCCTGCTCGATCTTGTTCAGGTAAGCCTCGTCGACGTCGCCGGTGACGTACTTGCCGTCGAACACTGCGCAATCGAACTGCTCGATCTTGATCTTGCCGCCACCGACCGCTTCGATCAAGTCAGGCAGGTCCTGATAGATCAGCCAGTCGGCGCCGATCAGGTCGGCCACGTCCTGGGTCGAACGGTTGTGCGCGATCAGCTCGTGGGCGCTCGGCATGTCGATGCCGTACACGTTCGGGTAACGAACGGCCGGTGCCGCAGAGCAGAAGTAGACGTTTTTTGCGCCCGCTTCGCGAGCCATCTGGATGATCTGCTTGCAGGTGGTGCCGCGCACGATCGAGTCGTCCACCAGCATCACGTTCTTGCCGCGGAATTCCAGTTCGATGGCGTTGAGCTTCTGGCGTACGGATTTTTTCCGTGCAGCCTGGCCCGGCATGATGAAGGTCCGGCCGATGTAGCGGTTCTTGACGAAGCCTTCGCGGAATTTCACGCCCAGGTGGTTCGCCAGCTCCAGGGCCGCGGTGCGGCTGGTGTCCGGGATCGGGATGACCACGTCGATGTCGTGCTCCGGACGCTCGCGCAGGATCTTCTCGGCCAGCTTCTCGCCCATGCGCAGACGGGCCTTGTACACCGATACGCCATCGATGATCGAGTCCGGACGCGCCAGGTAGACGTGTTCGAAGATGCACGGGGTCAGGGATGGGTTGGTCGCGCACTGACGGGTGTGCAGCTTGCCGTCTTCAGTGATGTAGACCGCTTCGCCTGGCGCCAGGTCGCGAATCAGGGTGAAGCCCAGCACGTCCAGGGAAACGCTTTCCGAGGCGATCATGTACTCGACGCCTTCGTCGGTATGACGCTGGCCGAACACGATCGGGCGGATGCCGTGCGGGTCACGGAAACCGACGATGCCGTAGCCGGTGATCATGGCCACGACCGCGTAACCACCGACGCAACGGTTGTGCACGTCAGTCACGGCGGCGAACACGTCTTCTTCGGTTGGCTGCAACTTGCCGCGCTGGGCCAGTTCGTGGGCGAACACGTTGAGCAGGACTTCCGAGTCGGAACTGGTGTTGACGTGGCGCAGGTCAGATTCGTAGATCTCCTTGGCCAGCTGTTCAACGTTGGTCAGGTTGCCGTTGTGCGCCAGGGTGATGCCATACGGCGAGTTGACGTAAAACGGTTGAGCTTCGGCCGAAGTCGAGCTACCCGCGGTCGGATAACGCACATGACCGATACCCATTTGACCGACCAGGCGCTGCATGTGACGTTGTTGAAACACGTCACGTACCAGGCCATTGTCCTTGCGCAGGAATAACCGGCCATCGTGGCTGGTCACAATACCGGCAGCGTCCTGGCCGCGGTGCTGGAGGACGGTTAGCGCGTCATACAGCGCCTGATTGACGTTCGACTTACCGACGATACCGACGATGCCACACATGCGACGCAACCCCTACTTAATGAAACTGAACTGAACACGACTCACTGCGGCGTTTTCGCCGTCGGCAAGAGGTGCTCCTTGAACGGTATTTCAGCGGGTACGCTGATACCGCTGGCCAGCCACTGACTGCTCCACCCCAATATGAGGTTTTTGGACCAGTCTGCAACCAATAGAAATTGTGGCACGAGCCTCGACTCCTGCCACCAGGCATCCTGCTGTACCGGGCCCAGGCTCAACAGCCCGACGGCGGTGACCACCAGCAACGCACCACGCGCCGCGCCGAAGGCCATGCCGAGAAAACGATCGGTCCCGGAGAGCCCGGTGACGCGAATCAGTTCGCCGATAAGATAATTGATCATGGCGCCAACCACGAGGGTCGCGACAAACAGAATGGCACAGCCCGCGATGATGCGGGCCGACGGTGTTTCAATGTATCCGGCGAGGTACTCGGACAGTGAGCCACCAAACATCCAGGCAACGACTCCTGCGATGATCCAGGTCACCAGCGATAATGCTTCCTTTACGAAGCCGCGGCTCAGACTGATCAAAGCGGAGATGGCGATGATTGCAACGATCGCCCAGTCAACCCAGGTAAATGGCACAGTACAGCCTACAGACGGATAAGGCGGCGCATTTTAGCAGAGCCCATGGCTATCGGTAAGCTGCGATTTTCACTGCATTTCATATTGGAGCGATAGTTTTAGCCACGCTCTGGCTGGAAGCGCACCACAAAGCCCTTGAGGTTCTGCTTGCGGTTCAGCACATCGCGCAACCGGTCGGCTTCGGCGCGCTCGATCAGCGGCCCGACAAACACCCGATTCTTGCCGTCTGCGGTACGGATGTAGGCGTTGTAGCCCTGGCTGCGCAGGGTTTTCTGCAGACTTTCGGCGCTTTCGCGATTGGACAGGCTCGCCAATTGCACTGACCAGCTGACCGACAGGCCGTTGGCATCGACCCGGCTCTGGGTGGTGTCGGGCTTGGCCGTGGCAACCGGCGCGGGAGCCGGGGCCGGCTTCGGCGCTGGTGGAGCGACCGGCTTGGCGACCACCGGGGCCGGAGCCGCAACGATCGGCGCGCTCGGGGCAACGGCCGGCGTACTCGGGGTTGGCGGCACCGTGTCTCCGATGGCGATCTCGTCATCGCTCGGCACAGGCTCCTGCGGCAAGGCTTGCGGCTCAGGCACCACCACCGGTTCAACCTGCACTTGCGGCATCACCGGCGATTGCGGCGCGGCCGGAGCCTGGACCACCACCTGGCGCTGCTCGTCTTCCCGGGAAAACAGCATCGGCAGGAAAATCACCGCCAACGCCACCAATACCAGGGCGCCGACCATCCGCTGCTTGTACGCGTTATCCAGCAATGCCATCTGCCGCTTCCTCCGTGGAGCGCCGGGCCAGCCATTCAAGGGCCTCGGCGACACAATAAAATGATCCGAACAGCAGAATCTCGTCGTCCGCCGTCGCCTGCGCGCACTGCCCTTCCAGGGCCTCGGCCACGCTGGCATAGGAACTCACCGAAGCGCCCAGGTTCTGCAACGCCGCTTGCAAATCCGCTACCGGCCGCGCACGCGCTGAATCCAGAGGGGCAACCGCCCAATGCGCGACACTAGCATTCAACTCGCCGACCACGCCATCCAGGTCCTTGTCGGCCAGCAAGCCGAACACCGCCAGGCGTCGACCGACAACCGGACGACTGGCCAGGCGCTGGGCCAGATACTGCGCGGCATGCGGGTTGTGACCGACATCCAGCATCAGGTTCAGGCGCTTGCCGTGCCAGGTAAACTGGCGCCGATCCAGGCGACCGATGACCTTGGTTGCCGTCAGTGCGGCCGCCAACTGCTCAGGGACCCAGGGCAGGTCCATCAGTGCGTAGGCCTGCAGCGCCAGGGCGGCGTTTTCCATCGGCAGGTCGAGCAACGGCAGATCCCGCAGCTCGAGCGGCTGCCCCTTGGCGTCAACACCGCGCCACTGCCAGTGCTGGTCGGTCATGCCCAGATCGAAGTCACGCCCACGCAAGAAGAACGGGCACGCCAGTTCGCGCGCCTTGTCCAGCAGCGGTTGCGGCGGATTGAGGTCGCCGCACAGCGCCGGCGCGCCCTGACGGAAAATCCCGGCCTTTTCAAAGGCCACGGATTCGCGGGTATTGCCCAGGTAGTCGGCGTGATCGACGCCAATGCTGGTGACCAGCGCGATGTCGGCGTCCACCAGATTGACCGTGTCCAGGCGCCCGCCCAGGCCGACTTCGAGGACCACGGCATCGAGCCCGGCCCGCTGGAACAGCCAGAACGCCGCCAGGGTGCCCATTTCGAAGTAAGTCAGAGTGGTTTCGCCGCGACCGGCCTCTACCGCAGCAAAGGCATCACACAGCTGGACGTCAGTGGCTTGCACGCCATTGACCTGCACCCGCTCGTTGTAATGCAGCAGGTGCGGAGAATTGTAGACACCCACGCTCAGGCCCTGTGCACGCAGCAACGAAGCCACGAATGCACAGGTGGAACCCTTGCCGTTGGTGCCGGTGACCGTGATCACCCGAGGCGCCGGCTTGCCCAATCCCATCCGGGAGGCTACCTCTTGCGAGCGCGCAAGCCCCATGTCGATGGCGGACGGATGCAGTTGCTCAAGGTAGGCGAGCCATTCGCCAAGGGTACGTTCGGTCATAGGTTGGCAGGTGCCGGTGGAACCACGATTGGCTCGATAGGCGCAGCGACGAACACTGGCGTCGGCAGGCCCATCATTTGCGCCAGCAGGTTACCCAGGCGTGGACGCAGTTCGGCGCGCGCAACGATCATGTCGATAGCACCGTGCTCCAGCAGGAACTCGCTGCGCTGGAAGCCTTCCGGCAGTTTTTCACGCACGGTCTGCTCGATCACGCGCGGGCCGGCAAAGCCGATCAGGGCTTTTGGCTCGCCGACGATCACGTCGCCGAGCATTGCCAGGCTGGCGGAAACGCCACCATAGACCGGGTCGGTCAGTACCGAGATAAACGGAATGCCTTCTTCGCGCAGACGCGCCAGCACCGCAGAGGTCTTGGCCATTTGCATCAGCGAGATCAGCGCTTCCTGCATCCGCGCACCGCCGGAAGCGGCGAAGCAGATCATTGGGCAACGATGCTCCAGGGCATAGTTGGCCGCGCGCACGAAACGCTCGCCGACGATGGCGCCCATCGAGCCACCCATGAAGGAGAATTCGAAGGCCGAAACCACCACCGGCATCCCCAGCAGAGTGCCGCTCATGGACACCAGTGCGTCTTTCTCGCCGGTCTGCTTCTGAGCTGCGGTCAGGCGGTCCTTGTACTTCTTGCCGTCGCGGAACTTCAGGCGGTCGACCGGCTCCAGGTCAGCGCCCAGTTCGGCACGGCCTTCAGCGTCGAGGAAAATGTCGATCCGCGCACGGGCGCCGATACGCATGTGGTGGTTGCACTTGGGGCAAACATCCAGGGTCTTTTCCAGCTCCGGACGGTACAGCACCGCCTCGCAGGATGGGCACTTGTGCCACAGACCTTCAGGCACCGAGCTTTTCTTCACCTCGGAACGCATGATCGAAGGGATCAGTTTGTCTACTAACCAGTTGCTCATGCTTTCTTTCTCCAGTACCGGCGGCTCGAACGCTCTGGTTCGCAGCCCCGCGTATGCCCTTGAGCTAAATTCATGTGTGCGGCGATGATCGGTTCGTTGCGGGGTCGGCACACGACCTGCCTGCAACACACTCGATCCTCAGCCATCCAGACAACCGGCGCTGCGCGGTTGCCACTTCGGTTTCGGCCCACCCGAGGGCGGCGCCCGCCTGCTGTACGCAGCGCGTGTTTTGTACCATGCAGTGGACGGCGGCAGACTGCCAGCCGTCACATCATCACGCGCTACTGCGCACGGCCTGCATAAAAGCGTGAATTTTTGCGTGATCCTTGATGCCCCTGCCCTGCTCCACCCCGCCGCTGACATCCACTGCATAAGGCCGGACCCGGGCAATCGCCTCGGCAACGTTGGCCGGTGTCAGGCCGCCCGCAAGAATGATCGGTTTGCTCAAGCCCGGCGGTATCAATGACCAGTCGAAGGCCTCGCCGGTTCCACCGGGCACACCTTCCACGTAGGTATCGAGCAAGATGCCACTGGCACTTGGGTAGGCATTGCAGGCCGCGGCGATGTCGTCGCCGGCCTTGACCCGCAGGGCCTTGATGTAGGGACGATGCCAGCTTTCGCAAAAATCGGCGGGTTCGTCACCATGGAATTGCAGCAGGTCCAGCGGCACCGCATCGAGAATCTCGCCCAACTCGCAGCGGCTGGCGTTGACGAACAGGCCCACGGTGGTCACGAACGGCGGCAATGCGGCGATGATCGCCCGCGCCTGCTGGACCGTGACCGCCCGTGGGCTCCTGGCGTAGAACACCAGGCCGATGGCATCGGCCCCGGCCTCGACTGCCGCCAGCGCATCTTCTATGCGGGTAATCCCACAAATTTTGCTGCGAACGGCTGGCATGTCGTTGGAACCTCAGTGCAAATCGGGGAAAGTTCCGGATGGTAGCAAATGCATTCGCAGGCGTCAGCCGTCAAGTTCCGAGAAACCCGTGAGGAAATGTGGACCGATGTAACGCTCGGGCAGCGGGAACTCCTCGCGGTATTCGACCTGCACCAGATACAGCCCGTAAGGATGAGCCGTAACCCCACCGGTACGGCGAATCCGGCTTTCCAGTACTTCCTTGGCCCACTCCACCGGGCGCTCGCCGGTGCCGATGGTCATCAGCACCCCGGCAATGTTGCGCACCATGTGATGCAGGAAGGCGCTGGCGCGGATGTCCAGCACGATCATCTTGCCGTGGCGAGTGACGCGCAGGTGATGGATTTCCTTGATCGGCGACTTGGCCTGGCACTGCCCGGCGCGAAACGCGCTGAAGTCATGCACGCCCAACAGATACTGCGCCGCCTCGGCCATGCGCTCGACGTCCAGCGGGCGATGGTTCCAGGTGATTTCTTCGTTGAGGTGCGCCGGACGGATCTGATCGTTATAGATCACATACCGGTAACGCCGGGCGATGGCCTTGAACCGGGCATGAAAATGCGCCGGCATGACCTTGGCCCAACTGACGCTGATGTCGTGGGGCAAGTTGATGTTGGCGCCCATGACCCAGGCCTTCATCGAGCGCTCGACCTGGGTGTCGAAATGCACCACCTGGCCACAGGCATGCACGCCGGCGTCGGTGCGCCCCGCGCAGTGCAGCGACACCGGCGAGTCGGCGACTTTCGACAAGGCGTTTTCCAGGGCCAACTGCACCGTGGGCACGCCAGAGGCCTGACGCTGCCAGCCGCGATAGCGCGAACCCTTGTATTCAACGCCCAGGGCGATCCGGAAGAAGCCTTCGGCGGCCATTTCGGCAGCCGGGTTATCAATATTTGCCAAGGGGTAACAGCCTGCTGATAGACGCAAAGGCGGGCATTATAAGGCGCTCATGCCGGGATGCCAGCCGCACCAACAAAAACGGCAGCCACAAGGGCTGCCGTTTTTGCCAAACCAGAAAGAACAATCATCACGCCAGGCGTGCGAGCATCTCCCTGGCTTCGTTTTTCTGCCCTTCATTACCTTCGCTGATCACTTCGCCAAGAATGTCCCGCGCACCGTCCTGGTCACCCATGTCGAGGTAGGCCTGGGCCAGGTCGAGCTTGGTCGCGACCTCGTCGGTGCCGGCGAGGAAATCGAACGACTCATCATCGCCGTCCATCGCCAGCGCTGCATCGTCGACGGTGAAGCTCGGCTCGCTGATCGGCGGGTCTTGCAGGTCCGCGGAAAAACGATCCAGCTCGCCATGCATGTCGTCCAGATCAGCGATGAAATCATCCGACTTGGCAGGTGCGGCCATTTCCTCGGCCAGGGACAGGTCGAAGTCGGCCGGCAAATCCAGATCGTCCGGCGTTGGCTCATCGTTGACCGCCGCCTCGGCTACAGGCTGATCGTCCAGACTCAGCACGGCCTCGTCTGCGGCCAGGGTCGCCTCGGGCACATCGCCCGCCAGGTCGAGATCGAAATCAGCCAACTCACCCACAGTGTCCGTGACGTCTGCCGACTGCACGGCCGAGTCGAAGCTCAAATCGTCGTCCAGCGGGAAGTCTTCAAGGTCAGCGACAGGCGCACTGGCAACCACTGCCGGCGACACCGCTTCCAGTTGATCCAGATCGAGATCGAAGGCCGCGTCGAAATTCTCGTCCGGCACCACGGCTTCGGCAACAGCAGGCGCCTGGGCCACTTCCGGTTGATCGAGGTCGAGATCGAACGCGGCATCGAAGTCTTCATCCAGCGCAGCGACGTCGAGTGGCGGCGTGGACTCGGTGGCCACCTGCGGCAGTTCTTCGGTCACTGCGGGCGGGTCCAGATCGAGGTCAAACGCAGCGTCGAAGTCCTCATCCAGCGCAGCAACCTCGGCAACAGGCGCCGCTGGCGACGGCTCTTCAGCCACCTCCGGCTGATCCAGATCCAGGTCGAACGCGGCGTCGAAATCCTCTTCGCTGACGTTTGCCACTTCAGGCTCCGCTACCGACGCTTCAGGCTGATCGAGCAGCAGATCCTTGACGTACTGAGCGTCCAGCTCGGCGGTGGCCGCTGCGGCAGCGATCCCGCCCACGACGACTGCGGCCGCCATGGCCGGGAAGCGGCCTTTCAGCTCCTCGACCTTGGCGAAGTTATCGCCATTGGCGATCAACTGGCGTTCCTGCACCACGAACGCATCGCGATCGCCCTGCAAGCCATGGACTTCCATGAGCTTGAGGCGCAGATCACTGCGCTGCGGCTCTTGCTTGATGCCCTCTTCAAGCAGGCTGACGGCCTGGTTCAGGCGGCCTTCATCGATATGCGTCTGCACATGGCCGAGCACGTCATCGGCACGCTCGCCAGCCGGTGTCACCAGCGGGGCGGCGATCGGCGTGGTCATCACCACCGGGGTTACCGCAGGGGCCGGGGCTGGCGCTACGGGCGCAACCGCAGCCGGCGCTTCAGCAACGACCGACGGGGTCACCAGCTTGGGGGCTGGCTCCGGTACTTCGAGGCCTTCGAAGCTGCTTTCCGGCAGGTCGAGATCCTCGGCGAACGCCGGCTCTTCAGCCAGTGCCTTGGCCATGCGCAGGTGTTTCTCGGCTTCCTGCTGGGCCTTGCGTCGACGCGCCAGCAACAGCAGCACCAACGCCAGCAGCACGGCGCCGCCACCGATCAGGCCCATCAGCAATGGGTTAGTCAGCAGTTCGTTGTAGGTTTGTTCCGGCGTCTGCTTGGCAGCCGCTTCGGCCTGTGGCGCTGGCGCTGGTTCAGCGACTGGCTCGGCAGCCGCTTCTGGCGCTGCTGCGGGTTGGGCCGCCAGTTCAGCCGGCATGGCGGCTGGATCGGTACTGGCGTCCGCCGGTGCACCACCTTCAGCCTGCAACTTGGCCAACTGATTGTTCTTCAGCTCGATCAAGCGTTGCAGCTTGTCCATCTGACTCTGCAGGTCAGCCATGCGGCTTTTCAGTTCGGCGTTATCACGACGGGTGGTGTCGAGATTTTCCTGGGTCACCGCCAACTGGTTACCGATGGCCTTGCTGTCACCTGCCGCACCCTTGCCGGCTTTCTTGCCGGATTCGGCGGACACCAGGCTCAAGCTGTCCTGGACGGCGCCTGGAGCTGGCGCCGGTTGGCGAGCACGACCCGTCGCATCAAGCTGCTGTGCTTGCGGCGCCACATAGCGGCGACCTTCACGCCAGGCCTTGTTCTGTGCGGCCACCTGGGCGATCGCCTGGGACTGCGCCAGGCTGGTGCTCTGCGTTGCATCCGGCAGACGCAGGACAGCGCCGGCCTTCAGGCGGTTGATGTTGCCATCGATAAAAGCATCGGGGTTCAGTGCCTGGATCGCCAGCATGGTCTGCTGGATCGAGCCACCGTTTCGCGCCTTGGCGGCGATTTCCCACAAGGTGTCGCGCGGTGCGGTGACGTGCTGGGCAGTCGCGCCGGTCACCGGCGCATTGATTGCCGGCGCGCCTTGTGCAGCGGCATCGGCCGTCTCCGGCGAGAACTTCGACGGGTCGAGCAATACGCTGTAGTCACGCAGCAGGCGGCCGTTGGGCCACATCACCTGAACCAGGAACTTCACCATGGGTTCGGACAATGGCTGGCTGGACGTCACGCGCAGCACGCTCTTGCCGCTGGCGTTGAGCACCGGGGTGAAGGTCAGGTCGTTGAGGAAGGCCTGGCGATCCACGCCCGCCTTGGCGAAATCGTCGGCCGAGGCCAGGCTTGGCACTACTTCCGCCGCCGTGAGGTCCTTGACATCGAGCAACTCGATCTCGGCCACCAACGGCTGGTTCAGGGTCGACTTCAGGGTCAGTTCCCCGAGCCCGAGGGCATGCGCCATACCGGAGGACAGCGCCGAGGCGGCCGCTATTGCTAACACCAGTTTGCGAACTTGAACCATAGCCTCTTCCTTTGTTTGAACATTCCTCGGCCAGCGAGAAGGTGTTGTTTGTCGCTGCCAAAAGGCATAGCGCACGAGCCTCGGATGAGTCCGTGCGCGATTAATTCACGAGTGTCTGTACAGGCCGCGCAAGGCGGCCCGTGTGCAAGCATAGCGCCGAGTTGAAATCATTCGACAAATTGTTGCCAAGTATCTTTTACACAAGGCGTTTTATCAACAATTCGGCCACCTGCACCGCATTCAACGCGGCCCCTTTGCGCACGTTATCTGACGTCAGCCACAGATTAAGTTCCGACGGCTCGTCGACTCCGTGGCGAACCCGGCCGACATAGACCACGTCCTGGCCCACCGCGTCACCCACCGGGGTCGGATAATCGTCGGCATCCACCAGCTCGATGCCCTCGCCCGCCTCCAGCGCTGCGTTGACTGCCGCCAGGTCGACCGGCCGCGATGATTCCAGGGTCACGCTCAGGCTATCGCCAAAAAACACCGGGGCTTGAATGCAGGTCGCGGATATTTTCAGCGCCGGCTGCGCCATCACCTCGCGCAGTTCGCGCACCAGGCGTTTTTCCAGCGGGGTATGGCCCTGCGCATCCGGGGTGCCGACCTGAGCCAGCAGGTTGAACGCCATCTGCCGATCAAAGAAGCGTGGCTCCAGCGGACGCGCATTGAGCAGCTCAGCGGTCTGCCGGGCCAGCTCGGTAACGCCTTCACGACCCTGGGCGGACACCGCCAGGCTGGCGGTGACGTTGACCCGCTGCAGATCGAGCAACTCTCGCAGCGGCGCGAGCACCACCGCCAGCAGGGTGGTGGCAGCACTCGGGCTGCTGACCTGGTACGGCTTTTTCAGGCTTGCCAATATTTCGGGGTTTGCCTCGGGCACCACCTGCGGTGCCTGCTCTGCCGGCAAGGCGCCGGACAGATCGACCAACGCGCAACCGGCTGCCGTCGCCCGTGGCCCAAAGCTCAGGGTGGCCGCAGGACCGGCGGCAAAAAACACCAACTGGACCTTGGCGAAATCGAACTCGTCGACCTCCCGCACCCGCACATTCTTGCCCCGGTACAGCACCGAACTGCCGGCCGACTCGCTGCTGGCCAACAGGTGCAAAGTGCCCACCGGAAAGTCGCGTTCCTCGAGGATCTGCACCAGCGTTTCGCCGACCGTACCGGTGGCGCCGACAACGGCGATATCAAGGGTCTGGCTCATGGTTCTACCTCAGGCGAAACGGGGGGAGCGGCACTTTACCGGGTGGGTGGCATGCAGGCAATTTCTGCCGAGAAATTGCGTTGACTGTACTGGCCTCTTCGCGGGCAAGCCCGCTCCCACAAGGTTCTGAGGTGTACATAAATTTTCTGTTCACCGCCAAACACTGTGGGAGCGGGCTTGCCCGCGAAGAGGCCGGAACAGACACCTCCACAACATCAGAATTTCAGACAAAAAAACCCGCGCCTTTCACAAGGCGCGGGTTCTTTCATTGCAAGACTAAATCAACGCTCGAGCAGGATCCGCAGCATGCGACGCAGCGGTTCGGCCGCGCCCCACAGCAGTTGGTCGCCGACGGTGAAGGCGCCCAGGTACTGGGTGCCCATGTTCAGCTTGCGCAGACGGCCAACCGGGATGTTCAGGGTGCCGGTGACCTTGGTCGGGCTCAGCTCCTGCATGCTGATATCGCGGTTGTTCGGTACCAGCTTGACCCATGGGTTGTGCTGGCTGATCAGCCCTTCGATATCGGCGATCGGTACGTCTTTGTTCAGCTTGATGGTCAGCGCCTGGCTGTGGCAGCGCATGGCGCCGACACGTACGCAGATGCCGTCCACCGGGATCGGGCTCTTGAAGCGACCAAGGATCTTGTTGGTCTCGGCCTGGGCCTTCCACTCTTCGCGGCTTTGACCGTTCGGCAGTTCCTTGTCGATCCACGGGATCAGGCTGCCGGCCAGCGGTACGCCGAAGTTTTCGGTCGGGTACGCGTCGCTGCGCATGGCTTCGGCGACACGGCGGTCGATGTCGAGGATCGCGCTGGCCGGATCGGCCAGTTGATCGGCGACAGCGCCGTGGGTCACGCCCATTTGCTTGATCAGTTCACGCATATGCTGCGCGCCGCCACCGGAGGCTGCCTGGTAGGTCATGGCGCTCATCCACTCCACCAGACCGGCTTCGAACAGGCCACCCAGGCCCATCAGCATCAAGCTGACGGTGCAGTTGCCGCCGATGTAGTTCTTGGTGCCCGCGTCCAGTTGCTGGTCGATGACCTTGCGGTTCACCGGGTCAAGCACGATCACCGCGTCATCCTGCATGCGCAGGCTGGAAGCGGCGTCGATCCAGTAACCCTGCCAGCCGGCTTCGCGCAGCTTGGGGAAGACTTCACTGGTGTAGTCGCCGCCCTGGCAGGTCAGAATCACGTCAAGGGTCTTGAGCTCTTCAATGCTGTAAGCGTCCTTGAGCGGAGCAATGTCCTTGCCCACGGACGGGCCTTGGCCACCGACATTGGAAGTGGTGAAAAACACCGGCTCAATGAGATCGAAATCCTGCTCTTCCAGCATCCGCTGCATGAGCACGGAACCGACCATACCGCGCCAACCGATCAGACCTACACGTTTCATCGCAACTACACCTTTTACAAAAAGTGGGCTCGCCTGCCGACATCAACGACAAGCGGGGCCCGAGAGATTACAGATTCCGCAGCGCCGCGACTACTGCGTTGCCCATTTCCTGCGTTCCGACTTTAGTGCAACCGTTCGACCAGATGTCACCGGTGCGCAAGCCCTGATCCAGCACCAGGCTCACCGCTTTCTCGATGGCATCGGCCGCCGCCTGCTGATTGAAGCTGTAACGCAGCATCATCGACACCGACAGAATGGTCGCCAGCGGGTTGGCAATGCCCTTGCCGGCGATGTCCGGCGCCGAACCGTGGCACGGCTCGTACATGCCCTTGTTGTTGGTGTCCAGGGACGCCGAAGGCAGCATGCCAATGGAACCGGTGAGCATCGAGGCCTGGTCGGACAGGATGTCGCCAAACATGTTGTCGGTGACGATCACGTCGAACTGCTTCGGCGCACGCACCAGTTGCATGGCGGCGTTGTCGACGTACAGGTGGCTCAGCTCTACCTCAGGGTAATCCTGGGCCACTTGCTCGACGATTTCGCGCCACAGCTGGCTGGACGCCAGGACGTTGGCCTTGTCCACCGAGCAGAGCTTCTTGCCACGGACCATGGCCATGTCGAAACCGACGCGGGCGATCCGGCGGATTTCGCTCTCACTGTACGGCAGGGTGTCGTAGGACTGACGCTCGCCGTTTTCCAGGGTGCGAGTGCCGCGTGGCGCGCCGAAGTAGATACCGCCGGTCAGCTCGCGAACGATCAGGATGTCCAGGCCCGCGACGATTTCCGGCTTCAGGCTCGAAGCCTCGGCCAGTTGCGGGTAAAGGATGGCCGGACGCAGGTTGCCGAACAGGCCCAGTTGCGCACGGATTTTCAACAGGCCGCGCTCAGGGCGGATATCACGCTCGATGGTGTCCCATTTCGGACCGCCCACCGCGCCCAGCAACACGGCGTCGGCAGCGCGGGCGCGCTCCAGGGTTTCGTCGGCCAGTGGCACGCCGTGTTTGTCGATGGCGGCGCCGCCGATCACGTCGTGGCTCAGCTCGAAGCCAAGGGCGAACTTGTCGCTGGCCAGTTCCAGGACCTTGACCGCTTCGGCCATGATTTCCGGGCCAATACCGTCACCTGGGAGAATCAGAATCTGCTTGCTCATGCTTTCCTCATGTCATCAGTCGGTGCGCCCTTGGGCACACCCGGAAAAATTCTAGCGCTCTGCCATCAGTACCAGCACATCGGTACTGAACGAGCCATCGGCTTCAATCTGGAAATACTCGCGCACTTCATTGCCCATCGCCTGCTGCAACTCGCGGATCGCCCCGCGCATCACTTCCGGCGTACGCATGCGCTCGACCCAGGAGGTGTATTCCAGGCGCAGGCGCTGACGCGTGGTAGTGCGCGTATGCAACCCCGCCTCGCTGACCTGACGCAACCACTCGCCGGCGGAATAATCACGCACATGGCTGGTGTCGCGCAGCACTTCGACGCTCTGCAGGTAAGTGTCGAGCAATGGACTACCCGGTGACAAGACGTCGACGAACGCCGCCACACCACCGGGCTTCAACACCCGACGCACTTCACGCAAGGCCAGGCCGAGATCGCTCCAGTGGTGGGCCGAATAACGGCTGAACACGAAGTCGAATTCACCATCGGCGAACGGCAGGCGCTCGGCGGCGCCGTTGACCGTGGTGATGTTGCCCAGGCCCCGTTCAGCGGCGGCGGCCGCCACCACGTCGAGCATTGGCTGCGACAGGTCGTAGGCCACCACTTCCTTGACCAGCGCGGCGACGTGAAAGCTCACGTGGCCGGCGCCGCACCCCAGGTCCAGGACCCGGGCATCGCCCTGCCCTGCCAGTTCGGCCTGCAGCAGGGCAAATTCGGTGCCTTGAGCGTGCACGGCACTGCTCAGGTAGGCCGAGGCCTGCTCACCGAATTGTTTCTGGACTACCTGGCTGTGCTGGGCGGTGCTGGTCATGGGAGGGACTTCCGTTTTGGGGTGAGTCTTGGGGCGTCTGAACCGCCCCCTTCGCTGGCAAGCCAGCTCCTACGGTACGACGCCGCCCTTGTAGGAGCTGGCTTGCCAGCGAAGGGGGCAGCCTGATCTAGATCAATCTCGAATCAATCACGCGTCGCGAAACAACCACGGCTGGCTCGCCCGGTGCTTGGCTTCGAACGCGGCAATCGCTTCGTCGTCCTGCAAGGTCAGGCCGATGTCGTCCAGGCCGTTGAGCAGGCAATGCTTGCGGAATGCATCGATCTCGAAGCTCAGCACCTTGCCGTCAGGACGGGTCACGGTCTGGGCCTGCAGGTCGACCTGCAACTGGTAGCCCGGATTGGCCTCCACTTGCTGGAACAGTTCATCGACTTCCGCGTCGCTCAAGATGATCGGCAGCAAGCCGTTCTTGAAGCTGTTGTTGAAGAAGATGTCGGCATAGCTCGGCGCGATGATGCTGCGAAAGCCGTACTCTTCCAGCGCCCATGGCGCGTGCTCGCGGCTGGAGCCGCAACCGAAGTTCTCGCGGGCCAACAACACGCTGGCACCCTGATAACGCTCGGCGTTGAGCACGAAGTCCTTGTTCAACGGGCGCTTGGAGTTGTCCTGATACGGCTGACCCACGTCCAGATAACGCCACTCGTCGAACAGGTTCGGACCGAAGCCGGTGCGCTTGATCGACTTCAGGAATTGCTTGGGAATGATCTGATCGGTGTCGACGTTGGCACGATCCAAAGGCGCGACAAGACCAGTGTGCTGGGTAAAAGCTTTCATGCTGCGCTCCTTCAGATCAATTCGCGGACGTCGATGAAACGACCGTTTACAGCAGCTGCGGCGGCCATGGCCGGGCTGACCAGGTGAGTGCGACCACCGGCACCCTGACGACCTTCGAAGTTACGGTTGGAGGTCGAGGCACAGTGCTCGCCCGACTCCAAACGGTCCGGGTTCATCGCCAGGCACATCGAGCAGCCCGGCTCACGCCATTCAAAACCGGCTTCGAGGAAAATCTTGTCCAGGCCTTCCGACTCGGCCTGCGCCTTCACCAGGCCTGAACCCGGAACCACGATGGCTTGCTTGATGGTCGAGGCGACTTTGCGGCCCTTGGCGATTACCGCCGCTGCGCGCAAGTCTTCGATCCGCGAGTTGGTGCAGGAACCGATGAACACGCGATCGAGCTGGATGTCGGTGATCGCCTGGTTGGCGGTCAGACCCATGTATTTCAGGGCACGAACGATGGAGTCGCGCTTGACCAGGTCCATCTCTTTTTCTGGATCCGGCACGTTCTGGTCTACCGCCAGGACCATCTCCGGCGAAGTGCCCCAGCTGACTTGCGGCTTGATCTGCGCAGCGTCCAGCTCGACCACGGTATCGAACACGGCGTCGGTATCCGACACCAGGTCTTTCCAGGCTTCGACGGCCAGATCCCACTCGGCACCTTTCGGCGAGAACGGACGGCCCTTGACGTACTCCACGGTCTTCTCGTCCGCCGCCACCAGGCCGACACGGGCACCGGCTTCGATGGACATGTTGCAGATGGTCATGCGGCCTTCGACCGACAACTCGCGAATCGCGCTACCGGCGAATTCGATGGCGTGGCCATTGCCACCGGCGGTGCCGATCTTGCCGATCACGGCCAGCACGATGTCCTTGGCGGTCACGCCGAACGGCAATGTGCCTTCGACGGACACCAGCATGTTCTTCATTTTCTTCGCGACCAGGCACTGGGTGGCGAGCACGTGCTCGACCTCGGAGGTGCCGATACCGTGAGCCAAGGCGCCAAAGGCACCGTGGGTCGAGGTATGGGAGTCACCGCAGACCACGGTCATGCCCGGCAAGGTTGCACCCTGCTCAGGGCCAATCACGTGGACGATGCCCTGGCGCACGTCATTCATCTTGAACTCGACGATGCCGTACTCATCACAGTTGTCATCGAGGGTCTGAACCTGCAAACGCGAGACCTGGTCGACAATCGCCTCGATACCGCCCTTGCGCTCCGGGGTGGTCGGGACGTTGTGGTCCGGGGTCGCGATATTGGCATCGATCCGCCAAGGCTTGCGCCCGGCCAGGCGCAGGCCTTCGAAGGCTTGCGGCGAGGTCACTTCGTGAATGATGTGACGGTCGATGTAGATCAGCGCCGAACCATCGTCGCGCTGCTTGACCAAATGCGAATCCCAGAGCTTGTCGTAGAGCGTTTTGCCGGCCATCAGACGTTTCCTCATCAGCTTGTTTCTATGCCCTGGGCCCTGAACGACTCAATAACCCCTTGGCTTGTGAGGTCGATGCTATGGGGTTACATTAAATAACTCAAATTCATAATTTTTATGCTTTGGATAACCAACTGGAATACGAGCATGGACCTGGCCAACCTCAATGCCTTTATTGCCATCGCCGAGATCGGTAGCTTCTCCGGCGCCGGCGAGCGCCTGCACCTGACCCAGCCGGCCATCAGCAAGCGCATCGCCGGGCTGGAGCAGCAACTCGACGTGCGCCTGTTCGACCGCCTGGGTCGGGAAGTCAGCCTGACCGAGGCCGGGCGCGCGCTGCTGCCGAGGGCCTACCAGATTCTCAATGTGCTCGATGATACGCGCCGCGCCTTGACCAACCTGACCGGCCAGGTGACCGGTCGTCTGACCCTGGCCACCAGTCATCACATCGGCCTGCACCGTTTGCCTCCTTTATTAAGGGCATTCACCCGCCAGTACCCGGAGGTCGCCCTGGACATCCAGTTCCTCGACTCGGAGGTGGCCTATGAGGAAATTCTCCACGGTCGCGCCGAGCTGGCGGTGATCACCCTGGCGCCCGAGCCTCATGCGCTGGTGCAGGCCACGCCGGTCTGGGACGATCCACTGGATTTCGTCGTCGCCCCGGAACACTCGCTGCTGAGCAATGACGCGACGCTGGCCGATATCGCCCGGCACCCAGCGGTTTTCCCCGGCGGCAACACCTTTACCCACCATATCGTGCAGCGCCTGTTCGAGAGCCAAGGGTTGACAGCGAATATCGCCATGAGCACCAACTACCTGGAAACCATCAAGATGATGGTGTCCATTGGCCTTGCCTGGAGCGTGCTGCCGCGTACCATGCTCGATGAACAGGTCGCGCGCATCCCGTTGCCGGGCATACAACTCACGCGCCAGCTAGGCTATATCGTGCACACTGAAAGGACGCTGTCGAATGCTGCGCGGGCCTTCATGGCTTTGCTGGATGCACAGATCGATTGGCCAGGGAATGATGGCTGACTTGTGCTACTCCTATAGAGCCGCAAAACCCGTGCCTAACGCCCAATTCAGCCCAAGGCCTGTTGCCAATGCCCAAATCCGTTGACCGTAGTCGCCCCCATACGCCGCGCATGCCGCGTATCCAGGCGCTTGACCCACGCACTTCGGAGCAGAGCTGGGAGAGCGCACCGCAGTTGCTCGCCGCCCTCAACGGCGCGCGCCTGGGTGCCTGGTACTGGGACATCGAGCATGGGCAGATCAGTTGGTCGCGGGGCACTCAGGCACTGTTTGGTTTCGACCCCCATCACCCGCTGCCGGAGGACCTGGAATACCTCGACCTGCTGCACCCCGAGGACCGGGCGAAAACCCTGCGCGCCTTCCATGCGGTGATGGCCGGCGCGCCGCTGGAACAGGCCATGCACCACCGCATCCGCTGGCCGGACGGCAGCCTGCACTGGCTGGAAATCAACGGCAGCCTGCTACCGGACAAGAACGGACGGCCCCGAATGATCGGGGTGATCCGCGAGATCACCCACCAGCGCCAGCGCGAACAGGCCCTCACCAGTTCGGAAAAGCGCTTCGCCACGCTGTTTCACCTGTGCCCGAACATGGTCCTGCTGACGCGCCAGGAAGACGGCCTGATCAGCGAAGCCAACCAGTACTTCGAAAGCCTGTTCGGCTGGCCGGTGCAGGACGCCATTGGTCGCACCACCCTGGAACTGGGCCTGTGGGTACACCCCGAGCAGCGGGCGAAACTGGTCAAGGCGACCAAGGCCAAGGGCGAACTGACCAGCATGGAGGTGCAGTTTCGCGCCAGCAACGGCCAGGTGCATGACGGCATCCTCAGCGCGCAGAAGGTCGAATTGGAAGGCCAGCCCTATCTGCTCAGCACCTTTCTCGACACCACCGAACGCAAGATCGCCGAGCACGCGCTCAAGGACAGCCAGGAACGTCTCGACCTGGCGCTCGACTCGGCCCAACTCGGCACCTGGGACTGGCACATTCCCAGCGGCATGCTTTACGGCTCGGCCCGCGCCGCGCAACTGCACGGCCTGGAACCCATCCCCTTTCACGAATCCTTCGAGGAATTCTTCGAAGGCGTGCCGGGCGAGGAACGCGACAGCATGCGCGACGCCTACCGCAGCCTGCGTGAAGGCCCGGCCGGCAATTACCAGCTGACCTACCGGGTGCAACTGGCCGACGGCAGCTCACGCTACCTGGAAAGCCGTGCCCGCCTGTACCGCGACGCCGACGGCCTGCCGCTGCGCATGGCCGGGACCTTGCTGGACATCACCGAACAGGTCGAGCGCGAACAGCGCCTGGTGGCCTCCGAAGAAAAGTTCGCCACCCTGTTCCAGGTCAGCCCCGACCCGATCTGCGTGACCCGCCAGGACAGCGGCCAGTTCATCGAAATCAACTCCAGCTTCACCCAGACCTTCGGCTGGAGCGCGGCCGATGTCCTGGGCCGCAGCGCCGACGATATCGGCTTGTGGGACGCCTCGGCGCAAAGCCTGCAGCGGATCGAACAGGTGATTCGCGAGCAGGGCCTGAACAATGTCGCGCTGCTGGTCCGGCACAAGGACGGGCAATCCCTGACCTGCGTGATCTCCAGCCGGCAGATCAACGTCGGCAACCAGCCCTGTACCGTCACCACCTTGCGCGACATTACCCAGCAGCAACGCTCGGAGGCGGCGCTCAAGGCCAGTGAAGAAAAGTTCGCCAAGGCGTTTCACTCAAGCCCCGATGCGATCACCATCACCGAGCGCGACACCGGGCGCTATCTGGAGGTCAACGACGGTTTCTGTCGCCTGACCGGCTATCGCGCCGAAGAAGTGGTTGGCAAGACCGTGTATCAGGTCGGTATCTGGGCCGAGGAAAAGCAGCGCTCGATGCTGCTCTCCGAACTGCAACTCAAGGGCCGGGTGCACCACCTGGAAATGCTCGGGCGCAACAAAAGTGGGCAGTTGCTCACCGTGGAGGTCTCGGTAGAGCCGATTACCCTCAACGAAACCGCGTGCCTGCTGTTGACCGCGCGTGATGTCAGCCTGCTGAAGAACGCCGAAGCGCAGATCCGTCACCTGGCCTATCACGACCCACTGACCAACCTGCCCAACCGCGCGCTGCTGATGGACCGCCTGAGCCAGCAGATCGCCCTGCTCAAGCGCCACAACCTGCGCGGCGCCCTGCTGTTCCTCGACCTCGATCACTTCAAGCACATCAACGACTCCCTCGGCCATCCGGTCGGCGATACGGTGCTGAAAATCATCACTGCCCGACTCGAAGCCAGCGTGCGCATGGAAGACACCGTGGCGCGCCTGGGTGGCGACGAGTTCGTGGTCCTGCTCAGCGGCCTGGAAGGTTCGCGCAATGAAGTCAGCGAACAGGTCCGGGAATTGGCCGATACCCTGCGCGAACTGCTCTCGGAACCGATGTTTCTCGATGGCCATCGCCTGCAAGTCACGCCGAGCATTGGCGTGGCGCTGATTCCCGATCACGGTTCGACTCCCACCGACCTGCTCAAGCGTGCCGACATCGCGCTTTACCGGGCCAAGGATTCCGGGCGCAACACCACGCAGATGTACCACAACACCATGCAGAAGGCCGCCAGCGAGCGGCTGCGCATGGAAACCGACCTGCGTCTGGCGCTGTCCCGGGGCGAATTCCGCGTGCATTACCAGCCGCAGATCGACGCCCGTGGCGAGCGCATCGTCGGCGCCGAGGCCCTGGTGCGTTGGACCCACCCGCAACTGGGCGCGCAATCGCCCAGTGAATTCATCAAGGTGCTGGAGGACAGCGGGCTGATCCTGGAGGTCGGCACCTGGATCCTCGACGAAGCCTGCCTGGCCTTCAAGCAGTTGATCGCCCGGGGCAAGGTCGACCCGTTGAATTTCAGCCTGTGCGTCAACATCAGCCCGCGCCAGTTCCGCCAGACCGACTTTGTCGAGCGCATCGAGCACAGCCTCACCAGCCACGGCCTGCCCTGCTCGCTGCTGAAACTGGAGATCACCGAAGGCATCGTGATCCAGAACCTCGAAGACACCATCAACAAGATGCGTCGCCTGAAAAAACTCGGTGTCAGCTTTGCCATGGACGACTTCGGCACCGGCTACTCCTCACTGACCTACCTCAAGCGCCTGCCGGTCGACACCCTGAAAATCGACCAGTCGTTCATCCGCGACGCCACCAGCGACCCCAACGACGCGGAAATCATCCGCGCCATCGTCGCCATGGCCCTGAGCCTGGAGCTGGAAGTGATCGCCGAAGGCGTGGAAACCGCGGAACAGCTGGAGTTCTTGCAGGGGCTGGGCTGTCATCTGTATCAGGGCTATCTGCATAGCCGACCGTTGCCGGTGGAGGAGTTTCAGTTATTGCTGACGTGACGGGATGCAGGGTCGCTGCACTGTTGCGAAATCGACTACAGACTTTCAAGAAACGTCTTATTCCCGACGCCATCGGTGCTCGCTAGGCTTCTGCATCCTGTAGTCCCCTCCCCGGTGGTCTGCCGAGAAGCCATCTACACTGGGAACATCGTCTTTCCCAGCTGTTGAACGGCGCCTATCCATTGGCAGAGAACACCTCCCCGTGCCCAGCATCTACCAGCTCAAACCTGCGTTTCAGAATCTCCTGCGTCCGCTGGTGCGCCGGCTGTTCGCCAATGGCACGACGGCCAACCAGATCACCGTCCTGGCGGGCATCGGGTCGCTGCTGGTGGGCCTGGTCATCGCCTGCTTCGCCGAACATGCCTGGGTGTTTGCGCTGGTGCCTCTGTGGATGATCCTGCGCATGGCGCTGAATGCCATCGACGGCATGCTCGCCCGCGAATTCAACCAGCAGTCGCAGCTGGGCGCCTACCTCAATGAACTCTGCGATATCGCTGCCGATTGCGCACTGATCCTGCCGTTCGCGCTCCTTCCCGGCGTCAACCTGTGGCTGGTCCTGCTGCTGACCCTGCTTGCCCTGTTCAGCGAATACGCCGGCGTGCTGGGCCCGATGGTTGGCGCTTCGCGGCGCTACGACGGCCCCATGGGCAAGAGCGACCGGGCGTTCGCCCTGGGTGTGCTGGCGTGCGCTATCGCCCTCGGCTGGATCAACGCCCTGTGGATCAACGCCGTATTGGCGGTCATCGCCCTGTTACTGATGGTCACGCTGTGCAACCGAGTCCGCCAGGGATTGCGCCAGGTACAGGAAAACACCCCATCTGCATAAGGAAGTTGCAATGCGCGAAGCCCAGCACCAGACCTTCACCACCCACGACGGCGTCCAACTGTTCTATCGCCACTGGCCGGGCAATACCCCTGCAGGCGAACCCCGCCGGGCTGTACTGCTGTTTCACCGCGGGCACGAACACTCGGGACGGATTGCCCATCTGGTGGATGAACTGGATCTGCCTGGATTCGACTTCTTTGCCTGGGACGCCCGAGGTCACGGCCTGTCACCGGGTGAACGGGGTGACAGCCCGAGCTTTGCTACCAGCGTGCGCGACGTGCAAACGTTCTGCGATCACTTGCAGCGCCAGTACCAGATCGACGAATCGGACATCGCGGTGATTGCCCAGAGCGTTGGCGCGGTGATCGTCGCCACCTGGGTTCACGATTACGCGCCGCGCATCCGCTCGCTGGTGCTCGCCTCCCCGGCATTCAAAGTCAAACTCTACGTACCGTTTGCGCGCCAGGGCCTGGGGCTGATGCGCAGGTTTCGCGGCAACTTCTTCGTCAACAGCTACGTCAAGGCGCGTTTTCTCAGCCATGACCCAGAGCGGGTTGCCTCCTATGACAACGACCCGCTGATCACCAAGGCCATTTCCGTCAACGTCCTGCTCGGCCTGTATGAGGCCGCCGATCGAGTGGTGGCCGACGCCCAGGCCATCCAGGTACCGACCCAACTGCTGATTTCCGGCGCCGACTTTGTGGTGCATCGAAAACCACAGGAGCAATTCTTCGAGCGTCTGGGCAGCCTGCAAAAGGAACAGCACCTGCTGCCCGGTTTCTTCCACGACACCCTTGGCGAAAAAAATCGTGCCCACGCGGTCGCCAGTGCCCGACGCTTCATCCTGCAGAACTTTGCCCAAGCACCTGAGCGCCCTTCGCTGCTGGAGGCCGATCGCCTGGGCCTGACCTGCGCCGAGTCCGAATCCCTCGCCGCGCCATTGCCGCACAACTCGCTGCGTGACCTTTACTGGCGCATGACCCGCGCCAGCATGCGCCTGGGCAGTCGCCTGTCGACCGGGGTCAAGCTGGGCTTCGACACCGGCTTCGACTCGGGCAGCACCCTGGATTATGTCTATCGCAATACCCCAAGCGGCACCTCCGCCATCGGACGCATGATCGATCGCAACTACCTCGACTCCATTGGCTGGCGCGGCATCCGCCAACGCAAACTGCACGTCGAAGAACTGCTGCGCCTGGCCATGTCGCACCTGCGCGAGCAAGGCCGTGAAGTGCGCATCGTCGATATCGCCGCCGGTCACGGCCGCTACATTCTCGAAGCGCTGCAAGGCGTCGACCCACTGCCCGAGTCCATTCTTCTGCGTGACTACAGCGACATCAACGTGCGCGACGGCAGCGCATTGATTCGCGAAAAAGGCCCGGAACACATCGCCCGCTTCATCAAGGGCAATGCCTTCGACCGCGATGACCTTGCCGCCCTCGAGCCAAAACCGACGCTGGCGGTGGTTTCGGGGCTGTACGAACTGTTCGCCGACAACCCCATGGTCAGCGACTCGCTGGCCGGGCTGGCCGCCGCCGTGGAGCCCGGCGCCTACCTGATCTACACCGGCCAGCCCTGGCACCCGCAACTGGAACTAATCGCCCGCGCCCTGACCAGCCACCGCGAGGGCCAGGCCTGGGTGATGCGCCGGCGCAGCCAGGCAGAAATGGACCAACTGGTGGAAGCGGCGGGTTTTCGCAAGATCAGCATGCGCGTCGACGAATGGGGGATTTTCAGCGTCAGCCTGGCGCAACGGGTGCCTGAATGAGCCAGGCTGCGACCCTGTCTCGCGAACCCGGTCTGCTGAAGCCGGCGCTGCTGTGGTTGCTGCTGTTGGCGCCGACGTTTTTTGCTACCTACGGTTTTGCCACCTGGATCACCACACAACGCAGCGACGTCGGAACACTGGTGTTCGACTGGGAAAGTCAGTTGCCGTTCTGGGCCTGGACGATCGTGCCTTATTGGTCGATCGATCTGCTGTACGGCCTGTCGCTGTTGCTGCCCAGCAGTCGCGAAGAACTCAAGCGTCACGCCTTGCGCCTGCTGACCGCGCAATTGATCGCGGTCAGTTGCTTCCTGATCTGGCCGTTGCGCTTCACCTTTGCGCGACCGGAACTGGACGGGCTGTTCGGCTGGCTGTTCGAGGTGCTGGCCGGCTTCGACAAGCCGCTCAACCAGGCGCCATCCCTGCATATTGCGCTGCTGGTGGTGCTCTGGGCCTGTTACCAGCGCCACCTGCGAGGGTTCTGGCGCGGCCTGATGCACCTCTGGTTCGCACTGATCGGCATCTCCGTGCTGACCACCTGGCAACATCACTTCATCGACTTGCCCACCGGCGTGCTGCTGGGTTGCCTGTGCGTCTGGCTCTGGCCGCTGGATCGGCCAAGTCCGCTGCGCAAGGCGCGCCTGACTACCGACCGCAAGCGCTGGAAGCTGGCGTTGTGCTACGGCACGGGCGCACTCATCTCCAGCCTTCTGGCATTCGGCTTCAAGGGCGGCTGGCTGTGGTTGTTCTGGCCGGCAATTGCCTTGCTGCTGGTGGCCCTGAATTACGCCCTGCTCGGTGCCAGCGGCTTCCAGAAAGGTCGCGACGGCCGTCTCTCGGGTGCGGCTCGCTGGTTATTGGCGCCCTACCTGGCCGCCGCCTGGCTCAATTCACGCCTGTGGACGCGCCAGCACCCACAACCCGATCCTGTGCTGGACGGTCTCTGGCTCGGGCGCATTCCGACCCGCCAGGAACTCAGCGCCAGCCCATTCAAGGCGGTGCTCGACCTGTGCGCCGAGCTGTCACTGGACCCTGGCCCGCTGGCCTACCACTCATTGCCGGTGCTCGACCTGATCGCCCCCACGCCCGCGCAATGCCTGGAAGCCGCACAGGCCATCGAGCGTCTGCAACGGCATGGCCCGCTGTTGGTCTGTTGCGCCCTCGGCTATTCGCGCAGCGCCACCGCTGTTGCCGCCTGGCTGCTGCACAGTGGCCGGGCGGCCAACGTCGACCAGGCAATCAGCCAATTGCAGCAGGCCCGCCCGGGTATCGTCCTGCACCCGGCGCACCGCGCTGCCTTGCAGGGACTGATGGCGAACAGGGGGCCCGTGCATGGTCAGTGACATGGAGTTGCACGCCACCGCCAGCCTGTTGAGGCGTGGCGCGTCCCTGGACGCTCTCTCCACCGGAATCACCTTATTGGGCGCCGCACTTGGCTTGTGCCAATACCTGTTTGCCGATCTCGGCAGTTGGGCCGTCACCGGCAGCGTTGCCCTGCTGTTGCTGGGCGTACTGCAAAAGTACTGGGCTCTGCGCGTGGCCTTCGATGCCGAGCTGTTCGAGCGTGTCGCCAACCTTGCACTTCCCTTGGCTCAACGCAGTGAAGCGCTGGATCAAGCGTTGGCCGCGCTCGGTCTGCAACCCGCTGAGCGCGGCGGTCGTCCATGGGACGCGCGCATTCGCGGCGCCGTCAATCTGCTGCGCCGACAAGCCCTGCTGACAGGACTCCAGGTTTTCCTGGTGCTGGGTTTGACCCTGGCGGGGCCCTGGCTGACTGTCACTGGATAAGGAGAATTCATGCTCGAACCTCTGGTCGCCACCCTGATCACTTCCGCCGCCCGCACCCTGACCGGAGCCCGCAGTCTGTGGCTTGGCTGTGCGCCCGAGGCGGTGCAACGCATCTACTTCGCCAACCACAGCAGCCACGGTGATTTCGTGTTGCTCTGGGCCTCGCTACCCCCGGCCCTGCGCAAGATGACCCGGCCGGTGGCAGGCGCTGATTACTGGCAAACCAGCGCACTGCGGCGCTACATCATCAACCGGGTGTTCAATGGCGTACTGATCGACCGCGAGCGCAAGGCGTCGACCGACAACCCCTTGCAGCCGATGCTCGACGCCCTGGGCAATGGCGATTCGCTGATCATCTTTCCAGAAGGCACGCGCAATCTCGAAGAAGTTGGTTTGCTGCCGTTCAAAAGCGGGATCTATCACTTGGCGCGGCAGCATCCCGACGTGGAGTTGGTGCCGGTATGGATCGCCAACCTCAATCGCGTCATGCCCAAGGGACGCGTCCTGCCGCTACCGCTGCTGTGCACCACACATTTCGGCGCGGCCCTGACCCTGGAGCCCGACGAGAGCAAGGAGCAGTTCCTTGAACGCAGCCGTGCAGCCTTGCTGGAACTGGCCGAGGAGCATTGCTGACATGGACAGACAAACCCTGATGTTGTTCGGCGGGATTGGCGCATTCCTGCTGCTGGCGTCCCTGATCGGCTGGCTGCTCAAATGGCGCAGCCGTGGCACCGCCAATCCGGTGGTCGATAACCTGAATGCGCGAATCAACGCCTGGTGGGTGATGGTGGCGGTGATCGGCATTGCGTTCTGGCTCGGTACCACTGCAGTGATCCTGCTGTTCTACGCGGTCTCGTTCTACGCCCTGAGGGAATTCATGACCCTCACACCCACCCGCCGCAGCGACTACCCGGCGCTGGTGGCGGCTTTCTACCTGGCGTTGCCGCTGCAGTACCTGCTGATCTACTACGACTGGTACGGGCTGTTCTCGATCTTCATTCCGGTCTATGTATTCCTGCTGCTGCCGATCCTCGCCTCATTGGGAGGGGACAGCACGCACTTTTTGGAGCGCGCCTCCAAGGTCCAGTGGGGATTGATGATCGCGGTGTTCTGCGTGTCCCACGTGCCCGCCCTGTTGACCCTGGACATCAGCGGCTACGAAGGACGGAACCTGCTGCTGATTGCCTTCCTGGTGATCGTGGTGCAGATGTCGGATGTGTTGCAGTACGTGTGCGGCAAACTGTTCGGCAAGCACAAGATCGCGCCCAATCTGTCGCCGTCCAAGACTATCGAAGGATTCGTTGGCGGCGTACTGCTGGCCTCGCTGATTGGCGCTGCCCTGTATTGGATCACCCCGTTCACTGCTGGTCAGGCATTCCTGATTGCGCTGTTGATCAATCTGCTGGGATTCGCCGGCGGGATCGTTATGTCCGCCATCAAGCGTGATCGTGGGGTAAAGGACTGGGGACACATGATCGAAGGCCACGGCGGCATGCTCGATCGCCTGGACTCGGTGTGTTTCGCCGCACCGATCTTCTTTCACCTGGTGCGGTATGGCTGGACATGATTGATATTCAGCCCGGTTGAAAAATCCTGGGTCGCTGTCGGCCATAAAAAAATGCTCCGTACCTTTCGATACGGAGCATTTTCATTTCGCGCCAGGCAGAGTCTGCAGGGCGGCTCTCCTGACTTCTACTTCACGGCGAACCGATCAGTCATCGCGGCCCATGATGCCGAACAGCTGCAGCAGGCTGATGAACAGGTTGTAGATCGATACATACAGGCTGATGGTCGCCATGATGTAGTTACGCTCGCCGCCATGGATGATGGCGCTGGTCTGGAACAGGATGCAGACCGAGGAAAACAGCACGAAGCCCGCGCTGATCGCCAGTTGCAGACCGCTGATCTGGAAGAACATGCTCGCCAGCACCGCGCCCAGCAGGACGAAGAAACCGGCGGTGATGAAACCACCGAGGAAGCTCATGTCCTTGCGGGTGATCAGCACGTAGGCCGACAGGCCGCCGAACACCAGGGCGGTCATGGCGAAGGCCGAGCTGACCACTTCAGCGCCGCCCTGCATGCCCAGGTAACGGTTGAGGATCGGGCCCAGCAGGAAACCCATGAAACCGGTCAGGGCAAAGGCAGACACCAGGCCCCAGGCCGAATCACGGAGTTTGTTGGTCAGGAAGAACAGACCGTAGAAGCCGATCAGCACCACGAAGATATTCGGGTATCCGACACGCATCTGCTGGGCAACAAAGGCCATCACACCACTGAAAGCCAGGGTAAGGGCCAGCAAGCCGTAAGTGTTGCGCAGGACGCGGCTAACCTCTAGCTGCTCGACCTGCACGCTGTTGTTAACTGCGTAATCCTGTTCGCGCATGGCGACACTCCTGTAGTTTTGAAACGTTCAGACGCAAAGATCATAACAGACGCTCTGTAACAAGCTATGCAGAGAGTTTGACAGTGTGTTTCATTCGGGTATTATGGCGCCCGCAAAGCAGTTTGGAAGCGTGGCCGAGTGGTTTAAGGCAACGGTCTTGAAAACCGTCGATGGGCAACTATCCTAGAGTTCGAATCTCTACGCTTCCGCCACATACTTACGTTAGAGCCCTGATTATTCAGGGCTTTTTCGTTTCTGGGGTTCGCCCAACGCCTCCTCGCAATCGCAACGTACCCCCTCCTCCTGCGCACTCTCCCTCCCCGTCACACCCACCTGCCAAAACCCTGACAAAACTCAGCATCACGCCTGCCGAGGGTTAACTACACTGCATCCGACTGAACGCGATCAATGCTCTCAATACGTGTCGCAGCAGAACCAGACCACCGCCGCTCATCCACCGATCGTCCGCCTGAGCACTCCCCCCATGAAAGAACCCATCCGCTACGCCGACTACCTGCACAAGATAGGCTCCGGTCGCCGCGAGATCCCCATGCGCGACCTGGTTTCAGCACCGGTTCGCGACGCCGATGGCCATTGGCAGGCCGCGCCGCACAAGGCCGTGAAGTTGCACGCGGGCGAGGTCATGGCGATTCTCAAGCCCTATTTCAATTCCCGATTCATGGAGCAATTTCGCGCCGTGGTGCCGCTGGCGTTGTACCTGGCGCTGTTCCAGATTGTCATCCTGCGCCAGTTGGTGGAGGACGCCTGGCTGGTCACCGGTGGCCTGTTCGCCGTGATTGTCGGGCTGATGCTGTTCATGGAGGGCTTGAAACTCGGCTTGATGCCCTTTGGTGAAGTCATCGGCAACAACCTGCCACGCCGGTTATCCCTGCCGGTGGTGCTGCTGGTGACCCTGCTGCTGGGTATCGGTGTGACCTTTGCCGAACCGGCCATTGGCGCGCTGCGGGCCGCCGGACAGAACGTCTCGGTGGAGCGCGCGCCCTACCTCTGGGCGCTGCTCAACCAGTGGACCAGCGAGTTGATCCTGGTGGTCGGCGTCTGCGTCGGCCTCGCCGCAGTCATCGGCACGTTGCGTTTCCTCTACGGCTGGAGCCTGAAGCCGTTGATCTATCTATCGCTGGCGCCGGTCCTGTTGCTGACGCTGTATCTGCACAGCGACCCCGAGCTGGCCAAGGTGATCGGCCTGGCCTGGGACGCCGGCGCGGTGACCACTGGACCGGTCACCGTGCCGCTGGTGCTGGCGTTGGGCATCGGCATCGCCGCGGCCGCCGGCAAGGGCGGCTCCGGGTTGTCCGGATTCGGCATCGTGACCCTGGCCTCGCTGTTTCCGGTGATCGGGGTGATGTTGCTGGGCCTGTATGTAGCGAATGTCTCCTCACCCGCCGAGATCATCGCCGCAGCGCACGCCGCCAGCGGTGCCGCGCAGACGGCTGCGCAATGGCACGAAGTCAGCCCCGGGCTGGAGATTGTCTCGGGGATACGGGCCATCGTGCCGCTGGTGATCTTTCTACTGATCGTGCTGAAAGTGCTGCTAAAGCAGAGCCTGCCGCGGCGCCGCGAGATTTTCCTCGGGATTGGCCTGGCCGTGGCTGGCATGTGCGTGTTCAACCTCGGCCTGACCTACGGCCTGTCGAAACTGGGTGGCAGTGCCGGGGAGCTGATTCCAGCGGCGTTCATGCAAACACCGGACGTCGCCGAATCACCGCTCTATCTGTATCAGGTCGGCCTGGTTCTGGCCCTGGCCTTCGCCTGGGTGCTCGGCTATGGCGCAACAGTTGCCGAGCCTGCGCTGAATGCTTTAGGTGTCACCGCTGAAACCCTGACCAATGGCTTCATCCGCAAGCGCAGCCTGATCCGCGCGGTATCCATTGGCGTCGCCAGCGGGATTGCGGTGGGTGTCGCCAAGCTGGTGTTCGACCTGCCGCTGGTCTGGCTGGTGGTGCCACCCTACCTGCTCGCAGTGCTGCTGACGGTTTTTTCCAGCGAAGAGTTCGTCAACGTTGCCTGGGACAGCGCGGGTGTCACCACCGGCCCCATCACCGTGCCGCTGGTGCTGGCCATGGGCTTGGGGCTGGGTAATGCGACCAATGCGGTCGAGGGCTTCGGGATTTTGTGCATGGCGTCAGTCGGACCGGTGATTACCGTGATGCTGCTCGGGCAGTGGGCGCGCTTGCGCGTGTGGAAACAGGAGAAGGCCGCCATCGAGCAGCCAGGGACTCAATTAGTCGGCACGGGAGAATCACAATGAGCGCTGAAAGCATCACTTACTTGACTGACGTTGCCCTGATCACCTGCATTGTTGCCGTCGGCCGTGCCGACCTGGTGATCAGCGCGGCCCAGGGCATGGGCGCGCCGGGCGCGATTGTGTACCACGCCCAAGGCGTCGGCCCGCGCGAGCGGCTGGGCCTGCTGAGTATCGCCATCGATGCAGAGAAAGAGGTGGTCAGCCTGCTGGTCGCCGCCGACTATCAGGACGCGGTGCTTGAGGCCATCTATCACGCAGCCAATCTGCATGTTCCGGGCGCAGGCATGATCTACGCAACGCCGGTGGAAAAAGTCGCCACCTACATCCCTCGCGAACTGCTCGCGCAAGGTAAAACCTCGTGAGCGTGGCGACTGCCGGCATACCCGGCGGCGCGGCCAAGCTGATCACCTGTGTGCTGCCCGACGATGGTACGGAGCGCAAGTTACTGCTGCTGTTGCGCGAAACCCATGGCATCACCCGCGTGGACAGTGTCAGTTGCCGCGGCGTGAATGCGCTGCAGGCCGCCAAGGCACCGCGCAACCAGGTCCCGGAAGCAGTGCTCTCGCGAGTGGTCAATGTGGTGGTGGATGTAGCCCAGGCCGACGCGGTGTTCGACTTCATCTGTGAACACGCCGGGCTGGGTGGACCGGGCGGCGGATCGGTGTACATGGTTGCCTTGAATTTCGCGACTCCCTTGACGATGCCGGCAGGGCTGGCGCTGGAAACGGATTAGACGCCATTTTGCTCAACAGACCTGCTTTCTGCGATCATTGCGCACTGCTCACACTGCAGTGCTTTTGATAAGGAAATCATCAAGTTGCAAGCATCAGAAAAACTCTGCCGTTTCTGCGCTGAGAACATCAAAACGGCCGCAATCCGCTGCAAGCACTGCCAGGCCGACCTGCGGCCCAGGGGCAAACGCCTGCTTATCCGACTGTCAGTGTCCGCCGCCATCGTGCTGGCGGCCTATCTGGTTTTAAGCGACACGGACGACAAGGCAGAGGTCGATGCCATGGCAGACGTCGCCGTTTGCCAGGACCAGGCATACTCAGTCGCCTCGCCCCTGGCACGCAGTATCATTGATAAAGCCTGTCGGCAGATCGAAGACGATGTGCGCAAGCACCTAAGCCACGCCCCCTAGTTCCGCTCATACGCAAGTTTCCCTGCAAACCTTGGCCCTGGACTTGCAATGCCTGTCACCGACCTGTCGCATAAACGCTGTAGGTCTTGGGCAGGCAATCACTGACAGGGAGCGGGACTATGTGCGGTCATTTCATTCAAGGCGAAGGGATGGCGGCCTTCATGGCCGAGTTGCAACCGCAAGGTGCGTGGCCAACAGGCTACGACACCGGGTCCGCCAGCGCGCTGAGCGTGATGCCCGCGCACCGTGCGCACATTCTGCACAGCGCTGAGGACGGGCTGCATATTGATGCAGTTCGCTGGGGATGGGCGCCTTTTGGCGCACAGGGCAAGCAGGCCGATGCCCTGGCGATGCCGGTGGAAACGGTGCCCGCGCCGACCCTGTTCAAGTTGCTCTGGCCCAACAGCCGGGCGCTGGTGCCGTGCGACGGCTGGTTCGAGCGGGCTGCCGATGCGCAGCTGTATTTCGTGCGATTGAAAACCCGCAAGACGATGTTTTTCGCCGCCCTGGCCCATGTTCATCGTGGCGCCGCCGCTCAGCTTGGCGGAGGCTTCGTGATCATGACCAGCGCTGCCGAGGGAAAAATGGCCGCACTGCATGCCCAAAGGCCTGTGGTGCTGACGCCCGAACTGGCCAATGAATGGCTCGACCTAGACCTCTCGCCGCGCCGCGCCGAACAGATCGTCACTCACCTGCGCCTGGACACCACGGCCTTCGAATGGCTCAGGGTCATGCCTGCCGCGCCGACAACTACGGCCTGCGTTTCTCGTAGCGCACATCCTGGGCATCGACCCGCTCGAACACTGACCAGCCAAGACGCTGGTAAAAACCATTGGCCCTGATCTCCTGCCGGCCGTCGGTGACCAGCACAATCCGTTCATGGGCCTTGAACAGTTCAGCCTCGGCGGCGGCCATCAACAAACGGCCCAGGCCTCGATTCTCGAAAGCGGGACGCACGAACATGGCAAACACCTCGCCTTCGGCGCGGTCGATCATCGAGAATGCCACTGGCCATTGATCGACTTCGGCGAGCCAGATGCACGGTCCCTCATTGATCGCCGATCGCAGCACCTGCGCAGTGATGCCCAGGGCGTCCATCTGCTCACGGCTGAGGTGGTTCTGCACCACTGAAGTGCGTATCTCGAACAGACTCTCGACATCATCGACCGTGGCCATGCGCAGTGACACACTCATCATTCCAGCTCCCGAAGATCATCGGCCATTGTAGAAAGCCGCAGGCAGGCGAATAAACAGCTCGATTGTTGGAGATCTGTAAGCTGACAGGAAATGGCCGGGGCAGCCGTGGACTAAGCTGAAGGTTCCAGCGGAGGGCTTTCCCATGTGCGGAAGACTTTCACAATACCGAGGCATCCACGATTTCGTCGCGGCATTGGGCATGCCCAATGCCCTGGTCAACAGTGTGGGCGATGAGCCGCTTGCGCATTACAACGTGGCGCCGACCACTGCGGTCGCGCTGATCCACCTCGAAGGCGAAACCCTGCACGCCGACAGGGTGCGCTGGGGCTGGCGTCCGCATTGGTCGACCGATCGCACCCTGCCAATCAACGCTCGGGTGGAAAAGGTCGCCCACGGCTCATACTTCCGGGCCATTTGGCCGCACCGCGCCATCGCTGCCGTCGACAACTGGTTCGAATGGGTTTACGAAGGCGGCCCGAACAAGCAGCCCTACCTGATCCGCCGACGTGACCACGCACCGATCCTCTGCGCCGCCATCGGCCAATATCCGGCGGGTGGCCGCGAACCTCGGGCCGATGACGGCTTTGTGATCATCACCGCCGACAGTGTCGGCGGCCTGCTTGATTTGCATGACCGGCGCCCGGTGGTGCTGTCGCCGGAGTTGGCGCGCGAATGGCTGAACCTCGGCATGCCCAAGGAACGCGCCGAGCAGATGGTGTTGCACGAGGGCGAGCCGACCGACACTTTTGAATGGTTCAAGGTCGACCCGGCTGTCGGCAACGTGCGCCACCAGGATCGGGAACTGATTACGCCTATCGGCAAGATCCGGCGCGGCGACGAAAGGCCCCCTGGCTGATCCTCCGTGCCTGGCGAGCGTGGATTTTCTCGACTAGCCTGAGCGCGGCAAGTCATCCGCCCTGCCCTGAAACATCTTGTCTGGGAGACGAAGATGAATCCGATTCAACAGGCTGAACAGACCTACCGCAACTGGTCCAACCCGATCTTGCTGGAACTCAAGGAACGACGCCATCAACTGGCCCCCAGCGACCGTCAGGCTCTGGAGAACGTATTGACCGAACGCCGGCTGTTCGACAGCGGCAACCCGACAGGCGCCGAGCGGCGCGCTCCCCAACGCTCATGAAAGGCTGAAGCGAGAGCGCTTGGCGCTCTCGCCGACAGTGCTCACTTACTGATTGTTGACAGCCCTGGCGGGCCTGGCCTTGTACCCCGGCAGCGCCGCCGCAAACGCCAGCGCCTCCTCGCGGGTGGCAAAAGTGCCGTAGCGGTCACGCTGGGTACAGACCCGCCACGGGCCACTGTTCACGCTGACCACGTCATAGCCGTTCATATGCATTTTGCTCAACATCGCAATGCTCATAGCCACCTCCGTCGAAGACGTTAAGCCCAGAGTCAACTTACACCCGCTGAACCCCTACCGGGACACAGAGGGGTGAACGGTCTGCCGGGCCTTGTCGCTTTGATCCGATGCTCGCGTCAAGGTGCGCACGAATGGACGAACGGCACATGACAAATCCTTCACTGTGCCGATGTGACGGGCGCTTTATAGTCACTGCGCTCATTCAAGGAACATTTAGCCCGCACCCCCCGCGCGGGCTTTTTTTTGCCCGCGCTTATGCAACGCCCTGACCCATGGGCTAATCTCGCGACTCCCCTCAATCGACACAAGGACGTCGCCCATGCCACTGCGCATCGATCGCACCGAAAACCCGCAACCCGAGGAATACCAGGCCATCCTCGCCCCCCTGCGCGCCCACAACATCGCCCATGCCGGTGATGGCCACTATCAGGAAATCGCCCTGCTGGTCCGTGGGGAAGACGGCGATGAAGTGCTCGGCGGGCTGTACGGCAAACTGTTCTACGAGTGGCTGTTTATCGACCTGCTGTCGGTGCAGCCACAATTGCGCGGCCAAGGCATCGGCGCACGCCTGATGCAGATGGCCGAGGAACTGGCGCGGGAAAAAGGCTGCATCGGCATGTACCTCGACACCTTTGAATTCCAGGCGCCGGCGTTCTACAGCAAGCTGGGGTTTGTCGAGGTCGGGCAGATTGCCGACTATCCGCGCGGCAGCAGGCGCTTCTTCATGCAGAAGCGCCTGACCGATTAAGCCTTAATGGCCGCTGGCCTCTGGCCCGGCCTTCGCCGCAAACGGTGGTTTGGCCAGCCACACCAGCAGGATCAGGCCGACAAAGCCCCAGCCCAGCAGCGTGAAGTAATCCACGGTGGAGAGCATATAAGCCTGGCTGGTCAGCACATGATCGAGCTGGGCGTAGGCTGGGGCCCCGGCGCCACCCAGGCTGTTGAGGGCATCGCGGGTGGCCGGTTCGTAGGTGCTGATGCTTTCACTGAGGTAAGCGTGATGCTGGTCGGCCCGGCGGATCCAGATCCAGGTGGTCAGCGACGCCGCGAAGCTGCCGCCCAGGGTCCGCAGGAAAGTCGCCAGGCCGGCGCCATCGGCAATCTGATGGGGCGGCAGGTCGGACATCAGGATGCTCAAGGTCGGCATGAAGAACAGCGCCACGCCTATGCCCATGAACAACTGCACCAGCGCCACGTGCTGGAAGTCGACCTCGTTGGTGAACCCGGCGCGCATGAAGCAGCTCAGGCCAATTGCCAGGAACGCCAGGCCGGCGAGCAGGCGCAGGTCAATCTTGTGCGCGTACTTGCCAACAAAGGGTGACATCAACACTGGCAGGATGCCGATCGGCGCTACCGCCAGGCCGGCCCAGGTCGCGGTGTAGCCCATCTGCGTCTGCAGCCACTGCGGCAGGATAAGGTTGATGCCGAAGAACCCGGCGTAACCCAGCACCAGCACAATGGTGCCAATGCGGAAGTTCCGATAAGCAAACAGCCGCAGATTGACCACCGGATGCCGGTCGGTCATTTCCCAGATCACGAACACCGCCAGGGCAACCACGGAAATGGCCGCGCCGATCAGGATGAAGTTCGATTCGAACCAGTCCAGGTCGTTGCCCTTGTCGAGGATGATCTGCAGCGCGCCGACGCCAACGATCAGGCTGATCAGCCCGACATAGTCCATCGGCTGGCGACTGGTTTCCACCGGACGCGCCTTGAGCTGCTGCTTGACCACCATCACCGCGAAGATGCCGATCGGCACGTTGATAAAGAAGATCCACGGCCAACTGTAGCTATCGGTGATCCAGCCGCCAAGAATCGGCCCGGCAATCGGCGCCACCACCGTGACCATCGCCAGTAACGCCAGGGCCATGCCGCGCCTGGCCGGCGGATAGACGGCAATCAGCAAGGTCTGGGTCATCGGGTACAGCGGCCCGGCCACCAGGCCCTGGAGCACGCGGAAGCCGATCAGCTCCGGCATCGAGGTGGAAATGCCGCAGAGGAACGAGGCCAGCACGAACAGCATGGTCGCCCACAAAAACAGCTTCACCTCGCCGAAGCGCCGGCTCAGCCAGCCAGTCAGTGGCAAGGCAATTGCGTTGCTCACGGCAAACGAAGTGATCACCCAGGTGCCCTGCTCCGAGCTCACCCCGAGGTTGCCGGAGATGGTCGGCAAGGCGACGTTGGCGATGGTGGTGTCGAGCACTTGCATGAAGGTCGCCAGCGACAGGCCGATGGTGGCGAGCACCAGGCTGGGCGGCGTGAATGAGGCGTTGTTACTCATCGCAAATCCTTGGAAACGAGGCGAGCGTTGCGCCGCTTGCACGGCGCAACGAGCGGATTGGCGAACTCAGCGCTGGGCGGTCTTGCTCAGGGCTGAACTGTTGTCATGGATCAGCCGGGCAATCATCGCGTCGGCATCGGCCAACTGGCGGTCATAGATGGTGGTGCTGAAGCTGGCCTTCTGCGGCGGCTGCTGGGCCAGTACCGGGCCACTCTGGTCGCGCAGGTCGACATTGACCAGGGTCGACAAGCCGACCCGCAATGGGTGCTTGGCCAGTTGCTCGGCATTGATGTGGATGCGCACTGGTACGCGCTGAACAATCTTGATCCAGTTGCCGGTGGCGTTCTGCGCCGGCAACAGGGCGAAGGCGCTGCCGGTACCGGCGCCGAGGCTGTCGATGGTGCCGCTGTACTTCACGGCGCTGCCATACAGGTCGGCCTCGATGTCCACCGGCTGACCGATGCGCATATCACGCAGTTGGGTTTCCTTGAAGTTGGCGTCGATCCACAGCTGATCCAGGGGAATCACCGCCATCAGCGCGGTGCCGGGCTGGACGCGCTGACCGAGTTGCACGGTACGTTTGGCCACATAGCCGGTGACCGGGGCAATCAAAGTGCTGCGAGCATTGTTCAGGTAAGCCTGGCGCAACTGCGCGGCGGCGGCCTGGACGTCCGGGTGCGACGAAACTTCGGTGTCGTCGACCAGCGCGCTGCTGGTCTTGAACTGCTGCTGGGCGTTGGCCAGGGCGTTTTGCGCCGAGGTCAGGTCATCCCGGGCATGGGACAGTTCTTCCTGGGAAATCGCCCCGCCGGCGGCGAGATTTTTCCGCCGATTGAAGTTTTCCTGGGCTTTCTGCACTTCGGCTTTCTGCGCGTTGACCTGGGCTTTCATGCCATCAACGTTGCTGTAGAGGCCTCGCACCTGGCGCACTGTACGTGCAAGGTTGGCCTGGGCACTCTGCAAGCCGACTTCGGCGTCATTGGGGTCGAAGTTGACCAGCACCTGACCTTCCTGCACCAGGTCGCCATCGTCGGCGCCGATGCTCACCACCGTGCCGGTCACCAGCGGGGTGATTTCCACCACGTTGCCGTTGACGTAGGCGTCGTCGGTGCTCTCGTTCCAGCGCCCGTAGAAGTGATGCCAGCCCCAGACGCCGAGGCTCGCGACGATCACCAGGATTGCCAGCAGGGTCAGCATGAACTTGCGTTTGCCGGGATTGCCCGTGTCGGGGGTATTTTCTGTTATTGGGGTGTTCTGCACGTTGGCCATGACCAATACCTTAATGATGGGTGCGCGTGGCGGGCGCTGGAGATGGGCTGGCCATGGCCAGGTTGTCGCTCTGGAATCCGCCACCCAGGGCCTGCATCAATTGAATCGACAGATCGATCTGCTCGGCGTTCAGATTGGCTAGCTGGCGTTGCGCGCCGAGCAACTGCTGCTCGATGCTCAGCACGTCCAGGTAGTTGCCGACCCCGGAGCCGTAGCGCTCGAGCACCGTGTTGTAGGACGCCTGGGCAATGTCCGTGGCGTGCTGCTGCGCGACGATCTGCCGGCCGACATCATGCAGTTGGGCAATGCTGTCGCTGACATCGCCGAGGGCCTTGACCAGGCTCTTGTTGTATTGCGCCACCGCCAGGTCGTAATCGGCGTCCTTGGCGTCGAGGTCGGCGCGCAGGCGGCCGCCGTCGAAGATCGGCAGGGAAATGGTCGGCGCGACATTGAAAAAGCGCGAGGTCGAGCCAAACACCGCGCTCCCCATCAGCGACTCGAAACCGGCTGCGGCGCTGAGGTTGAGGTTGGGATAAAAGGTGGTCTTGCCCGCATCGATGCTTTTGCTCGCCGCCTCCACTCGCCAGCGCGCCGCCACCAGGTCCGGGCGACGGCCAAGCAACTCGGCGGGCAACACCGACGGCAGGGCCACGGCACTTGCTTGCAGGATGTTCGGTCGGGCTATTTCGTTACCACGATCCGGGCCTTTACCCAACAGCACTGCAAGGGCAATTTTCGCGCTTTGCAGGTTCTTCTCGGCATCGATCAACGACGCTTGGGAACTGGCTTCCAGGCTCTGGTTCTGCTGGTACTGGTAGAGGCTGTCGATGCCCGAACTCAGCCGGCGCTGGCTCAGGCTGAGTAACTGCTGAGTGCGCTTGAGGTCTTCGCTGGCCAGGTCATGAACGATGTAGGCCTGGCCCAGATTGCTGTAGGCGCGGGCGACATCGGCGGCCAGGGTCAACTGCGCGGCCTGCTGGTCGATCTGCGCTGCGCGGGCCTGGCCCAGGGCTGCTTCCCAGGCATCGCGCTGGCCGCCCCACAAATCGAAGGTGTAATTGAATGTGGCGCCAATGCTGCGCATGGTGTCGTAGCGATCACCTTGCAAAGTCGGATCCTGGTACTGCGCCAGTCGTTCACGACGAATCCCGGCGCTGGCATCCAGGGTCGGCATCCGTGCGGCATCGGCAGCACCGGCCGCAGCGCTGGCCTGGTGGGCGCGGGCGCTGGCGATCTGCATGTCCGGGCTGTCGCGCAGGGCTTCACGGATCAGGCCGTCAAGCTGCGGGTCGCCGAGGCTGGTCCACCAGTCGCTTTTCGGCCAGGCCGCCGGCGACAGGGTCACGCCATTCAGGGATTGCCCGGCCTGCAGCGATTGCGCCTGCAGGCTCACGCCCTCGGTGTTCAAGCCGCTGTAGTTGGCGCACCCGGCCAGGCTCATGGCCATCAGCACCAGGCCGAGGCGCGTGGTCATGTTCATTGATCACCTACCCGCAGCACGGTGATCGGATCACCGGCGGCCAACAGCATTTTCTTCAGGATCGCTTGCAGGGTCTGCAACTCCTCGCTGTCGAGGGCGCCGGCCAACTGGTTCATCGCATTCACGCCGATTTCCGGCAGCTTGTCGGCCAGCGCCTGGCCGTCCTCGGTCAAGGCCAGGCGCACCAGGCGTCGGTCATCCGCGCAACGCTTGCGCAGCAACAGGCCCTTCTGCTCCAGGCGGTCGAGCATGCGGGTCATCGAGCCACTGTCCAGGGACAGGTGGCGACACAGCTCGGCCGGGGTGTCGACGCCAAACTGAGCAATGATGATCATCACCTTGAACTGCGCGGCGGTGATGCCGTGGGGTTCCATGTGGGTGTCGATAATCCGGTCCTTGAGCAGCGCGGCGCGTCCCAGCAGCAGGCCAAGGTGGCAATTTTGAAAGTTGTCCGGCGAGAAATGCTTCATCTGGCGACCCGATAGCTGCCTAGGCAGTGAATGTATGTCCAGATGTTACTGCCTAGGCAGTGAATGTCAAATGAATTAGTTAGCAAGCTTCGTAATTAATCGAAAATCACCCACTGCAAAACGCCAACGGGCCCGGATTCAATGGAAGGAAATTCCGTTGAACCCGGGCCCGTTGGGAGTGCGTGTAGTCAACACATGCGCGTTATCGTTGGCGATTTTCGCGAGCAGGCTCGCTCCCACAAAAGCCGTTAGAAATCGCGCTTGTAGAAGATATCCAATGAACTGGCGATGCCGCTGGCGGCCTCCAGGTAGACCTTCTTGCTCAGCTTGTAGCGCAAGGCGATGGTGTTGGCCGGCTCGAACACGCCGACGCCGTAACGCAGGCTGAGCTTCTCGGTGATATCGCCACTGGCTACAACGCTGGTGGCGGTGCCGCTGCCTTCGGTGTCGAGTTGGAAGTCCTGGATACCCAGGTTTTTCGCCAAACTGCCGGTCAGGTCGGAACTGCCCATCAGACCCAGGCCCAATGCGGCCTGCGCCAGCATGTTGTTGTCTTCACCGTTGGTGCTGAGCGGACGCCCGAGCACCAGGTAGGACAACGCTTGCTCCTGGCTCATCGCCGGTTCGGAGAAGATCTGCGTGGTCGGCTGCTCGGCACTGCCGCTCAGGCGGATCCCGGCAATCACGTCGTCGGTCTGGCGCACCGCCTCGATGTCGAGGTATGGCTGGTCGATCGGCCCGGCGAACAGCAGCCGCGCGCGACGCACCGTAAGGCGCTGGCCGTAGGCACGGTAGCGGCCGTCGTTGAGCCACAGTTCGCCACGGGTGTCCATGTTGTCGCCGATGTGCACATGGCCCTGCAGATTGGCGGTGAGACCAAACCCGGCAAAGCTCAGCTTGTCTTCGCCAACGATGACTTCGATGTCCATGGCCATGGCCATCGGTGGCTTGCCCTCCTCGGTCTGATGACCGACGATCACCGTGTCATCGGAGACTTTGACCGTCGATGGCGGCAGTTCGCGCACAGTGATCTCGCCTTTGGGCACCAGCACCTTGCCGGTGATTGCCAGTTTGTCTTCCTTGATCGAAACCTTCAGGTCCGGCGCCACTTCCAGGGCGGCGTAGGGTTCGACGCTGACCGGCAGTTGCGTGCCCTTAAGATTCAGGTCCACCACCAGCGCCTGGCCCCAGGCGACGTGCCCGTCGAGGCTGCCCTGCCCGGTCTTGCCGCTTTTCCAGCCGCCCTTGAGTTGCACGCTTTCACCGGCGATCTGTGCCTGCAATTGCAAGGCTTCGAAGCGTGTCGGCAGTTGCGGCCCGGAAATTTCACCGTCGACCAGGTTCAGGTTGCCGTTGACCTGCGGTGCCAACAGCCCACCGGACAAGGTGCCGCTGCCGTTCAGACGCCCGGTGAGTTTCTCCACCATGGGTACGAACGGCCGCGCCACCGACAGGTCCAGGCCACTGAGGCGAAACGAGCCGCTCAGGGGTTTGTTCTTCGGCAGCGGGTTGATCTGCGCCTGGACCATCAATTCGCCAAGCTTGCCGCCGACAAATTCCAGCTGGCTGTCGATGCGCTTGGGGTTGAGGGTGCTGCTGAGTTTCAGGGTCTGGTACGGGAAGTCCAGCCACTGCTCCTTTTCCTTGATGCGCAGGGTGCCGCCACTGGCATCCACCAATATCTGACCTTTCGGGCCGCTGGCCGGCAAGTCCAATTGCACGTCGGCGTTGAGCTTGCCCTGCCAGGCGAAATCCTTGGGTAGCCATTGCGCCAGGCTGTCGATGGGGAACTGCTTGAGGTGATAACGCAGTTTCGGCTCGGGCATCAGGCGCTGATCCTCGCCACACAAACTGGCCGCACCGGACATCCAGCAGTGGGCGCCGAAGGTCAGCTTGCCGTCGGCCAGGCGTTCGATTTTCGCCGGGCCTTGCAGTTGCCAATCCTGGCCACCGGCCTTGATGTCACCGCTGGCCAGGCGCCCGCGCCAGTTACCCTGGTCGAGGCTGCCGTCCAGGCCCAAAGCCAGTTGCAACAACGGGCCTTGCAGGTCGAGTTGCAGCTTCTGGTTCTTCAGCGTGCCTTCACCGCTGGCAGTCAAGGTGCCCAGTGCGTTGTCGCCGACTTCGATACCGCTGCCCTTGAGCTCGATCTTCGCCCGTTGCGCACTGTCGAGGGTGGCATCGAGGTTGAGGCTTTTCAGGCGATTGTCGTCGAACGCCAGTTGCACGCCCTGCAGATTGACCTTGCCCTGGGGCGCTTGAAGGGTCCCGGCGACATCGACCCGGCCATTCAGCTGGCCGCGCAATTGCGGCCACAGCTGGCCGAGGCGCGGGGCCTTGATGTCGATCTGGCCGCTGAGCTTGTCCTGCAGGCTGCCGCTGCCATCGATGCGGTTGTCGCCGAGGCGGATTTGCAAGGCGTTGAGGTTCCAGCGCTCACCGGCACCGTCGGCCTTGGCTTGCAGCACCGCCGGCTGACCGCGCAGCTTGCCCTTGAGATCAAGGTCGGCATTGAGGCTCAGGCGCTCATTCTTCATTTCACCCTTGCTGCGCAGTGGTCCAGCCAGGGTGCCCGGCAATTCCGCCAGCCAATACGCCGGGTTGATCGCCGACAGGTCGAGGGCGGTGTCCCAGGCAATGCCGTCGGCAAATTGCACCTTCACATGACCTTCGGCCTTGCCCTGACCGGCTTCCAGCTTGAATTGCGGCAGGAAGATCTGCCCGAGGTCGCCACTGAACGGGCTGCTCAGGCTGAACGCTCCGGCAGGTCCGTCCAGCGCGGCCTTGAAGTTGCCCAAGTAATTGCCGTCGCGGTAGCTCACCTCGCCATTGAAGCTGCGCAACGCCACTTCGGGCTCATCGATCAGCGGGTACAGGCGATGCCAAGGGAAGTCCAGCCAGTCGATCTTCGCCTCGGCACTCAAGCCCTCGGACCAGTCGAGCTGGCCGCTGAGCTTGAGGTTCTGCTTGTCGTTGGCGGTCAGGTCGAGGCCGGCAATCTGCGCGCCCTTGGCGTCGACCTTGCCTTGCAGCAACAAGGCGACTGGGCCGTCTTCGGCTGGCAAGCTGGCCTTGCCGAGGAGTTGATAACCGTTTTTCAGGTCGCCATTGCCGGTGAGTTCCAACTGATTGAGTTGCAGGGTGTCCGGCAGGTCGGCGCTGGGCTTGAAGCCATCGGCGGTGATGCGCACCGTGGCCGGCAGATTGTCCACCAGCGGTTGCAGTTCGCCCGTGAGGCGTCCTTGCAGGTAACCGCTGCTGTCGGCTGTCAGCTTGAGGGTTTTCAGCAGGTCGCCGTCGACCTTCAATGCCAACGCCCACGGCTGTTCGCCCGGTGCCGGCAGGGTCAACAGGCCGTTGGCGCTGAGGGGCCAGTTGCCGGTGGGTTGCAGCAGGCCGGACAACTCCAGTTTGAGGTCGTCCCGTTGCAGGCGCAGGGATTCGATCTGCAGGCCCTGCGCGGTCCAGTGCGCGGCCAGTTGCAGGTCCTTGAGCTGCTCGCTGCCATCGAGACGCAGGCTGCCGATTTGCACTTCACCCAGTTCGATCGCCAGCGGCAGCTTCAATTCAGGCAGGCTGATCGGTCCGCTGCTCGGCGTCTCGCTCGGGGCGAATTGCAGGATCACCTGTTCGGCTTTCAATTGCTCGATGCACAGGGTCATGCGGGTCAGGCACAAGGGCGACCAGGCCAGCAGCGGCTTGACCAGTTCGACCCGGTCGGCGCCCTGCTGCCACCGCAGATGATCGGCGCTCCACTGACCAGCCAGACGGCCCTGGAAATTCTCTACGCTCAGGCCCGGCACCTGGTTCAGCGCCCAGCGACTGCCGGCCTGGGTCCCCAACAAGACACCCACACTCAGCAGCACCACAGCCACCAGCGCAACCAGCGCCAGCAGGGTTATTTTTACAGCACGCTTCACAGCTCAGGCCCCATGGAAAAGTGCAGGCGAATACCGCCGGGATCATCCAGCGCATGGGCCAGGTCGAGACGGATCGGGCCAACCGGGGACACCCAGCGCACCCCCACACCGACCCCGGTCTTGAGGTTCGGCAGTTCGAAATCGTTGAATGAATTGCCCTGGTCGACGAAGGTCGCCACCCGCCACTTCTCGGCAACCGAGTACTGGTACTCGAGGCTGCCGGAGACCATGTAGCGCCCGCCGATGCGATCGCCCTCGGAGTTTTCCGGGGACAGGCTCTGGTAGTCGTAGCCGCGCACGCTCTGGTCGCCACCGGCGAAGAAGCGCAACGACGGCGGAATCGACTTGTAGCCGTTGGTGGCCGAGCCGCCGATCTGCGCCCGGGCCAGGAACCGATGCTTGTCCAGCACCGTGGTCAGGCCCTTGGCCAGCGCCGTGCCATACAACAGGTTGTTGTCCGAACCCAGCCCTTCCTTGGCCACCTTGGTATCGAATTGCAGGCGGTAGCCGTTGCGCGGATCGATGCGGTTGTCACTGCGCAGATAGGAGTAGCTGACGCCGGGCATCAGCAGGTTACTGATCCCCGAGTCGTCGCCGAGGCGATATTCCTCGTGCTGCCATTTCAGCGAGATCACCCGCTGCCAGCCGCTGGGCAACTTGCTGTGCCATTCCGGGCCGAGGGTCAGCAGCTTGCTCAGGCTGTCGGTGTTGGCCAGTTCTTCATATTGATAGCCGCCCGCAAAGCGCAGCTTGTCAGTGAGCGGCGGATCCAGCGGCACGTCGTACCACAGGCCGACGTTCTGCCGTGGCGCCGACAGCTCGGCTTCCCAACCATAACTGTGGCCCTCGGGGTTGACCCAGTGGCGTGTCCAGTTGGCCTTGACCCGCGGGCCGACGTCGGTGGAGTAACCGAGGCCCAGGCCCATGGTCCGCGGCTTGCGGGTATCGAGGGTGACCGCCACCGGAATCACGTCGTTGGCGGCACTGGTGGGCACCGCATCGACCCGCACCGCCTCGAAATAGCCGCTCGATTGCAGCGCCTGGTTGAGTTCGGCGATCAGTTCGGAATCGTAGGGTGCGCCGCTTTTGAACGGCACCATGCGTTGCAGCAGGTCATCGTCGAACGGCGTGTCGCCGGTGAAGCTGACTTTGCCCAGCGCATAGCGCGGGCCGCTGTCGTACACCAGGTCGATGTCGGCGACACCGGCGCGCGGGTCGACCGAGAGTTTCTGGCTGGTAAAGCGGCCACTGAAGAAGCCGAAGCGCGAGGCCTGGTTCTGGATCAGCCGTTTGGCGTCGTCGTAATGACCGTGATTGAGAACGGCACCGGGCATGAGCACGCTGCTTTGGGGAATGCGAAAGGACTTGAGGGAAGCCGCCGGGCCGAGGATACGGATATTGACGTTGCGCAAGCGCACCGGCTCGCCGGGGTCGATGTTCAGCACCAGGCGCGGCGACTTGCCGTCCTTGACCGTGCTTTCTATCTGCGGCTGGTAGTAGCCCAAGGCCTGGGCGGCCTTGCGCGCCTGCTCCTCGGCACCGCGGCTGAAACGCAGCAGCGCTTCTTCATCGCGGTCTCCGAGGTCGCCGATATAGCCCTCGATATTGGCCTTTAGCTCGTCGTTGGACGGTTTGATCCTGACGTCCAATTCACTTTGAGCCAGAGCGGCTGCGCTGCTGATGAGCACGAGCACGCCACTGGTAAATCTTCCTGGAAACTTCATAGTCGCGGATGCTATCACGAGCGTGGGAGCGTGATAGAGCGATCAAGCCGAAGAAAAGTTCGGCGTTATCCCGTTGCGCTATGTAACACCTGCGGATTGGCGTGAAAAAATACGTGCTCACGCACCGGGCCAACCGCCACCTCACCGATCTCCTCGTAGCCCTGGCGCTGGTAGAACGCCAGGTAACGCGGGTTGCCGGTGTCGAGCACGACGCCTTGGGAGTGCTCGTCCACCGCGCACCAGTTATGCACCGCCTGCAGCAGTTGCTCGCCGTAATGCTGGCCCTGGAACTGCGGGTGAATGCCCAGCAATGGCAGGACATGCACGGAGTCCGAGGGCACGCAGGCAGCGACGGCGGCGTGATAGTCGAGGTAGCGCCGGGTGCAGCGAAACCCGGTGCTGAGCACCATGCGCAGGCGCCAGGCCCAGCTTTCGGTGATCCCCAGGCGGCGTTGCGGCGGCGCGATCAAGGCAATGCCGATCAACCGGTCGTTGACCAGCAGGCCGATGGCCGGCAGATCCTGCAGGAAATGCTGCTTGACCAACTCGCGCACCGTGGCCCGCACGCGCTGTTCATAGCCGGCGCGCTCGGCTTCGAACAGAAACTTGAACGTCGGCTCGTGGCGGTAGGCCTGGTACAGCAAGGAACGCGCTTCGCGCGAATAGCCACTGTCGAGCCGATGGATGTCGGCGATGGCAGTCGAGGTTTCAGGCATGACGGTTGATCTCCCCTGGCGCGGCTCAAAGGGCCCCGCTCTTGTTGGTACGAACCCGGCACGGCAGTGATCGTTCCCATGCCCGGAAACATTAGCAGGGCATTGGCGGGGCTGCCATGTGGGGCTGTAGGAGCGGGCTTGCCCGCGAAGGCGGCGTCACGGCATCCATCGCCATCGCGGGCAAGCCCGCTCCCACAGGTTCACCTCCCCCATAGCCGCTGCCTGTAAGCACCCACCACTGGCCCCCGCCCCCCATGTCGGCTAGCATCGCAGTTTTGCCAGGACTGCCGACCATGAAGATCGTCTCGTTCAACATCAATGGCCTGCGCGCCCGCCCTCATCAACTGGCGGCACTGATCGAGAAGCATCAACCGGATGTCATCGGCCTGCAGGAAACCAAGGTCCATGACGACCAGTTCCCGTTGGCCGAAGTCCAGGCGCTGGGCTATCACGTGTACTACCACGGGCAGAAAGGCCACTACGGTGTCGCCCTGCTGTCGCGCCAGGAACCGCTGGCCATCCATAAAGGCTTCGCCGGCGATGAAGAAGACGCCCAACGGCGTTTCATCTGGGGCACTTTCGCCGACGCCAATGGCACGCCGATCACCATCATGAACGGCTATTTCCCACAGGGCGAAAGCCGCGATCACCCGACCAAGTTCCCGGCCAAGGCACGCTTCTACAGCGATCTGCAAAACCTGCTGGAGAGCCAGTTCAGCAATGACCAGCCGCTGGTGGTGATGGGCGACGCCAATATTTCTCCGCAGGACTGCGACATCGGCATCGGCCCGGACAACATGAAACGCTGGCTGAAAACCGGTAAATGCAGCTTCCTGCCGGAAGAGCGCGAGTGGATGGAGCGCCTGAAGAACTGGGGCCTGGTGGACAGCTTCCGTCATCTCAACCCGGACGTCGCCGATCGCTTCAGCTGGTTCGACTACCGCAGCCGTGGCTTCGAAGACGAACCCAAGCGCGGCCTGCGCATCGACCTGATCCTCACGTCCAAGGCCTTGCTGCCGCGGATCAAGGATGCCGGCGTCGACTACGAGCTGCGTGGCCTGGAAAAACCTTCCGATCACGCACCGATCTGGCTGGAACTGAGCTGAGTCGAAGCCACGCGGCGAGTCACGAGCAAACCGTCATATTTCAGTAACCTGAATGTCTTATGGTCCCGGCACCTTCATTGCCCGCCAAGGTGCCGGCCCATGTTGCGCTTCATCTGCTCGCTGCTGCTCTGCAGCCCCTTGGCCGCGCTGGCCACGCCATTGCCCATTCCCGTCGACGGTACCGTGCTGCGCATCCAGGGTTCCAACACCATTGGCGCGGCGCTGGGGCCGGCGCTGGCCAAAGGCCTGATGCTCGAGCAAGGCCTGCTCAAGGTGCACAGCGTGCCCGGCGCCAACGCCAACGAGCAACAGGTGATCGGCCAGACCGCTCAGGGCCAGCCGGTGACCATCAAGATTGCCGCCCACGGTTCAAGCACCGGCTTCACCGCCCTGAAAAATGCCAGTGCCGATCTAGCCGCGTCGTCGCGACCGATCAAGGGCAGCGAACTGGTCGACCTCGATGCCCTCGGTGACCTGAATAGCGCGGACGCCGAACAGGTGATCGCCATCGACGGCCTGGCGATCATCCTGCACCCGGACAATCCCCTGAACCAACTCAACACCGAGCAACTGGCGCGGATTTTCAGTGGCGAAATCAGTACCTGGGAACAACTCGGCGGGATCGGCGGCCCGATCCACCTGTATGCGCGGGATGATCAGTCCGGCACCTTCGACACGTTCAGGGAGCTGGTGCTGAAAACCCGTGGCAAGACCCTGGCCAGCAGCGCCAGGCGCTTCGAGTCCAGCGAGCAACTGTCTGACGCCGTCAGCCATGATCCTCAGGGCATCGGCTTTATCGGCCTGCCCTACGTTCGTCAGGCCAAGGCCGTGGCGATTGCCGACGGCGCCGCGCAACCGATGCTCCCACTGGCCCGCCTGATCGCCACCGAAGACTATCCGCTGTCGCGCCGTCTCTACCTGTACCTGCCGCCGAGCAATGACAATCCCTGGGCGCAAGCCCTGGTGCAATACGCGCAAAGCCCGCAAGGCCAGGCAACAGTCGCAGCCAATGGCTTTGTCGCGCAGACCGTACAGGCCATGAGCGTGACGCCCAGCCGGCAGATGCCAGAGGGCTATCAGGCGCTCAGTGCCGAGGCGCAGCGGCTGACGGTGAATTTTCGTTTCGACGAAGGCAGCGCCAACCTGGATAACAAGGCGCGCCAGGACCTGTCACGGGTCCTCGACTACTTGCAGCAACACCACAAGCTCGACCGCCAAGTGACGCTGGTGGGTTTCGGCGATGCCAAGGCCGATCCCGCACGCGCCGACCTGCTGTCGAAGCTGCGGGCCATGGCGGTGCGTCGCGAACTGGTGAAAAGCGGCGTGGTGTTGCGCGAGATACGCGGTTTCGGCGCCGAGATGCCGGTCGCCGCCAACAATGACGACGAAGGCCGGATCAAGAATCGCCGGGTTGAGGTGTGGGTGTACGCAGACGCGGGGCAGTGAATTAGAGCATCAAGACTGGCGCAACCGCCAAAATCGGTGCTGCGAGAGAAAGCTCCAGCAAATGGAAACGGACACGCCTGAGACGTTAGCTGTACAAAATTATTATTTGGTATAACTTTTAAAGACGTCGATTGAGTCTTGTCGAGGTCTTTGCATGACTACGCAGACAGGCCGCTTGAGCGCCCTCCTTATCTGTCTTGTACTGACGCTCCAGAGTGCAGAACTACTGGCTGGTTGGCGCGAGGCCATACCCGATGCTCGTCGGCTGGGCAGCGGAGAGATGCGCGTATTCGGATTCTCCATCTACAACGCGCAGTTCTGGAGTCAACGCCTGATGACCGGTGACCCACTGGCTTCTGATGCGCCTTTTGCGCTGGAGCTGACCTACAGCCGGGCTGTGAGTCGCGATGATCTGGTTGAGGCCAGCCTCAAGGAAATCCGTCGCCTGTCGCCCAACTCCCCGAATACCGAGCAGATGAACCGCTGGAAGCAGGAGATGCGGCAGGCGTTTGTCGATGTGCGGGCCGGTGACCGCATCACCGGAGTCTACCTGCCTGGCGAGGGCGCTCGTTTCTACGTCGGCGAGAAGCTGCAGCATGTGGTCAGGGATGAGGCGTTCGCCAAAGCCTTTTTTGCCATCTGGCTTGACCCCCGAACACGCAACCCGGAGCTGCGCGCCCAATTGCTGGGTGCTGCTAAACCCTGAGACCGTCGAGGACCTGCACATGTTGAAGATCGGGATAATCCTGCTTTGCCTTGGCCTTGCAAGTTGCAGTCGGGTGGATGTGCACACCTACAGCCAAGAGACACCCACACTTGAGTTGCGCGAATTCTTCGAGGGCCGTGTCATCGCCTGGGGGATGTTTCAAAAGCGTTCGGGTGAAGTCACCAAGCGCTTCCATGTGGAGATCAACGGTCACTCCGAAGGTGACCGGCTGATCCTCGACGAGTCATTTACTTACAGCGACGGCACCCGGCAAAAACGGGTGTGGACGCTCACCCCGGTGGGTTCCAGTCAATGGCGCGGAACCGCTGGCGACGTGGTAGGTGAAGCGCGCGGTGAGCTGGCCGGCAATGCACTGCGCTGGAAATATGTGCTGAGCCTGCCGGTGGATGGCAAGGAGTATCAGGTCGAGCTGGACGACTGGATGTACCTGATGGACAAAGACACGATGATCAATCGGTCGTTCATGAGCAAATTCGGGGTGGAGGTCGGCCAGATCACTTTGTTCTTTCGCAAACAATCTTGAGTCACCGTGCAGGCTGTTCGGCTATGCGGTGCAGTGCCGGCATCAATATCGCCCATATCGATGCGAGCAGCAGCATGCTGGGCCAGGTACCGAGCGGCAGGCCCACGCCGGCCAACTGGGCTCCCCCCAATAGGACAGAGGCCCGCCAAAGGCGCCTAACAGACTTCCCACCCACCAGGGTCGCTTTGTCCAGCTCAAACTGTGACGCAACGTGCTGGCGAAAAGCAGCCAAAGGATTGCCAGCCAAAGCGGCAGAACCACAGTGGCGCCGGAAAAGTCGAATAACCCGAGATGAAAAAGCGCACTGTCCAGCACCCAACCGCAAGCGGCTACCCGCAACAGACTGCGCCACTCATCACGGTGGTTGGCAATCCAAAGCAGGTGTATCGCCAGGCAGGCAATTGCAATCAGCAACAGCCACGGCCGTTGCGCACCCAACACGCAGGCGAACCAGCCAAGTTGAAAAAGTCCGGCGTTCAGCAACAACCGGACCCGTCTGCTCACGCCTTTAGCTCGAAGGGCTGCGGCCGCGCCCCGGGTTTGGCGAGCAATAGATGCGCGGTACCGATGCTTCGCTCAAGGAAGCCGCCTTCGCAGTAGCACAGGTAAAACTCCCACAGGCGGTAGAACGTCTGGTCGTAGCCCAGCGCTTCCAGGTTGTGCCGGCTGCGCCGCAAGTTGTCGTGCCACAGGCGAAGCGTGCGGGCGTAGTGAAGGCCAAAGTCCTCCATGTGGTGCAGGTTCAGGTCAGTGTCGCGACTGATGGTGTGCAGCATCGCGCTCACCGAAGGCAAGGCACCGCCCGGGAAAATGTAGCGCTGGATGAAGTCGACGGTTTTTTTCGCCTGCTCATAACGTTGGTCTCGAATGGTGATGGCCTGCAAAAGCATCAGACCGTGTTCTTTGAGCAGATGGGCGCATTGTTTGAAGTACGTGGGCAGGAAGCGGTGTCCGACGGCCTCTATCATCTCGATCGAAACGAGCTTGTCGTATTGGCCCGTCAAGTCACGATAGTCCTGCAACAGAAGGGTAACGCGGTCTTGCAGGCACTGTTCCTCGATTCGGCGCTGGGTGTACGCAAATTGCTCACGCGACAGCGTGGTCGTCGTAACCTTGCAGCCGTAGTGGGTGGCTGCATACAGCGCCATCCCCCCCCAGCCAGTACCGATCTCCAGCAGGTGGTCAGTGGGTTTGAGATCGAGCTTTTGGCAGATGCACTCCAGCTTATACAGTTGAGCCTGTTCGAGGCTGTCGCTGTTGGAGCGGAACATGGCTGAGGAATACATCATGGTGGGGTCCAGCAGTTGTTCAAACAGCGCGTTTCCCAGGTCGTAGTGCGCTGAAATGTTGCGCTGCGAGCCTCGACGCGTATTGCGGTTGAGCCAGTGCAAGGCTTGAGCCAGTGGCCGGCGTATACGTGCCAGGCCGCGCTCCATTCCATCCAGCACATCGAGGTTGGCCACGAAAATGCGCACCACCGCCGTCAGATCGGGACTGCTCCAGTAGCCGTGGATATAGGCCTCACCCGCGCCAATTGAGCCATTTGCCGCGACCATCGGCCAGAGGGCCGCATCAAGCACTTCGATCTCGCCCTGCAGCACGTCGCCTGGCTGGCCGAAGCTCAAGGGCTCACCGTCGACAATGACCACCAAGTGTCCGTGACGCAGCTTTGCCAACTGACGTAAAACCAGTTTCTTTAACAGCCGGGCGCCGACTCCGTTGGCCGCTGAGCCACAGGTGCGGATGGGGTTCAGGCTAGGGTTTGTCATGGCGAGACTCCAGATTCGCAGTGCGGTATTCACCGCTGGCGGCTCCATGGGAAAACAGTGGCAGGCGCTTGAGCAGCAAACGCAGGGCCTGCCAGTAAATGCCGACCAGGGTTTTGCCCGTCATCCAGGGGAAGTCCAGCAGGTGGCGGTGCAGGCTTTGGCGCGTCAGTTCGATGCGCTCCAGGCCCAGGCCGGCTTCAAAGATCTTTTGTTCGCCCTGCCAGTCCTGCATGGTCACGTGCAGCTGTTGGTCGGGAGCCGAGAAACGCATTCGGTACTCCAGATCGCGCGGCAGGAAGGGCGAGACGTGAAAGCTCTTGGCTACCCTATGGCGTGACTCACCCGTCGCGTGGGTCGGCAGTACGTAGTGGTAACGCTCTCGCCAAGGGGTATTGCTGACTTCGCAGAGGATGGCGGCCAGACTGCCGTCGGATTCGAAGCAATAAAACAGACTGATCGGATTGAAGGACAGCCCCCAACTGCGCGGCTGGGTGAGCAGGCAGATCCGTCCTTGCGGAGCATGGCCGAGGGCCTGCTCCACGCGCTGACGTACGGCATCGCTCAGCGTTATGCCCTGGCGGGTGAAAAGCGGCAGGTAGTCGGTCTCGCGGAAGGCGAAGGCGGCCCAGCGCGAATGTCCGGCGAGCCACGATAAGCCCAGCACCTGGGATTGTTCCGCAAGATCCAGGTAGAGCATACCCATGCGGTAGCGAAACCCATGAACGCGCGGCAGCAGCCGGCGGTGGCTGACCCAGCCGCGGTACAGCGCGCTGTTCACAGGTGTTCTCCGAAAGCAGCCGCCACGCGCAAGGCGCTCACCACACCATCTTCATGGAAGCCGTTGGCCCAGTAGGCGCCGCAGTAGTAGCTGTTTTGAGCGCCCTGTAACTCTTGCCAGCGCGCCTGAGCGAGCAGGCCTGCCTGGCTGTATTGCGGATGGGCGTAGCGAAAGCGCTTGAGGATTTTGTCCGGGTCAATGTCCTCGGTCTGGTTCAGGCTGACGCAGAAGGTGGTTTCACTCTGCAGCCCTTGCAGGATGTTCATGTTGTAGGTGACCGCGGCCGGTTGCCGGGCTGAGCCGCCGAGGCGGTAATTCCAGCTTGCCCAAGCCAGGCGACGGTTCGGCAGCAGACGAGTGTCGCTGTGCAGCACCACGTCGTTCTCGGCGTAACGCAGTTCGCCGAGTATTTCCCGCTCGGCTTGGCTGGGCGCCGCCAGCAGGCGTAATGCCTGGTCGCTGTGGCAGGCGAAAACCACCGTATCAAAGCGCTCGATGCCGGCGGGGCTGTGCAGGTTCACTCCAGTGCCGTCACGTTCGACTCGATGCACCGGGCAATTGAGGCGGATGTGCTCGACAAAGCCGGCGCTCAACGCTTCGACATAACTGCGCGAGCCACCGCTGACCACCCGCCACTGTGGCCGATGGGTGACCGACAGCAGCCCGTGATTTTTACAGAAGCGCACGAAGAACTGAAGCGGAAAATGATGCATGTCGCCCAGTGACATCGACCAGATCGCCGAGCCCATCGGGACGATGTAATGCTCGATAAAACGCTGACCGTAGCCGTTTTGCCGCAGGTAGGTCCCGAGGGTGGTATCGGCGGCTATGCGCTGTTCCTCAAGGTCACGTACGGCTTCGCGGTTGAAGCGCACAATGTCGCGCAACATGCCCCAGAACCTTGGTGAGAGCAGGTTGCGACGCTGGGCAAAAAGGCTGTTGAGGTCTTTGCCGTTATATTCAGTGCCCGTGTGCGGATCCTGAACCGAGAAACTCATCTCGGTGGGTTGCGAGGTCACGCCCAGTTGATCCAGCAGGCGGATGAAGTTGGGATAGGTCCAGTCATTGAAGACGATGAAACCCGTATCGATGGCAAAACGTTCACCCTCTACTTCAACGTCAACCGTATGGGTATGGCCGCCAATCCAGTCACTCGACTCGAATACGGTGACCTCGTGCTGACGGTTGAGCAGATAAGCGCAGGTCAGCCCGGAGATACCGCTACCGATGATGGCTACTTTCATGAAGATTCTTCCGTGACGGGACGTGCCATGCGTTTGCCCAGTGCCAGTTGCAGACGTTGGGGCAATACCGCTAACAGACGTAGCGCGGCGATGAATGGCCCGGGAAAGGCGATCTCTAACGGTCGTCGTTCCAGCCGGGTTGTTATGTACGCGGCAGCCTTGCTCACTGGCCAGCGCATCGGCATCGGGAAATCGTTCTGTTGCGTGAGCGGCGTATCGACGAAGCCCGGGCTGACGAGAGTGACGTCGATGCCCTCGTGTGCCACGTCGATACGCAGCGATTGAAACAGGTAACGCATCGCCGCTTTGGAGGCGCCATACGCGCCGGCCCGAGGCAATGGCAGGTAAGTGACCGAGCTGCATATCGCCACCAAATGCGGTCTCTGCGCCTTGCGCAACAGCGGCAGGGCTGCTTGCACGCAGTAGGCCGCGGAAAACAGATTGGCCCGCATCACACGTTCAACCATGTTGGCTTCGAAGGCGCTGACGTCCAGGTACTCGCAGGTCCCAGCGTTGAGGATGGCTAGATCCAGGTGGCCCCAAACCTGCTCGATTCGCTCGCCCATGGCTCGAACTTCGCCTGGATCGGTCAGGTCGCCTGGCAGCAGAAGTACCTGTTGTGGGTACTCCGCGTGTAATTTTTCCAGGGCTTGAACATTGCGCGCGCTGACGACCAGGAAATGCCCTTGGCTCAGTAGAATGTCCGCCATTGCAGCGCCGATGCCGCTGCTGGCGCCGGTGAGCCAGATGCGTTTCATGCCAGCCTCCCCTTCAACCAGCCAATGGCGGTCCCCATCAACGGCAGGTGCTCATAGAGCAGAGCGCCGGCATCGAAGTAGTCACGATGCTGGTACACCTTCTCGTGCCACAGCAGATGCGAGCAGCCTTCAACCTCAATCAGTTGGCCGCGGCGCAAGCGAGGATGGCGATAGTGCATGGTCCAACGCAGGTAACCGGCATGCTCTTGCACCTGGTCGTAGCCGTGAAATCTGAAAGCCAGATGGCTGACGTTGGCGTACAGCTGTGTGAAGTAGTCTTGCAGCGCTGTCAGGCCGTGGATCTCATGAAGCGGATCCCTGAAGTGCACATCGTGACTGTACAGGTCCTGGAGTTTGTGCAAATGACTGGCATCCAGCGCTGCGAAGTCGTGGGCGAAGCGGCGCAGGAAGTCAGACATGTTCCGTCTCCAGTGTGGGCAGGCTCATGGACAAGTTCAGCGGCCGCTGGTGCCTGTGGTGGCGACCATTGCCCCACGATCGTTCTTGTACAACATGATGAGTCTTGTATAGCTTTTTAAGGATAAGACGAATGCTGTACAAGTCAAATTTCTTGTACAACTATTTCTGCAATGTGTTGAGCCACACGTGCTCAAAAGGAGCAGCTTCATTTCTACGGGGAGAGAGAGTACTTCTCTGGAGCGTTGCGCTCAGGGGGGTGGTATTCCTAAAAAACTACCCGGTCACGGCGTCGAGTCAGGCTTGCGGATCAGATAAGTGTCCATGATCCAGCCATGGGCCAGGCGCGCGGCCGTCCTTGTTCGCTGGATTTCGTCAGCCACATCCTTGAGCTTGCCGGCGATGAGGATTTCATCCGGGGTGCCCAGGTAGGCCCCCCAATAGATGTACTGCTCCTGATCGGCGACCTGGCGGTAAGCGTCCTCGGCGTCGAGCATCACCACCAGGCTGTCGGCATCACTCACCTGACCCGCCGCCAGCCGGCGCCCGGTGGTGATTTCCACCGAGCGCCCGATCCGATTCAAAGCCACCTGGTGCTGCGCCGCCAATGCCTGGACGCTGCTGATGCCGGGAATCACCTCGACCTCGAAGGTGCAGCGACCGCCGTCGAGAATCGCCTGGAGAATGCGCAGTGTACTGTCGTACAGCCCCGGGTCACCCCAAACCAGAAATGCCGCGCACTCGTTGTCGGACATTTCCTGGTTGATCAGGCGCTCGAAGGTCTGCTGTTTGTCCTGGTTCAACGCCTGCACGCTGGCCTGATAATCGACGTCGCCACGAATCCGCTCCGGGCTAGGCGCTTCGACAAAGCGGTAGCCCGGCTCGTTGATATAGCGCTGGCAGATGTCCCGGCGCAGGTCGATCAGGCTGTCCTTGCTCGGCCCTTTGTCCATCAGGAAAAACACGTCGACCCGGTTCAGCGCCTTGATCGCCTGCATCGTCAGGTAGTCGGGGTCGCCGGCGCCGATGCCGATCACCAACAGTTGCTTCATGCTCAAGGCTCCTCGGTGGGTGCGCCAGCGTCCATCAGGCGCAAGCGCCAGCGGCCGTTGTGGCGCAATTCGGTGGCGGACAGCGGCTCGATATCGATCAGTTGAAACGCCGTCGGCGGACACTGCAGCACGTGCATCAGCGCCGCGCGAATCACCAGCGGATGGGTGATCGCCAGAAAATGCCCGGGGCTGCCGGCGAGGCTGTCGAGCCAGTGCCCGACCCGTTGACGCAACTGGCTCAGGGATTCGCCGCCGTGGGGTGTGGCGTCGGGGTCGCTGAACCAGGTGTGCAACGCTTCGGGCTCATCGCGCTGCAGGTCATCGATACGCTTGCCGTGCCAGCGTCCGTAATCGTATTCATCCAGGGCCGGCACATGCAGCAACTCGCCGCCGAACAATTCGGCGGTCTGGCGGATGCGTGTTTCAGCGCCACCGAGCAACTGCGGGGCGCGCTTGAAGGCTGCGGCGCGACTGCCCCTGGCGGCCTGCCAAGCGATTTCCAGCGGCTCGTCCTGGGGAAACCGCGCGAGTTTCTGCGCGACCGTGCGGGCGTGGCAAATCAGGGTCAATCGGGTTACCGGCACGCGGACTCACTCTTGGGCGGGGACAGGAAAAACTCGCCAAACGGCTAGCATAGTGCTGCGCCACCCGGTGATGTTCAACTACTATGGCACTCGGCCAACGGAGCTTGGTCGAATGCAACTGCTACGCGTGGAAGTCGACAGTGATAGTCGCCCCTGGTGCCCTGAGCCAGGTTTTTGTTTCGATACAGGAGTGTCTCCATGCTGGTCTTACGCCCGGTCGCCCTGGACGACCTGCCCCAACTGCAGCAATTGGCGCGTGACAGCCTGATCGGTGTCACCTCGTTGCCCGACGACACTGATTGCCTGCGTCGGAAAATTCTTGATTCCGTCGCCTCCTTTGCCAGCGACGTACAGGACAGCGGCCCTGAGAGCTACTGCTTCGTCCTTGAAGACGTAACCGGTTCGCGCCTGTTGGGCTGTGCGGAAATCGTCGCCAGCGCCGGGGCGAGACAACCGTTCTACAGTTTTCGCAACCGGCCCTATGTCAGTGCCTCTCGGGAACTGAACATCCACCATGGCGTGCCGGCGCTGTCGTTGTGCCAGGACCTGGGCGGCTTCACCCAACTGCGCGGCTTTCACATCAATCACGAACTGGCAGGCAGTGCGTTTGCCCAACTGCTGTCGCGGGCCCGCCTGTTGTTTATCGCCGCGCATCCGCAGCGCTTTGGCGATGGGGTATTCAGCGAGATGGTCGGTTACAGCGACGCACAGGGTCAGTCACCGTTCTGGGATGCGTTGGGCAGCCATTTTTTCAACCTCAGCTATGCCGAGGCCGAACATTTGCGCGGCACCCACGACCGCACCTTGCTGGCCGAAATGATGCCGCACTATCCCATCTACGTGCCGATGTTGCCCGCGCAGGCCCAGGCGCGTATTGGCCAGGTGCATCCCGATGGCCAGGAAGCCCTCGACATCCTTGAGCACGAGGGTTTTGCAACCAATGGCTATGTCGACTTGTTCGATGCCGGGCCGACCCTGTTTGCGCGCACGCCGAGCATCCGTTCGGTTGCCCAGAGCCGCGTCGTCGTGGCTCGGACAGGAAGCGCTGAGGGCGGCCGGACGCCTTATCTGGTCAGCAACGACGACGGGCAAAACTTCCGCGCGATGCTCGTCGAACTGGACTGGAGCGCCGATCAGCCGGTGATCCTCGACGCCGCCACGCTGAGCACCCTGGGCCTGCAGGATGGCAGCGCAGTACGGTTGGTTGCCCTGTGATCGTACGCCCGGTGCAAAGCAGCGATCTGCCCGCCCTGATGACCCTGGCCCGACGCGCCGGCCCGGGGTTCACCAGCCTGCCGGCCAACGAAGCACGCCTGGCCCACCGCATCCGTTGGGCGCAGCGCACCTTTGCCGGCCAGGTGGAACGGGCGGACGCCGACTATCTGTTCGTCCTCGAAGATGCCGACCAGCAAGTGATCGGCGTCAGCGCCCTCGGCGGTGCCGTGGGCCTGCGCGAGCCTTGGTACAACTACCGAGTGGGCATGGAGCGGAATGTCCAGACGCTGTGCCTGAGCAATGAAATGACCGGGCAATCGGAAGTCTGCTCGTTGTTCCTGCGTCCCGACCAACGCCAGGGCCACAACGGACGGCTGCTGTCGGTGGCGCGCTTGCTGTTCGTCGCCGAGTACCCACACTTGTTTGGCGACAAGCTGATCGCCGAGTTGCGCGGCAGTGCCGACGAACATGGCTGCTCGCCGTTCTGGGACAGCCTGGGCCGGCACTTCTTCAAGCGCGACTTCAGCCACGCCGATCACCTCTCGGGCTTGGGCAACAAAGCCCTGATTGCCGAACTGCTGCCGCGCCAGCCGCTGTACACCTGCCTGCTCTCCGCGCAGGCCCAAGCGGTCATCGGCACGGCCCATGAGAAGTCCGAACCGGCGCGGCGGATCCTCTGCGCCGAAGGCTTCAGGCATCAGGGCTATGTGGATATTTTTGACGCTGGACCGGTGATTGAAGCACCTGTCCCGCAGATCCGTGCCGTGCGCGACAGCCTGGCGCTGAACCTGGAGTTCGGCACAACTGATGCTGAGAAGAGAGAGATCTGGCTGCTGCACAACCGGCGCATGGAGGGCTGCCGCATCACCACCGCCCTCGCCCACCGTCATGGCAACAGCGTGATGGTCGATCGGTTGACGGCCAAGCGGCTGCAGGTACAAGCGGGTGACGTAGTGCGTGCAGTGCCGCTGTTCCAATCGCCTGGGATTTTCTGACAGACAACAAAAAGCCCGCATCTGACGGGCTTTGTGTCTATGGGGTCAAGTCCTTTTGTGTGCTCAATTTGCACCTTCAAATGTGAGAATTTCGTGAAAAAGCCCACACCACCTGGAAAAAAGACAGGCGGCAGTAGTGGCATTTTTCCACCTTCACTAGCGATGGGCGGTGGGTAGGCGCACCTCGTCCCTGAGGATCTCGAACAGCGCCTGCGCCGCCGCCGACAACTCATGCCCCGGCTTGGTCAGCACTCCAATAGCGCGCTCCACCGATTCGCTTAGGGGGATGCACTGCGCACCCAGTTCGCGCATCTGCCCGGCGCACAATGCCGGCACGGCGCTGACTCCCAGGCCGCTGGCGACCATGCGCCCGACGGTTGCCAGTTGATGGCTCTCGAAGGCTACCGGCAGCCGGGTCTGCCGCGCCTGCAGGTGATCTTCCAGCATCACCCGCACCGTGGACGGTCGCTGCAAAGTGATGAAGGGCTGTTCCAGCAGGGTTTGCCAGTCGATTTCGGCCAGCCCCGCCAGTGGTGAATCGCTGGGCACGATGGCGACGAAGCGGTCGAGGTAGAGCGCAGTGAACTGCAATGACGAACTCTGCATCGGCTCGAATGCCACCCCCAGTTCGACCTGGCCGTCGCGCACCATTTCCAGTACCTGCTCGTTGATCACGTCGTGCACCGTGACGTTGACTTTCGGGTAACGCGCGCGGAAGGTCTTGAGGATCGGTGGCAGCAGGTTGCCAGCAAATGAAGGCATCGCCGCCAGGGTCACGCGACCGCGTTGCAGGGTAAAACGCTGGCGCATTTCATCCTCGGCATTGTCCCAGTCGGCGATCAGCCGGCGGGCCAGCGGCAACAGGGATTCGCCTTCCGGGGTCAGGGCAACGTTGCGGGTGGTACGGCTGAACAGGCGTCCGCCGAGGCTCTCTTCGAGGGCCTTGATCGTCAGGCTGAGGGCCGACTGTGACAGGTGCAGGCGCTCGCAGGCCACGGCAAAGCTCAGGCTTTGGGCCACGGCGAGAAACGCGCGGATCTGCTTGACGGTCATAACGGCTACGCTCCAGTGCGACGCTGCAGGCAATTAATGAGCTTTACCAATTAATATAATCTAAAAATCAATTTAACAAATATATCCAACGGCGTGACACTGCTTCCCATACGGCTAGCCAGCCGCCCACAAAGAATACAAGAGGTGCATATGGCAGGTTTCGACAAGCGCGTGAGTTCCTACGAAGAGGCCCTGGCAGGTCTTGAAGACGGCATGACCGTGATCGCCGGCGGCTTCGGCCTGTGCGGTATTCCGGAAAACCTGATCAACGAGATCAAGCGCAAGGGCACCCGCGACCTGACCGTGGTTTCCAACAACTGCGGCGTCGACGGCTTCGGCCTTGGCGTGCTGCTGACCGATCGGCAGATCAGCAAAGTGGTGGCCTCCTACGTCGGCGAGAACAAGCTGTTCGAAGAGCAACTGCTCAACGGCGAAATCGAAGTCATCCTGACCCCGCAAGGCACCCTCGCCGAAAAAATGCGCGCGGGCGGCGCTGGCATTCCAGCGTTCTTCACCGCCACCGGCGTCGGCACTCCGGTTGCCGAAGGCAAGGAAGTGCGCGAATTCAATGGCCGCAAATACCTGATGGAAGAATCCATCACCGGTGACTTCGCCATCGTCAAAGGCTGGAAAGCCGACCACTTCGGCAACGTGATCTATCGCCACACCGCGCAGAACTTCAACCCGCTGGCCGCCACCGCCGGCAAGATCACCGTGGTCGAAGTCGAAGAAATCGTCGAACCCGGCGAGCTGGACCCGACGCAGATCCACACCCCTGGCATCTACGTCGACCGGATCATCTGCGGCACGTTCGAAAAACGCATCGAACAACGCACCGTACGCAAGTGATCCCCTGCCCCCGGACCGAATGAAGGAATAACAACAATGGCACTTTCCCGCGAACAAATGGCTCAACGCGTCGCCCGTGAAATGCAGGACGGCTTTTACGTGAACCTGGGCATCGGCATCCCGACCCTGGTCGCCAACTACATTCCCGAAGGCATGGAAGTCATGCTGCAATCGGAAAACGGCCTGCTGGGCATGGGTCCGTTTCCTACCGAAGAAACCATCGATGCCGACATGATCAACGCCGGCAAACAAACCGTGACCGCGCGCACCGGTGCGTCGATCTTCTCCTCGGCCGAATCCTTCGCGATGATTCGCGGCGGGCATGTCGACCTGACCGTGCTAGGCGCCTTCGAAGTGGATGTGCAAGGCAACATCGCCTCGTGGATGATCCCCGGCAAACTGGTCAAGGGCATGGGCGGTGCCATGGACCTGGTGGCCGGTGCCGAGAACATCATCGTGATCATGACCCACGCCTCCAAGGACGGCGAGTCCAAGCTGCTGGACCACTGCAGCCTGCCGCTGACCGGTGCCAACTGCATCAAGCGCGTGCTGACCGACCTCGCCTACCTGGAAATCAAGGACGGCGCGTTCATCCTCAAGGAGCGCGCGCCTGGCGTCAGCGTCGAAGAGATTGTCAGCAAGACCGCCGGTAAACTGATCGTTCCCGAACACGTGCCGGAAATGCAGTTCGCCTGAACCGCATCTCGCCGAGGAGAAATTCGATGCAAGAAGTCGTGATTGTCGCCGCTACCCGTACCGCCATTGGCAGCTTCCAGGGTTCGCTGGCGAGTATCCCGGCGCCGGAACTCGGTGCCGCGGTGATTCGCCAACTGCTGGCCCAGACCGGTCTGGACCCGGCACAGGTGGATGAAGTGCTGCTCGGCCAGGTGCTGACCGCAGGTTCGGGGCAGAACCCGGCGCGTCAGGCGGCGATTCTCGCCGGCCTGCCCCACGCCGTGCCGGCCATGACCCTGAACAAGGTCTGCGGCTCGGGCCTCAAGGCCTTGCACCTGGGGGCCCAGGCGATTCGCTGCGGCGACGCCGAAGTGATCATCGCCGGCGGCATGGAGAACATGAGCCTGGCCCCGTATGTGTTGCCGGCCGCCCGCACCGGCCTGCGCATGGGTCACGCGAAAATGGTCGACAGCATGATCACCGACGGTCTGTGGGACGCGTTCAACGACTACCACATGGGCATTACCGCCGAGAACCTGGTGGACAAGTACAACCTGAGCCGTGAGGACCAGGATGCCTTCGCCGCCGCTTCCCAGCAGAAAGCCACGGCCGCCATCGAAGCCGGGCGCTTCGCCGCTGAAATCACGCCGATTCTGATTCCTCAGCGCAAGGGCGATCCACTGACTTTTGCCGTGGACGAACAGCCTCGCGCAGAAACCACGGCAGCGTCCCTGGCCAAGCTCAAGCCGGCGTTCAAGAAGGATGGCAGCGTCACCGCGGGCAACGCTTCTTCGCTCAATGACGGCGCTGCAGCGGTGCTGCTGATGAGTGCCGAAAAAGCCAAGCAACTCGGCCTGCCGGTGCTGGCGAAAATCGCTGCCTACGCCAATGCTGGCGTCGACCCGGCGATCATGGGCATCGGCCCGGTCTCGGCAACCCGTCGCTGCCTCGACAAGGCTGGCTGGAGCCTGGAGCAACTGGACCTGATCGAAGCCAACGAAGCCTTCGCCGCGCAGTCACTGGCGGTGGGCAAAGAGCTGGAGTGGGACGCGAGCAAGGTCAACGTCAACGGCGGCGCCATCGCCCTCGGCCACCCTATCGGCGCCTCGGGCTGCCGCGTGCTGGTGTCGTTGCTGCACGAGATGATCAAGCGTGACGCCAAGAAAGGCCTGGCCACCCTGTGCATCGGTGGCGGTCAAGGCGTGGCACTGGCTATCGAACGGGCCTGATTACACCTGAGCACCAAGGTCAGCGAACGGACCCACGATATCCGCGCGCTGACTGACACCCCACCCGGCGTGACTTTGGTTGCGCCGGGTGTTTTTTTGTCTGAATCGCGCCAGGGCGGTTTTCTGTGGGAATGCCCGAGCGTCGGCCGGTACAGGCTTGTGCGATCACCACGGAATTGATGATCGCCCCAAACCTGTAGGAGCCGGCTTGCCGGCGAAAGCGTCTGCGCCAACGATGCATGGCGTGGGGTTGCTTTCGCCGGCAAGCCGGCTCCTACAATGTTTGCGGTGTATACGTATGCTGTATTTGACACAGTACCTGTGGAGAGCCTGCTAACTCAGGGCCAATCAATCATCCAGCGGCTGAGGTGGCTTCGCTGGCTTGACCGGTTTGGTGGCCTTGGCGCCCTTGGCCGGCGGTGTCTCGGCTGCAGGCGGCGCAGGTGGGGCGAGTTCTTTTTCGGCGGCCGGCAATTGGTCGACGGTGTCGAATATCGTCTTCGCTACGATTGGACCGTCAAGCAAGGGTTTCTTCTCACCGTCCTTGCCCACCAACACCACGTTGGTGTCCTTGGTGGCCCCCAGCTTCAGCTCTCGAATCAGCGCCATGGTGTCTTGCGTGCCCATGTCCTTGCCATCGCGCTGCCCCGTCAACCCGACCACGGTGAACAACACGATGTTGCGTTCCTGAACCGCTTTTTTGTTGTCCGGTTCATCCAGGGATTTTTTCAGATTGACCAACGTCGGATCGGCGCTGCTCGGCGCGATGACAATCAGCGGGCGGGTCTTGCCGCGTTCCTGGGCGAGTGGCGAGTCACTGTCGGCGGCCAATACGGGGCCAACGACAGCGAGCAGAGTAGCGAGGGTCAGTGACCGAATGAGCATGCGCATCTCCTTGTGATATCGACGCTTATGATTGCGCATCAAGGCGAAAGATCCAGTTTTGTTGTCGGAAATTTCTATCACCATGTTGCCAAGCTTAGGTCAGCGGGAATGATTCGCCACCTGTTCGCCCCTTCAAACACCCTGCCCTGCAGTGCTGACCAACGGCCATACACAAGCGTAAAACGGCAACTACACTCACAGAGTTCCCAGTAGGGGGACGTAGCCAAATCCGCGTCCGTCAGTAGCGTGCCTGCCCATTACCACGCTCACGACGCTGGAACCAATGGCCACTTCGTAAGCGTCCTGTGGGGCCCTGCCCCACAGCGACATACCTGCAGGACGACGACTTCGCGTCCAAACCGCCCGGACATGGTTTATGCCCGGGCATTCGCGTGCGGCCAGTTCCTGCCCGGTCATTCCGATCATCCACCGCCCCAACGGCCGCCGTTGCGTGCGCCCTGCCCTGCGGTGGCCTTTTCAGGAGGCGCGGTGATGGACGAAGGCAAACTGCATGAATTCATGGGCAAACTGGTGACCGACATGGGCGGCGCGGCGATGCTGGCCAACGTGATCCTCGGCGAAGAACTGGGCCTGTACCGGGCCATGGCCGACAGCCAGCCGATCACCCCCGAGGCGCTGGCCGACAAGACCGGCTGCAACGCTCGACTGCTGCGCGAATGGCTCAGCGCCCATGCCGCATCGGGCTACATGGAGCACAACGATGGGCAGTTTCGCCTGCCCGAGGAACAGGCCATGGCGCTGGCCATCGAGGACTCACCGGTGTACGTCGCCGGCGGTGCCGGGGTGATTGCCGCCCTGTACCACGACAAGGACAAACTGCTGGCGGCGATGCGCGGCAATGGCGCACTGGCCTGGGGCGATCATCATCACTGCATGTTCAGTGGCACCGAACGCTTCTTCCGGCCCGGCTACCGCGCGCACCTGGTGGCCGAGTGGTTGCCGGCGCTGGACGGCGTGGTCGACAAACTGCAGGCCGGCGCCAAGGTCGCGGATATCGGCTGCGGTCATGGTGCGTCGACCGTGGTCATGGCCCAGGCCTTCCCCGCCTCGACCTTCGTCGGCTTCGACTACCACGCCCCGTCCATCAGCACCGCCAACCAGCGCGCCGCAGAAGGTGGCGTGGCCGAGCGCGCGCAGTTCTTCGAGGGCAGCGCGAAAAACTACCCGGGCAATGACTACGATCTAGTGTGTTATTTCGACTGCCTGCACGACATGGGCGACCCGGTGGGCGCCGCCAGGCACGCCTATCAATCGCTCAAGCCGGACGGTACGGTGCTGTTGGTCGAGCCTTACGCCAACGACCGACTGGAACAGAACAGCACGCCGGTCGGGCGCTTGTTCTACGCCGCCTCCACTTTCATCTGCACGCCCAATTCGCTGTCGCAGGAAGTGGGCCTGGGCCTTGGTGCCCAGGCGGGTGAAGCGCGTTTGCGCGAGGTGTTCAGCGAGGCCGGCTTCGGGCAGTTCCGGCGTGCTGCCGAGACTCCGTTCAACTTGATTCTGGAAGCGCGCAAGTAGATGCCAGAGTGGGGCCGGACGCTGTCCAGCCCGGTGGGCAAATCAGAACGCCAGCTTGTAGCCAATGAACAACAGCATGGCTGCCAGGCAAGGACGCAGCACGCCATCGGAGACTTTACCGGTCAGGTGGCTACCGATGTAGATGCCGGGCAGCGAGCCCATCAGCAGGAAGCCCAGCAGGTGCCAGTCCATGTTGCCCATGCTGGCGTGGCCGAGGCCAGCCACCAGGGTCAAGGGGACGGCGTGGGCAATCTCGGTGCCGACAAGACGCTTGGTGGCCAGGAACGGATAGAGCAGGAACAGCGCCACGGTGCCCAGGGCGCCGGCGCCAATCGAGGTCAATGCCACCATCACCCCGAGCAGCGCACCGGTGGCCACGGTCAGCGAATTGAGCTTGCGGTCGCTCAGGTGGTAATGATCGCCGGCGTGTTTGCTGGCAAACGCCAGCAGTTGCTTCTTGAACAGGATCGCCAGCGCGGTGAGCAACAAGACGAAGCCCAACGCCTGCTTGATGATTGCGTTGGTGGCCTGGGCATCGTTATCGATGTACTTGAGGAACAGCAAGGTCACGGCCACCGCCGGCACACTGCCCGCGGTCAGCCAACCGGTAATTTTCCAGTCGATGTTGCGGTGCTTCTGGTGAACCAGCACCCCACCGGATTTGGTAATTGCCGCGTATAGCAGATCGGTGCCGACCGCCGTCGCCGGGTTGATACCGAACCACAGCAGGATCGGCGTCATCAACGAGCCGCCGCCAATACCGGTCATGCCAACAATGAATCCGACAACCAAGCCTGCAACCACAAAACCCAAATTACCGAATTCCATTGCCATACCTTACAGAGCCAGCGTGACGAGCAAAAACTGGCAGGCAGGATAGCGATATTTCTTATAACCACTTATACCAATGTGATCTGACTTTATAACTGATCATTCAGTCGCCCCTGGCTTATTGCTGTTCAATCAGGCGCATGGGGACCTAGTAGGAGCGAGCCTGCTCGCGAAAAACTTCAGGCCGCCGCGTTCATTCAGAATGTACGCGTTATCGTTGACGTTTTTCGCGAGCAGGCTCGCTCCTACAACAACCTGTTCAGCCTTTAGCTTGTTGCTCCAAATGTAGCTGCAACTGCGGATCGAGTTTCAGTGCTGCAGCCAGTTCATCCAGATAAGCGCGCTCGGCATCCTGCTGATCGTCCACCAGCATCACACTGGCCAGGTACATTTCAGCAGCAATGCCCGGGTCGGTGGCTGACTGGGCCACTTCGTTCGCATCCAGCGGTTTGGCGACCTCAGCGTCAAGCCATTGCTGCAAATCGGGATCGTCGGTGTGACGGCCGATCTCGGTGCTGATCATCTGTTTTTCCTGCGCATCGATGCGACCATCGGCCTTGGCGGCGGCGATCAATGCACGCAGCACTGCATGACTATGGGCTTCGATCTCGGGACCGGCGAGCAACTGGTCGACGGTCTGCGGCGCCTGTTGCGGGGCAGAGGCCTGGTTGCGCTGCCAGGCCTGGTACGCCTGGAACGCCATCATTCCCAGCGAGGCAAGCGCCGCGTAATTGGTACCGCTGGAGCGCCCCTGCTGCGTCGTTCCACCCGCGCCCGCTCCGCCCAACATCCCACCCAACCCACCGAGCAAACCTCCGAGGCCACCGGCACTGCCGCCGCCCGCGCCACCACCCAGCAAGCCACCGAGCAGACCGCCCAGATCACCGAGGCCGCCTTGCCCTGCGCCCTGTTGCGACCCCGAGCCCTGGCCGGCCCGCAGCAATTGTTCCAGCAGATCACTGGTGTTCATGACGACATCCTCTTGGGTGGTCCTTATTCAGTCAGGCAACGATAGACCCGCCGGGTAATTGCGCCATGACCGTTGGGCTGACGCCCTACAGCCACCAACGCAACAGAAAGAAGAACGCCATGCTCAGCAACATGCTGATCAACGTGCTGCGGGTATAGAGCACCAGGCCGATGGCCACCAGCGAACTGAGCAGGTACGGGTTGTCCCACTGCAGGTTCAATTGCTGGTCGGGCATGAACACGATCGGCCCGCAGATCGCGGTGAGCATGCCCGGCACGGCGAAGCCGAGAAACTGCCGCGCGTTACTGCTCAGGCGCACCGGCAGGCGCGGTTCGAGAAACACGTAGCGGTTGAGAAACACCAGCAAGCCCATGCCGACAATCACTGCCCAGACCATCATGTGCGTTCTCCAGAAAACTTGTTGCAGACGAAACCGGCAGTCATGCCCAGCAAACCGGCCAGGACCAGCCCCGAGCCCAGCTGCCAGTAGTGGAACAGCACCGAGAAAAACAGCGAGACCGCGACACAGACCACGGTCGGGATGTTGCGCACCACCGGGGTGATCAGGGCGATAAAGGTCGCGGCAATCGAGAAATCCAGCCCCAGGTGCTCAAGCCCCGGGATGCTACTGCCGAGGAAGATGCCGGCCAGGGTGAACAGGTTCCACGCCACGTAGAACGTCAGCCCGACGCCCAGGGCGTACCAGCGATTGAACTGCTGGCGGTCGAACTGACTGGTCAGGGCGAACAGTTCGTCGGTGAGCAAAAAGCCCAGGCCGACCCGCCAGCGCCCCGGCAGCGGCGACACCACCGGGCGCATGCTCATGCCGTACAGCAGGTGTTGGGACGTCAACAGCAAGGTGGTCAGCAGAATCGAGAAAATCCCCGCGCCGCCCTTGAGCATGCCGATCGCCACCAATTGCGCCGCGCCGGCGAAAACGATACTCGACAGGCCCTGGCCCTGCAGCGGGGTCAGGTTGGCCTCGATCGCCATGGAACCGGCCAGCAGGCCCCATGGCGCCGTCGCCAGGGACAGCGGCATTACCGCCGCAGCACCGCGCAGGAAAGCACTGCGCGGCAAAAGAATCTCGGACATGGCGCTCTACAACAGGAATAAGGGCAGCTGAATGTGCCAGCCCGCTCGCCGGCTGTCTTGTACGATCTTGCGCACTTCGCCGGTGAGGCGGCGGCCCCTCGGCAGATGAACTATTTTTACTGGAGCCGCGATGTCGGAACCGACCTTGCCCGGTGAACCTTAACGCCCAGATTCAGGTCGATACGTTCAACCTACCTCGGGTTAGCGGTCGTTGCTGGCCCGTTTCATTTGCTGGAGAACGCCCTTGATCTCGACTCGACACATGGCCACGCTCAAAGCCTGGGGTGCCCATGGTTTCACCGCGACCGGCGTGGTCACCGCGTTCCTCGCCACCCTGGCGCTGTTCGACAACCAGCCCAAGGCCTGCCTGTTGTGGCTGGGGGTGGCGCTGATCGTCGATGGCGTGGACGGTTCGCTGGCGCGCAAAGTCAATGTGTCGACGGTGCTGCCGCAGTTCGACGGCTCGGTGCTGGACCTGGTGATCGATTACCTGACGTACGTGTTCATCCCGGCGCTGTTCATCTACCGCTACATCGACCTGCCCGCCTACACCCCGCTGCTGATGACCTCGGTGATCCTGGTGTCATCGCTGTACTGCTTCTGCAACGTCAACATGAAGAGCAAGGACAACTATTTCGTCGGCTTTCCTGCTGCCTGGAACGTGGTCGCCCTGAGCCTGTACATCATCGCCCCGTCGGCCTGGATCACCCTGCTGAGCATCATCGCCTTGGCCTTGTTGACGGTGACCCGGATGAAGTTCCTCCACCCGTTCCGCGTGCGCCGCTTCATGCCGATCAATATCGCCGTGACCGCCATCTGGCTGCTGTGCAGCCTGTCACTGGTGCTCGGCCATCCGGGTCTCAACCCCTGGGTGATGGGGCTGTGGCTGGCGATGTCGGCCTATTTTCTCGGCATCTGCATCTGGCGCACCCTCGCCGACGCGTTCGACCATCAGCGCCGCTGAGCGCGCCTACAAGGTGATGCCCAGCGCATTCAGCAGCACCGGATCACGACTGTAGATGTCCGGGGCGTACAGCAAGCGCCCATGACTGTCGGCCTGCACCGTCCAGTAACCGAGCAGGATCGGCACCGGCGCCGACAAGCGGAATTCATGGGTGCGACCGGTGGCCAGCAGCTCGTCGGTGCGCACCCGCTCCGCCGGACTCACCAGCATGTCGCGCAGTTGCAAGGCATGTTCGACCCGCACACAACCGGAACTGAACGCCCGTGGCCCCTTCTGGAACAGTGACTGGCTGGGGGTGTCGTGCAGGTACACCGAGAACGGGTTGGGGAACCGCACCGCCATCTGCCCCAAGGGATTGCGCGGCCCGGCACTCTGGCGCAGGAGGATGTTGCCCGGGTTGTCCCAGTCGATCTCGTCGGCCGACAGCGGGTTGCCGTTGCGGTCCAGCACCTGCAGGTCGCCGCGGCTGAGGTAGGACTGGTCACGGCGAATCTGCGGCAACTTGTCTTCGCGCATGATGGTCGGCGGTATGGTCCAGGTCGGGTTCAGGGTCAGGCGTGTGACGTGGGACTTGAGCAGCGGGGTTTGCCGCTCGGCGCGGCCGACCTGGGTGCGCGTCTGCCACACCGGCACACCGCCCTGCAGCACCGTCAGTTGCGCCGCGGCAACGTTCACCAACAGGCCGTCGGGCTCCATGTCCGGGGCCATCCAGCGAAAGCGCTCGAGGTTGATCCGCAGTTGCTCGCGACGCAGCGCCGGGCTGATGTTCAGCTCGGCCAGGGTGCCGGCACCGATCACGCCGTCGGCTTGCAGGGAATGGTCGAGCTGGAAGTTTTTCACCGCGCTGGCCAGTTGCGCGTTGTACTCGGTGCCGACCTTGGCCGGCAGGTTCGTCAGGTAACCTTCATTGAACAGGCGCTGGGCCAGGCCGGGAACCCGCGCGTCCTGCATGCCCGGGCGCAGCAGCGGGCCGGCCGGCAGCAGCGGCCAGTGCGGCAACTGCTGCAGGCGCTGCCCGGCATACACCTGGCGCAGGCTGCGGTATTGCTCCAGATGCGGCCGGGCGGCGTCGAAGGCGGCGGCCAGGTCATGCAGGCCAGGGCCGGCAATCGCCAGCAGCTCGGCATTGCGATCCAGCGCCGGTGGCTGCGCATGCCACAGCGGCTCGAAGCGGCTTTGCTGCAGGCGGCCGTAGCGCAGTTCACGCAGGGCTTGCAGGTAACGCAGGCTGATGCCGATGTCGCTGCACAGCGGCCCACCCACCGGGTCGGCGGGCGGCAGGCGGTAACGCTCGGGATCGAGACCATCATCGACCAGCAACTGGAATTGCCCGAGCAGCGCCTTGACCCGCGCTTCGTCGGTCCACACCGGAAGATTGTCCTGCTGCTGGTAGAACGCCTGCAGCAGAGCCTGCGCGGAGGCATCCGGGCGCAGCTTGAGGCCGGGGCAATCGACCTGCACCTGGCTGGCCGCCAAGGCCAATGGGCTGGCATGGTCAGCCAGCTCATTCTGGGCAGTCGCGACCAATGGCACTGCGAGCAGATAAAGGCTCAAGTAATATGCGTGCTTTTTGAACAACTGCTTTACTCCAATCCATGGCCGTCACGATTTGACGGTCGACCCCTGCACCCGCGGCGGCAAGCCTTCAGGCTAGCCCATATCGGGGTGGCCGGGGGGCGACAGGAAGTCGGGAGCCAACGATAGTATTGAGGACTCTCTACGCATGCTTACCCTTTTGCGCCGGCTTTGCCTGGCCCTGACCACTCTGGGCGCCATCAGCGCTCCAGCATTCGCCGCCAGCACCAGCAACCAGGCGTTATACAACAGCCTCGCCCACGCAGCCCCGGAACTCAATCCCCAAGCACTAAAAAGCGCCCTGAGCGCCATGCAATGTGCGGTCAACGGCGGTGCCGAGCGCGCCGAACACCTGGCCGTGATCGATTACTCGCAGCCTTCTACCGCACGCCGCCTGTGGATCTTCGACCTGCGCAAAAAGTCCCTGGTGCTGCGCGACCTGGTGGCCCACGGACAGATGTCCGGGGAAAATTTCGCCACTCAATTCTCCAATCGCGTGGGCAGCTACCAGTCGAGCCTTGGCCTGTTCCGCACCCAGGAAAGCTATCAGGGCGCCCACGGCTATTCATTGCGCATGGACGGCCTGGAGCCCGGTTTCAACGACCTGGCCCGTGACCGGGCGATCGTGATCCACGCCGCCGACTACGTGAACCCGCTGTGGAGCGAACGCCAGGGCCGCATTGGCCGCAGCCAGGGTTGCCCGGCAGTACGTCCACAGGTGGCGCGCCAGGTGATCGACAAGCTCAAGGACGGCCAGTTCATGTTTTCCTGGTACCCGGACCAGCGTTGGCTGAAATCCTCGCCCTACCTCAACTGCCAGCCGCGCCAGGTGGCCAGCATCCTCAGCGCCAACAAAGGCTAGGCATTCGCCGGGCAAGGCAAGCAAAAGCGTCCCACGCTGGCTATGCTCAAGGGCATGACTGCTTCCTTGCCGATACGCCAACCCTGCCCCCCCGGCGCCTGTGATTGCGGGCGCGAGTCGCTGCTCGAGCTGCCCGGCGCCGACCCGCGCATCCTCTACCTGACCCGTCAGGAGGAAAAGCGCCTGCTCGAACGCCTGGAAAACCTCAAGAGCCTGGGCGACCTCGAGCACCTGCAGCAGCGCATGCGCGAGCAGTTGGGCATACGCATCGAAATCACCCCCAGTTTCCACGAAGTGAAGAGCATGCGCGGCATCGGCATCCGCCTGCTGGACCAGCCGGGACTGTGCCGCAAAACCCGCCAGGCGATTCCCGCAGCGATTCGCCGGGGCCTGGAAAACCACCCGCAAATTGCCTACGAGCTGCTCAACACCCACGACTTGCTGCGCGACGCATGACGCGCAGATTTGCATTCATGCGCGTGCGTCTGGAAGATGGCGCAGCACGATCGCTTCGGCGCTGACTATCCTGATGTTATTGAGCCCACCGGGCTCGCGACCATCGCTCTCAGGGAATTTAGAATGACAGCAAGACAAGTAATCAATGCGTCGGTGAGCCCGAAAGGCAGCCTCGAAACCCTGTCCCAACGCGAAGTCCAACAGCTGAGCGCCGCGGGTACAGGCAGCATCTACTCTCTTTTTCGCCAGTGCGCCCTGGCCATCCTCAATACTGGCGCCCACGTCGACAACGCCAAGACCATCCTCGAAGCCTACCGTGACTTCGAAATCCGCATTCACCAGCAGGACCGCGGCGTACGCCTGGAACTGCTGAACGCACCGGCCGACGCCTTTGTCGACGGTGAAATGATCGCCAGTACCCGCGAGATGCTGTTCAGCGCCCTGCGCGACATCGTCTACACCGAGAACGAGCTGGACAGCCAGCGCATCGACCTGAGCAACTCCCAGGGCATCAGCGACTATGTGTTCCATCTGCTGCGCAACGCCCGCACCCTGCGCCCGGGTGTCGAGCCGAAAATCGTGGTGTGCTGGGGCGGCCACTCGATCAGCACCGAGGAATACCAATACACCAAGAAAGTCGGTCACGAACTGGGCCTGCGCAGCCTCGACGTCTGCACCGGTTGCGGTCCTGGCGTGATGAAAGGCCCGATGAAGGGCGCGACCATTTCCCACGCCAAGCAGCGCATCACCAACGGCCGCTACCTGGGCCTGACGGAACCGGGAATCATTGCCGCCGAGGCACCGAACCCGATCGTCAACGAGCTGGTGATCCTGCCGGACATCGAGAAGCGCCTGGAAGCTTTCGTCCGCGTTGGCCACGGCATCATCATCTTCCCGGGCGGCGCCGGTACTGCCGAGGAGTTCCTCTATCTGCTGGGGATCCTCATGCACCCGGATAACCGCGACCTGCCGTTCCCGGTGGTGTTGACCGGTCCGCGCAGTGCCGAGCCCTACCTGCAGCAATTGCACACCTTCATCGGTGCGACATTGGGCGAGGAAGCGCAAAAACACTACGAGATCATCATTGACGACCCGGCCCAGGTGGCCCGCCAGATGGTCGCCGGGCTCAAGGCGGTCAAGCAGTTCCGCCGCGAACGCAACGACGCGTTCCACTTCAACTGGCTGCTGAAGATCGACGAAGGTTTCCAGCGTCCGTTCGATCCGACCCACGAAAACATGGCCAGCCTGCAACTGCGCCGCGACATGCCGGCCCATGAACTGGCGTCGAACCTGCGTCGGGCGTTTTCCGGGATCGTTGCCGGCAACGTCAAGGACAAGGGCATTCGTCTGATCGAGGAACACGGCCCGTACGAGATCCACGGCGATGCGGCCATCCTGCAACCGCTGGACAAACTGCTGCAGGCGTTTGTCGCCCAGCATCGCATGAAGCTGCCAGGCGGCGCGGCTTACGTGCCGTGCTACCGGGTCATCAGCTAAGCGCACCACACTGAAACCGCTCGGGTCCAGCCGGACCCGAGCCTTCATCACTGCTCGGGCGCGACCACCCGAAAGTGAATGTTGATCTCGTTCGACACCATGCCATCGGCCCACGAGCCTGTGCCAATCTTGAAGTCGTCGCGCTTGAGCACGAATTGGCCATTGAACACGCCGATGCCGCCCTCACCCTTCAAACTCATCTCGGCTTCGATTTCGCGCGTCACACCTTTGAGCGTCAGACGGCCATCCACGCGATAACGGTCATCGCCCATCGCGGTGATTTTGCTCGACTCGAAACGTGCGTTGGGAAACTGCTCGGTATTGAACCAGTCCGGGGTTTTCAGCTCATCCGTGGCGTCCTGGCTGCCGGCGTCAACGCTTTTCAACTCGATGGTGATCTCGGTATGAGCCGCCGCAATGTTTGCGGTGTCGAAATCCAGCTTCGCCTTGAACTTGGCGAAAGTCCCGTACACCCTCGATCCCGTCTGTTTGTAGTTGAAGTCGATCTTGCTCGCTTTCGGATTGACCGACTGGTATTGGGCTCCAAGGGCATCGCCCAAACTGCCGAGGGCCAGCAAGGCCACCAGCAACGGCATGACGGCGTTTCGAGCATTCATGACAGGCTCCGAACTGCGACCCGTGACCGGGATGAAGCTTGAGTGTTGATCGGCACCGGCCATTGCGCAAATGCTAAACTCGCGCCCCCCTTGAATGACCGGCCCCGCTCGATGACCCCAGACGCCCTCGCCACCCTGCACGCTCACCTGCTGAGCGCGCTGGCAACACCCCCCGCCGAAACCCGTCGCCTGTTCCACGGGCGCGGCCGTTGCTGGCCGGGGCTGGAGCAACTGACCGTCGACTGGTTGCAGGGCATTGTGCTGGTGGCGGTGTTCAAGGAGCCGGAACCCGAACAGTTGCAGGCCCTGCAGCAGCGACTCATCGAGATCAGCCAGTCCGCCGAATGGCAGGCCAGCGGCGCCCACAGCCTGTTGCTGCAACACCGTTACCTGCCGCAAAGCACCACCGAGTGGCTGTTGGGCGAGGAAGTCGAGGAGTGGACGCTGACCGAGGGCGGCTTGCGCTACCTCATCGATCTCGGCAAGAAGCAGAACGCCGGGCTGTTTCTCGACATGCGTTATGGCCGCGACTGGGTGCGCGAACATGCCCGGGGCAAACGGGTGTTGAACCTGTTCGCCTACACCTGCGGGTTCTCGGTGGCCGCCATCGAAGGCGGCGCCGAAAAAGTGGTCAATCTCGACATGTCCCGTGCAGCCTTGAGTCGCGGGCGTGACAACCATCGCCTCAACGGCCACGACCTGAGCAAGGTCAGCTTTCTCGGCCATGACCTGTTCAAGTCCTGGGGCAAGGTGATCAACAACGGCCCGTACGACCTGGTGATCATCGATCCGCCGTCGTTCCAGAAAGGCAGTTTCCTGCTGACCAAGGACTACCAGCGCGTGCTGCGCCGCCTGCCGGAATTGCTCACGCCGCAAGGCACGGTACTGGCCTGCATGAATGATCCGGCGTTCGGCCCGGACTTCCTGATCGAAGGCGTTACCCGCGAAGCGCCGAGCCTGCGTTTCGTCGAGCGTCTGGACAATCCGCCGGAGTTTCCCGACATCGATGCGCAAAGCGGGCTCAAGGCCCTGGTGTTCGCCAGCGAGTGAGCACGCTTACTCGCTGACGATCGGCCTCAGGCAATCGGAATCAGCGGATCGGCGGCGGCCCAGGCGGTTTCACGGTTGGCGGCCGGCGGGTAGATCCACTGAGTGTTGATCTGGGTCTTGAGCGCCTTGCCCTCCTCGCGCACCAGCTTGACCTGGCGATCCCAGCCTTCGGTGTACACCGCACCCCAGGCACCGAGGTCCAGGCAAGTCACGTACTTGGGCTGGCTGTAGGGTGTGGGGGCGACACCGAGGATCTGCGCCGCGACATTGTTGCCCGCGTGGCGACCGAGGACGATGGCGTGTTGGCAAGTCATCAGCGCGTGGTTGCCGATGTCATCGCTGGCCGCATAAGCCACGTCACCGGTGGCAAAAATGTCGGGCTGACCGAGCACTTGCAGGTGCGCGTCGACGTGCAGACGGCCCAAATGATCGCGCTCGGCAGGAATCTGCTCGGTCAACGAGCTGGCGCGCACCCCGGTGGTCCAAACCACCGTGCTGGCTTCAATACGCTGACCATCGGCCAGGGTCACGCCCTGCTCATCGACGGCCACCACCGACGAACTTAACTGCCAGCGCACCCCCAGCTCTTCACTGGCCTCGGCGATCGAGCGGGCGATTTCCGCGCCCATTGACCCACCCACCTTGTCACCGCGATCAACGATGATCACCTCGATATCGGCCTGCTCGCCGAAAATCGCCCGCAGCCGCGCCGGCATCTCCGTGGCGGTCTCGATCCCGGTGAAACCGCCACCGGCCACGACCACGGTGTTGCGCGCTTTACTCTGGGGACGCGCGGCCAGGGCTTTCAGGTGGTTTTCCAGACGCACCGCCTGCTCGATCTGATCGACATCAAAGGCATGCTCAGCAACGCCCGGGGTGTTCGGCAGCGCCAGGCCACTGCCGGTGGCCAGCACCAGCTTGTCGTAGTTGCTGGTGTGTGGCGACCCGCTCGCGTCGAGGTAGGTCACCTGTTTTTGCGCCACGTCGATGCTCTGCGCGGCGCCCTTGATGAAGTCCACCCCCACTGCGTCGAACAGGTCGCCCAGCGGTGCCGCCAGTTGGTGGGCGTTGGGCTCGTAGAAACGCGGACGAACCCGCAACTCGGCCTGGGGCGCCAGCACGGTGACGGCCACGTCACGTTGACCGTGCAGATCGAACAGGCGGGTGGCGCTGAGCGCCGTCCACAGTCCACCAAAACCAGCGCCGATAACCAGGATGTGTTGTTTCATTGTGAGCTCCAGGTGTGATTCAAGGGATAAAGGGGTTCAAGTCGCCCCGACAACTACGACTGTATTAGTCGTAGTTAATCTTGAATAGTCACCTTTCTCGATGATTCTCATCGAAAAACATGATCAATACAGCGCGAAGGCTCTAACCCTTGACCGGCAGCGCTTAACCTTTGATCAGCGGGTCGCGGATTGACTTTGAAGTCAAGCCGCTTGATTGCATCCGCCCACCCTCGCCCGCTAGAATTTACGACTCATTCAGTCGGAGATGGTGATGTCCCTTTACAGTGCAGGCGTGGAATACGGCATTCATTGCCTGTTGTTCCTGGTGGGCGATGGTGGTGATAGTCGCGAGGCCAGCGTGCGCGATCTCGCCGAGTTGCAGGGCGTGCCCCAGGACTACCTGGCGAAAATCTTCACCAAGCTGGCCAAGGCCAAGCTGGTGATGGCGACCGAAGGCGTGCGCGGCGGTTTCAAGCTGGCGCGTCCGGCCGACGAAATCAGCATCCTCGACATCGTCAACGCCATCGACGGTAAAAAACTGATCTTCGATTGCCGGGAGATCCGTGGGCGCTGTGCGCTGTTCGAAGAGGCGCCACCGGCCTGGGCGCTGGAAGGCACCTGCGCAGTACATGGGGTGATGCTGACCGCGCAGAAGCGCATGGAAGAAGCCCTTGCCCAGCAGACCATCCTTGACCTGGCACGCCGCTTCGGGCGCAAGGCGCCGGCTGAGTTCGGTGTGCAGGTCAATACGTGGATGAGCGAGCGCCGCGAGAAAAAGGCGCCGCCAACCCTCAGGCCGGCGACGAGCAGCACATCGCGCTGACCGATATCAGCGACTAGAAACCGCTAGTCGAGCGCCGCTTGCACTGGCTCGGCAGCGGCGGCCTGGAGCTGGCGCTGATTCGCCAGCAACCACTGCATGAACGCGGCACACGGCAACGGCAGTGAAAAGAAATAGCCCTGCCCCACCTCGTAGCCTTGCGCCTTGAGAATCTCGCACTGGCCCGCGTGTTCGATGCCCTCGGCCACCACCAGCAATGACAGGCCCCGGCCAATGCCGATTACCGACTCGCTGAGGGCCCGGCAGGACGCGTCGCGCTCCAGGTCATCGACAAAACTCTTGTCCAGCTTCAGCTCACTGATGGGCAGATGGCGCAAGTATCCAAGGCTGGAATAGCCGGTGCCAAAGTCATCGATGGCGAGGCGCACGCCCAGTTCATGCAACTGCGCAAGGGTGTGCTCGGTGCCGGGACTGTTGGACAGCAACACCCCTTCGGTGACCTCGATGCACAGGTCCGCGGCCCGCAGTTCATGGCGCTGTAACTGCTGGGCGATTTGCGTTGCCAGGTTGACACTATGAAAATTGAGCGGCGACAGGTTGATCGACAAGGACGGTACGACCAGGCCTTGCAGGCGCCAGGCAGCCAGTTGACCACAGGCCGTTTGCAGCACCCATTGGCTCAGTTCATTGATCAGGCCGCACTCCTCGGCCAGCGGGATGAAACGCTCCGGCGAGATCACCCCGAGGCTCGGGTGCTCCCAGCGCGCCAACGCCTCGACACCGGCAAGGGCCCCGGTGTGCAGGTTGATCTGCGGCTGATACACCAGTTCCAGGCCATCGCTGGCCAGCGCCATGCGCAGCGCCGTTTCCAGGACCAGGCGCTCCTGGGCGATCTGGTTCATCTGTTCCAGATAGAAACGACAACTGCCGCGCTCGACACGCTTGGCCTGGTACATCGCAATGTCGGCGCATTGCAGCAGGCTTTCCATGTCCTGGCCGTCAGCCGGATACAGGCTGATACCGATGCTCGCCGACAACACCACGGAGGTGCCAGCCACGCTGACCGGGAAACTCAGGACCCGTTGCAAGCGCTCAAGTTCGCGAGTGACCTGGGTGGCATTGCGCCTGGGCAAGACCAGCACGAACTCGTCACCGGACAGGCGCCCGGCAATATCGCCCTCGCGCATCACGCTGCGCAGACGCTGCGCCATGGCCTGCAACAACTCGTCTCCGGCCCCATGGCCGAGGGCATCGTTGACCTGCTTGAAGCGGTCCAGATCGATGAACAGCACCGCCAACTCGGCCTGCTCCTGCGCCACGTCGAACAGCACACGCTGGGCCTTGCCGAGCAGGAAACTGCGGTTGGGCAAACCGGTCAGGCTGTCGTAGAAAGCCATCTTGCGAATCGCCTGGCGCGCCTGCTCCCGCTCCAGCGCCAGCATGCACAGGTGCGTGCCGGCCGTGACCAGGTGCGCATGCAGGGGATCGGGGCCACGGCTTTCGCGAAAGTACAGGGCGAAGGTCGCGGCGACCCGGCCGGCGCTGTTGCGCACCGGGATCGACCAACAGGCGCGCAAGCCGGATTGCTCGGCCAACGCCCGGTAGTCGGCCCACAACGGATCATGCGCGATGTCGGTGACCAGCACCGGCTCGCCACGAAACGCCGCCGTGCCGCAGGAGCCGGCAAGCGGCCCGATCGACAGGCCTTCGATGGCCTGCGAGTACGCGGCGGGCAAGCCGGGACTGGCCAGCGGATGGAGGATGCCGTTGGGGTCGACGCTGAGGATCGACACAATGACTTCCGGGGCAATGCGCTCGATTTCCCGGCACATCAGGCTCAGCACATTTTCCAGGGACTGTTCATTCAACAGCGCACCGACCACCTTGTCCTGCAGCACTTCGTGCAATTTCGAACGGGTGATATCGGTCAGCACCATCACACTGTTGTCGAGCTGGCCCTGAGCGTCGAACACCGGGGTCGAAGACACATGCACCCACAGCCGCTGGCCGTTGCGCTTGCAAATCAGCGCGCTGATTTCATGGGGCGTGTCACCCAGCATCTGTGCCAGCTCCGGCAGGGCCTGGGCCCCGGGCTGGCCATCGCGGACGAAAAACATCAGCGGCGATTGCCCCAGCACCTCTTCGCGCGCGTAGCCAAGCAACTGCACCAGCCCGTCATTGACATAGACCAGGCGCGAATGGGCATCGACGATGCAGGTGGCAGAACCACTGGCATTGATCGACCTCGACAGCAGGCGATGCTCGCGGTCCTGCTGGCGGGTGTGGGTAATGTCCTTGAGGAAGGCCGCGTAAAGCACAGTGTCTTGCAAGGTGATTTTCGACAGCGACAGCGCGCCCCAGCGCTCCTCGCCGTCCTCGCGCACAATCGCCCACTCGCTCGGGCTGGCGCTGTCGGCGTGGCGGCTCAAGGCCTGGGGTAGCAGCGCATCGATGTGGCTGCCCAGCACCGCCTGGCGGGAGCGAGCCCACAACCGTTCGGCCGCGGCATTGAAAAACCGCACCAGGCCCTGGTCGTCGACCAGCACCACGGCATCGCCCCACTGCTCCAGGGTCTGCACGCAAAAATCCTGCGCAGCGATGCGCCCCGCTCGTCCGGCTCTGGTGTCCATTGCTGTCACTTGTCCACTGCCACCACCGCCCAGCCTCCCTGGCCGTGAGTGAGGCGCCATAAGAACCCTCGGAACCGGAAGGACCCACGCTCGAAATCACGCTATAGACTGCAGAGGGAGAGTGACGAACGACTGTTATTCACTTTACCTGTAGCGTTGCCCGCTGCCTGATACCTGAGAATAGACGCGAAGTGCCGGCCCCATGAAAATTTGCACGAACCCGCTCACGGCCCCGTGACAGCTCGCCGTCAGCATGCGACTAGCGGTACTTGAGTGTAGCCAGCCAGCTTCCTAGGATGAATCCACGCGCCTGCCTGTTTGCTCCAGCAGTCGCGTGAGCGGCGGGTGTTCTGAACCCCAATCAAGCTCGCCGCTGGCTCTACGTGCATCTTGAGCCTCAACGGCTCTACTTTCTCCCCATCAAAGGGCTTTGAGGCTCTTTTTTAACCCGGCGAATACGCCACGCACGTTCAAGCCCGACCTTAGACCGCAATGCCGTTTGCCCTTGGCAAATGGCATTGTGATCCTGTTCGCCCTACACAGCCTCGCGGGAAAATCGTTCACGGTAGATCTGTGGGACCACGCCCATCGCCCGCAAAAAACTACGACGCAGGGTTTCTTCGCTGCCAAAACCACACTGCACGGCGATGCGCTTGATCGGCACGCCGGTATCACTGAGCAAACGGCGCGCGGTTTCGACGCGGATTCGTTCGATGGCGCGGGCCGGGGTCTGGCCGGTGTCGGCACGGTAGTGGCGGATGAAACTGCGTTCGCTCATGCCGGCCTGCAGCGCCAGCGCCGCGATCCCCAGATCCAGGTGCAGGTTCTCGGCGATCCAGGCGTGCAGGTCGTCGAAGCGCTTGCCCTGATGCTGCAGGTCGAGAGTCACGCTGAACTGCGACTGACCGCCCGGCCGCTTGAGGAACACCACCAACTGGCGTGCCACCTCCAGTGCCATGGCGCGGCCCAAGTCGGCCTCCACCAGCGCCAGCGACAGGTCAATGCCTGCGGTGACCCCGGCCGAAGTCCAGACCGGGCCATCGTTGATAAAGATCGGATTCGGCTCCACGTGCAGTTGCGGGTGTTGCTGCGCCAACTGCTCGCAGCGGCTCCAATGGGTGACCACCCGCCGCCCGTCGAGCCAACCGCTGGCTGCCAGCAGGAATGCCCCGGTGCACACCGAGGCCACCCGCCGAGCGCGGGCGGCCTGCTGGCGCACCCAGTCGACCAACTGCGGGTTTTGCGCGGCGGCGTAGACACCCCAGCCACCGGAGATGATCAGCGTATCGGACGGCGTGTCCGGCAGCGGTTCGGCGAGCATCGCCAACCCGGCCGAAGACAGCACCGCGCCCCCGCCCTCGGCGATCACCCGCGGTATGTAGGGTGCCGGCAGGCCGCGCTGGAGGGCGATGTCATTGGCCGAGGCGAAGACTTGCAATGGCCCGGTGACATCCAGCAGTTGCGCATCGGCAAAGGCCAGGACGTGAATGGTTTTCGCGGTCGTTGACATGATTGGCGAGATTCGAGGGCTGATTGGCGTGTACGCCAAATCCTAGAGGCATACAGTGAAGTCGTCCACCCACGTCGGGTGCCAACAGGCAAACGCAGGAGCGCGTGCAATGACCTTGCAGATTGGTTTTCTGGTATTCCCCCAGGTGCAGCAACTGGACCTGACGGGCCCTTATGACGTGCTGGCGTCGCTGCCGGAAGTGAAGGTGCATCTGATCTGGAAGGACCGGGCCCCGGTCACCGCCAGCACCGGCCTGATCCTCCAGCCGACCACCACCTTTGCCGACTGCCCGGACCTCGACGTGCTGTGCGTGCCCGGTGGCAGCGGCGTCGGGCCCTTGATGGAGGACCCGCAAACCCTGGCCTTCCTGCAGGATAAGGCTGCCAAGGCGCGTTATGTGACCTCGGTCTGCACCGGCGCCCTGGTGCTCGGCGCCGCCGGTCTGCTCCAGGGCAAACGGGCGACCACCCACTGGGCATACCACGAATTGCTGAGCCTGCAAGGGGCGATCCCGGTGCAGGAGCGTGTGGTGCGCGACGGCAACCTGTTGACCGGCGGCGGGATCACCGCCGGTATCGACTTCGCCCTGACCCTGGCGGCCGAGTTGTATGGCGATGACGTTGCGCAGTTGGTGCAATTACAACTCGAGTACGCACCGGCACCGCCCTTTGCCGCGGGTGATCCGCGCACGGCCCCTGCTTCTGTCCTGCAGCAGGCAAAGCTGAAGGCTGCCGATTCGCTCAAGCAGCGCACGCGGGTTACCGAACGAGCCGCTGCCCGCCTCGCCAGTGCCCGGGACTGATATCGCGGGCATAAAAAAACCCGCCGAAGCGGGTTTTTCAAGACCATGACGACATCCTGCCGCTGCACTCCCTGCAAATGGCCGATCATCCATGATCCTGAGCACATCCTGTGCTCAGTTGATGGGTGTAGATTACGCATCGGATCCAATCTGCAACAGAAGACATTGCTACCAGCGCGTGTAAGACATTCGCCATAGCTGGCTGCGTCAGTTGCCGGTGGCTGATCCGGCGTCCAATGCCCGCGCAGCGAGTCCGGCGACCTTCAGCTGAGCGTCCGCCGCCTGCCGATCGTCATCTTCAAGAAACCACGCGGCGGACAATCCGGCAAACGCCAGCACCCACTGCAGCAGGCGCCGAGGTTCGAGGCCTGCCAGCTCCGAGACGAACGCCACCTGCCGGGTGAACCGCGTCGGCTCGCTGGCGCTGGGCAAATCCGGGTTGCAGATCAAATTGGCGTAATCGAAGGTGCGCTCCCCTGTCACCTGCTTGGGATCGATGGCCAGCCAACCGCGTGCGCCGAAATCGAGGATATTGTTGTGATGCACATCGCCATGCAAGACCACTTCATCCTGCGGCGTGGCGAGCAAATACTCGGCGCTGGCCAAGCTTTGAGATAGCAGCCCGCCGTGGCAGGCAGCGGCGGGCGGCAGTGAGCGAAACCAGTGACGCATATTCGCCAGCGGCGGCAAGGGCGTCAGACGCGGCACGTGCAGACGCGCCACAGCCGCGCAGATAATCCGGCTGGCCTCGTCGTCTTCACCGTGCAGCGCCATGTGCAGCAATGAACGCGGGCCCTCGGCGCGCTCCATCAGCAGTCCGTCGCCATCATGGGCATACACCCGCGCCGCGCCGTCGCCATTCCACCAGACCATCAGCCGGTTGCCGAACTTTTCTTCATCATTCAAGGCAATCTTCAGCATGGCCGGCATGCCCTGGTAGCGCACCGGCAACAGGCGGCTGCCCAGGGTGATGATCGGCGCGCCGTCGGCCTGGAGTTGCCATTGGCTCAGGTAGGGTTCAAACATTCAGTGCTCGACACTCCGGGTTGGCCAAGGTAATCCTCAATGTTACTCATCTGCTCATCCCAGCCGCGACTGTTCATGCGAAACGCCTTGAGCCGCCGGCTCTCGGGGATGTTGTCAAAACCGGACTCGACGACCTGCAGCAAGGTGCCGCCGTCCATGTCTTCCAGCTCGAACTGCACCAGGGTAGTGGGCTCGCCGGAGTAGTCAACTTTCGGGTCTACCGCATAGGGATGCCAGCGAAAGGCAAACACCCGCTGCGGCTCGACCCGCATTACCTGGACGTCCCACACCAGATGCTTGTAACCCTCAAAGGTAATCTGCCCCTGAGTGCGCTCACCCGCGACAAAACGCTTGCCCTCCAGCGCAACACCGAACCACTGGCCAAAGGCTTCGGCATTGGCCACCGCATGCCACACGGTCGAGCGCGGTACCTTGAGCAGGATCTTTCTTTCGATACGATCTGAACTGTGCATGGGGCACCTCCTGGGATGAACACTGGGCGTGGACAACGGAACCAACAATCCCGTCGCTGCATCCACCCCATGAGACTCGGCGCCGCGCGGTTCGTTCCGGCCTGCCCGGCACCCGGCCAACAGTGTTAACGTCGACCTTTGACCGCTGGTCAGCCCTGTGAAGGAATACACCCATGAGTACGCTGCGCGGCAGTTGCCTGTGCCAGGCGATCGCCTACGAAGTCGATCAACTCGACATGCCCATCAGCCATTGTCATTGCCACACCTGCCGCAAGGCACATGCCGCGGCGTTTGCCTCGACTGCCGGAGTAATGCGCGAACACTTTCGCTGGACCCGCGGTGAGGAACTGCTCGCCTCCTTTGAATCCTCGCCCGGCAAGCTGCGGCATTTCTGTCCGCGCTGTGGCAGCCACCTGGTGGCCGAACGCCCAGCCCAGCCCCATGTGATCGTCCGGGTAGCGACCCTGGATGACGACCCCGGTACTACACCGGAGGCGCACATCTGGATGTCCCATGCCGTGCCGTGGCTGGCCGACCGCGATCTGCCCGAATGCGCGCAATGGCAACCCGCGCCCGAGCGCTGAAACCTGATTTTCAACTCACAAGCGAGTGTTTTTATGCGATTACCTTATCTCTTGGCCCTGGCCCCATTGCTGCTCAGCGCTGTTGCCCAGGCCGACGACTGCGCCAACGCCACCACCCAGAGCGCAATGAATGAATGCGCCGGCAAGCAGTACAAACAGGCCGACAGCCAGCTCAATGCTTTATACAAGCAGATCAACAGCCGCCTGCAGGACAACCCGGACAGCAAGAAACGCCTGGTCAGCGCCCAGCGTGCCTGGGTAGCGTTCCGTGATGCCGAGTGCAGCTTCGCGGCCTCCGGGGTGGAAGGTGGCAGCGTTTATCCGATGATCTATAGTGGCTGCCTCGCCGACCTCACGGAAAAACGCGTGGCGGCATTCAAGAGCTATCTCGATTGCCAGGAAGGTGACCTGAGCTGCCCGGTGCGCTGAGTCGCAGGCCGGGGCAGCCCAGGGGGGTGTTGCGCAGGGATCAGCGAGTAAAGATCTGCGCCGTGGTGATCGCCATGTCGCCGCCCGGCAGCTTGATATTGCCGATCTGCTTCATGGTCTCGGGGTCGAAAATCGCCACGTCGTTGAAGGTCCCGGCCAGGTAGATCTTGCTGCCGTCCTTGTTGAAGGAAATGCAGTAGTAGGAGTGATCGAGTGTCGCCGCCCCGAGCATCTTTTTCTCCTTGATGTCGTACTTCGCCAGGCGGTTGAGCACCCCGAACATCAGGTTCGGGTCCTTCGGCGAGCGCATGCCGCTGAAGTAGATTTCGGTCAGCGGGCCGAAGTCGGTGGTCTCGGTCTTGCCGGTTTTCAGGTCGACGCTGAATAGCCCATAGAGGTATTCGGCGGTGGCCGGGTCCTGTTTCTTGTCCTTGAATTTCGCGGCGGTGTAGAGCAGCGAGAAGTCATGACGATAGGTCTGCTGGTTCCACACGTAGAGCACGTCCGGGGCGCTGTAGTTCGGGCGTTTCCAGTGGCGGCTGGGGATCAGCACGTCAAACTTGCCGGTCTTCACATCGACCTTGTAGACATCCGCTCCGGCCACGTACAGGGTGCCGTCGTCGCCACTCTGCATGATGGTCAGCTGGCGTGGCGCCGGAAAACTGCGCACCGGCTTGGCGTCCTGGCCGGCGTCGGTGGCGTAGACATCGAGCCGTGGCGCCTGGACTTCGTAGCGGTCGTTGAGCATGCGGGTCGGGTTGGCGATGGTGTACAGCTCCTTGCCGTCGTGACTGACGGTAAAGGCAAACATCGACCGCGCCTTCTCTCCCGGCTGCTGGGTGATGCTCGCGTGGAACACCTGCTTGCAGCTGTCCAGTTCGACACCGTAGACATCGGCATAGTGGTTGTTCAGCACGTAGGCGGTCTTGCGGTCCGGCGACAGCTGGATGGTCCCCGGGCCGAACGCGTCCGCCAGTTTGCAGGTCTTGTACAGGGTGTCGGTCTGCAGGTCGATGACGTGCAGGTTGTTCGGGTAATTGGTGGTCACCATGTATTCGTGACCGGTGTTGAGCGCGAGGTTTTCATCGGCCAGGACACTGAGCGAACAGCTGCTCAGGAGGGCAAACGCGGCCAGGCCGCAGGCTTTGATGCTGTGCATGCTGGAATCCTTCTTGTTATCTGATCACTTGTCTTTCGGGAAGACAGTGCCGAGGTTGCGCCAGTTGTCGTTGGACGCCTGGGCATCCTTGTTCCAGTCCGGGTAGGTGCTCATCATGTCCGGCACCTGGGCCGGCCACCAGCAAGGGTCGGAGCAGCCATAAAGGTCGGCCTCCATCGGCTGGCACAGCGACGACACGCCACCGAACGCATCGATCTCCCAACCCGGGTCGGTGGTCGAGGCGCAGCCCGCCACGGAACTCATGGCCACCACTTCTTCGATGCGGTTCTCTGCCGCGGCCTGATCCAGCTTCAACGCTTTGTTATTGATTGCCTTGAGATGTTTCATATCAGTGAGCCTTGCGCGGAGTGATGTAACTGCTGATGAACGCAGGGTTATTGGCCATGATCCGGGTGTAGACCTCGATGCCGAAGTCGACCCAGTCACGCATCAGTTCGCAGTAGTGATAGGTCGGGTGCGTCGGATCGCCGTAGCGCGCGTAGCTCTCGTGGTAGCAGCCACCGGAACACAGGTTGCGGATGTTGCAGTCGTTGCAACCGGTGTTGGTGCGGTCCAGGCGCTCGGACAGGAAGTCGTTCAACTCCATCTGTTTCACACCGCTGTGGACGTTGCCGAAGGTCGGCAACGTCGAGCCGGTAAAGCGGTGGCAGAGGTTGAGTTCGCCCTTGTGATCCACCGCCAGCATCTTCAAGCCCGCGCCGCACGGCAGGGCTTTCTTGTGGCCTTCGTGGATGTCGGTGATCAGCTGATGCAGGTTGGAGAAACCGATGTTGCGATGCTCCAGCGCCGCCTCCAGGTAGCGTCGACCGAGGGCCTTCATGTTGGCGAAGACCTGCACCAGTTCCTCGCTGCTGAGGTTGAAGCTGCTGATGTCGCCGGAGGTCACCGGGGCGAAACCGACTTCGGCAAACCCCAGTTCGTTGAACAGGTGGTCCCAGATGGTTTCGACGTCGGTGACGCCGGTGGTCAGGGTCACGCGAGCACCCACCGGGCGGCTGTTGTAGCGCGACAAGAGCATCTCGGCCTTGCGCCGCACCACGTCATAGGTACCCTGCCCGCCCACGGTGATGCGGTTGCGGTCGTGCACGGTTTTTGGCCCGTCGATGCTCACCGACAAACCGAAGCGGTGGGCATTTAGGTAGTCCACGGTCTCTTCGGTGAGCAGCGTGGCGTTGGTGGTCATGACAAATTCGACGAACTTGCCGGCCTCGCGAAAACGCTTCTCGCAATAGTCGACCATGTATTCGATCAGCTTGCGATTGCTCAGCGGCTCCCCACCAAAAAACACCACAGTAAAGCGCTCTTCGTCCGGGGATTCGCGCAGGAGCATTTCCACCGAAGCGATGGCCGTTTCGACGTCCATCTTCTTGCCGGCCGAGGGCTTGTCGAGGTCTTCCTTGTAGCAGTAGGTGCAGCTCAGGTTGCAGCCGGTGTTGACGTTGAGCACCACGGTGTTGATCGCGGTGCGTTCGACCCGTTTGGTGGCAATGTCCGGGGTCAGCGGCGAGCCGTCGCTGACCAGTTCCAGGGCCATCAGCTCGCGCAGGGTTTCGCTGATTTCCTCGCCGTTGAAGCGTGCGGCGAGGCGCTGGATCAGTTCGTCCGACGAGCAGCCCGGGCCGCGCAAGGTATCGATGATGGTGCCCGTCAGCTCATCGCTGGCGAACAGCGAGCTGCTGGGAATGTGAAACAACATGCGGTCGGCATCGACCTGCACTTCGTGCAGGTTGCGTTCGACCAGATTCAAGATAGCGCCCATCGAAAACCTCCTGTGCAAGCCCCGTATTGCGGGGCTTGCGGTCATTCCAAAAAGTGTCTGAAACCGCGAACGATCAGCCAGCTTATGGAATGGGTGGATTGTTCCAGCGTTGCACGGTGACGATCATCTGACCTTCGCCGGTCAGGGACTTGCCCCCATCGTCCACGGCGGCGATCACCTTGAGGTTGCCGGCATTGTTGGTGGACATTTTGCGCGCCGGATTCGGCCCGGCATCGCCCGGGGTGAACACGCCGCTGTCGGCCTGCATGGTGCCGGCGAACTTGACGTCTTCGTCCTCCTTGGCGCGCTCATCGAAGGCCTCGACTTTCCATTGCGCCGGGAACACACCGATGCGATAGGGCTTGCCATCGGCACCCTTGCCCCAGGCTTCGGCATCGAAACGGCCCTGGACTTTCGGCGTCGAACCACCGCCATCGCCGATCCGCGCCACGGAGAACGCGGGCACTACCTTGACCTCGGCGATGCGGCTGTAGACCGACAGGCTCGGTCCTTTCAGCGCGCCGACACTGACGGTCCGCAGGCCTGGCTTGGCATCGCTGGCGGCCTTGAGTTTGACCTTGATCTGCTCAGGGCTTTGCGCGATCACTTCCAGCACTTCGACGCCTTTGCCGAAGTCCGGCTTGCCTTGCAGGCCCGCGCCGATCAGGGTCACTTCAGTCTCGGTGCCAGCCTTGAGGTAACCTGGCTGCACCGCCAGCAACTGGCTGGAACCGTGCTTGGCGGCTGTGAAGTCGAGCCCGCGCTCATCGTGCTCGGCCTCGAACATCCGTCCCTGCAACTGCGAACCTTTGGCCGCCAGCACCTGGCGCATGACCACACCGTCGATGGTCACGTTGCCGCGCCACTCGTAGCCGCTGTAGAGGATTGCGCTGCCGTCGCCGTTGAACGGACTGCCGTCGGCATACTGGCCCTTGACCGTGACCTTGAACTGATCGTTGCCCTCGCTGCTGACGCTCATCACCCCCGCCAGTTCACCCTTGCCCGGCAAGTGGCCGCTGAAGCTCCAGTCGCCCGCCAGGGTCTCGGCCTTGGGCGCGGTTTTCTGCCAGGTTTTCCAGGCCGGGTTGTCCAGCGGATAACGCTTGGCTAACAGCGGCACCATCTCTTTGCGCGCCAGGTCAAACCAGTCGCGATCGCGGGACAGCGCCTGATACTCCAGGGACGGCCATTGGCCGAGGTGGAAGTTCACCAAGCGCTCCCATTCCTCGGCCGGGCGACGCTGCAGGGCGACCCGCGCACCGGAGTGGCAGCGACCGCACATCTGGCTGGTCTGCTCGTCGAACTGCTCGACCGTATTCAGCCGGCGCTCCAGGGCGTAACGCACGCCATCGGTTTCGCTCGGCGCCAGGCCCTGGGTATCGGCCAGGTATTTGACCAGGGTACGGCGGTCGTCATCGCTGATCTGCAAACCATGCATGGTCTGCATCCGCGCAATGCTCATCAGCCAGCCCTCGGGGGTCTTGCGCTGGTGGCTGATGCGGCTCAGGGCGTTGTCGGCTTCAGGGGTGTGACAGCCCTGGCAGGTTTCCTTGAGGATGCTCTGGGCATCACGCGCGGCCATGCTTTGTGGCGCATGCAGGGCGGCACACGCGGCAAGCGCCAGGACACTGGCGCTCATGCCTGATCGGAGTTTTCTCTTCATCAACGTCGAACCTCGCACGGTGCTTTCTTATTGTTGGAATGGTCGTTTTTATGGTTTCTACCGCCAGCGAGCGAATCGCCGGCGAAGGCAAGAGAAACGTCTGCAACGAGCAATACACAGAGCGTGCCAGCTTGTGAATACCTCAATGAATCAACGATTTGTGGGGGCGACACGGCGTTTTGAAGGGATTGCTGCACAGCGACGGCGTTTAATTTCGCGACAGCTGTTGCACTCTGAGACGAGCATAGATGAGCGGTCCTCGTATAGGATGGGCGCCTACCCGCTTAACCGCTTCAGCTAAAGGACTCGCGCCATGCTCACTGCCTTGCTCTTCGACCTCGACGGCACCCTCACCGACACCGATGCCCTGCATTTGCAGGCCGTACAGGAGCTGTTGCTGGAGGAAGACGGGCGCGCATTCAGCAAGGCCGAGTTCGAAGCCCACGTCAGCGGCCAGGCCAACGCCAACATGTGCCGCTACCTGTTCCCCGAGCGCTCGGTGGCCGAGCATGAAGCCTTTGCCGAGCGCAAGGAGGCGCGGTTTCGCCAGCTGTCGCCGCACCTGACGCCGATTGCCGGACTGCAGCGCCTGCTGGATTTCGCCGAGGCGCAAGCGATTGGCGTGGTGGTGGTGACCAACGCACCCCGGGCCAACGCCGAGCACATGCTTGAGGCCCTGGGTCTGCAAGCGCGCTTCGAACAGGTAGTGGTGGCCGAGGAACTGCCGCGCGCCAAGCCCGATCCCCTGCCCTACCTGACCGGCCTGGAGCGCTTGAACGCGACTGCCGACGTCAGCCTGGCCTTTGAGGATTCGATCCCAGGCCTGACCGCTGCGGTCAACGCCGGGATCTTTACCGTCGGCCTGGTCACCAGCCAGCGCCGCGAAACGCTGTTGGCGGCGGGCGCACACCTGGTGATTGAAGACTTTAACGACCCGCAGTTATGGGCGGTGATCGATCGCATGCTGAGCGCCGGTCAGTAATAGCGGCAATCCGCGCTCCCTGCTCATCCGAAAGCCACTCATTGCGAGGAAACGAATATTTCGCATAACATGTAATCATTCTCATTAGCAAAAATACCCATGAAGCCTACACCCCCCGCATCGGCCGACACGCTGGACGCTCTGTACCAAGGCCATCATGGGTGGCTACTGAACTGGTTGCGGCGCCGTCTGCACTGTCCGCACAACGCTGCCGACCTGGCCCAGGACACCTTCGTCCGCGTCCTCTGCACCGGCCCTTACGTCGTGCCCCGTGAACCCCGGGCGTTCCTGGCGACGGTGGCGCGGCGGTTGATCATCGACAACAGCCGGCGCAAGCGCCTGGAAAAAGCCTACCTCGACGAACTGGAACTGTGGGCCGCGCACCTCGACCAGGCGCCCTCCCCCGAGCAGATATTCGAGGCCGTGCGGGTGCTCGAGGGCATCGACCGGGCGCTTTCACGTATGCCGACGCGGGTGCGCGAAGCGTTCATCCTGCGGCACATGGAAGGTTTGAATCAGACCCAGATTGCCACGCGCCTGGGCGTCTCCCTGCGTACCGTGCAAATGGATCTGGTGCTGGCCCTCGAAGCCTGCGATGACGCTGCCGGAATTGGCTCATGAACAATCCACTGCCCCCCTCGATCCGCCGCCAGGCCGCCGAATGGCTGGTGCGCATCGACCATCAAGCGGACGCCGAAACCCGCCAGGCTTTCGCCGAATGGCTGGCGCTCGACCCGCAACACGCCAGCGCCATCGCCCGCCTGCAACGCCATCTCGAACCGCTGCAAACACTGCCCGCGCAACCCGCCACGGCCACCTTGCGCCGTGCCGCACGCAGCCAGCGCCATGGCCGTTCCATCGCCTCGCTGGCCCTGCTGGCGATGCTCGGCGCGTCGGCCCTGCTGGGCAGCTATTCGATGCAACAGGGGCTGATGTTCGCCGATCTGCAGAGCGCCAGCGGCGAACGCCAGCACCAACGGCTGGCCGATGGCAGCCAGATCGACCTGGACAGCGACTCCGCCGTCGACCTCGACTTCGACCCGCAACAACGGCGAGTCAAGCTGCTGCGCGGCGAGATTCTGGTGGAGGTGGCCAAGGACCCGGCGCGTCCGTTCTACGTGGAAACGGCGCAAGGCAGCATTCGCGCGCTCGGCACGCGTTTTCTCGTCGAGCAACTGGACGACGCCACCCAGGTGACCATGCTCGAATCCGCCACCCGCATCGACGCCGGCGGACGCAGCCAGACCCTCAACGCCGGCCAGCGCCTGCGTTTCGATACAAGCGGGCCGGGAGTGGTGGAACAGGTCGACAGCCTGGCCCTGCAAAATGCCTGGAATGACCGTCAGTTGCTGGCCTATAACCAGCCCCTTACCGACGTTCTCCAACGTCTGGCGCGGCACCGCAAGGGCCTGGTGCTGTTCGACAAGCAGGCGCTGGCGGCGCTGCGGGTCACGGTGATGTTGCCCACCGACGACAGTGATCGGGCCTTGCGCCTGCTGGCCCGGACGTTGCCGATCGAGGTCCGCCACTACACCCCCTGGTTGACCCGGGTGACGCTGGTCCACGAACAGAAAAACAACTAATTTTCATTCTCATTGCGTGTTTTCGAAAATCATCCGTCCTCCCAATGCCAACAACATGAACGGAGATTCGCAAACATGACTTCCCCTTACCGCACGGGCGGCCTGCTGCTGGCAAGCCGCCTGAGCTTGTGCGCCTTGCCGCTGGTCTTGCCGAGCCTGGCCTATGCCGAGAAACAGGTGCAGGCCTACAACATTCCGGCCGGGCCACTGGAGCAGGTACTGGGACGCTATGCCCAAGCCGCCGGTGCACCGATCTCCCTGCAAAGCCAGCAGTTGAGCGGTTTGACCAGCCCGGGGGTCAACGGCACCTACACCGTATTGGAGGGTTTCGCCCAGGTCCTGCGCGGCACCGGCCTGACCGTGCACAACAGTGACGACGGCTACGTGCTGCAAAAGGTCCCGGTCAGCGCTGGCGCACTGGAACTGGATGCGACCAATATCTCTGCGGCCGTGCTGGGGAGCACCACCGAGGGCACCGGCTCGTACACCACCGGCGAGACCGCTGCGGCCACCCGCATGAACCTGAGCCTGCGCCGCACCCCGCAGTCAGTGAGCGTGGTCACCCGCCAGCAAATGGACGACCAGAATCTGCAGAGCATTTCACAAGTGCTGCAGCAAACGCCGGGCATCATCGTCAACCAGGAAAGCTCCGAGGCCTACACCTTCTACGCCCGTGGCTTCAAACTGGAAAACTTCCAGTTCGACGGCGTGCCCAGCCTGTCCTCCGACGGCGGCTCGCTGCGGGACAACTACAGCATCGGCAACAGCCTGATTTACGACCGCGTCGAAGTGCTCAAGGGCGCGACCGGGCTGGTCAACGGTTCCGGTTACCCGTCCGGGGTGATCAACCTGGTGCGCAAGCGGCCGACCGACAAGTTCCAGGGCAGTGTCAGCGCGGGCGCTGGCTCTTGGGACAAGTACAACGCCGACATCGACCTGTCCGGCCCGCTGACCGACAGCGGCAATATCAGGGGGCGCATGGTCGCGGGCACCCAGTCCCAGCACAGTTACGTCGACTACCTGACCGGCGAGCAGAACACTTTCTACGGGGTGCTCGAAGCGGACTTGACCGACAGCACCGTGCTCACCGTCGGCTATGACGTGCAGAAGAACTACGACAACGGCAGCACCACCGGCGCCCTGCCGGCGTTCTACCAGGACGGACGCACCGTCAAGTTCGACCGCGACACCAACGCCGCCGACCGCTGGACCTGGCGCAACCAGGAGACCCAGCGCGCGTTTGTCGAACTGGCCCATACCTTCGACAACGAGTGGGTGATCAAGGGTGTGCTGAGCAACCGTGACTACCGCACCCGCGAGCTGATCTCGGGGATCAGCAGCGAGCCGGTGCAAGCCAATGGCAGCATTTCCCATGGCTTTATCGGCGGCAACATCGACCCGGTCACCGGCGATGTGAACAACGAGGGCACCGCGACCAAATTCAACACCACCAGCCAGGAACAGGACTTCGACCTCTACGCTCGTGGACCCTTCACCCTCGGCGGACGGGTGCATGAAGCGGTGTTCGGCTACAGCATGGCCCACACCGAAGCCACCTCCAAACGCTACGACGGCGTGACCAACGGGGTGATCGACGATGTCTTCCAGTGGGACGGTTATGGCGACCGGCCGCGCAACTTCGAATGGTGGTCGACCTTCGATATCGAGGCCCGGCAAAAGGTCGGCTTCGCCGCCACCATCCTCAAGCCGACCGACGCCATGGCGCTGATTTTCGGCGCGCGGATCGTCGACTACAAATGGGACATCGACACCATCAACGGCAGGGGCCGGCGCTTCCCGGCCAGCGCGACCAACTCCAGCGAAATCGTGCCCTACACCGGTATCACTTACGATCTGGACCAACACCACACGGTCTACGCCAGCTATACCGACATCTTCAAACCCCAGGCCTACAGCCTCGGCACCGACGGCAAGCCGATCGATCCACTGACCGGGCAAAGTTATGAGATCGGGATCAAGGGCGCCTACTTCGAAGAGCGCCTGAACGCCAGCCTGGCCCTGTTCGAACTGCAGCAGGACAACTTCGCCATTCTCACCGGTGGCACCACTCCCTCCGGCGGCGATGCCTACAAGACCGCCCAGGGCGTGACCACCCGTGGCGTCGAGATGGAAATGTCGGGCGAGGTGATGAAGGACCTGCAATTGATGGCCGGCTACACCTTTGCCGAGTCCCATGACGCTGACGACCAGCGTGTCGCGACCAACCAGCCGCAACACCTGTTCAAGCTGGCGACCAATTACCGTCTGCCGGAGGAATGGCGCAAGGTCACGGTGGGCGGCAACGTCTATTGGCAGAGTTCGAGCTTCTTCAAACCTAGCGATGAAGACTGGTACTCGATCGATGATCCGAGCGCCAAGTTCGAGCAGAAATCCTATGCACTGGTGGGGCTGGTGGGTGGCTACGACTTTGCCGAAAACCTCAAGGCGACGGTCAACGTCAACAACCTGTTCGACAAGCATTACTACAGCGGCATCGGCAACTACGGCACGGTGTTCTGGGGTGCGCCGCGCAACCTGATGGTCAACGTCAAATACAACTTCTGATCCGTTGCGCCCGTGATTGGCGCGTCTCAAGCGCTGTCGCAATGTGCGACAGCGCGGCGCTTTCGGCACCCTCGTTTTTGCCCTGGAAGCCCGGTAAATCCGGGCTTCCATGAAACTGGCACACGCGTTGCGAACAACCTCGGCACACGAACAAGACGAGGTTCCAACATGTCGCTTCCCACTCTGCTTCCCGCCGTTTCGGCCTTCATCCAACGCGCCCCGCGCATGCTGGTCGGCGCCGCATGGGTCGAGGCCGCCGACGGCCAGACCATGCCCCTGCACAACCCGGCCACCGGCGAGGTGCTGTGCGTGGTGCCCAAGGCGACGCCTGAAGATGTCGACCGCGCCGTGCTCGCCGCGCGCCAGGCGTTTGATGACTCGGCCTGGACCCGCACCCGTCCGCGTGAACGGCAGAACCTGCTGTGGAAGCTCGCCGACCTGATGCAACGCGACGCGCAAATCCTCGCGCAACTGGAATGCCTGAACAACGGCAAGAGCGCCGCCGTGGCCCAGGTGATGGACGTGCAACTGTCGATCGACTTCCTGCGCTACATGGCCGGCTGGGCGACCAAGATCGAAGGCTCGAGCGTCGAAGTCTCGCTGCCCTTGATGCCCAACGACCAGTTCCACAGTTTCATCCGCCGCGAAGCCGTGGGCGTGGTCGGCGCCATCGTCGCCTGGAACTTCCCTCTGCTACTGGCCTGCTGGAAACTCGGCCCGGCCCTGGCCACCGGCTGCACCGTGGTGCTCAAGCCGGCGGATGAAACCCCGCTGAGCGCCCTGAAGCTGGCCGAACTTGTGCTTGAGGCCGGCTACCCCGAGGGCGTGTTCAACGTGGTCACCGGTACCGGCATCACCGCAGGCTCCGCCCTGACTCACAACCCGCTGGTCGACAAGCTGACCTTCACCGGCTCGACCGCCGTGGGCAAGCAGATCGGCAAGATCGCCATGGACTCGATGACCCGGGTCACCCTGGAACTGGGCGGCAAATCACCGACCATCGTCATGGCCGATGCCGACCTCAACAGCGCCGCTGCCGGTGCCGCCAGCGCGATTTTCTTCAACCAGGGCCAGGTCTGCTGCGCCGGCTCGCGGCTATACGTACAACGTAAACACTTCGATAACGTGGTGGCCGACATCGCGGGTATCGCCAACGCTATGAAGCTCGGTAACGGCCTCGATCCGAGCGTCGAGATGGGCCCGCTGATCTCCGCGCGGCAGCAGGAACGGGTCTACGGCTACATCGAACAAGGCCGGCAAAGCGGCGCCACCATTGCCTGCGGCGGCGAGCAGTTCGGCCCGGGGTTCTTCGTCAAGCCAACGGTGATTGTCGACGTCGACCAGAAGCATTCGCTGGTCCAGGAAGAAATTTTCGGCCCGGTGCTGGTGGCGATTCCGTTCGACGACGAAGCCGATGCCTTGCGCATGGCCAATGACAGTCCCTATGGACTGGGTGCGAGTATCTGGTCCAACGACCTGGCAGCCGTCCACCGGATGATCCCGCGAATCAAGTCCGGTTCAGTGTGGGTCAATTGCCACAGCGCGCTGGATCCGGCGTTGCCGTTTGGCGGCTACAAGATGTCGGGGGTTGGGCGGGAGATGGGTTACGCGGCCATCGAACACTACACCGAGCTGAAATCGGTGCTGATCAAGCTGTGATCCTCACGCGGCAGGCGTCGAACGGCGCCTGCCGCCTTCAGGGTTTATAACCCTGGGCCAACAACCAACTCCTGACCACCCGCCCCTGCTCCGCATCCAGGCCGGCCAGCGCCTGCCGGGCCGGTTCGCTGCGCAAGCGGCGCAGCAAGGGCGCCAGTTCGATGCCCTGCACATGCCAAATGCCCAGCGGCTGATCGGCAGTGATCACCACCTCGGCCTCGTCGACAAAACCGTCCCTGAGCACCGGCGCCGACTCGATGCGCAACGCATTGAAATCCGCCTGCGCATGGGCCACTTCGGCGTCTGGCCAATTACGCCGAGCCTGCCAAAACGGCTGCTGCAACCAGCACTGCTCATCGGCATAAAAGTCGCGGCCGATTCGCGCAAACCTGAGGAACAACTGCTCCACCCGCTGCTCATGAAAACGCTGAGCCAGGGCCGCGCGCTCGGGTTTGCGTAACAGGGTGTTGATCACCACCGGCGCCTGTAACGCTGACGACAGCGACTGAAAAATCCCGTTGCCCGACAGCGGATCCACCGCCATTGCCGCATCGCCGACGCGAATCCAGTTGCTGCCACACAGCTGCGCACCGAGAATCGCCGTGCTGCTGCGCGCGTGCAGTTGTAGGTCAACTTCCTCGCCCGCACCGAACAGTTCGGAGGCCAACTGAGAGGCGCGCCGTCGTGCACGGCAGTAGTCAAGCAGGTGCGCCTTGCCGGGCAGCACGGCGCTGGCCACGTCCACGGTCAGTTGCCAGTAACACTGGCCATCGGCGCGCCGGGCCATCCACGCCCAGCCGTCCTCCAGGCTTTGCACCGCACTGGCGGTATTCGCGGGGGCGCCTTGCCAGCGATTGAGCAGGCTGACTGTCTCCGGCCCTCGTCGGCCCTTGCCCATGGCCGGCGCCTGACGCCCACGGGCCTCCACCAGGAAGTCTGCGCTCAGCAGACCTTGGCCTTCAACTTCAACCCGATGCCCAGTGGCATCCGACTGCACCGCCAGTACCCGGCCTTCGACAAGCTCGACACCGGCTTGGCGCAAATCCTCGCGCAGGCCACGGTCAAAGCTCGGGCGATCGAGGAGAAATTCGACGTTCTGCGCATGTTGCTGGCCGTTCCACGACACCTGGCGCTGGGACGGCAAGGCCGCGTTCGCCAGTGCCTGATGCAGACCGGCGCCGCGCAGCGCTTCCAGCACCCGTTGTGAGACGCCCTCGAGGGCCGAGAAGCGGCGCCAGTCGCTGACCAGCTTCACCGCATAGCCCATGCGCCGCAGTCCCAACGCCGCCGCGGCCCCTGCCGGTCCGGCACCGAGTATCAGGATTTCAGTCATGCCTAGGTCCGCCGTTCGCGACCGCGATAGTGTGCGTTGTCCCGCAGCCATTGAATGATTTCGGAGTTGCTCGCACCACGCCTTGTATCGAGAAACCGGGCGATGTGCCCGGTCAAGGCGGCACAGCCCAGACTGGCGCCAGACTGCCCGGCACCCGCACCACGCACGCAGGCGGCGAAATCCGCTTGCGGGCTGTCGAGCCAGGTCCATTGCTGTGCGTCGCAACGGGCGTCACCGGTCACCCTCACGACTCCGGGATAATTCGCCGGGTAGACGCCCTCGCCCTGGGCCGGACTGGACGCGCATAACAGCACACCCCGCGCCGTCGCTGCGGCACAGGCTTCGCGCAGCAGGCTGCGGTCCTGGCGCAAGCCAAGGCTGAGGTTGATCACTCGCACCTGCTGCGCCACCAGCCAGTCAATCGCAGCGGCAATCTGCAGGGCACTGGTGATGCCGCGTCGGTCAAACACCTGGGCGACGTAGACGCGTGCTGCGGGAGCACGCTGGTGAATCGCCTCGAGCACCGAGGTGCCATGGCCCAGCGGGTCATCGATCAACACGTCCTCGGCGAGCCCCTGCTCCAACAGGTAAAAGCGCCTGCCGGCATCGACCAACGCGCCTTGCGCTGGCGCGTGACCGCTGTCGACCAGGCCAATGCGCAGCTCAGGCGTCATGCAGCACCCGCACTGGCGTCAGCACGCCATCGACCAGTTCGAAGCGCAAATCGGCATCGGCCAGGGTCGACGGCCGATGGCTGATGAGGATCCGTGTGCGTGTGGCAAACAAGCGGTCGATGGCCTCGATGACTTCACGCTCGGTGGCTTCGTCAACTGCCGAGGTGGCTTCGTCGAGCACCAGAATCATCGGATCCTGCAACAAGGCCCGGGCGATAGCGATCCGTTGTTTCTGGCCGCCGGACAATTGCTGGCCGCGCTCGCCCAGCGGACTGTCGAGGCCTTCGGGCAAGGACTCGATCAGGCTGTCGAGCTGCGCGAGGTGCGCGACCCGCGCCACCGCTTCGCGACTGGCATCGGGCACCGCGTAGGCCAGGTTGTCCGCCAGGCTGCCACGAAACAGCACGATGTCCTGGCTGACCACGGCGATGCGCTGGCGCAGTTGGTACAGGTCCAACTCGCGCAGGTCGACACCACCGAGCAGGATACGTCCGGACTGCGGATCGTGATGGCGTTGCAGCAGGTCGATCAGGGTCGACTTGCCGACCCCCGAACCACCGCTGAGGGCGACTTTCATACCGTGGGGAATGTTCGCTTCGATGCCGCGCAAGGTACTTGCCCGTCCGGGATGGCTGAAGTGCACGTTGTCGAAACGCAACTCGCCGCTGGTGGGCATCGGCTGTGCCGCGGCTGGCGTGGTCACCGTTGCCGCTTCGCCACGCAGCTCCATGACCCGGCCCAGGCTGACGGTCATGCGCTGGATCGCCACGTACAAGCCGAGCAGGCTCTGCACTGGCCCGACGGCCATGCCCAGATAAGTGGAAAACGCGATCAGCGCCCCCAATTGCCAGGTGCCCTGCACCACCCAGTAGCCGCCGATCAGGAATGCGCAGGCGCGGGACAGCGAGGTCAGCGTGCCGGGCACCGCCTGGGTGAAGAACTCGGTGACTTGCAGGCGCAGCAACTGGCTCATGTAGCCCTGCCCGAGGTTCTCCAGACGCCTAGCTTCGCGTTGCTGCTGGCCGGCCGACTGGATGAACTTCATCACCGGCAGGGTTTCGACCATGAACGACGACATATCCGCGGAACGCTCGCGCAGTTGCCGCACATCGCGCTCGACCTTGCGCCGCATCCACCGTAGCCAGATGACGTCCAGCGGAATCAGCACCAGGGCCAGCAATGACAGTTTCCACGACAGGGTCAGCAGCATCGCCACCGCACACACCAGGCCGATGATGCTCGACACCGCAGAGAACAGCGAGTCCACGGCAAAGCGCTGGATCTCGGCGACGTCGCCGTCCAGGCGCGACATCAGGTCACCGATCCGCCGCTGGCCGTAGAACCCCGGCGACAGGGTTTGCAGATGCCGGTAAAGGTCGTCACGCAAGGCAAACAAGATGCGTCCGGAAAGCCGCGTGTGCAGGTAGCGGTTGATCCCCGACAAGCCGGTGCCGAGCAGCCCGGCGACGATCATCAGCCCGGCGATCAGCACCAGCATGGAGAAATTTTTCGCCAGCAAGCCGTCATCGATCAGCAGCTTGGTCAACCATGGCTGGACCAGCACCAGCAGCGACGCGCAGACCGACAACCCGAGCAGCCCGGCAATTGCCAGGCGGTGCGGACGCACGAAGCTGTACAGCCAGGCCAGCGCAGCATCCAGCGCCTGCGGGTTGGGGCTGTCGACCAGCCTGACAATCAAGCGCCGCATCAACTGCGCAACTGTTTGAGCTTGCGGTACAAGGTCGCGCGGCTGATCCCCAGCGCATCGGCCGCGGCCGAGACATTGCCCTGATGGTTGTCGAGGGACTGGCGGATCAGCTCCAGTTCGTTCTGCCGGATGCTGCCGGTGGACGCACGTTCGCCGGCATTGAGTTCATCGAGCATGCTGTCCGGCAGGTGGTCGAGGCCGAGCACCGTTTCACCCGGTTCACGCATCGCCAGGGCGGTACGCAGGACCATCTCCAGTTGGCGGATGTTGCCCGGCCAGTGGTAGGCGGCGAGCAGTTGGCTGAGGTCGGCCTTGAGCGTCACGCTGGGGGCGTCGAGCTTGGCCAGCAGGCGCTTGAGCAACTCGCTGAAATCCTCGCGCTCGCGCAGCGCCGGGAGCATCACGCTGATGCCGTTGACCCGGTAGAACAGGTCTTCGCGAAAATGCTTGTCCTCCACCAGGCGCTTGAGGTCTCGGTGGGTAGCGCAGATCAGCGCGACGTCGATGTCCTGTTCTTCGCCGGCCCCCAGTGGCGCGACTTTGCGGTCTTGCAGCACGCGCAACAGGCGGGCCTGCAGGGCCAGCGGCATGTCGCCGATTTCATCGAGGAACAACGTGCCGCCATGAGCTTGCTGCAGGCGACCGATCATCCCGCCGCGCCGCGAGCCGGTGAACGCACCTTCGCGGTAGCCGAACAGCTCGGACTCGATCAACCCTTCGGGAATCGCCGCACAGTTGACCGCAATAAAGGGTTTTTCGCAGCGACTGCCGGCCAGGTGCAGCGCCCGTGCTACCACTTCCTTGCCGGTGCCGGTCTCCCCCAGCAGCAACACCGGCAACTCATTGGCCAGGCCTTGCCGGGCCATGCGCAACGCCCTTGCATAGCGGCTGTTGCTGCCGGCGAGCGTATCGAGATCGGGCGCAGCTTTAGTGGTTTTTGCAGCCGGGCGCGGCGCTGTGCCGACATTCAGCGAGCGTTGCGGCGCACGCAGGGCTTTGTAGAAGAATTCGCCCTTGGCGGTTTGCAGGCTGCCAATCGCGCCTTGCTGCAGGCGCGCGAGCAATTGCACGCCATCGACCCCGAGAAACGCTTCGCAGCGCTGTCCCACCAACGCTGCGCGCTCGGCGTTGAGCAACTGGCAAGCCTGGGCGCTGACCGCGAGGATCTGCCCGCCCAGGCTCACCGCCAATAGGCCCTGCCAAGGCGACTCCAGGTACTGCCGACGACTGTGGAAGGCCAGCACAATCTGATCGGCGAAGCTGGCGTTGAACACCCGGCTCTCGATCTGGCTGACCGCCATGGCCAGCAAGGCGGTGCTGTCGTGGACCCGTCCCAACGGGCCTTCGCGGGTCAGGTCGAGCACCCCGAGGATATCGCCCTGGGGGCAATGAATCGGCACTGAGGTGCAGGAGAAGTCGCTGAGGCGATCCAGATAGTGTTCGCCGCAGTCGATCAAAGTCGGTCGCGCCTCGACCAATGCCGTGCCCAGCGCATTGGTGCCGCGGACAGCCTCGCTCCAGCAGGCGCCGAGCGTAATATCCTGCAGGCCACTGCCCTTGAGTCGGTCAGCGCGGCCTTCAACGGCAAGAATGGTGGCATCGGCGTTGGCCAGAATGATCAGGCCTTCCTTGCCTTGGCGAGCCGCCAGGTAATCGATGGCCGGTAGCGCAGCGTCAATCAGCAGGCGATTGCTGGCCAGCAGCACCTCGAGGCTGGCACTCGATTCCAGCGCCAGTTCATGCTTGCCATTGAAGTGCACGCCGTGACCGAGGCTGCGCCGCCATGAAGCATCAATTTCGGCGCGCAACACACCGTCGGGGACTTCGCCCTCCAGGTGGAGTTTCTCCCGGGCCAGCCGGGCTTCGTGGGGCAACTGTGCAATTGTTGTTTTTATAGGGCTCATCAAGCGCTCCGGATCAGTCCGTCCAGCACCTTGCGGGGTCGTGTCCATGCTTGCGACGCAGCACGCACGTCATGAGCAAATGTCTACACCCGGTACACAGGGCAGTAAAGGGAAGTTTGTCCTTCCCTCAAGCAAAAGCTGCGCCATGGATCTGCGGCGCCTGCGCCTATGTTTACGTTAACGTAAAGCAACTGGCAAGTGCCTGTACCGCTTCAGACGTGAGGGTCACCCGGGCTTTTACTCGGACTGGCATATTGCGGCTTCAAATGCCCTTGGTCATCCAGCAGCCAGGCATCCATGATCTGCCGCACCACAGGCCCTGCGACACGACCGCCCGCCTCGCCATTTTCGATCATCACCGAAATCACGATCTGCGGATGTTCCGCCGGAGCAAAGCCGACGAACAAGGCGTTATCGCGGTTGCGTTCACGGGTCTTCAAGCGGTTATAGCGCTCGCCTTGCTTGATCGCCACCACTTGCGCGGTACCACTCTTGCCGGCAATCCGGTATTGCGCACCGGCCGCCGCCGCACGGGCAATGCCGCGCGGATCGTGCATGACCATCTGCATACCATGATTGACCTGCTCCCAATCCCGGGGATTTTTCAGCAGGATGTTGGGCATCGGGTGTTCGTCCACCGGTGCGACACCGTCGACGGTTTTCGCCAGGTGCGGACGGTTCCACACGCCTTTGTTGGCGATCAGCGCGGTGGCCTGGGCCAGTTGCAGGGGCGTGACCTGCATGTAGCCCTGGCCGATGCCGAGGATTACCGTTTCGCCGGGGAACCAGGGTTGACGCCGTGTTGCGCGCTTCCAGGCTTGTGACGGCATCAGCCCGGCAGACTCTTCGAACATATCCATCGAGACTTTCTCGCCAAGGCCGAACATGGCCATGTAATCGTGCAGGCGATCGATCCCCAGCTTGTGGGCCAGGTCATAGAAATAGGTGTCGTTGGAGCGCATGATCGCCGCGTCCATGTCGACCCAACCGTCACCGCTGTGATTCCAGTTACGGTACTTGTGATCGAAATCCGGCAGTTGGTAATAGCCCGGATCGAAGACCCGGGTTTGCGCGGTGACCACGCCGGTGTCGAGGCCGGCGATGGCCACCTCCGGCTTGATGGTTGAGCCGGGCGCATAGAGGCCACGCAGCACCCGGTTGAACAAGGGACGGTCGATGGAATCATGCAGGGCGGCATATTCCTTGAAGCTGATGCCGGTGACGAACAGGTTGGGATCGAAGCTGGGTTTGCTGACCATCGCCAACACTTCACCGGTTGCCGGGTCGAGGGCGACTACCGAACCACGTCGATCACCCAAGGCCGCTTCGGCAGCCTCCTGCAGTTTCACATCAAGGCTGAGGACGATGTTCTTCCCCGGGATCGGGTCGGTGTGTTTGAGCACGCGCAAGACGCGCCCCTGGGCGTTGGTCTCGACTTCCTCATACCCTACGTGCCCATGCAGTTCGGCTTCGTAGAATTTTTCGACGCCGGTTTTGCCGATGGACTGTGTGCCCCGGTACTCCACCGAGTCGAGGACTTTCGATTCTTTTTCGTTGATCCGGCCGACGTAGCCAATCGAGTGGGCAAAGTGGGGCCCCAGGGGATAGTTGCGCACGAACTGCGGCTCGACGTCGATCCCCGGCAAGCGAAACTCGTTGACGGCGAGAATGGCGATCTGTTCTTCGGTGAGTTCGTAGAACAGGGTGACCGGCACGAAGGGATGCCGTGCCTGCTTCATCGCCTTATCGAACACCGCGCGATCTTCGGCAGGCAGATGCAGCAAGCTGATGATCGAATCCAGCTCGCCGTGTATATCAGTCGCGCGTTCGCGGGTGATGGTCAGGTTGTAGCTGGGCCGGTTGTCGGCCAACAGCACGCCGTTGCGGTCGTAGATCAGGCCACGGGGCGGTGTGATCGGCAGCACGTGGACCCGATTGTTTTCGGAAATGGTCGAGTGATAATCAAACTCGACGACTTGCAGGATGTACAAGCGGACGACCAACGCACAGGAAATGGCCGCCACGAGCAACGCGCAGGCCAATAGCCGCTTGTTGACCATGCGTTTTTCGTTTTCGTGATCCTTGATGTGAATCGGTTCCGGCATTGCTACAGCCTTGAAAAAAGAGCTGCACCATAGCAAAACAGCGCGGCCGTATCAGGGCAAATCCCCCGAATGGTGCCCCTTGAACATGAAGATTAAGTCAGGTTTGCAGCTGGCTGTTTCGCGCGCAAAAACAAAACCCCTACCTGCGTACGCAGATAGGGGTTTCGGAATTTAATCTTGACGATGACCTACTCTCACATGGGGAAACCCCACACTACCATCGGCGATGCATCGTTTCACTGCTGAGTTCGGGATGGGATCAGGTGGTTCCAATGCTCTATGGTCGTCAAGAAATTCGGGTACTGAGTCGTGGCCTGAGGGCCTCGCTTCAGCAAATTGGGTATGTGACAGTCGGTGTTTTGTGAGTCGCAAACTTTCGGTTTGTATCGTCTTCACACACCGCAATCTGGTCTCTTTCGAGCATGCAGATTGCTTGGGTGTTATATGGTCAAGCCTCACGGGCAATTAGTATTGGTTAGCTCAACGCCTCACAGCGCTTACACACCCAACCTATCAACGTCGTAGTCTTCGACGGCCCTTCAGGGAACTCAAGGTTCCAGTGAGATCTCATCTTGAGGCTAGTTTCCCGCTTAGATGCTTTCAGCGGTTATCTATTCCGAACATAGCTACCCGGCAATGCCACTGGCGTGACAACCGGAACACCAGAGGTTCGTCCACTCCGGTCCTCTCGTACTAGGAGCAGCCCCTCTCAAATCTCAAACGTCCACGGCAGATAGGGACCGAACTGTCTCACGACGTTCTAAACCCAGCTCGCGTACCACTTTAAATGGCGAACAGCCATACCCTTGGGACCGGCTTCAGCCCCAGGATGTGATGAGCCGACATCGAGGTGCCAAACACCGCCGTCGATATGAACTCTTGGGCGGTATCAGCCTGTTATCCCCGGAGTACCTTTTATCCGTTGAGCGATGGCCCTTCCATACAGAACCACCGGATCACTAAGACCTACTTTCGTACCTGCTCGACGTGTCTGTCTCGCAGTCAAGCGCGCTTTTGCCTTTATACTCTACGACCGATTTCCGACCGGTCTGAGCGCACCTTCGTACTCCTCCGTTACTCTTTAGGAGGAGACCGCCCCAGTCAAACTACCCACCATACACTGTCCTCGATCCGGATAACGGACCTGAGTTAGAACCTCAAAGTTGCCAGGGTGGTATTTCAAGGATGGCTCCACGCAGACTGGCGTCCACGCTTCAAAGCCTCCCACCTATCCTACACAAGCAAATTCAAAGTCCAGTGCAAAGCTATAGTAAAGGTTCACGGGGTCTTTCCGTCTAGCCGCGGATACACTGCATCTTCACAGCGATTTCAATTTCACTGAGTCTCGGGTGGAGACAGCGCCGCCATCGTTACGCCATTCGTGCAGGTCGGAACTTACCCGACAAGGAATTTCGCTACCTTAGGACCGTTATAGTTACGGCCGCCGTTTACCGGGGCTTCGATCAAGAGCTTCGCGTTAGCTAACCCCATCAATTAACCTTCCGGCACCGGGCAGGCGTCACACCCTATACGTCCACTTTCGTGTTTGCAGAGTGCTGTGTTTTTAATAAACAGTCGCAGCGGCCTGGTATCTTCGACCGGCATGAGCTTACGGAGCAAGTCCTTCACCCTCACCGGCGCACCTTCTCCCGAAGTTACGGTGCCATTTTGCCTAGTTCCTTCACCCGAGTTCTCTCAAGCGCCTTGGTATTCTCTACCCAACCACCTGTGTCGGTTTGGGGTACGGTTCCTGGTTACCTGAAGCTTAGAAGCTTTTCTTGGAAGCATGGCATCAACCACTTCGTGTTCTAAAAGAACACTCGTCATCAGCTCTCGGCCTTAGAATCCCGGATTTACCTAAGATTCCAGCCTACCACCTTAAACTTGGACAACCAACGCCAAGCTGGCCTAGCCTTCTCCGTCCCTCCATCGCAATAACCAGAAGTACAGGAATATTAACCTGTTTTCCATCGACTACGCTTTTCAGCCTCGCCTTAGGGACCGACTAACCCTGCGTCGATTAACGTTGCGCAGGAAACCTTGGTCTTTCGGCGTGGGTGTTTTTCACACCCATTGTCGTTACTCATGTCAGCATTCGCACTTCTGATACCTCCAGCAAGCTTCTCAACTCACCTTCACAGGCTTACAGAACGCTCCTCTACCGCATCATCCTAAGATGATACCCGTAGCTTCGGTGTATGGTTTGAGCCCCGTTACATCTTCCGCGCAGGCCGACTCGACTAGTGAGCTATTACGCTTTCTTTAAAGGGTGGCTGCTTCTAAGCCAACCTCCTAGCTGTCTAAGCCTTCCCACATCGTTTCCCACTTAACCATAACTTTGGGACCTTAGCTGACGGTCTGGGTTGTTTCCCTTTTCACGACGGACGTTAGCACCCGCCGTGTGTCTCCCATGCTCGGCACTTGTAGGTATTCGGAGTTTGCATCGGTTTGGTAAGTCGGGATGACCCCCTAGCCGAAACAGTGCTCTACCCCCTACAGTGATACATGAGGCGCTACCTAAATAGCTTTCGAGGAGAACCAGCTATCTCCGAGCTTGATTAGCCTTTCACTCCGATCCACAGGTCATCCGCTAACTTTTCAACGGTAGTCGGTTCGGTCCTCCAGTTAGTGTTACCCAACCTTCAACCTGCCCATGGATAGATCGCCCGGTTTCGGGTCTATTCCCAGCGACTAGACGCCCTATTAAGACTCGCTTTCGCTACGCCTCCCCTATTCGGTTAAGCTCGCCACTGAAAATAAGTCGCTGACCCATTATACAAAAGGTACGCAGTCACCCAACAAAGTGGGCTCCCACTGCTTGTACGCATACGGTTTCAGGATCTATTTCACTCCCCTCTCCGGGGTTCTTTTCGCCTTTCCCTCACGGTACTAGTTCACTATCGGTCAGTCAGTAGTATTTAGCCTTGGAGGATGGTCCCCCCATATTCAGACAAAGTTTCTCGTGCTCCGTCCTACTCGATTTCATGACTAAGAGATTTTCGCGTACAGGGCTATCACCCACTATGGCCGCACTTTCCAGAGCGTTCCGCTAATCTCAAAGCCACTTAAGGGCTAGTCCCCGTTCGCTCGCCACTACTAAGGGAATCTCGGTTGATTTCTTTTCCTCAGGGTACTTAGATGTTTCAGTTCCCCTGGTTCGCCTCTTGCACCTATGTATTCAGTACAAGATAACCATCTTATGATGGCTGGGTTCCCCCATTCAGACATCTCCGGATCAAAGTCTGTTTGCCGACTCCCCGAAGCTTTTCGCAGGCTACCACGTCTTTCATCGCCTCTGACTGCCAAGGCATCCACCGTATGCGCTTCTTCACTTGACCATATAACCCCAAGCAATCTGGTTATACTATGAAGACGACATTCGCCGAAAATTCGCAAAACTCTTAAGAGTCACTCACAAATTTTACCTTAGCCTGATCCGTTACCAGTGAAAGTAACGTTCAGTCTATCTTTCTATCACATACCCAAATTTTTAAAGAACGGTCTAATCTTAAAGATCAGAAATCAACATTCACGCTGGAATGCTCATTTCTAAGCTTTACGACATACAACAACCCCGTACCGCAGGGCTGTTCTCGTCTTCTTCAATGAATCAAGCAATTCGTGTGGGAGCTTATGCAGCAGCTGATGTCGTCGATTAAGGAGGTGATCCAGCCGCAGGTTCCCCTACGGCTACCTTGTTACGACTTCACCCCAGTCATGAATCACACCGTGGTAACCGTCCTCCCGAAGGTTAGACTAGCTACTTCTGGTGCAACCCACTCCCATGGTGTGACGGGCGGTGTGTACAAGGCCCGGGAACGTATTCACCGCGACATTCTGATTCGCGATTACTAGCGATTCCGACTTCACGCAGTCGAGTTGCAGACTGCGATCCGGACTACGATCGGTTTTATGGGATTAGCTCCACCTCGCGGCTTGGCAACCCTTTGTACCGACCATTGTAGCACGTGTGTAGCCCAGGCCGTAAGGGCCATGATGACTTGACGTCATCCCCACCTTCCTCCGGTTTGTCACCGGCAGTCTCCTTAGAGTGCCCACCATTACGTGCTGGTAACTAAGGACAAGGGTTGCGCTCGTTACGGGACTTAACCCAACATCTCACGACACGAGCTGACGACAGCCATGCAGCACCTGTCTCAATGTTCCCGAAGGCACCAATCCATCTCTGGAAAGTTCATTGGATGTCAAGGCCTGGTAAGGTTCTTCGCGTTGCTTCGAATTAAACCACATGCTCCACCGCTTGTGCGGGCCCCCGTCAATTCATTTGAGTTTTAACCTTGCGGCCGTACTCCCCAGGCGGTCAACTTAATGCGTTAGCTGCGCCACTAAAATCTCAAGGATTCCAACGGCTAGTTGACATCGTTTACGGCGTGGACTACCAGGGTATCTAATCCTGTTTGCTCCCCACGCTTTCGCACCTCAGTGTCAGTATCAGTCCAGGTGGTCGCCTTCGCCACTGGTGTTCCTTCCTATATCTACGCATTTCACCGCTACACAGGAAATTCCACCACCCTCTACCATACTCTAGCTCGTCAGTTTTGAATGCAGTTCCCAGGTTGAGCCCGGGGCTTTCACATCCAACTTAACGAACCACCTACGCGCGCTTTACGCCCAGTAATTCCGATTAACGCTTGCACCCTCTGTATTACCGCGGCTGCTGGCACAGAGTTAGCCGGTGCTTATTCTGTCGGTAACGTCAAAATTGCAGAGTATTAATCTACAACCCTTCCTCCCAACTTAAAGTGCTTTACAATCCGAAGACCTTCTTCACACACGCGGCATGGCTGGATCAGGCTTTCGCCCATTGTCCAATATTCCCCACTGCTGCCTCCCGTAGGAGTCTGGACCGTGTCTCAGTTCCAGTGTGACTGATCATCCTCTCAGACCAGTTACGGATCGTCGCCTTGGTGAGCCATTACCTCACCAACTAGCTAATCCGACCTAGGCTCATCTGATAGCGCAAGGCCCGAAGGTCCCCTGCTTTCTCCCGTAGGACGTATGCGGTATTAGCGTCCGTTTCCGAACGTTATCCCCCACTACCAGGCAGATTCCTAGGCATTACTCACCCGTCCGCCGCTCTCAAGAGAAGCAAGCTTCTCTCTACCGCTCGACTTGCATGTGTTAGGCCTGCCGCCAGCGTTCAATCTGAGCCATGATCAAACTCTTCAGTTCAAACATCTTTGGGTTTTTAAGAAACCCTAAACTCGGCTCAGCAATCGTTGGTTACATCTTTGATTTCTCGCGGAGTAACTTGTGATGCTGATAATCTTTCTGACTATCAGTCTGACTGCACAAGCACCCACACGAATTGCTTGATTCAGTTGTTAAAGAGCGGTTGGTTAAGATCTTTCGTCTCAACCGAGGCGCGCATTCTACAGCAGCCTCATTTGCTGTCAAGTGATTATTTTCAGAAGTTTTCAAGGAATCCTTAACAACTTCAACCACTTGCGCCTTAGATCTCTCGTCAGCGGGAGGCGAATTCTACAGCGTTACACGCTGCTGTCAACACCTCTTTTTCAACTTCCTTCGTGTTTCGATGACCTGGAACACTGACTGCCGAAAACTGCGTAACTCGTTGTTTACCAAGGAGTTTTCCGTTTCGACTGCGCCGGAAGTGGTGCGAATTATAGACACATGAAATCTGCCGTCAACTGCTAATTTGGTTTTTCTATCAAAAGACTGAAAACAGCTGGCCTATCAACACTCCCTATATAGAAGAACATCCCCTGCCCGGCTCCCATCATCGATGAGCGCTGCAACCGCCCCCACCATCATTGCCGTCGATGTTCACCATCGACCCAATGAAGTTCTCTTAAAAATCGTGACGCGTAACATCTGCTCCATACCAACCCACAACACCCCGGAGCACACTCTCATGAAACGCCAAATCATTCTCGGCCTCGCCTTTTCCGTACTCGCCGCCAACGTGTTTGCCGCGTCCCAGGTACAAGTCGTCACCACTTCCCAGCACCAGCCCGTGATTGCCGAAGGTGGCTCCGATCGCCTGCAACAGAACCGCGTCGCCGAAGGTGGTTCCGATCGCCTGCAGCAGAACCGCGTTGCCGAAGGGGGCTCCGATCGCCTGCAGCAGAACCGCGTCGCCGAAGGGGGCTCCGATCGCCTGCAGCAGAACCGCGTCGCCGAAGGGGGCTCCGATCGCCTGCAGCAGAACCGCGTCGCCGAAGGGGGCTCCGATCGCCTGCAGCAGAACCGCGTCGCCGAAGGGGGCTCCGATCGCCTGCAGCAGAACCGCGTCGCCGAAGGGGGCTCCGATCGCCTGCAGCAGAACCGCGTCGCCGAAGGGGGCTCCGATCGCCTGACTCAGAACCGTGCATGAATGGCCGGAACGAAAGACTCATCGAAAAAGCCCGGCTTGATCAGCCGGGCTTTTTTTCGCCTGCGTTATCCCCCGCCGTTCCCGGCCCGAGTCATGCAGCGTTGATAGCGCTCATCGACGCGCTTGGCAAACCACGCCGTGGTCAGCTTGCGGGTGATTTTCGGGCTGCGCAGCTCAATACCCGGTAACACCGCCCTGGGCAGCGCTGAACCTTGGGCCTTGTCGGCCAGCTCGAATACCCGCTTGTAGAGTTTGCTTTCCTCGAATGCCGGGCTGTCCCCCAACTCCAACTGATCACGAATGGTGCTGTTGCGCATTCCCAGGCGCTTGCCCAATCCACGCACAACCAATTCAGTGGACCCCGGCAGCAGCGAGCCGTAGCGAATCAAATCGCCGTCCAACGCCAGCGAACCACCGGTTGCGCGATTGAGTGCGGCCTGGAACGCCGCATTTCGGCTGGCATACCACCCGGCATTGAAATCGGCAAAGCGGTACAGCGGCACGCGGTAGCTCACCGGATAGCCGAGCAAATGGGCGATACCGAAATACATACCGCCCCGCCGGGTAAACACTTCGCGACGAATCGAGCCGTCCACCGAATAGGGATAGTCACGGGCGTGCTGTTCGGCAAAGGCGATGCTGACCTGCATCGGACCGCCGGTATGCACCGGATTGAAACCGCCAAACAGGGTCTTGCCCATCGGCACCCGGCCAATGAAGTCATCAAAGATCGCACTCAGTTCCTTCTCGCTGCGTGCTGCGTTGAGCCGATCGCTATAGCTTTTGCCATTGGTCGAGCTGACCTCCAGGGCCGTGCGCACCAGAAAACCGGGGATGTGCGCCTTGGCGGCACGGCGATCGATCTCGTCCCGGGCGATTTTGCCCAGCCCCGGCACCTTCGGATCCGCCTGAAAGGTCGACTCCTGCTCGGTTACCGCCAGCACTGAACACAGGTTCTGCGTCGTCGCCGGGATCGACTGCCTCTCGAAAGCGCTATAAATGTCGTTGGCCCAGCCTTCGCGGTCCTGGGTCTTGGCCGGCAACAGCGAAACGATCTGCGCCTTGACTTGCGCCGGCTTCGGCGGCGCCTGGTGAGTGCCCTGGCTGGCGCAACCGGCCAACAACGACAGCAGCAACAGGCTGATGATCAATGGATTGAATGACATGGCGTAACTCAAGTGTCCTTTTGACGTACCGGGCAAGTGCAATCACCAACTTCGGTGTTCTGCCAGTGGAAAAGCAAGCGACCTTGCTCTTCAATGTAAAATGGTTTGCGGCTTTCTGACATTCGACCCTCCGCCGAGTTCGCCCCGCCTGCAGGCCACATCCGGCTCCTACGAGGGCACTACGATGAACCGCAGCGATGTCTTGATCGTCGGCGCAGGCCCCACCGGCCTGGTATTGGCGCTGTGGCTGAGCAAGCTGGGGATTCGCGTGCGCATATTCGACAAGACCAGCGCGCCAGGCACCACGTCCCGCGCCCTGGCGGTCCAGGCCCGCACCCTTGAACTCTACCGACAACTCGACCTCAGCCAGAGCGTGGTCGCCAACGGTCATAAAGTCCCTGCAGCGAACCTGTGGGTCAAGGGCAAGCCAGTCGCCCATCTGCCGTTCGCGACCATCGGCCAGGACCTGACGCCCTACTCCTTCCTGGAGATATTCCCACAAGACCAGCATGAACAACTGCTGATCGAGCGCCTGAAGCAGTTCGGCGTCGAGGTCGAGCGCGACACCGAGTTGCTCGGTTTTACCCAGGACGACGGCGGCCTCAACGCACAACTTCGCCTACCCGACGGCCAGTCCCAATCCTGCCAGGCCTGTTACCTGGCCGGCTGCGACGGTGCCCGGTCCATCGTGCGCAAGACCCTCGACATCGGTTTCCCGGGAGGTACCTACCAGCAGGTGTTCTACGTGGCGGATGTCGACGGAAGCGGCCCGGCCTTCAACGGCGAGTTGCACGTGGACCTCGATGAAGCGGATTTCCTCGCGGTCTTTCCGATGGCGGGCGAGGGTCGCGCACGCTTGATCGGCACCGTGCGCGATGAGCGTGCCGAACAGGCCGAGACGCTGCGCTTCGAAGACGTCAGCCGTCGCGCCATCGAGCACATGCAAGTCGAGGTCAGGCGCCTCAACTGGTTCTCCACCTACCGTGTGCATCATCGGGTCGCCGATGCCTTTCGTCTTGGCCGGGCGTTCCTGCTCGGTGATGCCGCCCATGTGCACAGCCCGGTCGGCGGCCAGGGCATGAATACCGGGATTGGCGATGCGATCAATCTGGCCTGGAAGCTCGCGGCGGTGCTCAATGGCGGCGCCCGGGACAGCTTGCTCGACAGCTATGAAGTGGAACGCGTGGCCTTCGCCCGCAAGCTGGTGGCCACCACCGACCGGGTATTCAGCTTCGTCACTGCCGACGGCGCACTGGCGGATGTCATGCGCACGCGCGTGGCACCCTACCTGTTACCGAAGATGGTCGGCCTGGAACGGGCGCGGGAATTTCTGTTTCGCACCGTGTCGCAGATCACCCTGAACTACCGCGGCATGGCACTGAGTGCCGGGCATGCCGGCGCCGTGTTCGGTGGCGATCGCCTGCCCTGGGCGCAGGACGCCGAACACGACAACTTTGCCAGCCTGACCAGTCTCGACTGGCAGGTACATGTATACGGGGATACCAGCGACGAGATGCGCGCCTGGTGCACCGAGCATCACCTGCCGCTGCACGTGTTCGCCTGGCTGCCGATACACGAACAAGCCGGCCTGGCGCGCAACGGCTTTTATCTGTTGCGACCGGACACCTATGTCGCCGTCGCCGACCTGTCCAGCGACCCGAAAGTCATCGAGCGCTACTTTCGCGATCACGGGATCAGGCCTTACCTCGGCTGAATCAGATCCCGCTGAGCGCCAGATCCATAGCGAAGTAGGTGAAGATCAGGTCGGCCCCCGCGCGCTTGATCGCCCCCAGGCTTTCGCGCACCACTCGCCCCTCATCGATGGCGCCCGCTGCCGCGCCGAACTTGATCATCGCGTATTCGCCACTGACCTGATAAGCCGCCAACGGCAAGCGCGAGGCCTCACGGATATCGCGGATGATGTCCAGGTACGCGCCGGCCGGCTTGACCATCAGCGCGTCGGCCCCCTCCTGCTCGTCGAGCAGCGACTCACGCACGGCTTCGCGGCGATTCATCGGGTTCATCTGGTAACTTTTGCGGTCACCCTTGAGCGCACTGCCGCCCGCTTCACGGAAAGGGCCATAAAGCGCCGAGGCGAACTTGGTCGAATAGGCCATGATCGAGGTCTGGCTGAAGCCGGCCTGGTCCAGCGCCCGGCGAATCGCCTGGACCTGGCCATCCATGGCCGCCGAGGGTGCAATCACATCGGCGCCAGCGCGAGCGGCGGCCACGGCCTGCTTGCCCAGATTGATCAAGGTCGCGTCGTTGTCGACCTCGCCATTGTGCAAGGTGCCGCAATGACCATGGTCGGTGTACTCGCAAAAACAGGTATCGGACATGACGATCATTTCCGGCACCGCGTCCTTGCAGATCCGCGCCATGCGCGACACCAGCCCGTTCTCCTGCCAGGTATCACTGCCATGGCCATCCAGGTGATGGGAGACGCCGAAGGTCATCACCGACTTGATCCCCGCCCGCGCATAACGCTCGATCTCCCCCGCCAGTTTCGACTCCGGAATCCGCCGCACGCCGGGCATGCTGGTGATGGGCACGAAGTCGTCGATTTCTTCCTCGACAAAGATCGGCAGCACCAGGTCGTTGAGGCTGAATTCGCTTTCCTGGAACAGGCTGCGCAACTGCGGGGTGCGCCGCAGGCGACGAGGACGGGCTTCGGGGAATTGGCTGGTCATGGACATTTCCTGGCACAAGTAGGCGGCGAAAGGCAGCGAGCTTATGCCCTTGACTGCTGCGGATACAAATGCGGATCGGGCAACAGTTTATTGCGGATTCGGTAAGAGTCGGGTACCGCCAAGCGCTGGGAAGTACCTTGCCACCGCGAGGTGGCAAGGTGCGCGGTCATGGCTTGGGAATTTCCAGGCCGCGAATCACCGCCGGACGGGCCAGGAAGCGCGCCAGCACCCGAGTTACGTTTGGAAAGTTGTGGATCCCCACCAGGTCTCCGGCTTCATAGAAACCGATCAGGTTGCGCACCCACGGGAAGATCGCAATATCGGCGATAGTGTAGCGCTCGCCCATGATCCAGTCGCGGCCTTGCAGGCGCTCGTCGAGGACCTTCAACAGTCGCGTGCTCTCGACAACATAACGGTCACGAGGACGCTTGTCCTCGTAGTCCTTGCCGGCAAATTTATTGAAAAAACCCAATTGCCCGAACATCGGGCCGATGCCGCCCATCTGGAACATCAGCCACTGCAGGGTCTCGTAACGCGCTGCAGACTCCTGTGCCAGCAATTGCCCGCTCTTGTCCGCCAGGTAGATCAGGATGGCGCCGGACTCGAACAGCGCCAGAGGCTTGTCGTCTGGACCATGGGGATCGAGGATCGCCGGGATCTTGTTGTTCGGGTTCAAGGACAGGAATGCCGGGGACATCTGATCGTTGGTTTCAAAGCTGACCCGGTGCGGCTCGTACGGCAAGCCGATTTCTTCGAGCAAGATCGAGACTTTCACCCCATTGGGGGTTGGCAGGGAATACAGTTGAATCCAGTCAGGAAACTGCGCTGGCCATTTTTCAGTAATCGGAAAAGCTGACAAATCGGTCATGATTCACATCCAGTGACAGTTTAGCGACTGACGTTCGGCCTTGCCCAAGGCGCACGGCCGACCTATACCGCCGCTAGCTTATCGCCTGTGTGCGGGCATCGGAATCTTAAATCGGAAACATTCTGTCGCTAACCTTCGCCCCAGCCGCTCACAACCCCGGATAAAGTGCGCGCCCGCAGAATCCAATCGAACCAATGGCCGTCAACGGACTCTGAAGCCTGCGCGAATTCAAGACTGATCGCTTAATGACATGGAAAACCATCCGAAGCCGGGAGCTTGCGGTGGAAAGGTTTGTCAGCCTTAACCTGAATGTGCTGAAGAACGATTACCCCGATGAGAAACACATTGAAGTTGAGTCAACGCCTGAAGCAACGCGCCTTCGTCTTCTTCCCCGCCTTGCTCACAACCTGCGCCCTGCTCCTCTCCCTGGAGTCCAGTGAAAGCCGCGCACAACCGGCCGACGGCACCCAGACCCTGGTGTTTTTGCGGCACGCCGAAAAACCCGCCGGCGGCCTGGGTCAACTCAATTGCCAAGGCCTGAACCGCGCCATCGACCTGGCGCAACTGCTGCCGGAAAAGTTCGGCAAAGCCGATTTCGTGTTCGCCGCCAACCCGACCCGCAACGTCGAGGAAGGTGAACTGGATAACTCCTACAGCTACATCCGCCCACTGATGACCATCAGCCCCAGCGCGATCAAACTGGGATTGCCGGTGAACATCGAATTCTCGGCCAACGACACCAGTGAACTGGCTGACGAGTTGCTCCACGACAAGTACCACAACTCGATCATCTACACCGCCTGGTCCCACGGCTACCTGCCGGAACTGATCAACAAGGTGGCGCGCGAGGCGGTCGGCAGCAAACAGTCGATCACCGACGACTGGGAGTCCGGCGACTTCGATTCGATGTACGTCCTGACCCTGACCTGGCACAACGGCAAGGCCACCTTGCAGAGCCAGCACTACCGCCAGGGCCTGGACAACGGCGAACAGAACTGTCCGACCTGATCGCCTGCCACCAACGGCCAACATCTGCGGCAACAGGCTAATATAAGCAGTCTGCCTCCACTGCACGGAACCCGCACATGACCAAGTCCCTGACAGCCCCAGCCCGGGGCTGGTCGTTCTGGTGGAAACCCACGCTGTTTCTATTGGTGGCCTGCATCGGCCTCTATTACGTCAAGTGGTCCCCCTACTACTTCAAGGCGTTTACCGCCGCCGACAGCCACAGCATCGGCGCCTCCATCCTCAACGACCAACCGAGCGCACCACTGGCAGCCGCCCTGACTTACGCCAAGGTGTATTTCCTGGCTATCTGGAAAGCGGCGGTGCTGGCAGTGATCCTCGGCTCGCTGCTGCAAGTGCTGATCCCTAGGGACTGGTTACTGCGTCTTTTCGGTCGTGCCGGTTTCGGCTCGACCCTGCGCGGGGGATTGTTCGCCCTGCCCGGCATGATGTGCAGTTGCTGCGCCGCGCCGGTGGCCGCGGGCATGCGCCGGCAAAACGTTTCGGTGGGTGCGGCGCTGGCGTTCTGGATCGCCAACCCGGTGCTGAACCCGGCCACCCTGGTATTCATGGGGTTTGTGCTTGGCTGGGGCTTCAGCGCCTTGCGCCTGGTGGTGGGGATTGTGCTGGTGTTGGGTGTGTCGCTGGTGGCCCAGCGCATTTCCCGTCCCGAGCAGGTGCCGCCGGCGGCATTGGCAGCGGTGGCAGATGCCAGCGACGCAGACGCGCAACCTTTCCTCAGTCGCTGGGGACGGACATTGTGGCAACTGTTCTGGAGCACCATTCCGATTTACGTGCTGGCGGTACTGCTCCTCGGCGCCGCCAGGGTCTGGCTGTTCCCCCATGTCGACGGCGCGATGGCCAACAGCCTGTGGTGGCTGATCCCCCTGGCCATCGTCGGCACCTTGTTCGTGATTCCGACGGCTGCTGAAATCCCCATCGTGCAGACCATGATGGCCCTGGGCATGGGCACCGGACCGGCCGTTGCCTTGTTGATGACGCTGCCGAGCATCAGCCTGCCGTCGCTGCTGATGCTGCGCAAAGACTTCGACACCCGGGTGCTGGTCACCGTGGCCGTACTGACCGTAGTGATCGGCATCCTCAGCGGCTTGATCGGCGCGGCGCTGCTGTAGCGCAACGCCGCCCCCCTGACTACTGGCGCTCGGCACGTTCGCGCAGGTAGTCGAGGACTGCGCCCTGGTCACCGGAAAACTCGATACGTGCGCCTTTCTTTTGCCGCTGGAAGGCGTACATCGGGTCGTAGTATTCGTTCAGCAAGCCTTCGATCCAGGCGCGGTGCAAGTCCACCGAGCCGCTGTGCGCCTGCTCGGCCAGCGCCGCCTCCATGAGAAGCAGCAATCGTATATGACGCTCGCCTCCCAGCCGCTTGCGAATGTTGTTAAGGCTCTCCAGCAGACGCTCGGAAAACAGGGCGAAGCCATGATCGCCATGTACGACGATAAACTCCGCACACAGGTCGGTCACATAGTCGCGCAGGATACGCTCGACCCGCCCCTGCAGGCTGTCTTCAAGCCAGACCATGGGATAACGCTGCATGCCCTGGTGCAAGGGCAATGGCAAGGCGCAACTGCCGACCATGCGGCTTTCATCTTCCACGACAAACTGCTGCAGCCCCTGCGCGCGTTTCTTCAACACATCGACAGCCAGGCGGTTTTCGAAATCGATGTTCGAGGGCTGCCCACTCGCCCGCTTGCCGAAGCTCGAGCCGCGATGGTTCGCGTACCCTTCCAGATCCAGGCCATTGGCCAGACGGTTGAGGACCTCGGTCTTGCCGGTGCCGGTCATGCCGCCTAGCAACACGAAATCACATTCAGCGACCGCCGCATCCACGGTCGATAGCAGGAAAGTTCGCATGGCCTTGTAGCCGCCAGCCACCCGCGGATAATCGATGCCCGCTTCATCCTTGAGCCATTGCTGGACGATCTGCGAGCGCAGCCCGCCACGAAAGCAATACAGGTAGCCTCGGGGATTGGCCCGGGCAAATTCAGCCCAGGCTTGGATACGCGCGGCCTTGATATCGGCGCTGACCAGTTGATGGCCGAGGACGATGGCCGCCTGTTGTCCTTGCTGCTTGTAGCAGGTGCCAACCCGCTCACGCTCCAGGTCAGTCATCAACGGCAGATTGACCACCCCGGGGAACGCGCCCTTGCTGAACTCGATGGGTGCCCGGGTATCCATCATCGGCCGATCTTCGAGGAAGATCTGCCGATAATCGGTGATATCGATGGACATCAGATCACCTCGACCGCGTTGCCCTGTCGCTCAACCAATTCGCCAATAGGCGCCAGCTCAAGACCCAACTCGGCGGCAACCGCGAGGAACGCTTCGTTGCCTTGCGGCGTGACCGCGACCAACAGGCCACCACTGGTCTGCGGGTCACACAGCAGCAACTTGTGCAGCTCCTGAATACGCCCGAGCCGGTTGGCATAACTGTCGAAATTGCGCTGGGTGCCGCCGGGCACGCAGCCTTGCTCCAGGTAGTATTCAACACCCGGCAGGCGTGGCACCCGGTTGTAGTCAATGCGCGCGGTCAAGTCGCTGCCATCGGCCATTTCCACCAGATGCCCGAGCAAGCCGAAACCGGTGACATCGGTCATCGCGGCCACGCCCTCGAGCTTGCCAAAGCGACTGCCCGGCTTGTTCAGGGTGCACATCCAGTCCCGCGCCAGGCCAATATCGCCGTCACGCAGCTTGCCCTTCTTTTCCGCCGTGGTGAGGATGCCGATGCCCAAAGGCTTGGTCAGGTACAGCAGGCAGCCGGCCTTGGCGGTGTCATTGCGCTTCATGTGGCGCTTGCTCACCAGCCCGGTCACTGCGAGGCCGAAGATCGGCTCCGGGGCATCGATGGAGTGGCCACCGGCCAGAGGGATGCCGGCCGCATCACACACCGCACGACCGCCACGAATGACTTCCCGGGCGATTTCCGGTGCCAGCACGTTGACTGGCCAGCCAAGAATGGCAATCGCCATCAGCGGATCACCGCCCATGGCGTAGATGTCACTGATGGCGTTGGTGGCGGCGATGCGGCCGAAGTCAAACGGATCGTCGACGATCGGCATGAAAAAATCAGTGGTCGAGACCACGCCACGCTCGTCATCGATGGCGTACACCGCGGCATCGTCGCGAGAGGCATTGCCTACCCAAAGTCTTGGATCAAGATTCTGCGCACCGCTACCGGCCAGAATCACCTCGAGCACCTGTGGGGAAATCTTGCAGCCGCAGCCAGCACCGTGACTGTACTGGGTCAGACGAATGGGCTCGCTCATGTAGTAAATCTCGCGTTTGAGGATCCGAGAGTCTAACAGCGCCCCGCATCAGCATCGAATCTGCCCGGTCGGCAACTGGAATGAATTTTTCCCGCGAGGGGGGATCACTCTAGTACGACAGGGAGGAATAGCGGCACATGATCAACGCAAAATTATTCGTCATTGAATACACCCTTCACGGTGTGCCCAAGTCTTTCATTATCCGCCAGGAGAAGATGGATAACGCCGAGGCCTGGCACTGGGCCAGTTGCGACGCCGGGGTGGGCCGGATAGGCCGCTTCGGCCGGGAAAAAGTGAAGAAGACCAGCAAACCGACGGCGGAGAAATTCGGCATCGAAAACGTCAGTTGGCGACCTGCTCAGTGAGTCACGCCAGCGCCTGAAACACGTGGAGCCCGATGGGCTCCACGTGCATGTGCAGTGCCCTCAAGCATGAGCGCCCTTGGCGCATTTGCAGCCGGCTGTGGTGCAGGCTTCGCCGTGCTCGTGGTGCTTGGCGCAGCCTTCGCAGCAGTAATGTTTGCCATGTCGCACAATCGAATGCTCACCCAGTTTGCAGTTGCAATCGGGGCAGGCGCAGGTGCCTTCTGATTTCATCGGTATGACTCCATTGATGTGGTCGTCCGCGGACGGCGACAGTGCCGCCTCTGCAACAGAGACCGCATTGAATGAAGGTCGGTTGCACTGATGTGACTGACGGTCTAGCCAGGTTGGCGCACGCTGCTGCGGTACATGAAGACCAGGGCCAAGGCCAGGCACGCCATGGCCAGCATCCGGCTGGCGGACAACTCAATGGGTGGATTGCCCAACCAGCCGAAATTGTCGATCAGCATGCCCATGCCCAATTGGCCGAGGATCACCGCGACCGTCGCCACCGCCGTCCCGACCCGAGGCACCGCGCCGACCATCACCAACATATAGATCACGCCAAACAAGGCGCCGCTCAACTGCCACTTGGGCACCTCGAGCAGAGTCACGGCCTGCGCCGGTTCAAAGAACAGGATCAGCAAGGCCGTGGTAATCGCCCCCACCACGAAGGTCAGCAAACTGCTGCGCAACACCCCTACGGCCTGGCCCAGTCGACCATTGATTGCCGCCTGCACACTGAGTACGGCACCGGCACCCACCACCAACAACAAAAGCAGCAAATTCATGGTCACCCCCGCGCAATCAGGACGAGCGCCGCGACGATCAGCAGCAATGCCAGCCAGCGCTCGCGATTGACCGTCTTGCGTGCCGTACCGAACCAGCCGAAGTGGTCGATCAGAACGCTTTTGCCCACCTGCCCGGCGAGGATCGCGATCATAGTCATGGCAATCCCGATCATGGGCGTGGCCAAGGTCAGCACCACCACATAGATCGGCCCGAGCAAGCCGCCGATCAATTGCCAGCGGGGCAAGGTGTTCAGGGCCGGGCCCGGTTGCGGCCCACTGAACAACAACAGCAAAAACAGGATGGCCGAGCCGACCCCGAAAATACTCAGGGTCGCCCACAAATGCCCGACTTGCGCGCCCAGCGGCCCGAGCAGGCCCGCTTCAACGGACAGCCCCATGCCGGCCAGGATTACCAGCGGCAACAGCAACAATCGGGACATCGGGCTGGGCCCGGGCGTGACGGCGAGCGGGGTCGCCTCTGGATTAGCAATCGAGGACATGGATCTACCTGTACCAGCATCAAAAGAGTGGCGGCCAGTATCGGCTAGTGCTTCGTTGCGAAAAATGGGAATCTACTGACAACTCTTTTGCGTAAATCGCACAACAGGATGGTTCATGCAGGGTCTCGATCAACTAAGTTTCAAGGCGCTGCGGCTGTTTATCGCGGTGTTGGATCACGGCAGTTTTTCCGAGGTGGCACGCCGTGAAGGGCTCGCGCCTTCGTCGATCTCGCGGCAGATCCAACTCATGGAACAGGCCCTCAGCCAGCAGTTGATCTATCGCCACACCCGGGCCGTTACCCCGACTGAAGCCGGCCGCCTGCTGGCCCATCATGCGCGGCTGTTGCTGGTGCAAGCGGAGGAAGCGGAACAGGCCCTGCAGGAACAACAAAGCGAACCCAGCGGCCTGGTGCGCATCAACGCGCCGGTGGTGTTCGGTCACCTGCACCTGTCGCCGTGGATTGCCGAGCTGAATCGACGCCACCCCAAACTGCAACTGGATATCCAACAAACCGACAGTTATGTCGACCCGCTCGTGGCCGGCGCCGACCTGCTGTTTCGGATCGGCACCCTGCACGACTCAAGCATGCAGGGCCGGGTGGTGGCGCCACAGCGTTTCCATGTGGCGGCGAGCCCGGCCTACCTCGCCCAACAGGGCACGCCGGCCCATCCACACGAGTTGCTCCAGCATCAATGCCTGGCCTACAAGGGCGATGCCGGCGTGCAGCGCTGGTTCTTCCGTCAGGGGCAGGATGACTGGGTTCCCTACTCGGTCAGGGGCCCGCTCACCGGCAACCATGCCGACACCCTGACCCAGGCCGCCGAGCAAGGCATGGGCCTGGTGATGTTTCCTTCATGGTTGATCGGCGAGGCGCTGCGCCGCGGCACACTGGTGCAAGTGCTCAGTGACTTCCAGGTTTCCAACAGCCTGGAACCGCAGCAGATTGCCATTCTCTGGCCAGGCAGTCGGCGCCTGTCGGTGAAGGTTCGCGCAGTGATCGACTTCTTCCTCGAACGGTTTGGCGCGGTGCCTTATTGGGACCGATCCTGACGCCCGCCTTCACGCCAGCATCTGCAGGATCAACCAGCTGTTGGCCGCGCTGATCACCACAAACAATCCCCACACCAGCACCCGTGTCGGCCAGCGATTGACGAACGGCCCCATCAGTTGCTTGTCGCTGGTCATGCGGATCAACGGGTACAGGGCAAACGGCAGTTGCAGGCTGAGCACCACCTGACTCATCACCAACAATTTGCCGACAGCGCCGTCGCCCATCAGCCAGACGCCGATGAACGCCGGGATCAGCGCCAGCCCGCGGGTCAACAGGCGCCGTTGCCAGCAGGGAATCCGCAGATTGAGGTAGCCCTCCATGATCACCTGGCCGGCGATGGTGCCGGTAAAGGTCGAACTCTGCCCGGACGCCAGGAGGGCGATGCCGAACAGCACGCTGGCAAAGGCCCCGCCCACCAGCGGATCGAGCATGCGATAAGCGTCCTGGATCTCCACCACGTCGCTATGGCCGCTCTGGTGAAACGCTGCCGCGGCGAGGATCAGGATCGCCGAGTTGACCAACAGCGCCAGGGCCAGCGAGCCGATGGTGTCGATGCGCGCCAGATTGATCGCGTCCCGCTTGCTGGCCAGGTCCTTGGCGAACAGCCGGGTCTGCACAATGGACGTGTGCAAATACAGGTTATGGGGCATCACGGTGGCGCCGAGAATACCGATCGCCAGGTACAACGGCGCGGCGTCGCTGATCGCTGACAACGACGGAGTAAAGCCCCGGGCCACTTCCGGCCAGTAAGGCTTTATCAGTAGCAGTTCGACAAAAAAACAGGCGCCGATGGTGCCGACCAGCACCAGCATGATGGCTTCTAGGCGACGAAAGCCACGGTTCTGCAAGGCCAGCACCAGCAAGGTATCGAAGGCGGTCAGGGCGATGCCGACCGTCATCGAGCACCCCAGCAACAGGTGAAAGGCCAGGGCACAGCCGAGCACTTCGGCGAGATCCGTGGCAATGATCGACACCTCCGCCAGCAGCCATTGCACCTTAGCCGTACGCGGGCTGTAGCGTTCGCGGGACAACTGCGCGAGGTCCCGGCCGGTGGCGATACCCAGTCGCGAACACAGGCACTGCACCGCCATCCCCGCCAGGCTCGCCAGCAACACCACAAACAACAGGCTGTAGCCAAAGCGCGAACCGGCCTCAATCGCTGTCGCCCAATTGCCCGGGTCCATGTAGCCAATGGACACCAGCAAGCCGGGGCCGGCAAAGGTCGCCGCCCGTTTCCAGAACGGTGCGTCGGCGTTGACCGGGACACTGCCGGCCACTTCCGGCGGGCAAAACGGAGCAGTCGCAGTCTTGGGCAGGCTGAATCTCACGGGGTTTTCCGACAATGGCAGGCGATATCGAAGCTTAGTAGTTTCAGGCCCTGGGGCGAAGCCTTGTATGCTGGAGGACTGCCATCGAACAAGGAATGCTCCGTGCTGCTGTTGAAACTGCTGTTGATTCCCGCTTTCCTGCTGTTGATTTCCCTGGCGGGCAAACGCTGGGGCCCCAGCGTCGCTGGCTGGCTGTCGGGGTTACCAGTGGTGGTCGGACCGATTTTGTTGTTCCTCGCCCTCGAGCAAGGCCCGGCATTCGCCGCGCAATCGGCGGTGGCTGCGCTGTCGGCGATGTTCGCGATGATCACCTTCTGCGTGGTCTATGCCCAGGCAGCCCAACGCTGCAACTGGCCGGCGGCACTGCTGATCGCCTTGTCCGGCTGGAGCCTGGTGGTGTTGTTTTTACTCCCTTCATCGCTGGTGTTTTCCTGCATCGCCGCAGCCACCGCGCTGCTCGCCGCACCCTATCTGTTTCCAACTGTTCAGCCGCTGACTTCAGGCCCTGCGCCGAAGTCCGACAAACTGTTGCTGCGCATGCTGGCCGGGGCCTTGCTGACCCTGGCTGTAACCCTGCTCGCCAGCACTGTCGGCGAGCGCTGGAGCGGATTGCTGGCGGTGTTCCCGGTGCTCGGCAGCGTCATGGCCGTGTTCTCCCAGCAGACTCGGGGCCCGGCCTTCACCGCCGCCTTGCTGCGGGCCACGGCCACCGGCATGTACTCGTTCGCAGCCTTTTGCCTGACCCTCGCCTTGACCCTGCCACGCTGGGGAGGCTGGGCGTTCGTCATGGGCGTAGGGGTTTCGCTGATGATGCTGCTGGTGACCAAGCGAATCGCCGCACCCAATAAGCGTCCCGACGCCGAACCCTGTCCGAAAGCCGAACGCTAGTGACCTTGTGTCGTTATTTCCCACACTCGCGCTGGAGTGATCCCACGGCCTCGTGGGATGATCGCCGTCACCGCGCGCATACCCCGGAGAAAGTCATGTCGTTGCTGAAAAAGCTCACAGTCCGCCACACCGCTACCGCCTTGTTCCTCTCGGCCCTTACTGTGCTCGGCAGCGCCAGCGTCCAGGCCGCCGACAAGGCGACGAGCAAGACCGCCCCCGCGCAGAAAGTCTCGGCACTGAGCAACAAATTTGCCTTCACCCTGCCCGCCGGCTTCATTGCCAACCCGCTGCCCGGCGGCAACGCCAACAACGGCACTTCCGGCGCCAAGGGCACCATGTACACCAATCAGCAAACCAAAACCGTGCTGATCATTGCCGAGAACACCTTGCCCGAAGGCCTCAACGTCAAGGACAACGACACGGTGTTTCTCGATGAATCGATCACCGGCTTCACCGCCCAGCAGCGTGAAGCCCTGGCCAATTTCAACAAGCAGAGCGAGAAAAGCCTGTCCATCAAGGGCCTGGGCCTGCGCCAGGTCGACTTCACCGCCACCCAGGGCGGCGGCCCGACCCTCAACACCAGCCTCCTGGCCGGCTCCGGCACTCGGATGATGCTGATCCAGGTGATTTCCCGCGTCGACGACAAAGCCGGCCACGCCGCGCTGGTCAACGCGATACTCAGCGGCAAATAAACCCTCGGCTCAGCGATTGATGCGCAGCAACCAGGCGTTCAAGTCGCTGATCTCCCCTTCGCTGATGCTGTGACCGAGGCCCGGATAGGCATGAAACTGGGGCGCCAACCCCAGTTTGCGCAACAGACTTTGCGCATCACTCCCATCGCTGAAAGGCAAGCGCTGGTCGTCGTTGCCGTGGCCGATGAAAATCGCCAGCGAACCCAGTGTCTTGTCCGCCTTGAGCTGCGCACGCAACACAGGGAGCAACCTGCCACTTAACGCCGCAATGCCCCGCACAGCCGACGGTTCGCGCAAGGCCACCTCGTAAGACATGATCGCCCCCTGGCTAAACCCCACCAGAAACACCTTGTCGGCCGTGGTGTGATACTTGCTCGCCGCCTTGGCAACAAAATCGACAATCAACGCGGCGCTACGCTTCAAGTCATCAACGTCACCGTCGTAAGCCCCCTCGCCCTTGCGGTGAAACCACTGGTAACTCCCTTCCTCCAGCGCCTGCGGGGCGCGCACCGATAAATAGGCGTAGGACGCGGGCAAGCCGTCCTTGATCCCAAACAGATCCGCTTCGTTACCGCCGTAACCGTGGAGAAAAATCACTAGCGATTGATTGTGTGGATCTCACTACGACTATTCAGGGTATGGCTTCAGCAGATCGGTTGGGAACGGACAAGTCAGTTAATACTGGGCACTACAAACGCAGCCAATGACTGCACTTTTAAATTACTAACCAACCTGACATGCACTCGCCCAGGATATAACCTACAAAACAAACAGAACGCTCCTACAAATACACTTGCAACCACGACAAAAACTCACAAGCATATGAATTTAAGTCCACCCTGAATATTTGACACACCCACACAAAACAACAAACATATTGGAAGCCGAAGCAGACAAACGAACAAAACGATAGCGGAGCACCTTCATGAATAATAAAACAATAAATACAACCAGTTTCTGCCAAACATCAAAAGCTTTAGGCACTCAGATGCTTAACTTTGATGCGAACATCTCAACTGAGTCAGACAATCAAACATTGATAGAAGCCTGGCACAATGGATTAGTGTGCCGGATCAGAAACCAAAAATTGAGTGCGACTGAATTCATACGATTCGCCAGGATATTTGGCACACCTGAAAAAGCACTTAATCAAGAAAAAGTACTGACATCCGGACTCAAAACCCCAGAATTAATGATTGTCTCCAACGTGAAAAGTAACGGCCATTCGATCGGACATCTTGGGGCAAAGGAAGCTTATTGGCACACCGACATGTGCTATACAGACTCACCTCCAATAGCGAGCATCCTATATGCAATAGAAGTGCCTAGCACCGGAGGAAACACTGAGTTCATGGATATGTACAATGTGTACAACTCGCTTCCAGCCGAGCTAAAAGAACTGATATCCAATCTTTCGATTAAACACGACCATAGTTACACCGCTGTAGGTGATCTTAGATTTGGTTACGAGCCAGTCATTGATGTGGTTACGTGCCCCGGGGCGATACACCCACTTGTTCAAGTACACCCCATCACAAAAAAAACTTACTTATATTTAGGACGCCGACTCAACGCCTACATAACTGGGCACTCCGTTATAGAGTCCGAAAAACTGCTAGACAAACTCTGGAAATATACACTTTCACCTGAATTCACATGGACTCAAGAATGGCGTGCCGGAGACATTCTGATTTGGGACAACCGATGCACCATGCATCGGCGTGACTCATTCGCCGAAAACTCCAGACGAATAATGTGGCGCACGCAAGTACAAGCGTCACCAAACAAGAACACGTGATAAATAAAAGCACATCATACCAAGTGAGAAACGACATGACCTCCCAGCCTAATCATAAATCACCCACACAGAAAGACCACATAAGCGTATACAACCCCTACAACCAAACACTAGTATCAGAATTAAAAAAACACACCCAACAAGAAGTCAGAGCAAAAATAGAAACTGCAGCAAGCCACAGACAGCACCTTAAAAAACACGAGATGATTGAGATCTTCAACAAAGCAATCAGTCTTCTCGAATCCGACAAAACCAATGCTGCCAAATTGATTACATCAGAGTCAGGGTTGTGCCTGAAGGACTCCCTCTACGAAGTCGACCGAGTACTTAACGTTTTCCAGGCAACAATCTACGAACTCATAAAAAATGAGGACCAGATATTCAACTGCGACATCAACGGCAACCAATCTCGCAAAGTGCTCACATTAAGAGAGCCACTACAAGGAGTAATTGCTGCGATTACGCCATTCAACCACCCATTGAATCAAGTCGCACACAAGGTTTGTCCGGCAATAGCAACCAACAATCGAATCATCCTGAAACCCTCGGAAAAAACACCACTTTCAGCAATCTATCTTCAAAATCTGTTTTCCAACGCTGGCCTGGCAGAGAATGCATTCCAAGTAGTCATTGGAGACCCTGAGGAAATTGCTGCAGAAATGATAAGCAACGAAAAGATTTGTCTCATCGCCTTTACCGGCAGCGTTGAGATCGGAAAAAAATTGCATTATTAACCAGCTATAAGCGTCTGATTCTGGAACTGGGAGGCAACGATCCTATTATCGTGATGGAGGATGCGGATTTGGAAAGAGCAGCATCGTTAGCAGCCAGAGGTTCTTATAAAAACTCTGGACAGAGATGCACGGCAATTAAAAGAATTCTAGTCGAAAAACAAATAGCCAAACGCTTCACAGAACTGTTGATCGAAAAAACCAGCGAGTGGAAGATTGGTGACCCCATGAACATTGAATCCGATATTGGAACTTTAATCGATGAGAGAGCAGCCAAATCATGCGAGCAACGCGTCAACGCAGCCATTTCTCAGGGTGCGCAGCTCCTTTATGGTCACCAACGTGACGGTGCAGCCTACATGCCCACTATTTTGAGTTGCGTAGATCCTAAGATGGAGATCGTCCAGAGTGAAACTTTCGGCCCAGTCTCACCAATAATTGAGTTTCATGGCATAGACCAGGCGATTGCAATCGCCAATTGCACCAACTATGGACTCTCATCAGCCATCTGCACCAACCAATGGACATACATAACTAAATTCATACAATGCTTGGACGTTGGCTCGATTAACGTATGGGAAGTTCCTGGCTTTCGCTTGGAAAACACACCTTTCGGAGGTATCAAAAATTCTGGGCTTGGAGTTAAAGAGGGCATACAAGAATCAATGAAGAACTTCACCAATACAAAAACATATTCGTTCCCTTGGTAGGTTAACGAACCCTGACAACACCACCTTCAGACCATCCCTCCATTCTCCAAAAGCCACTGTTCAAACTTATAATGTAAGGCTGTCTTTTGAATTCCAACTGGCGTAAACATGCAATAGTAGTGTGGCGCCGCCCTGACATCATCAAAAGGCGCGCACAACCGTCCCGCGCCTAAATCTAACCCTAAAACCTTTATCGGCCCAACTCCAACCCCTAAACCATCAATTACACACTGTATAGTCACATGAAAATGATCAAATCTCTGCCTCTTCAACCGTTCAGCACACCGAAAATCTGCGGCCGCCAACCACTCCTGCCAATGATCGGGACGAGTTTCAGTTTCAAGAAGGACATGGCGACTCAAATCACTTAGCAACTTCAAAGGTTTGCTTTTGAGGAGATCTGGAGATGCAATGACACTACAATAATCGCTCAAGAAACGCACGGAGCTTTTGTAACCTATGCCAGGCTCAGGCTCAGGCTCACACCTTATTGCAAGATCAAATCTATTATTGTTTACCTGCTGCTGCGTCGTAACAGTTAAAACCTGGATAACAGTGCGAGGATTATTCAAATGAAACTGTTCCAATCGAGGTATCAACCATCGCATGGCGAATGTTGTTGGAGCGCTTACCCGAAGGACATCTCCTACGCAGCCTTTACCGTAGCGTTGTACGACTTCTCCGAAATCATCACAAACCACACTTATTTCTCGCGCGAATGCGAACGCATGAGAAGTTGGAACCATTCGCGAGCCGGCCTTCTCAAACAACTTCTGCCCTAGCCAATTTTCTAAAGATCGAATCTGACGACTGACTGCGCCGTGAGTGACACACAGTTCATGTGCTGCTGCAGTGAAGCCACCCGTTCGAACCGCGACCAAAAACACCCGAACTGCTGACAAAGGAGGAAAGTCATGCATGCCGACGCACCAACTATCAATATAATTATTATTTTTAGCACACGAACTACTAGCCTTACCAAGCCAGAACCGTGAACCACTGCCCATTCTAAAGAATTCTCAAGAAAAAACTTATGACCGAATATTTAGTTATTCTGTGTATCGGTGTGATATCCGGCACAGTGAGCGGTATCATCGGAACCGGTGCCTCGATCTTGTTACTGCCTGCCCTTGTAATGTGTTTCGGCCCCAAACAAGCGGTTCCGATCATGGCTGTTGCGGCCATTATCGGGAACATATCGAGGGTTGTACTTTGGCGCAAAGACATTGATTGGAAAGCATTTATCAGCTATTCGGTGACTGGAGTTCCGGCAGCTGCATTAGGTGCACAAACACTTTGGAGCTTGCAGCCTGAATGGATCGATTTAGCCCTCGGCACATTCTTCTTGTTGATGATTCCGTATCGCCAGTGGGCACTAACGAGGAACTTCACCCTTTCACTCGGTCAGCTTGCAGTTGCCGGAGGGCTGGTTGGTTACCTGACAGGTGTCGTCCTCTCCACCGGGCCGTTGAGCATTCCGGTTTTTGCCGCATACGGCTTGGTCAAGGGACCGTTACTTGCCACCGAAGCTGCGGCCGCATTTTTCATCTATCTGAGTAAGGCTGCGACCTTCAAACTGGTAGGAGGCCTTGGATTAACGGTAATAATAAAGGGCGTCATGATTGGATTGACTCTGTCCTTCGGGTTATCCATTGGTAAATACATCACCTTGAGAATTCGCCCGCAGATCTACCGCAGGCTGCTGGATCTGATGATGCTGTTTTCGGGGTTGATACTGATTTACGGAGGATTAACATGAAAAGATATGAAACCGCCGGGCCGCAAAAAAATCTAGCGGCCCGCAGAATCTCTCTCGTAATGGTGCAGCCTCAATCGTTCGTCAACTTCCCCACCCGAATCACCTCGCGCCCCGCCACCTTGGCCTGCCAGATCCCCGGTTCAGTGTAGCGCGAGCGATCCAGGGCAAAGAGCACGCCGCTGGTGCCGGCGCGGACCACGGTGACGCGGTCGCTCAGGGGGTCGACCACTTCAAACAAGGGATCCCCCTGCTCGACCCATTCGCCGGCTTCACGCAGGAAACTCACCACGCCATGGTGCGGGGCGAACAAGTATTCGGTGCCGGCGAACGGCAGGCCTTCGCAGCATTCGGTGGGGGCTTCTGGCCACTGGCCGTCGATCAGGCCTTGCTCGGCGAGGAAACCGAGGATGGCCTCGCAGTTGGCCTGAGCCTGTTCGATCCGGGTGTCGCCCATGCTCCCCAGTTCCAGGGTGGTCGCCAGGTTGGCCGGCGGGATCGCCGCCTCGGGGAAAGCCTTGGCCAAACGCAGCCAGGGTGACGAGCAGGATTCGTCGAACGAGCTGCCGCCCGAGTCTTCGCAGAGCAACGCCACGCCGGCTTTCAAGCGCGCCGCCAGCGACTGCCACTGCGGCCAGTGCTGAGGCAGCGCATACAGGTGAATCGCCGCCTCGAAATCGCAATGCAGGTCGAGGGTGATCTCGGCGTCGCAGGCATGGCGCAGCAATAGCCGATGCAAGGCTTGCAGTTGCGATGTCGGCGCGGGCAGTTGATCGAGCACCTGGCCCATGGCCTGGCGGATCAAGGCAACGTTGGCCTCGGCATCAGCGCCCAACTGCGCACCGATCAATTCGCCGACCGGTGCGCTGAGTTCGTGAAACGCGCGGTTGAAATTCTTGCCGCTGCCCAGCTCGAAACGCCCCATGTGCGCACTTTGCAGATGCTGGTCGAGGCCGATCGGGTTGGCCACCGGCACCAGTTCGATCACGCCCTTGAGCTGGCCCCGGGCTTCGAGGTCGGCAAGACGTTTTTTCAGTTCCCAGGCGGTGCGCATGCCGGGCAATTCGTCGGCGTGCAGGCTGGCCTGGATGTAGACCTTGCGCTGGCCGCTGCCATAGCGGAACACGCTGAGGCTGCGCTCGCTGCCCAGGTGACTCCAGGGCAATGGATGGTCGATACGTAGCATGCTGCTCTCCTGCGAAAAAATGGACCGCCGGACTCAATCGTCCAGCCATAAAAAAAGTGGCTCCCGAATCAACGGCAGCCACTTTTTTCAACCGCGAACTTACTGACCGTAAACGTCGAAGTCGAAGTACTTGTCCTGCACTTGCTTGTACTTGCCGTTGGCGCGGATTTCGGTAATCGCTGTATTGAACTTGTCAGCCAGCGCCTTATCGCCCTTGCGCACGGCGATACCGGCACCGCCGCCGAAGTATTTGGCGTCTTCGTAGGTCGGGCCGACGAATTCAAAGCCCTTGCCGGCGTCGGTTTTCAGGAAACCGTCGCTCAGGTTGACCGCGTCGGCCAGTGTCGCATCGATGCGACCGGCGACGATGTCCAGGTTGGCTTCCTGCTGCGAGCCGTAGCGCACCAGGACAATGCCGGCTGGCTGCAGCACTTCGGTTGCGAAGCGGTCATGGGTACTGGCGCGCAGCACGCCGACTTTCTTGCCCTTGAGTTCAGTCAACGGATCCTTGACACCGCTGCCTGCCTTCATCACGAAGCGCGCCGGGGTGTGGTAGTACTTGATGGTGAAGTCGACGTTCTTCTTGCGATCATCGGTGATGGTCATGGACGACAGGATCGCGTCGATTTTCTTGACCTTCAGGGCTGGGATCAGACCGTCGAATTCTTGCTCGACCCAGGTACATTTGACCTTCATCTGTTCGCACAGCGCATCGCCGATGTCCACGTCGAAACCGGTCAGCTTGCCGTCAGGGGTTTTCATCGAGAACGGTGGGTAACCCGCCTCGATACCGATACGGATCGGCTTGGCATCATCGGCCACGGCCGAGAGGGACAATACGGACAGCGCCAGGGCGCCGAACATCGCTAGCTTCTTCATCTATAACTCCTGTGTGCGGAGACTCTTGTTGGCAACATTCGACGGTAGCTTGTGGCTAGTATTTATCGAAGTGGCCGGCAGTCTAGAGCCGCACCGCGCCAGCGAATTATGTCCACGCGACAAATACTTATAGAAAAGACACTAAGCTATGACAGCGCATGATCCCGCGCGCCAGGACGGTGCAAGGCCCTGCAGAATCAGCGCCCCACAGCCCCACATTGCTGCCTTTGCGAACAGAAGCCGCCTGGAGCGCTTGCCATGCCCGAGCCATCGAACTGGTTGAACCTGATCCAGCACCATCCCGCCGAAGGGCCGGGAGCGATTGACGACTGGGCCGAGTCCCGCGGCCTGACCCTGAGGATATTTCGCGCAGACATGGGCCAGTTGCCCGAGGTCAGTGCCGCACCGGTGATTATCCTCGGTGGCCCTTATGAATCGAATGCCGGTCCGCAGTGGCTGGCACAAGAACGCAAGTGGCTGGCCGCCAGCCTGGCGTTGGGAGCGCCAGTGTTCGCCGTCTGCCTGGGTGCGCAGTTGCTGGCCCTGAGCCTGGGCGGCAGCGTGCAACGCATGCATGAAAGCGAAACCGGCTGGACCCGCGTGACGTTCGCCGATGGCTGCACGTTGCAGGTGCTGGAATGGCACGAAGACGCGATTAACCTGCCGCCGGATGCATTGCTGCAGGCCAGCAGTGCCCACTGCCTGCAGCAGATGTATGACGTCGGCCCGACTCGCGTAGGCGTGCAGTTCCATCCGGAGTGGAATGCGGCGTCGGTGGCGCTGCTCAATGCGCATTTTGGTGACGAATCACCGCTGCCCCGCGATCAGGACGACAGCGCCGCTTACGCTCGGGTGTACGACTGGCTGCAGGTAACGCTGGATAAGTGGCGCCGTTCCTACACCAGGACCTGAAGGGTCATCAGCATTCGCAAGCCACTGCAGCCGTGGCCAGTGGCATCACGTCCTGACTCAAGGTGAACCCCTCATCCAGCCAGCCGGTGACACCGCCGATCATTTCCTTGACCGGATACTCGAGCGCCGCCAGCTTCACCGCGGCCTTGTTCGCGCCGTTGCAATGAGGGCCGGCGCAATACACCACGAACAGAGTGTGCTTCGGGTATGCCGCCAAAACTGCGGCCGTGATCGAACGGCCAGGAATATTGATTGCCCCGGGCACGTGCCCGCGCTCATAAGCCAAGGGCCCGCGTACATCCACCAAAACAAAATCCACTTCACCGGCCTCGAAGCTACTGAAGACGTCGGAACAATCGGTTTCGAAGGTCAGGCGACTGCTGAAATGCATCAAGGCAACAGCGGGCGATGCAGCAGGTGTCGAGCGAACCAGGCTGGTCATGGCGAATCTCCAAGTTAATGTGGGTGCGGAGCCACTGTATCGAACGGCCGCAAAGCGCTACAGTGGCGGACTAGACACTCACCGGGAACTTTCCGCCAAATGCACAATGCCCCCGGCGCCGTCGCCATCCTCGCTTACGACGGCCTTTGCACTTTCGAATTCGGCATAGCCGTGGAGATCTTCGGCCTGGCGCGACCGGAGTTCGATTTCCCCTGGTACCGACACTGCATCGCCGCCATCGATCCGGGCCCGATGCGCGCCACCGGGGGTATTCAGGTGCTGGCCGACGGCGGCATGGAGCTGCTGGAAAACGCCCGCACCATCATCATTCCCGGCTGGCGCAGTCGTCACGAGCCGGTGCCGCCAGCCTTGCTACAAGCCCTGCGCCAGGCTCACGCACGGGGGGCACGCTTGCTGTCGATCTGCTCCGGGGTCTTTGTGTTGGCCGCCACCGGTTTGCTCGACGGTTTGCGGGCGACCACCCACTGGCGCTACACCGACGAACTGGCCGAACGCTTCCCGAATATCCTCGTGGACCCCGACGTGCTGTATGTCGACGCGGGCCAGTTGATCACCTCGGCCGGCAGCGCCGCCGGTATCGACGCCTGCCTGCACCTGGTGGCGCGGGACTTCGGCACCCAGGTGGCGAATTCGGTGGCACGGCGCCTGGTGATGTCGCCGCAACGCAGCGGCGGTCAGGCGCAGTTCATCCCGGCCCCGGTCAGCCGAACTCCGCGCAGCGATTTGTCGCGGGTCATGCAGTGGGCTCGAGAGCGCCTGCATGAACCGCTGGAAGTGCGCGACCTGGCGAGTCAGGCGGCGATGAGCGAGCGCACCTTCCTGCGCCGGTTCAGCGAGGCCACCGGTGCGGCGCCGAAATCCTGGCTGCAACAGCAACGCCTGGCCCGCGCCCGGGAACTGCTGGAGAGCAGCCGCCACAGCAGCGAAAGCATCGCCCAACAATGCGGTTATCGCTCCGTGGAAAGTTTTCGGGTGGCGTTTCGCACCGTGGTCGGCTTGCCGCCGTCGGTGTATCGCGAGCGCTTCGGCCGCGAGTTTTCCCGGGCTGAAAACGCCAACACCCGCCGACGCTGCGAGCGTGGGCGGGTGTTGGCAGAGGGTGCCGATTAGCGGTCGCTGCGCAGCATTTCCTTGGGGACGTACTTGCCGATTTCGAACTTGCCGATCGCCGCGCGGTGCACTTCGTCCGGACCGTCGGCCAGACGCAAGGTGCGCTGCATGGCGTACATGTAGGCCAGCGGAAAATCGTTGGAAACCCCGGCGCCACCGTGGATCTGGATCGCCCGGTCGATCACCCGCAAGGCCACATTGGGAGCGACCACCTTGATCTGCGCGATCTCGCTTTTCGCCACTTTGTTACCCACGGTGTCCATCATGTAGGCGGCCTTGAGTGTCAGCAGGCGCGCCATGTCGATTTCCATCCGCGAGTCGGCAATCTTGTCGACGTTACCGCCCAGGCGTGCCAACGGCTTACCGAAGGCGGTGCGATTGACCGAGCGCTTGCACATCAATTCCAGGGCGCGCTCGGCCATGCCGATCGAACGCATGCAGTGATGGATCCGGCCTGGGCCAAGGCGACCCTGGGCAATCTCGAAACCACGGCCTTCGCCCAACAGAACATTTTCGTACGGCACACGCACGTTATCGAACAGCACTTCGGCGTGACCGTGGGGCGCGTCGTCGTAGCCGAATACGGGTAATGGACGCAGAATTTTTACCCCGGGGGTGTCCACCGGCACCAGGATCATCGAGTGCTGGGCGTGCCGTGGCGCATCAGGATTGCTCAGGCCCATGAAGATCAGGATCTTGCAACGCGGGTCGCAGGCGCCAGACGTCCACCACTTCTTGCCGTTGATCACCCACTCGTCACCGTCGCGCTCGGCGCGGGCCGCCATGTTGGTGGCATCGGACGAGGCTACGTCCGGTTCGGTCATCGCAAACGCCGAACGGATCTCGCCGCGCAGCAGCGGTTCGAGCCAGCGTTGTTTCTGCTCTTCATTGGCGTAACGCACCAGCACTTCCATGTTGCCGGTGTCCGGCGCCGAACAGTTGAACGGCTCGGGGCCGAGCAGCGAACGACCCATGATTTCCGCCAGCGGTGCGTATTCCAGGTTGGTCAGGCCCGCCCCCAGTTCCGATTCCGGTAGGAACAGGTTCCACAAGCCTTCCGCCTTGGCCTTGCGCTTGAGCTCTTCCATGATCGCGGTGGGCTGCCAGCGATCGCCTTCGGCGACCTGGCGTTCAAACACCGCTTCGGCTGGATAAACGTAAGCATCCATGAACGCAGTGACGCGTTCACGCAGTTCCTGAACCTTGGGCGAATAAGCGAAATCCATGGGCAGTTACCTTTTTTGACCAGGTGGTGAAGTCGTTGTGGAGGGCATGAATCGATGCTAGATCAGCTACGAAAATTTACCTAGCCTATTCTCGGCGTGTATTAACATTCATCACCGATATATGATCGACTTATCGAGCCACCTGCTCCCATAACAAAAGCCAAGAGCGAAATGCCATGAATCTAAGCAAGGTCGACCTCAACCTGTTCATCGTTTTCGACGCCATCTATACCGAAGCCAACCTGACCCGTGCCGGGCAGATTGTCGGCATTACCCAGCCGGCGGTATCCAACGCTCTGGCCCGCCTGCGGGAAACCTTCAACGACCCGCTTTTCGTGCGCACCGCCCAGGGCATGGTGCCGACGCCGATGGCGCAGAACATCATCGGCCCGGTGCGCAACGCCCTGTCGCTGCTGCGGGTGTCGGTGCAGGAAAGCCGCATTTTCAATCCACAGCAGGCGGTCAAGACCTACCGCATCAGCATGACCGACCTCACCGAGGCGGTGATCCTGCCGCCACTGTTCCAGCGCCTGCGCCGCCTCGCGCCTACGGTGATCATCGAGAGTTTCCTGTCCAAACGTCGCGAAACCACCAAGGAACTGGCCGCCGGTCGCCTCGACTTTGCCGTCGATGCGCCGCTCAATACCGACCCGCAAGTGCGTCACGTCAAGCTGATGGAAGATCACTACGTGTGCGCCATGCGCAAGGGCCATCCATTGGCGGGCAAGGAAAAGTTCAGCCTCGACGATTACCTGGGTTTGACCCATATCCATATTTCCAGCCGCCGCAGCGGCCTGGGGCATGTCGACCTGGCGCTGGGCAAAATGGGCATCCAGCGCAAGATCGCCCTGCGCTCCCAGCATTACCTGATGGCCTCCCAGGTGCTGCAGCAAACCGATATGGTCATGACCGTGCCGGCCCGCTTCGCCCGCCGCCACGAGTTGCATTCGTTCCCGCTGCCAGTGAAAGATGTGCCACCGGTGGCGACCCATCTGTATTGGCACGAAAGCACCGACCAGGATCCGGCCAACCGCTGGATGCGTGAGCAGATGATCGAGCTGTGCCAGCAGGTCACCGCCCATGAGAAACAGCTGGATAAGGTGTAGGAACGGGGACGTGAATCCTCTGGCAGCGGCGCGCTTGAGCGATCAACCGCAACGCTGCTTGACGTATACGTCAACCTGACATTAGCTTAGCGCCATGACCCCACTTTCGAGCGCGCCCATGAGCAGCCAGACCTACAGCATTTCCGACCTCGCCCGTGAGCTCGACATCACCACCCGTGCCATCCGATTTTATGAAGAACAAGGCCTGCTCAGCCCCGAGCGACGCGGGCAGGAGCGGATCTATTCGCCACGGGACAAAGTCAGTCTGAAATTGATTCTGCGCGGCAAGCGCATCGGCTTCTCCCTGGCCGAATGCCGCGAACTGATCGAACTCTACGACCCGTCCAGCGGTAACACCAAGCAATTGCACAGCATGCTGGCGAAAATCACCGAGCGCCGCGAGCAGCTTGAACAACAGTTGCTCGATATCGAACAGATGAAGCTGGAACTCGACACCGCCGAAGAGCGCTGTGTCCAGGCGCTGGAGCAAACCCTGAAAAACCAGGAGTCGGTTCAATAGGCGTTCACAATCCATTGTAGGAGCGAGCCTGCTCGCGATAGCGGATTGTCGCCAACCTCACTATTGAAAGTAACGCTCTCATCGCGAGCGGGCTCGCTCCTACAGGGTCCTCCTCGCATTCAGACTATCAACACAGGTCTAATCCCATGCCCATTCCAACCCACGTACGCCTTGTCGAAGTCGGCCCGCGCGACGGTCTGCAGAACGAAGCCCAGCCCATCAGCGTTGCCGACAAGGTGCAACTGGTCGATGCCCTGAGCGCCGCCGGCCTGGGCTATATCGAAGTCGGCAGCTTCGTGTCGCCGAAATGGGTGCCGCAGATGGCCGGTTCCGCCGAGGTCTTCGCGCAAATCCAGCGCAAGGCCGGCGTCACCTATGGCGCGCTGGCGCCCAACCTGCGTGGTTTCGAGGACGCGATCGCGGCCGGGGTCAAGGAAGTCGCGGTGTTCGCCGCCGCCTCCGAAGCCTTCTCCCAACGCAACATCAACTGCTCGATCAGCGAAAGCCTGCAGCGCTTCGAGCCGATCATGCAGGCCGCCCGGGACCAGGGTGTTACGGTGCGCGGTTACGTGTCCTGTGTGCTGGGTTGCCCCTACGAGGGTGATGTAGCCCCGGAACAAGTGGCCATGGTCGCCCGCGAGCTGTACGCGATGGGCTGCTACGAAGTGTCGCTGGGGGACACCATCGGCACCGGGACCGCCGGCGCCACGCGCACAATGTTCGACGTCGTGAGTAAGGACGTGCCACGGGACAAGCTCGCCGGGCACTTCCACGACACCTACGGCCAGGCCATGGCCAATATCTACGCCAGCCTGCTGGAAGGCATCGCGGTGTTCGACAGTTCCATCGCCGGCCTCGGCGGCTGTCCGTATGCCAAGGGCGCCAGCGGTAATGTGGCCACCGAAGACGTGCTGTACCTGCTCAATGGCCTGGGCATCGAAACCGGTGTCGACATGGACCGCCTGCTGCTGGCCGGCCAGCAGATTTCCAACGTCCTGGGGCGTGCAACCGGTTCACGCGTGGCCAAGGCCCGCAGCGCACACTGATTGTGTCGGGGGTGTTACCGCACCCCCGCACAAACGAGTAACACGGAAACAAACTGCGCCAAATCTCTCCGCGATTTTTTTCTTCAAATTGTTAAGTGCTTGATTTTAAAGAACTTTAAAAAGTTGGCACGGCATCTGCTTTATCTATCGCACAACAAGAATAAAAAAATTGCGGTAACCCTAATAAAAACAAGACGTAACGACTCTGACATAACAAAAACAACACGGCAGAGACGCAGCTAACAGATTTTTTTGGAGAAGGTGTGCTTTCAGGGTGCTGCTTGCAGTAACCCGCAACCGGGCAGAGAACAATAAAACTACCTTCAGGTAGCTCCCGAACTGGTTGGATCGCTAGACGAAAAGCAGATCAGCGCTCAAAAAAATACGTTTGCTCTTGACCCCGAATGGGGGTCGCCAAAAACAGCGGTAAAGGGCCACGGTTGACAAAAACAACAACAGACCGCCCCTTAATAATAAAAAAAGAGCACGCAACGACAAATTAAAGGGGAGCCTCGGCTCCCCTTTGTGCTGTCTGGCCTTCAGCTTTTGCCTCGATGCAGGGGCGATTGCTCGCCCCTCCCAGCCAATGCCGGCTACACCTTCAGCTTCAATTCCTCAATGCTGATCTCACGCATCTTGAACTTCTGGATCTTGCCGGTCACGGTCATCGGGAACTCCTCGACGAACCTGAAGTAACGCGGCGTCTTGAAGTGGGCGATACGCTCCTTGCACCAGCTCTGCAGTTCCAGTTCGTTGGCGGTATGACCGGGGTGGAACTTGATCCAGGCGACGATTTCCTCGCCGTACTTCTCGCACGGAATGCCAATCACCTGCACATCCGCCACCGCAGGGTGAGTGAAGAAGAACTCCTCCAGCTCGCGAGGGTAAATATTCTCACCGCCGCGAATGATCATGTCCTTGTTACGTCCGGCAATGCACACGTAGCCTTCTTCGTTCATGGTCGCCAGATCGCCGGTATGCATCCAGCCGGCTTGATCGATGGCTTCTGCCGTGCCCTGGGGATTGTTCCAGTAGCCGAGCATCACGCTGTAACCGCGGGTGCACAATTCGCCGATGGTGCCACGAGGCACCAGGTTGCCGGCGTCGTCGATTATCTTGCTTTCCAGTTGCGGCTGGGTCCGGCCGACGGTGGTCACGCGAAGCTCCAGATCGTCTGACGGACCGGTCTGCAAAGACACCGGGCTGGTTTCCGTCATGCCGTAGGCAATCTGCACTTCGCTCATGTGCATTTCGCTGATGACCCGGCGCATGACCTCGATCGGACAGGTCGCCCCGGCCATGATCCCGGTGCGCAAACTCGACAGGTCAAACTCGGCCCGGCGCGGTTGATCGAGCATGGCGATGAACATGGTCGGCACGCCGTACAGGCCGGTGGCTTTCTCCTGGGCAACGGTTTCCAGGGTCAGCAATGGGTCGAAGGCATCGTTGGGGTAGATCATGGTGGTGCCGTGGGTGATGCAGCCCAGGTTGCCCATGACCATGCCGAAGCAGTGATACAGCGGCACCGGGATTACCAGCCGGTCGTTGGCGGTCAATCCCAGGCTTTCGCCAACCATGTAACCGTTATTGAGGATGTTGTAGTGACTGAGGGTCGCACCCTTGGGAAAGCCGGTGGTGCCCGAGGTGTACTGAATGTTCACCGCCTGGTCGAAATGCAGGCTGGCCTGGCGCGCCTGGAGTTGCTCAGGCGTAACATCGGCCGCCAGTTGCGGCAGGTGTGCCCAAGGCAGGAAACCGGCGGGTGGCTTCGGGTCGAGGCTGATGACGCCGCGCAGGTCGGGCAGCCGCTCGCAGCGCAATTGTCCAGTGCCCTGCTGCGCCAGTTCCGGCACCAGGCCCTGGATCATCGCGTGATAATCGGAGGTCTTGAACGAGCCGGCACACACCAGCCACTGGCACCCGGACTGCTTGAGCACATACTCCAACTCGGAGCTGCGGTAGGCCGGATTGATGTTGACCAGAATCACCCCGATCTTCGCGCTGGCGAACTGGCTGATGCACCACTGGGCGCAATTCGGTGCCCAGATGCCCAGGCGGTCACCCGCCTGCAAACCCAGCGCCAGCAAGGCCTTAGCATTGAGCTCAACCGCCTCGGCCAGTTGCGCCCAGGTGTAACGCAGTTGCTGATGGCGAACCACCAGCGCCTCGCCCTGCGGATACTGGGCTACCGTGTTATCGAAGGCCTGGCCGATGGTCATCGCCAGCAAGGCTTTGTCCTGTGAGCCACGGGTATAGCTGTGCTGTGAGTGAGCACTGAGTTGATCCATGACGACCCCTATTGTCTTTATTAGCGGGTGTGTGAAAGCCCGGCATAGCGACGCCGGACCCGACCTGAACTGCCTCTACTCTCGCTCAAGTTGACGTTAACGTAAAGGGCGATTGACAGCCTTTCGTCTCAGGTTTACGTTAACGTAAAGGTGACAGCCGATTCGGCGCGCTTTGCAGGCCGATCCCCCATTAATAAAAACAGTTTGAAGGTGCCCCATGAGCTATCCGACTCTGAACTTTGCCCTCGGCGAAACCATCGACATGCTGCGCGACCAGGTCCGCGCATTCGTCAGCAAAGAGATCGCACCTCGCGCGGCACAGATCGACAGCGACAACCTGTTCCCGGCGGATCTGTGGCGCAAGTTCGGTGACATGGGCCTGCTCGGCATCACTGTTCCAGAAGAGTACGGCGGCGCCGGCCTGGGCTATCTGGCCCACGTGGTGGCCATGGAAGAAATCAGCCGCGGCTCGGCGTCGGTGGCCCTTTCCTACGGTGCGCACTCCAACCTCTGCGTCAACCAGATCAACCGCAACGGCAACCATGAACAGAAAGCCAAGTACCTGCCCAAGCTGATCAGCGGCGAACACATCGGCGCCCTGGCCATGAGCGAGCCGAATGCCGGCTCCGACGTGGTGTCGATGAAACTGCGCGCCGACAAACGCGGCGACAAGTACGTGCTCAATGGCAGCAAGACCTGGATCACCAACGGTCCGGACGCCAACACCTACGTGATCTACGCCAAGACCGACCTGGAAAAGGGCCCGCACGGCATCACCGCCTTTATCGTCGAGCGCGACTGGAAAGGCTTCAGCCGCAGCAACAAATTCGACAAGTTGGGCATGCGCGGTTCCAACACCTGCGAGCTGTTCTTCGACGACGTTGAAGTGCCGGAAGAAAACATTCTCGGCGTGCTCAATGGTGGCGTGAAAGTGCTGATGAGCGGTCTCGACTACGAGCGCGTGGTGCTCTCCGGCGGTCCGACCGGGATCATGCAGGCCTGCATGGACCTGATCGTGCCGTACATCCACGACCGCAAGCAGTTTGGCCAGAGCATCGGCGAATTCCAGCTGATCCAGGGCAAGGTCGCCGACATGTACACCCAACTCAATGCCAGCCGCGCCTACCTGTACGCCGTGGCCCAGGCTTGCGAGCGTGGCGAAACCACGCGCAAGGACGCCGCCGGGGTGATCCTCTACAGCGCCGAACGCGCCACGCAAATGGCCCTGGATGCGATCCAGATTCTCGGCGGCAACGGCTACATCAACGAATTCCCGGCAGGTCGTCTGCTGCGTGACGCCAAGCTGTATGAAATTGGCGCCGGCACCAGTGAGATCCGTCGCATGCTCATCGGTCGCGAACTGTTTAACGAAACCCGCTAACGGAGCTGCCCATGGCTATCCTGCACACCCAGCTCAACCCCCGTTCGGCGGAGTTCGCCAGCAACAGCGCCGCCATGCTGGCCCAGGTCGACGCATTGCACACCCTGCTCGCCCAGGTCCAGCAAGGCGGTGGCGCCAAGGCTCAGGAGCGGCACACCTCGCGTGGCAAATTGCTGCCTCGCGAGCGGATCAATCGCTTGCTCGACCCGGGATCACCGTTCCTCGAAATCAGCCAGTTGGCAGCCTATGAAGTCTACGGCGAAGACGTACCGGCAGCCGGCGTGATCGCTGGCATCGGCCGGGTCGAAGGCGTGGAATGCATGATCGTCGCCAACGATGCCACGGTCAAAGGCGGTTCCTATTACCCACTGACCGTGAAAAAGCACCTGCGCGCACAAACCATTGCCCAGCAGAATCGCCTGCCGTGCATCTACCTGGTGGACTCCGGCGGCGCCAACCTGCCACGCCAGGACGAGGTGTTCCCGGACCGCGAGCACTTCGGGCGGATCTTCTTCAACCAGGCCAACATGAGCGCCATGGGCATCCCGCAGATTGCCGTGGTGATGGGCTCCTGCACCGCTGGCGGGGCCTACGTACCGGCGATGGCCGACGAAGCCATCATGGTCCGTCAGCAGGCGACGATCTTCCTTGCCGGCCCGCCACTGGTCAAAGCCGCGACGGGCGAAGTGGTCAGTGCCGAAGACCTCGGCGGTGCCGACGTGCACTGCAAAGTCTCCGGTGTCGCCGACCACTACGCCGACAGCGACGAACACGCCCTGGCCCTGGCCCGTCGCAGCGTTGCCAATCTCAACTGGCGCAAACTCGGCGAAGTGCAGCAGCGCACGCCGATTGCCCCATTGTTCGCCAGCGAAGAGCTGTATGGCGTGGTCCCGGCCGATGCCAAGCAACCCTTCGATGTGCGCGAGGTGATTGCACGGCTGGTCGATGGCTCGGTGTTCGATGAATTCAAGGCGCTGTTTGGCACCACCCTGGTGTGCGGTTTCGCTCACCTGCACGGTTACCCGATCGCGATCCTGGCGAACAACGGCATCCTCTTCGCCGAAGCCGCGCAGAAAGGCGCGCACTTCATTGAACTGGCCTGCCAGCGCGGCATTCCGTTGCTGTTCCTGCAGAACATCACCGGTTTCATGGTCGGGCAGAAATACGAGGCCGGCGGCATCGCCAAGCACGGCGCGAAACTGGTGACTGCGGTGGCCTGCGCCAAGGTGCCGAAGTTCACCGTGATCATTGGTGGCAGCTTTGGCGCCGGCAACTACGGCATGTGCGGCCGGGCCTACGACCCACGTTTCCTGTGGATGTGGCCCAACGCGCGGATTGGCGTGATGGGCGCCGAACAGGCCGCCGGCGTGCTGGTGCAGGTCAAGCGCGAACAGGCCGAGCGCAGTGGCCAGGCGTTCAACGCCGAGCAGGAAGCCGAGATCAAGCAACCGATCCTCGATCAGTACGAAGAGCAGGGTCACCCCTACTATTCCAGCGCGCGCCTGTGGGACGACGGTGTGATTGACCCGGCGCAAACCCGTGACGTACTGGCGCTGGCCTTGTCGGCGTCGCTGAATGCCCCTGTCGAACAGAGCCGCTTCGGCGTGTTCCGGATGTGATCTGGAGAAAACCATGAGCGACTTCAATACCCTCGAACTGCTGACCGATCCTCGTGGCTTCGCCACGCTGTGGCTCAGCCGCGAAAGCAAGAACAACGCGTTCAACGCCCAGATGATCCGCGAGCTGATCCTCGCCCTCGATCAGGTCCAGGCCGATCCGAGCCTGCGCTTTTTGCTGGTGCGCGGTCGTGGCAAGCATTTCAGTGCCGGCGCCGACCTGGCCTGGATGCAGCAATCGGCCGAGCTGGATTACCAGACCAACCTCGACGACGCCCGCGAGCTGGCCGAATTGATGTACAACCTGGCCAAGCTGAAGATCCCGACCCTGGCCGTGGTCCAGGGTGCGGCCTTCGGCGGTGCCCTGGGCCTGATCAGTTGCTGCGACATGGCGATCGGTGCCGACGACGCGCAATTCTGCCTGTCGGAAGTGCGCATCGGCCTGGCCCCGGCGGTCATCAGCCCGTTTGTCGTGCAGGCCATCGGCGAGCGTGCGGCGCGGCGTTATGCCCTGAGCGCCGAGCGCTTCAGTGGCGTGCGCGCCCGGGAAATCGGCCTGCTCAGTGAAAGCTATCCGACGGAGCAACTGGAAGCCCAGGTCGAGGCGTGGATCAGCAACCTGTTGCTCAACAGCCCGCAAGCCATGCGCTCCAGCAAGGAACTGTTGCGTGAAGTCGGCAACGGCTCACTCACCCCGGCGCTGCGTCGCTATTGCGAAAACGCCATTGCGCGGATTCGCGTCAGCCCCGAAGGCCAGGAAGGCTTGCGCGCTTTTCTGCAGAAACGTCCGCCGAGCTGGCAGGCCGAAACCACCACCAAGGAGCCGCGTTGATGAGCGCACCTGTCCTCACCACCCTGTTGGTGGCCAACCGTGGCGAAATCGCTTGCCGTGTCATGCGCACTGCCAAGGCCCTGGGCCTGACCACGGTCGCCGTGCACAGCGCCACCGACCGTGATGCACGGCACAGCCGCGAGGCCGATATCCGTGTTGATTTGGGCGGCAGCAAGGCCGCTGACAGCTACCTGCAAATCGACAAACTGCTCGCTGCGGCCAAGGCCAGTGGCGCCCAGGCCATTCACCCCGGTTACGGCTTCCTCTCGGAAAATGCCGGCTTCGCCCGCGCCATCGAAAACGCCGGGCTGATTTTCCTCGGCCCGCCAGCCTCGGCCATCGACGCCATGGGCAGCAAATCCGCAGCCAAGGCGCTGATGGAAACCGCCGGTGTACCGCTGGTGCCGGGTTACCACGGCGAAGCCCAGGACCTGGAAACCTTCCGTGCCGCCGCCGAACGCATCGGCTACCCGGTGTTGCTCAAGGCCACGGCGGGCGGTGGCGGCAAAGGCATGAAAGTGGTCGAGGACGTCAGCCAGCTGGCCGAAGCCCTGGCCTCGGCCCAGCGTGAAGCGCTGTCGTCGTTCGGCGATTCGCGGATGCTGGTGGAAAAGTACCTGCTCAAGCCGCGCCATGTGGAAATCCAGGTATTCGCCGATCAGCACGGCAACTGCCTGTACCTCAACGAGCGCGACTGCTCGATCCAGCGCCGGCACCAGAAGGTTGTGGAAGAAGCACCCGCCCCGGGCCTTAGCGTCGAGTTGCGCCAGGCCATGGGCGAAGCGGCGGTACGTGCCGCCCAGGCCATCGGTTATGTCGGTGCCGGCACGGTGGAGTTCCTCCTGGATTCCCGTGGCGAGTTCTTCTTCATGGAGATGAACACCCGTTTGCAGGTCGAGCACCCGGTCACCGAGGCCATCACTGGCCTGGACCTGGTGGCCTGGCAGATTCGGGTCGCCCAGGGCGAAGCATTGCCCATCACCCAGGCCCAGGTGCCGCTGATCGGGCATGCGATTGAAGTGCGCTTGTACGCCGAAGACCCGAGCAATGACTTCCTGCCGGCTACCGGTCGGTTGGCGCTGTACCGCGAATCCGCTGCGGGTCCGGGGCGGCGCGTGGACAGCGGAGTCGAGGAAGGCGACGTGATTTCGCCGTTCTATGACCCGATGCTGGGCAAACTGATTGCCTGGGGCGAAGACCGCGAACAGGCGCGCCTGCGCTTGCTGAGCATGCTCGATGAGTTCGCAATTGGTGGTCTGAAAACCAACATCGGCTTCCTGCGCAGAATCGTCGCTCATCCGGCCTTCGCCGCAGCCGAACTGGATACCGGATTTATCCCACGCTACCAGGAGCAATTGCTGCCAGCGCCTACCGCGCTCAGCGATGAGTTCTGGCAGGCCGCGGCTCAGGCGTTTGCCCAGAGTCAGGCGCCGAACGTACGCCACGATGACCCGGGGTCGCCGTGGGCCATCGGCAATGGTTTGCGCTTCGGCCTGCCTGCCGAAACCACCCTGCACCTGACCTGCGAGGGCGAAGATCGCGCCATCACGCTGGCAGCCGTCGGCACCACGCAGTTAAAGGGCGAGCACTTGCAGGTCGAGGTCGACGGTGTTCGGCGCCAGGTGCGCGCCATTCGCCAGGCAAACAGCCTTTACGTGCAATGGCAGGGCGAGTTGCGCTGCATCACGGCCTACGACCCGATTACCGCGGTGGAAGCCAGCCACAGCCATCAGGGCGGCCTGACTGCGCCAATGAACGGCAGCATCGTCCGGGTGTTGGTGGAGCCTGGGCAGAAAGTCGAGGCCGGCGCGCAACTGGTAGTGCTCGAAGCGATGAAAATGGAGCACAGCATTCGAGCGCCCCATGATGGGGTGATCAAGGCGCTGTATTGCCAGGAAGGCGAGATGGTCAACGAAGGCAGTGCGTTGGTCGAGCTGGAATAACCAGGGGAATGGCAGGTCCTGTTGCGCAGGACCTGCCCGACTAGAACCTGGCGATGGCCTGCACCACCACACCAATGATCTGACAGTCGTCGGTAAACAGGACTTTGGGATACGTAGGGTTCAACGGCACGAGCCAGCGCTGGCCACCCTCCTCGCTCAGCTTGCGAAACGTTGCCTCGGCGCTGTGGGCCCATTGCGCAATCACCAGCTTGCCCGGCACCGCTGCCACCGCCGGATCGACCAGGATCAGCATGTCATGGGCAATGCTGGTGCCACTGGGTGCCGTCATCGCATCCCCCACCACCACCAGCCAGAATGCTGGCCCCACCGCGTGGTAATCCGACAGTTCGGTACGCTGCTTGCCTAAACCGGGCGCGGGCGTTTCACGCACTTCGGACAACACCCGCCAGTCACTGACTGGGTAGCGAAAATACGGGTTGAAACGTTGCGCGAGGGCAATTGCAGATTCATCTGCCAGGGCATCGTCCAGCGCCTCGTCACGCTCGCGAATCACCATGGCGACCTCGAGCGAGCCCAGCCCCAGTTCCTGCAACACGCGGTTCATGTCTTCAAGACTGGGCGTGCGCCTTTTGTTGAGCCAATGCCCGACGCCACCTTGTGACATGGCAAGACGTTCTGCGAGTTTTTCCTGAGTGATTTTGAGCTCACTCATCCTGGCCTTGACCAGCTCTATCCATTTTTCCATGGGCGGAACAATACTTCGCGCAACCTGACCCTCAACACACATATTGTAGTATTTAATTTGTGGTCACGAATACGATTAGTACTACTATCTTTGCTACTCATTCGCCCCATCCACGGAGTACCACCCCGCCATGGAAAACCTCAACAAAGAGCCGGCCGATTGCGAGGTCGCGATCGATTACGCCTCACTCAAGGATTGTGCAGCGACCCAGCGCGCGTTGGACTATTACTTGAAACCTATTGTTTCGCCGATGCCCAGCAGCGAACACTTCTTCGCGGTAAGCCGCCATGTCGGCCGTGAGGAGGCCCTGATCCACGCCTCGGACCTGCTGCGCTGCGCAGCCGCCATCGCCCACGAAACAGCGGACAGCCGACACGGTGCCGGGCGAGACCTGGCGTTATCGATCGGGCATATGGTCGACATGGCAAAAGCCATGGTGGACAGATCGCTGGATACCGAGGGAAGTAACCTGATGAAATAACAGAAAAAACGGCCGATAGCGGACGTCTGGCAAAGCGACAGGAAAAAATATTTCCCATGAGGCAGGTAAAAACGTTTGACTTGCAAATGATAATGATTATTATTGCAAGCAACTGGTCGCGAGATCAGTTGGATAGACCAAGGGACCTTAGGTCGGACTCTTGGAATATCTCCTCATCAGGCTAATCACGGTTTTTGACCCGGCTTTTTGCCGGGTCTTTTTTTTGCCAGTTACTCTGGCTTTGGCTTCAGGCTAATGAAGACTGGTACTGCTGAATTCGATGGCGCGGATGATAGCAAAAGAGCACCTTTTTGCAACACACCGCGCAAAAACCATCGAAAAATAGCACTTGAGAATCAATCGCATAAACACTAAGCTGCTGCGGCGTCAAGGACGACGCCCCCCCCTTTTATTCCCGTGAATGCCCCCGGTTTCATCCCCCGCCCGTGTAAAGTAGCGCCACAACAATCATATTCAGGATGAGATTATGACCGTGGCTCAGCGTCCCCTTGAAATCACCGCCAACTTCGACAGCGGCAACATCGAAGTGCTGGACCTCAGCAATCCCTTGCAACCCCTGCTGGCCATCAAACCCGACACCCGTAGCCCGCACTTTCAGTGGTTTCACTTCAAGGCCAGCGGCCTGCACGTGGGCCAGGATCATTGGTTTCGCCTGAGCAATGCCAGCAAGTCCTCCTACAACAAGGCCTGGGACGGTTATCAGGCGGTGGCTTCCTATGATCACGTCAACTGGTTCCGCGTACCGACCATATTCGAAGGCGACTGCCTGCGCTTCAGCCTCGAAGCCACCGCCACACACGCCTGGTTTGCCTACTTCGAACCCTACAGCCGGGGCCGCCACGACTGGCTGATCGACCAGGCGTTGACCAAGGCCGGCACCGAATTGCTGGCCACCGGCAAGAGTGTTGAAGGCCGCGACATTCAGCTGTTGCGCAAAGGCAGCGGCGCCGAGGGCCAGCGCAAGGTGTGGATCATCGCCCAGCAGCACCCCGGCGAACACATGGCCGAATGGTTCATGGAAGGCGTGATCGAACGCCTGGAAAAACACGACGACCCGGTCCTCAACAAACTGCTGGCCAGCGCTGATCTGTACCTGGTGCCGAACATGAACCCGGACGGCGCCTTCCACGGGCACCTGCGCACCAACGCCATGGGCCAGGACCTCAACCGCGCCTGGCAGAGCGCCAGCCCGGAACTCAGCCCGGAAGTGTTTTTCGTCCAGCAGCAAATGGATAAGTACGGCGTCGACCTGTTTCTCGACATCCACGGCGACGAGGAAATTCCCCACGTGTTCACCGCCGGCTGCGAAGGCAACCCGGGCTACACACCGCGCATCGAGAAGCTCGAAGAGCATTTCCGCGATCACCTGAAACACACCACCAAGGACTTCCAGACCAAGTACGGCTACACCCGTGACGAGCCGGGCAAGGCCAACATGACCCTGGCCTGCAACAGCGTCGGTCAGAAGTTCGACTGCCTGTCACTGACCCTGGAAATGCCGTTCAAGGACCACGACGATCATCCGAATCCGCACACCGGCTGGTCGGGAAAGCGCTCGATGCAGTTGGGTAAGGATGTGCTGACGACCGTGGCTGACATGGTCGGTACCCTGCGCTAAGAAAACCGCCTGCAGACGTGATCCTGGGCAGGGGTCACGTCCAGGCGCATCTCACTGCGCCGCAATCCGCAAACAATCCTCCGGCGCCAGCAACCGCCCATCCTCAGAACGCAGTTCCAACGGCCTGATCGGTCGCCCTTGCTCGCGATCCACCAGCCGTGAATGGGCCTCGCCCGGCTCGAACAGAAACGCCTCGCCCCATTGCCGCAGCCCGATGATCAACGGGAACAGCCCACGGCCCTTCTCGGTCAGCACGTACTCCTGATAGGCACTGCCATCGGAGGCCGGCAGCAACTGGAAAACCCCGTGCTCCACCAAGCCTCGCAGGCGCGTCGAGAGGATGTTCTTGGCCATGCCGAGGCTGCGCTGGAATTCGCCGAAACGCCGCAGACCATCGAAGGCATCGCGCACGATCAACAGCGACCAGCCATCGCCGATGGCATCCATAGAACGAGCGACCGGGCACTCGGCGCCGGCGAAGGTGGTGCGTTTGACCATGACTGAAGGCTCGGACTGACTTCGAAAAAGGTGGTTGCAATATAAAACCATAACCCCTAGCGTACAACTGGTTTTAAATTGAAACCACTTTCGAGGTCCACCATGAACCCCACTCTGCATCTGAGCAGCGCCGTCGTGTTGCTGTTTTCCATTGCCTGCGGCCTGGCGGTGGCCAACGTTTATTACGCCCAGCCGCTGCTGGACGCCATGGCGCAGGCTTTTGCCATCAGCCCAGCGAATATCGGCATCGTCGTGACCCTGAGCCAGGTCGGCTACGGCTTCGGCCTGCTGTTGCTGGTGCCCTTGGGCGACCTGCTCAACCGTCGCCGGCTGATCGTCGGGCAAACCCTGCTGTCGGCGGTCGCCCTGTTGATGATTGCCCTGGCTGGCAATGCCACCTGGCTGTTGCTCGGCATGGTGCTGACCGGACTGCTGGCGGTGGTCACCCAGGTACTGGTGGCCTACGCCGCGACGCTGGCGGCGCCGGAGCAGCGGGGTCGAGTGGTGGGGGTGGTGACCAGCGGTATCGTGGTGGGCATTCTGCTCGCCCGCACGGTGTCCGGGGCCATGGCCGACCTCGCGGGTTGGCGCTCGATTTTCTTGCTCTCGGCCGCCCTGACCCTGCTGATGGCGCTGCTGTTGCTGCGGGTCTTGCCCAAGCGCGAGCAGCCGCAAGCCCCCCAGGGTTACTGGCGGTTGATCGGTTCGGTATTTGTGCTGTTCAAGCAAGAGCCCGTGCTGCGCCAGCGCGCCGTGCTGGCCTTGCTCACATTTGCCAGCGCCATGGTGCTGTGGACGCCGATGGTATTGCCGCTGAGTGCGCCACCGCTGTCGTTGTCCCACAGTGAAATCGGCTTGTTCGGCCTGGCCGGCGCCGCCGGTGCCCTGGCGGCGGCACGCGCCGGGCAACTGGCAGACCGAGGGCTTGGCCACTGGACCAGCGGCCTGTCCCTGCTGCTGATGCTCGCCTCCTGGCTGCCCATTGGCCTGACCGAGTCGTCGCTGTGGGCGCTGCTGCTCGGCGTCATCACCTTCGACCTTGGCCTGCAGGCGGTGCACGTGACCAGCCAGAGCATGATCTACAGTGTGCGCCCCGAAGCGCAGAGCCGGCTGACGGCGGGTTACATGCTGTTCTACTCGATTGGCAGCGCCCTCGGCTCCCTGGCCTCGACTGCGGTCTATGCCTGGGCCGGCTGGCTGGGGGTGTGCCTGCTGGGCGCCGCGATCAATGGCCTGGCGCTGATCTACTGGTTGTCGACCCTGCAGGGCGCTGCCGACTCACGCGGCAGCGCCCTGCCCGATCAGTGATCCTTGCCCGACAACATGCTCTGTAACACCCCGTCACGCCGTACCCAGGCATGGAACAGCGCGGCGGCCAGGTGCAGCAGCACCGTGAGGAACAACAGATACGCCAGATACCCATGGGCCTTGCGCAGGAAGGCGAACAACGCCGCATTGGCCGGCACGATCGCCGGCAATTGCACGGCGCCACCCAAGGTCACCGGGTCGCCCGCCGCCGAGATCATCGCCCAGCCCAGCAGCGGCAGGATCAGCATCAACCCATACAGCAGCAGATGGGAGGCCTTGGCCGCCAGCACCTGCCAGCCCGGCAGATCGGCCGGCAACGGCGGCTGGCGAGTGGCGAAGCGCACGAAGATGCGCACGATCACCAGCAGCAGGATCGCCACGCCCAAGGGCTTGTGCAGGTGGATCAGCCATTCATGGCGTTCGGAGACCGAGGCCACCATGCCGGCGCCGATGAACAACATGGCGATGATCATCACCGCCATCAGCCAGTGCAGCAGCCGCGCCAACGGCGCGAAATGATTCGGTTGCGCACTCATTGTGCCGCCTCCTGGTTAACGCCAGGCAACTGGCTGACTTCGCTGGTGCGTCGCAGGTAGGAACGGGCATAAACCGCCGAACGCGCCGCGAGCAAAGGGTCTTTCGAGGCTTCGATGCCGCTGGGCAGAATCAGCGGATCGTAGTTGACGTCCCGGCACTCGCCGCTGTTCTGCGCCTGGCTGCTTTCCAACACCAATGTTCCGGCGTTCAGCACCTTGCGCGTGGCTGGCCAGGCCTTGCTGGCGTCGTCGGTGGGATCACCCGGATCGGCCAGGGTGATCAGCAACTGCCAGCGCAAGGGGCCTTCCTGCAGCCGCTGGAGCAGATCTTTTTCGAGGAAGTCGGCACCCTGGGGCGGGCCGCTGACCGCGCCGTCGCGGGCGATCGGCACCACGCCCCAGCGCACGGCCTGGCGCTGACCCGCTGCATTCACCAGATAAAACGCATTGATCCCGTTGTAGGTCTCGGTGGCGTAGCTGGCCGACGGCTTGGCGGTCTTGACCCATTGCAGGAACGGCGCGGTTTCCGGGTGCGCGGCAAAAAACGCCGGGGCGGCGGCCGGGTCCGGCTTGCCGGTGGCGGGCACGGGCGACTGCGCCTGCTGCAATTGATAGAAGGCTTCAGGCGTGCCCACCGGGAACACCGGCATGCTGTTCATGCCGGTGCGCCATTGCTGGCCATCCGCCTGATTGAAGCGCAGCGCCAGGCTGCGGATCGGCACGCTGTTGTCGGGCGCGTAAGGGTTGCCGCCGGGCAAGGCAAAGCGCCCGACCACAGGCGTTCGGGGGGTATTGAAGACTTGGGCAGTGGAATAGGCCCGGGCCTCGTCAGTGCTTTCGAAATGACCGATCACGCACACACCCTTGGCATGGTTACGGCGAAATCCGGGGTGCACGCCAGCGTTCTTCTCCAGAACGTTGACCAACGCTGTTGGGGTCAGGCGCTGTGGGTCAAACGTGCCGTTGACGTAGGCAAAAGCTGCAGCAAGGGCGCCGACCACCACACCGATCCCGGCCAGGCGCAGGGCCAGGCTGATGGGGCTCAGGGGTTGTCTGTCGCGCGGCGGTGAACGATCTACCATGGAACACTCCAGGGCCGAAGCTGGCCTGTGGCAAGGATCAGGCAGACGCAGCCCGCGCCGGTTTATTCCATCGCTCGCTATTTATTTTTCCGAGCCGGGAATAACCTTTACTGCCAAGCGTCTCTCTGCTCCCAAGCGTAGTGTCTGGCCCGACCACCATGAATCCTCTCGACGAACAGTTACGTGAACTCATCCCCAGGTTGCGGCGTTTTGCCGTGTCGCTGACGCGCAATCCGAGCAGCGCCGACGACCTGGTGCAGTCCTGCCTGGAGCGCGCCTTGTCGAGTTGGGGCAGCAAGCACCCGGAAGGCGACCTGCGGGCCTGGCTGTTCGCGATCCTCTATCGGCAATTCCTCGACGCCCATCGCCGCTCGCGGCGCTATGCGCGCATGCTCGAATTCTTCACCGGCCGCGACGAGCCACAGCCGTCGCTGGAGCGCACGGTGATCGCGCAAAGCACCCTGGAAGCCTTCGACCGCCTGCCCACCGAGCAACGGGCGCTGTTGCTCTGGGTTTCGGTGGAGGGCTTGAGTTATAAAGAGGTGGCCGAAATCCTCCAGGTGCCCACCGGCACCGTGATGTCGCGTCTGTCCCGCGCCCGCCAGGCCTTGCGCCAGCTCAGCGATGGCGAAATCAGCAGCCCTTCCCTGCGGATACTCAAATGATCAGCATGCCTCCCAGCGTCAACGACCTGCACGCCTACGTCGACCATCAGCTCAACGATGCCGACCGGCGCCTGGTGGAAACCTACCTGGCGGCCAATCCGCAGATGGCCGGGCAGGTGCGCGCCTGGCAGCAGGACGCCCAGCAATTGCGCGCAGCCCTCAGCGGTGCGCTGCAACAACCCGACAACCCGGACCTCGACCCGGCGCTGATCCGCCAGCGCCGCCAGCGTCAATCGCGGCGCCACCTGGCGAGCGCCGCCATGCTGTTGCTGGCGCTTGGCGTGGGGGGGCTCGGTGGCTGGCAAGCGCGGCAGATGAGTATGCCGCTCGCCAGCACCCTGCCAATGACGGACGCCATGCAGGCCTATCGGCTGTTCGCCCAGCAAGGCATTTTGCCTGCCGATTACAAGGTCAGTGACGAGGGCAACATCCAGGGCTGGCTGGATCACTACTTCGCCCAGGCCAATCGCTTGCCGGACCTGGCCAACTCAGGCTTCCGGCCGGTCAGCGGACGCTTGCTGAGCACCGATCAGGGCCCGGCGGCCATGGTCATGTACGAAGACCAGGGTGGACGCAAGATCAGCTTCTACATTCGTCCGCCCGGCCCACGCAACAACCTGCTGCCAAAGGGCAGTCGCAGTGACGGTGAATTGCAGGCGCAGTACTGGTCCGGGGCCGGCTACAACTATGCGATGGTCAGCGAAGCGCGGGACCCGGCAACGAGGATCATCGAACAGACGCTGAATTTCTAGAAGCCGACGTCCAGCACCACGTTGTCCAGGTAATTGCCGGCCGGCGGTGTCGGTTGGTCGGTATAGATCCGCGCGTTGTAATTGAAGATCTGGCTGCCGACACTCGGCCCGGAACCCAGGCCGTTACCCGGATTGACCTCGGCGTCGCTGCTGGCCCGACGCGCACTGCCGACCTTGCCCCAGCGGGTGGTTCCGGCACTTTTGAAGATGTCGTAAGCGAGAAATTGTCCGCCCGCAATCATCTGCCGCCGCCCCCCTGCACTGACCGGATGTTCACCGTCGTCGAGGCCGACGGTGTAGGCGCTGCCCTTGGTGCAGGCGAGGTTGATGGTCTGGCTGGTGACGGGCACGAAAGCGCTGACCACCGGCGCGCTACCAAAGGCGATGTTCGGGGCGGTGATCAGGCAATCGTTGGCCACCGTCAGGTTGACGGTCACCTCGACCGTGCCGGAGCTTTTGTCGCGCCCCAGGCAGATACCGCCAATGCCAATCCCCGCGCAGTAGTTCCAGTTCCAGAAGATGCTCAGTTTTTCGCTGTACACGCCAGCGGCGACGTTGCTGCCAATGATGGTCCGCAGGTAGATCGGCACCGTCTTGGCCACTGTCGGGCTGCCCAGCAGGCCCAACAGGTCGATGATGGAGTTGCGCGCAAAGTCGAATTGCTGATTGCGCGGGATCGGATAGCTGGTGCTGTTGTTGGCGTACAGGGTGTAACCGACCACATCCCCTGTCGGTCCCAGTAAACCTGATTGGGTCGAACTGACCGTGGCGTAGAAATGGTCATCCGAGGCCAGCAGGCTGACCAGCGACCCGGTGCAGCTCAACCCGGCATTCAGGGTCGAGGTCGGTTGCACCGTGGTGCGCAGGACCATCGAACTGACCACGCCGAATTGCGCGGCAGCCGTGGCGACTGTCTTGCAGAGTGCCCAGCCCGGTGCCGGCAGGCACAGTGCAAGCAGCGAAATCCCGTACTTGAACCCCCTCATAGGCTGCCTCCTTCGGCTCATTGACAGACCAACGGCCCCAGCAACGGCACCTGCTCCTGCTCCATGTCCACCTTGAATTGCGCACTGCAGACCGAACCATCGGCCAGGGTGACGCGCAGGGCGTTCTGTTCGCTGAGGTTCTCCAGGTACACCAGGCCGTCCCAACCGACCACCGCCCGCCCGCCGCTTTGCTCATGCAGCACCTGGCTGCCCAACGGCAACTCCTGCTGCCGGGCGTCGACCAGCACCACGCTGGCGGCAACGATCCGGCTCAGCGGGAACTCCAGCAGGTAGCCACTGCCCCGGCGCACGGCGATGCGCTGCTCGACCATTGAACTGCGCACGTTGCTGGGCAGGTTCAATGGATCGATCTCGTATTTGCCGCGGTAATAGGCGCTGCTCCACGGCACCAGCAGGTGGCCCTGGCGGTCGGTCTGGCCGACCACCTGGTTTTCGTAGCGCACCGGGATGTCGGCAAAACCATCGGTGCTGACCACCACAAAGGCGTCGTCGATGCGGTTGGCGGCAAACACCTGGCCGTCCATCCACACCAGCGAGCCGCTGGCATCGGCCCAGCGGGTTTCGGCCTCGCTGCTGCCATAGACCCCAGCCTGCAACTGCACCGATTGCATTCGCCAGGTCAGGTCTGCCTGGCGGTAGTCCGGGCCCTGGCCATGGGCATAGCCGAGGTTGTAGCCCAGTCCACCCTGGGTCGGCACGGCGCTGCTGAAATTGACGCGCTGGCGGGTCTGTCCCGAGGCATCACGTTCGGCGCTCACGGCCAGGCTGCCATGCAGGTCGAAAGGGATCACCAGTTGCGCCTGCATGGCCCAGTCGCTGTCGCCGATTTCGCGGTTGGCCGACAGGTAAAAGCTGCTGTTGCGCCACAGTGCCTTGCTCCAGCTCAGATTGACCAGGCGCGTGCGCGAATCGTCGGCGGCGCGCACATCGAAATAGCCCGCGCCGAGGCTGCCCCAGCTGTCCAGGTTGAGGCTCAGGGTCAGTTGCTCGCTGCGCTGGCTGAGGCTGGTATAAGCGCTGTCGACCACCGTCAGGTCGGCATACTGGTCATGCCGCTGGGTACGTTGGTACGACAGGCTGTAGCGCTGACTGCTGTATTGATAGCCCAGGCTCAGTTGCTCACCGCTGGCGCCGTCGAATCGACTCTGGCTGAACGCTGTGTTGAGCACGCCAAAATTGCCCAGGCGCAGGTTGCCGCCGAGGCCGCCGAGGGCCAGCGACTCGGCGGCCTCGGCATGGCTTTCCAGAGTCAGGCTGTCAGTCAGGCCGTAACGCAGGCTGGCGGAAGTTACGCCGGGGCCGTAGGCAAAATCGCTGATGCCGTAGTCGCGACGTAAAGTGCCGGCGGCCACGGAAAAATCACTCAAGCCTTGTTGCAACAGGCTACTGGTCACGTAGAAAGGCACCGTGGTCGATACCTGTCGACCGAGAGCATCGGTGGTCACCACCACCGCTTCGCCAGCGCCGTTGATGAACGGAATATTGGTCAGGGTATAGGGGCCGGGCTGCAGTTCGGTGCTGCTGGATTTGTAGCCGTTGATAAACAGATCGAGGGATGAAGGCACCGCCGCTTCGCCGGCAAACTGCGGCAACGGATAGGTCACCAGATCCGGTCGCACGCCGAAGTCGCGCGACAGTTGCACGCCGCCCAGGCGCACCGAACTGCTCCAGGGCAAGGCGCCGCTGACCAGGTCGCCAGCCTCGTAGGTCAGCAGCCGGTTGTCATCGGAATAGCGCCATGTGGTGTCGTAGCGCAGGTAGCCATTGTTGCGCGCATCCAGCGTAGCGCCGGACACCGTGCGCCGGTACTGGCCGGTGTTGGACAGCGTGCCCCAACTGTCGAACACCCGCACCTCGTTCCACGCCGCCAGGTAGGTGCCCGCGTCGTCGGTGTCGTTGAGGTACAGATCGTAATTGAACAGGGCGCCGAAGCTACTCAGCGCCGCGGTGCGCGGATACGCCTGGCGGTTGCCGACGAATTGTTCCGGCAGCCATTGCGCCGGCACGGTCAGCAGCAGGCGCTGGGACTGACTGTCGTAGTCGCTGCGCAGGCCTGGCAGTGCCTCCAGGTCCACTTCCGCGCCCACCTGTTCGGGCAGGATCACACCGGCCTCGCGCAACACGCTGGCCGGCAGGAACAGGCGCCCGCCGCGCTGGTCGACCGCCACCACCCGTGCGGTATTCATCTGATTGATCACCAGTTCGAGAAACAGCTGCGCGTCCGCCACGGCTTCCATGCCGCTGGGCGGCGGTGGCAATTCGCCGGCCTCGGCCCAGGGCACGGCGCTCAACGCGCACACGCCAACCAGGGTCAACGACAGATGCTGGATACTGCGAGCCGCCCCCTGGCTCAACCGCTTCTCGTCCATTGACGGACTTCTCCTTGTCGCACCCACTGAACCGCACAATCAGCTCATCCGAGAGCTGATTGACTACTGTGCCGGAGCCACGCTCTGTACCTGCGGTGCACCATTGACCCGTACCTGCAACCCCGGATCGCCGGCAATGGCCCCGGGCGCCGGCCAGCGCATGCTCGCCCCGGGCAACACATAGCCCAACAGCCCTTCGGCCACCGGGCGAGTCTGGCTGCCCTGCTTGAGCGCGACATCGGTCAGCCGTGCATGGACCGCGCCGCGATTGCGCACCTCGACATAAGGCCGGCCATCGACCGCCACCGTGCGCCAACTCAGCTCCGGTACCCCGGCGCCCTTGGGATCACGCGGGCGGCTGGCGTCCTCCTTGCTCCACAGCCCGGCGCCGTAGGCGAACAACGGCACCGAATAGCGCATCTGGAAGCGAATCGCGGCCGCAGTCTTGCCGTCCTCAGTCGTCGGCGCAGTGGCTGAAGGGATTTCATCGATGATGATCCGATAGGCCAGTTCCTGACCGGGCGGCACCTCGCGCGTGCGGGTCAGGCGCACCAGTTGCTTCTGGCCCGGCTCGATCTTCGCCACCGGCGGGCTGCCGATCACGTCGCGCTGGTTCTGATACTGGTCATTGAATTCGCTCTGGCTCCAGGCGAACACGCGGATCTGCAGGTTGGCCGTCTCGTTGCCGCGATTCTCCAGCCACAGGGCGCTGGCCTGCTGGTCGGCCTCCAGCACCGGATCGATCGGCCAGATCAGTACCGAACTGGCGGCCTGCGCCGTCGCGTTGCCGAGTATCAGCACGCCCAGCACGGCAGCCCTTGCGGCGTCGAGCCGCTGCGAAGTCACTTCCATAGACCCTCTCCTTTTGCCTCACCGGCAATCTGCGCATCACCACGACAGCTGCACTTGCAGCACATCGCTGTACGTCCCCCCAGGCTGATTGCCCGGCAATACCACCTGCCCGTAAATCGGCAGGCGAATGTTGTTGGCATCGCTGTAGGTCACCGCCACACTCTGGCCAACCCCCAGGCTCTGGCTGTAGGCCGCATCGCGAAACAGGCTGTAGGCCACACGCGCAGTGCCGCTGTTGAGTTGCAGGTGCCGTCCGCTGCTGTGGTACTGGCCGCCGTCCACCGTCATGTTCAGGGTCACCCCGGGTGTGCACTGCAACTGCACGCCAGCGCTCAGTGCCGCTTGCACGGTGGCCGTGGACAAGGCCGAACGACTGCCGAAGTTCAGGCTGCCGTAATTCGACACGCCACCCACCACCAGGCAGCCGGCCACTACGCTGGCGCTGACCTGGAAGCTCTGGCTGACCACCGCCGCCAACGGCAGTGGCAGGCAACCGGCGACAACCAGCAGCAACGCCTTGCCGCCATACCCGGTCACGGCCCTAGAACGTCAGCTCGACACTGACCGTGTCGGTGTAGACCCCGGCCGGCAGACCGGCCTTGCCCACGGCCTTGCCATAGATGTTCACCGTTTGAGCAGCGCCACTGCTGGGCCCGAGGTTGATGGTTCCATTGATGGCCAACAGGTTGGTCAATCCGGAGTCGGTGTACAGGTCGTACGGCACAAAATTGGCCAGCGTGCTGTCGCCCAAGGCGCGGGTTCCACCCGCCGACGCGCCGTCGTGGCTGCCACCGCGCACCGTGAGGGTCGGACTGGTTCCGCTGGAACACTGAATCGACAGCGCGCCTCCGGCACCGCCCAGCACCTCGCCGCTGGCTTCGGTAAACAAGCTGGTGGCGGTGCCGAAACTCAAGGTACCGAAATCCACCGCAGTGCCCGCACCGGTGCCCGCGCCGTTGACCAGGCAGGCCGACGTCAGTGTCAGGTTGGCGGCAATCTGCCCGGTGACGGTGGTGGCCGCCTGGGCACTGGAGACCAGCGCCAGCCCCAGCAGTGGCATGGCAATCCGGGATAGGTTCATGTGCATGACATTTGTCCTCTAGAGAGTTACCAATCCAGCCGCACCGTCAGGGTGTCGGTGTAGACCCCTGCCGATACTGCGCTGTTGTTTGCGACCACCGCGCCGAAGACCGGTATCGGTACCTGGGCACCACGGGTCACGGCGAAGGTGCGTTGTTGCCCGATGCGGTAGCTGTCGCTGCCCGCCGCGTCGAGAAACAGTCGATAGGGAATGGTCTGGCGGCCGTTGCTCAGCCGGCGCGTGGTGCCGTCGCCGTGCACGCCACCGTCGATGGTCACGGTGAAGCCGCTGACCGACGGGTTGCAGGCCACTTCCAGCTTGCTGTGGCCGGTCTCGGACAGCCCGGCCCTGAGCGGTTGAGTCCAGGTCGGGCCCTGCAGGCCGAAATCCAGCAGGCCGCCACCGGTGTCGACACTGCCGGGATCGATGACGCCGTTGGAGATTTCGCAGCCGGCGATGATCACCAGCCGCGCCTGCAACTGCCCGCTGATGACGGCGGCCTGGGCATCGTCTGTCAGCAACAGGAGCACGCCAAGGGTCAAGACGCTAAGACCGGTTCTGCTCATTTGATCGATCCTAATTCCATCAGGATTGACACCTGCGACCCTTCTGCCGAAAGGCCCTTCCTTGTCCTGCCCGGATCCGCCAGGCAGCGTGTACTCAACAGCGGGTTACCAGGTCAGCGTGACCTTCACCAAGTCGGAATAATGGCTGGCCCGAGGGATTTCGCTCAGCGGTTCGATACGGCCATACAACGGCAGGTCGACGCTGCCCGAACTCGGCACCTGACCGCTCAACGCAACATTGACCGGCAGCGGCACGCGCCGTGCCGGGTCCTGATAAAGGCGGTAGGGAATGGCTTTGATCGCGTCGTCACTGGGGCGCAGGTAGCGCACCTCGCCCACGCCGCCATGCAGTCCGCCATCGACCCGGACCTGATACGGCGTGTCGGGATTGCACTCCAGGCGCGGTATGCGGCCATTGAGGGTGGCTGTACTCAAGGGGCCTGCCGGATCGTCCAGGCGCGCAGCGCTGCCGAAATCCAGGACACCGAGTTGCTCGATGCCCGCGTCGCGCTGCTGGCCAACCAACTGACAGCCGCGCTGCACATTGACCCGCACCTCCACCTGGAGTTGCGCGGCCATTGCTGTTGCGCCGAGCGTCACGCCCACGACTGCCAACACCATGGATCCCTTCACGGCCTCAATCCTTTTGAGGGTAACTTGCTTAGGGTGCAGGGTAGCAACGCAGATTGATTCTGCCAGTCTGCGGAACTGATTCCTGCGCTACATCGTTGTGTTTTCGTACCCCACCCTGGGTAAAATCCAGGCTTATCAACCCGATAAAACCTGTACCAAAAGCTGTTTTTTGTTCAACTTTTGTCGATTACCTGGCCGCTGATTTATGCCTGCGGTTACCATTGCCCACAAAATCTGCAGGGAATCACCCCCTTGACCGTTCGCCCGCCTGATCGCCCACGACTCACCGCACTGCGCGGACTGCTGCGCAAGGCCTTCCGGCGCGTCCCTGGCCACCCCGCCCGTGGCAGGGTGATTCACGACTATTTCCGGCACAAGGCACAGTCCCAGGGCTATACCCTCAGCCACAGCCAGCAACGGGTGATCGACTGCATGGCGCAATTGGCCAGCGCCCTGCCCGCCACGGCTGCGCCAGGCCAGGTGCCCCGCAGCCTGTACCTGTATGGCGCAGTGGGTCGGGGCAAGAGCTGGTTGCTCGACGGCTTCTTCAAGGCGCTGCCGGTCGAAGAAAAGCAGCGCCTGCACTTCCACGATTTTTTCGCTCAACTGCATCAGGGCATGTTCGAGCATCGGGGCGCGCCGGACACCCTGGGCGCGACCCTGGATGATTTGCTCAAGCAATGCCGGGTGCTGTGTTTCGACGAGTTCCACGTCCACGACATCGGCGACGCAATGCTCATCACGCGGTTGTTCAAGGCCTTGTTCCAGCGCGGCATCCTGCTACTGGTCACGTCCAACTACCCGCCCCAGGGTTTGCTGCCCAACCCGCTGTACCATGCGCGATTCAAGCCGGTGATCGACCTGATCAATGCGCGCATGCAGGTCATGGAAGTCGGCGGCCCCCATGACTACCGCAGCCAGGTACGCAACCATTCCCATCAGCTGTTTACCCAAGGCCAGTATGTCTGGCCCGCCACCACGCAACAGCGCCTGGCCCTGCAGCTGCCACCCGCCGAGGCACCGGCCATCGCACTGCAGGTCGGCAGCCGCCAGTTGCAGGCGCGATATTGCGCACAGCGCACCGTCGCGTTCACCTTCAACGACTTGTGCGAGCAGCCCACGGCCGTTATGGACTACCTGGAGTTGTGCCGACGTTTCGACATCTGGATCGTCGATGGATTGCCGGACCTGGCTGACTGCCCGATCGCCATCCAGCAACGCTTCATCAACCTGATCGACGTTCTCTACGACCAGGACAAACGCCTGGTCCTGCTCGGCCAGCGCGCACTGCGTGAACACCTGGGCGGTGACGCGATCGATCTCGCCCGCACCCGCAGCCGCCTTGGCCAACTGCAGGAAATCAGCCCCGGACAATAAGCCGCCCGGCGCTGGTTGCCGGGGGTTATCATGCCGGCACTTTTACGCTTTCCCTGGCTGGATCTGTCCATGCATACCCTTGAACAACTGCGCGCCGGCGAGCTGGTCGGCATCAAACGGCTGGACCTGGCGTGCGGCCTGACCGAGTTTCCCGAGGAAATCTTCACCCTGGCCGACTCGCTCGAGGTGCTCAACCTGAGCGGCAATGCCCTCAGTCAACTGCCCGACGATCTGCACCGCCTGACCCACCTGCGCGTGCTGTTCTGCTCGGACAACCAGTTCCGCGAACTGCCCGCCTGCCTGGGCCAGTGTGCGCAACTGAGCATGATCGGCTTCAAGGCCAATCGCCTCGAACGCTTGCCCGCCGCCGCCCTGCCGCCGCAACTGCGCTGGCTGATCCTGACCGATAACCTCATCAGCGAACTACCGGACGAGCTGGGTGAGCGCCCGCTGTTGCAAAAACTGATGCTCGCCGGCAATCGGCTGCACAGCCTGCCGGCCTCGCTGAGCCAGTGCCATCGCCTGGAATTGCTGCGCATCGCCGCCAACCGCTTGACCGAGTTGCCCCAGTGGCTGCTGACCCTGCCGGCGCTGGCCTGGCTGGCGTACGCCGGCAATCCGCTGGAATCCCAGGGCAACCCGGACGCGCTGGCCCATACCGCGCCCATTCCCTGGCACGAACTGACCCTCGGCCAATGCCTGGGCGAAGGGGCTTCGGGGGTGATCCACCAGGCAACCTGGCAACCGCCCGCCGCACCGGCGCAGCAGGTCGCGGTCAAGCTCTACAAGGGGCAGATGACCAGCGACGGCTCGCCCTTGCATGAAATGCACGCCTGCGTCACCGCAGGCCTGCAGCCGAACCTGATCCGCATACTCGGGCGGGTCGTCGAGCATCCCCGGCAGCAAGCGGGACTGGTGATGCAGTTGATCGCGCCGAACTACCGCAACCTGGCGGACTTGCCGAGCCTGGATTCCTGCAGCCGCGATGTCTACGAACCAGGCCGCGGTTTCAGCGCAGCCGTGGCCTTGAACATCGCCTGCGGTGTCGCTTCTGCCGCCGGCCACCTGCACGAGCAAGGCATTACCCATGGCGACCTGTACGGTCACAACACCTTGTACAACGAGAACGGTGATTGCCTGCTGGGGGATTTCGGCGCGGCGTCCTTCCATGCCACCGCCGACACCCTGGAAGCCCGCGCACTGCAACGCATCGAAGTCCGGGCATTCGGAATTCTGCTGGGGGAATTGCTGGAGCGCGTCGACTCAGGCATGAGCGGCGAGCGGCGTCAGGCATTGTGGGCATTGCAGGAGCGTTGCTGTCAGCCAGAGGTACTGGCACGACCGTGTTTCAAGGACATCCAGGCAGCCTTGCGCTCGGCCTGAACTGCGAAGGCTGAAGCAGGCAGGACCCGCTTCAGCCTGTCACAAGCCCTTAGCCCGCCAGTCCGACGAACATATCCTGTACGTCGTCGTGGTTGTCCAGGCCCTCAAGGAAAGCTTCTACTTCTTCCATCTGCGCATCGCTCAAGCCGCTGACCGGGTTCTTCGGCTTGTAGCCCAGCTTGGCCGACAACACGGTGAAACCCTGCTCCGGCAGGGCTTTTTGTACCGCGTCCAGATCAGTGGCTTCGGTAATGAACAGGGTAGCGTTGCCTTCGCCCGGTTCGAAATCCTGGGCGCCAGCTTCGATGGCGGCCATTTCCGGATCGGCGTCCGGGTTCGCCGGTTCAGCTTCGATCATGCCGACGTGGTCGAAATCCCAGGCCACGGAGCCGGATGCACCCAATTGGCCCTTGCGGAAGGCCACGCGGATTTCAGCGACGGTGCGGTTGATGTTGTCGGTCACGCACTCGACGATCAACGGCACCTGATGCGGGGCGAAACCTTCGTAGGTCACTCGGTGGTACTGGACGGTCTCACCCAACTGCCCCGAACCTTTCTTGATCGCACGTTCCAGGGTTTCACGGGGCATCGAGGCTTTCTTGGCCTGTTCCACCACCAGGCGCAGATGCGCATTCGTTGAGATATCGGCACCGTTGCGCGCAGCAATGGTGATTTCCTTCACCAGTTTGCCGAAGATTTTTCCCTTGGCGTTGGCTGCCGCTTCTTTGTGTTTAACCTTCCACTGTGCGCCCATTACTCACTCTCTTGATCAGTGGCGCCGAGACATCTATTGGCCGACGCTTTGCGCCAGTTTATACGGCAAGAAGTTGGCAATCGACCAAAAAGTTAAGCCGGTGATCGACATACTCACAAGCGGCTGTAGGGCTTTTCTGAAATGCCATCCTGGGCTGACTATTAGTGATCGGGGTTTCGTAACCTCTACCCCCCGAACTTCATGGCAGAAGAGAGCGTGATGCACATCGACACGGAAAGTCCCCCGACCCTGAGCCTCACCACCCCTGCCCTGAGCCTGCCGGTCCGGCAGTTGCACGGCCGTGAAGTGCTCAACCAGCCCTACCATTTCGCTATCGACCTGCTCGGCCCGGTACCCACCATGGAACCGGAGCAATGGCTGCAGCAGCCAGCCTTCCTGGCACTGACCGCACACAGCGGGATCCACGGCATCATCCACAGCGCCAGTCTGTATTACGAAGGTCGCCAGCCAATAGGCTATCGCCTGCAACTTGCCCCGCGCCTGCTGAACCTGGAACACCCACGGCGACGACGGATATGGCAACAGCTAAGCGTGCCCCAAATGCTGCGGCGCCTGCTGCAAGAGCACCGGTTGCCGGAGACCAGCTACCGTTTCGAGTTGCCTCATGGCGAGTACCCGCCCCGGGAGTTGTGTGTCCAGTACGACGAAAGCGATCTGCAGCTGTTGCAACGGCTGTGCGAAGAGGAAGGTATTCATTTTCATTTTGAACATCAGCGCAAGCAACATGTGCTGGTATTCGCCGAAGACAATGCCAGCTTCGCCCAGCCGGTGCTCGACGCCGCCTGTGACCCGGCCTGTGGTGAGCAGCCGGCGATCCGGCGGATAATCGAAACCCTCGGCCGGTCCTTGAGTGAGCAACGACACATCGGGCACCTGCCCAGCGCCCATGCACCCTCAGTGCCCGGCGAAGCGGCCAATCAGGTGCCCTGCACGCCCACTGCCCCAGGTGCGCGACCTGGCCCCGCGCAAATCCGCCAGAACCAATCGAGCCGTCGCCAATTGCAACGCCTGCGCTGCCTTGAGCGACAGATCGACGGCGGCTCCACCCAGGCCAGCATGGGTGCAGGACGGATCGTGCAGGTTAGCGGGCATCCGCAGGCATCGCTCAATGATCACTGGCTGCTGTGTGAGGTGGAGCATCATTTTCAAGCCGTCGGCAATCAGCCCACGACGTCCTACCATAACGACTTCAAGGCGATTGCCTGGTCGACCGAGTTTCGCCCGGCGCTCACCCTCGCCAAGCCACGCATCGATGGCCTGCAGATCGGCCGCGTGATCGAGCCCGCGCATCTCGATGCGCACCATCGCCTGCAGGTGCAACTGTGGTCGGCGCACGCTGCGGGGCAGGATGTTCAAGGGGTTTGGCTGCCGATTGCCCACACCGGCGCGGGTCACCCGTGCCTGCCCATGGCCGGCAGCGAGGTTCACATCAGCTTTCTGGATGGCGATCCGGATCGACCGCTGCTGTTCGCGCCGGGAGCGACCACCCTCCCCGGCGAGACGGATGCGCCCATCAGCCTTGCCGCAAACGGCAACAGGCTGCGCGTCAGCGCCAACAGCATCAGCCTGTCCGGGCCGATGCTGGCCTGTGCGCCACAGAGTCCTGCCGAGCCTGCGGTCGCCCAGCAGACGGCCAGCGTAGAGCAGCCGTGGAGCGGCGAGATTTACCTGTTTGAACGACCGCCGGCCAGCACCGACTGCCTGGGCCACACGCCCTGGACCATCGTGCGGTTGCCCGCCCCCGGCATCGCCGCCCTCGAAAGCCCCGGGCAACAGGAGGTGCTCCTGCAGGGCCGCAGTTCCAGCAGCGGCGGATTGGCCTTGAGCGCGCAACACAAAACCCGCCTGGCCGGCGAGTTTGCCCGCACTCCGGAGCAGCTGTTCCTGGTGTACTGCCAGCAGTGCGTGGGGCTGGCCGAGTACCTGCGCCAGCACTGGGACAGTCAGCAGCGCCTGGCGTTTATCGAATGCGCCAGGGCCGCTGAACGGCATCGACGCTGCGCACGCAATCACCTGCTGTTCGACTGGCTGGTGCCACCGTTCGGCAGGGACGCTTGAGCAACGGGTGAATCAGCTACGCAGTGGCTTGATCGCCAGTGGCGCAGGGGTGACGACGGCGCGATCCGGCTTGAGTCCGGCCGGCCGACTGTTCCAGTGCGGGATCAGCACCAGGGCGGAGAACATCGCACAACCGGCGAACACGATGAACACGGTGACGGTGTCGAAGTAGCCCGGCAGCAGGCCACCGAGAATCGCCCCGACCGAGCCGCAGCCGTTGACGAATCCGGCAGCCGTGGCGCCCGCCCTGGCAGTCCCGAAGTCAATCGCCGCGGCGCCGCTGATCATCGAGTCCGGTCCGTACAGGGTCAGGCCCATGACAAACAGCAAGGCCACCACCAACAGCACGCTGCCGGTGTGCAGGGCGCCCATGAACAGCGCCAGCGATACGGTCAGGGCCAACAGGCTGAGGACGCAGGCCGGCATGCGCCGCGCGCCGAACAGCTTGTCCGAGGCCAGGCCCAGCAGAATCGGCCCGAGCAACCCGGCCAGCTCGAATGCCGTCGGGATGATTGCCGCCCCGACCTTGCCCACCGCAGGCATCTGCTCGAACACAATCACCGGTCCCCACAGCAGGATCGCGTAGCGCGCCGGCTTGAGCATGAAATACGCCAGGCCCAGGGTCAGCACCGTGCGATTGCGCAGGATCTCACGCAGCGGCGCCAGCACACTGACCTTGCCTTGCGCCTGGACCTCCTCGGCACTGAGCACGGGTTCCGGCTCCACGGCAGGCAGGCCAACGTCCTCGGGCTTGTTGCGCTGGAAGATGAAGAACAGCAGCGCGACGAAGGCCACCACCACTGCGCTGGAGATAAATGCCGCGTGCCAGCTGCCGATGTAGGTATAGGCCCACCAGCCGGCAAACGGCGACGCCACCAGCCCGCCAAAGGCGTAGCACGAACTCCACAAGCCCAGTACCCGGCCACGCTGCTGCGCAGGGTAGAAACTGCCGATGTTCTTGCACAACCCCGACCAGCCGGTGGATTGCGCCAGGCCCTGGATCAGCATGCAGGTGGCGAAGATCGGCAAGGTGGCGAAGCTGCCCATCACCACGGCCGCCGCCGCAGAAATCAACAACCCGCCAAGCACCACGACCCTGGGTCCGTAACGGTCGGCGAGGATGCCCCAGGCGAATTGCCCGACGGCATAGGCCGCCAGGTAAATCCCGTCGAGGTTGGCCATGGCCATTTTGTCGAGGTGGAAGCTGGGGTCTTCGGCGATGCCCAGCTTGGCCACCGAGAAGGCTTTTCGAGTGAAGTAGAAGGCTGCGTAGGCGAGCCAGGTGATGGCGAAGATTTGCACGCGCCAACGCTTGATGGTGCCGATGTGCTTATTCATTGTGGATCTGACCTCAGGGTGTGAGTGTGCCGGCAGATTTGCAAAACAAAACGCCTGTGTTTTTTATTGTTGAGCACTGCGGCAAGGCCTCTTTCACTGAGGCATTACCGGTCAGATGAGTCCTGATTCATCCCTGTCTCGAGATTTCCATGCGCGCCAGGATCATGGCCATCACCGCGAGTCGAACGACCCGTCAACGACAGTTGAAGCGATAAAAACAATTACTGATTAATAAGTGAAATCGATTTATCGTATTTCAAATATAAGCGCAGATTGTAAGAGGTGATCCAGTGTCGGTCTCCCACGCTCAGCTCAAGGCATTTCATGCGGTTGCCCTGCATGGCAGCTTCACCAAGGCCGCCGAACGCTTGTTCCTGACCCAGCCGGCGATCTCCGATCAGGTGCGTAAACTCGAAGAACGTTTTGGTGTCCTGCTGTTTCATCGCAATAAACGCTCGGTGCGCCTGACCGACCTCGGCGAGCGCTTGCTGAGCATCACCCAGCGCCTGTTCGTGATCGAGGCCGAAGCCCATGAGCTGCTGCAAGACTCCCAGGCCCTGCAAACCGGTCGGCTGATCCTCGCGGTGGATGCCCCGGTGCATGTGCTGCCGCAGATCGCCCGGTTCTGCGAGCGTTATCCCGGGATCAGCGTGAAGATTGAAACCGGCAATACCGACGAATCACTGTTTCGCCTGTTCAACTATCAGGCCGACCTGGCGTTGCTCGGCCGCGATGTCAGCGACGAGCGCCTGCTGTCACTGCCGCTGCGCAACGATCCGATGGTCGCCTTCGTTTCGCGTAATCATCCCTGGGCCAACCGCGAGTCGATCTGCCTCGCCGATCTGCACGACACCCCGCTGGTGTTGCGCGAAGTGGGCTCGGTGACCCGGCAGATCCTCGAAGAAGAAATGGCCCGTGCCGGCTTTCGCATTCGCCCGGCGATTTCAGTGGAAGGCCGCGAGGCGGCGCGGGAGGCGGTGGTGGTGGGGATTGGCGTGGGCGTGGTCTCGTCCGCCGAATTTGGCGCCGACTCGCGGGTCTGTGCGCTGCCGATCGTCGATTGCACCCGGCGCATGACCGAAACCCTGGTATGCCTGCGCGAACAGAGTTCACGGCGGGTGGTGGCGACGTTTCTGCAGATCGTCCGCGACAGCCTGGCCTGACTAGGCAGCGGGCGCCAGGGCAAAAAATGCCTGGATCAGGCGCAAATCGCGGCGCCGCTCCAGGCACCCGAGCAGGTGCCGGTTGAGCAGGCCCTCCCCCAGGATCGGTACCGCACACACCCGCGGGTCGGGGCTGACTTCCGCTGACGCCACCACCCCGACGCCCAACTGCGCCGCCACCGCTTCGGTCACGGCTTCGCGGCTGTCCAGCTCCAGCAGCACCCGCGGGCTGACTCGCGCCTGGACGCAGGCCTGATCGAAGGTGCGACGGGTGATCGAACTTGGTTCGCGCAAGACCATGATCACCTGATCCAGCTGCTGGATGGCCACGCCTTTGTCCAATGTCGACCAGGGATGCCCCTGGGGTACCAGCGCGCACATCCGTGACTCGCCAAGGGCTTGCAGGTGCAGGCCCTTGCGCGGCTCGACTTCGGTTAGCACGGCCACGTCGGCATGCTCGGACAGCAGCGCGGCAAGGGTTTCCTGGGCGTTGCCCAGACGCAGGTTGACGGTGATCCCCGGGTAGCGCGCGCGCAGGCTGGCGAGCAGTGGCATGACCAGGTGCGGGCCATCGGCGGCGACCTCAAGGCGTCCGGTCAAGAGCTGGCGGTTGGCCTCCAGCAACACCTGGGCCTCATCGGCCAGGCCGAACATGGCCCGAGTGATTGCCGCCAGCTTGATCCCTTCCTCGGTCAATTCGACCCGCCGTGCAGTGCGCCGCAACAGGCTGATCTGGTAGTGCTCCTCCAACGCCTTGATGTGTCCGGTCACCGCCGGCTGGCTGATGAACAAGCGGCTCGCCGCCCGGGTAAAGCTGCCTTCACGGGCCACTGCATCGAAAGCGCGCAGTTGGAACAGATTCATGGATAACCCTCACTGATGGCTGGCATAACAATAAACAATTTGATTGATGGCATGGCAAATTGCAACTTATCTCCCGTAGCTTCATCCCATTGAACGCGAGGACACGAGAATGAGTACTGCCGAACCCATCCTGCTCACCCCCGGCCCACTGACCACATCGGCCCGCACCCGTCAGGCGATGATGGTCGACTGGGGTTCATGGGATGACCGCTTCAATCAATTGACCGCCAGCCTGTGCGAACAACTGCTGGCCATCGTCAACGGCGCCGATAGCCACCACTGCGTGCCCCTGCAAGGCAGCGGCACCTTCGCGGTCGAAGCGGCGATCGGCACCCTGGTGCCACGCGACGGCAAGGTCCTGGTGCTGATCAACGGTGCCTATGGCAAGCGCCTGGCGAAGATCTGCGAAGTGCTGGGGCGCGCGTTCAGCACCTTTGAAACCGCCGAAGACGAACCGACCACCGCCGCCGACGTCGACCGCCTGCTGCAGGCCGATAACAGCATCACTCACGTGGCGCTGATCCACTGCGAAACCAGCACCGGGATTCTCAACCCCCTGCCGGAGATCGCCCAGGTCATCGCCAACCATGGCAAACGCCTGATCATCGACGCCATGAGTTCGTTCGGCGCGTTGCCGATCGATGCCCGGCAAGTGCCGTTCGATGCGTTGATCGCCGCCAGCGGCAAGTGCCTGGAAGGCGTGCCCGGTATGGGCTTCGTGTTCGCCAACAAGGCCGCGCTGGCCAACGCCGCCGGCAACTCCCATTCGCTGGCCATGGACCTGTTCGACCAGCACAGCTACATGGCCAGGACCGGCCAATGGCGCTTCACCCCGCCGACCCATGTGGTCGCGGCGCTCCACGAAGCGCTGTTGCAGTACAACGAAGAAGGCGGCCTGGCCGTGCGCCATCAGCGCTACGCCGACAACTGCCAGGTGCTGCTGGAAGAAATGGCCCGGCTCGGCCTGCGCAGCTTCCTGCCTGCGGCGATCCAGGCACCGATCATTGTCACCTTCCATGCACCGAAGGACCCGCGCTACCAGTTCAAGGACTTCTACGAACGGGTCAAGGCCAAGGGTTTCATTCTCTACCCGGGCAAATTGACCCAGGTCGAAACCTTCCGCGTCGGTTGCATTGGCCACGTCAACGGCGCCGAGATGCGTGCTGCCGTCGCCGCGGTGGCCGAAGTCCTGCGGGAAATGGAAGTCCTGGATATCTGATTCGCAGCCAATCCCTGGAGGAGCGAGCCTGCTCGCGAACAGGCTCGCGCCCACATAAAACAGTCATTTCGCTCAGGAATTTACCAACCATGAACTACACCAACCCAACCCAGCTGCAAGCCGCCATCCTCGACTGGGCCGGCACCGTGGTCGATTTCGGCTCCTTCGCCCCGACCCAGATTTTTGTCGAGGCGTTCGCCGAGTTTGACGTCCAGGTCTCCATCGAAGAAGCCCGCGGGCCGATGGGCATGGGCAAGTGGGACCACATTCGCACCCTGTGCGACCAGCCGGAAGTGGCCGAGCGTTATCGCAAGGTGTTCGGCCGTACCCCGACCGACGATGACGTGACCGCCATCTACCAGCGCTTCATGCCCCTGCAGATCGAAAAAATCGCCGAACATTCGGCGCTGATCCCCGGCGCCCTGGAGACCATCGCCCAGCTGCGCCAGCAGGGGATCAAGATCGGTTCGTGCTCCGGTTATCCAAAACAGGTCATGGACAAGGTGGTCGAACTGGCCGCCACCAACGGCTACATTGCCGATCATGTGGTCGCTACCGATGAAGTGCCCAACGGTCGTCCATGGCCGGCCCAAGCCCTGGCCAACGTGATTGCGCTGGGTATCGACGACGTCGCCGCCTGCGTGAAGATCGACGACACCGTGCCGGGCATTCTCGAAGGTCGTCGCGCCGGCATGTGGACCGTGGCGCTGATCTGCTCGGGCAATGCCCTGGGTCTGACCTATGAAGGTTATCGCGCCCTGGCCAGCGACACCCTGGCCAGCGAGCGCACGCGCATTCATGGTCTGTTCGAAGGATCGCGCCCGCACTACATGATCGACACCATCACCGACCTGCCGCAGGTCATCGCTGATATCAACCAGCGCCTGGCACGGGGCGAGATGCCGCAAAGCAGCTGAATGCGAGCGCTTGTCAATCACGCCAGCCATTGATAACGGCTGGCGTTTTCATTTACGCGCAATCCCCGCCACAGAGCCTCCGGCAGCGGACAAAAGCTTGATCTGAAGCCGACAAATCCGCGCAAACAGGATTACAGTTACAGCACTCCGTCATCCAAGAACGGAACGCTTGAGACCTGACTAGCGAGGAACAACCGTATGCCCTGGAAGAACTCCGAATCACGCTACAGCACTGTATCGATCACGTTGCACTGGTTGATGCTGGTGCTGCTGGTCGTGGTATACGCCACCATCGAACTGCGCGGGATCTTTCCCAAGGGCAGTGGTGGCCGGACCCTGATCAAGGAAGCTCACTTCATGCTCGGCCTGACGGTGTTCGTGCTGGTCTGGCTGCGCCTGTTCGCCCGCAGCCTGGGCGTGGCACCGAAGATCATCCCGGCACCGCCGCAGTGGCAAAGCCTGATGGCCACGTTGATGCACATCGCCCTCTACGTATTCATGATCGGCATGCCGATTCTCGGATGGATGGTGACCAGCGCTGCTGGCAATCAGGTGATGTTCTACGGCATTGACTTGCCGTTGCTGATGTCCGAGAACAAGGAATTTGCCAAGCAGCTGCAAGGCTGGCATGTGCTGGGCGGCACCATCGGTTATTGGCTGATCGGCCTGCACGCCGTCGCCGGTATTGCCCACCACTACTATTACCGCGACAACACCCTGCTGCGGATGATGCCCAAGCGCAATTAAGCCGCGAAGCCCCGGCGGCCTTGCAGGCCGCCGGTGTGCACGAAAATAAACCGCGTTCCTGCGGCGAATCGCCCATCTTCGACCTGTTGTTTGAGCGCCAGCAGCGCCTTGCCGGTGTACAGCGGCTCCAATGGTAGGCCACTGGCGCGCTCGGTCTCGGTGATAAACGCGAGCAATGGCGAATCAACTTTGGCAAAGCCGCCACGACTGCCATCGATCAGGTCATAACCCGTATCGTGCATCGAGCCTTCGTCGAGGATCGCAGCGATCTGTTCTGCAACCCCATGATCCTCCGGCACTGCCAGCACCCCGTACAGCGGATGCCGCCCGTCTTCGGCCAATACCAGCCCCGCCGCCGTGGTGCCGGTGCCACAGGCCAGCCACCAGCCATCATGGTCCGGCCAGCCCAGGCCGTTCAGTTGTTGCTCAACCAGCGTCAGCAACTGCCCGCAACCCCGCGCCCCAAGGATTCCACCACCGCCTTCCGGCACCGCCTGGAAACCCGGGTACTGCGCAAGCCAGGGCAACCAGAAATCCGCCGCGTGCCGCGCGCGATAACCGCCATAGCCCAGCCAATGCAGGTGCATGCCCAGGGCCTGCAGATCTGCCACGGTGGCGGTTTCCTGAGGGTGCCCGCGCAGCAGGCCGACGGTGGCAAAGCCGAATCGCTTGCCCGCCGCCGCCAAAGCATGCAGATGGTTGGACCAGGCGCCACCCAGACTGATGACGCCTTGGGCCCCGGACTCGCTGGCAAGCTTGAGGTGTTCGACCAGCTTGAACCATTTGTTGCCGGTGATCAGCGGATCGATAAGGTCCAGGCGCAACACGGCCACCTCGACCCCGGCACGCTCAAGCCAGTCCAGGCGCAAGGGTTCGAGCGGGGCGAAAGGTTGCCAGTCAGAAGGGAAAAGCATCGATGGCCGGCTCGGGGAGAAAGAGCCGGGATCTTAGCAGCTTCAATCTCCCCCTCGCCGACCGGCAGGCAAATTACAACTCGGCCGCCAAGCGCGAACCCTGGTTGATGGCGCGCTTGGCATCCAACTCCGCCGCCACGTCGGCGCCGCCGATCAGGTGCACGTTCTGCCCGGCAGCCACCAGGCCGTCATGCAACTCACGCAGCGGGTCCTGGCCGGCGCAGATGACGATGTTATCCACCGCCAGCACCTGCGGCTCGCCGGTTTCGCCAATGCGGATGTGCAGGCCCTGATCGTCGATTTTCAGGTACTCGACACTGTTGAGCATCTGCACCTGCTTGTTCTTCAAGCCGGTACGGTGGATCCAGCCGGTGGTCTTGCCCAGGCCGTCGCCGACCTTGGATTTTTTGCGCTGCAACAGAAATACCTGACGCGCCGGCGCGTGGGGTTGCGCCTTGATCCCGGCGACACCGCCGCGAGCTTCAAGGTGGGTATCGATGCCCCACTCTTTCCAGAACGCTTCACGGTCCTGGCTGGTGGCAACGCCCTGGTGCACGAGGAATTCGCTGACGTCGAAACCGATGCCGCCGGCACCGATCACCGCGACGCTCTGCCCAACCGGCTTGCGCTGCAGGATCACATCCAGGTAGCTCAGCACCTTGGCATGCTCGACTCCGGGGATGGCCGGCGTGCGCGGCGCGATACCGGTGGCGAGGATCACTTCGTCGTAACCACCGGCCACCAGTTGCGCCACATCGACCCGAGTATTCAGGCACACCTCGACGTGGGTGGTCTGCAACTTGCGATTGAAGTAGCGCAGGGTTTCGAAAAACTCTTCCTTGCCCGGCACGCGCTTGGCCACATTGAACTGACCACCGATTTCACTGGCCGAATCGAACAGCGTCACCTGATGGCCACGCTCGGCGGCAACGGTGGCCGCCGCCAGCCCGGCAGGCCCGGCACCGACCACGGCGATTTTCTTGATCTGCTGCACGGCCAGGTAGTTGAGTTCGGTTTCGTGGCAGGCGCGCGGGTTGACCAGGCACGAGGTCAGCTTGCCGCCAAAGGTGTGGTCCAGGCAGGCCTGGTTGCAGCCGATGCAGGTGTTGATTTCGTCGGCGCGGCCGGCAGCGGCCTTGTTGACGAAATCGGCGTCGGCGAGGAATGGCCGGGCCATCGAGACCATGTCAGCGTCGCCCTCGGCGAGGATCTGCTCGGCAACTTCCGGGGTGTTGATACGGTTGGTGGTGATCAGCGGAATATTCACTGAGCCGCGCAACTTGGCGGTGACCTTGCTGAAGGCCGCACGCGGAACCTTGGTGGCGATGGTCGGGATCCGCGCTTCGTGCCAGCCGATACCGGTGTTGATGATGGTCGCCCCGGCCTGCTCGATGGCCTTGGCCAGCTGTACGATTTCTTCCCAGGTGCTGCCGCCTTCCACCAGGTCGAGCATCGACAGGCGGAAAATGATGATGAAATTCGGCCCGGTGGCCTCGCGCACCCGACGGACGATTTCCACCGGCAGACGCATGCGGTTTTCGTAGCTGCCGCCCCAGCGATCGGTGCGGTGGTTGGTGTGGGCGGCGAGGAACTGGTTAATGAAATAACCTTCCGAGCCCATGATCTCGACGCCGTCATACTCGGCCGTCTGCGCCAGAGTCGAACAGGTGACGAAATCGCTGATCTGCTTCTCGATGCCCTCCTCGTCCAGCTCCCTGGGCTTGAACGGGTTGATCGGTGCCTGGATGGCACTCGGCGCAACCTGTTTCGGGCTGTAGGCATAGCGCCCGGCGTGGAGGATCTGCATGCAGATCTTGCCACCGGCCTCGTGCACAGCGCGGGTGACGATCTGGTGCTTCAGTGCTTCTTCGAGCGTAGTCAGTTTGGCGGCGCCGGAGTACACCCCGCCTTCGTCATTCGGGCCAATGCCGCCGGTGACCATCAGCCCGACGCCGCCACGGGCACGCTCGGCAAAATACGCGGCCATGCGCTCGAAGCCCCCTGGCTTTTCCTCAAGACCGGTGTGCATCGAGCCCATCAGGGTGCGGTTGCGCAGCGTGGTAAAACCCAGGTCCAACGGGGCCAACAGGTGCGGGTAATGAGCGGCGGTCATTGGAAACTCCACAACGAACAATCACGAAAAAAGTGCGGGCGCTCTTGGGCACCCATCGGTTATGTGGCACAGACTAAGATCAGCCCTGCCGGCGCTCAATGACCGAAACTGACAAGTTATTGATCCAAATGCGCAGCAGCCCTTGGCATTCGCCCAAGGGAGGCCTACCCTAGACGCCAATCCTGCACACGGCCGATCCCCTGTTTTCCCATGCGCAAACTTCTTTACCTGACCCTCGCCATGGCGCTGGTCGCCGTCATCACCACCTACGCCATGTGGACCACCGAACGCCCGGTGGGCCATTACCTGTCGGACCTGCGCATCGAGCTCGCGGTCGACCAGGGAGTGCCCGCTGACCGCGGCAACCTGCTGGGCATCCAGCCCGAACTGTTCCCCACCGACTACCAAAGCCCCGAGCGCCTGCATCGCAAACTCGCGGCCTATTTGCAGGCGGCCCGCGAGCGCGGCCTGCTCAATGAAAAAACCGTAGTGGTGCTGCCGGAGCATGTTGGCACCTGGCTGATGCTCAGCGGCGAGAAGGATGAGCTGTATCAGGCCGCGAGCTTCGACGAGGCGATGAACTGGCTGGCGGCGAGCAATCCTTTGCCATACCTGCGCGCCTGGGTAACGGCCAAGGGCGACAGCCGCGTGGATGACGCGCACCTGCGGATGAAGGCAAAGCACATGGCCCGGCAATACCAGGCCCTGTTCGGCGGCCTGGCGCGCGAGTTCCAGATCACCCTGGTGGCGGGCAGCATTGTCCTGCCTGAGCCACGGGTCGAAGACGGCGAGCTGAAAATCGGTCGCGGGCCGCTGTACAACACCAGCCTGGTGTTTGGCCGCGACGGCGTGCCGCTGGGTCAGCCACAACGCCAGTTGAGCCCGAGTGTCGAGGAGCGGTCATACATTCAGGCCGACCCCGAGCAGGCGCTTGGCGTTGTCGACACCCCTGCCGGAAGAGTCGGCGTGCTGATCGGCAACGACAGCTGGTACCCCGACAATTACCGCAAGCTCAACGAACAGAGCGCCACGCTGATCGCCGTGCCGGCGTTTGTCAGCGGGCGCACGACCTGGGACAAACCCTGGCGCGGTTACCAGGGGCCATCGACCCCGAGTGAAATCAGCCTCAAGCCCGGCGAACTCAGCGAAGGCCAGGCCTGGCATCGCCTGACACTCACCAGCCAGCAACCCATCAGCCACGCCAGTGCCGGCATGAGCGTGTTCCTGCGCGGGCAGTTCTGGGACCGCGGCAGTGCCGGCCAGAGCTTCCTCAGCAGTCACGGCCAGCACTTCGCCGACAGCGAGGCGCGGGGTGCGCGCCTGCTGAATGTCTGGCTATAGGCCATGAAGCCGCTGCCGATGCGCCTTGGCGACCTGTCTGTAGGTTTCGTCCACAGCTTGGCGGATGCGGTGCGCAGCCATGGCCTGGACCCGCAACCCTTGCTCGAACAATACGGCCTGGATGCCGCGCGCCTGGCAGAAGCCGGCGCGCGGCTGTCGATTCCACGCTACATGCGCCTGGGTCACGCGGCGATCCAGCTCACCGGCGAACCGGCGCTGGGCCTGCGCATGGGCCAGCTCAGCCGCCTGAATCAATTGGGCCTGGCCGGGGTCACCGCGGCGCAGGCGCCGACGGTACGCGAAGCGGCGCGCTGCCTGAGTCGCTTCGAGGCGCTCTACGGCTCCAACTACCGAGGCCAGTCGAGTTTCCACGAAGACGCCCAAGGGGCTTGGCTGCGGTTCTATTCGATCAGTCCGTACAACGCCTATAACCGCTTTGTGGTGGACTCGGTCATCGCCAGTTGGCTGCAGCAGCTATCCAGTGTCTGCGGCGAACCCTTGCGTGCCGAGCGCATCGAGATCGAATTCCCACAGCCGAACTATCATGGCGACTACGCCTTGCTCGGCGAATGCACCCTGCAGTTTGGCGCCGAGCACAACCAGTTGCGCTTGAGCCAGGCCAGCCTGGCCCAACGCAACCCTGATCATTGCCCCAGCACCTGGCGCCTGCTGTTGAGCTTATGTGAGCGTGAACTGGAGCAACTGACCCGCACCCGCAGCCTGCGCGAACGCATTACCGCGTTGTTGGGACCCTTGCTCAATGGCGGTCGTGAACCCGACCTGGAAGAAGTGGCGGCACGTCTGAAGTTGCCCACCTGGACCTTGCGCCGCAAGCTCGCTGAAGAAGGCACGCAATTTCGCGCAATTCTCAACGACACCCGCCGCGACCTGGCAATGACCTACATCCGCGACACGGAACTGGCCTTCGGCGAAATCGCCTACCTGTTGGGATTTGCTTCGGCCGAAGCCTTTCAACGCGCCTTCAAGCGCTGGAACAGCCAGACGCCGGGCGAGTTTCGCCGCAGTCACCGGCAATTGGCGTAGCCGCGGTTACAACTCGGTGGCGTCGTCCGCCGGCTCCAGTGGGTCGAGTTCGAAGGCCTGATACTCGAGCAGTTCTTCCTGATAATCGTCCATAGCACCCTTCTCCTGATTCTTGTCGATAAGCGTTGAATCACTGACCTGTATCCGCAGCATAAAGTGCCCGCGTGAAACAAAAATGACGCAGTCAGGCAGTGGCGCCTGCTATTTATAAAACGTAGCAGGCACTCGGGAATTTATCAGGGGTTGGCCCGGCAGATTTTGACCGCCGTCAAGGTTGCCAGGGCAGGTCGCGAAACGTCGGTTATTGGCCGGACGCAGGCAAAGCCGGAATCGGCTCGGATGGCGGCGCCAGGGACTCGGGATTGCTCGGCGGTGTGATCACCTCGGGCACCGATTCGGGCGTGGTCTCGACCTTGATGTCCGGGGTGATTGGCGCAGCCTCTGGCGGTGGCGCAACCGGTTCCGACACCGTAGGTGCTGTCGGCTCGGAGGCCGCCGGGACCACTGGAGCAACCTCGATCGGTGCCGGTTCCTGAGCTGCCGGCTGCGCCTGGGCGGGCTCGACAGCGGGCGCAGTTGCAGCCGGCGCTACGGGCACCGCAGGCGCAGCCTTGGCTTCTGGAACGCCGAGGTCGGTCTGGGGTTTTTCGCTGATGTGCGCGGCTTTCTTCACTTCGGGCGGTAGGAACACTTCGACCAGGGCAAAGAAGCGATCGTAGAACTTGGCTGCGGTCACGGTTTCACTGGCGACCTTGACCATCGAGTCATCGGACGAACCGATCGGCATCGACACCGACCCCAGCACACCAACCCCCAGGCTCGCCGAGTTGTTGGTTTTTTTCAGCGCATAACGGTCCTGCAGGGCATTGGCAAACATCGTCGCATGATGGCTGCTGTCCTCGGCGCAGACCACGCTGAAGCTGATCTCCATGTGCGTGTCGCCGGTCTGCTGGAAGCTCTTGTGCCCGCTGATCAGTTTCGGATCGGAACTGGTAATGATGTAGCCCTGGCTCAGCAACGCCCGCCGAGCCGCCTCGCAGGATGCCGTGTCGGTCACCGGGTATTTGCGCGAGAACGTCCCGGAATCATCGAAGTTCTCATGCTCATAGATGGCCTGGTCCTTGGAGCAACCGGCCATGGCTGCCAGCATCAGCGCCAGTCCGGCGGCACGCAGAGGAAATGATCTGAACATTGAACATCCTGAAGAAAACGATCCGGGGCGTATTGTGCAACAGATCGCCGGCCGACGGGGGGCGTGTCTTGCACGGGCGACAGTCTACTGACCATCAATTGCCGAAAAAAGTCGCCAATACAGGCCATAAAAACGAAAACCCCGACCAGATGGCCGGGGTTTTCGTTGACAGTACAGCGCGTCAGTCAGGCATCAGTAATGCTTGACGTCGGCCTGGCTTTCCAACTGCTTGCGGTAGGCTGCAAAGTCCTGCTGACCCACGCGCGATGCGAGGAAGCGGCGGTACTGGGCCTTCTCTTCGTCGGTTGGCGCGGCGGCTTCGTTGACGCCGTTGAGGCGCACGATCACCAGGCTGCCATCCGGCAGGGTCACGCTGCTGAAGGTCGGCTTGTCCTTGGCGGCAGGCTTGGGCATGCGGAACAAAGCCTGCAGCACGGTTGGATCGACGCCTTCCTGGCCACGGGTGGCCGCTTCGGTGACTTTCCAGCTCAGGCTGCCCGGGGCGGTCTTGCCGTCGCGCAGGCTGGCAACCAGCTCATCAGCCTTGGCCTTGGCAGCAGCACTGGCGTGCTCCTTGACCAGTTGCGCGCGAATCGCGGTATCAACGCTGGCCAGTGGCAATTGCTCTGGCTTGCGGTGCTCCTTGGCACGCAACACGATCACGGTTTCCGGATCCAGTTCGATAGCGCCGCTGTTGGCGCCTTCATCCAGCACTTCCGGGCTGAACGCCGCCGTGATCACGGCACGGTTGGCGGCAACACCTTCCCCGCCCTCGCGGCCAAATGGCGCACTGGTGTGCACGGTCAGCTTAAGATCGGCAGCCGGCTGGGCCAGGTCAGAGGCTTCGAACGAGGAGTCTTCCAATTGCTTGGTGGCTTCGACGAAACGCTGCTCGACCTGCTGGGTTTTCGCTTCACGGGTCAGCTTGTCTTTCAGGCTGGCAAAGCTCGGCACTTCAGGTGCTTCAACACCCAACAGCTTGATCAGGTGGAAGCCGAAGCTGGAGCGCACCGGCGCCGAGACCTGGTCCTTGTTCAGCGCGTACAGCGCCGTTTCAAAGGCTGGATCGTAGACGCCCGGACCTGCGTAACCGAGGTCACCGCCATTGGCAGCCGAACCCGGATCCTGGGAGAACTCCTTGGCCAGGGCCTCGAAGCTTTCGCCCTTGGCCAAGCGCGCCTGCACGTCTTCGATCTTGGCCTTGGCTTGCGCCTCGCTGACCTTGTCGTTGACCTCGATCAGAATGTGCGCAGCCCGACGTTGTTCAGCCAGGTTGGCGATTTCTTTCTGATAGGCGTCCTGCAGCTCTTCGTCTGTCACCGCAACCTGGTCAAAGAACGACGACTTTTTCAGCTCCAGATAATCAATAACCACCTGATCCGGGGTCATGAATTCCTTGGCGTGTTCGTCGTAGTAAGCCTTGACCTCATCGTCGGTGAGCTTCACCGCCGCCGGGTCAGCCTTGACGTTCAGGGTGGCGAAATCGCGGGTCTGCTTTTCCAGACGGGCGAATGACAGTACCTGGGCATCGGTAACAAAACCGCTGCCTGCCAGGCCTGCGCGCAGTTGGCCGATGAGCATTTCCTGAGCCAGCATCTGGCGGAATTGCAGGCGGCTGTAGCCCAGTTGACGAATCACTTGGTCGAAGCGCTCGGGGCTGAACTTGCCGTCGACCTGGAACTCAGGCGTCATCAGGATCACCTGGTCCAAAGCGGCTTCGGAGAAAGCGAACTTGGAGTCCTGGGCACCCTGCAGCAGCAGCTTGCGATCGATCAGGCCCTTGAGCGCTGAATCACGCAGCATTTTTTCGTCGAGCAAGGAGGCATCGAAGTCCTTGCCCAGCTGTTGCATGAGCTGGCGACGTTGCATGTCGACCGCCTGGCTCAGCTCGTTCTGGCTGATTTCTTCACCATTGACCTTGGCCACGTCGTTTTTATGCGTGGTGGCCTGGAAAATGGCGTCGAAACCGGTCAGGGCCATCAGTGCAACGATGACCCCGATAATAGTCTTGGCAATCCAGCCTTGTGAATTGTCCCTGATATTCTGCAGCATGCGTCCCCCAGAAACGGTTGAACTTCAAAAATTAGGCAACCGTGGAGCGTGGGTAGAATCCGGATAGAAGAAAGGCGCATCCGAGGATGCGCCTTCTCGTAACTGGCGGAGCGGACGAGGGCTCGAACCCGCGACCCCCGCGTAATCGGTGGGTATTCTGACCGACCGAACTACCGCTCCGCTGCCAAGCCGGAATTGATCCCGACCCGGATGGGCAAAAAACCGACTGAGGCTTAGTTGACCGCTTCTTTCAGTGCTTTACCGGCTTTGAAACCTGGCTTCTTGGCAGCAGCGATTTCCAGCGTCTTGCCGGTCTGTGGGTTACGACCTACGCGAGCTGGACGATCGGTCACGGAGAACGTACCGAAACCTACCAGAACTACAGAGTCGCCAGCCTTGAGAGCGCCAGTGACGGATTCGATTACTGCGTCCAGCGCACGGCCAGCAGCAGCTTTCGGGATATCAGCGGATGCAGCGATAGCATCAATCAGTTCCGACTTGTTCACTCTAAGTCCCCTTATATCTATATGAGATGATTCTAAGTTTTTTGGTAAAAGCAAAAACCAGTGCTGAATGGCCTACAGGCACTAAAGAGCCGCTTTATAACAAGGGCTCTAAAAAGCTGTCAAGGAAGCCCCCCAGGCTAATACGTATTAATGCGTGCTAATTCTTTCCTTAGAGTCAGACTCGCGCTTTTCATCCTTCGCAACTATCTCCGGAGCCACATCGGGCAAGGGCTCCGGCGCGTATTGCAGCGCAATTTGCAGGACCTCGTCAATCCATTTAACCGGTTTAATCTGAAGATCCTGCTTGATATTGTCGGGAATCTCCTTCAAATCGCGCACATTTTCTTCAGGAATGATCACCGTCTTGATCCCGCCACGGTGAGCCGCCAGCAGTTTTTCCTTGAGGCCACCAATGGCCAGTACCTGACCACGCAGGGTGATTTCACCGGTCATGGCCACGTCAGCACGCACCGGGATCCCGGTCAGGGCCGACACCAGGGCCGTGCACATGCCTACACCGGCGCTAGGGCCGTCTTTCGGGGTCGCCCCTTCCGGCATGTGGATGTGGGTGTCGCGCTTCTCGTGGAAGTCCAGAGGGATGCCCAGGCTCTTCGCGCGGCTGCGCACCACGGTTTGCGCCGCGGTGATCGACTCGACCATCACATCGCCCAGCGAACCGGTCTTGATCAACTGGCCTTTGCCCGGCACCACTGCCGCTTCAATCGTCAGCAATTCGCCGCCGACCTGCGTCCAGGCCAGACCGGTCACTTGACCCACCTGATCCTGCTGCTCGGCCAGGCCGTAGCGGAATTTACGCACGCCCAGGAAGTGCTCGAGCATGTCGGCCGAGACCTTCACCGCGAAGCGTTTTTCCAGCGCGTGCTCCTTCACCGTCTTGCGGCAAACCTTGGCAATCTGGCGCTCCAGGCCACGCACACCGGCTTCGCGAGTGTAGTAGCGAATGATGTCGCGGATCGCCTCGACTTCGAATTCCAATTCGCCTTTCTTCAAGCCGTTGGCCTGGATCTGCTTCGGCGAGAGGTATTTGACGGCAATGTTGATCTTCTCGTCTTCGGTGTAGCCCGGCAGGCGAATGACTTCCATCCGGTCCAACAGTGCTGGCGGAATGTTCATCGAGTTCGAGGTGCACAGGAACATCACGTCGGACAGGTCGTAGTCGACTTCCAGATAGTGATCGTTGAAGTTGTGGTTCTGCTCGGGGTCGAGCACTTCCAGCAACGCCGACGCCGGGTCGCCACGCATGTCGCTGCCCATCTTGTCGATTTCATCGAGCAGGAACAGCGGGTTGCGCACACCCACTTTCGTCATCTTTTGAATCAATCTTCCAGGCATCGAACCGATGTAAGTCCGGCGATGACCACGGATTTCCGCCTCGTCACGCACGCCGCCGAGGGCCATGCGTACGAATTTGCGGTTGGTGGCGTGGGCAATCGACTCCGCCAGGGAGGTTTTACCCACACCAGGAGGACCGACCAGGCACAACACCGGGCCGCGAATCTTCTTCACGCGTTTTTGCACGGCGAGGTATTCGAGGATCCGCTCTTTGACTTCTTCCAGACCGTAGTGGTCGGCGTCGAGGATGTCTTCGGCGCGAGCCAGGTCCAGGCGCACCTTGCTCTGCGCTTTCCACGGCACCTGCACCAGCCAGTCGAGGTAGGAGCGGACCACGGTCGCTTCGGCAGACATCGGCGACATCTGCTTGAGTTTGTTCAGCTCAGCCGTGGCCTTGGCCAGTGCGTCCTTGGGCAGGCCTGCCGCGTCGATGCGCTTTTTCAGCTCTTCGACTTCGTTGTGGCCTTCTTCGCTGTCGCCGAGCTCCTTCTGAATGGCCTTCATCTGCTCATTCAGGTAGTACTCGCGCTGGCTGCGCTCCATTTGCTTCTTGACCCGCCCGCGGATGCGCTTTTCTACCTGAAGCAGGTCGATTTCGGCATCCAGCAAGGCCAGCACGTGTTCGACACGGGCCGAGAGGTCGAGAATTTCGAGGATTTCCTGCTTCTGCTCGATCTTCAGCGCCATGTGCGCGGCCATGGTGTCGACCAGGCGGCTTGGCTCATCAATGCTGTTGAGCGACGACAGGACTTCAGCAGGGACTTTCTTGCCCAGTTGAACGTACTGTTCGAACTGCGACAGCAATGTGCGAACGAAAACTTCAGACTCGCGCTCTGGCGCGTCGACTTCGTCGATCAGCGAAACTTCGGCACGGCAATGGCCGTCCACTTCGATGAAACGCTCGACGGCACCGCGCTGCTCGCCCTCGACCAGCACCTTGACGGTGCCATCAGGCAGCTTGAGCAGTTGCAGGACGGTTGCAATGGTGCCGACCCGGTAGAGTGCGTCTTCGCCCGGATCGTCGTCGGCAGGGTTTCTCTGGGCCAGCAGAAGGATCTGCTTGTCGCCCGTCATCGCGGCCTCGAGGGCTTCGATAGACTTCTCGCGCCCCACGAACAGCGGGATAACCATGTGCGGATACACCACGACATCACGCAATGGCAGGAGAGGCAATTCGATGGTTGTCTTCATGATTTCGCCTCTACGGCGGCCACAAGGCCGGAAACAGATGGAATTGAGCTTGAAACCAAGATGGGGGCTGCTTTGGAAAAAAACAAGCGGATAAAGAAAGCGCACCAAAGATCGTGCGAAAGAAGCCTGGTTCCTTGACGATTTGCCATAAAAGCAAAGGGGCCCGAAGGCCCCTTCTTTAAACCGCCAGTGCGACGCTTAAGCGTCTGGCGCTGCCTTGGCAGTCGGCTCACTGTTTTCATAAATGTACAGTGGCTTGGACTTGCCTTCTATAACGCTTTCGTCGATCACAACTTTACTCACCTCGGACTGCGAGGGGATTTCGTACATTGTGTCGAGCAGTACACCTTCGAGGATCGAGCGCAGGCCACGAGCACCGGTTTTACGTTCCAGGGCACGCTTTGCGACCGATTTCAGCGCGTCGGCGCGGAATTCCAGGTCTACGCCTTCCATCTCGAACAGCTTGGCATACTGTTTGGTCAGGGCATTTTTCGGCTCGGTGAGGATCTGCATCAGCGCAGCCTCGTCCAGCTCGTCCAGTGTCGCCAGCACCGGCAGACGACCGACGAATTCCGGGATCAGACCGAACTTGACCAGATCGTCAGGCTCGACTTCACGCAGGGATTCACCGACTTTCTTGCCTTCTTCCTTGCTGCGAACTTCTGCGTTGAAGCCGATGCCGCCTTTGGTGGAACGGTTTTGAATGACCTTTTCCAGACCAGAGAACGCACCACCACAGATGAACAGGATGTTGCGGGTGTCGACCTGCAGGAATTCCTGCTGCGGGTGCTTGCGACCACCTTGCGGCGGAACGGAAGCGACCGTGCCTTCGATCAACTTGAGCAAGGCCTGCTGCACGCCTTCACCGGATACGTCACGGGTGATCGACGGGTTGTCAGACTTGCGCGAAATCTTGTCGATTTCATCGATGTAGACAATGCCCATCTGGGCTTTTTCTACGTCGTAATCGCACTTCTGCAGCAGCTTCTGAATGATGTTCTCGACATCCTCACCCACGTAGCCAGCCTCGGTGAGGGTGGTTGCGTCGGCAATGGTGAACGGAACGTTCAGCAAGCGAGCCAGGGTTTCGGCAAGCAGGGTCTTACCCGAGCCTGTCGGGCCGATCAGCAAAATGTTGCTCTTGCCGAGTTCGACGTCGTCATTTTTCTTGTCACGCTGGTTCAAGCGCTTGTAGTGGTTGTACACCGCTACGGCAAGAATCTTTTTTGCACGCTCCTGACCAATCACATACTGGTCAAGGATGCCGCTGATTTCTTTAGGCGAAGGCAATTTATGCGCGCTGCTCTCTGCCTGTGCTTCCTGCACCTCCTCGCGGATGATGTCATTGCACAGGTCGACGCACTCGTCGCAGATAAAGACCGAGGGGCCGGCAATCAATTTGCGCACTTCATGCTGGCTTTTGCCACAGAAGGAGCAATAGAGCAGCTTGCCGTTGTCCTCGCCGTTGCGGGTGTCAGTCATTCGTTCGATCCAAATCCGATAGGCTTGCAACACAAGATGAAGGCTATTGCGGGCTTTTTCAAGCCCGCCAGTGATCGGACTCGCCGATCACGCCTGTTTGCGCTGCTTGATTTACGCGGGGCGCTGAGTGATCACTTCGTCGATCAGGCCGTATTCACGCGCAGCTTCTGCACTCATGAAGTTGTCGCGGTTGGTATCGCGCTCGATTTCTTCCAGGGTGCGGCCGCTGTGCTTGGCCATCAGCGTGTTGAGACGCTCGCGGATGAAGAGGATTTCCTTGGCATGGATTTCGATATCCGAGGCCTGGCCCTGGAAACCGCCCAGTGGCTGGTGAATCATCACGCGCGAGTTAGGCAGGCAGAATCGCTTGCCCTCGGCACCGGCTGTCAGCAGGAATGCACCCATGCTGCATGCTTGACCGATACAGGTGGTCGACACGTTCGGCTTGATGAACTGCATGGTGTCGTAGATCGACATGCCCGCTGTCACCGAACCGCCCGGGGAGTTGATATAGAGATGGATGTCCTTGTCCGGGTTTTCCGCTTCAAGGAACAGCAGTTGCGCGCAGATCAGGTTGGCCATGTAGTCCTCTACCGGACCCACCAGAAAGATCACTCGCTCCTTGAGCAGGCGCGAATAGATGTCATAGGCGCGTTCGCCACGAGCAGACTGCTCGACAACCATCGGGACCAGGCCGCCTGCGGCCTGGATATCAGAGTTCTGCTGAATATACGAATTACGGAACATGCTCTGCAGTCACTCCCAAATAGTTATGTCTTGAATACGCATAAGCCAGCTCGAAAGCTGGCTTATGGTGTGTGCTTCTAACGCAGAAACAATCAGTCGGCTTGTGGAGCTTCTACCGGCTTGACCGCTTCTTCGTAAGAGACCGATTTGTCGGTCACGCTAGCTTTCTGCAGAACAGTATCCACAACTTGCTCTTCCAGCACAACCGAACGGACTTCGTTCAGTTGTTGCTCGTTTTTGTAGTACCAGGACACAACCTGCTCTGGCTCCTGGTAGGCCGAAGCCATTTCCTGGATCAGCTCGCGAACGCGAGTTTCGTCAGGCTTGAGGTCGAATTGCTTGACCACTTCAGCCACGACCAGACCCAGTACTACGCGGCGCTTGGCCTGCTCTTCGAACAGCTCGGCCGGCAGTTGATCAGGCTTGATGTTGCCGCCGAACTGTTGAACGGCCTGCACGCGCAGACGGTTCACTTCGTTGTCCAGCAGAGCCTTTGGCACTTCGATCGGGTTGGCAGCCAGCAGGCCGTCCATTACCTGGTTCTTGACCTTGGATTTGATCGCCTGACGCAGTTCACGCTCCATGTTCTTGCGAACTTCGGCGCGGAAACCGTCGATGCCCGACTCCTTGATACCGAACTGGGCGAAGAACTCTTCGGTCAGCTCTGGCAGCTTAGGCTCGGAAACCGAGTTGACGGTCACGGTGAACTCGGCGGCTTTGTTAGCCAGGTCCAGGTTCTGGTAGTTTTCCGGGAAGGTCAGGTTCAGAACGCGCTCTTCGCCGGCTTTTGCGCCAACCAGGCCTTCTTCAAAGCCAGGGATCATGCGGCCGGAACCCAGGACCAGCTGGGTGCCCTTGGCGGAACCGCCAGCGAATACTTCGCCGTCGACCTTGCCAACGAAATCGATGTTCAGTTGGTCTTCGTCCTGGGCAGCGCGATCAACTGCTTCGTAACGAACGTTCTGCTTGCGCAGGATGTCCAGCATCTTGTCCAGATCGGCATCAGTCACGTCAGCGCTCAGGCGCTCGACGTTGATACCTTCGAAGCCGGCAACGGTGAACTCAGGGAACACTTCGAATACGGCTACGTATTCCAGGTCCTTGCCTGCTTCCAGGGATTTCGGCTCGATCGAAGGCGAACCCGCCGGATTCAGCTTTTGCTCGACGACCGCTTCGTAGAAGGAAGCCTGGATCACGTCGCCTACTGCTTCTTGACGCGCGTCAGCTTCGTAACGCTGACGGATCACGCTCATTGGCACTTTGCCAGGACGGAAGCCTGCAATCTTGGCCTTTTGGGCAGTCTGCTGCAGACGCTTGTTGACTTGAGTCTCAATGCGCTCAGCTGGCACGGTGATGCTCATGCGGCGCTCAAGAGCAGAAGTATTTTCAACAGAAACTTGCATGGATATTCCTCGTTGCACAGACGTTAGCCGGCCGTTTCCGACCCCAGAATCAAGGGCATGCATTCTAGTGGGTCAAACTCAAGAAGTCACCCTACTGAAAACGGGTAAAAAAACAGCAGGCGATTTATAGGGGCGAATGCACGGACACACCTCGCCCCAGTGGCAAATACAACTCATCACGCCAGGGCTCTGCGCCAACCCTTCCTTATATAGAAGAACAGCACCGATCGAACCCCGACTGCCGAACCTGCAAGCAGGATCGGCGGACAGTGCGGCATCATCGCGAAACAAAAATGCGACGAATCGCCCTGCCCCTGCGACCCGCAACCGGCGGCCGCGGAATTCACAGCCGCGAAAAACAAAAAAGGCGCCAGACTGTTAAATCTGGCGCCTTTCGGAATATGGGGTGGACGATGGGGATCGAACCCACGACAACGGGAGTCACAATCCCGTGCTCTACCAACTGAGCTACGCCCACCATATTGCGTGACCAAGAAGCCAAATCACTTCTTTGTCGAGCTTCAAACGCACCTTTTGGGCATGCCTGAAGCTTTATTTGGTGCGGATGAAGAGACTCGAACTCTTACGCCTCGCGGCGCTGGAACCTAAATCCAGTGTGTCTACCAATTCCACCACATCCGCGAGTTGAAGCCTTTAAAGCAAAGGCGCCAGACTGTTACATCGGGCGCCTTTCGAAATATGGGGTGGACGATGGGGATCGAACCCACGACAACGGGAGTCACAATCCCGTGCTCTACCAACTGAGCTACGCCCACCATATCGCGTTACTTGTGCCAAAGCTGCCTAATGGCGCACCCGGCAGGACTCGAACCTGCGACCATCCGCTTAGAAGGCGGATGCTCTATCCAGCTGAGCTACGGGCGCCTTATTAATCTGTACTCTTGGAGGACTACAAACTAAATGCTTTCCAGCTTTGCAGAACCGTAATTCCGCTCAACCTTCTTAACCAGTGCTAGGCTGTGCCCGACAAGTGCGACGAATAGTATAGAGAGCCCCGCAGGTCGTCAAATGCTTTTTGAGAAAAATTCATTTAATTAAAGGGCTTAGGGGAATTTGCAGACCAAGCGCCTTTGCCCTCACGCCACGGCATGCGAGAATGCGTGCTCTTTTCTTCTCCCTCTCGATGGTTAATCACGCGCAATGACTGCACAACTAATCGACGGCAAATCGATCGCCGCCAGCCTGCGCCAGCAGATCGCCAAACGTGTTGCCGAGCGTCGCCAGCAAGGCCTGCGCACGCCCGGCCTCGCGGTGATCCTGGTCGGCAGCGATCCCGCCTCTCAGGTTTATGTCTCGCACAAGCGTAAAGACTGTGAAGAGGTCGGCTTCCTCTCCCAAGCCTACGACCTGCCCGCTGACACCACCCAGCAAGCCCTGACCGACCTGATCGATCGTCTCAACGAAGACCCGAACATCGACGGCGTGCTCCTGCAATTGCCGCTGCCCGAACACCTCGACGCCTCGAAACTGCTGGAGCGTATCCGCCCGGACAAAGACGTCGACGGTTTCCATCCTTATAACGTCGGCCGCCTCGCCCAGCGCATCCCGTTGCTGCGCCCGTGCACGCCGAAGGGCATCATGACCCTGTTGGAAAGCACCGGTGCCGACCTGTACGGAATGAACGCCGTGGTCGTCGGCGCTTCCAACATCGTCGGTCGTCCGATGGCCATGGAGCTGCTGCTGGCCGGCTGCACCGTGACCGTTACCCACCGTTTCACCAAGGACCTGGCCGGCCACGTCGGCCGCGCCGACCTGGTGGTGGTCGCCGCTGGCAAGCCGGGCCTGGTCAAGGGTGAGTGGATCAAGGAAGGCGCGATCGTGATCGACGTTGGCATCAACCGTCAGGACGATGGCAAGCTGGTCGGCGACGTGATCTACGAAACCGCCCTGCCCCGCGCTGGCTGGATCACGCCAGTGCCCGGCGGCGTCGGCCCGATGACCCGTGCCTGCCTGCTGGAAAACACCCTGTACGCCGCGGAGACCCTGCACGGCTAACGCTCAGGGCAATCCACGGCTGCACCCGAAACCCCGCCCCTCCCGGCGGGGTTTCGCGTTTTAACGCCGACTGTCGCCTGCCCCTCAAAAAACGCTGTTTTTTACCCGAAAACAAGGGCTTTGCCCGGTTCCCGGAAGAACATTCGACAGTTCCTCAGCTACGCTCATAAAATGTAACGCTTTTCCAGAAAAAGCCCGTTGCAAAACGGCATACCCACATCTTTCGAGTCTACTCGCGTGAAAATCCGTCTTTCTATCCTGAGTCTCTTTTTTGCATTTTCAGGCAGCCTCCTCACGCCGAGCGTCGACGCTCGTGAAACCACCGAAGCCCCCCGTGACACCTCCAAACTGCACATTGCCTCGGGCAGCGCGATGCTGATCGACCTGCAGACCAACAAGATCATCTACGCCAGCAACCCTGATGTAGTGGTGCCCATTGCCTCGGTAACCAAGCTGATGACCGGCCTGGTAGTACTCGAAGCCAAGCAGAACATGGATGAATACATTTCCGTGTCGATCAGCGACACCCCGGAAATGAAGGGCGTGTTCTCGCGGGTCAAGCTCAACAGCGAGCTGCCGCGCAAGGAAATGTTGCTGATTACCCTGATGTCCTCGGAAAACCGCGCCGCCGCCAGCCTGGCTCACCACTACCCGGGTGGCTACGTGGCCTTTATTGCGGCGATGAACGCCAAGGCCAAGGCGCTGGGCATGACCAGCACCCACTATGTGGAGCCGACCGGCCTGTCGACCAGCAACGTCTCTACCGCGCGCGACCTGAGCAAGCTGCTGCAGGCGGCCCGCAAGTACCCGATGCTGAGCGAGTTGAGCACCACCAAGGAAAAGACCGTGGCGTTCCGCAAACCCAACTACACCCTGGGTTTCCACAACACCGATCACCTGGTGCGCAAGGACAACTGGGACATCCAGCTGACCAAGACCGGCTTCACCAATCAGGCCGGACATTGCCTGGTGCTGGTGACCCGCATGGCTGATCGCCCGGTGTCGCTGGTGATCCTCGACGCCTTCGGTAAATACACCCACTTTGCCGATGCCAGCCGCATCCGTCAGTGGGTGGAAACCGGCAAGAGCAGCACGGTGCCGGCGGTGGCCTTGCAGTACAAGGCCGATAAAAACCTGAAGAGCCGGCAGACCGGAGTGGCGCAGACCGCTGAATAATCCTGCAGCATAAAAAACGGCGCCCGAGGGCGCCGTTTTTCATGGCTGAGTGTTCAGTGCCTGAACCGCCCTGGCCGCGGCCCGCTCCTGCCCGGCACGGTTCAACTCGCTGGCAGCATTCAGCCAGCGCTGACGATCGACCTTGGCCGGGATCTGGTTCGGCGCCTGCACCAGCACCGCCCAGCCACCGGCATCGATAAAGGCCGACTCAAACGACTTGAAGTCCATCAACACGCGTTTTTCCAGGCCCGAGCGCAGCAGCACGGTCTGTTTCTGCCGGTTGTAACCGGCCAACAGCGCATAGCGTGGCGCCTTCCAGAAGGCCGAGCCGTCGCTGTAACGCAGCCACACCGGATAACCCGCCGCCACCTGCGTCAGCAGCGCCGGCAGATTGCTGTCCAGCGGATAGACCACCATCCCGTACTCGCGCGCCAGTTGCTGCATGTTCTGCTGCAACTGCGCCTCGGCGCCCGGCAGGTGCAGGGGCTTTTCCAGCAATCCCGGGGTGATCACCACCCCCTGTTGCGATAGAACGCTGGCCAGGGTTTGCGGTCCACCCTGATAGGCGTCGCCGCGATAGAACCGGCCACTGAGCTCGACACGCTCGGGCAGGCGCTTGATTTCAGGTTGTACGCTGCCGGCACAGCCGGCCAGGCTCAAGACGCAGGCCGCAGCCAGCAGGGCGAAGCGCGATTGGGGAAGTAGCGGCAAGATCATCACTCACTTGTCCAGGTGCCAGGCGTTCAGCGTCCCGGCTTGGGCAGGATGATAGCAGCGCTATAGCCTGAAACGGCAGTTGTCTGGCGCTGATAGAGCAAACTCATTGGTGACTCACGACTATTGGTCAATAGTCTGTCACCGTCCAGCAGCTAGACTGAGACCTGCGAGAAGTGTGTGCCCGCCACAGGGCAAAGAGGAGGCATTGATGAGCCTGACGACAATTATCGTAATGTTGATAGCGGGATGGCTGGCCGTTGCCGCGGCGATGCTCTGGGGGGTGATGCGTATCACCCGGCGGCACCATCCGGCGTACCGGGCGCCCGAGCCTCCGGCCGCCAGCGAAGAGCCTGCACCACCCCACGCTTCGGTTCATTAAGCCGCAACGCAAAACGGCCGCCTGCACCCGAAGATGCAGACGACCGTCCTGGTCAACCCTCAGCGTTTACGCCTGTTCAGGCAACCGCTTCTGCCGCGCCCGACGCGACAGCATGTTCAACACCTCGATCGCTGCCGAGAAGGCCATGGCCGCATACACGTAGCCTTTAGGCACGTGAGCGCCGAAACCTTCGGCAATCAGGGTCATGCCGATCATGATCAGGAAGCCCAGGGCCAGCATCACCACCGTCGGGTTGTCGTTGATGAACTTGGCCAGCGGTTCAGCCGCCAGCAACATCACCAGCACCGAGACCAGCACCGCGATGATCATGATCGGCAAATGCTCGGTCATGCCGACGGCGGTGATGATGCTGTCGATGGAGAACACCAGGTCGAGCATCAGGATCTGACCGATAGCGGCGGCAAAACCCAGGGTCACGGTCGAGGTCTTCGAGGTAGGGTCCTCGGGCGACGGGTCCATGCTGTGGTGAATTTCGGTGGTGGCCTTCCACAGCAGGAACAGACCGCCAGCGATCAGGATCATGTCCTTCCACGAAAACGCATGACCGAACACTTCAAACACCGGCGCCGTCAGCTGCACGATGAAGGCGATGGTGCTCAGCAGACCCAAACGCAGGATCAGCGCCATGCTGATACCAATCCGCCGCGCCTTGGCTCGGTGCTGCTCAGGCAGTTTGTTGGTGAGGATCGAAATAAAGATCAGGTTATCGATACCCAGCACGATTTCCATGACGATCAAGGTGGCCAGGGCGACCCAGGCGGTGGGGCTTGCGGCAAGCTGTAACAGGTAATCCATGGGTCAGTCCTGACTCGGTGTTGGGCGGTTAGATTTCTTGCGAAGAACTGTCTTTTTTCTCGTCGTCGGCGTCGCTTTCTTGTTTGCCGATGATGTTGCCGGTGGCGTCGCTCAAGGCTTGCTCTGCGGCTTTATGCGTATCGTCGATCGCCTGCTTGGCGGATTCGGCGGCTTTGCCCATCAATTGCTGGGCACTTTTTTCTGCCTGGTCGCAGCCGGTCAGCAGCAGCGCGGAGATAGCCAGCAAGGATGCGCTGGCCAGGGATTTGAATGAATTCATGCTTTCCTCGTCAGATCGGAGATGGGTTAATGACGGCTTTTTGTGGGAGCGGGCTTGCCCGCGAAGAACGATTACGCGCACTACGTGATATTCGCAGCGCCAACATCGCGGGCAAGCCCGCTCCCACAGGTTCGCGCCCTCACACATAGCGAAACATTCTAAGGAGACCAACACTTCAGGAAAATTCGTATTTTCAGCGGTTATACTTCGGTTTTTACGAATCGGCGATCAGCATGCTCAACTATCGACAACTGCACTACTTCTGGGTCGTGGCCAAGACCGGCAGCATCGTGCGCGCCTGTGAGCAACTGAACCTGACCCCGCAAACCATCAGCGGGCAGATCAGCCTGCTCGAACAGACTTACGGTATCGAGTTGTTTCGCCGGGTCGGCCGCCAGCTTGAACTCACGGAAGCCGGCCGCCAGGCCCTGCCCTACGCTGAACAGATGTTCGCCCTCGGCGGAGAACTGGAAGCCCTGCTGCGGGCCCAGCCCAATGAGCAACAGATCGTGTTTCGGGTGGGCGTCGCCGATGTGGTGCCCAAATCCATCGTCTATCGCCTGATCGCGCCGACCATGGACTTGAGCGAGCCGCTGCGCATTACCTGTCGTGAGGACAAACTCGAACGCCTGCTGGCCGACCTGGCGATCCAGCGCCTGGACCTGGTGATCTCCGACAGCCCGATGCCCTCGCACCTGGACATCAAGGGCTACAGCCAGAAACTCGGTGAATGCGGGATCAGTTTTTTTGCCACCGCCGAGTTGGCGCAACGCCACGGCGGCGATTTCCCCCAGTGCCTGCATGGCGCCCCGCTGCTGATTCCCGGCCAGGAAACCGTGGTGCGCAATCGCCTGCAACGCTGGTTCGCCGAGCAGAAGATCCAGCCGCGCATCGTCGGCGAATTCGATGACAGCGCCCTGATGCAGGCGTTCGGCCAATCCGGCAGCGGGATTTTCATCGGTCCCAGCGTGATTGCCGATGAGGTGCGGCGCCAGTACGGCGTGGAGTTGATCGGCCAGACCGATGCCGTCACCGAGTCGTTCTACGCGATCTCAGTGGAACGCAAGGTCAAGCACCCCGGCATCGTGGCGATCACCGAGGGTGCCCGTCGCGAGTTGTTTACCCATATCTAGCGAGTCAGGCGCAGACCGGCGCCGGCTTGACCTTCATCAGCAGCAGCGCCAGCAGGATCGCCACCAGGATAAAACCCGCCGCAGCAAAGCCCAGGCTGCCCAGGCCCAGGGTGTCGATCACTCGCCCACCCACCAGCGCGCCCAGGCCAATGCCCAGATTGCCGCCGGCGATGTTCAGCGACGCGGCAAAGGCCGGCGCCTGCGGTGCCGCTTTCATCAAGCGCACATGGCTGACCAGGAACAGTGCCGCCTGGGTCACGCCCCACACGCCCATGGCCGCCGCCAGCCCCAGCGTCGAGTGAATGCTTGGCACCAGCGCCAGCATGCCGCCGATCATGAAACCGCAGAACACCATCGAGGCGATCAGCGGATGGCGATCGACCATGCGCCCACCCAGCGAATTACCGATCAGGCCGACCGCGCCGAAACCCATCAGGCACCAGCCGACGACGGTGCCGTCGAATCCGGCCAGGCGCTCGAGGATATCGGCCAGGTAGGTGTAGGCCGTGAACATGCCGCTGAAGACCAGGATCGACAACAGCACATGGCCCTGCATCAACGGACTGCGCAGAATCCTGAATTGCGAACGCAGGCTGACCTGCTGCTTGTGCAGGTCGGTTTTCGGCAGATAAAAAAACAGCAGCAAGGCTTTGGCCAAGGCAATCACCGCAAGGATGGCAAACGCGCTGCGCCAGCCGAATGCATCGCTGATCAGGGTGCCCACCGGGATGCCGAACACGGTGGCGCAGACGATCCCGAAACCGATCTTGGCGATTGCCCGCCCGGCGTAGTCCGGCCCGACGATGTCCACTGCGGTTTCACTGGCCAGCGCCCAGAACACCGGCAAGCCCAGCGCCGGAATCAGCCGCGCCACGGCCATGACCCAGATGTTCGGGGCCAGGGCCGCCAGGGTGTTGGCCAGGCCAAACAGGACCAGCACGCTGATAAACAGACGCCGGCGCTCGAACCGGGCAAAAAAGGCGGTGAGGAACGGGCCGAAGGCGGCCACCGTGAAGGCAAACAGGGTCACCAACAGCCCGGCCTGGGACACGCTGACGTCAAGATCGCGGGCGATCGACGGCAGCAGGCCGACGATCACGAACTCCGTGGTCAGCACGGTGAATCCGGCGGCAGACAACAGGAGGATGGGCAACAACATGGATAACTCCAGGAAAACGACAACGCCAGCGACAGCCTGAAGGCTCACTGGGAGAGATAGAAAAGGATGGCGCAGCTTACCAGAATGGGTCCCGCACGGGGAAACGCGGGTCGGCTGGCCCGGCGTCCAATCGTCACAGGCCTGAAGGAAATTGCCTACGCTGTGCTAAAGTCCGCGCCCCCGCGCCAGGCTGACATCGTCCAGCCATGACCGATTTCGCGTTACCCGCCTGTCCTGCCAGCCTGCCCGTGGTTGCCGGCAGGCTCATGGGATCCGCGACACCTTAAAAAAAACAGAGATACCGTTATGACTGCTGCCCCGCCCACTCTTTTGCAACGATTCACCCGCACCAGCCTGGTGACACAGATCGTCATCGGCCTGATCGCCGGCATTGCCCTGGCCCTGTTGGCACCCGAAGTGGCGAAGTCCACCAGCTTCATCGGCAAGGTGTTTGTCTCGGCCCTGAAAGCGGTCGCGCCGATCCTCGTGTTCATCCTGGTCATGGCCTCGATCGCCAACCACAAGCACGGCCAGGAAACCCATATCCGCCCGATCCTGTTCCTGTACCTGCTGGGAACCTTTGCTGCGGCGGTGGTCGCGGTGGTGGCCAGTACGCTGTTCCCGTCGAGCCTGGTGCTGTCGACGCACGACATCGCGGTTTCCGCGCCGGGCGGCATCGCTGAAGTGTTGCAGAGCCTGCTGCTGAGCGTGGTCGATAACCCCGTCAGCGCACTGATGAACGCCAACTTCATCGGCATCCTGGCCTGGGCCATCGGCATGGGCATCGCCATTCGCCACGCCGGCGAAACCACCCGCACTGTGCTGGATGACCTGTCCAATGGTGTGACCTTGATCGTACGCGTGGTGATTCGCTTCGCGCCGCTGGGGATCTTCGGCCTGGTGGCCTCGACCCTGGCCACCTCCGGCTTCGGCGCGCTGCTCGGCTATCTGCACCTGCTGGGCGTGCTGCTGGGCTGCATGCTGTTCGTCGCGCTGGTGATGAACCCGGCCATCGTCTACTGGAAGCTGCGCCGCAACCCGTACCCGCTGGTCCTGACCTGCCTGCGTGAAAGCGGGATCACCGCCTTCTTCACCCGCAGCTCGGCGGCGAACATTCCGGTCAACCTGGAGTTGAGCAAGCGCCTGGGCCTGCATGAAGACACCTACTCGGTGTCGATCCCACTGGGCGCGACCATCAACATGGCCGGCGCGGCGATCACCATCACCGTACTGACCCTGGCCGCCGTGCACACCCTGGGGATTGCCGTGGACCTGCCGACCGCCGTGCTGCTCAGCGTGGTTGCGGCGATTTGCGCCTGTGGCGCTTCCGGTGTCGCTGGCGGCTCGCTGCTGCTGATCCCACTGGCCTGCAGCCTGTTCGGCATTCCCAGCGAAATCGCCATGCAGGTAGTCGCCGTCGGTTTCATCATCGGTGTGCTGCAAGACTCGGCGGAAACCGCCCTGAACTCCTCCACCGACGTGCTGTTCACCGCCGCGGCCTGCCTGGCCGAGGAAGAGCGCGACAAGCAAGCGGCGTAACAACCGCTGGCAACAAAAAGCCCGCCCTGGCTCACACCAGGGCGGGCTTTTTTGTGCAGCGTTAGAACGCGCCCATGTAATCGCGCTTGCCAACTTCCACACCGTTGTGACGCAGGATCGCGTAGGTGGTGGTGACGTGGAAGAAGAACTGCGGCAGGCCGTAGCTCAGCAGATAGGACTGGCCACTGAAGCGTTTTTCTTTCGGCGTGCCCGGACGGGTCACGATCTCGATGCCTTCCTTGCCATCGATCTGCGCAGGCTGAATGCCGTCGATGAACGCCAGCACCTTGGCAATCAGCGCCTGCAGCTCGGCGAAGGTCACTTCGCTGTCGTCGTATTTCGGCAGCTCGACTTCAGCCAGGCGCGCCGAAACACCCTTGGCGAAATCCACCGCGATCTGCACCTGGCGAACCAGCGGGAACATATCCGGGAACAGGCGTGCCTGGAGCAAGGCATTCGGCTCGATGTTCTTGGCGGTGGCGTGGGCCTCAGCCTTGTTCAGCACATCGCTCAGGGCGTTGAGCATTTGCTTGAAGACGGGAACGGAAGCGGCGTACAGGGAAATAGTCATGGCAGTCTCTTGTGGAGGGTGCGAGGGAGTGGTCTACAGCGTGGCGCGATTATAGCCCCGCCGACGGCAGCGTGCGGCTTGTCTTTTACCGTGCAAGGATTACGCTAGACGGCTTCGACTGGATAGGGAAAGCGCGATGAGCACCGAACAAGACACCTCCACCGACGACGCACTGCGCCTGAGCAGCACGGAGCTGCGGATCCTCGGCTCGCTGATCGAGAAGCAAGCCACCAGCCCGGAAACCTACCCGCTGACCCTGAATGCCGTGGTCATCGCCAGCAACCAGAAAACCAGCCGCGAACCGGTGATGAACCTCAGCCAGGGCCAGGTCGGACAAAGCCTGCGCGCGCTCGAAGGCCGGGGTTTCGCCCGGCTGGTGATGGGCAGCCGCGCCGATCGCTGGGAGCATCGCCTGGACAAGGCGCTGGAACTGGTGCCGGCCCAGGTCATCCTGACTGGCCTGCTGTTCCTGCGCGGCCCACAGACGGTCAACGAACTGTTGACCCGCAGTGGCCGCATGCACGATTTCGAGGACGCCGAGCAAGTCGTACACCAGTTGGAACGCCTGATTGCCCGTGGCCTGGCGATGCTGATTCCGCGCCAGGCGGGCCAGCGCGAAGACCGCTACATGCACGCCCTGGGTGATCCGGCGGACATGGAAGCGATACTCGCCGCCCGGCAGAACCCGGTGGAACGCAGCAGCAGCGGCGTATCAGTGGAACGCATCGAAGAACTGGAAGCGCGGATCGCCGCTCTCGAAGAACGCCTCGCCCGGCTCGAATAAACCGCGGGCTGCGGATCAACTGCGGGCAAACGCCACCGCTTGCTGGAACTGCGCCTCGCTGGGGCGCACACCGGTATAGAGCACGAACTGTTCCAGCGCCTGGATGGCGATCACCTCCAGACCGGTGATCACCCGCTTGCCTGCCGCCCGTCCCCGGACGATCAGCGGGGTTTGCGAAGGGATCGCCACCACATCGAATACCGTCTGCGCGGCGTCGATCATCTCGCCAGGAAACGCCAACTGGTCGGCCTCGCTGCCGCCGGTCATGCCGATCGGCGTGACGTTGATCAGCATCTGCGGGCGCTCATCAGCCAACTCCGCCTGCCAGCGATAACCCAGTGAATCCGCCAGGGCGCGCCCGGCGCTTTCGTTGCGGGCAACGATCAGGCCATTGCTGTAACCACCATCGCGCAAGGCACTGGCCACTGCCTTGGCCATGCCGCCGCTGCCACGCAGGGCGAAGGTCGAATCCTTGGGCACGCCATGGGTTTCAAGCAGTTGCTCGATAGCAATGTAGTCGGTGTTGTAGGCCTTCAAATGGCCGTCGGTGTTGACGATGGTGTTGATCGAGGCAATCGCCGCAGCGGAGGCATCCAGCTCGTCGACCAGGGCGATGCAGGCTTCCTTGAACGGCATGGAAACGCCACAACCACGAATGCCCAGGGCGCGGATCCCGGCCACGGCGCCTGGCAGATCCTGGCTGCTGAAGGCCTTGTAATAGAAGTTCAGGCCCAATTGCTCGTACAAATGATTGTGAAAGCGCAGGCCGAAATTTCCCGGACGCCCGGATAGCGACATGCACAATTGGGTGTCTTTGTTCGGGTTCATCTGCATGTGGAACTCCTTCGATGCACACGTTCGGATGGACGGCAATCGCCAGCCCATCGGCTTTGATCAATCATTGCTGTACCGCCGCCAGCGTGAAGCGGACGGGCTCGAACAGCGGTTCAGACCTTACACAAAATTTACCCACGCGCGTTGTCGAATCACCAAAAAACGCTGTCTGAGAGTTATCCCCGCGACCATTCCCGGTCTATCGCAGACCGGGCGCCTGGGGAGGACCTGCGAGGAACCATCATGATCCTTAAATTTCCTGCAATTGCCTTGTTGATCGGCGCCTTCGCCGTGGCCGGCCAGGCGCAAGCCCACGGCGGTGGCTATGGCTACGGCTGGGGTGGACCGGCAGCGGTCGGCGCGGTAGTCGGTGCGGTGGTCGCAGGTTCGGTGATCGCCAACTCGCAGCGCCCGGTGTACGTACAGCAACCGGTCTACGTGCAGCCGCAGCCGGTGTATATCCAGCAGCCGCCACCGGTCTACTACCAGCCGCAACCGGTGTATGTGCAGCAGCCGATCTATTACCGTCCGGCGCCGGTGTATTACGGCCCGCCGCGCGGCTACTACGGCCCGCCCCATGGGTATTACGGTCCGCGTTGGTAAATGATGGTCTATAAAGGAACAGGCCCCTCTTTAAAACGGGGCCTGTTTTCGTCAGGCGGTTCGCAAATGTCTGGATAAATCCTGCCAAGGTCGCTGCTGGAACAGTGACTGCGCCTGGATGCGCCATGATTAATCAGACGAATCCGCTAGCCTTATCACTCCTCTGTCATATTTATGTCACGACTGGCCAGCAAGCTCTGGCCTGTCCGCCACAACGCTCAATAAAAACAAGGACGACCCTTATGCCCACGCAAAACCCCCATCGCATCGTTGGCCTCGGTACCGCCAGCAAGGTCTACAACACCCTGACCGAACTCAAGCACCTTGAGGGTCATCGCAGCGCCAAGTTGCTCTCGTTGCTGGCAGAAAACCTGGTGCGCAAGGGCCTGCTCAATGACCGCGAAGTCATGAACATGCTCGACCAAGTGGTCGACTGACGTCCTCAACGACGTCAATGTCGACTATCGAGCGCAGTGATTTTTCCCTGGACCAGCGCGCCGTTAAGGTAGCTCCATCGATTGATGGAGGTATTTATGTCCCAGGTTCAGATCATGTCCGTTATTGGTAGCGCCGTACCTGCCCCCCTCAGAGAGCTGGGATTGCTCGCCTGTTGGTACCTGGTGCAGGACGGCGAAGCCATCAGTGGCCCGCTGACATCGCTGCCCGCCGCCCAGGAACTGTCGCAACGCCTCAGCGGCTTCACCTTGCAGGCTTAAGGTAGCTGCACCTTGGGCTTGGTTTCGACGTACAAACCCCAGCTGGCGATGAACAGTGCGGCGATCAACGGCCCGATGACAAAGCCATTGAGGCCGAAGACAGCCAGGCCGCCGAGGGTCGAGATCAGGATCAGGTAATCCGGCATTTTCGTGTCCTTGCCCACCAGCACCGGACGCAGCACGTTGTCCACCAGGCCGATCACGAATACCCCGAACAACGCCAGCACCACGCCCTGCCAAATCGCACCGCTGAGCAGGAACCAGGCGGCTACCGGCACCCAGACGATCCCTGCCCCCACCGCTGGCAACAGCGACAGTAGCGCCATCAGCACCGCCCAGAGCAAGGCGCTGGGAATGTCGAGGAACCAGAAGATCAATCCGCCCAAGGCACCTTGAGTGACCGCTACCAGCAGGTTGCCCTTGACCGTCGCGCGCACCACGCGGTTGAACTTGAGCTGCAGCCGACGCTTCTGATTTTCTTCCAGCGGCACCGCTGCGCGGACCTTGCGCACCAGCTCGGCACCGTCGCGCAGAAAGAAAAACAGCAGGTAGAGCATGATAAAAAAGCTCACCAGGAACTCGAAGGTGCCTTGGCCAAAGCTGAATGCCTGGCTGGCGAGGAACTGACTGCCCTGCATCGCGCTCTTGACGATTTTCTCCCGCAGGCCGTTCAACTCGCCCATGCCGAAGCGGTCCAGCAGGTGCTGGAAATACGGCGGCAGGCTGTGTTTGAACTGCGCCACGTAGCTGGCGATGTCCAGTTGACCGCTTTCGATGTTCTTGTAAATCGTCGCACCCTCCTGCACCAACAGCACCCCGGTGATAATCACCGGCAGGATCGCGATCACCAGGCAGATGCCCAGGGTGAACAGCGAGGTCAGGTTGCGTTGCCAGCCGAATTTCAATTGCAAGCGATGCTGCATGGGTGCAAACACGATGCCGAGAATCACTGCCCAGAACACCGCGCCGTAAAACGGCAGCAGAACCCAGATGAAAGCAATGGTTACCAGTACCAGCAGTACCATCAGCGATTTGTTTTGTATTGAGGTGTGGTTCATGGCCGGTCCATTTCGTAAAACGCCCACTGCGTCTGTCTAAAGGCTTAGTCCGCGGCGAAACGCCCGAGTGCCGTGCTTTGTGCGGCGAAAATAGATCCAGATCAATAATCGTCCCCGCCATTTGTCTTACCCTCGCGCGCTTTACGGTCGACTTCGCCATGACACTCGCCCCGCCCGAACTGCTCGCCCCCGCCGGCACCCTGAAAAACATGCGTTATGCCTTTGCCTACGGCGCCGATGCGGTGTACGCCGGGCAGCCGCGCTACAGCTTGCGGGTGCGCAACAACGAGTTCGATCACGCCAACCTGGCCCTCGGCATCCACGAAGCCCAGGCCCAGGGCAAGCGCTTCTATGTAGTGGTCAACATCGCCCCACACAATGCCAAGCTGAAGACCTTCCTCAAGGACCTGGCACCGGTGATCGAGATGGCCCCGGACGCGCTGATCATGTCCGATCCGGGACTGATCATGCTGGTGCGCCGACACTTCCCGCAGATGCCGATCCACCTTTCCGTGCAGGCCAATACGGTGAACTGGGCCAGCGTCGAGTTCTGGCAGCAACAGGGGGTGAGCCGGATCATCCTGTCGCGCGAGTTGTCGCTGGAAGAGATCGAGGAAATCCGCCAGCAAGTGCCGGCCATGGAGCTCGAGGTGTTTGTCCACGGCGCGCTGTGCATGGCCTATTCCGGGCGCTGCCTGTTATCGGGTTACATGAACAAGCGCGATGCCAACCAGGGCAGTTGCACCAATGCCTGCCGCTGGAAGTATTCGGCGCAACCGGCCCAGGAGAACCTCACCGGGGATATCGTCCAGAGCTATGTCCCGGAACCGACCCTGGGCATCGGCACGCCCACCGAGCAGGTGTTCCTGCTGCAGGAAGCCAATCGCCCCGACGAACTGATGCCGGCTTTCGAGGATGAACACGGCACCTACATCATGAACGCCAAGGACCTGCGCGCGGTGCAGCATGTCGAGCGCCTGACGCGGATGGGCGTGCATTCGCTGAAGATCGAAGGCCGGACCAAATCGCACTTCTACTGCGCGCGCACCACCCAGGTCTACCGCCGGGCCATCGACGATGCGGTGGCCGGCCGGCCGTTCGACCGCAGCCTGATGACCGACCTCGAATCCCTCGCCCAGCGTGGCTATACCGAAGGTTTCCTGCGCCGTCATGTGCATGACGAGTATCAGAACTACCAGAACGGCAGCTCAGTCTGCGACCGCCAGCAGTTCGTCGGCGAGTTGACCGGCGAGCGACGTGAGCGCCTGGCCGAGGTCAAGGTGAAGAATCGTTTTGCCTTGGGCGATCACATGGAATTGATGACGCCCAAGGGCAATTTCCACTTCGACCTGCATGAGTTGCAGAACGCCCAGGGTGAGGCACTGCAAGTGGCGCCCGGTGACGGGCATACTGTTTACCTGCCGATTCCGGATGCGGTGGACCTGCGGTTTGGGTTGTTGATGCGGGATGTGCGGGGGGATTGAATTCGCTGCTGGTTATCGCCTTGTAGGAGCGAGCTTGCTCGCGATGGCTGCCTGACGGTGTACATATCCATTCCTGCAGAAACGCTAGCCCAACTGTAGGAGCGAGCCTGCTCGCGAAAAACCAGAGGTCGCCGCGTACATCCTAGGACAGCTGCGTCATCGTTCACGACCATCGCGAGCAGGCTCGCTCCTACAGTGGATCCGTGCCAGCCAGAGTCATACCGCCTCCCAATCAAAGCACCATCGCCGCCACCCAACCAAACGCCAGCAACGGCAGGTTGTAATGCAGGAACGTCGGCACCACGGTGTCCCAGATGTGGTGATGCTGGCCGTCGATGTTCAGGCCGGAGGTCGGGCCGAGGGTCGAGTCCGAGGCTGGTGAGCCGGCGTCGCCCAGGGCGCCGGCGGTGCCGACGATGCAGACGATCGCCAACGGGCTGAAGCCCAGTTGCACGCACAGCGGCACGAAGATCGCGGCGAGGATCGGCACCGTGGAAAACGACGAGCCGATGCCCATGGTCACCAGCAACCCCACCAGCAACATCAACAGCGCACCAATGCCCTTGCTGTGGCCGATCCACGAGGCCGAGGCTTCGACCAGGGTCTGCACTTCGCCGGTGGCCTTCATCACTTCGGCAAACCCCGAGGCGGTGATCATGATGAAGCCGATCATCGCCATCATCTTCATGCCTTCGGTGAACAGGTCATCAGTCTCGCGCCAGCGCACCACCCCGGACACCGAGAAGATCAGGAAGCCGGCCAGGGCGCCGATAATCATCGAATCCAGCAGCAACTGAATAATGAACGCCGCAGCAATCGCCAGGCCGGCCACCAGCAGCGTCAGCGGGTTGTACTGCACCGCGACCTGCTCCACCCGCTCGATTTTTTCCAGGTCGTACACGCGCTTCTTGCGATAGCTGACAAACGCCAGCAACAGGCCGAAAACCATGCCCAGCGCCGGGATGCCCATGGCGTGGGTGACGTTGATGCCGCTGATGTCGACCCCGCTCTTGGCCACGTTGGCCAGCAGGATTTCATTCAGGAAGATGTTGCCAAAGCCCACCGGCAGGAACATGTAGGGAGTGATCAGGCCGAAGGTCATGACGCAGGCGATCAACCGCCGATCCAGTTGCAACTTGGTCAGCACGTAGAGCAGCGGCGGCACCAGCAGCGGGATAAAGGCAATGTGAATCGGCAAAATGTTCTGCGAGGCAATCGCCACCACCCACAGCAGGCCGATCAGCAGCCATTTGACCTGACCACCGCCGTTGGCGTCCTGCCGGTCGACCAGCGCCAGGGCCTTGTCCGCCAGGGCATGGGCCAGGCCTGATTTGGCGATCGCCACGGCGAAAGCACCGAGCAAAGCGTAGGACAAGGCCACAGTCGCGCCGCCGCCCAAGCCACTGTTGAACGCCTTGAGCGTCGCCTCGATCCCCAGGCCGCCGGTAAGGCCACCAACCAGTGCACCAACAATCAGCGCGATGACCACATGCACGCGCGACAGGCTGAGCACCAGCATGATGCCGACCGCGGCAATGACAGCATTAATCATGGTTACCTCAAAGCAGATCGCCGATAAAATCCGGCGCAAACGGGTAGAGACCGGCCAGCCAGCTGCACGAGCCGACACCGGATGAAATGGAGGTTTTATTAGAGGGCGCGCACTGTGCCGCATGCCGCCCCAAGCTGCAAGTGCAGGCGTCAGCTTTTGTTTTCCGTGGCCGTCCCCGGGCCTCGCGCTCAAGAAAGCGCCGGCGGTGCCGTTACAGGGCAAAGTCTTGGATATTTATCGATTTAGGGGCGCCTCCATGTCACTCAGACAGCTGTCGATTCAATGGAAAATCACCCTGCTGGCCGGCCTCTGCCTGGCCGCAATCGTGACGTTGTTGGTGGGTCTGTCGTTGTATCGCATGGAGCACAGTTCGGCGCTGGTCAAGGCTTCGAGCATGAGCATGCTCAACGAGGCGGCGCAGGCGCGCATCGAAGCCCAGGGTGAAGTGCAGGCGCTGGGTATTCGCCAGCAGTTCATGGACGCCTATCAATACGGCCACGGCTTCTCGCGCCAGGTGCTGTTCCTCCGTGATCAGGCGCAAAAGCGCTTCCTTGACGCCTACGACCTGCGTGAAGACCTGACTCGTCAGGTCAAATCGGCGCTGCAAGCCAACCCGCAACTGCTCGGTTTGTCGCTGGTGTTCGAAGCCAATGCCCTGGACGGCAAGGACGAACTCTTCGCCGGCCAGCACGAACTGGGCAGCAACGACAAGGGCCGCTTCGCCCTGTACTGGTCGCAACCCACGGCCGGCAAGCTGAACTCGATGGCGCTGCCGGAAAGCGACATGGCCGATACCAGCACCGGCCCCAGCGGCGAACCGGCCAACGCCTGGTTCACCTGCCCGCGCACGACCCTCAAGCCGTGCGTGATCGAACCGTACTTCTACGTGATCGACGGCCAGAACGTGCTGATGACCAGCATCGTCTTCCCGCTGCACGTCGACGGCAAAGTCATCGCCTCGCTGTCGGTGGACATCAACCTCAACAGCCTGCAGGCGATCAGCCAACAAGCCAGCCGCAAACTCTACGATGGCCAGACTGCCGTCAGCATCCTCAGCCCCGTGGGTCTGCTTGCCGGCTACAGCCCTGACGCCAGCAAACTCAGCCAGCGCCTGACTGCAGTGGACAAGGACAGCGGCGCCGAATTGCTGCGTATGCTCGGCAACAGCCTGCAGACCCAAAGCCTGCGCAACCATGAGCAACTGAAAGTGCTGTCGCCGTTCGAGCCGATTCCCGGCGGCAAGCCCTGGGGCGTATTGCTCGACGTGCCGGAGAAAGTCTTGGTCGGCCCGGCAGAAGCGCTCAAGCAGGAACTCGACGCCAGCAACACCAGCGGCACCCTGATCGAATTGAGCCTCGGCCTGGTCGCCGCGATCATCGGCCTGCTGCTGGTGTGGCTGATGGCCCGCAGCGTCACCCGGCCGATTCTCGGCGTCGCTGACATGCTGCAGGACATCGCCAGCGGTGAAGGCGACCTGACCCGGCGCCTGGCCTACGACAAGCAGGACGAGCTGGGACAACTGGCCGGCTGGTTCAACCGTTTCCTCGACAAACTGCAACCGATCATCGCCGACGTAAAGCGCTCGGTGCAGGACGCGCGCGGCACCGCCGACCAGTCCTCGGCGATCGCCACCCAGACCAGCGCCGGCATGGAGCAGCAGTACCGCCAGGTCGACCAGGTGGCCACCGCCTCCCATGAAATGAGCGCCACCGCCCAAGACGTCGCCCGCAGCGCCGCCCAGGCCGCGCAAGCCGCACGGGATGCCGACCAGGCGACGCGCCAGGGCCTGACCGTGATCGACCGCACCACCCGCAGCATCGACAGCCTCGCCGCCGACATGAGCACCGCCATGGCCCAGGTCGAAGGCCTGGCCGCCAATAGCGAGAAGATCGGTTCGGTGCTGGAAGTGATTCGCGCCATCGCCGAGCAGACCAACTTGCTGGCGCTCAACGCCGCCATCGAAGCCGCCCGCGCCGGTGAGGCCGGACGCGGCTTTGCCGTGGTCGCCGACGAAGTGCGCAACCTGGCGCGACGCACCCAGGAGTCGGTGGAAGAAACCCGCCAAGTCATCGAGCACCTGCAAAGCGGTACTCAGGATGTGGTCGGCGCCATGGGTAACAGCCATCGCCAGGCCCAGGGCAGCGTCGAACAGGTCAGCCAGGCGGTGACCGCCCTGCGCCAGATCGGCGATGCGGTGACGGTGATCACCGACATGAACCTGCAGATCGCCAGCGCCGCCGAAGAGCAAAGCGCGGTGGCCGAGGAGATCAACAACAACGTGGCGACCATCCGCGACGTCACCGAGTCGCTGTCGGAGCAAGCCAACGAATCGGCGCGGGTCAGCCAGTCGCTGAACAGCCTGGCCAACCAGCAGCAGAGCCTGATGGATCAGTTTCGCGTTTGACCCTACTCGCGGCGGTGTGACGAACACACCGCCGCTCAGTGACCGGGCAACTCGATGCGCACCTTGAGCCCGTCCCACTGGCTCTCTTCCAGGTACAACTGACCGCCCCAGGCTTCGACGATGTCACGCACAATGCCCAGGCCCAGACCATGACCATCGGTCTGCTCGTCCAGGCGGGTGCCACGACTGATCACCTGATCGCGCTGCTCTCGCGGAATCCCCGGCCCATCGTCTTCCACCGCCAGCACGAAGCCAGCGTCGGTTGCCTCGACGCTCAGGCGCACCTCGGCATCCGCCCATTTGCAGGCGTTGTCCAGCAGATTGCCCAGCAGCTCCAGCACGTCTTCGCGATCCCACGGCAACTGCAATCCGCTCGGCGCGACATAGCTGAGCTGCAGATGCTCGCCGTGGATCATGTTCAGGGTCGCCAGCAAACCCGGCAGCTCGGCATCGCAATCGAACTGCGCACCGGGCAAGGCATCGCCGGCCAGACGGGCACGGTTGAGTTCGCGATTGAGCCGCTGTTGCACCTGCTCCAGTTGCTCCAGCAAGACTTTGCGCAACTGCGGATGGGCGTCGAGCTTGTCGCTGGCGGCCAGGCTCAAGAGCACTGCCAGCGGTGTCTTCAGCGCATGTCCGAGGTTGCCCAGGGCATTGCGCGAGCGCTTGAGACTGTCTTCGGTGTGCGCCAGCAGATGGTTGATCTGCGCCACCAGCGGCTCGAGTTCCGCCGGGACTTCGGTGTCCAGTTGCGAGCGTTGCCCTTGTTGCAGTTGGGCGATCTGCTCGCGGGCGGTTTCCAGCGGACGTAAGGCGCGGCGCACGGTGAGTCGTTGCAGCAGCAGGATCAGCAGCAGCCCCGCCAGCCCGAGGCCGAGACCGATCTGGCGCATGCGCTGGAAGCTCTCGCGCACCGGCGTGTAATCCTGCGCCACGCTGATCGAGATCGCCTGGCCCTGACGCCGGTAGTCCGAACGCAACACCAGCAGTTGCTGGCCTTCGGGGCCCAGCTGCAGATTGCTGCGCAAACCGGGCTGTTCCAGCGCCGGCAATTCCTGGTCCCACAACGAGCGCGAACGCCAGTGGGTGTCGGCAAAATCGATGCTGAAGTAGTGCCCGGAAAACGGTCGTTGATAGGCCGGCGACAAACGTCGTTCATCCAGCTGCAGCCCTTGCGGGCCACGCACCAGCGCCAGCAGCAGGTTTTCACTGGCATTGCGCAAACCGGCTTCGAGGTAGCGCTGCAGACCCTGCTCGAACAGCCACAAGCTGGTCTGCGCCAACACCAGGCCGACGATCAGCATCACGCTGACCAGGCCCAGGCTCAAGCGCCGCTGAATCGACCTCACTGACCCTGCCCGCCGAACAGGTAGCCCTGGCCGCGACGGGTTTCGATCACGCTGCGCCCGAGCTTGCGCCGCAGGTGATTGACATGCACTTCAAGGACGTTGGAATCGCGCTCGGTTTCGCCGTCGTACAGGTGTTCGGCCAGATGACTTTTCGAGAGGATCTGCTGCGGGTGCAGCATGAAGTAGCGCAGCAGGCGGAATTCGGCGGCGGTCAGTTGGACTTCGGCGCCCTCGCTGATCACGCACTGGCGGCCCTCGTCCAGTTGCAGGCCGGCGGCCTTGAGCGTCGGCTGGTTGGCCTGGCCGTGGGAACGGCGCAGCAGCGCCTGGATACGCAGGTGCAACTCCTCCGGATGAAAGGGCTTGGTCAGGTAATCATCGGCACCGGCCTTGAGCCCTTCGATGCGCTCGGACCACGAGCCGCGTGCGGTCAGCACCAGCACCGGAGTCGCCAGGCTCGCCGCGCGCCACTGGCTCAACACCTCGAGCCCCGGCACGCCGGGCAGCCCGAGGTCGAGGATGATCAGGTCGTAGGGTTCGCTGCGGCCCTGATACAGCGCATCGCGGCCGTCCGCCAGCCAATCCACTGCGTAACCCTGGCGAGTGAGGCCAGCCAGTATTTCGTCGGCCAGCGGCACGTGGTCTTCCACCAGAAGCAAACGCATCGATCAATCTTCCTCGTCTTTGAGTAAACGCCCGGTCCTGGCATCCAGATCCAGCTCGCGCACCACCCCTTCGGTGGTCAGCAGCTCGACCTCATAAATGTAGACGTCATGCTTCTCTTCCAGCTCGGCCTCCAGCAATTTGGCCCCTGGGTAGCGGTCCAGCGCCTGCTGCAGCAGCTGCTCCAGCGGCAGGATCACCCCCTGCTGGCGCAGGCGCAGGGCTTCGTCCTGATCCAGGTCGCGGGCCAGCCCCACCGAGCACACCGCCAGTAACGCCAGGGCCGTCAGCCCATAAGCGCGCAAATTCAGCTTCATTACCTGTCCTGATGATCCTTGAGCACCTGGCCACTGACCGCGTCCAATTCCAGGTCCCACTCCAGGCCCTGCGGATCACGCAGATCGATCTGGTAGATGTACTTGCCGTACTCTTGTTCCAGTTCGGTTTCAGTGACCGTGGCGCCGGGGTGTTTGGCCAGTGCGATGGCGTTAAGCTTCTCGAAAGACATAATGGTACCAGCGTCACGCAATCTCAGGGCTTCGTCGGGCCCCAGATCGCGGGCCTGGGCCAGGCTCGCGGTGAGGGCTACAAGGCTGGCAGTGAACAGGGTGGTCAGGGTTTTCATGGGAGGCCTCCAAAATCGGTATGGCCCCAGACTACCGCCGTGAACTTAATTGAAACTGAATGGCCACTATCGATGCACAACGGATTACCGGCGAGAGCGCTATGACTGCAATCCACATCAAATTCCCGGCCCTGACCCTCAAGGCCGGCCCACGGGCATTCGCGCGGATTCGCCGGGACGGCTTGAGCGCGCAGCAGGTCGGCACTTTGCCCGGCGCGGCTGGCGGGCCGAAAGCCCTGGGCATTCAGGGCCTCGACCTGGCGCTGTTCGGCGAGTGGCTGCCGGCGGCGCCGCGCGAACGTTCGTTGATCGGCGCCTCGGTGGGCTCCTGGCGCTTCGCCAGCGCCTGCCTGCCGGATGCCGCGCAAGGCATTCGCCGCCTCGGTCAGCTGTACACCGAGCAGGATTTCGCCAAGGGCGTGAGCATGGCGCAGATCAGTCAAAGTTCGCGGCGCATGCTCGACGAACTGCTCGACGGCCAGGATGAGCGGATCCTCGACAACCCCGATTACCGCCTGAACATCATGGTGGTGAAGAGCCACGGCCTGCTCGCCGATGATCATCGCGGGCGACTGGGGCTCGGGCTCTCTTCGGTGATCGCCGACAATCTGCGGGGGCGCGCCCGGCTGTCGCGGCATTTCGAGCGGTTGATCCTCCACGACCCGCGCCGCGCCCCACCCGTGCATGCGCTGGAGGATTTCCCCTCGCGTTTTGTCGCGCTGAACGCCGGCAACCTGCGCCAGGCCCTGCTGGCGTCGGGCTCGATCCCGATGGTCATGCAAGGCGTGCGCGATCTGCCCGGCGCCGGTGACGGCACCTTTCGCGACGGCGGCCTGCTCGACTACCACCTCGACCTGCCCTACAGCGGCGATGACATCGTGCTCTACCCGCACTTCACCGACCGGGTGATTCCCGGCTGGTTCGACAAGACCCTGCCGTGGCGCCGGGCCTGCACCACGCGCTTGCAGGACGTCTTGCTGCTGGCGCCGTCGAAGGAATACCTGGCCCGCCTGCCCTACGGCAAGTTGCCTGACCGCAATGACTTCAAACGCTTCATGGGCGACGCCGCGAGCCGGCAAAAATACTGGCGCACCACCATGGAAGAAAGTCGGCGCCTGGGGGATGAATTCCTTGAGCTGACGGCCAGCGGTCGTCTCGGCGAGCACTTGCTGACCCTTTAGTCAGTGTTTTCCCGCACGCCGTATTTCAAGCTGTTAAACTCGCCGCCTGCCCCATCGCCGCGGGCGATAGCCATCTGATAGAGCTCAAGACACTGTGGAAATCTTCAAAGAATTTACCTTCGAATCCGCCCACCGCCTGCCCCACGTCCCGGACGGCCACAAGTGCGGGCGCCTGCACGGTCACTCGTTCAAGGTGGCGCTGCACCTCAGTGGCGACCTCGACCCGCATACCGGCTGGATCCGTGACTTCTCGGAAATCAAGGCAATCTTCAAGCCGCTGTACGAGCGTCTGGACCACAACTACCTGAACGACATTCCCGGCCTGGAAAACCCGACCAGTGAAGTGCTGGCCAAGTTCATCTGGAACGAGATGAAGCCGTTGCTGCCGGAGCTGAGTGCGATCCGGATTCATGAGACGTGCACCAGTGGTTGTATCTATCGCGGTGAGTAAACCGGCTGATCTGCTGGTGTAAGCCCGAGTAAAGGTGGCGCCCGTGAGATTTTCGCGGGCAAGCCCGCTCCCACATTGATCCCCCGCGAGCCAGTGCATGGTTGCACCGCCCCGCACCGTTTTCGCCCACCGCCCCACCCAACCCCCCCGCCTCGACTATAAGTAACAAGGCCATCCGCGCCTTTGGCACGAGCACTGCAAATCACTTCGCGTCCTCCTCTTCCAGCAAGGAACGCCACATGACGCAGAACGATCCGGGCAACGATTACCCCCTCAGCGAAGTACCGATGCATGCCCGCAAGGGCTTGATGTCGACGACCATGGTGCTGCTGGGTTTCACCTTCTTTACCGCCACCATGTTTGCCGGCGGCAAGCTGGGGGTGGCGTTCAGTTTCGGCGAGATGATGGCGGTGATTGTGGTCGGCAACCTGCTGCTGGGGATTTACGCCGCGGGCCTGGGCTACATCGCCTTCAAGAGCGGTTTGAATTCGGTACTGATGGGGCGCTTCTGTTTCGGCGAGGTGGGCAGCAAGCTCAGCGACCTGATCCTCGGTTTCACCCAGATCGGCTGGTACGCCTGGGGCACGGCCACGGCGGCGGTGGTGCTGGGCAAATACTTTGCGCTGAGCGATGGCACGGTGCTGGGCTTGATGGTGCTGTTCGGCCTGGTGTTCTGCGCCACTGCCTACGTCGGCTATCGCGGTCTGGAAATTCTTTCCTACATCGCGGTGCCGGCGATGATGTTGCTGTTGTTACTGTCGATGTGGGTCTCGACGGTCAAGGTCGGTGGCCTCGACGCCCTGCTGGCGGTGGTGCCAACCGCCAGTCTCGACTGGTCGACTGCCATCACCCTGGTGTTTGGCACCTTCGTCAGCGGTGCGACCCAGGCGACCAACTGGACGCGCTTCTCCCGCTCGGCGCGGGTCGCCGTGCTGGCCAGCCTGATCGGTTTCTTCCTCGGCAATGGCCTGATGGTGTTGATCGGTGCCTACGGCGCCATCGTCTACCAGCAACCGGACGTCGTCGAAGTGTTACTGCTGCAGGGTTTCGCCATGGCGGCAATGGCGATGTTGCTGCTCAATATCTGGAGCACCCAGGACAACACCATCTACAACTTCGCCGTCGCCGGCTGCAACCTGCTGCGCACCCGCCGGCGCAAAACCGTAACGTTGGCTGGCGCGGTGATCGGCACCCTGCTGGCGCTGCTGGGCATGTACGACCTGCTGGTGCCTTACCTGATTCTGCTGGGCACGGTGATTCCGCCGATGGGCGGGGTGATCATGGCGGACTTTTTCTTCCGTTATCGCGGTCAATACCCACGCCTGGCCGACGCCCGGCTGCCGGCGTTCAACTGGGTCGGCCTGAGCGCCTACGGGGTGGGCACGGTCGCTGCCTTCAGCTTGCCGTGGATCGCGCCGCTGGTCGGCATCGGTGCTGGCGCGCTAACGTATGTGGCATTGACCTGCGTCCTGGGTACCCGCTCCTCCAGCGCAGCACTAGAAGATCTATAAAGGGATTCGCCTGATGCACATCATCAACGCCCGCCTGCGCAACCGCGAAGGCTTGCATGAACTGCACCTGGAAAACGGCCTGATTTCCAGCATCGCCCGCCAGACCGAAGCGCCGACCCTGGGCCCTGACGACCTCGACGCCGCCGGCAACCTGGTGGTGCCGCCCTTCGTCGAGCCGCACATTCATCTGGATGCCACCCTGACCGCCGGCGAGCCGCGCTGGAACATGAGCGGCACGCTGTTCGAGGGCATCGAGTGCTGGGGCGAGCGCAAGGCCACCATCACCCCGGAAGACACCAAGACCCGCGCCAAGAAGACCATCGACGCCCTCGCCCGCCATGGCATCCAGCACGTGCGCACCCACGTCGACGTCACTGACCCGCAGCTCACCGCGCTCAAGGCGATGCTCGAAGTGCGCGAGGAAAGCCGGCACCTGATCGACCTGCAAATCGTCGCCTTCCCCCAGGAAGGCATCGAGTCCTACCACAACGGCCGTGAATTGATGACCGAGGCGATTGCCCTGGGCGCCGATGTGGTGGGCGGGATTCCGCATTTCGAGTACACCCGCGACCAGGGTGTCAGCTCGGTGAAGTTCCTCATGGACCTGGCCGAACGCACGGGTTGCCTGGTGGACGTGCATTGCGACGAGACCGACGACCCGCACTCGCGCTTTCTCGAAGTGCTGGCCGAAGAAGCCCGCAGCCGGGGCATGGGCTCGCGTGTTACTGCCAGTCACACCACGGCCATGGGCTCCTACGACAACGCCTACTGCGCCAAGCTGTTCCGCCTGCTCGGCCACTCGGGGATCAGCTTTGTCTCCTGTCCGACCGAGAGCATTCACCTGCAGGGGCGTTTCGACAACTTCCCGAAACGCCGTGGCGTGACCCGGGTCAACGAGCTGCTCGAAGCCGGGATGAACGTGTGTTTTGGCCAGGATTCGATCGTCGACCCTTGGTACCCGCTGGGCAACGGCAACATTCTGCGGGTACTGGAAGCCGGTCTGCACATCTGCCACATGCTCGGCTACCGCAACCTGCAAAGCGCCCTCGACCTGATCACCGACAACAGCGCCAAGGCCATGGCCCTCGGTGAACGCTACGGACTGGAGCCGGGACGCCCGGCGAACCTGCTGATTTTGTCGGCCGACAGTGATTACGAAGTGATCCGCAGCCAGGGGTTGCCGCTGTATTCGATTCGCGGGGGGAAGGTGCTGATGAAGCGGACGATGGCGGTGGTGGAGATGGCTGATCAAGGGTAAGCGGTGTCTGGACCGAGGCCTTCGCTGGCAAGCCAGCTCCTACAAGGCTATGCACCCTCCTGTAGGAGCTGGCTTGCCAGCGAAAGCGATCTAACAGTCAACCAACCCTCTGAGCCGTACCAAACAAACTCACCCGACTCAATTGCCCCTGCTCTTCCTCCAACAAAATCGGCGCCGTCCCCCCGGGCATGGTCACTTTCACCTCCCCGGCACTGACCCAACCCACCCGCCACGCCGCACTGGCCACGGCACTGGCGCTGGTGCCGGATGAGGCCGTCGGCCCCTCGCCACGCTCGAACACCTGCGCCGCGAGGTGGTTTTCAGACAACCGCATCGCCCACTGCAGATTGATCCCCGACACACAAGGTTGCCCTGCCCCGGCCGGCATCGAATAAGCGATGCGCGTCAGCCCCTCGACCAGGCCCGGCTCGCCCATCTGCTGATTGCCGGGCAAATCCTCGGCACTGTCCACCAGCGTCACGCAATGCGGATTACCCACCCGCACAAACTGACTACGGGACCACGCGGGGTTGAGCGCTGACAGCGGTTCAACCTGGCTCAGTTCACGGCCATTCATCAGTACCGTCGCAACCCCCGCCGCACTGACCGCCGCAGGCCCGAAACCGGGTTGGCCAAGGTCAAGCCAGAACCCGTTCACGCCCTCAACCTGAGCGGCTTTCACCAGCGTCTGGCCGGGCGAAGGGCTGTCGGATTTGTCGTGATGCACCCTGAGCACAAAGGCCTCATCACTGGGCAACAGCCCTTGATCGCTCAAGGCCTGGGAAAAAATCGTCAGGCCGTTGCCACTGCGTTCGGCGAGCGTGGCGTCGGTATTGACGATCAACAGATCGAATGGCGAGGCGTCCTGAAACGGCCCCACCAACAGCCCATCCGAGCGATGCGACTTGGCCCCTGTCGGCTGGGTGCCAGACACCCAACTGCAACAGGCCTCGACTGCCCGCGCACTCCAGGTAGCGAGGGTTTGCGCAGCCAGGCGCGGGTCGTCCGGCAGATCGATACCGCGTTGGCGCAATTCGGCGGGGCTGACAACGACATAGCGATTACCGCGCGCATCATATAAAGCAGTCATAGGGCATCCTGAACGAGGGGACCAAGCGATTGCCCCACTTTAAGGCTTCGCAGCGCGGCGGTCTCGACAAAACCCAAGGTCGTCTGCCTGCCGTTGATGTGCAAGGATGTGTCCCTGTTGTCGCTTCCACCGAAAGAACAAGGATTTTTCATGACCGCCAGCCTCTCCCAACCCCCGGTCCGCCCCGGACGCCCCGAACAAATGTCGACCCGCCTGGCGTTTTTTATCGCCGGCGTCGGCATTGCCGCCTGGGCGCCTCTGGTGCCCTACGCCAAGGCCCGGGCTGGTCTCGATGAAGGCACCCTCGGCCTATTGCTGCTGAGCCTGGGCGTTGGTTCGATCCTGGCAATGCCGATTGCCGGCGCACTGGCTTCGCGCTATGGCTGCCGCCGAGTGCTGACTGTCGGCACGCTGCTGGTCTGCCTGGCGCTGCCGCTGCTGGCGACCGTGTCGAGCATCCCGCTGCTGATTGCCACGCTGTTTCTGTTCGGCGCCGGGCTGGGCACCGTCGACTCGACCACCAATTTGCAGGCGGTGATCGTCGAGCGGGCCAGCGGCAAGACCATGATGTCGGGCTTTCACGGCATGTTCAGCCTCGGCGGGATCGTCGGTGCGGCGGGAGTCAGTGCCTTGCTCGGGCTGGGACTGACACCGCTGGCGGCAATGGGCGTGGTGATCCTGATGCTGCTGGCTGCGCTGTTCAAGGCCGCGCCCCATCTGCTGGCCTACGCCGGTAAAAGCTCGGGACCGGCATTTGCCGTGCCCCATGGGATCGTGCTGTTCATCGGTGGCATGTGCTTCATCGTCTTTCTGGCCGAAGGCGCGGCGCTGGACTGGAGTGCGGTGTTCCTCGCCCAGGAGCGCGGCATCGACACCGCGTACGCCGGACTGGGCTATGCCGCATTCGCCCTGACCATGACCGTCGGCCGCCTCACCGGCGACCGGATTGTCCGGCGCCTGGGCGCAACGAGGGTGATCGTCGGCGGTGGATTGACGGCGGCCGGCGGTTTGTTTCTTGCGACCTTCTCGCCGAACTGGGAGTTTGCGCTGGTGGGCTATGCGCTGCTCGGCGTCGGCTGCTCGAATATTGTGCCGGTGCTGTACACCGCCGTCGGCAAGCAGACGGTGATGCCGGAAAGCATCGCCGTGCCGGCCATCACCACCCTGGGTTACGCCGGGATTCTCGCCGGCCCTGCGGTGATCGGCTTCGTCGCCCACGCCAGCAGCCTGAGCTTTGCCTTTGGCTTGATGGCGATGCTGCTGGTGGCAGTGGCGATTGGCGGGAAAGTGTTGCGGGTGTGAGGCCATCACGAGCAGTCGACGCAATGTCGTCCTGCTCGCAATGCGCTGCCGTCAGAAACCGACGCTGGCCTGGACGAAGAAGGTGCGGGGCGCACCGACGTACATGCCCGAGTTGTTGTCGCTGGAGCGGGTGAAGTACTGCTTGTCGAAGACGTTCTTCACCCCGGCGCCGAGCTTGAGGTTCGACAGCTGTGCGCCGAAGTCGTAGCCAGCGCGCACGTTCCACAGCACGTAGCCAGGGATGTCGCCGTACTGGCCGTCGGCCGTGCCCTCGGTGATGTAGTCGCCGTTGAAGCTGCCATCGGCATTCACCCCGGTCCCCGGCGAACGCTGCTTCGACTGGGCGAAGGCATCGACGTTGTAGGTCCAGCGGTTGACGTCATAGCGCAAGCCCATGGTCGCCACCTGACGCGAGTAGAACGGCAGGTCACGACCCTTGAAGCCGGGGATTTCCCCTTCGTACACGGCACGGGTATAAGTCAGCCCGGCGTTGGCGGTCAGGCCGGCGAGGCGTGGGTCGAGCGCGGCCATGTCGTAGTGCACCGAGGCTTCGACGCCCTGGTGAGTGGTCGCGCCGAGGTTGGTCCAGCCGACATCGTTGCTGATGTATTGCAGTTCTTCGTCGAAGTCGATGTAGAACAGCGTCACCTCGCCGCCCCACGCGTCATCGTTGAAACGGGTGCCGATTTCGTAGGTCTTGGCCTTCTCCGGATTCAGCCCGCTGGCGGTCTCATCGCCCGCGCCGCCCTGGCCCAACTGGAAGTACTGCAGGGCGCCAAACGAGGTTTCGTAGTTGGCGAACAGTTTCCAGGCATCGGACAGGTGATACATCACGCTCAAGGCCGGCAGCGGTTCATGGCTGTCGATGCTGCGGCGTTTTTCCTGGACCGGCTTGCCTGAGTTGTCGAGCACCGGGCGGTCGTGCCATTCGGTGCGGATATCTTCGAAGCGAATGCCCGGGGTCACGGTCCAGTTGCCGATGTCGATTTTGTTGTCGACGTAGAACGCATTGGCCTCGGTGCCGCCGGTGCGATCCTGGTAGACGTGACCGTCGGCGGTCGGGGTCTGCACTGGTTGGTTGTTGACCAGGGCGACGCGGCTGGCCTGCTCATGCATGCCTTCCTTGAGGTAGCGATAACCGACACTGACTTCTTGGGAACTCGGGCCGACGTCGAACACATGGGACACCCGTGGTTCGATGCCGAAGGTGTAGTAAGTGCGCGGGTAGGAACTCAGGGTTTTCTGGTCGCGGGCAGCGATGGTGCTGCCACGGAAGCTGTCGGAATAATAGGTCAGCACTTCGGCCTGGGTGCGGTCGTCGATCAGTCGCGCCCACTTGAAGGACACGTCTTTGCGCCGGCCACTGAAGCTGTCGTAGTCACGCACCGACTGGTAGGGGTTTTCGTCGTACTGCTGCTGGGTCAGGCCGCCGGGCATGTCGGCCTTGGCGTCGTAGTAATGGAAGTTCAGCGAGAAATCGTCGACGTCGGTGGGCGCCCAGTGGGTCTTGAGAATCACGTCGTCGATGTCGTTGCCGTTGTTGCTCTCGCGGTAGCCATTGCCGTTGACCCCGGAGTACAGCAACGCCATGCCCAGGCCGTTGTCTGCGGTGCCGCCGAGGAAGGCGGTGTCGATGTGTTTCCAGCCGCCGCGCTGGGAAGTCTCCAGGGTGCTGCCGATTTCCCCGGTGGCTTTTTCCGGAATGGCGCGGGTGACGAAGTTGATCACCCCGCCGACGTTCTGTGGCCCGTAGCGCACCGAACCAGCGCCGCGTACCACGTCGATGCTGTCGAGGTTGCCCGAGGAAATCGGTGCCATCGACAGTTGCGGCTGACCATACGGCGCGAACGCCGCCGGGACGCCATCGATCAACACGGTGGAGCGCGGCGACAGGCGCGAGGTCAGGCCGCGCACGCCGACGTTCAGCGAAATATCGCTGCCGCCGGTGCCGTTGGCGTCCTGCACCTGCACACCCGGAACGCGCTTGAGCACATCGCCAACGGTCATGGCGCCCTGCTCGACCATGGCCTCGCGGCGGATCACCGTGCGCGCGCCGGGGTGGTTCTGCACCACTGCCTCGTTGGCATCGCCGAGCCAGTCGCCGACCACGGTGATGTCGGTCACCCCCAGTTCCAGCGGGCCGGACGCCGCTGCTGAAGTCGGCGCCGGGCTCAGGGTCACCGAACCTTCATCGATCGAGTATTCCAGGCCGCTGCCTTGGAGCAATTGGCGCAGGGCCTGCTCCGGCGACAGGTTGCCGTCTACCGCGGGTGCCTGTTTGCCGGCCACCAGTTGCGGATCGAAGAACACCTGCAGGGAGGTTTGCTGACCCAGTTGGGTCAGGGCCGCGCCCAGCGGTTGTGCCTGGATCTGGATGTTGCCAGCGGCCTGCTCGGCATGGGCCAGCGGCAGTGCGGCGTTGACTGCCAACGCCAGGGCCAGCGGCAACCAGCGTGAGGAACGTGAAGCGGAGTTGTTGTTTTTAGCGCGGGGGGTTTTCACGTCGAACCTTGTCCTGTTGATCGCAAAGAGGTGCGTCTGTTAATGCAAACCAGTTGCAGTTGGACAGGAAGACGAACAACTCGAAAAAAACCTGAATCTATCGCGCAATTATTTCCTGACTGCCGTCATCCAGGGTGCGAATCGCCACCGGCAGGATGGTCGGCAAGGCCTTGAGCAGGGCGTCGGTGTTGTCGGACTTGAACACGCTGGTCAGGCGCAACTGCCCCACCGCTGGCGTGCCGACCTTCAACGGTTTGTCGCGGTAGCGCGAGACCTCCTCGGCCACCTCGATCAGGCTGGCATCGTTGAACACCAGCTTGCCGCCGCGCCAGGCGGTCAGGGCCTGGGTGTCGACGGCACGGGCCTGGGCCACCCGGCCACTGGCATCGATCCGCGTGCCGAGCCCGGCCGTCAGGCTGACAAACTCGACGTCCGTGGCATCGCGACCCTGCACCTTGACCGTGCCCTGCTCCACCGCCACCCGGGTTTCATGGGGATCGCGACGCACGTCAAAGCGAGTGCCGGTGACCGTCACCTTGCCTGCGCCCGCCTCGACCACAAACGGTCGACTGCTGTCGTGTTCGACGCTGAACATGGCTTCGCCCTGGGTCAACTCGATGCCTCGACGGTCCTGCTCGAAGTGCACCTTGACCTGGCTGCGGCTGTTCAACTCGATCAGCGAACCGTCCGGCAGCGCCACCTGACGCCGTTCGCCGAGCGCCGTGGAAAACTCGGCGCTGTAGCCGGCCGGGTGTTGCAGGCCACTGAACAGACCGACAGCGACGGCCACGCCCAGCACGCTGGCGGCTACCGCGAATTTCAATAGCGACCGACGCTTGCTCCGGCTCGGCGGCGTTTCGCAGAGTGCTTGCAGGCGCGCCCTCGGCACCAGGTCGACAGCGCCCCACAGGCCCTGCAGCAACTGCAGCTCATCGCGGTGCTGACGGTGTTCCGCCAGCCAGGCATCCAGGCGTTGCTGATCCTCGGCACTCAGCGCGGCGTCGGTCAGGCGCGAGAACCACAGCGCCGCCTCGTCGCGAACCCTGCTCCGGCCGCAGGCACAATCACCCGTCTCCATCATGGAATGTCCTGTTTGGCGGTGGCTGGAAAATGCACGCGGATCATTGGCCCGCTCCGTCCAGGCGGTCACGTAGGTGCCGCAGGGTGCGGATCATATACTTTTCCACCATGTTTTTAGACAGCCCCAGGCGCTCGGCAATTTCCGCCTGGGTCAGGCCTTCGAGCTTCTGCCAGATGAACACTGTGCGGCAGTTGGCAGGCAACTCGCTGAGCGCCTGCTCGACACAATCAGCCAGCTGGATCGCGTGCATGTAGTGCTCCGGGTCATCGGCCGATGCCAGCCCAGGATCGATCGCCTCCAACTCCATGGCGCCGCGTCGCTCCTCCCGCCGAAAACCGTCCACCGCGATGTTGCGTGCGGTCTGGTGCAAGTACGCCCGTGGCTGCTGCACGCCGGCCGCGTCGGATTCGAGCACCCGGACGAAGGTGTCGTGGGCCAGGTCCTCGGCCAACGCACGGTTGCGCAACCGGCGAGTCCAGGTACCGACCAACTCTTCGTAGTGCTCGAAAAATCCTGATCTGCGGGGCAGCTTGGCGGTCATTGCGATGGGCCGGGGTGGCGAGGGCGTGAATAGTAATGCTTCCTATTAAGGCGAGCAATTGATTCCCTTGACCGCTGGTCTTGCGCCAGCGGTCCGCCCTCGCGCAACGGTTCAAGGCATGCTCAAGGTCACCACGTAATTGCCCGAGCTGACCGGCTGGCCCGCTTCATCGAGCAGTTGATACTGCCGATCAAAATAGCGCCCAGCCGGACCGCTATCGGCCAGCAGCCTGACCTTGACCGCAGACCCACCGAGCGCCGTGGCGCTGGCGGCTGGCACCAGCGACTGCGCCTCGATAGCGGCGCCGCGACTGGCGGATGAACAGCCCTTGAGTTCGACCCTTGCGTCCACGCTCGCCTGAACGCTGCAAGCCGGCTCGACAATCGCCCCATGAAAATTAATCACGCCTGCCTGACAGGCGCTACTGAACGCAGCGGCTACAACAAAACCAATCGCCAGAACGTTGCTTTGCATGACTATCACTCCCGGTTGGATATCCACTGCATCGGCCAGCCCGGGATTTTCAGGAGTGATGGCACTTGCAAGTCACCCCGGTCGACAAATATGATAATCATTATCATTAATGTCTTATCTGCGAACCATGCCCTTGCCCCCTCTCGCCTGCGATCCCGGACTCGCCACCCTGTACCGCGAACAGCATTCCTGGCTGCAGCGCTGGCTGCGTTGCCGACTCGGCTGTTCCCACAGCGCGGCGGACCTGGCGCAGGATGTGTTCGTGCGCTTGCTGGCCAAGACCGAGGTGATCGAAGTGCAGGCCCCACGCAGCTTTCTGGCGACCGTGGCGCAGAGCGTGCTGTCCAATCACTATCGCCGGCAGAAGCTGGAAAAGGCCTATCTGCAGGCCCTGGTAAACCTGCCCGAGGCACTGGCACCGGACCTCGAGAGCCAGGCGATCATGCTCGAAACCCTACTGGAACTGGACGCCGTCCTGGAACGCCTGGAACTGCCTGTGCGCAAGGCATTCCTCTGGTCTCAACTGGAGGGCTTGAGCCATGGCGAAATTGCCGGGCGCCTGAAGGTTTCGATCGCCACGGTCAAACGCTACATCGTCAAGGCCGGCGCCCAGTGCATCATGCTCGACGGCGGGTGGGCCTGATGTCAGCGCAAGCCTCGTCAACCGCGCAGCCGACGATTTCGATGGCCGTCGCCGAGAGGGCCATGCATTGGCTGCTGGAGTTGCAGGAACCGCAGGTCAGCGAACAAACCCGCGCCGACTGGCTGGCGTGGCGCCAGGCCGATCCCGTGCATGAGTTGGCCTGGCAGCGGGCCCAGGGCTTTGCTTCGCGTATGAGCAGCCTGCGCTCGCCCGGCCAGCGTCCGCTCGCCAGCGCCGCGCTGTCGTCGACCCTGTCGCGGCGCAGCGCCCTGAAAAACCTGGCACTGTTGCTGGCCGCTGGCGGCACGGCCTGGAACGCCCGGGACAGCAGCCTGGTGCAGGATTGGCGCAGCGATTTCAGCAGTGCCATCGGTGAGCGACGCACCCTGCAATTGGCCGGTCAGGTGCGGGTTCAACTCAATACCGACACCGCTATCAAGGTGCGGGCCGACAGCCAGATTCAACACATTCAGTTACTGCGCGGGGAGATTCTGCTGAATGCGCCAGCAGCTGCTCCTTTGTGGGTGCATAGCGCAGAGGGCCGGGTGCAGATGCTTGGCCAGCAATTGGCGGTGCGTCAGCGCCAGGGTTTCACCCAAACCAGCAGCGAGGATGGCGGCATCGGTCTCTATCCCCTTGATCGGACTGACAGCGCCCTCGTCGCAGCGGCCGGGGAAGTCGTGAGTTTCGACCGCCTGACCCTGCTCGCGCGTCGGCCACGCGCTCCCGGCGACCTGGCCTGGAGCCGTGGCATGATCGTCGCGCAGGGCCAGCGCCTGGCCGACTTCGTCGATGAATTGTCGCGCTACCGCCGTGGGCACCTGGGTTGCGATCCGAGTCTTGCCGAGTTGCGCGTCTCAGGCACCTTTCCACTGGATGACACCGACCAGGTCATCAGCGCCCTCGGCGAAACCTTCGACCTCGACGTGCACCACCTGACCCGTTACTGGGTGACGTTAAAGGCCAAACCCGGCCTCGGCTGAATTTTTTCCAACGCGGGTGAGCCGTTTTTGTTTTTCACGAGACTTGTATCCCCAACGATCACATTCATTGGGGATACACACATGCGGCACTTGCAACAATCAGCTCCGTTCCGTCAACGCCTGATCAAGCAGCGGCTGGCGGCGGCCGTGCTGCAGGGCATCGCCTGCATGAGCGTCGGCGCTCCGTTGCTACTCGCCTCGGCACAGGTCCAGGCGGCGCAACTGCAACTGGATTTCAACATCCCAGGAGGGCCACTTGGCGCTGCTTTGGCGCAGTTCGGCGAAACCGCCCACCTGCTGATCAGCTACCCCGCCGAGCTCACCGAAGGCCGCATGACCCAAGGCCTGAGCGGCCGCTACGAGATCGATAACGGCCTCGACACGCTGTTGGCCGGCACCGATCTGCAAGCCTTGCGCACCACCCAGGGCGGCTATCAAATCGCCCGTCGGCAAAACAGCGACGCCTTGCAACTGGATGCCCTGACCATTTCCGGCAAGGCGCCCGGCTCGACCACTGAACGCACCGGTTCCTACACCACCCTGTCGTCCAGCAGTTCGACACGGCTGAACCTGACGCCAAAGGAAACCCCGCAATCGTTGACGGTGATGACCCGCCAGCGCCTTGATGACCAGCGCCTGACCACCCTCAGCGACACCATGGACGCGACGCCCGGAATCATTGTCCTGCGTGACGGCCTGGGGGCGGAAAGTGACAGTTTCTGGTCCCGTGGTTTCGAGATCCAGAACTTCGAAATCGACGGCGTGCCCACCGTCACCCGCATGGACAACTACGCCCAGAGCATGGCCCAGTACGACCGGGTGGAAGTGGTGCGCGGCGCCACCGGATTGATCAGCGGCATGGGCAATCCCTCGGCCACCATCAACCTGATTCGCAAGCGCCCGACCGCCGAGGCCCAGGCCAGCGTGACCGGTGAAGCGGGTAATTGGGATCGCTACGGCAGCGGCTTCGACGTCTCCGGACCGCTGACCGAAAGCGGCAACGTGCGCGGTCGCGTGGTGGCCGACTACAAGACCGGTGGCGCATGGATCGACCGCTTCAAGCAGGATTCGCAGTTGCTATACGGCATCAGCGAATTTGACCTGACGGAAAACACGCTGCTCACTCTGGGCTTCAGCTACCTGCGCACCGATGTCGACTCGCCGCTGCGTTCCGGTCTGCCGACGCGCTTCCCCGATGGCCAGCGCACCGACCTCAGTCGCTCGACCAACGCCTCGCCGGACTGGTCCTACAACGACCATGAACAAACCAGTTACTTCACCTCCATCGAGCAGAAATTCGACAATGGCTGGAGCGGCAAGGTCGAGTTCACTCACACCGAAAACCAGTTCGACGAAGTCTTCACCTACCTCAACGGCACCCTGCAAAGCGATGGCAGCGGCACCAGCCTGCTGCCCGTGAAGTTCGCCGGCACACCACGGCAGAACAACCTCGACCTGTACCTGACCGGGCCATTGGATCTTCTGGGGCGCGAGCACGAAATCATCGCCGGGCTGACCCTTTCCAAGTACAACGAGAACGTGCCCAGCTACGGTGGCTGGCGCTATGACTATTCAGGCTCACCGGCCGGCGCCATCGACAATCTGTTCGACTACCACGGCAACAACCCCAAGCCGGACTTTCCGGTCACCGGTAAATCGTCGATCGACGAGACTCAATACGCGGCTTACCTCACTGGCCGCTTCCACCTCAGCGATGACCTGAGCCTGATCCTCGGCAGCCGCCTGGTGGACTGGAAACGCGACACCGAGGACCGCCCTTACGGTGCCGATGCCAGCGAAACCCAGTCGCGGGAAACCGGCGTGTTCATTCCCTACACCGGCGTGGTCTACGACCTCAACGACGTCTGGTCGCTGTACGCCAGCTACACCAAGATTTTCAACCCGCAAGCTTCCTGGGTACGTGACGAAAACAACAAACCGCTGGACCCGATGGAGGGCAAGGGCTACGAACTGGGGGTCAAGGGCAGTCATCTGGACGGCCAGTTGAACGCAAGCCTTGCGCTGTTCAAGCTGGAACAGGACAACCTCGCCGTCTGGCAGGCCGAGTACCCGGGCAGCAACGTCTACAAGGCCGAACAGGGAACGACCTCCAAAGGCGTGGAGATGCAACTGGACGGCCAACTGGCCGAAGGCTGGCAAGTCGGCACGGGCTACGCCTACACCGTCACCACCGATGCCGACGATCAACGCATCAACACCACCCTGCCCCGCCACAGCGTGAAAGCCTTCAGCACCTATCGCCTGGGCGGCGAGCTCGACAAGCTGACCGTCGGCGGCGGGGTGAACTGGCAAAGCAAAGTCGGCAGCGACCTGCACACCTTTACCCAAGGCAGCTACGCCATCACCAACCTGCTGGCGCGCTACGACATCAGCAAAAACCTCAGCGCCTCGGTCAACCTCAACAACCTGTTCGACCGCGAGTACTTCAGCTATGCCGGTTACTACGGTAACTACGGCGCGCCGCGTAACCTGATGACCAGCTTCAAGTACAGCTTCTGACCCGCGCCGCTGGCCTGCGCAGTCGCGGGCCAGCGTGCTAAATTGCCCGCCCCCCCACGTAACAAGGAGTGTTCACCGTGAAGTTCGGCTACCTGATCATCTACGTCCCCGACGTCAGCGCCTCCCTCGAATTTTTCTCTGCTGCCTTCGGCCTGCAAACACGCTTTCTCCACGAGTCCGGCACCTACGGCGAACTGGAGACCGGCGCCACGGCCCTGGCCTTTGCTGCCGACGAACTGGCGGCGATGAATTTCCACGGTGGCCATGTATCCGCCCTCAGCAGCGCGAAACCGCTGGGCATGGAAGTCGCCCTGGTCACCGAGAACGTGCCCGCCGCCCACGCCCGGGCCGTCGAGGCCGGTGCCCGTGAGATCGCTGCGCCGCAGGAAAAGCCCTGGGGCCAGACCCTGTCCTATGTGCGCTGCCCGGACGGCACGCTGGTGGAGTTGTGTTCACCCATCGCCTGATCCACACCTGAGGCCAAACACCTGACGACTGGTTAGCGAAAGCATTTGCTACGAAATATTACATGTGTCATATTATGATCGTAATAATCATCATGATCGCAGGTTCCGCCATGACCAGTCTGTCAGCCGTCGACCCCACTCTCGCCACCGCGACCGCCCCTCCTCGCACCAAGCGTCTGCTGCTGGTGGCCACCGGCCTGGCTGCTCTGGTTGCGGCCGGACTCTACGCCGGGCACTGGTGGACCAGCGCGCGTTTTGTCGAAACCACCGACGATGCCTACATCGGTGGCGACATCACGGTGATCGGGCCGAAAGTCGCCGGGCACATCGAGCAGGTGCTGGTCAGTGATAACCAGCGGGTCAAGGCCGGCGACGTGCTGATCCGCCTCGACGCCCGGGACTACCGCGCCCACCTGGCCAAGGCGGAAGGCGCGGTGGCGGCGCAGCAAGCGCTGCTGGCCAATCTGGATGCCACCGAGCAATTGCAGCAAGCGGTGATCGGTCAGGCACGGGCCGGGATTGACGCAGCGGGCGCGGAAACTTCACGTTCGCGCGATGACAACGCGCGCTACAAACGCCTGGTCGGCAGCAATGCGGTGTCGGTGGAAAGCGCACAACGGGCCGACGCCACGTTCAAGACCGCCCAGGCCCTCAGCGCCCGCGCCCAGGCCGAACTGCTGGCCGCGCAACGCCAACTGAATGTGATCACCACTCAGAAACAGCAAGCCCGCGCCGCCTTGCAGCAGGCCAGCGCCGAGCGTGATCTGGCACAACTCAACGTTGACTACACCGAACTGCGCGCACCGGTCGACGGGGTGATCGGCAATCGCCGGGCGCGGGTCGGCGGGTATGCCCAGGTCGGCGCGCAGTTGCTCTCGGTGGTGCCGACCAGCGGGCTGTGGGTCGACGCCAATTTCAAGGAGGATCAACTGGCGCACATGCAGCCCGGGCAGCGGGTGACCATCCGCGCTGACGTACTGTCGGGGCAAACCTTCCATGGCCATCTCGACAGCCTGGCACCGGCCACCGGTTCACTGTTCAGCGTGCTGCCGGCGGAAAACGCCACCGGCAACTTCACCAAGATTGTCCAGCGGGTGCCGGTGCGCATCCGCCTGGACTCGGCCGATGCGGTACTCGGTCACCTGCGCCCCGGCCTCTCGGTGACCGCCGCCGTCGACACCCACGCCGACACTGATACCGCTGCCGTGGCCAGTGCGCCATGAGCAGCAGCCTCAGCGTTCCGGCCCCGGCGTTCGACGCCGCCAGCATGCGCACTGCGACCAAGGTGTTTGCCTTCGCGACCATGTGCATCGGCATGTTCATCGCCCTGCTCGACATCCAGATCGTCTCGGCCTCCCTGCGCGATATCGGCGGCGGGCTGTCGGCCGGCACCGATGAAACCGCCTGGGTGCAGACCAGCTACCTGATCGCCGAAATCATCGTCATCCCGTTGTCCGGTTGGCTGTCGCGGGTGTTCTCCACGCGCTGGCTGTTCTGTGCTTCGGCAGTCGGTTTTACCCTCGCCAGCCTGCTTTGCGGGGCGGCCTGGAATATCCAGAGCATGATTGCCTTTCGTGCCCTGCAAGGCTTTCTCGGCGGTTCGATGATTCCGCTGGTATTCACCACCGCGTTCTTTTTCTTCACCGGCAAACAACGGGTGATCGCCGCCGCCACCATCGGTGCTGTAGCGTCCCTGGCGCCGACCCTGGGGCCGGTGGTGGGCGGTTTTATCACCGACGTCTCGTCCTGGCACTGGCTGTTCTACATCAACCTGGTGCCGGGGATTTTTGTCGCCATTGCAGTGCCGATGCTGGTGAAAATCGATCAGCCGGAGTTGTCTTTGCTCAAGGGCGCGGACTACCTGAGCATGCTGTTGCTCGCAGTGTTTCTCGGCTGCCTGGAATACACCCTGGAAGAAGGCCCACGCTACAACTGGTTCAGCGACCAGACCATCCTCGTCACAGCGTGGTTGTCGGGCCTGGCCGGGCTGGCCTTTATCGGTCGCACCCTGCAGGTGGCCAATCCGATTGTCGACCTGCGCGCCTTGAAGGACCGCAATTTCGCCCTCGGTTGTTTCTTTTCGTTTGTCACCGGCATCGGCCTGTTCGCCACCATCTACCTGACCCCGCTGTTTCTCGGCAGGGTGCGTGGTTACGGCGCGCTGGACATTGGCCTGGCGGTATTTTCCACCGGGGTGTTTCAGATTCTGGCGATTCCGCTGTACGCCTTCCTGGCCAATCGGGTCGACCTGCGTTGGGTGATGATGACCGGACTCGGTCTGTTCGCGTTGTCGATGTGGGATTTCAGCCCGATCACCCATGACTGGGGTGCCAAGGAGCTGATGCTGCCTCAGGCCTTGCGCGGCATTGCCCAGCAACTGGCGGTGCCGCCGGCGGTGACCCTGACTCTGGGAGGGTTGAGTCCGGCGCGTTTGAAGCACGCCTCGGGCTTGTTCAACCTGATGCGCAACCTCGGCGGCGCGATCGGTATTGCCGCCTGCGCGACCATCCTCAACGATCGCACCAACCTGCACTTCACCCGCCTGGCCGAACACCTGAACAGCAGCAATGAAGCGCTGAATCAATGGCTGGCCGAGGTCGGCGGACGTTTCGCCGAGCTCGGTCAAGGCGTCGACAGCCAGCTCAGCGCCAGCCTCAAGCAGTTGTGGTTGCTGACCTACCGCGAAGCGCAGACCCAGACCTACGGCGACGCGTTTTTGATGATCATGGTCTGCTTTATCGTCGCGACGTTGATGGTGCCCTTGATGCGCAAGGTGCAACCACCCGCCGCGCCGTCAGCCGATGCGCATTGATCAGGCCTGGGGCATTTTGCGAAAGCCCACCGCCAGGCGGTTCCAGGCGTTGATGGTGGTGATTGCCACCGTCAGGTCGACCATTTCCTTGGCATCGAACTCGGCGCTGACCAGCGCGTAGTCTTCGTCCGGGGCGTGGGTCTGGCTGATCAGGGTCAGGGATTCGGTCCAGGCCAGGGCCGCCCGTTCGCGGGGAGTGAAGAATGGCGTTTCGCGCCAGACGCTGACGCCGAACAGCCGGCGGGTGGTTTCACCGCCCTTGAGCGCGTCGGTAGTGTGCATGTCGACACAGAAGGCACAGCCATTGATTTGCGAGGCCCGTAGCTTGACCAGTTCGATCAGGCTCTTTTCCAGCGGCAGCCGGGAGACTGCGGTTTCCAGGGCCAGCATGGCTTTAAGGGCATCAGGGGAAGCGGTGTAGAAATCGATACGCGGTTGCATGGTAGGGCTCCAGATCAGGTGGGGATGGGACATACGTTAGCCCCGCCATGCGCCAGGACAAATAACCAATACCGGCGAACTTGAGGATGCCAATCGACCCTTGCAGCGCACATCAATAAAAATAATTCTCAATAGGGTAATTGCCAGCGCTGAGGCCGCGCCACTAGAATGCGATCAATTCCCATTCATGTTCAGGCCAGGATGCCCGAATCGAGTATCAGCCCTCCATGTCGTCCGTCGATCAGCCCCGCCATCCGCATATCCACGCCCTGTACAGCGAACATCACGGTTGGCTGAAAGGCTGGCTCAACCGCAAGCTGGGCAACACCTGCGATGCCGCCGACCTGGCCCACGATACCTTCGTGCGCCTGCTGGCGCGCCAGGTTGCGCGGCCATTGGGCGGCGAACCACGGGCGCTGCTGACCCACATTGCCAAGGGCCTGATGATCGATCGCTGGCGGCGCCAGGCAATCGAACGGGCATATCTGGAGACCATCGCCCACCTGCCGCCGGCCGAAGTGCCGTCGCCGGAGGTGCGCTGGCTGGTGCTGGAAACCCTGTGGCGCATCGAGGCGCTGCTGCGTGAGCTGCCGGAAAAAACCCGCGAGACGTTCATCCTGTCGCAGATCGAAGGCCTGACCTATGCGCAGATCGCCGATCGCCTGGGGGTCTCGCTGATCAGCGTCAAACGCTACATGCGCGACGCTTTCATTGCTTGCCTGAGTGTCGCCTGATGAACGACTCGCTGATCAATCCGCAGATTCTCGGCGAGGCCGCCGACTGGCTGGTACAGCTGCATTCCGGAACCGCCACCGCTGCCGACCACCGCGCCATCGAGCAATGGCGCAACCGCAGCAGCGAGCATGCCCGGGCCTGGCAACGGGCCGAGGCGGTGCTGGGAGATTTTCGCAATGTGCCGGCTGCGGTGGCGGTGCAGACCCTGCAACGGGCATCCCGACAGGTCGGCCTCAGTCGTCGCCAGACCATCGTGCGTCTGGGCCTGATGATGATGGCCGGGCCGTTGGGCTTTGCCGCGCAACATGCACCCTGGGAACAATGGACGGCCGATCAGCGCACCGCCGTCGGCGAGCAGAAAACCCTGTCACTGCCGGACGGCAGCCAGTTGCTGCTCAATACCCACAGCGCGTTGAACATCGCCTTCAAGCCCTACGAGCGACGGGTCAACCTGCTGGGCGGCGAAGTGTTGTTCAACCCCGCGGCCGACAGCGCCGCCCGCCCCTTCATCGTGCAGACCCCGCACGGCAGCATACAGGCCCTGGGCGGGCGTTTTTGCGTGCGCATCATCGGTGCCTGCAGCCAGGTCTCGGTGCTCACCGGGGTGGTGCAAGTCAGCACCGGTTCGCAGGGTTTGAGTGCCATGGTCAACACCGGTGAACGCCGCGGTCTGCGCGACGATCGCCTTGACCCGCTGGAGCCTTTCGACAGCGCCGCCCTGGCCTGGGACAAGGGCATGCTGATGGCCAACAACATGCGTCTGGATGAGGTATTGCAGGAGTTGGCGCGCTACCGCCCTGGGGTCTTGCGCTGTCATCCGGACGTAGCCGGCCTGCGGGTCTCAGGGGCGTTTTCCCTGCTCGACAGCGATGCCAGCCTGCGCCTGCTCGCCGACAGTCTACCGGTGAAAATCAGTAGCCTGAGCCGCTATTGGCTGTCGGTCGAACCGCTTGCCTGAGGCCGGCCGCAATTATTTTCACGGATCGCTGATACCTTTTCACACCTCGTTCGGTGAATGGAAAAACACCATGCGCCGAACAGGATGCCCCATGACACCCCTTTCCCCCGCCGCTTTCCCGCTCAAGGCCCTTGGCCTGTCCGTGAGCCTGGCACTTGGTCTCAGCCTGCCGCTGACCGCAGCGCTGGCTGCCGGCAGTGAGAACACGATCCGCAACTTTGCCATCGGCCCGGGACCATTGAGCCAGGTGTTGGCGCAATTCGCGGTCAGCGCCGGCGTGCCGTTATCGTTCGATCCGGCCCTGCTGGGCACTCGCCAAAGCCCGGGCTTGCAGGGCAGTTTCTCCATCGACGAAGGCTTCGCGCGCCTGCTCGACGGCAGCGGTTTCGAAAGGCTCGACACCGGCAGCGGTTACACCCTGGTGCCGAGGGTATCGGCCAACGGTGCACTGCAGCTGGACGCCACCAGCATCAGCGCCAGTCGCGATGAGCTGGATGACACTTACGGCGGCGGCCAGGTGGCCCGCGATGCGCAGCTCGGCATGCTGGGCAATCAGCAACTCAACGACCTGCCGTTCAGCGTCACCAGCTACACCGCCAAAACCATCGCCGACCAGCAGGCGCAAACCGTCGGCGAGGTCTTGCTCAACGACGCCTCGGTACGCCAATCGGCCGGCTTCGGCAACTTCTCCCAGGTGTTCATGATTCGTGGCCTGCCGCTGAGCTCCGACGACATTTCCTATAACGGCCTGTACGGCGTGCTGCCCAGGCAGATCATTGCCACTGAAGCCCTCGAGCGTGTCGATCTGTTCAAGGGCCCGAACGCTTTTATCAATGGCGTCACTCCCAGCGGTAGCGGGATCGGTGGCGGGGTCAACCTGCAGCCCAAGCGTGCCCACGACACCCCGACCCGCAGCGTGACCCTCGACTACAGCGCTGACAGCCGAGTCGGCGGGCATCTGGATCTGGGCCAGCGCTTCGGCGAGGATAACCGCTTCGGCGCGCGCCTGAACCTGCTGCAACGCGAAGGCGACACCGCTGTCGACGATGAAGACCAGCGCTCGTCGCTGGTCAGCCTCGGCCTGGATTATCAGGGCGAGCGCCTGCGCCTGTCGGCCGACCTGGGTTATCAGAAGCAGGTAATCAATCAGGGCCGCTCGGTGGTCTACCTCGATTCGAAACTGGAAAAAGTCCCCAAGGCTCCGGACGCCAACGCCGGCTACGCGCAAAGCTGGAGCTATTCGCAGCTCGAAGATACCTTCGGCATGGCCCGTGCCGAATACGACCTCAATGAGCAGTGGACCGCCTACCTCGCCGGCGGCGCCAAACACACCCGGGAAAACGGCGTGTACTCCTCGTTGACCCTCACCGACCTCGACGGCAATGGCCGCGGCGGCATGCTTTATCCACCCCATGACGAAGACAACAAAAGCCTGATGAGTGGGCTCAACGGGCGCCTGCACACCGGGCCGGTGAGTCATCAATTGAACCTCGGCGTGGCCGGGATCTGGGGTCAACAACGCTCCGCCTACGAAACCATCGGTGCCGCCAGTCGCTACGTCAACAATCTCTACGATTCGACGCCGCAACCGCGACCGCACGCAACCTCGTTTGGCAGTGACATCAGCGACCCGCGCATCGTCGGCAAGAACACCCTGCGCAGCGCCGCCGTCTCTGACACTCTGGGCTTTCTCGATGACCGTCTGCTGCTGACCCTCGGCGTACGCCGCCAGGCGATGCGAGTCGACGGCTGGAGTACCGTGACCGGCGCACGCACCTCAAGCTACGAGGAATCGATCACCACACCGGTCTACGGCCTGGTGATCAAGCCCTGGGAGCATGTGGCGTTTTATGCCAACCGCATCGAAGGCCTGACCAAGGGCCCGACCCCGCCAACCAGTGCCCTCAACCGCGACGAAACCTTCGCCCCGGTGCGCAGCAAGCAGGTCGAGGCCGGCGTGCGCCTGGACATGGGCAGCTATGGCGCGAACCTCGGCCTGTATCGCATCGAACAGCCATCGAGCTATACCCAGGACGGTATCTTCCGGGTCGATGGCCAGCAGTTGAACAAGGGCCTGGAGCTCAACCTCTACGGCGAACCGCTGGACGGCCTGCGCCTGCTCAGTGGCGCGACCTTGATGAGGACTGAGATCGACGGCAGCAGCAACGGTATCAACGACGGCAACCGCGCCGTCGGCGTGCCGCGTTTCCAGTTCAATCTCGGCGCCGATTGGGATGTGCCGGGGCTGGAGGGAGCCGCATTGAATGCGCGGATGCTGCGCACTGGCGGGCAGTACGTCAACGCTGCCAACACTCAGAGCATCCCGGCCTGGAACCGCTTTGACCTTGGCGCCCGCTATGCCTTCGACCTCGACCAGAAGCAGATCACCCTGCGCGCCAATCTGGAAAACGTCGCCAACGAGGCTTACTGGGCTTCGGCCAACGGCGGGTACCTGACCCAGGGCACGCCGCGTACGTTGAAGGTGTCGGCGACGGTGGAGTTCTGAGTCGGACTACCCTCGGTGGCGCAACCACTGCATGAAGCCCTTTTTCACCGGCACCTGAGGCACGGTCTGGGTCAGGGTCTGGGCGGTGTGCAGGCGGTAATCGAGCAAGGATTTGATCGCTTCATTGATGTCGTGGCGTGCCTCGAGGCAGGGTTTCAGGTAGGCCTTGTCGATGCGGTACAGGGTGCAGAAAGTCTTGGCCGAAAAATCTGCCGGCAACGCGCTGTCGCTGAGAATACCGGCTTCGCCGATCACTTCGCCGGGGCCCATGCGTCCGGCCTCGATCGGCTTGCCGTCACGCTCGAGGGTCACCGAGACCACTCCGGATTCGATGATGAACAGGTGATCGCTGACCTCCCCCGCCGGCAGGATTGCCTCGCCGGCGCGAAAGGTCACCCACTGCATGTGCTGGCTGAAGGTGTCTTTTTCGTCCTGGCGCAGGGTCGAGAAAATGTTCGAACTTTCCAGCAACGCCCGTGGCCGTGACAGGCCCGTCGGGGTGTCGGCTTCGGCGCTGGACAGCAGGCTCACGCCACTGGCCTGCAAGTGCCGGAAGGCCAGGTCGAACAGCACGTTGCGGGCTTCGCGTTTGTGCGCCATGGCGCTGACGAAGCCGCTGATTTCGTATTCCACGCCGCTGCTGCTGGCGCTTTTCAGGGCCACGCTCGGCGCGGGCTGCGCGAGCAAGTGCCGGCAGCCTTGCATGGCCCGCTCCAGCGCTTCGATCACGGTGAGCGGACGCGCATGGGGACTGACCTGAATGCTCACGGCAATCCCGAACATATCGCTGGGACGGCTGAAGTTGATGATCTTGGCTTTGGCCGCCAATGAGTTGGGAATCACCGCCATACTGCCCTGGGCGGTCTGCAGGCGCGTGGCGCGCCAGTCGATGTCGATCACCCGGCCTTCGGTGCCGTCGATGGAGATCCAGTCATCCAGTTGATAGGGTTTGGTGGTGTTGAGGACAATCCCGGAAAACACGTCGCTCAAAGTGCTCTGCAAGGCCAGGCCGACGATGATCGCGACGGCGCCGGAGGTGGCCAATACGCCCTTGACCGGCAGGTCGAGGACGTAGGCTAGCGCGGCAATCACCGCAATCAGGAAAATCACTGCTCCGAGCAAATCCTGGAGCAGCCGCCCGGTGTGCCCGACCCGCTGCATCATCAGCGCGCCGATCAACACCGTCAGGGTCCGCGCCGCGAACAGCCACCAGCCGATCTGCAACCCGGTGGCCGCCAGGTGCAGCGCCACGTTGTCCGGCCACGGCGCGGTCTGCATCGGGTTCAAGCCTTCGTTGAACAGCACCGCGCTGAACAACGAGAAAATCAGCAGCCGCACCAGCAGTTTCCAGTGGCTGCCACTGGCACTGAGCAGACGCCACAACAGCAGGTCGAGAAGAATCAGGACCAGGGCGCAGATCAATGGATGATCGGTGAACAGTGGCAGCATTGGAAAGGGTTCCTGTGACGCCTCCAACCTGTAGGAGCTGGCTTGCCAGCGAAGAATATCCAAACAACACGTTCATCCAGACAAAACGCGTCATCGTTGACGTCCTTCGCGAGCAAGCTCGCTCCTACAAGGGGCCTTGGCAGCTCTGGATTATTTGCTATTGGTCAAGGTGCTGTAGCTGGTCATCAAATTACGGTAGTCCGGAATGTGGTTGGAGAACAGGGTTCCCAGGCCTTCGACGTCGTTGCGCCAGTCGCGGTGCAGCTCGCAGGCCAGGCCGAACCAGGTCATCAGTTGCGCGCCGGAGGCCGACATGCGATCCCAGGCCGATTGACGGGTCAGCTCGTTGAAGGTCCCGGAAGCGTCGGTCACCACGAACACATCGAAACCTTCAGCCAGGGCCGAGAGTGCCGGGAAGGCCACGCAAACTTCAGTCACCACGCCGGCGATGATCAGTTGCTTCTTGCCGGTGGCCTTGATCGCCTTGACGAAGTCTTCGTTGTCCCAAGCGTTGATTTGCCCAGGGCGGGCAATGTACGGCGCGTCAGGAAACAGCGCCTTCAACTCGGGCACCAGCGGGCCGTTGGGGCCGGTCTCGAAACTGGTGGTGAGAATGGTCGGCAGCTTGAAGTACTTGGCCAGGTCGGCCAGGGCCAGCACGTTGTTCTTGAAGCGGTCCGGCTCGATATCACGAACCAGCGACAGCAGGCCCGCCTGATGATCAACCAGCAATACCGCAGCGTTATCCTTGTCCAGACGTTTGTAGTCAGTTGCCATTGCAGTAGTCCTCTCGTGTTATCGATGCCGAATCGGCTTCGGCGTGGGGGTACTCGGTTAACGTCGCTACGGTTGCACAAGCCTTGCAGCTCAGAGAGCGTAGCCAACATCTGGATGGGCACCACCCACAAACCCGGGCAGGTGCCAATCGTCGCCAACAGGCGTCAGCCGTGCATCTGGCCAAAGCGCCCGGACTGGAAATCGGCGAACGCCTGATGAATCTCCTGCTCGGTGTTCATCACGAACGGGCCGTGGCCGACGATCGGCTCATCGATCGGCTCACCGCTGAGCACCAGCACCACCGCGTCCTGGTTGGCTTCCAGGCTGAGCTGATCGCCGTCGCGTTCAAACAGCGCCAACTGCCCTTCGCGCACCAGCTCTTCGCCGTTGACCTGCAAGGTGCCGCGCAGCACTACCAGGGCAGTGTTGCGCCCTTCGTGCAGGTCGAGGGTGAGCAACTTGCCGGCATTCAGGCGAATGTCCCAGACATCAATCGGGGTGAAGGTCCGTGCCGGCCCTTTGTGTCCGGCGAATTCACCGGCGATCAGGCGCAGGCTGCCGGCCTTGTCCTTCAACGGGATGTTCGGAATATCTGCGTCGACCAGAGTCTGGTAGCCGGCGTCGGCCATTTTGTCCTTGGCCGGCAGGTTGACCCACAGCTGGACCATCTCCAGGGTGCCGCCGCTTCTGGCGAAATCTGCAGAGTGAAACTCCTCGTGCAGAATGCCCTTGGCCGCCGTCATCCATTGCACATCGCCGGGACCGATCTTGCCGCCACTGCCGGTGGAATCGCGGTGCTCCAGTTCGCCCTTGTAGACGATGGTCACGGTTTCGAAGCCGCGATGGGGATGCTGGCCTACGCCGCGACGCTCGGTAGTCGGGGTGAATTCAGTTGCTGCAGCGTGGTCGAGCAGCAGGAACGGGCTGATGTGTTTGCCCAGGCTGTCGTAGGAAAACAGCGTACGAACCGGGAAACCGTCGCCCACCCAGTGCGCTCTTGGGCTGGTGTAGATACCGATGATGTTTTTCATGGTGCCTCCGAATGGGGTGAGTCAGAACAGGGACAAAGCTTAATTCCAGCCCCCTTGCTGCGATAGACTGCAAAAATCGCCCTTAGCGTTCTATTTGGAGAACGATGGTGGAAGACCTGAACACCCTGTACTACTTCACCGAAGTGGTCGAGCACGGTGGTTTTGCCGCCGCCGGACGCGCCCTGGACATGCCCAAGTCAAAGCTCAGCCGGCGTATCGCCCAGCTGGAAGAGCGCCTCGGCGTACGGCTGATCCATCGCAGCAGTCGTCACTGTTCGCTCACCGAAATCGGCCAGGCCTATTACCAGCGCTGCCTGGCGATGCGCGTGGAAGCGGAAAGCGCCGCCGAACTGATCGAGCGCAACCGCTCCGAACCCCAGGGCATGGTGCGCCTCAGTTGCCCGACCGCGCTGCTCAATTCCTGGGTCGGGCCGATGCTGACCCGCTACATGCTCAAATACCCCTTGGTGGAATTGTTCATCGAGAGCACCAACCGCCGCGTCGACCTGATCCACGAGGGGTTCGACATCGCCCTGCGGGTGCGCTTTCCGCCGCTGGAAAACACCGACCTGGTGATGAAGGTGCTCGGCAACAGCACCCAGACCCTGGTGGGGCATCCGGCGTTTGCCGAGCGCCTGTCCAAGCCCGCCTCGCCTGCCGACCTGAGTGGCCTGCCGAGCCTGCACTGGGGTGCCGCGCAGCGGGAATACCAGTGGGAGCTGTTCGGCCCGGACGAGGCCAGCGCGCTGATCCGCCATTACCCACGGCTGGTCACCGACGACTTGATTGCCCTGCGTACCGCGGTGCTCGAAGGCCTGGGCATTGCCCACTTGCCGGCGGTGGTGGTGCGCGATGACCTGGCGGCCGGACGCTTGATCGAGCTGGTGCCGGGTTGGGCACCCAAGTGCGGGATTATCCACGCGATCTTCCCCTCGCGCCGCGGCCTGCTGCCGTCGGTGCGGACCTTGATCGACTTCCTGGGAGAGGAATTCAGTCGCAGCGACATCGCCTGAGCACCCACCACCAGCCTGGCGCGCGGTCAACGCTTGAGATGCTGCTCCAGGCGCTGCATGGCTTCCTGCAAACCGTGCACCGCCTGCGCCATGGCGTGCTGATCAGCCGGCGCGTTGCAGGCCTGCTCCAGCTGTTCACAGCCGTGGATCAGGCGCCAGGCCCTGACCATTTTCGCCCCGCCCTTGATCCGATGAGCCAGCTCGAGCAGGGTTCGCGGGTCACCCCGGGCATGGGCGTCCTGCAGTTGCTGGCGGTCTTGCGCCGTGCTGCTGGCCAGTTCCGCCAGCAGCTTGCCCAACAACTCGGGATTGTCCCCACCCAGTTGTTGCAGACTGCTTAGATCGATCTCGCCGGGACTGTGGTGGGCAGGCTCTTGTGCAGGCTCTGGTGGCGGTTCCTGATGAAGCGGCGTGACGCCCGCCAGGGCCGCGCCGAGGACTTGCAGGCCAATGGGTTTGAACAGGCAGTTGTCCATGCCGGCTTGCAGGCAGCGGGTCTTTTCTTCGGCCTGGGCATTGGCGGTAAAACCGAGGATCAGGCAGCGCGCGCGGTCGAGCTTGTGTTCCTCGTCGCGAATCGCCGCCGCCAGTGCGTAACCGCTGAGCCGGGGCATGTTGCAGTCGGTGATCACCACGTCAAACCATTGCTCGCGCCAGCGTTCAAGGCCCTGCCGACCATCACTGGCATCGCGCACACGGTGACCGAGCACCGCCAGTTGCTCAGTCAGCAGCAGGCGATTGGCTGGATAATCGTCGACGATCAACACATTCAGCGAGCGTCCCGCCTCGCTCGGCAGCGCCGCATTCACGGGCGCATCCGCCAGTTCAGGCAACGCGGGCAACTGCAGGCGGACTTCGATCTGCGTGCCTTGGCCCGGTTCACTGCGCAGTTGCAACTGGCCGCCCATCATCTCGCACAGCGATCGGCTGATGACCAGCCCCAGGCCGGATCCGCCGCGGGCGTCCTGGCCGTTCTCGGCAGCCTGCACAAACGGGCTGAACAGACGTTGTTGATCCTGCTCGTTGATGCCGATGCCGCTGTCTTCGATCAGCACACTCACGGCCAGTTGCCCATCGACCGCAGCCGGCTCGACCTGCAGTGTCAGGCGAATCCAGCCCTCGTGGGTGAACTTGATGGCGTTGTTCAACAGGTTGGACAGAATCTGTTTGAAGCGCATCGGGTCGATCAGCACATCCCGGGCACTGTGCATTTTGAAGTCGACCTGCCAGACCAGGCCTTTTTGCCGAGCCAACCCTTCGAAAACCATGCCCACCGACGCCACCAACTGACGCACATTCGCCCGCTCCGGGGTCAAGGACAAATGCCCGGATTCGATCCTCGAGATATCGAGGATGTCGCCAATCAATTCCAGCAAGTGCTGCGCGGCATCGGCGGCCACCGAAATGGCCACACGGTCGGTCAGCCCTTGCTCGGCACGTTTCTGGGCCAGTTCGAGCATGCCGATCAGCGCGTTCATCGGGGTGCGGATTTCGTGGCTCATGGTCGCCAGGAAGGTGGTCTTGGCACGGTTGGCGTGATCGGCGTCGACCCGCGCCTGCTGCACCTGGTCGAGCAGCAGTTGGCGCTTGCGGATCAGGCTGCGCTGGTAAGTGATCCAGCCCACGGCCAGCAACAGCAACAGCCCGGCAGCGACAAATCCCTGAATGATCGACACGCGATGCCGGGCCCAATAACTGTCGTCGACCGGCATCCCGTTGCGCCAGCGATTGGCCAACTCGTCCATTTCTTCCGGGGCGATGCTGAGCAAGGCCTTGTTGAGAATCGAGTAAAGCTCGAACGCCCCGCGCTGGGTGGCGAAGCTGATGTGCGCCGGCTCGGCCCCCACGGTGCTGGCCACCTGCAGCTTGTCGCGGTACTGCCGGGCAATGATGTAGCGCGCACTGATCAACGAGTTCAAGGCCGCATCGGCACCACCACTGGCCACCAGGGCCATGGCCTGGGCCGGGCTGTCGACCTCGATGAAACGCACATCGGCGGCGTGGGCCAGGATCAGCTCGCGCAGCGCATTGCGTCCAATCACCGCCACGCGTTTTCCCGCCAGGTCATCCAGGGTCACCGGCGCCTTGTTGCCGATGGCACAGACCAGCACATAGGGGTTGCTCAGATAGGGCCGGGTGAAGCGCAGCGTTGCCTGGCGCTCGACACTGGGGGTGATGACCGCCAGCAAATCAAGCTGCCCGGCCTTGAGTTGCTCCAACTGCTGATTGAACGACTCACCGCGCACGGCTTCGAATTTCAGCCCGGTGCGCAGGCTGATGCGGTCCAGCACCTGGGCACTGAGGCCACTGAAGCGGGCGTTCTCGCCGGCAAACGCCAGGGGCGCGAAAGTGCCGATGTAACCGACCTTGACCGCGGGGTGCTGTTCCAGCCAGCGCTGTTCGCTGGCACTCAATTGCACACGCTGGGAGTTGCTGAATGGGCTGCCAGGGCTCCAGCGACGCAGAATCGTCGTGCGCTCCTGCTCGGGGATAGCCGCCAGTGCGGTGTCGATGATCCGCCGCAAACGAAGGTTTTCGCGACTCAGGGCGAAGCCGAACGGATTGACTTCCATCCGGGCGAATTGCGCCAACTCGACGTTGCTCAGGTAATTGTTGTTGATCAGATAGCTGGCGCTGACGGAGTCGCCCAGATAGGCATCTGCGCCACCGAAGGCCACCGCGCCCATGGCGCTCAGGGTCGAGGAATAGACCTCCAGGCGCGCATTGGGATAAGCCGCTGCGACCGTCTCGGGGGGCAAGTAGTGATCGAGCATCGCCAGCCGCCTGTTGGCCAGGTCGCCGGACAATCCTTTGCTCTCGCCCAGACGGGTCACCAGGATCGGCGCATCTTCGGCGTAGGCGCTGGTGAGCACCAGCTGCGGGTCGGCCGCTTCAAATCCGTTGGCAGCGCCCAGCAGATCGATCTCGCCCGCCTTCAAGGCGGCGATCACCGCGGCGCGGGATTCGTAGCGCCTGACCTCGATGGGCATATGCAGGAGCTGCCCCAGCAACGCAGCAAAGTCGGCGGTGATGCCCTCGAAATTATGCTCGTTGATCGTATTTTCAAAGGGCGGGTAATCGGGTGCGGACGCCCCCAGCAGCAAGCGGTCCTTGTCCCGCAGCCAGCGCCAGTCGGTCTCGGCCAACTGCACCCGGTAGCCTTCGACACTGGAGCGCCCCAACAGCTGCAAAGGCTCCGGGGCTGCGAGGGCCAGGCTGTTCAACGCTCCAAACAGGTTGAGCAGCAGCAAACCCCAACACCAGGCGCGCATGGCATCGGACCCTCAGAGCAGGTGGTTGCGCTTGGCGAAATCCCTCAGGTGCACCAGGGATTTGACGTTGAGCTTGAGGATCATGCGGCTCCTGTAGGTGCTGACGGTCTTGTGGCTCAGGTGCATGTTCGCGGCAATTTCCTTGTTGGTGGCGCCACGGGCCAGGGATTGGAAAATGGTGAGTTCCCGGTCCGAGAGCGAATCGACCATTTTCTGCTCGTCGACTTGCACGTTGCTCAGGTGCACCGAACTGGTATCCAGGCGGGGAAAGTAGGTGTATCCGCTCATCAACGCCTTGGCGGCGTTGCACAGTTCCTGCAGATCGTTGGTTTTTTCGACGAAGCCCAGGGCCCCGGCCCGGGTGCAACGCTCGACATAGAACCGTGGCTCGTTGGCGGTGAACACCACCACCCGCGTCGCAACCTTTTCCCGCTGCAGGCGGCTGAGGAAGTCCAGGCCGCTGAGGCCAGGCATGTTCAGATCCAGCACCAGCAGCGCAGGGTTGTGCTGGCGCAGCATCGGCAAGGCATCGGCAGCATTGGCCGCCTCCCAGATGTCGCGGAAAACGCTGCGGTTGCTGGCGTCCTTGAGGGCTCCAAGGACCATTTTGAGAGCGGCACGAATAACCGGATGATCATCGACGATCAACACTGAGCTCATGTTTATTCCTGATGATGGGCACGTCGGGCACGTGGGCTGGCGCGACGGCTGCGCAATGACTATTGCATGGGAGTTGCGTACAGACTACCTGTCAGATCTGACAGTTCCGACGAGCGGTAGCCTGTATTCGGCCGATTCAGGCGCGCATTCCACCTTGCTGGCGCAGGCCCGCGCGGCGGGACGACGCCAAAGGTGCATCGACCCTGAGCATCAGGCTTTCGAGCGCATCCGTGTTCGGCAGCGCTGCGCGGGTGATCTGCACCGGGTGTTGCGGCGCCGCCAGCAACGGGGTCAAGCCGGCCTGGCCGGCATCGTAGATCAAGGCATGGCGAATCTGCAGGTTATCCAGGCAGAAGGCCAGTGGTTCAAGGCCGGTGCCTGCGGTGAGGCCGGCGTTGAAGATCACCAGGTCGAACGGCTCGCAGCCGTACTCGACGACACTGAGCAACTCGACGAGCGAGTGCACGGGGGCAATACGGTAGTAACCGAGCTGGTTCAGGCCCCGTTCGATTTTCATCCGATGAAAGTGCTGCTCATCGGCGATCAGGATACGCAAGGCTTTATTCGGCATAGTTGACGGACTCTGCAATGACGATGGGGCTGGCGTACACCCTGCCCTTTTCAAGAGCCTGCAAGACTAAGGGCAACGCCACGGGGTTTCTGTAGGACTATTCCGAAAGAAACAGTTCCATAGACCATCAGGTTTTTTGTTGAGTCGCCGGCATCGCCTGCAGCCAGCGCAGCAGGTCAGCACCACACATGGGCCGGGCGAACAGATAGCCCTGGGCCTGGGTGCAACCGAGCGCCAACAGTTGCTGGCGCTGTTCATCGGTTTCCACGCCCTCGATCACCACCGACATACCGAGGGCGTCGCCCAACGCCAGGGTGCTGCTGATCACCGCGCGGCACCGCGGCTCGTCCTCACTGGTACGGATGAACTCGCCATCGAGCTTGATCTCGTTGAAGGGCAACTGGCACAAGCGCTGCATTGAGGAAAAGCCGGCACCAAAGTCGTCGATCGACAAGCGGCACCCCATCATGCGCAGACGCACCAGGTTCTCCAGGCTGGTGGCCGGGGCTTCAAGCAGCCCGCTCTCGGTCAACTCCAGGGTCAGGCAATGGCCCGGTGTGCCATGCAACGCCAGAATGCTCCTGATGGTGGGCACCAGTTGCGCATTCGCCAACTGTGTGGCGTGCAGGTTGAGCGCGATGTTCAACACATGACCCACCTCGTGCGCCTGGCGATGCAGGGTCAGGGCCTGGTCAATCTGGGTGAACAGCAGCGTGTCGAGCAGCTCGCAGCGCTCGAGCACCGGCATGAACACCGCCGGTGACAAGATGCCGCGAAACGGATGCAGCCATCGCACCAGCACTTCGACGCCGCAGACCTGCCCGGTCAGCAGGTTGAGCTTGGGCTGGTAGAAGGACTGCAACTGCCCCTCGTCCAGGGCCTTGCGCACTTCTTTTTCGCAGGCGAGTGGGGCAATCGGGGCGGACATGATTTCGTCGCGAGGGTCGATCAGGTGCTTTTCCAGCAACTGGATCAACGCCTGTGCATGCAGGGGTTTGCCGATGTCGCCGAGCAATCTGAGCCCCGACAACTCGACAATCTGGCGCACCGCGCGGCGCAGGTCGGCCGACAGAGAACTGCTGATGATGACCGAGCCAACCCGCCCCGACAGCCCGACCTGGCGCAGGAACTCCAGGCCGTCCATGCCTTCCATGCACAGGTCGCAGAGGGCGATGTCCACCGCGCCTACCTGATCCAGCACCGCCAGGGCCTGCAGCCCGTCGCTGGCCTGGAACACTTCTTCGCAGCCCAATTGCAGGAGTGTCTTGACCGCGACTGCGCGCACGAAAGGATGATCTTCAAGCACCAGAACCCTGATCGGCAGTATCATTTTGGCGGCTCGCATCGTAAAAAGATGCCGAGATTATCCTCGCCCACTTCCCGAACTTATTTAGGAAAAGTCCTAAAACAAGTAGGAAATTTCCCAGAGTTGATCACAACTCTTTTCCCGTGCCAGGCGCTTCAGCAGGTCAGTGGTTCAAGGGTCGCAGCCAGGCGCTCCATGGCCTGCAGCAGGTCATCCACGGCCGCCGTCAGTTGCTCGTCATCGATGACCTCGCAAGCCGCCTCCAGCCGTTCGCAGCTGAGAATCAACCCCTGCGCGCGGATGATCCGTGCCCCGCCCTTGACCCGATGCGCCAGGTCGGCCAAGCCCGCCAGGTTGTGATGGCTGTACAGATTCAGCAGCCGCGACATGTCCTGCTCATTGCTGCTGGCCAGGTCTCCCAGCAGGCTGCGGATCAGGTTCTGGTCGCCGCGCGTCAGCTCTTCGAGGTTGCCCAGGTCGATGGCATCCACTGGTTCACGCCGTTCTTCAGGGGTCGGCACCTGCACCGTGTCCGGGGCCACGCACGCCAGGCGCGCGCTCAGGTCACGCAGGCTGATGGGTTTGAACAGGCAACCATCCATGCCCGCGTCGCGGCAGCGGATCTTTTCCTCAGGTTGCGCGTTGGCGGTAAACCCCAGGATCAGCCCGGGCGCAATGCCGCGCGCGCGCTCCTCGTCACGAATCGCTCGGGTGAACTCATAGCCGTTCATGATCGGCATGTTGCAGTCGGTGATGACCACATCAAAGTGCTGGCTGCGCCAGGCTCGCAAGCCGTGCGCGCCGTCCTGGGCTTCCTTGACCCGATGGCCGAGGTACGTCAACTGTTGCGACAACAACAGGCGATTGGCCGGATAGTCGTCGATCACCAGGATATTCAGCACTTGCCCCTGGGCTGCCAGTTGCGGGTTGAGCTGCGGGTTGGCCGGCAGAGGTTCGAGGATCGGCAACTCCAGGCGCACCTCAATCTGCGTGCCCTGCCCCAGGACACTGGACAGCTCGAGTGTGCCGCCCATCATTTCGCACAGGGTGCGGCTGATCATCAGCCCCAGGCCGGAGCCGCTGCGCGCCGACTGCAGGTTGTTGCTGGCCTGGCTGAACGGGCTGAACAGGCGTTGCTGATCCGCTTCACAGATGCCGCTGCCGGAATCCTCGACACTCACCAGCACGGCCAGGTGTTGTCCATCCCGACCGGGCTGAACGCACACTCGCAGGCGGACCTGGCCCTGGGCGGTGAACTTGATGGCATTGCTCAACAGGTTGGACACCACCTGCTTGAAGCGCAGCGGATCGATCATCACGTCCTGGTTGGCGGCGGCGTCGATATCCAGCTTCAACTGCAGGTATTTCTGCCGCGCCAAGCCCTCGAAAATCCGTGCCGCCGACTCCACCAGGGCGCGCAGGTTGGCGCGCTCGGGGGCCAGCGACAGGTGCCCGGATTCAATTCGCGAAATATCCAGGATGTCGCCAATCAACTCCAGCAGGCCCCGCGCTGCCCCCGATGCGACTTCAATGGCAAAGCGGTCCATCACGCCCTGGTCGGCCTTTTTCATCGCCAGTTCGAGCATGCCGATCACCGCATTCATCGGCGTGCGGATTTCGTGGCTCATGGTCGCCAGAAAGTGGGTCTTGGCCCGATTGGCTTCATCGGCCGCGTCCTTGGCTTCGCGCAATTGCTCAAGCAATTGCTGGCGCTCGCTGATGTCGAACCAGCCGGCAATCATGCCTTTGACCTGACCGTCGCTGCCGCGATAAGGCAACATCCAGTGATAGATGGTGCGCACATCGGTGGCCGAGAGGGTCAACTGACGGTCGAGGACCCGGGGCAAGCCCTCCTCCATCACTTGCAGGTATTCGTGGTGGATCGCGCTGGCCTCGCCGACCGTCTTCAGCTGGCTGTCGATCACCGTGGCGCCGATCACCGTCTCGCGCGCCACGCCAAACACCTGCAGGTAGGCGTTGTTGCACGCCACCAGGCAGCCCTGGCGATCACGCACGTAGATCGGATGCGGCGTGCCGTCGATCAACACCCGCATGAACTCCAGCTGATCGCCGAGCGCACGCTCGGCCTGCTCGCGCTTGCGGATCAGCATCCGCAGGTAGCCGATCCAGGCGAACGCCAGGATCAACAGCAGGCCGGCGATGACAAAGCCCTGGATGATCGTCTCGCGGTTGCGTAGCCAGTAGCTGTCATCGACCACGGCCTCGCTGCGCCAGCGGTTGGTCAGCTCGTCCAGCTCATCCGGCGGGATGCTGAGCATGGTCTTGTCGAGAATCCCGTTCAATTCCTTCGCCTCCCGCGCGGTGGCAAAGGCCATGTGTGCCGACGTGGTGCCGACCGTGCTGGTGACTTGCAGTTGCCCGGAAAACTGCCGGGAAACCATGTAGCGCGCGACGATCAGCGAACTCACGGCGGCGTCGGCGTCGCCTCTGGCAAGCCATTCCAGGGCCTGCTGGGCATTGTCGGCAAGCAGCACCTGCATGTCCGGGTAGAGTTCACCGATCATGTCCTGGACCGGGCTGCCGCGGGTCAGCACCAGGCGCCGCCCGGCCATCTCGTCCAGCGTCTGCGGCGCCCCGGAGTGGGTCCGGCTGATCATCACGTAAGGGGTGGTGAGATAGGGCCGGGTGAAACTCAACACATCCTCGCGCTCACGACTGGTGGTCAGGGATACCAGCACGTCGGTCTTGCCGGTTTTGATCCGCTCGATCAGTTGCGGCACCGAGAAGCTTTGCTCGACGTCGAACTGCAAGCCGCTGCGCAAGCTGATCTTGGCCAGGATATCGGCCGCCACGCCGCGAAACTCGCCATCGCGACCGAAGAACGAGATCGGCACGAAACTGCCATCGATCGACACCCGCACTCGCGGATGGCTGTCCAGCCAGCGTTGTTCGGCGGCGGTGAACTTCACCCGGTTTTTCCCGGAGAGACTCGCCCCGCCGGAGTTCCAGCGGCGCAGGATGGTCAGTCGCTCGTCGCTGGGTATGACCGCCAATGCAGCGTTGAGGATGCGCAGCAGGCGCGGGTTGTCACGGGCCAGGGCAAAGGCGAAATCACTGGATTCCATGCGCGAAAAATCCGCCAACTGCACGTTGTTCAGGTAGTTCTTGCGAATCAGATAGTGGGCACCGATGGCATCGCCCAGATACACGTCCGCCTGGCCGAAAGCCACCGCGCCGAGGGCGCTCAGGGTCGAGGGATACAGCTGCAACTGCGCGTTGGGATAAAACGCCTGCACCTGCTCGGGCGGCAGGTAGTAATAGACCATCGCCAGGCGCTTGCCCGCGAGGTCGGCGGTGACGGCCCGCGTATCATCGCTGCGGCTGACCAGCGTCGGCTGGTCGTCGGCATAGGGGCTGGACAGCACCAGTTGCGGGTCTGCGGCTTCGTAGCCGTTGGCCGTCCCGAGGAAATCGATCTGCCCCTGCTTGAGGGCGGTGATGACCTCCTGGCGCGAGTTGTAGCGCAGCACCTTGACCTCAACCTGTAGCAGTTCGGCCAGTAGCTGCGCGTAGTCGGCGGTCAGGCCCTCGTAGTCGTTGCCATTGCTGGTGATGCCAAACGGCGGGTACTCCGGCGAGGACGCGCCGAGCAGCAAGGTGCCTTTGCTGCGCAGCCAGCGTTGATCACTGTCATCGAGCTGCAGGTGCTGTTCCTCTGCGCTGGAGCGCCCCAGTAATTGCAAGGGTTCGCCAGACGACACAGCCAGGGCCGAGTATCCAGGCAGGACCAGCAGCAGCGCCAGCAGGGTAAAGGACAAGTACCTCATCAAATCAGCTTGTTGCGTTTGGCGAAGTCCGCCAGGTAAACCACCGACTTGACGTTGAGCTTCTCGATCAAACGAGTCTTGTAGGTGCTGATGGTCTTGTTGCTGAGCAGCATCGACTCGCCGATCTGCTTGTTGCTCAGGCCGTGGGACAGCTGTTGCAGGATCGACAACTCGCGATCGGTCAGGCTCTGGATCAACTCCAGGTCACTGGCCTGGACATCGCTGCGGCGTACCGAGCTGCAAGCCAGATTGGGAAAAAACGTATAACCGGCCATCACCGCCGAGATCGCCTTGAGCAGCTCCGCGGTGTCTTCGGTCTTGGACACGTAGCCGGTGGCGCCGGCCTTCATGCAGCGCATGGCGTAGAACTGCGGCGGCTGCGAGGTCAATACCAGGATCCGGATCGGCAGGCGCAGTGCGCTGATCCGGGCGATGACTTCCAGGCCATCGAGCTTGGGCATCGCAATGTCGAGAATTATCAGCTCCGGCACTTGCTCGCGCGCCAGCTGCACGGCGTCGGCACCATTGCCGGCCTCGGCGATCACCGTGAATTGCTGCTGTTCCAGGAGCATTTTCACCGAAGCTCGAATGAACGGATGATCGTCCACAACCATCGCTTTATACATACAAACCTCTACAAGGCTGGCCAGATCCGACCAAAGGGGAAAACGTCGAGACCGCAAACCCTCCATCGACCGCACCCACCAAAGCGGTTTCCCCTGAGTGCAGTGTAGGAAGTTTCGAGGACTTGTCAGCGCGTGCGTTGCTCACCGGTCGGCGCGTACGCCACGCGGCCCAGCCATTGTCGCAAACCCTGGCCGGTCATGGGTCGCACCAGGTAAAAGCCCTGGCCGGTCTGGCAGCCCATGGCAACCAGCGCATCGCGGATCGGCTGGCTGCTGACGCCTTCGATCACCAGCTCCATGTCCAGCGAACGGCTCAGCGCCAGGGTGCTGGCGATGATTGCCCGATTGCGCGGCTCCAGGGGCTGTTGAATAAATTCGCCATCAAGCTTGATCTGGGTGAACGGTAGTCGACACAGCTGCTTTAGCGAGGAGAAGCCTGCCCCGAAGTCGTCGACCGCCAGGGTGCAGCCCAGACGGCGCAACTGCCACAGGTGATGCTCGTGGATGCGCGGCAGATCGAGGACGCCGTTTTCACTCAGTTCGAAGGCCAGGGCTGAGCCGCACAAGCCGTGACGCTGCAGCGCCTGACGCACCTGCCGCAGCAAACCGGGACCGGCCAGCTGCGAGGCGTGCAGATTGAACGCCAGTTGCAGCGCCGGTGCTTTGGCCTGGAGCCTGGCAAGCAGCGCCAGGCCCTGCTCGAACACCTGGCTGAACAGCTCATCGCTCAAGTCATAGGCCACCACAGCCGCGAGAAAGTCCCTGGGCCGCAACAGCCCGCGCCGCGGATGCTGCCAACGCGCCAGCGCTTCGATCCCGGCCAGTTCGCCGCTGGCCATCTGCACTTTTGGCTGGAACCAGGCGCGAAACTGCCCCAACGCCAGGCCGCGACGGATCTCCACTTCGCTGGGCAATACCGAGACCGGACGGGTGCTGAGCAACGACCTCCCGCGCCCCTGACGATAGCGCCACAACACCGTGCGCAGTGCGTGCAACTGCAAAGGCTGGCTCAGCACCCCGAGTAACGGCAGCCCGGCCAGGGAGGTCATCTGCCCCACGGCCCGACGCAACTCCGGCGACAGTTCACTGCACAGCACCAGCGCCCGGACACTGCCGGCTTGCCGGGCGCTGCACAAGAACTCCAGGCGCTCCAGCGCGCGCTCACCGAGGTCACAGACGACGATATCGACAGGGGCGGCGCCTTGCAGCAGGGCCCACGCCTGCTGCGTTTCCCGGGTGTGCAGCACCTCGGTCACCCCCAGGTAGTGCAGCCTGTCGATGAGCGCAGCCACTTGAAAACCCTGTTGGTGAACAATCAGGACGCGAGGAAAATCCATAAGCCTTGAGCACTGTGAACGTACGGGCAGCAATACTGGCAATCTCAGTTGCATACACATGAAGGATTCATCCTGCATGCATGTAGGAAATTTCCCAAGAGCCCCTTACTCGGTGCTACTCGGGCTCCAGAACGCCTGCTGCACCAGCGGCGACAGGCCCAAACGCGCCACCAGCGCGTCGAGTTCGTCGCCGTCCACCGAGGTGGTGGCCAGGGTCGCCTCGATCTCCACTTCGTCGCTGCCAAAGGCATGCACATCGACGTCGCTGGCTGGGTAGTTGCTACGCTCCAGTTCGGCTTCGAGCAAGGCCAGCACCGCCTTCTGCATCGAGCGCCGGGCAATCACGTAGACGATGTTCGTCACTTCGGCGGAGATCACATCCATGGGCTGGCGGTTGATGTTATTGACGATGGGCCGCAGCAGGGTATTGGCCGCCAGCACGAACAAGGTGCCGAGCAGTGCCTCGAGGACCAGGTCGGCGCCGGCGCAGGCACCGACTGCCGCCGATGCCCAGAGGGTGGCGGCGGTGTTCAGGCCGCGCACATTGCCCTCTTCGCGCATGATCACCCCGGCGCCGAGAAAACCGATCCCGGAGACCACGTAGGCGACCACGCGTACCGCGCCCTCGGCACCACCGAGGCGGTTGGCCATGTCGACAAAAATCGCCGCGCCGACCGCCACCAGCACATTGGTACGCAAGCCCGCCGTGCGTTGCCGGTACTGGCGCTCGAAGCCGATCAGACCGCCGAGGATGAACGCGGCGCTGAGGCTGACCAGGGTGTCGATCAGCGAATTGAGGTTGATGTTGTTGATTGCTTGCATGGCTGTATTCCCTGCCTGTATCGGTGGCAACGGGAAGACCCTTGGGCAAGTACGGCCGAGCGCTGCCCCGGCGCCAGAGGCCAGGGCAGGTGTCGATGAAAGGGGCAAAGGGAATCGGCCGCCTGGGGCCGGATCGGGATGCCGCTGTTCGCTGTTTTTCAGCGCGACAACGGCAAAAGAATTGCGCGTTATCGTGCCGAGAAGGTGCCGGTCAGCAAAACCGGTCGACGACTGTCACTCGAACAAGTACCCACTGTGGGTCTCCGCAATTGATGAAAACGCGCGCAGCTTACGCCGCTGGTTTTACCGAGTAAACCTTGAGACAAACAGCCTTTGGCTATTCCCCCGACTGTTCAGCCCGGGTTCAGCCGCTTGCTGTCATGAACGGCGCCTCAGGACGCCTGGGTCTGCGGCTTGTGCGCGACAAAGCGCATCATCCACTCGGCAACCGTGGTGCCGTGGTGATCCTGGGCCAGGCTGGCCACGCCCTGCTGATAGATCTGTTCGCCGAGAAATTCCTGGCGGATATCGAGCAACGCCCGCGAATAGTCGTGAATGAACTCCGGGTGCCCCTGGAAGCACAGCACCTGGTCGTTGATGTGGTAGGCGGCATACGGACAGAAATCGCTAGAGGCGATCACCGTGGCGTTTTCCGGAAGTTGTGTGACCTGGTCCTGGTGGCTGATCAGCAGCGTCAGTTCTTCGCGCACCGGACTCATCCACGGCGCCCTGGCCGCCAGCTTGTAGTTGTGGGTGCCGACGCCCCAGCCCTGGCTCGCGCGTTCACTCTTGCCGCCCAACAGCAGCGCCAGCAGTTGATGACCGAAGCACACGCCCAGCAGCTTGTCGCCACGCTCGTAGCGCGCCAGCAGGTAGGTGCGCAGGGTTTCGATCCACGGATCAGTGCCGAACGAATCGGCCTTGCTGCCGGTGACCAGATAGGCATCGAAGCTCAGGTCGTCGCTGGGGTATTCGCCCTGCACCACGTTATACACGGTGAACTCGGCGGCGATCGGCTGCTGGGAAAACAGGCGCAGGAACATCTGCCCGTAACCCTGGTATTGATCAACCAGTTCTGGACGCAGATTGTCGGTTTCCAGAATGCAGATGCGTAGCGACATAAAAAATACCTGACACGATGATGGGAATAACGAACACCCCAGAGCCTGCCTTGAAACACCGTGACAAGGCAAGCCCCGCAATTCCCATCATGCGCTTAAAACAGCTCGCCCCGCGATGCTTTCGCCAACAGCAATGCCGGCGGTGCGAAGCGTTCGCCATACTGCTCGGCGAGGTACTGGGTACGCGCGACAAAATCCGCCAGCCCGTACTGATTGATGAACTGCAACGCCCCGCCCGTCCATGGCGCGAAGCCGATGCCGAAGATCGAGCCGATGTTGGCGTCTGCCGTCGACAGCAACACGCCCTCCTCGACGCAACGCACGGTTTCCAGGGCTTGCACGAACAGCAGGCGATCGCGCACATCCTTGGCCGGGATTTGCCCGTCGGCGCGCTCGAAACGCGCTTTCAACTCAGGCCACAGGTGTTTCTGCGCGCCAGGCGGATAGTCGTAGAAACCGCCGCCGGCGGCCTTGCCCGCGCGCTGGCAGTCGTTGAGCAACAGGTCGATCACGGCAAACGCCGGGTGACTCGGCAGCGGCCGGTCTTCGGCCTGCAGGTCCCTGGCGGTCTGCTGGCGGATATGGCTCATCAGGCTCAGCGAGACTTCATCGGAAATCGCCAGCGGGCCGATCGGCATGCCAGCCTTGCGCGCCTCGGTTTCAATCAGCGGCGCGGCGACGCCCTCGCCGAGCATCGCGATGCCTTCGTTGGTGAAGGTGCCGAATACACGGGAGGTGAAGAAGCCACGACTGTCATTGACCACAATCGGGGTTTTCTTGATCTGCAGGACAAAATCGAAACCCCGGGCCAGGCTTTCGTCGCTGGTGTGCGCGCCCTTGATGATTTCCACCAGGGGCATCTTGTCCACCGGGCTGAAGAAATGCAGGCCGATGAATTTGCCCGGATCCGGAACCGCCCGGGCCAGGCCGGTGATCGGCAGGGTCGAGGTGTTGGAGGCGATCAGTGCCTGGTCGCCGACCACCTGCTGCGCCGCCGCAGTGACCTTGGCCTTGAGTTCGCGGTCTTCGAAGACGGCTTCGATGATCAGGTCGCATCCAGCCAGATCAGCGTCCAGGGCGGTGGGCATGATGCGGGCCAGGATGCTGTCGCGCTGTTCGCTGCCGAGCTGGCCACGGGCGACTTTCTTCTCGAGCAACGCCGCCGAATGCGCCTTGCCCTTCTCGGCCGCCGCCAGGCTGATGTCCTTGAGCACCACCTCGATACCGGCGACGGCGCTGACGTAGGCGATCCCGGCGCCCATCATGCCCGCCCCCAGCACCCCGACCTTGCGCGTCACAGAGGGCGCAAAGCCCTGGGGCCGCGAGCCGCCGGCGTTGATCTCGTTCAACTGGAACCAGAAGGTGCCGATCATGTTCTTCGCCACCTGGCCGGTGGTCAGTTCGGTGAAGTAGCGGGTCTCGATCAACTGCGCGGTGTCGAAATCCACCTGTGCGCCTTCGACCGCCGCACAGAGGATTTTTTCCGGCGCCGGCATGCAGCCCTGGGTCTTGCTGCGCAGGATCGACGGGGCGATGGCAAGCATTTGCGCCACTTTCGGATGGGACGGTGTGCCGCCGGGAATCTGGTAGCCCTTCACATCCCAGGGTTGCTGGACGCTCGGATGCTCGAGAATCCAGGCGCGGGCCTTGGCCAGCAGGTCATCACGATCGCTCGCCAGTTGATCGACCAACCCGGCTTGTACAGCTTGCGCCGGGCGCACCCGCTTGCCTTCCAGCAAGTACGGCAGGGCTTTTTCCAGGCCCAGCAGACGCACCATGCGCACCACCCCACCGCCCCCCGGCAACAGGCCAAGGGTCACTTCCGGCAAGCCGATCTGCAGCGAAGGATGATCGACGGCGATACGATGATGGCAGGCCAGGCAAATCTCCCAGCCACCGCCCAATGCCGCGCCGTTGATGGCCGCCACCACCGGCTTGCCCAAGGTCTCGAGGCTGCGCAGTTGGCGTTTGAGCGCCAGCACTCGGTCATAGAAGGCCTTGGCGTCCGGCTTGCCGACCTTGATCAGCTCATTGAGGTCGCCGCCGGCAAAAAACGTCTTTTTCGCCGAAGTGATGATCACCCCGGCAATCGAGTCCTTTTCCGCCTGCAGGCGCGCCACGCACGCGGCCATGGCCTCGCCGTACACCGCATTCATGGTATTGGCGCTCTGGCCCGGCATGTCGATGGTCAGTACCACGATGCGGTCCTGGCCTGCTTCGTAACGAATGGCATCATTCATGTAATGGTTCCTCGCAGTCAGGGGGCTCAAAGGCGCTCGATGATGGTGGCGATACCCATGCCGCCGCCGACACAGAGCGTGGCCAGGCCGTAGCGTTGCTGGCGCACTTCCAGTTCATCGAGCAAGGTGCCGAGAATCGCGCAGCCGGTGGCGCCCAGCGGATGGCCGAGGGCAATCGAGCCACCGTTGACGTTGACCTTGGCCGGGTCGACGGCCATGTCCTTGATGAACTTGAGCACCACCGAGGCGAAGGCTTCGTTGACTTCGAACAGATCGATGTCTTCGACCCGCAACCCGGCCTTGGCCAGCGCCTTGCGCGTGGCGGGTGCCGGACCTGTGAGCATGATGGTCGGATCGGTGCTGGTGACGGCCGTGGCGACGATCCGCGCCCGCGGTTGCAGGCCGAGCGCCTTGCCGCTGGCTTCGGAGCCGATCAGCATCAGCGCCGCGCCGTCGACAATCCCCGAACTGTTGCCCGGCGTATGCAAGTGGTGAATCCGTTCGACGTGGCTGTAGACCCGTAGTGCGGTGGCGTCGAAGCCCATCTGCCCGATCATCTCGAAGCTCGGCTTGAGCTTGCCCAGGCCTTCGAGCGTCGTGTCGGCCCGGACGAACTCGTCATGATCGAGCAGCACGATGCCGTTCTGGTCCTGCACCGGCACCAGGGATTTGCGGAACGAACCGTCCGCCCGGGCGCGGGCTGCCTTGAGTTGGGAGTGCAGGGCGAAACGGTCGACGTCCTCGCGGCTGAAGCCTTCGAGCGTGGCGATCAGATCAGCGCCGACACCCTGCGGGGTGAAGTGCGTGTGCAGGTTGGTCTGCGGGTCCATCGCCCAGGCCCCGCCGTCGCTGCCCATGGGCACCCGCGACATCGACTCGACGCCACCGACCACCACCAGGTCCTCGAAGCCGGAACGCACTTTCATCGCGCCAAGGTTGACCGCCTCAAGGCCCGAGGCACAGAACCGGTTGATCTGCACGCCGGCGACGCTGACATCCCAATCGGCCACCAACGCGGCGGTCTTGGCGATGTCGGCACCCTGGTCGCCCACCGGGGTGACACAGCCGAGCACGATGTCGTCGACCTGGCTGGTATCGAGTTGGGTGCGCTGCTGCAGCGCACCCAACAGGCCGGCCAGCAGATTCACCGGCTTGACGCTGTGCAAGGCGCCATCGGCCTTGCCGCGGCCACGGGGGGTGCGTACCGCATCGAAAATCAGGGCTTGGGTCATGTCATCCTCGGACTGCCGGGCAGGTGCAAGATCAATGAGTCTTCACCTTAAGCTGCGCCCCGGCGGATTCAATGACCCAAGCGCTCAAAGGCCTTGACCGCCACGCTCAGACGAACGGTAGTGAGCTATCGGGTTAACCGTTTCAGGACAGCGAACTGTCTAGCCAACGGTCGGCAAAGCAGGTGGCAATAGGCCTTATGCGCTTTTAGAAACTTTAAGTGCCAAGCTGATACGAAAGGGATCTAAACCACAGCCCGCGGGGCCCCTAATGTGAAGAGTACGAGATAGCCGTCGGGTTTTGCCGAGGCCCTCGCAGCCAGACCACACTGAAAAGCGCTTTGCCGTCATGGAGAAATGCAGGCAAGCATTCGACGCTCAGGACATAACAAAAAAGGCGGTCAGCCATGTTCAAACAACAAAAAGTGCGTCAAGCCGGGCTCATTCTATTCGCTACCACCCTGCTGCTGATTTTGCCGAACCTGACCAAGGTTATAGGCTGAGCCAGCGCCGACACTGTGTTGCTTTACGCAAAATCCGTTGCACTCGCTGTTCGGGTCTTCGTGCCTGTGCCACCCTTCACGGCATGACCACGAACGGACGGCGCTCACGTGAAAACACTGCTTTTTCTCTCAGCCTTGTTGCTCGGCCTGCCCTTGCAGGCCGCGCAACTGGTAGTGGACCTGGGCAACGGCAGCCGCACCTGGCAGACCCAGGAGTTGCTGCAACTGCCCCAGACACAAACCATTACCGTCCCTGACGATGTCTCCTACAAGCGCGACATGCAGTACCGCGCCCTGCCCCTGGCAGTCCTGCTGAACGGCATCAAGACCGCTGACCATTTGCAGGCGGTAGCACTCGACGGTTTTGCCGCCGAGTTGCCGGCCGCGCCGCTGCTCAACAGCCAAGGTGCGCAGGCATGGCTGGCGATCGAGGATCCGGCCCAGCCCTGGCCGGCCCTGGCGTCCGGCAAACCGAGTGCCGGGCCGTTCTACCTGGTCTGGACCCACCCCGAAGCCGGCCGTATCAGTCCTGAACAATGGCCGTTCCAGGTCGCGAGCATCAAGCGCCTGGCGCCGGTGGCCGAACGTTTCCCCGCGCTGCTGCCCGACCCTGCCCTGGCCGCCAACGATCCGATCAATCAAGGCTTCGCCCTGTTCCAGAAAAACTGCCTGGCCTGTCACCGCCTCAATGGCGCGGGCGACGCGCAGTTCGGCCCCGACCTGAACATTCCCTACAGCCCCACCGAATATTTCGGCGGCGAATTCCTCAAGCGCTACATCCGCGACCCGCAGAGCCTGCGCCAATGGCCGCAGGCGAAAATGCCGGGTTTCTCACCGGCGGTGTTGCCAGATGCAGAGTTGCAGATGCTCATCGGCTACTTGCAGCACATGGCGGGACGCAAGGCCGGCCATTGATCATTGCTGTTGCACTGCAATCACCGGCATGGGCATCGGCGTGACGAACACCTTGGCGTGCATCTGTTCGCTGCCACCGCCACGGCGCATGCCGCGAACCGGGCAGGCGTCGAGGTAGTCCAGGCCGACCGCCAGTTTCAGGTGGCGTTCGGGGCGGTCCAGTTGGTTGGTGACATCGAAGCTGTACCAGGCATCGTCGAGCCAGGCTTCAGCCCAGGCATGGCTGGCCAGATGCTCAGCGCTTTCACTGTAGAGGTAGCCCGACACATAGCGCGCCGCAATCCCCAGGCTGCGGGTGCAGGCAATGAACGCGTGGGCGTGGTCCTGGCAGACCCCGGCGCGCCCGGCAAATGCGTCGGCGGCAGAGGTTTCCACCGCCGTCGAACCGGGCGTGTAGGCAATGTGCTGATGCAGGCCGTGCATCAGGTCAATCAAGGCACTGCGGTCGCGCCGTTGCCGGCACTGCTGTTCGGCGAAGGCGCGCAAGGCCTCGTCCGCCTCGGTCAGGCGGGTAAAGCGCAGGAATGGCAGTGCCGACTGCGACTCGTGCTCGGCCTCGCGCAACTCGTCGATGTCCACCAGCCCGCGCGCGCCGATGCGGATCGCTTCGTGCGGTTCGTCCAGGGTCAGCACATGCAGGATGTTGCCGAACGGATCGAGCTGGGCGCGTACCGGGCGCGGCAGTTCGAGCTGCCAATCGAGCACCTGCTGGCGCTCGCTGTCGTGAGGTGTCAGGCGCACATACTGAATGCTCGCCCGCACCAGGTCTTCGTAGTGATAGGTGGTCTCGTGGCTAATCGACAGTCTCATGCAGCCTCCAGGTAGGAACTGTGTATGGCATTGCCCAACTGGCGCACCAGCGGGATGAACTCGTTCAGCCAGGCATGCAGGCCTTCGTTGAGGATTTCGTTGATTCCGGTGTAACGCAGGCGGGCGTCCATTTCCGCCGCCAGGCGTTGCGCCGGGCGGCCGTTGATGGCCGGGAGCTGGGCGAGGATCTGGTCGATTTCCTCGGTGCAGGCGCGCAGCGAGCGCGGTACGTCGGCGCGCAGCAGCAACAGTTCGGCAACCTGGCGGGCGCCCGGCGCATCGCGGTAGATCTCGGTGTACGCCTCGAATGACGACAGGGCTCGCAGCAAGGCACTCCACTGGTAATAGGCGTGGGCGGTGCCATCGCTGACGGCATCGGCCTGGTCGCCATTCATTTCGTAGCGCGCATCCAGCAGCCGGAGAGTGTTGTCGGCGCGTTCGATAAAGGTGCCCAAGCGAATGAAGCGGAAGGCATCGTTGCGCATGATGGTGCCGTAGGAAGCGCCGCGAAACAGGTGCGAACGTTCCTTGATCCACTCGCAAAAGCGGCTCATGCCGTAGCGACCCAGGCCCTGCTCGGCTATGCCGCGAATTTCCAGCCAGGTCGCGTTGATGTTTTCCCACATGTCGGCGGTGATTCGCCCACGCACCGCATGGGCACTCGCCCGCGCCGCGCCCAGGCAGCTGTAGATGCTGGCCGGATTGGCCGCATCGAGGGCGAAGAAATGCAACAAGCGTTCGGCATGCAACGCACCATGGCGCTCCAGGTAGTCCTCCAGGGTGCCGGTGATCAGCAAGGGCATCGCCAGTTCATGCAAGCCGTCGCCGCGACCGTCCTGCGGCATCAGCGACAGCGAATAACTGATGTCGAGCATCCGGGCGAGGTTTTCCGCCCGCTCCAGGTAACGCGACATCCAATACAGGTCCGAAGCAGTTCTACTCAGCATGGCAAGTTTCCTTCAATCCTCGACGACCCAGGTGTCCTTGGTTCCGCCACCCTGGGAGGAGTTGACCACCAGCGAGCCTTCGCGCAGCGCGACGCGGGTCAAGCCACCAGGGACTACGCGGGTTTCGCGCCCCGACAGGACAAACGGCCGCAAATCGATATGGCGCGGGGCGATCCCGTTTTCGACAAAGGTCGGGCAGGTCGACAGCGATAACGTCGGTTGGGCGATATAGGCGTGCGGCTTGGCCTTGATCCGCGCCCGAAACAGCTCGATCTCGGCCGCCGTCGCCGCCGGGCCGACCAGCATGCCGTAGCCGCCGGAGCCCTGGGTTTCCTTCACCACCAGTTCCGGCAGGTGAGCCAGCACGTGGGACAACTCCGAGGGGTTGCGACACTGCCAGGTCGGCACGTTTTGCAGGATGGGTTCTTCATCGAGATAGAAGCGAATCATCTCGGTGACGTAGGGATAGACCGACTTGTCATCCGCCACCCCGGTGCCAATGGCGTTGGCCAACACCACATTGCCGCTGCGGTAGGACGACAGCAGCCCCGGCACGCCGAGCATCGAATCCGGGTTGAAGGCCAGCGGATCGAGGAACGCATCGTCGAGGCGGCGGTAGATCACATCGACCGCCTTGGGCCCATCGGTGGTGCGCATGAAGACCTTGTCGTCACGCACGAACAGATCGGCGCCCTCCACCAGTTCCACACCCATTTCCCGCGCGAGGAAGGCGTGCTCGAAGAAGGCGCTGTTGAAGCGCCCTGGGGTCAGCACCACAACACTCGGGTCGTCGATGGGGCTGGAGCTTTTCAGGGTGTCGAGCAACAGGTTCGGGTAGTGATCGATCGGCGCGATGCGCTGCGCGGCAAACAGTTCGGGGAACAGGCGCATCATCATCTTGCGGTCTTCGAGCATGTAGCTGACGCCGCTGGGAGTGCGCAGGTTGTCTTCGAGTACGTAGTAAGTACCGTCGCCGTCGCGTACGAGGTCGACGCCGGAGATGTGGGAATAGATATCGCGGTGCAGGTCCAGGCCCTGCATGGCGAGTTGGTATTGCTCGTTGGCCAGCACCTGCTCGGGCGCGATGACCCCGGCCTTGATGATCCGCTGCTCGTGGTACAGGTCGGCGAGGAACATGTTCAGGGCCTTGACCCTTTGGATGCAGCCACGCTCGACGATCCGCCACTCACTGGCGGGAATGCTGCGGGGAATGGTGTCGAAAGGAATCAGGCGCTCGGTGCCCTGCTCGTCGCCATAGAGCGTGAAGGTAATCCCGGCGCGATGAAACAGCAGATCGGCCTCGCGCCGGCGCTGGGCCAACAGTTCGTCGGGGGTGTCAGCCAACCAGCGGGCGAATTCCCGATAGTGCGGACGAACCAGGCCGCCCGAGTCGTACATCTCATCAAAATAGGTGCGGATCATGCCGTACTCCTTGTCACACGGACACCTTGCTTTCGCAAGGCCCGTGCCAGCAGCATTAACCCTTCAATTTCAATGGGTTGCATAATGACCGCGATGACACCGCACCATTCCCGTGCAGTAAACGCTACAACCTCGGCGCCAGCGCTCCACGGCAAGGCAGGGCCAATGGCTATGAGGCGCATAGCCAGAGTTCATTTCACGGCATGCGGGGGACTTGCCGATAATTGCCCTACCGCGCAGAAGCCTCAGTCCGACGGCGCCCTGCGTAACACTCTTCCCTTTTGGCCTCCTGCCCAGGTGGCTTTTTTTTACCCTGCAGAAACCAAAACGGCCGACCCAAGGGTCAGCCGTCGCTGCGCGTTGTTGCTGTTCATGATGTTATGCGAGTTGCCCTCGTACCTCGTGCTTGACACCCCAGCCTTCGATAATCCCACCCAAAGGCTCGACCACCGCTTCAAAGTCCTGTTCAAAATCGCCGATGCCGCCATAGGTAGCGAACATCACCTTGCTCAGCTCCAGATGCCAGGCGCCGTCATCGCGCACACTGATCTGCGCATTCAAGGATTCACCGCGAAAATGCCCTGCCGCCCTGCGTGCCCGCTCCTCGTCCGGGAAAATGGCGTAGAACTCGATGGGATGGAACCGTGAAAAATCAAAACCGCCTTCTTTCATGCGGCGCAGCACGCTGCTGCTGATGTCTTCTTGATAGGCTGTGCTCATGAAACGTCCTCCGCAATCCGATGGATAGACTTTCCGTACTCCCTGCACCCGCCTGGCGGGCGATACGGCAACCGGGTTGCCGTCGGGAAACAAGCATGTAGCTGACAAGACCAGACCTTAGCGATCCATTCGCTGATCTCGATTGCAGATTAGCCCCAAGTCAGAGCGGCTGCCAAGGTCTGGATCAAGAGGAATCAAGGAATCGGGGTGATCGCGAGGATTTGTATGCTGTTCTGGGATTTGAGGCTTTTGACCGTCGGTTCGGCGGTACGACCTTCCAGGTCATTGAGGTCCAGCTCGGCCGGAACCGGGAGCAGTTTGGCGCGAATCAGTTGTGCCGCCTTTTCCATGTCAGGTTTGTGCTCACAGTCGAATTGCTCGACGCTTTGCACACCGTGATCATCAACAAAGGTGATTTGCCACTTTTGCATCGCTGCCTCCTCGGCAAAGCCCGCCAATGGGCTTACCTGTATCTCGACCCCAAAGGGCCGGAAATCGTTCCCGGCATCGGCAGCACCGGAACGGACCAGACCGTTCCGGCACACAGCGCTTATTTCTCGGCGCGCGCCTTCAGGGCCTTGAGGGTTTCGAACGGGGCATCGACCACAAACTTGTTGGCGACCATCGCCGGCACGCTGCCGCCCGGCTCTGTGTGCACCTGGTAGGTCACTTCGACCTGATCGCCCTTGGGCACGAACTTCCAGAAGCCTTTGACCTGGGTAACACGAACGAAGCCTTTTTCCTCAGGAATGTACTTGGGTACGCCTTCAAGGTTGCGGGTCAGGCTGCCATCGGCGTTCTCGACGGTGGTCACGTGCAGCACCGAATCACGCGGGGTGACCGGCCAAGGCGTGTTGAATTGGGTGTAGGTCCAGCTCTGGTCGCCTTCATGCTTGAGCAGCTTCTGCATTTTGCACTCATGAATCCAGGAGCAGGCTCCCGCCACGTCTTCCTGCAGCGCGCGCAGCTTGGCGACGGTGGTCTTCATCAGGGTCACGCCCTGGTAGGACTTGTAGTCGGAACCCGGGATTTCACTCAGGGAAATCTTGATACCGTCTTCATTCTTGGCGACTTTCCAGTCCTCAGCCTGAACCACGGTCGAGGCCAGCACGGCGGTCAAACCACACAACACAGCGATACGATGCAGCGAACCCATAGTCTTGTTCCTTATTGTTGAAGTTCCGTTCGTTGAACACACTAGGCCGCGGTCATCTGCTCCCACCATCCGATCAGCGTGATGGCTTCTTCCTGGCTCGCGCCACAGACTTCGATATCCGCCTGAAATGCGCCACAGACCGCTGGCCGCTCGGGCTGGCCGAAAATCCTGCACAGATTATCGACAGAAAGTTGCACACAACGTTCGCCCGCAGGCTTGCCATTGGGCATGCCCGGAATCGGGGTACTGATGGAAGGGGCTATGCAGCAAGCGCCACAGCCTTCTCGGCACTGCATGACGACAACCTCGGAATGGCTAGTGTGTTGAATGACGGGGACAAGAGTACGCCCTTAAACAGCCGTTTGAAATTGGCTGCCTATGGCTTTTCGTGCATTTTTGCGTGACTGGTCAGTCTTGCGACAAAGCGTCTGGCCCGCAGGTCACACCCATCGTCGGGTTTTACTGATTGAACTGGAATTCGAGTGCCGCCCCCTCGATTTCCCGGTGATCTTCGTTGCGCATCTGCAATTGCAACTCGTTGGAGATCAGCCGCCCATTAAGCTGGAATTTGCCGTCTTCCTTGGGTTTTTCGCCGAACATCGGCGGCAGCAAGGGGGCGCGTTTGACGAGCGGTACCGTACCCAGGGGCTGCAATTGTTTCACCATCTCGGGCGGCAGACGCAAATCGACGTTGGTGGAAGGCAAATCGGTGGTTCTCACCAGTTCACTGGCCGACTTGGACTTCGAAGCAATGGGCGGGCGTTTTTTCTGCGGAGCGGCTTTTTTCGGCGCGACGGACTTTTTCACCGGTGCGGCTTTTTTTACCGCCTGTTCCTGGCGCGCAGCAACTGGCTTGTCTGCAGCGGTGGCGGCCATCACGGAGCCCCCATCCAGGAAACCCAGCAGACAGGCCAACAGCACACCAATGGGGAAAATCGCTTTCATGAGCCCTACAGCACTAACGGCAGAGGGCCATATGCTCGCTTGTTGAGGGGGCGCTGACAAGCGGGCAATGCCAGTTGCCTCTCAGAAACCGCTGGCCGTTTCCTGGCACAGCTGGGTCGCCAGCATGCCCAGGGTCATCAACGTTCGCTCGGCCTCTCGATTCCACGGGATCCCGCAGTTCAGGCGAATACAGTGGTTGAACTGTTCGGTATTACTGAAAATCAGCCCCGGCGCAATGCTGATTCCCTGCTGCAGGGCGCGCACGTGCAGTTCCTGGGTATTGACCCGCCCCGGCAAACTGACCCAGAGGATAAAGCCCCCAGTGGGCCGGGTCATCTGCGTGCCTTCCGGGAAGTACTGCTGCACCGCCAGCTGGAACGCACTGAGGTTCTTGCGATACTCCTGACGGATGTAGCGCAAGTGCCGATCGTAGCCACCATTCTCCAGGTAGGCGGCAATCGCCATCTGCGTGACGCTGCACGCCGAATGGGTGCTGAAGGTCTGCAGGCGCTGGATTTCCTGCTGGTATTTGCCGGCGATCATCCAGCCGATGCGCACCCCGGGTGACAGGGTCTTGGAGAAGCTCGAGCAGTAGATCACCCGATCCAACCGGTCATAGGCCTTGAGGGACTTGGTGCGCCCCTGCTCGAACATCAATTCGCCGTAGATATCGTCTTCGACCACCTGGATATCGAAGTCCGAGGCCAGGCGCAGCAGTTGTTTCTGCCGCTCTTCCGGCATGGTCCCGCCCAGCGGATTGCTCAGACGCGTGGTCAGCACCAGTGCCTTGATCGACCACTGGTTGGCGGCCAGTTGCAGGGCTTCCAGGCTCATGCCGGTGGCCGGGTCACTGGGAATCTCGATGACCTTGAGGCCGAGCAAGTCCGCCAGTTGCAGCAGGCCGTAATAGGTCGGAGATTCAGCGGCAATCAGGTCGCCCGGGCGGGTCAGCACCCGCAGGGACATTTGCAACGCATCGACGCAGCCGTGGGTGATCACCACTTCGGAAGGATCGACCACCACCCCGGCATCGCGCATGCGAATCGCCACTTGGCGACGCAGGGGTTCAAAGCCCGGGCTGAACATGTAGCTGAACGCCCGCGGGCTGTGAAAACGCGTGACCTTGGCCAACTGCTGGTGCAACGCCCGTACCGGCAGGTAGTCGACACTGGGTACTGCAGCGCCCAGCGGAAATACCCCCTCGCGACGGGATTCGACCAGCACTTGCTGGATGATGCTGCTGCGCGTCACCAGGCCAGGTCGTTCGACCCGGGCAATGTCCGGCGTGGGTGCGGTGAGTGCCGGGGTCTGGTGCACGTAGTAGCCCGACTGCGGACGCGCGCGAATCAGACCCTGGTCTTCCAGGTTGGCGTAGGCCTGGAGCACCGTCGCGTGGCTGACGTTGAGTTGCGAACTCATCTTGCGCACGGAAGGCACACGTTCGCCGGGCTGATAGACGCCGCGCCGGATATCCTCAGCGAGCTGCTGAGCGATACGTTGATAGAGCAGTAGATTGGTCATGACGCGGCACTCGATTGCACGGGCGTTTTATTTTTGTAGGTACAGTTTCAGCACAGTTTCAAAGTGTACGGGAACAGTTACCACAATAATCGAGCGTACCGCCCAGTGTCAGCAAAAACTGTACTGTTTTGTGCACCGATTGGCAGGCGAAAAAAAACCCGGCGTCTTCTGAAGAGCCGGGTTTTCCAGTAACGCTGCCCTTAGCGGGCAGCGCCGAGCTGGCCTTTTTCGTCGGAGAAGACGATTTCGACGCGACGGTTCTGCGCCCTGCCCCGCTCCGAAGCATTGGCTTCGACCGGGTATTCGTCACCGTGGCCTTCGACGTGAATGCGTTTGTCCTCAATACCCAGGTCCATCAGCATGTCCGCCACCGCCTGAGCGCGGTCTCGGGACAGTTTGCGATTTTCCTGCTTGCCGCCGGTGCTGTCCGTGTAACCCTCGATACGCACCACCCGCTTGGGGTTGAGCTGGAGGAACTGGACGATTTTCAGCACGGTGCGGTTGGCCGAGCTTTTCAGTTCTGCTTCACCGGTGTCGAACAGCACGTCGCCGAGGGTCATCACCAGGCCGCGATCGGTCTGGGTCGTGGCCAGGCTGATGATCTGCTCTTCCAGCCATTTCCCCTGCTGTTGCACGCTCAGCAGCTTGGCCTCGCGCAGGGCCAGTTGCAGGCGCTGACGTTCCAGCTCCAGCTTGGCCGCGCGCTCCTCGTTGAGCGCCTTCTCGGTGTGCTGGCGGGCAATTTCGCTGTAGCGCTGGCTGAGGTAGGCGTAATGCTGCACATCCGCGCCACTGCCCCAATAACTCGACAGACGATCAGCCCGGGCCAATGATTCGCCGGCGCGGATCACGTCCTTGGGCGCAATGCGCAGGACATTCGAATCTTCCTTGACCTTCTGGAAGTCGGTGTTGGCCTGTTGCACCGCGACATCACCGCGCTGCCCAGCGCAGCCGTACAGACCGAATATAAGCACACTGCCGAGAACGCCGATTTTCAGCTTCATTGGGCGTCTCCCAGTTGCTTGCGCAGACGGGCAATGCGGGTATTGAGCACGTTCAGTTGCTCTTCGCTCTTGAGGGTCAATACCTTGGCTTCCGCCAGCCGCGCATCCAGTTCGGCTTGTTCGGCCTGCATGCGGGCATCTTTGAACGACTGATCAGCCATGTCGGCCTGGGCCTGGGTGTACTTGCCTTCGGCCAGCTTCAGCTCGGGCACTTCATCGGCCGTGGCGCCCACGGCGGTGGCCTGCTCCAGGGTCTGGGCGGTCAGGCGCATTTGCTCATTCGGCGCCGGATCGGCGGCACAACCCGCCAGGGCCAGAACGGCCAAGGCAGCGCAAAGAGGTCGAATAATCACTAAAAATCCCTACTGTTTTGGGGCGCTGACGGGCTGTTTCAAATGTGCTTTCCAGCGCTCCAGATTGCGCTGCAGCACGGCCTCCGTCAGACCGGACGCGGGCAATTCTGTCATCTTTTTGGCCAACTGTCCGCGCAACCATGGATCGTTGCACGCCGAGTTGTGGGAAACGGCCAGGTACAGCCCGGGATTATCCACGGCGGGCGAATACGCCTGGACATCCTTGGCGATGCTCAAGGTCTGGGTCATGGCCATCCCCGCGTAACGCCCGGCGAGAACAAACTCGACTTCCCCCAGCACCAGTTTCTGGAACGCCTGGGTCAGGTTGGGTGTACTGACCAGGGTCAGCTGCGACTGCACGAACGCCTCGAACGCCTGGGTCAGGCGCGCCTGTTGCGACAGCGCGCCGACATGCCCGACCAGGTCCTGCGCGGTGGAGTAGTCCAGGGTCGAACCGATGCGGGTCCAGACCAGGTAATCGTTGCTGGTCAGCGCCGGGTGAATGTAGTCCAGTGCCTCCAGTTGTCGGGTAGTCAGCGAGGCGTCCGCGAGCATGTCCATGCGCCCGCTGCGCACTTCTTCCAGCGCTTCGGAGCGCTTGCCGGCATACCGCAACTCGACCTTGAGCCCCAGCTCCTCGGCCACTTGCTGCAGCAGGTCGGCATTGGCACCGATCAGGTGCGCCGGATCCTGCGGGTCTTGCCACAGGTACGGCGGCGCATCGGGGCTGCCGGTGACCACCAGCCGCTCACACTTGCCGGCAGCGCTCGCCACCACAGGCGACAATGCCAGGCCCAGGCACAGCGACCAACCACTCCAGCGACGCAACTCCATGGCGCATTTCTCCCCGGTAAAATCGTCGACATAAAAAAACCCGGCCAAAAGGCCGGGCTCTTTATAAGTGAAGCCGCTGGATTAGACCAGCTTCTCCAGCTCAGGGATGGCTTCGAACAGGTCCGCCACCAGGCCGTAATCGGCCACCTGGAAGATCGGCGCTTCTTCGTCCTTGTTGATCGCAACGATCACCTTGGAGTCTTTCATGCCGGCCAGGTGCTGGATCGCGCCGGAGATACCGACCGCGATGTACAGCTGTGGAGCAACGATCTTGCCGGTCTGACCGACCTGCATGTCGTTGGGTACGAAACCTGCGTCCACTGCAGCGCGAGATGCACCAACAGCAGCGCCCAGCTTGTCAGCCAGGGCGTACAGGTGTTTGAAGTTGTCGCCGTTCTGCATGCCGCGACCGCCGGAAACGACGATCTTGGCAGCGGTCAGTTCCGGACGATCGGACTTGGCCAGTTCTTCGCCAACGAAGCTGGAAGTACCGGCGTCGTGAGCAGCAGCCACCGATTCAACGGCAGCCGAACCACCTTCAGCAGCTACCGGGTCGAAACCGGTGGCACGCACGGTGATCACTTTCACTGCAGCGTTGGACTGTACGGTCGCGATAGCGTTACCGGCGTAGATCGGACGCTGGAAGGTGTCAGCGCTGACGACGGCAATGATCTCGGAGATCTGGTCAACGTCCAGCTGCGCGGCAACGCGCGGCAGGATGTTTTTGCCGTTGGAAGTAGCGGCAGCCAGGATGTGGCTGTAGCCCTTGCCCAGTTCAGCAACCAGCGGAGCAACGTTTTCCGGCAGCTGATGCGCGTAAGCGGCATTGTCAGCGTTCAGGACCTTGCTCACGCCAGCCACTTTCGCAGCGGCTTCAGCCACGGCGCCAGCACCTTGGCCTGCAACCAGAACGTGGATGTCACCACCGATTTTGGCAGCGGCAGCAACGGTGTTCAGCGTGGCCGGGGCCAGCACTTTGTTGTCGTGTTCAGCGATTACCAAGATAGTCATGATTAGATTACCTTCGCTTCGTTTTTCAGTTTCTCGACCAGTTCAGCCACCGACTTGACCTTGATACCCGCGCTGCGTGCAGCAGGCGCTTCGACTTTCAGGGTCTTGTTGGTGGAGGCGGTGGAAACGCCCAAAGCATCAGGAGTCAGCGTTTCAAGCGGCTTCTTCTTGGCTTTCATGATGTTTGGCAGGGACGCATAACGCGGCTCGTTCAAACGCAGGTCGGTGGTGACGATCGCTGGCAGTTTCAGGGAAACAGTCTGCGCGCCGCCGTCGATTTCGCGAGTCACGGCAACGCTGTCGCCGGCAACTTCGACTTTCGAGGCGAAAGTGCCCTGACCGTAGCCGCTCAGTGCAGCCAGCATCTGGCCAGTCTGGTTGTTGTCGCTGTCGATGGCTTGTTTGCCCAGGATCACCAGCTGTGGCTGTTCCTTGTCGACAACAGCTTTCAACAGCTTGGCAACGGCCAGGGAAGTCAGGTCTTCGGCAGATTCGACGAGGATGGCGCGGTCGGCACCCAGAGCCAGCGCGGTGCGCAGTTGCTCTTGAGCGGTGGACGGGCCGATGGAGACGACGACGATTTCAGTCGCAACACCTTTCTCTTTCAGGCGTACGGCTTCTTCCACTGCGATTTCGCAGAAAGGGTTCATCGACATCTTGACGTTAGCGAGATCGACGCCGGAGTTGTCCGCTTTGACGCGAACCTTGACGTTATAGTCGACCACTCGTTTGACAGCTACAAGAACCTTCATGGATTCCTCGTTACTCTCCGGTGAAAAGAAAGTCGCCTAGGCGAACCTGGTGGTTGAGCTCAACGGCGCAAGGGCACCTCTAAAAACGCCGGCAGTGAATGGGTGACTCCGCTCACGGGCTCAATGACCGTTCGTCAGGGGTGACTGACGAGTCATTGCCATGCATGGCGTGTAAACTGCGCAGCGAACTGTTGCTGCACGTCACCTTGTATTGCCTTCGCCCTGTCTTTAGAGGTGCTCTTGAAACCAACAGCCAGCCTACGGCGAGCGCAAAACCGCCCGTATCTTGACCGGAACACCCATTCCGGTCAATACGGCAAAACGGTCGTTTATCAGCCGCGCGTCTTTGATTTATCAGGCTTCCAGCAAATTCAAACAAACGTTTGTATTGGACGCTGAGAGTGGTGTAGATATAATGCGCCACCCAGAGAGAAGGGTGAGCCATCGATTGTCCACTGGCCGGCGTCACGGAGCAATCCGTTGATGCGACACCAAACCTCCAATTAGAAAAAAAACTGTTGAGCCTTGAGTAGGAGATAACCTGTGGAACGCGAATACATGGAATTCGACGTTGTCATCGTCGGTGCCGGCCCCGCGGGTCTTTCCGCCGCCTGCCGATTGAAGCAGAAGGCCGCCGAAGCCGGTAAGGAAATTAGCGTCTGCGTGGTCGAAAAAGGCTCCGAAGTCGGCGCACATATTCTGTCCGGTGCGGTGTTCGAACCTCGGGCGCTGAACGAATTGTTCCCCGACTGGAAAGCGCTCGGCGCCCCGCTGAACACGCCGGTCACCCGCGACGACATCTTCGTGCTGAAAAATGCCGAAGGCGCGCAAAAAATCCCTGACTTCTTTGTGCCCAAGACCATGCACAACGAAGGTAACTACATTATCTCCCTGGGCAACCTGTGCCGCTGGCTGGCCCAGCAGGCCGAGAACCTGGGCGTCGAAATCTACCCAGGCTTCGCCGCCCAGGAAGCGCTGATCGACGAAAACGGCGTGGTGCGCGGGATCATCACCGGCGACCTCGGTGTCGACCGCGAAGGCCATCCGAAAGACGGCCTGTACACCCCGGGCATGGAACTGCGTGGCAAATACACACTGTTCGCCGAAGGCTGCCGTGGCCATATCGGCAAGCAACTGATCAAGCGCTACAACCTGGACAGCGACGCCGACGCCCAGCACTACGGCATCGGACTCAAGGAAATCTGGGAAATCGATCCGGCCAAGCATCAACCAGGCCTGGTGGTCCACACCGCCGGCTGGCCGCTGGACATCATGGGCACCGAAAACACTGGCGGCTCGTTCCTTTACCACCTGGAAAACAACCAGGTGGTGGTCGGCCTGATCGTTGACCTGTCCTACAGCAACACTTACCTGTCGCCGTTCGACGAGTTCCAGCGCCTCAAGCATCACCCGGTGCTGGCCCAGTACCTCGAAGGCGGCAAGCGCATCAGCTACGGTGCACGGGCCATCTGCAAAGGCGGCCTGAACTCGCTGCCGAAAATGGTGTTCAAGGGCGGCGCGCTGATCGGTTGCGACCTCGGCACCCTGAACTTCGCCAAGATCAAGGGCAGCCACACGGCCATGAAGTCCGGCATGCTCGCTGCCGACTCGGTGGCCGATGCACTGTTCGCCGGCTCCGAAGGCGCGGACGAACTGACCAGCTACGTCGATTCGTTCAAGTCCAGCTGGCTCTACGAAGAACTGTTCGCCAGCCGCAACTTCGGCCCGGCGATCCACAAGTTCGGCGCTATCGTCGGCGGCGGTTTCAACTGGCTCGACCAGAACATCTTTGGCGGCAAACTGCCGTTCACCCTGCACGACACCAAGCCAGACTATGCGTGCCTGAAGCTGGCGGCGGACTGCAAGAAGATCGACTACCCGAAACCCGACGGCAAGCTCAGCTTCGACAAGCTCAGCTCGGTGTTCATCTCCGGTACCAACCACGAAGAAGAACAGCCTTGCCACTTGAAGCTGGCAGACGCGAGCATCCCGATCAGCAAGAACCTGCCGCTGTACGATGAGCCCGCCCAGCGCTACTGCCCGGCTGGCGTGTACGAAGTGGTGACTCAGGAAGACGGCGAGAAGCGCTTCCAGATCAACGCGCAGAACTGCGTGCACTGCAAGACTTGCGACATCAAGGACCCGGCGCAGAACATCACCTGGGTCACCCCGGAAGGGGCTGGCGGCCCGACTTACCCAAACATGTAAGTCACCCGTTGCTGCAACAGAAGGCTCCCGTATGGGGGCCTTTTTGTTGCCCGCGATTCACGCCACCCGCTCTTCCCCGGGACTGCGCTCGAAGTAGCGCTTGTACTCGCGACTGAACTGCGAAGTGCTTTGATAGCCGACCCGGTGCGCCACCTGGGCGACGCCCAACCCTTCAGCAACCAACAGGGTCTGCGCCTTGAGCAGGCGCAGGCGCTTGAGGTACTGCACCGGCGACAGCAGGGTGCTGCGCTTGAAGTGCTCATGAAAGGTCGAGGCGCTCATGTTCGCGCAACTGGCCAGGGTGTCGACGTTCAGCGGCTCGGCGTAATGCGCGTGCAAATGGCTGATCGAGGCCGCGACCCGGGCAAACTGACCCTGCTGCTCGACCAGCGCCCGCAACACATCGGCCTGCGGCCCGCACAGGGCGACAAAGAGTAATTCGCGTACTCGCGCCGGGCCCATGACCCGACACTCCAGCGGATCGTGCAGGCAGCGCAACAGCCGCTCGACACAACCGCGCATGCCGTCATCCAACACCACCGAGGTCATCGACTCGGGAGTTTGCGCGGCCATCGGCCGTTCCGGCAACAGCCCCATGGCCACCACCAGTTCGCCCAGCACGGCCCGATCAATGGCCACCGAGATCCCCAGTAACGGCGCATCCGGCAAGGCAAAGGTTTCGCACTCGAAAGGCACGGGCAACGCCTGGATCAGATAATGCCCAGCCCCGTACTCCAGGGTCCGCGGGCCGAGATACGCCAGTTTGCTGCCCTGGGCGATGATCATCAGGCTCGGCTCATAGATGTGCGGGCCTCGGGCAACGTCGCAGCTGGCCCGCAGCACCTGCACGCCGGGCAGCTCGGTTCGGATGTAGCCATCACGGGTCGCCAGGGGCTCGATCAGCGCAACCAGCGTGGCATTGGCATCGACATGACGGGTCAACGACATAGACAGAAAACTTCACGGAAAAAGGGATGCAACCATCATCGCAGGTCTGCTGGCCAATGCGACCCGTCGACAGCCGATGTCGGAGGATTAGGCATGACACCCGGAGGAATCGCCATGGTCGATGTCCGGGACCATGCCCAGAATGCGCCGCCTTGATTATCAATGCTTTGCGAGGTTCTTCATGTACACCGCCATCGGTTATGCCGCCCAGTCAGCCACCACACCCCTCGCCCCCGTGACCTTCCAACGCCGCAGCCCAAGACCGGATGACGTGGCGATCGACATCCTCTACTGCGGCGTTTGCCACTCCGACATCCACCAGGCCCGCAACGAATGGGGCATTGCCGTCTACCCCTTGATGCCCGGCCACGAGATCGTCGGCAGAGTCACCGCCGTGGGTGCCAGCGTCAGCCAGCACAAGGTCGGCGACCTGGTCGGCGTCGGCTGCATGGTCGACTCCTGCCGCCATTGCGAAGCCTGTCAGGCAGATCTGGAACAATACTGCCTCGAAGGCCCGACCATGACCTACGCCACCCCGGACCGGGTTGATGGCAGCAACACCATGGGCGGCTATTCCGACAGCATCGTGGTCAGCGAGCACTTCGTCGTGCGCATTCCCGAACGCCTCGACCCGGCCAGCGCCGCACCGATTCTCTGCGCCGGCATCACCACCTACTCGCCACTCAAGCACTACGGGGTCAAGGCTGGCGACAAGGTCGGCATTCTCGGCATGGGCGGCCTCGGCCACATGGGGATCAAGTTTGCCAAGGCCATGGGCGCCGAAGTGACTCTGTTTACCCGCTCTGCGAGCAAGGCTGAAGAAGGCCGGCGTCAGGGTGCCGACCATGTGATCGTGTCGACCGATGCCGCGCAGATGGCAGCCGCCGCCGGCCAGTTCAACTACCTGCTCGACACCATTCCGGTGCAGCACGACCTCAACCCCTACCTCGACACCCTGCGCTTTGACGGCGTGCACATCCTCGTTGGCCTGATCGAGCCGGTGGACCCGCCGGTGCATGCCGGCAAACTGGTGATGAGCCGTCGGGTGCTGGCCGGCTCGCTGATCGGCGGCATCGCCGAAACCCAGGAAGTGCTGGATTTCTGTGCCGAGCACGGGATCACCTGCGACATCGAAATGCTCGATATTCGTCAGATCAATGAAGCCTACGCGCGCATGATCGCTGGTGACGTGAAATACCGCTTTGTCATCGACATGGCGACCCTGAAAGTCTGACCGGCGCTTCAGCGACCCTCGGCGAAATCACGCAGGACATTGCCGTCCATGCGATAGCGCACCCACTCTTCCTGGGGTTGGGCGCCGAGGGATTTGTAGAAATCGATGGCCGGGGTGTTCCACTCCAGCACACTCCACTCGAAACGCCCGCAGTCATTGGCGCAGGCGATTTTCGCCAGGTGGCGCAGCAGTAGCTTGCCGGCGCCGCCGCCACGCTGTTCCGGGGTGATGTACAGGTCTTCGAGGTACAGGCAGTTGCTGCCGAGCCAGGTGGAATAGCTGAAGAAAAACACCGCAAAACCGATCGGCAAACCGTCGCGCAGGCAGATCAGGCCATGGGCAGTTGCGCCTTCGCTGAACAGGCTGCGTTCGATGTCGGCGACACTGGCGATGACTTCATGACGGGCACGTTCGTAGTCCGCAAGCTCGGTGATGAACGCAAGAATCTGGGGTGCATCGCTCGGCGTCGCCGGGCGGATCTCGATCGACATGGACGTCCCTTGAGAACGAATGAAAACGCCATACTATGTCGGCAATCGACGTTCGTCACACCCCGCGATAAAACTTTGTCTTCACTGCCTTACTCCGCCTGCCACTAACCCTGATACCACCAACCACACAACATACGTCCGCGCCGGGCGTGGTAGTTAAGGGCTCGATAACAACGACAGGCCACGAGATTCAACCATGCCCACTTGCACCACCCCGGACGCCGCCATACCGACCAGACTGTTTGGCCTGTTTTGCCTGGCCAGTTACCTGTTGTCGCTGTCCTACGGCTCTACCTTTTTACTGTCGCTGCTGATCAGCTCACGTGGCGGCAACGAACACGATGCCGGCAGCGTGATTTCAGCAGCGATGCTCAGCACCTTCGCCGCGGTCATCCTCTCGGGACACCTGTCGGACGCGCTGGGCGCCGCCCGTTCAGTCGCGGTCTTTGCCGGTTTGCTGGTGCTGGCCAGCCTGGGCTTTGCCCTGACGCCCGGATTTGGCGATACCTTGCTGTTTTTCGGCCTGACCCTGGGCCTTGGCTGGGGCGTGTTCTACACCCTGGGGCCAATCATTGTGGCGATGCTGGTGGAGCCGGCACACCGGGCGCGGTATTTCGCCCTGCTGTCGGGCAGCATGATGACCGGGATCGGCTCTGGCCCCTTGCTTGGCCGCGCCGCCAGTGCGCTGGGCTTGCCCCTGACCAGTGCATTTTACCTGGCGGCACTCGCCAGCCTGCTCGGCGGCGTGATTTTCTGGCGCCTGGGGCTGATCCTCCAGCAACGCCCCAATCAACTGGGCAGCGCTGCCGTCTCGCGCATCTCATGGGCCGCGGCATCGCGAGTGATGTCTTCCAAAGCGCTATTCGCCATTCTCATGGTCGGCCTGGGCGGCTGCGTATTCGGCGGCTTGTCGAGTTTCCAGACCAGCTATGCAGCGTCCCGCGCTCTGGACTACTCGCTGTTCTTCCTCGGTTTCATGAGTGCGGCCATCACCAGCCGCCTGCTGCTGGCCGGCTGGGTGGTCAAGCGCGATCCGTATATAGCCGCATGCCTGATGTCGGGATTGATGGTGGTGTCCATCCTGATGTTTGCCTATCGGGTCGACGACGCCCTCTCCTACCTCACGGCTGCCGCCACACTGGGCGTCGGCTATGGCCTGACCTATTCGGTGATCAACGGCCTGGCCGCCAACGAGGCACCGCCCGGCAATACCCCGCAGGCCCTGCTGCTGTTCAGCCTGGGGTATTTTGTCGGTGTCTTCGGCTTTCCGTGGCTGGCGGGCAGGATCATCGTCGAGCAAGGGCTGTCGACGATGCTGCAGGTGGTGCTGGCTGTGGCGTTGTTGAACTGGTCAATCACCGTTGGCCGCCTGCTATGGCGCTGGCTTGTCACCAGCAAGGCATTGCGAGCAGCCTAAGAATCAGGGCTCAAGACCGATCCGGAAAAACTCGCCGCCGCTCCACACACCCAGCCAACGCTGACCGTCGAGTTCGCGACTGACGGCAAGTTCGACCAGTTGGTAGAACACGTTGCGGTGAATCAGCGCTTCGAGGTTGGAGCGAACATGCACATAGGGCGCTGGTTCCTGGGTCTGCGGGTCGATGACCACCCGCAACGGATGCTCCGGACCGGCCTCGGTCAGTTCTTCGACGTTGGTGGTAAAGCGCAGCACCTGAGCCTCGCCCTCACCTTCTACTTCCAGGGTCACCGCTACGAAAGGCGCGTCATCGACCTTGATCCCGACTTTCTCCACCGGGGTCACCAGGAAATAGTCATCACCGTCGCGGCGGATGATGGTGGAGAACAGCTTGACCATCGGCTTGCGTCCGATCGGCGTACCCAGGTAATACCAGGTGCCGTCGCGGGCGATGCGCATGTCGATGTCGCCGCAGAAGTCGGGGTTCCACAAATGAACCGGCGGCAAGCCTTTGGACTTGGGGATTTGCCCCAGCAGATCATTAGCCTTGTGCGGATCACTCATTTCACTCTCCCAATCAACTACTGATCGCCCAGACCGAGCAGGCTGCGCGCATATTGCGCCAACGGCGGCCCGATCAGATCTTCTGGCTTGTTGTCGTGGAACGTCAGTAAACCGCCACGACTCTTGATCCGTGCAGTATCAATCAAATACTGGGTGCTGGTCTCGATCAACATCAGCTGGATCACCCCGCTGTCGATTCCCAGGCGATCCACGGATTCCTGATCCAGCCACTCATCGGAGTTGCCGATGCGGTCGTCGGCGCTGGCAAAGCGGGTGTACAGCAGATAGTGCGCGCCTGCTGCGCGCGCCTCACCCATGGCGGCGTCCAGGCCTTCGGGTGCTCGGGCGCGGCGGACCATCGGGAAATATTCGATAAAGCCATTGAAGGCCTGTTCGGCGACCACGTTCTGCCGAGGGTCGGCGCTACCCGGTGAGGTGAACGGACCCTGGGCAATGTAGATAAAGGAGTCAGGTTGAATGCGCAGGTTGTTCACCCGACGGCTGTCGCTGTGATCGAGAAAGCCGGCATCGCTCATCTGATAGCGAACCCCTTCCCCCATGTCACTGACAGTCATGCAGCCACCCAGCGCCAACGCGCTCAGCAGCAAAACCAGGCTACGCATCCTTCCCCTCCAGAAGCCGGTGACGGAAAACCGGCGAATGTCGACAGGATGCAGCTTCCGCGCCAGCTCAGCCGCCGATGATTTTCATCACCGTCGCGCCACCGGAAAACGCCACGTCCTGCTTGTCGCCCAGGGCTTTGACCAGCAGGCGCTGGAGGGCTGGCAAGGCCTGGTGCCGTGGCTTGTCTAGCAGGTCGCCGACAAAGTGACGATTGCTCGACGACAGGCAACCATGCAGCCAGCCGGTGGAGGATAGGCGCAGCCGCGAGCAGGTGCGGCAGAACGGCACGCTTTCGTTGGCAATCACGCCGAAATGGCCATGGCCGGGGATGGCATAACGCACCGCCGTCGCATCCAGCGGCGCATCGGCCTGCAGGTATTCGTAGCGCTCGCCAATCAGCTCGAGCAACTGCTGGAGGCTGACGAACTGTTGCAGGAAGCCATTGGAGTCGCTGGCCAGATGGCCCATGCGCATCAATTCGATGAAGCGCAGCTCGTAATTGCGCTCCAGGCAGTACTCGAGCAATGGCATCACTTGGTCGAGGTTCTGCCCGCGCAGCGGCACCATGTTGACCTTGATCTTCATGCCGGCAGCACTGGCCTGCTGCATGCCATCGAGCACCGTCGGCAGGTCGCCGCCCCGGGCGATGCTGCGAAAGGCCCCGGCGTCCAGGGTGTCGAGGGAAACGTTGATGCGCCGAATGCCGGCGTCCACCAGCAATGGCAGTTTCTTGGCCAGCAGCTGGCCATTGGTGGTCAGGCTGATGTCTGCCAGGCCCATCTGCCCTACCGCGCGCATGAAGGTTTCCAGCTTGGGACTGACCAGCGGCTCGCCACCGGTGATACGCAAACGCTCGATACCCGCCGCTTCGATCAAGTAGGCAACTCCGCGGGCCATGGCTTCGGCCGACAGCTCATCCTGCGCCGCCACCAGGCGCTTGCCGTTGGGCACGCAATAGGTACAGGCATAGTTGCAGGCGGAGGTCAGGCTGACGCGCAAATTGCGAAAACGTCTGCCTTGTCGGTCAACGATCATGAATTACTCCGGCGGAGGTCGATTCGGAAAGGCTAAAACTTGACTCACAAATCAAGTTTTAGCAATACCTAAGCCTGAGTATATTCCTGGGGCACTGCGCCATACAGGGAAACATGGCGCAATAAAGCAGCTGAATGAATCAGCTGCCGGAGGTGTCGGTATCGCGCTTGCGTTTGTTGCCCATGCGCACGCCGATGTCCATCAGGAATTGGAAGAAGCCTTCCTGATCTTCCAGCACATTGCTCCAGAACGGCGAGTGATACAGCGCCACCGCGCCGTGGACCAGGGCCCAGGTCGCGCAGTAGTGGAAGTACGGCGGCACATCTTCAAGCTTGCCTTCGCTGATGCGGCCCTTGATCAGCAAGGTCAGGCGTTCGAAGTTGGAGGCACGGATCTTGTGCAGCTCCTCGACCATCTCCGGCACCTGGTTACCCTTGACCACCTTCTCTTCCAGGCGATCAAACAAGCGGTAGCGCTGCGGATCACGCATGCGGAATTCGAAGTAGGCCCGCGACAGGGCTTCCTTGTCCTTGTCGACATCAGCGGAATGCAGCAGTTCGTTCAGGTCGCGCTCGTAGTCGAGCATCAGGCGCAGGTAAATCTCGGCCTTGGACTTGAAGTGCTTGTAGATGGTGCCTTTGCCGATTCCCACGGCATCCGCGATCATCTCGACGGTGACACTGTCTTCACCTTGTTCGAGGAACAGCTTGAGCGCGGTGTCGAGAATTTCTTGCTCGCGGCGACGAAACTCACGGACCTTACGAGGTTCTTTGTGCATAAGAAAAAGGTCTGAAGGGTCAAAATTCGAAGCCGGGTATTATGCCTAACTTGCGCCAAATTGCACGGATCATCCGAGCATGAGTCACTTTCTTGTTGATTTTGTGTCAGCTTGCGTCAGGCGTTGCTGACAAGGCGCACTGCAAGACAGGTCAGTCCGGGCCCGTCTTCACCTGTTCTGTCCGTCAGTGAGAACTCAAGCGAAGCGCCGGTATTCCAAATTTGTTTAAGAAACCCGGTGGATCAAACTGGACTGCCGGCAATACTGATCAATACTTCAAATGTCGGCGCGTCATCTCCCCCAAGTGACGCGTGGATATAGGTGCCAACGGACCGAGTACCTTTGTTTTACTCCTAATGGTCTTAACCCGGATTCACCCCCCAGAACCCGGGTTTTTTTTGCCTGCGATTTGACCTCGCAGGTGATCAGGCCGGCTTGACGTGCGCCAGCGGGAACAATCGCTTGAAGTTCTGCGTGGTCTGCTCGGCAAAGCGCTCGTAGGATTCGCCGCGCAGCATCGCAAGAAACTCTGCCACTTCTCGCACGTATTGCGGCAAGTTCGGCTTGCCCCGGTACGGGATCGGCGCCAGGTACGGTGAGTCGGTCTCCACCAACAGGCGGTCGGCGGGCACCTTGCTCGCGACATCACGCAGGGCATCGGCGTTGCGGAAGGTGACGATGCCCGACAATGAAATGTAGAAGCCCAGGTCCAGTGCGGCCTTGGCCATCTCCCAGTCTTCGGTAAAGCAGTGCAGCACCCCGGCCTGGGGCAAGGCGGCTTCGCGCAGCAGACTCAGGGTGTCGGCGCGCGCACCACGGGTATGCACGATCACCGGCTTGCCGGTCTGTTGGGCGGCTTGCAGGTGCAGGCGGAACGACTCCTGCTGCAACTCGGCCGCTTCCGGCTCGTAGTGGTAATCCAGGCCGGTTTCACCGATGGCCACCACCCGTGGGTGATTCAATTCCTGCAACAGCCAGTCCAGTGCCGGCGCGGCGCCTGGCTGCACGTCCAGCGGGTGCACGCCGACGGAGCAGTCGACGTCGGCATAACGCTCGGCGAGGGCCTTGACCTCGGCGGCGTTGTCGACACTCACGCCGATACACAGGAAGTGCCCGACGCCACGCTGGCGAGCGGCTTCAAGGGCTGCATCGAGGCAGCCATCGTGGGCGGCCAGGTCGAGTCGGTCGAGGTGGCAATGGGAATCTACAAGCATAGTCAGGCGACAACTCAATCGAATCAGTGGGACGGTCGGACCTTGTCCGGGTACCGCATTCTAACGCTGGCCCGGCAATCCGGCCCATTGCACCAGCAAGGCTTCGAGCAACAGCACGCGATTCAGGTTGGCCTTGCCCAGGACTTTCTGGCGCTGAGCGAGGATCCAGTCCTGGATAGTCAGCACCTTGTCCTGCGCCGACTTCTGCGCCAGGTACTGGACCACCTTGCGCATGTCAGGCAAACCCAGGCCTGCTTCGTCTTGCGTCAATTGATAGCGCAAGATCAGGCTCGACCAATCGCAAAACCAGTCGAACAGCAACAGCAGTGGAATCGCATTCCAGCCTTCAGCCAACTGAGTCGGCGATTGCTGCTGCTTGAGCAGCTTCTTCACCCCGTCGACTACCTGGGCCCGTTGCTCCCGCACGCCTTGGGCTTGCAGTGCGACCGCCGCCAGCGGCGAACCGGCCGCCAGGGTCAACAATTCAATACCCTCTTCCCCACTGCAGTCAGGCAAGGCCGTCGCCAACCACTCCAGGCTCATGGCCTCGCCAGGCAGCGGACAGGCCTGTTGCACGCAGCGGCTCTTGATCGTCGGCAGCAGGCGGCTGGACTGGTGGCTGACCAGCAGCAACACGGTGTCGCCCGAAGGCTCTTCGAGGCTTTTCAGCAAGGCGTTGGCGGCGTTGATGTTCATCGCCTCCACCGGCTCGATCAACACCACCTTGCGCCCGCCCAACTGCGCGGTCTGCACCACGAAGCCCACCAATTCGCGAACCTGGTCGACCTTGATCGCCTTGTCCGCTTCTTCCGGCTCCAGAATGTAATTGTCCGGATGGCTCCCAGCCTTGAGCAGCAGGCACGACTTGCATTGGCCGCAGGCCTCGAGGCCTTGCGGTTGCTGGCACAACAGTCGCGCCATCAGACGCTCAGCCAGCGCCCGCTTGCCGATGCCTTTCGGGCCATGCAGCAGGTAGGCGTGGGCGTGCTGCGCGCGACCGGCCAACTGCTGCCACAGGCCGTCCTGCCAGGGATAGGCTTCAGCCACGGTGACGCTCCAGCAATTGAGGCAACAGGCCATCCAGGGCACGCTGGACGTCAGCCAGGGGTTGCCCGGCGTCTACCAGCCGGTAACGCCCCGGATCGGCTTTGGCACGCTCGAGGAAAGCACTGCGCACGGCGTCGAAGAACACCCTGCCCTCCAGCTCGAAGCGATCCAGGCGACCACGGGCACTGGCGCGAGCCATGCCGATTTCCACCGGCAGATCGAAGATCAGCGTCAGGTCCGGGCGCAAGTCGCCCTGGACGAAGGTTTCCAGCGCCGCAATGCGCTCCAGCGACAAACCGCGGCCGCCGCCCTGGTAGGCGTAGGTCGAATCGGTGAACCGATCACAGAGCACCACCGCGCCGCGCGCCAACGCCGGGCGAATGATTTCGGCCAGGTGCTGGGCCCGTGCAGCGAACACCAGCAGCAACTCGGCATCCGGGTTCATGACCTCATCGACCGGCGCCAGCAACACCTCGCGAATGCGCTCGGCCAACGGGGTACCGCCCGGTTCGCGGGTCAGCACCACTTCGATACCGGCGTTGCGCAAGCGCTCGGCCAGGTATTCGCGATTGGTGCTCTTGCCGGCGCCTTCCGGCCCTTCCAGGGTAATAAACAAGCCAGTCACAGGCAGTCCTTAGTCAGAGTCATTGCGGGCTTTGCGTTGGTGCGGGTTCAGGCTCGGGTTCCGGCGCGACCGCTGGCGGCATCACCGACTCTTGTTCCGGGACCTCATCCGGTGCCGATTCATCCGGCGTGGTCACACCATTGGCCGGCGCCGGGCTCGAGCGGTAGTCGGCGCGACGCTTGAGCTGATACTCGCGCACCGCGCTGTTGTGGGCGTCCAGGTCATCGGAGAAGACGTGACTGCCATCACCGCGGGCGACGAAGTACAGGCTGCTGCCCGACACCGGGTTCAGCGCGGCATGAATGGCTTCGCGGCCGACCATGGCAATCGGTGTCGGCGGCAGGCCGAAAATCACATAAGTATTGTAGGGCGTAGGCTCTTTCAGCGAGGCCCGGGTCAACTTGCCGTTGTAACGCTCGCCCATGCCGTAGATCACCGTCGGATCGGTCTGCAGCATCATGCCGATCTGCAGGCGTCGCACAAACACCCCGGCAATCTGCCCACGCTCTTGCGGCACACCGGTTTCCTTTTCCACCAGGGACGCCATGATCAGCGCTTTGTAAGGGTCGGTGTAAGGCAGGTCCGGCGCACGTTTGGCCCACTCCTTGGCGAGCACATCGTCGAGCCGATCGTAGGCCTTCTCCAGCAGGTCGGCATCACTCATGCCGCGCACGAAACGGTAGGTATCCGGGAAGAACCGGCCTTCGGGAAACACCCCGGGATGGCCGAGCTTTTCCATCAACTCGCTGTCGCTCAAGCCGACCAGGGTTTGCTCCAGCTTGTCGTTTTTCGCCAATGCCGCGCGAACCTGGCGGAAGTTCCAGCCTTCGACCAGGGTCAGGCTGTACTGAACCACTCCGCCACGCTGCCACAGGCCAATCAGGCCTTGCGCAGTCATGCCTGGCAACATGCGGTACTCGCCGCTGTGCAGAGGCTGGGTCGCCAGGTTGAAGCGCCAGTACAGGCGCAGCCAGAAGGCATCTTCGAGCACGCCGTCGGCTTCCAGGCGATTGAAGGTTCCGGAGGGGGTGGAACCGGTGGGGACATCCAGTAACTCTTCCTGAGTAATATTGAGCGGCTGCTCCAGCGCCGAATCTATTTTCCAGGCGGAAAAGCCCAGCAGCAGCCCTGCCAGAACCAATCCGGTTTCCAGCAGCAGCAAGAGTTTACGTCTCACGAATCAAGCATCCAGTAGTGCGCGGGCAATGCCTTGCAGTTTACGGGTGAGCGGCCCAACCGGCCAGCTCAGTGCAGCATAGGCGCATACCGGCCAAACGCCGTACACGCTGTTGCAGACGAAGACTTCATCCGCCTGCTGCAATTGTTCAAGGCTGATATCGGTGATTTCAGTAGGGATTTCAAGAGCACTGGCCTGGGCCAACAATTCGCCACGCATCACACCGGCCACGCCGCAACGGCGCAAATCGGCGGTGATCAGCACGCCATCACGGACCAGGAACAGATTGCTGAACACCCCTTCGATAACGCGCTGGTCCAAGTCGAGCATCAAGCCTTCAGCGCATTCTCTGCCCTGCCATTCGGCACGAGCCAGCACTTGCTCAAGACGGTTCAGATGTTTGAGACCTGCCAGCAGCGGCTGAGTGGCAAGCCGCGTGGTGCAGGGAAACAGGCGCACACCTTGCTCCGCATGGACTGGCGGATAGGCGGCGGGAGGATTGCCTTGCAGGATGCGTCGGGGCGCAGCTGCGGGGTCGGCGGTGTAACCGCGCTGGCTGTCGCCACGAGTGAGGATCAGCTTGAGTACGCCGTCGCCGAGGGCGGCGGCATAGGCCAGCAGCTCGCGACGAACCAAGTCGTGATCCGCCGCAATCGCCAGGCGCTTGCAGCCTTCGGCCAGTCGTTGCAGGTGGCGTTCCAGCAGCAGCGGCCGGCCCGCCTTGACCGCGATGGTCTCGAACAGTCCATCGCCGTATGCCAGGCCACGGTCTTTAAGCGACAGCGCGTCAGCCGGTTGACCGTCGACCCAGCTGTCCATCAGTCGGCGAACCGACGGAACACCAGCGAGCCGTTGGTGCCACCAAACCCGAACGAGTTGGACAGGACCACGTCGATATCCATGTTGCGCGCGATGTGCGGCACGAAATCGAGGTCGCAGCCTTCGTCCGGCTCATCGAGGTTGATGGTCGGTGGCGCCACCTGGCCATTGATCGCCAGCACGCTGAAGATCGCTTCGACAGCGCCCGCCGCACCCAGCAGGTGACCAGTCATGGACTTGGTCGAGCTGACAGCCAGCTTGTAGGCGTGATCGCCGAACACGGTCTTGATCGCCTGGGCTTCGGCGAGGTCGCCAGCCGAGGTCGAGGTGCCGTGGGCGTTGATGTACTGCACCTGGTCGCCATTGATCCGCGCATCGCGCAGGGCATTGGTGATGCAGCGCGCAGCGCCGGCACCGTCCGCCGGTGGCGAGGTCATGTGGTAGGCGTCGCCACTGGTGCCAAAACCGATCAGCTCGGCGTAGATGGTCGCGCCGCGGGCCTTGGCGTGTTCCAGCTCTTCAAGCACCAGCGCACCGGCACCGTCAGAGAGGACGAAGCCATCACGGCCCTTGTCCCACGGACGGCTGGCGCGGGTCGGCTCGTCATTGCGGGTCGAGAGTGCGCGTGCAGCGCCAAAGCCGCCCATGCCCAGGCCGCAGGCGGCCATTTCGGCACCGCCGGCAATCATCACGTCGGCTTCGCCGTAGGCAATGTTGCGCGCCGCCATGCCGATACAGTGGGTACCGGTGGTGCAGGCTGTGGCGATGGCGTAGTTGGGTCCCTGTACGCCGAGGTGGATCGACAGGAAACCGGAAATCATGTTGATGATCGAGCCCGGCACGAAAAACGGAGAAATCCGTCGCGGACCGGTGTCATGCAGGGTGCGACTGGTCTCTTCGATATTGGTCAGACCGCCAATACCCGAGCCCATGGCCACGCCGATACGCTCACGGTTGGCATCGGTGACTTCCAGGCCTGCATTGCGCACCGCCTGAAAACCGGCCGCCAGACCGTATTGAATGAACAGGTCGAGTTTGCGAGCTTCCTTGACCGACAGGTACTCCTCGACATTGAAGCCCTTTACCGAGCCGCCAAAACGAGTGGAATAGGCAGAAAGGTCAGTGTGTTCGATCAGACCAATGCCACTGCGGCCAGCCAGAATGCCCTGCCAGCTGCTCGGCACATCCGTGCCCAGTGGCGACAACATACCCATACCGGTGACTACGACGCGTCTACGCGACACAGCACTCTCCTTTTTTCAAATGACGACTTTGCATCAGGCCTAAAGAAAAAACCGCACGCCATGATGGCAGTGCGGTTTTTCCATGACAGCAGACAACGATTACAAACTATTACGCCTGGTGGCTAGTAACGTAGTCGATTGCAGCTTGTACAGTAGTGATCTTTTCAGCTTCTTCGTCAGGGATTTCGGTCTCGAATTCCTCTTCCAGAGCCATCACCAGCTCAACGGTGTCAAGGGAGTCGGCACCCAGGTCTTCTACGAAGGAAGCAGTGTTGACCACTTCTTCTTCTTTAACGCCCAGTTGCTCAGCAACGATTTTCTTGACGCGCTCTTCGATGGTGCTCATACCTTGTTTTCACTCCTAATGGACAAATTCAGGCAGCTGGCCAGTGGGTAAGTGTATAGAAAGACTTTTCAGCTTTTCAACTGAAAGCTTCACTCCTCGAACCCTGCAGCCATCTGCCTATAAATAGATTGCAGCTTTATAACGGATTTTAGACAGCTCGTATGACATTTTTTTGAAGCAATCCGTCACATTTAAACTTACATGTACATCCCGCCGTTCACCGGGATTGTAGCCCCAGTCACGTAAGCCGCACCGTCGGACGCAAGAAAAGCGACCACGGACGCGATCTCTTGAGCTTGTCCCAGACGGCCCAGCGGAATTTGCGTCTGCAAGGCTTCACGCTGTGCTTCGGGCAGCTCGCGGGTCATATCGGTGTCGATGAACCCTGGGGTTACCGAGTTTACCGTAATCGAACGCGAACCGACTTCACGCGCCAGCGCGCGGCTGAAACCTTCCAGGCCTGCCTTGGCAGCGGCATAGTTTACTTGGCCTGCGTTGCCCATGGCACCCACAACCGAACCAATACTGATAATTCGTCCCCAACGGGCCTTGGTCATGCCGCGCAAAACACCCTTGGACAGGCGATACAGACTGTTCAGGTTGGTGTCGATAACGTCATGCCACTCGTCGTCTTTCATGCGCATCATCAGGTTATCGCGGGTGATACCGGCGTTATTCACCAGGATCGCCGGCGCACCGAATTGCTCCTGGATGCTTGCCAGCACTGCGCTGACGGATTCGTCGCTGGTGACGTTCAGCTCCAGGCCCGTACCCTGGATACCGTGCTCTTTGAGCGTGGCGGCAATTGCCTCGGCGCCTTTGGCGGAGGTCGCAGTGCCAACAACGATGGCGCCCTGACGACCCAGTTCCAGGGCGATAGCCTGGCCAATACCACGGCTGGCACCGGTCACCAGTGCAACTTTACCTTGCAGACTCATGCAAGCTTCTCCTAATTCAGGCCAGCGCTGCGCGAGCGGCAGCGAAGGCATCTGGGGTATTGAGGTTAGAGGTCGACACGCCTTCGGCGCAGCGTTTGTTCAGCCCGGCCAGGACTTTGCCTGGACCGCATTCAACCAATTGGGTTGCGCCCTGGGTCGCCAGTGTCTGCACCGACCCGACCCAGCGCACCGGCTTGTAGAGCTGCTCAAGCAGATCGCGCTTGAGGGTTTCCAGATCGGCCGGCACTGCCGCACTGACGTTCTGAACCACCGGGATCTGCGGCGCCTGCCAGTCGATCGCGGCGATCGACTCGGCAAAGCGCTCGGCCGCCGGACGCATCAGCTCGCAGTGCGACGGCACGCTGACCGGCAGCGGCATGGCGCGTTTGGCACCACGCGCCTTGCAACCTTCGATGGCACGCTCGACAGCCGCCTTGGCGCCGGCAATCACCACCTGGCCCGGCGAGTTGTAGTTGACCGCACTGACCACCTCACCCTGCGCCGCTTCGGCACAGGCCGCCACTACGTCGGCATCCTCCAGACCCAGGATCGCCGCCATACCGCCCTGCCCGGCCGGCACGGCCTCTTGCATCAGCTTGCCGCGTGTTTCGACCAGCTTCACCGCATCACCCAGGCTCAGGCTGCCAGCGGCGACCAGCGCGCTGTATTCGCCGAGGCTATGGCCGGCGACGTAGGCCGGACGCGCACCACCTTCCGCCAGCCACAGACGCCACAAGGCGATCGAGGCGGTCAGGATGGCCGGTTGGGTCTTGTCGGTTTGATTGAGTTGCTCTTCCGGCCCCTGCTGGGTCAGCGCCCACAGGTCGTAACCCAGGGCATCGGAAGCTTCTTTGAAAGTGTCGAGGACCACTGGATGTTGCGCGCCCAACTCGGCCAGCATGCCGAGGGACTGCGAACCCTGTCCTGGAAAGACGAATGCGAGGGAAGCAGACATGTAACAAGCCCCTAATGATCTTGTCGTCGGAGAGTTGACGTCCCGTCATGGGGGACGCAAGAAACTGACAGTTGGATGGCCAATTGCACTGAGCGGTCACATTTAAGCATTGTCCGACGAAAATGCCTAAAGCAGCAAATCCTCCAGACGACCATGCAGGCGCTGCGGCAAGTTCTCCTGAATCTCGATCAAGGCACGCTGGATCGCACTCTGAAAGCCCTCGACACCGGCCGAGCCATGACTCTTCACGACAATCCCCTGCAAGCCGAGAAAGCTCGCGCCATTGTGCCTGGCGGGCGCCAGATCGGCCTGCAGGCGCTTCATCAGCGGCAGGGCCAGGGCACCGACCAGTTTTGTCGCCAGGTTTTTCCTGAACAACGCCTCGACGCGCCCGGCGATCATCGTCGCCAGGCCTTCACTGGATTTGAGCAGGATGTTGCCGACAAAACCGTCACACACCACGACATCCGCCTCGCCACGGTACAGGCCGTCCCCTTCGACAAAACCGATGTAGTTAAGCCCCCGGGCGTTTTGCAGCAGGGTCGCCGCGAGCTTGACCTGCTGATTGCCCTTGATGTCTTCGGTACCGATATTCAACAACGCCACCCGGGGACGCACTACCCCGAGCGTCTGCGCCGCCACCGACCCCATGACCGCGAACTGGAACAGATGCTCGGCACTGCAATCGACATTCGCCCCCAGGTCCAGCAACTGGCAATAGCCGCGCTGGGTCGGGATGGCGGCAACCATCGCCGGCCGGTCGATCCCCGGCAGCGTCTTGAGCACATGCCGCGACAAGGCCATCAGCGCCCCGGTATTGCCGGCACTGACACAGGCCTGGACCTTGCCGTCGCGCAGCAACTCGAGCGCGACGCGCATGGAGGAGTCGGGCTTGCCACGCAAGGCCTGGGAAGGCTTTTCATCCATGCCGATGACGTCGAGCGCAGGCGCAATCGTCAGGCGCGCGCGATCCACAGCCGACTGGCTGGCAATCAAATCTTCTAGAAGGGAGGGTTGACCGACGAGGGTCAGATGCAGCGAGGGCGTAGCAGACAGGCAAGCGAGACTGGCCTGGACAATGCTGCGGGGACCGAAGTCCCCGCCCATTGCGTCAATCGCGATGACTTGAGCGGACAAGTGATTACTCGTCAGCGCCCTTGTCGATCACTTTACGGCCACGGTATACGCCTTCTGGCGATACGTGGTGACGCAGGTGAACTTCACCAGTGGTCTTTTCTACGGACAGGGTGCTTGCCTCGAGAGCATCGTGCGAACGACGCATGTCACGGGCGGAGCGGGATTTTTTGTTCTGCTGAACAGCCATAATTGATTAACTCCTAAACGTTTGGGTCACGCTTTAACTGCGCCAATACACTGAACGGGTTGGACCGCGTTACCTCGTCCTCGCTCGGTTCGGGCTCATCGAGACCCGCCGGCTGCTGGCATTCTTCCGGATGATGAGCAGGCACAATGGGCAAGGCGAGCAGAAGCTCCTCCTCGATCAGTGACTGCAGATCCAAAGGATCTTCGCCCAGTTCCAGCACGTCATAACCTTTCGGCAACGACTGGGTATTCGCACCCTCCTTTACCACAGCATAACTGCATTCGCTGTGAATCGGCAGGGTGACCAGCTCAAGACAACGCTGGCAAACCATTTTGACTTCGGTGTCGATAAAGCTGTGGATCACCACAGATTTACGTTCATCTCGCTCAAAAACGAATTTAGCCTGCACCGTACCGACAGTGTCGGAAAGCGGGTCGCAGAGTCTCTCCAAATCGGCCAGCAGCATTTCACCTTGAAGGGTGGTGCCACGGTCAGCCAATTTGCGCGGGTCAACGTGAGGTGGAATCGGGTCATTCAACATAGGCGCAGCATTATAGGGATGCCCCCGCCCATGTCAAAGGAAATTCAGCCCTGTCCGTCACTTGGAAGCCCCGCTAGAATCGGCGACTGACTTTTGGAGAGCCTCATGCCGCCTTTATTACTCGCTTCCAGCTCGATTTATCGCCGAGAACTACTGGCTCGCCTGCAGCTACCTTTCATCTGCAGCTCCCCGGATATCGATGAAAGCCACCAGTCGGGCGAGTCCGCCATCGAACTGGTAAAACGCCTGGCCGAGGCCAAGGCCCGGGCACTGGCAGACAGCCACCCCGCCCACCTGATCATCGGCTCGGACCAGGTGGCCGTCCTCGACGGACGCATCATCGGCAAACCCCACACCTTTGACAAGGCTCGCGAGCAACTACTGGCCGCCAGTGGCACCCGCGTGACCTTCCTCACCGGCCTGGCGCTGCTGAACAGCCAGACCGGCGCCTGCCAGATCGATTGCATCCCCTTCACCGTACACATGCGCCACCTCGACCCGGCGCACATCGAGCGCTACCTGCTCGCCGAACAGCCCTACGATTGCGCAGGCAGTTTCAAGGCCGAAGGCCTCGGTGTGAGCCTGTTCCAGAGCACCGAAGGGCCGGACGCCACCAGCCTGGTCGGCCTGCCGCTGATCCGCCTGGTGGACATGCTCCTGGTCGAAGGCGTACAGATCCCCTGAACGACAAAAAAACCGGCCACAAGGGCCGGTTTTTTTATGCAGATTGCAATCAACGCAGGGACGGGCCCTGAAAGCCCATCCACATCGCCATCTGCTGCGCCACGCTGGCACCGAGTTTTTTCGAGAAGCGATCGAACGGCGACTCCTGGATAGTGAAGTCGACCAGCTCTTTCTCGCCAATCACATCCCGCGCCACGGAACTGGCACTGCCCAAGCCATCGATCAAGCCCAGCGGCAGCGCCTGCTCGCCGGACCAGACCAGACCGGAGAACAACTCCGGATGTTCCTTGTCCTTCAGGCGATCGCCACGGCCCTTTTTCACACTGGCAATGAACTGCTGGTGGGTGGTGTCCAGTACGCCCTGCCAGAACTGGGTTTCTTCCGGTTTTTGCGGCTGGAACGGATCAAGGAACGACTTGTGCTCACCCGAGGTGTAGGTGCGACGCTCGACCCCCAGCTTCTCCATGGTGCCGACGAAGCCGTAGCCGGCCGCGGTCACGCCGATGGAACCGACCAGACTGGCCTTGTCGGCGTAGATCTGATCGGCGGCACTGGCGATGTAATAGGCCCCCGAGGCGCCGAGATCGGAAATCACCGCATAGACCTTGGTTTCTGGATGCAGAACACGCAGGCGACGGATTTCATCGTAGACGTAGCCCGACTGCACCGGACTGCCGCCTGGGCTGTTGATGCGCAATACGATGCCCTTGACCTTGGTGTCCTCGAACGCCGCACGCAGGCTGCCGACGATATTGTCAGCGCTGGCCGGCTCCTTGTCGGCGATCACCCCGGTGATTTCGATCAGCGCGGTATAACCCGGGCCTCTCGTCGCGCTCTTTTCGATGTCCATCAGCGGCGTGAACAGAATCAAGGCGATAAACAGATAGGTGAAGGTCAGCAGCTTGAAGAAAATCCCCCAACGCCGCGCACGACGCTGCTCCTGCACCCCGGCAAGCAAGGTTTTCTCCAACAGCTTCCAGCTTTTGTCTTCGCTGTCTTCAGCACTGGCTTTGACAGGCGCTTTCCATTCGTCAGCCACGACTTGCTCTCCAACCCGAATTCATTAGACCTGCTGACCCAGCCAGGTACGCAATTGTGAAAAATGATCGATAGCCAGTCGCGGCTCGTAGGCGCGCAACGCGCTGATCGACTGGGCACCATAACTGACTGCCACCGACGGCACCCCGGCGTTGCGGGCCATTTGCAGGTCGAAGGAGGAATCCCCGACCATCAATGCCTGCTCGGGGCGCACCGCGCAATGGGCGAGGATCTGCTCCAGCATCAGGGGATGGGGCTTGCTCGCCGTTTCGTCGGCAGCGCGGGTGATATCGAAATAATCTTCCCAGCCGTGGGACTTGAGCACCCGATCCAGGCCGCGACGCGCCTTTCCGGTCGCCACCGCCAGGTGATAGCCCTCGTCGCGGAACGCCGCCAGCGACTCGACCACACCCTCGAACAGCGGCGAAGGCTCAGCCTCCAGGGCGATGTAGTGATCGGCGTAGTGCTGACGAAAGGCAACCAGCTCGGTATCACTGATTTGCGGGTACAAGGTGCGAATCGCCTCCGGCAAACCCAGGCCAATGATGCCCTTGACCGCCAGATCGTCGCACAAGGCGAAACCGGATCGCTGCGAGGCGACATGCATCGCCTCGACAATCCGCCCGATGGAATCGGCCAAGGTGCCGTCCCAGTCGAAAATCAGCAGCTTGTAGTCATTCCGCACTCAGGCGCTCCACGGTCTTGGCCCACATTTCGTCTACTGGCGCCTGCAGCTTGAGCTCGCCGCCGTCAGGCAGCGGCACCGTCAGCATGTAGGCGTGCAGGAACAGGCGCTTGCCGCCCAGCTCGCGAATTTCCTTGCTGAAATCCTCATCGCCGTACTTGGTGTCACCGGCAATGCTGTGGCCGGCATGCAGGGTGTGCACGCGAATCTGGTGGGTACGACCGGTGACCGGCTTGGCCTCGACCATGGTGGCAAAATCGCCGAAACGGCGCAGTACCTTGAAGACAGTGAGGGCTTCTTTGCCCTCTTCATTGACCTCGACCATGCGCTCGCCGGAACGCAGGTTGCTCTTGAGCAGCGGCGCACGCACCTGTTTGACCGCGGTTTCCCAGCGACCGCGGACCAGCGCCATGTAGCGTTTGTCGACGCCATCACCGCGCAGGGCGGCGTGCAAATGGCGCAACATGCTGCGCTTCTTGGCGAGCATCAACAGGCCGGAAGTGTCACGATCAAGGCGGTGGACCAACTCCAGCTCCTTGGCGTCCGGGCGCAGCTGGCGGAAGGCTTCGATCACCCCGAAATTCAAGCCACTGCCGCCGTGAACAGCAATCCCGGCGGGCTTGTTGATCACGATCAGGGCCTTGTCTTCGAAGACAATCGAGGCTTCCAGGCGCTGCAACAAACCCTGGGCCAGAGGCACCGGTTCGTCGCGCTCGGGCACTCGCACCGGCGGCACGCGCACGATGTCACCCGCCTGCAGCTTGTACTCGGGCTTGATCCGGCCCTTGTTCACGCGCACTTCGCCTTTACGCAAAATGCGGTAAATCAAGGTCTTGGGCACGCCTTTGAGCCGAGCGAGAAGGAAGTTGTCAATTCGTTGGCCGGCATATTCCGGCGAGACCTCGAGCAGTTGTACGCCAGGGGTCGGGGGGGCAGTAGTCGTCATGCCGCGAATGATAACAATTTTTTATGGAATTGAAGCACTTAATCATTGCTGCTATAGTCGCGAACGCCGCCAAAAGCGGCCTGGACAGAGGACCAACGGCAAGTTGCCGGCCCTGACCAACGCAATTCATCAGGACGCGAGGCCGTCCTACGGGGCTTTCGCACCAACTGGAAGGCTCAGGATTGTAACAAGCGCAGGTGACATGAGGCCTGAAGCGAGTGCAGCAAGCAGAGTACCACTCGTCTGTTGCACCGATATTTACGGCCAGTTCACAAAGTGCAGTCAGTCCTGTTCCAGACCTGGGGCAAGAGTTTCGGAAACAACGCCTGAAACAAGCTGGGAGCCAGCCAAACAGCTTTCACCCAGTCTTGTGTAGCCATGAGCGTGGACTCCCCATTGGAGAACACGGTAAATGCCAACCCGTTGCGGATTCAGCGCGCGGCAGCACCCGAATTATCAGGGATACGTGTAGGGTGGAGATGCACAACCGTCGGACCGTGTAGCACTAGGCTTATATTTAGACGCTTCATCTCGTCCACAGTCGCCGGTTGATTCCTCCTCCTGACTGAGTGCTTAAGTAGCCACAGCAAGCAGGACGCGTACGTCGCGATGCCGGCCCACATTGGCCGCACATTGCTGGACACGGGAATGGCCAACCACTCCCGACGCACCTGACACCGACCGTGAGAAGTCGTGTGTGCCGAACGCCGTTTCCGGCAGCCCGGAAACCGACGGTACTACATGAAAAGAATGCTGATTAACGCAACTCAACCCGAAGAGTTGCGTGTTGCACTGGTAGATGGCCAGCGCCTCTACGACCTGGACATCGAATCCGGTGCACGCGAGCAGAAGAAGGCCAACATCTATAAAGGCCGGATTACTCGCATCGAACCAAGCCTGGAGGCTGCCTTTGTCGATTTCGGCTCTGAGCGCCACGGCTTCCTGCCCCTCAAGGAAATCTCCCGCGAATACTTCAAGAAGACTCCTGAAGGCCGCGTCAACATCAAGGACGTCCTGAGCGAAGGCCAGGAAGTCATCGTCCAGGTCGAAAAAGAAGAACGTGGCAACAAGGGCGCCGCCCTGACCACCTTCATCAGCCTGGCTGGTCGTTACCTGGTACTGATGCCGAACAACCCGCGTGCCGGCGGTATCTCCCGTCGCATCGAAGGTGAAGAGCGCAACGAACTGCGTGAAGCCCTGAACGGCCTGGTTGCCCCGGCTGACATGGGTCTGATCGTGCGCACTGCAGGTCTTGGCCGCAGCAGCGAAGAAATGCAGTGGGACCTCGATTACCTGCTGCAGCTGTGGACCGCCATCAAGGAAGCGTCCCTGGATCGCTCCGCACCTTTCCTGATCTACCAGGAAAGCAACGTGATCATCCGCGCGATCCGCGATTACCTGCGCCAGGACATCGGCGAAGTATTGATCGACAGCGTTGAAGCCCAGGACGAAGCCCTGACCTTCATCCGCCAGGTGATGCCGCAGTACGCGAGCAAGATCAAGCTGTACGAAGACAGCGTTCCGCTGTTCAACCGTTTCCAGATCGAAAGCCAGATCGAGACCGCCTTCCAGCGCGTCGTTGAACTGCCTTCCGGCGGCTCCATCGTTATCGACCCGACCGAAGCCCTGGTGTCCATCGACATCAACTCGGCGCGCGCCACCAAAGGCAGCGATATCGAAGAAACCGCCCTGCAGACCAACCTTGAAGCCGCCGAAGAAATCGCCCGTCAGTTGCGCCTGCGCGACATTGGCGGCCTGATCGTCATCGACTTCATCGACATGACCCCTGCCAAGAACCAGCGCGCCGTGGAAGAAAAAGTCCGCGAATGCCTGGAAGCCGACCGTGCCCGCGTGCAAGTTGGCCGCATTTCGCGCTTCGGCCTGCTGGAAATGTCCCGTCAGCGCCTGCGTCCATCCCTGGGCGAAAGCAGCGGCATCGTCTGCCCACGCTGCAACGGCACCGGCATCATCCGTGACGTTGAATCGCTGTCGCTGGCAATCCTGCGCCTGATCGAAGAAGAAGCCCTGAAAGACCGTACTGCCGAAGTACGCGCCCAGGTGCCAATCCCGGTCGCAGCTTTCCTGCTCAACGAAAAACGTAACTCGATCACCAAGATCGAACTGCGTACCCGTGCGCGCATCGTCATTCTGCCGAACGATCACCTCGAAACCCCGCATTTCGAAGTTCAGCGCCTGCGTGATGACAGCCCGGAAGCGGCCAACAACCAGTCCAGCTACGAAATCGCTGCGGCCGCTGCCGAAGTCGAAGAAGTCCAGCCAGCTGCCGCTACCCGCACCCTGGTTCGCCAGGAAGCTGCCGTGAAAACGGCACCAGCCCGCGCCAATGCACCGGTTCCGACCGAAGTGGTTGCTGCTGCTCCGGTTGCCGCCCCTGCCGTCGTACCGGAGCCAAGCCTGTTCAAGGGCCTGGTGAAGTCGCTGGTCAGCCTGTTCGCCACCAAGGAAGAGCCAGTGGCTCCGGTTGTGGTCGAGAAGCCTGTCACCGAGCGCCCGGCGCGCAACGAAGAACGTCGCAACGGTCGTCAGCAAAGCCGCAACCGCAACGGTCGTCGCGATGAAGAGCGCAAGCCACGTGAAGAACGCGCTCCGCGTGAAGAACGTGCACCACGCGAGCCGCGCGAAGAGCGCCAACCCCGCGAACTGCGTGAAGAAACTCCAGCCGTAGCCCGTGAAGAGCGCGCTCCGCGTGCACCGCGTGAAGAGCGTGCACCACGTCCTCCGCGTGAAGATCGCAAGCCACGTGGCGAGCGTGAAGAACGCCCGGTACGTGAACTGCGCGAGCCGCTGGACGCTGCACCAGCCGTTGCTGCTGCCGCTGCCACCACCGCGGTCGCTGCTGCTGAAGAGCGTCCAGCTCGCCAGCCGCGTGAAGAACGCGCACCCCGCCCACCGCGTGAAGAGCGTCAACCACGCGCCGAACAGGCGGCTGCCGCTGTTGCCGAAGAAGAATTGCCAGGCAACGAAGAGCAACTGTCCGAAGACGGTCAAGACGGCGCCGAAGGCGATCGTCCACGCCGCCGCTCCCGTGGCCAGCGTCGTCGCAGCAACCGCCGCGAGCGTCAACGCGATGCTAACGGCAACGTGATCGAGGGCTCGGAAGAGTCCGAAGGCAACGAAGAGCCGACTGGCGCTGAACTGGCTGCCGGTCTCGCGGTAACTGCCGCTGTGGCCAGCAGTGTGATCAGCGCGCCAGCCGAAGCCGAGGCCCATCAGCAAGCTGAACGTGCAACCGCTGCCGTTGCTGAAGAAGCTGTGCAGGAAACTGCTCAGGTTGAAGCACCGGTCGTTGAAGCCACCACGCCAGTCGAAGCTCCTGAAGCGCCAGCGGTAGAGGTTGCTCCAGTGGTCGAAGCACAACCACAAGTCGCAGAAGTGACTGAAGCGCCGGTTATTGCTGCAGAGCCTGCCGTTGAAGCGCCAGTCGTTGAAGCGCCAGTCGTTGAAAAAGCGCCTGAAGTTCGCGAAGAGCAAACCGCGTTCAACTGGGTCTCCGAGCCAGTAGCCGCTGAGCCGGTAGTTGCCGAGCCAGTAGTTGCCGAAGCAGTGGCGGAAGTGGTTGCCGAGCCGGTCGTAGTTGCCGAGCCCGCTGCCGTCGAAGCACCTGCAGCCGCTGAAGTGGTTGAACCAGTGACCGAAGCTGCGCCGGTCATCCTCACCGAAAACGGTCGCGCACCGAACGATCCACGTGAAGTGCGTCGCCGCAAGCGTGAGGCCGAGTTGGCTGCCGCCGCTGCGCCAGCGGTCGCTGAAGTGGTCGAGGCAGTGCCTGCCCCGGCTGCAGAAGTGGCTGCCGAGCCTGCTGCACCAGCCATCGACGAAACCCTGCGTTCCGTCGAAGAAGTGATCGAGCAACACCCTGAGGCCCTGGAAAAAGAGCACGAGCCTAAACCGCTCGCCTGATTCCATCAGCCACTAAAAAGCCCCGCTTGAGCAATCAGGCGGGGCTTTTTTTATCTCGAGATACAGCTACTAGCCATTAAAAACCAGAGCCTGCGGCACATCCACATCCCACAGCACCCCCTGATCCTCCACCGGCACCGGCACCACCTTGGCCGAGGCAAACAACGGCTTGGCCCCGCGATCTCCCGACAACCCCATCAAGGCCTTGGCGAACGAAGCGCCAAACCCCACCGGGTGCCCGAACTCTCCGGCCTGCACCGGCACGCTGATGGTATCGCCCATGACCTGCGCCGCCACGCGACTGATGCTCTCGGGCATGACAAACGGCATATCCCCCAGCACCACCAGCCAGCCCTCGAGGTCGGGACACGCCGCCACCGCCGCCGCAATGCTGTCGCCCATGCCGGTCGATGCCAGAACCAACACCTCACAACCATAGGCCCGAGCCAGGCGCACCACTTCGGGGCGGTCTGCCGTAGTCACCAGCAGACGCCGCTCGATATCCGGGGGCAGGTTACGCAGGGTCTGCTCGATCACCGGACGCACCACCCCATCACGCCCTTCGCACAGCGCCAACAGCTTGTCCTGATCGGCACCGGCCACCTGCCGATAGCGACTGCCCTGCCCCGCCGCAAGGACAATAGCGCCCAGCCCTGCCTTGGCCCCCCCCATCACGCCTTGACCTGCTGCCAGCCCTGCAACTGCCAACGCACCGGCAAACTGCGAATACGCTTGCCGGTCGCGGCAAAAATCGCATTGCACAACGCCGGAGCAATCGGCGGTACGCCTGGCTCGCCAACGCCACCCAAAGGCACAGTGCCTGGCGGCGTCACCAGGTGCACAGCCACCACCTTGGGCGCCAACGACATGCGCGCCACTTCGTACATATGGAAGTTGTCCTGCTGGACCTTACCGTCCTTGAAGCTGATTTCCCCCAGCACTGCATTACCCAGACCCATTACACAGGCGCCCTCGAACTGCGAACGGATACGCTCGGGATTGATCTGCGGGCCACAGTCCACGGCGATGTCGGCCTTGTGCACGAGCAACGTGCCATCGTCCTTGACCTCAACCTCAATCACCGCCGCCACATAGGTCACGAAGCTGTAATGCACCGCCAATCCCAGGCCACGCCCTTTGGGTAGCTCACGCCCCCAGCCGGCAGCCTTGGCGGCGGTTTCCAGCACGCCACGCAGGCGCGCGGTATCGATCGGGTAACGATCTGGGGATTCGCCGTAGTTCCACTCTTCGCTCAGGGTGCGCGGATCAATCTGACGATCGGGACCCAGGAGCTTGATCTGGTACTTCAATGGGTCCTGGCCGGCCTTGTGTGCCAGCTCATCGACAAAGCTCTGGATCGCGAAACCATGAGGAATGTTCGACACCGAGCGATACCAGCCAACGCGGGTGTGTGCCGCGGCTTCAGGGTTCTCCAGGCGCACATTGGGAATCGCGTAGGCCATGTTGGTAAAGCCCATGCCCAGCTCGAACGCCGCCTCGTGATTCATCCCAGGCGCGAACAACGCGGTGATACTCGGCGCTACCGTGCGGTGCAACCAGCCCGAGGGCATGCCGTCCTTGTTCAGGCTGGCCTTGAGGTATTCCACCGAGACCGTATGAAAGTAGGAGTTATGAATGTCGTCCTCTCGGGTCCATTGCACCCGTAGCGCCTTGCCGGGAAAGGCCTTGGCCAGGATCGCCGCCTCGAGGACGAAGTCCGGCTTGGACTTGCGGCCGAAACCGCCACCGAGCAGGGTGACGTTGACCGTGACCTTATCGAAGGCAATCCCCAGCCGCTCGGCGATGCGCTCACGGGTGACCTGAGGCGCCTGGCTCGGCGCCCAGGCTTCGCAATGACCGTCCTTGAAACGGGCCACCGCAACCATCGGCTCCATCGGCGACTGCGCCAGGTGCGGCAGGTAATAGCTCGCCTCCAGGCTGCTGTCCGCCGCATTCAGCGCCTCATCGATATTGCCGGTGCTGCGTACCACTTTGCCCGGCTTCAGGGAGGCGGCTTCCAGCTCCTTGCGGTAGGCAATCGAGTCGTAGCCAGCGTTGGGGCCATCATTCCAGACGATCTTCAGCGCCTCTCGCCCCTTGATCGCTGCCCAAGTGTTACTGGCAACCACGGCAATCCCGCCCAGCGGCTGGAACTCGGAAGGAATGGGGCGACTTTCGATCTGCATCACCTTGATCACCCCGGGGACTTTCATCGCCGCGCTGGCATCGAAGGATTTCACCGTGCCGCCGTACACCGCAGGGCGGGCCACTGTGGCAAAGAGCATGCCTTCAAAGTGCACGTCTGCGCCGTAGACCGCGCGCCCGTTGACGATATCCTCTCCATCGATCGCCCGCACCGACTCCTTGCCGATGTAGCGAAACGCCTCGGGCTGCTTGAGCCGCAGACTGTCGCGGGCCGGCACTGGCAAAGCTGCAGCCGCTTCAGCGAGCGCGCCGTAGCCGAGCTCTCGCCCGGAAGGCTGGTGGACCACTTTGTGCAGTTGTGCACGGCACTCGCCGACCGGCACTTGCCACTGGTTGGCCGCCGCTTGCTCCAGCATGCTGCGTGCTGCGGCACCGCAACGCCGCATGGGCTCGTACCAATGGCGCATGCTGCGCGAGCCGTCGGTGTCCTGATTACCGAATAGCACCTCATCGCCCGGCGCCTGACGCACGCTGACCTGCGCCCAATCGGCCTCCAGCTCGTCCGCCACCACCATGCTCAGGCTGGTGCGTACGCCCTGGCCCATTTCCGAACGGTTGCACACCACGGTCACCCGGCCATCGCTGGCAATACTCAGATAAACCTTGGGATCGTCGACCCAGCCGTTGGGCATGCCATCGGCACCGAACTGCTTGTCCGCCGCGAGCGCATCCTGCCAGCCCCAACTGGCCGCGAGCACCAACGCGCCGGTCGCACCCAGCCCTTTGAGAAAACCCCGTCGACTGAGATTGCTCAGGGCGAAATCGCTCGGTAACGGGCTCATGCCTTGGCCTCCTGCAGGTGAGTCGCCACCTGGCGGATCGCGGTCTTGATGCGGTTATAGGTGCCGCAGCGACAGATATTGCCGACCATCGCCGTTTCGATGTCCTCGTCGCTGGGGTTGGGGTTGCTTCTGAGCAGCGCCGTAGCCGACATGATTTGCCCACCCTGGCAAAACCCGCACTGCGCAACCGCAGTGTCGAGCCAGGCTTGCTGCACGCGCTGCCCGAGCGGGTCGTTGTGCAGGTTATCGATAGTGCTGACGTTCTGTCCGCGCACCGAGCCCACCGGCGTGATGCAACTGCGCGCCGGCTCACCGTCGATATGAATGGTGCAGGCACCGCACAGACCCAGGCCGCAGCCGAATTTGGTGCCGCTGTAACCGGCGACATCGCGGATCGCCCAGAGCAGCGGCATGTCCTCGCTGACATCCAGTGGATGATCCTGACCATTGAGTTTCAAGGTAATCATGGGCACGCCCGCATAGAGATTGGGTTATGGGGTCGAGCAATCTGCCGGGATGTGGCAAGGGGTCGGCACACGCAGATCGACTCAGGCTATCGGGCTCTCTTGTGAAGAATGACCTTCACCGGGCCTTTGTTTGAGCTACATCGTTAGCAGGCTACGTTAACCGAACGTTAACAAAAAAGCCCTGCCACCGAATCAGGTCTGCAGGGCTCTGGTTCCAGCGTTCAAGCCTAGCTCAATAACGGTTGGGTTCCATTTCCAGCTCGACATTGAAGCGCTCGGCAATGTCTTTCTGGATTCGCTGCGCCAGGTTCAGCAACTCGAGCCCGCTGGCGCTGCCATAGTTGACCAGCACCAGCGATTGCAGGCGATGCACACCGGCGTCGCCGTCACGAAAGCCCTTCCAGCCCGCCTGCTCGATCAACCAGCCCGCCGCCAGCTTGACCTGGCCGTCCGCCTGTGGATAACCGATCAGGCCCGGATGGGTCTGACGGATCTGCGCGGCCAAGGCGGCCGACACCAGCGGATTCTTGAAGAAACTGCCGGCATTGCCCAGCACCGCCGGATCAGGAAGCTTCTCGCTGCGAATACTGCAGATCGCCTGGCTGACATCAGTTGCCGTAGGCTGGTCTATGCCCTGCTCCGTCAGGCGCTGGCGCACCGGGCCGTAGTCCAGGTGCAATCGGGCAACGCGATCAAGGACAAAACGCACCCGCAGGATCACCCAGCGTCCGGCCTGCTGCTTGAACAGGCTGTCGCGATAGGCGAAGTTGCAGTCTTGCAGGCTGAAGTCCCGCTGCTCGCCGGTCTGGCGATCCAGCGCGGTCAGGCCGGCGAACACGTCCTTGATCTCGACCCCATAGGCGCCGATGTTCTGCATCGGTGCCGCCCCCACGGTGCCCGGAATCAGGCTGAGGTTCTCCAGCCCCGACAGGCCCTGGGCCAGCGTCCACTGGACAAATGGATGCCAGGTTTCCCCCGCCTCGGCTTCGATCATCACGTGCTGGCCGTCATCACTCAACTGACGAATGCCCCGGCTCGCCATGCGCAACACCAGCGCCTCGACGTCGGCGGTCAGCAGCAGATTGCTGCCGCCACCGACCACCAGCAACGGCAACTCATGCTTGCGCGCATAGGCCAGCGCCTCGCGCACATCGGCATCGCTCTCGGCCTGGGCAAACAGCTGTGCGCGAACGTCCACGCCAAAGCTGTTGAAGGGCTTGAGTGAAACCTGCGATTGCACGAGCAATGTCATAAACGTCCTTTCAATTCGATCACCAGCAAATCACAGGCCTGCTCGATCAGGTCCAGTACCTGCTCGAAACCCTGATCGCCGTCGTAATAAGGATCCGGCACCTCATCCACGCTCACCGCATAACGACGCAGGAACAGGTCCAGCTCGGCCTTGCCCTGGGCCGGCTGCAGGGCCTTGAGGTTGCGCAGGTTGCTCTGGTCCATGGCGAGGATCAGGTCGCTGCTGGAAAAGTCGGCGCGGCTGACTTGCTGGGCGCGTTGCGCCGACAGATCGTAGCCGCGGGCTAAGGCCGCGGCCTGACTGCGCTTGTCCGGGGGATTGCCGACATGCCAGTCGCCGGTGCCGGCGGAAGCCACCTCGATGTGCTCGGCCAGCCCGGCCGCGCGCAGCTTGTGGCGCAACACGCCTTCGGCAGTTGGCGAGCGGCAGATGTTGCCCAGGCAGACAAACAGAACCCGCATCAGGCCTCCAGCAGGCGGCGAACGCGCTCGAGGTCTTCCGGTGTATCAACACCCGGCGGCGGGGCAATCAGCGCGTCAGCGACATGGATCCGCACGCCGTGCCAGAGCGCCCGCAGTTGTTCCAGGCACTCAGTGTCTTCCAGCCAGCACGGGCCCCAGCTGACGAAGTCATGCAGAAAACCCGCGCGATAGGCATAGATGCCAATATGACGGCGATACGGAACGCCTTCCGGCAACTGCTCGCAGCTCTTGGCAAACTGGTCGCGCGCCCATGGCAGGGTGGCACGACTGAACGTCAGCGCCAGGCCGTTGAGGTCGCTGACTACCTTGACCACGTTGGGATTGAAAAGGGTCTCCAGGTCTTCGATCGGCTCCGCCAGGGTGGCCATGCCGGCTTCGGCATGGGCCGCCAGATTGGCCGCCACCTGGTCGATCACGCTCGGCGGGATCAACGGCTCGTCACCCTGCACGTTGACCACGATTGCGTCCGGCGCCAGCCCCAGTTGCGTGGCGACTTCGGCCAGGCGGTCGGTCCCGGAGTTGTGATCGACCCGAGTCATCACCACTTCGGCGCCAAACGCCTCACAGGCGGCGACGATGCGCACATCGTCAGTGGCGATCACCACGCGTTCGGCACTGCTTTTACGCGCCTGTTCCCAGACGTGCTGGACCATCGGCTTGCCGGCGATCATCTGCAAGGGCTTGCCCGGCAGACGGGTGGAGGCGAAACGCGACGGAATCACTACGGTGAACGGTGTGGTCATTTGTCCAGGCGCTCTTCGGCCGTCAGGGTGCGAGCTTCGGTTTCCAGCATGACCGGAATGCCATCGCGAATCGGAAATGCCAGGCCCGCGCCCTTGCTGATCAATTCAGTCTTGTCGGCGCTGAGCTTGAGCGGACCTTTGCAGATCGGGCAGGCGAGAATATCGAGCAATTTGGTGTCCATGAAAACTCCCTGGATAAAAGCGATTAAGGCAAGAGACGTGCGGGCAGCAGCCGCATCAGCTGCGTGTCGAACCAGGCCACGAAAGCCGGTGACGGCAGCGCATCGACCGCCAGGTACCACCAGTCGCTTTCGGCAAAGGGACGGCATTTCACCGCGTCCTTTTCGGTCATGACCAGCGGCAGCGACGGCGAAAAATTCAAGGCCGCCGCGCTGTACTCGGCGTGGTCGGCGAACGCGTGGGCAATGGGCTGCCAGTGTAGCGTTTCGAGGGTCTTGAAGAAACGTTGCGGATTGCCGATCCCGGCCACCGCGTGCAGCGCCTGGCCTGGGGGGAAATGTTCAATGGAACGGCGTTCACCGGTCAGCAGGTTGACCAGCGCCGTAGGTTGCAGGCGAAAGGCGTAGCCATCGTCACGATCGCTTTCAGCGCCGTTGTATAACACCGCATCGACACTGTTCAGGCGCTCGACTGGCTCACGCAATGGCCCTGCCGGCAGGCAGCGGCGATTACCCAGGCCGCGCGCGGCGTCAATCAGCACCAGCTCCAGGTCACGGGCCAAACGGTAGTGTTGCATGCCGTCATCGGAAAGGATCAGGTCCAGCGGCTCGGCCGCCAGCAGCGCCTGGACTGCGCGACTGCGGTCCGGGTCGATCATCAAGGGTACGCCGCTGCGCTGGACGATCAACAGCGGCTCATCCCCCGCCACCGCCGCACTCTGTGCGGCATCGACGCGCCAGGGCAACTGTGGGGGCTTGGCACCGTATCCGCGACTGACCACGCCGACCCGCAGGCCGGAACGCTGGCAGTGCTCGATCATCCACAGGATCAATGGCGTCTTGCCGGTGCCGCCGACGGTGATGTTGCCCACCACCACCAGCGGCACGGGTGGCTGATAGATATCACCCTCGCCGGCGAGGAACCGCGCGCGCTTGCCGTTCACCACGCGGCGGTACAACCACTCCAGTGGCTGCAACAGTTTCAGCGCCGGATGACCGGCGTACCACGCGGCGAGCAATCGATCGGACATGGCCATCAGGGTACCGGCGCCGCCTCGACGGTGGTCATGCGCAACTGAGTAAAGCCCAGTTTGCCGGCAGCATCCATGGCGGTGATCACCGCCTGGTGCGGGGTCTTGCCATCGGCGCTGATGGACAGCGGCAGATTGGTATCCCCGGCGGATTCCTTTTGCAGGGCCTCGATCACGCTGGCCAGGTCATTTTTCGGCAACAACTGGTTGTTAACCGAAAACGCCCCGTCGGCACTGATGGCGATGTCCAGTTGTTTGGTCTGCTGGTCTTCGGCGGGTGAGCCGCTGACCGCTTGCGGCAACTCGACCCGCAGCTGGGTTTCGCGGGTGAAGGTGGTGGTCACGACGAAAAACAGCAGCAGGATAAACACCACGTCGATCAGCGATGCGAGGTTGATGTCGACATTTTCCCGTTGTTTGCGGCGAAACTTCACGCTTTTCCCTCGGCCAGATCGACATCACGGTCGCCCTGCACCACTTCCACCAGCTTGATGGCTTCCTGTTCCATGCCCACCACCAGCTCATCGATACGGCGCTGCAGGAAGCGATGGAAGAACACCGACGGAATGCCCACCATCAGGCCCGCAGCCGTGGTGATCAGCGCCTTGGAAATACCACCGGCGAGGACCGCGGCATTGGTGGTCATGCCCGAACCCATGAACGAGCTGAAAATATCGATCATGCCCAGCACCGTGCCGAGCAATCCGAGCAGCGGCGCCATGGCCGCGATGGTGCCCAGCGCATTGATATAGCGCTCCAGCTCATGGATAACCCGGGCGGCCGCCTCTTCGATGCACTCCTTCATGATCTCGCGACCATGCCTGGAGTTGGCCAGGCCGGCGGCGAGGATTTCCCCCAGCGGCGAGTTGGCGCGCAGTTCCTTGAGTTTTTCCTTGTTGAGCTGCTTGTCCTTGATCCAGACCCAGACCTGCCCGAGCAGATGCTCAGGGGTCACACGGCTGGCGCGCAAGGTCCACAGGCGCTCGGCGACGATGCCCAGTGCAGCGATGGAACTCAGAATGATCGGCAGCATCATCCAGCCGCCGGATTTGACCAATTCCCACACAGTGACAGTCCCCTCGAAAAAGTCCGCCACTTTAACATATCGACTCACTCAAGAGGCCCGCCCTACCGACGACCGTGCCGGCCGGGTCGCGGGTCAGGGTGCATGGCTGACCGGCGGCGCACTGCGCCAGAAGCGCGTAGCGTCACGCATGGCCTGCGCCGGCTGGAAATCGCCGAGCTGCACACGCACCGCACCCTGCTCGGCGCTGTCCAAAATCGCCACGCCATGGCGCTGATAACGGGCGATCACCTGGGCATGGGGGTGGCCGAAAGCGTTGCCATGCCCCCGGGAAATCAGCACCGCCCTGGGTGCCAGCGTGCGCACCAAGGCCTCGGACGATGAACTGCGGCTGCCGTGGTGCGGCGCCTGCAGCCAGTCGGTGGGCACCGCCAGCGGACTCTTGAGCAGGACCCGCTCGGCTAAGGCATCGATATCGCCGGTCAATAACATCCGCTCGCCGTTGGCCTCGATCTGCAGCACGCAGGAGTTCTGGTTGCTGTTGCGGCCATCGGCCCACCGCCACAATGTAAAACGCACGCCATCCCACTCCCAGTGCTTGCCGCTTTCGCAAGCCTGGGTCGGCACACGCCTGGAGACTTCCCAGGGTTCGCCACCGATGACCTGCGCCACCGGCAATCCCCTGGCAGTCGAGCGCGCCCCGCCAGCATGATCGAGATGGGCATGGCTGATCAGCATCAGGTCCACCTTACGCACGCCGAACTTGCGCAAGACCGGCAGCACCACCTGCGCCCCCAGGTCACTGTCCTTGAATCCCGGACCGGTGTCGTACAGCAAGGTGTGATACCGAGTTCGGACCACAATCCCCAGCCCTTGCCCCACATCCATCTGCCAGACTTCCGCCCGACCCTCCGGCACCCGGGGCGTCGGCGCGAACACCAACAGCAACAGCATCGGCCAGCCCAGCACGCGCAGCGGCACGCCCTTGGGCATCAGCAGCAGGATCGCCCCCAGTACGGCGATCGCCCAGGCCCACAAGGGGATGGCCGGTGCGACCCAGGCCGGCATCTTTCCCGCCACCAGCGCCAGGCCCTGGAACAGCAGGTCCAGCAAACCGCCGGCCAGCCACAACAATCCCTCGCCGACATAGGGCAAGGGCAGCAGCAATATACCGAGCAAGGCCGGGGGTAAAACCAGAAGGCTGATCCAGGGCACGGCCAACAGGTTGGTCAGCGGACCAGTCAGGCTGATGGGCAGGTTCAGGATCAACAATACCGGGCACAAGCCGATTGCAATCAACCACTGCGCGCGGGTCCAGGTTTGCCACCAGCGCCAGGCGCCCAGCCGGCCGCCGAAAGTGAAGATCAGCACCGCCACTGCGGCAAACGACAGCCACAGTCCCGGACGCAAACTCGCCAGCGGATCGAGTAGCAGTACCGAATTCAGCGCCAGCAACCACGGCCACCAGGCGCCCAGATGCCGAAAGCGCAAGCGCCACAACAGCACCAGGCCGATCATCACGCAGGCCCTGCGCACCGGCACCTGGAAACCCGCCAACAGGCCATAGCCCAGCGCCGCCGCAAAGGCCAGGCCACAGGCCCAGGGCAGCCACGGCAAACGCTGCGGCCACAGGCCATAACGGGCCAATCCAGCGATCAGCAAATACACCATGCCCGCCAGCAACCCGACGTGCTGCCCGGAAATCACCAGCAAATGCACGGTGCCGGTGTCCTGTAGCACCTGCCAGTCGTCACGGCTCAGTCCGGAACCATCGCCCAGCACCAGCGCTGCCAGCGCCCCTTCGCGACCTTGCGCATCGACGGCCAGCAGGCGCTGGCGGATCGCGTCGCGCCAGGCCCACTGCGCGGACGCGAGTCGCTGCCCATCCTTGACTGTGCCCGTGGCGCCAATCCGTTGCGCCAGCAGCCAGGCTTCATAATCGAAGGCATGGGGATTGAGCAGCCCGCTCGGCCGCTTCAACTTGACCGCCAGGCGCCAGCGCTCGCCGCTGTTGACTGGCGGGCCGCCGTACCACGCCAGCCTGATCCGCTTGGGCAGCGCCGAGCGCCGCGACTCGGCGTCAGTCAGCTCAAAACGCACCACGCCTTGGGTACTCTGCGGCAACCCCACCACCCGCCCTTCGATCCAGCGGGTCTGCCCGTCCAATCCCGGCGCCAGTCGCTCATTGAGTGCCCAATATGCATTGGCGCAGGCCCAACTCAGACCGAGCAGAAAAAAACCCACTGGGTAGCTGCGAAACGGCAACAGCATCAAGGCCACCACCGGCAGCGCCAGCAATAACCCGACCGGCGGCAGTGCCGGTAAAAAAACCAGGGTCAACAGCCCCCCGGCCAGCGCCAACATCCCTGTGCGCATAAGCCCGTCCTTGAGAGATCACTCCTCTTGGATTAGCCCAGCGTGCGGTATTGGCGTTTAATAATTGTCACAAAGTCTGAATAGGCGCCCAGCAGAATACGGGCATACTTGCGCACTGAACTGACCGAGAAGCCTTATGCCCCGGCGCTTATTCAAACGCTACATGCCAGATCCGACCAGCATCAGGGAACACAAATCCTTACGCTTTCTCGGCAACCTGCTGCATGACCCCAACCTCTGGCATCTCAACCGGCACTCGGTGGCGCGCGCCATGGCCATGGGCCTTTTCGCTGCTTTCCTGCCGATCCCCATGCAGATGCTGGTCGCCGCTGCGCTCGCCGTCTGGGTGCGTGGCAACATTCCGATTGCCGTGAGCCTGGTCTGGCTGACCAATCCGATCACCATGCCCGTGGTGTTCTTCTGCACCTACCAGACCGGCGCCTGGCTGATGAACGTCCCGGCACGCAGCCTGCCGGAAGAGCTGACCTGGGAATGGATCAGCGGCGAACTATCGACCCTCTGGCAACCCTTCTTGCTGGGCTCGGTAGTGGCAGGCCTGGTGCTGGGCGCCCTGGCCTATTGCATGACCATGACCTACTGGCGCTGGTGGGTCGCCCGCCAGTGGCGGCGGCGCAAGCAAAGCCGACAATAGAACGCAAAAACGGCACCCTGGGGTGCCGTTTTCCTTGCAAGCCTGCGCTCAGGTGCGCATCCCCCGCCCGCTGACCAGCAGTCGCGCACAACCGAAGTACAGCACCAACGTCGCCACCAGCATGAAGGTAATGGCAATGCTGATCTTGATGTCCGACACCCCCAGGATGCCGTAACGGAACGCGTTGACCATATGCAGTACCGGGTTGGCCAGCGACACGGTCTGCCAGAACGGCGGCAAAAGGCTGATGGAGTAGAACACCCCGCCGAGGTAGGTCAACGGCGTCAGCACGAAGGTCGGGATAATCGAGATATCGTCGAAGTTGCGCGCAAAGACCGCGTTGATGAACCCCAGCAACGAGAAGATGGTCGCCGTCAGCACCACCACGAGGACGGTCACGCCCAGGTGATGAACCTGCAGATGGGTGAAGAACAACGACAGCAGGGTCACGATGATCCCTACCATCAACCCGCGCAGCACGCCGCCCAGGGTGTAGCCGATCAGAATGGTGTGTGGCGATACCGGCGACACCATCAGCTCTTCGATCGAGCGCTGGAATTTGCTGCCGAAGAAGCTCGACACCACGTTGCCGTAGGAGTTGGTGATCACCGACATCATGATCAGCCCCGGCACGATGTATTCCATATAGGTGAAGCCACCCATGTCACCGATTTGCCGGCCGATCAGGTTCCCGAAGATCACGAAGTACAGAACCATGGTGATCGCTGGCGGCAGCAGGGTCTGCGGCCAGATCCGGGTGAACCGGCGGATCTCGCGGTAAACGATGGTATTGAGGGCGACCAGGTTGGGTTTCAGCTCCGAACTCATACCGCCACCTTCGCCAGGTTTTTTTCCACCAGGGACACGAACAACTCCTCGAGACGATTGGTTTTGTTGCGCAGGCTCAACACTTCGATGTTTTGCGTAGCCAACTGGCTGAATAACGCGGTGATCCCCATTTCCTTGTCGACCTGGACTTCCAGGGTGTGCGGGTCGAGCAGCCGGCTCGGGTAGCCAAGCAATTGCGGCGCGGCGCTCAAGTCGTGCTTGAGATCCAGCAGGAAGGTCTCGACATGCAACTGGCCCAGCAGGTTACGCATGCTGGTGTTCTCGACGATGGTGCCGTGGTCGATGATGCCAATGTTGCGGCACAGTTGCTCAGCCTCCTCCAGGTAATGGGTGGTGAGGATGATGGTGATGCCTTTCTGGTTCAGCTCGGTGAGGAAGCTCCACATCGAGCGGCGCAGTTCGATGTCGACCCCTGCCGTCGGTTCGTCGAGGATCAGCAGGCGCGGTTCATGCACCAGCGCCCGGGCGATCATCAGCCGGCGCTTCATGCCACCGGACAACGAACGCGATGGCACGTCACGCTTGTCCCACAGCCCGAGCTGGGTCAGGTACTGCTCGGCGCGCTCCTTGGCCACTTTCGACGGGATACCGTAGTAACCGGCCTGGGTGACGACGATGTCGAAGGTCTTTTCAAACTGGTTGAAGTTGAATTCCTGGGGCACCACGCCGATGCTGCGCTTGAGCGCGGCCGGGTTACGGTCCAGGTCATGACCGAAGATATTCACCGTACCGCTGGTCTTGTTCACCAGGGTCGAGAGAATGCCGATGGTCGTGGATTTGCCGGCACCGTTGGGGCCGAGCAAGGCGAAAAAGTCACCTTCGGCGACATCCAGATCGATACCACTCAGGGCCTGGAAACCGTTGCCGTAGGTTTTGGTTAGCTGCCGGATGGACAGAGCAGAACTCATAGCGGATTTACGCACCAAGAAGGGAAATTGAAAATTCGTCAGGGCCGGCGGCGAGCAACACAACCGCGGCACATTGACGCAATGGTGCTTGCCGACGCCGCACAAGTACAGTCATCAGTATTGATAGTGAGTATTAAGTCAACGCGGTCATCACGGCCTTCTGGTAGGCCGGGCGCTGCTTCAGGCGTTCATACCAGGCTTGCAGATGGGGTTGTGGCGTACGCTCGATGGGCATTTCAAACCAGGCGTAAATGAAGCTGCCGAGCGGGATGTCACCCATGCCGATGTCGTCACCGGACAGATAAGGCGTAACGGCCAGCGCTTGATCGGCCATCGCCAGCAAGCCCTCGCACTCCTTGATCGCCGCCTGGATAGCCGGCCAGTCCTGTTGTTCCTTCGGCGTGCGCAGCACGCCCCAGAACACCGTGCGAAACGGCCCGGCGAAGCTGGAAGTGGTCCAGTCCATCCATTTTTCGCCACGGGCGCGGGCCTGCACATCGCCTGGATACCAGGCCGTCGCCGGGGCGTGGCGGGCGAGCAGATAACGCACGATGACATTGGATTCCCACAGCACGAAGCCATCATCTTCGATCACCGGCACTCGGCCGTTGGGGTTCATGGCGCGATACTCCGGGGTATCGACCACACCAAACGCACCGCCGGCATCGATGGCCTCATACGCCAGGCCGAGCTCCTCGGCAGTCCACAGCGATTTTCTCACGTTCGACGAGTTTTTCCGACCCCAGATCTTCAGCATGACCTTCCCTCATTGGATGAATGCCGAGGCAGTCTACGCCGGATCAGACGCGAGACAAGTCGCTGTGCATATCGCCCAACAAGGCTGGCATCTGCTCGCTGAACAGGTGTGGGTAACACTTTTCCAGGTGCTGGAAAAAGAACGCCTCGGGCACATCGCCAAACTGCCCATGATCGACCAGGTACTCCATGGACTGCCGGCCTTGCCGGTTGTAGGCGTGGAACACGCTGTCGTTGACCCCGTCGAACTCCAGCGGCGGCACATCGAACAGCTCGCACAATCGCGCATTGAACGCCGGGGTGGCCTTGACCCAGCGCCCCTGCAAGTGCAACTCGGTGTAACCGTGCATGGCGAACACATCGCTTTTGAGCAATTCGACCAGGCGCGGCGTCGACAGGTGATTGCGCACGTCCGCCAGGCCAATCCGCGCAGCGATCCCGCAATGCCGGGCACAACCGGCCAGCAACGTGGCCTTGGGCACGCAGTAGCTCTCGCCAGTGGCCAAGGCGTAACTGCCGCGCAAGGTCTCGGGATCACGACTGAAGGTGTAGGGGTTGTAGCGCACCGCCTCGCGTACGGCGTAGTAGAGATTGACCGCCTGCGCGACAGGGTCACGACTGGCACCCCGATGTTTTTCGGCGAACTCCACTACCGATGGATGGTCACTATCGATGAAGCGGCCGGCATTCAGATACTCGTGCATGGGAACAATCTCCTGATTGAACCCCGAGTCTAGCGAGAGCTTAAGCACAGAGATAACGACGTTTCGGCCAAACATGAGAGCGCCCGGACTTCACTCGGCACTCATGAAACAACCTTCACGCCGTGCTCCAACACATTCAAACACACTGTTGCGAACACCCCGTTCTGCAGATGACGTCTAAGCTCTGGGGGTTGTTTTGCCCCTGGTTTCACGGAGGATTGAATATGCTGCTGTTGTGGATACTGGTTCTGGTGGTGGGCATCGCCTACCTGGCACACCGTCGCACTGCTCCCCTGCCCGCCATAGGCATTGTCGCCATTTACCTATTGGCGATGGGCATCGTGGGCCACGCGCCAGGCTGGTTGCTACTGATTGCCTGGGTTTTGCTGGCGGCCGTGGCCGCGCCCCTTTTACTGCCAGACCTGCGGCGCAAATTCTTCACTGCCCCGCTGTTCAGCTGGTTTCAGAAGACCCTGCCACCGATGTCGCAAACCGAGCGCGACGCGATCGATGCCGGCACCGTCTGGTGGGATGGCGAACTGTTCAGCGGCCGCCCGGACTGGAACAAACTCCTGGCCTACCCCAAGGCGCAGTTGAGCGAAGAGGAACAGGCATTCCTCGACGGCCCGACCGAAGAACTCTGTGCAATGGTCAGCGACTGGCATATCGGCCAGACCATGGACCTGCCGGCCGAGGCCTGGAGCCATATCAAGGACAACGGCTTTTTTGCCCTGATCATTCCCAAGGAGTACGGCGGCAAAGGTTTCTCTTCTTATGCCAACTCGCAAGTGGCGATGAAGCTGGCGACCCGCAGCGGCGACCTGGCGTCCACCGTGATGGTGCCCAACTCCCTCGGCCCTGCCGAACTGTTGCTGCACTACGGCACCGAGGCCCAACGCGACCACTACCTGCCACGCCTGGCGCGCGGCGATGACATCCCGTGTTTTGCCCTGACCGGTCCACTGGCCGGCTCCGACGCCGGCGCCATGCCCGACAGCGGAATCATCTGCAAGGGCGAATGGCAGGGCGAGGAAACCCTCGGCCTGCGCCTGAACTGGGAAAAACGCTACATCACCCTGGGCCCGGTCGCAACCCTGCTCGGTCTGGCCTTCAAGGCCTACGACCCGGATCACCTGCTTGGCGACAAGGTCGACCTGGGCATCAGCCTGGCGCTGATCCCCACCGACACCCCCGGCGTGGAAATCGGCCGACGGCACCTGCCTCTCGGCGCTTCGTTCATGAATGGCCCGAACTCCGGCAAGGACGTATTCGTGCCCCTGGACTGCCTGATCGGCGGCCAGGACATGCTCGGCAAGGGCTGGATGATGCTGATGAACTGCCTGTCGGTGGGCCGCTCCATCTCCCTGCCCGCCGTGGGTACCGGGGCCGCCAAGTTCACCAGCCTGGTGACTGGCCAGTACGCCCAGGTGCGCGAGCAATTCAATGTGCCGCTGTCCGCCTTCGAGGGTATTCAGGAGGCCATGGCAAGGATCGGCGGCAATGCCTGGATGATGGACGCCGCACGCATGCTCACCGCCAGCGCGCTGGACCTGGGAGAAAAACCCTCGGTGCTGTCGGCAGTGCTCAAATACCACCTCACCGAACGCGGTCGCGAATGCATCAGCCACGCGATGGACGTGCACGGTGGCAAGGCCATCATCATGGGCCCGAACAACTACCTGGGACGCAGTTGGCAAGGCGCGCCGATTTTCATCACGGTCGAAGGCGCGAACATCCTGTCGCGTAACCTGATGATCTTCGGCCAGGGCGCGATTCGCTGCCATCCGTTCGTTCTCAAGGAAATGGCCCTGGCCGGGCGCGAAGACAAGGACCAGGCCCTGAAGGAGTTCGACGGCCTGCTGCTCAAGCACATTGGTTTCGCCGTCAGCAACGCCGCCAGCACCCTGGTGCTCAACCTGGGCTTTGGTCACCTCGAACAGAGCCCCGGTGACAAGCTCAGCCAAGGCTACTTCCGCGCACTGAACCGCCAGGCAGCGGCCTTCGCCCTGCTCGCCGACCTGAGCATGATGCTGCTGGGCGGTGAGCTGAAACGCCGCGAGCGCCTGTCGGCTCGCCTCGGCGATGTGCTCAGCAACATGTACCTGGCCTCGGCAGCGCTGAAGCGCTATCACGACCTCGATTCACCGGAGTACCTCAACCCGCTGTTCACCTGGGCCATGGAAGAAAGCCTGGGCCAGGCCGAACGCGCCCTGGACGAATTGCTCAGCAACTTCCCCAACAAAGTCCTGGGCTGCCTGCTGCGGGTGATCGTGTTTCCGTTCGGACGCCGGCATAAAGGCCCGAGCGACAAACTGGGCGCCGAAGTGGCGGCAGTGATTGGCCGGGCCAAGGGCGACCCCGCCCTTGAAGAGTTGCTGGCGGGCTGCTACCGCCCGCAATCGGCCGAGGATCCGGTGGGCGCCCTGCAACAGGCGTGCAACCTGCTCAACGAGGTGCAGCCGCTGCAGAAAAAGATCCACGTGGCACTCAAGGGTGGCCAGTTCAAGCCGGCCGCCGGCGAGCCGCTGATCGATGCGGCGCTGGAGGCCGGCGTGCTGCAGGCGGGCGAGGCGCAGCGCTTGCGTGAAGCCGAAGTGGCACGGCGCAAGGTGATCGATGTCGATGACTTCACCAAGGAACAGTTGGAGTTGGCTGAAGGCAAGATCCGCTAGCTTCAGGGCACGTCGAGCGGTCCAGTGATGAAAAACGGGCGCCAGGGCTATATACTCCGGCGCCCGTTTTGCTTTGTTGTAGAGGACTGCCCTTATGCTCGATCAAACACTCGTCCAGCTCGACCTCCTGCGCAGTATCCTGGTCGCTGTCGGTGAAGCCGAGCAGGTTCCGGAAGAAAGCCATGCGCTGTTCCTGGAGCGTTTCGATGAACTGCGTCAGGCGCTGCCGGTCGATCCGATCGAAAGCCAGTACCTGGGCCAGGACCTGATGTGCCAGGTCATCCAGCGTTACCCGCAAATCGCCCACCTGGTGCCACGCGATCTGCTGTGGTTCTTCGGTGGTGACTGCCTGCACTACATGCCCGATGACGAATTGGATATGTACCAGGCGCTGGAAGAGCGTCGCTTCGAAGCCGAACAGAACGATGAACCCTTCGACTGGAACCAGGAAAAACAGCTGATGACCCTGTCGAACCAGGACAGCAAGCACTGATCCTCGATCAGTCCTGCCAGAAGGCCCGCCTGACAAACAGGCGGGCCTTTTTTATTTGTCGCGCCGCCAGGCTCAGAACAGCCCTTCGCTCTCCGGCAACTCGTATGCGCACGGGTTGCGGCCTGCAGCCGCGCCCTTGCCTGGATTGGCCAGGGTCGGCTCCTGCTCCAGGCACTCCACCAGATAATCGATCAGCACCCGCAACTTGGCTGGCAGATAGCGCGTGGGCGAATACAGCAGCCAGGCGCCACCGTGATAAGACGCGAGGAAGGTCCAGTCCGGCAGCACCTGCACCATCAGCCCCTGCTCCAGGGCATGCCGGGCGGTGAAGTACGGCAAGCTGCCGATCCCGATGTGCTGCAATACCGCCCCCAGACGCACCCCGGTGTGATTGGCGGCATAGCGACCGCGCACGCCGACGGTCACGCTGCGGGTGCCCTGCCTGAATTTCCAGCGTGCATCACTGGGGGTTTCGCCCAGGTAGATGCAACTGTGATTGAGCAGGTCATGGGGATGACGCGGCGTGCCGTACTCGGCCAGGTACTGCGGGGTCGCACAAAGGATGTGGTCAATGCTCAGCAACTGTCGACCCACCAGCCCCGGCGGTGGCCGGTCGGTGATGCGAATCGCCAGGTCGACATGGTCGTCGATCAGGTCGACCTGACGATCCTCCAGCAGTAACTCGACATCGACCTTGGGATAGCGCCGCAAGAATTCCGGCATGTGCGGGTGGATCACAAATCGCCCCACGGCCTTGGGCACACTGAGGCGCACTCGCCCTTCCGGTTCGTGGGTGAACTGGCCGCTGATTTCCATCACCGAGCGCGCTGCGCTGACCATCTCCTGGCAACGCTTGAAAACTTCTTCGCCAGCGTCGCTGAGGCGCAATTTACGGGTGGTTCGTTGCAACAAGCGGGTAGCCAGAGCCTTTTCCAGGCGTGAAATACTCCGGCTCACCGCCGAAGGCGAAGAACCGAGCTGACGGGCCGCCTCCGAGAAGCTGCCGGTTTCCACCACTTTGACAAAAATGGCCATTTCGCCAAGCAGTGGCAGGGGAAGATTTATGCTCACGGCGCAACAGTCCTTTGATGTTTGGGCGGATTATCACGCTTATACGCCATCCATATAATTGAAAATCGAGAATTTTTTCAGAGTATGGAATATGACGCTTCGCCTGTTCTTCCACAGCGATGAGCTGCAAGCCAATGTGGAAGTGCTGGAGTGCACGCCCTGCGAGAACGAATTTGCAGTCGTGCTGCGCGCCACGCTGTTCCATCCTCAAGGCGGCGGCCAGCTATGTGACACCGGCTGGATTGGCGAAAGCCAGGTGTTGCGAGTGGTCCAGGAGCCAGGGCGGATCGTGCATTTCGTCGATCAGGCGCTCAGCCCGGGAATGGTCCGCATCGAGGTCGACGAACAACGCCGCCAACTCAATAGCCGATTGCACAGCGCCGGGCATTTGATCGGCCACTTCGCCGAAAACCAGGGCTGGATTCCGGTCAAGGGGCATCACTGGCCGGGCGAAAGCCGGGTAACCTTCACACCCGGTCAAACGCCTGCCGAGTTCGACAGCGCCGCAGTGCAGGACGCGCTCGACCAGTGGATCCGCGATGACCTGCCACGCCTGACCTCACTGCGCGAAGGGGCGCGGGAAATCAGCTTTGGCGAACTGCCCGCCTACGGCTGCGGCGGCACCCACGTGCGGCGCCTGCGAGACCTGGGTGCGGTGGTCGTCGAGTCGGTCGCGCAGAAAAAAGGCACGCTTTCGGTTCGTTACTCGGTGAACTGAAGGAGCAGGGTTTGAGCAGCCGTCATCGACGCTCAAACCCCTGATCAACTACTTCAAATTGCCACTAAGGAACTGCTGCAGGCGTTCACTTTTGGGGTTACCCAATACCTCCTCCGGCGCCCCCTGCTCCTCGACCCGCCCCTGATGCAGGAACAGCACCTGGTTGGAAACCTTGCGCGCGAAGCTCATTTCATGGGTCACCATGATCATGGTCCGGCCCTCTTCCGCCAGCCCCTGGATCACCTTGAGCACTTCACCGACCAGTTCAGGGTCCAGCGCCGAAGTCGGCTCATCGAACAGCATCACTTCCGGCTCCATCGCCAACGCCCGGGCAATGGCCACGCGCTGCTGCTGGCCGCCGGAAAGGAACGCCGGGTACTGATCGGCCACGCGGGCCGGCAGGCCGACTTTGTCCAGATAGCGGCGAGCGCGGTCTTCGGCGTCTTTCTTGCTGACGCCCAGCACCCGGCGTGGGGCCATGGTGATGTTCTCCAGCACGGTCATGTGGCCCCATAGATTGAAGTGCTGGAACACCATCGCCAGGCGCGTGCGCAGGCGCTGCAACTCGGCGTCGTCGGCAACCTGCATGCCATGGTGATTCTTGACCATGCGAATCGGCTTGCCGTCCAGGCTCATGGCGCCATCGTTGGGCGTCTCGAGAAAGTTGATGCAGCGCAAAAAGGTACTCTTGCCCGAGCCACTGGCGCCGATCAGGCTGATCACATCGCCGGTGTTGGCCTTGAGGGAAACGCCTTTGAGCACTTCGTGGCTGCCGTAACTCTTGTGCAGGTCTTCAATGGTCAGTTTGTACATGTGCGCAAACATCCAATCAGGGAAATGGATCGCCGCGACGCAAGTTTCACCCGCGGCGAAAAAACCCACGGGCCGCTGCACGGCCGCGTGGATGACCAGCTATCAGTGAGCCGGCCCGAGGAACGCCAGCCAACGACGCTCCGCCAGCCGGAACAAGCCGACCAGGGCAAAGGTGACGGTCAGGTAAATCAGCGCGGCAATGCCGAACGACTGAAAAGTCAGGAAGGTCGCCGAGTTGGCATCACGCGCCACTTTGAGGATGTCAGGGATGGTCGCGGTGAACGCCACGGTGGTCGAGTGCAGCATCAGGATCACTTCGTTGCTGTAGTACGGCAGCGAGCGGCGCAGGGCTGAAGGCATGATCACGTAGGCATAAAGCTTCCAGCCGGTCAGACCATAGGCCTTGGCCGCTTCGACTTCGCCGTGGTTCATGCTGCGAATCGCCCCGGCAAAGATCTCCGTGGTGTAGGCGCAGGTATTCAGGGCAAAGGCGAGAATGGTGCAGTTCATCGCATCGCGAAAAAACGCGTCGAGCACCGGCTGCTCGCGGATGGCCGCCAGGCTGTAGATCCCGGTGTAGCAGATCAGCAACTGGATATACAGCGGCGTGCCGCGGAACAGGTAGGTGTAGAACTGCACCGGCAAGCGCACGTAGAACTTCGACGAGACCCGGGCGATCGACAGCGGGATCGAAGCCAGGAAGCCAATGCAGATCGAGGCACTGAGCAGCCACAGGGTCATGGCCAGGCCGGTGATGTGGTAACCATCGCTATAGAAGAAGGGCTTCCAGTATTCCTGCATGAGTTCAATCATCGTACCGCCTCCCGGGAACCCGCCGCGTAGTGCTGTTCAAGCCAGCGCAGGACAATGTTCGACGCACTGGTGATCACCAGGTAGATCAGCGCTGCCAGCACCAGGAAAAAGAACAGCTGGTAAGTGCTTTTGCCGGCATCCTGGGCCGCCTTGACCAGGTCCGCCAGACCGATGATCGACACCAGCGCGGTCGCCTTGAGAATCACCATCCAGTTGTTGCCGATACCCGGCAGGGCAAAACGCATCATCTGCGGGAAGACCACAAAACGAAACCGCTGGGCCCGACTCAGGCCATAGGCGGTGGCCGCCTCCATCTGCCCGCGAGGAACAGCGAGGATCGCCCCACGAAAGGTTTCGGTGAAATAGGCGCCGTAGATAAAGCCCAGGGTAATGATCCCGGCACCGAACGGATTGATTTCGATGTATTCCCAGTCCATCGCCACGGTGAAGCTCGTCAGCCAGGTTTGCAGGCTGTAGAAAATCAGCAGCATCAGCACCAGGTCGGGAACGCCGCGAATCAGTGTGGTGTAGAGCTGCGCGGGGATGCGCAACAGTTTCACACTCGAGAGTTTGGCGCTGGCGCCGATCAAGCCAAGCAGCACGCTCAGCAACAGTGAGAGGATCGATAACTTGACGGTCATCCAGGTGCCTTCCAGCAACAGCGGGCCGAAGCCCTTCAAGCTGAATGCGGAAAGCCCGAGTGTCTGCAGGAGAGTTTCGAACATGATTCTCAGGACCTCTAGCGATAAAATGCGCCCCTCGCCGGGAGGGGTGCGGGGCGTTATTTGCCGCTGTAGAGATTCAGATCGCCGAAGTGTTTCTTCTGGATCGAGGCGTAGGTGCCGTCATCGTGCAGCGCCTGGATGCCTTTGTTGATCAGCGCCTTGAGTTCGGTATTGCCCTTGGCGATGCCGACTGCGGTTTTCGCCGGTAGCAGTTCGCTGTCCAGCGGTTTGCTGACCTCGAAATCACCCCCTTGTGGCGATTTCAGGAAACCCAGTTCAGCCTGCAGCATGTCCTGGATCGACGCGTCGAGACGGCCGGACACCAGGTCGGCATAGACCTGATCCTGATTGGCATACGCCTGGGTTTCAACCCCGGCCTTGTCCAGCACCTGCTTGGCGTAGGCCTCCTGGATGGTGCCCTGCTCGTAGCCGACTTTCTTGCCCTTGAGCGCCGCCGGATCGATGCCCAGGTTGGCGCCTTTCTTATAGACCAGGCCGGTTGGGCCGGAGAACAGTTCGCTGGAGAAATCGATGACTTTTTCGCGGGCTGGGGTGACGGTCATCGAGGAGATCACGCCGTCGAATTTATTGGCCTTCAGGCCCGGAATGGTCCCGTCGAAATCGCTTTCGACCCACTTGCACTTGACCTTAAGCTCGGCGCAGATCGCATTGCCCAGATCGATGTCGAACCCCACCAGGCTGCCGTCGGCGGCTTTCGATTCGAACGGCGCGTAGGACGGATCAACGCCAAAACGCAGCTCCTTGTACTCCTTGGCCATGGCGGCACCGGCGGCCATGCAGAGGGTCAGTGCAGAAAGGGTCAGCAATGTTCTTTTCATTATTATCAATTCCTAAAACCGCTACGGGCGCTTGTGGCGCATGAGTACTGTGGCGTGCAAGGCTGCTGCGAAGTCATCCGGTGTAGAAACACCTACACACATAGATTTACTTGTACGTACAAGCATATGCAATCCACCAGCCAACTCGCGTTTATCGGCTGTGGGAATCAGGCGCAAGCCCTCAATTGCAGGGGTTTGAGAAGAAAAGCGCAGCGGATTACGTCGTCTGCTCCTGGGTTACCGGCTGTTACCTTGAGGGAAATTCGCCTCGTATTGGTGCGTCCGGTAACAATTTGCAAACCTCGTCGACCCAAGGAAACAGCAAAAGCCTGCGCAGTAGATCTGGCAGGCAAATCGGGGAAGGGAATAAAAATCGCACACACAAAAACGCCGCTCAGTGAGCGGCGTTCTTGATGAATATGGAGCGGGAAACGAGACTCGAACTCGCGACCCCGACCTTGGCAAGGTCGTGCTCTACCAACTGAGCTATTCCCGCAAAATGGCGTCCCCTAGGGGACTCGAACCCCTGTTACCGCCGTGAAAGGGCGGTGTCCTAGGCCACTAGACGAAGGGGACACACTACCCGGACCACATGGTGTGTGGTCTGGTACCGAACAAAAACGCCACTCGATGAGTGGCGCTCTCGTTAAATTTGGAGCGGGAAACGAGACTCGAACTCGCGACCCCGACCTTGGCAAGGTCGTGCTCTACCAACTGAGCTATTCCCGCAAATGGCGTCCCCTAGGGGACTCGAACCCCTGTTACCGCCGTGAAAGGGCGGTGTCCTAGGCCACTAGACGAAGGGGACACGCTACCCGGAACACATGGTGTGTGTTTCGGTGTCCAGATCCGCATCCGAAGACTTGGTTCTGGTTTCACTCAGCACCGCCCGAAAGCACTGCTGTTTAAAATTGGAGCGGGAAACGAGACTCGAACTCGCGACCCCGACCTTGGCAAGGTCGTGCTCTACCAACTGAGCTATTCCCGCATTGGCGTCCCCTAGGGGACTCGAACCCCTGTTACCGCCGTGAAAGGGCGGTGTCCTAGGCCACTAGACGAAGGGGACACAGCTACAACTTCACTCCCTACCGCGTTTCGCTATTCGCTTTCCGCTGTAAGTGGCGCGCATTCTATGGATGGATTGAGGGGTCGTCAACCCCCCGATATAAATTTATTTAAATCAATGACTTCCCTGCCCTTTCAGGGACTATTCAGGGTTTTCGGCCGACCGGTGTTTGACGCCTATATTCTGGCACTCGCCAAGGCGCTATAGTCCTTGGCACGCCGGTAATGGCAATGTGCACCTCGCCACCCGGCACCTGTATAGAGCGCTGTAAGGCCCGTTTCAGATCGTCGTACCGGCCTATGCGCTCCCATACATAGCCTCTACACTCGCACGCAAACCCATCAAAGAGGTCTTCACGGTGACACCACTCATGATCACCCTGCTAGTAATAGTCGGGATCGCACTACTGATCGCTATCGGCTACATGAACAACGTGGTGGAAAACAACAAGCTGCAAAAGGCCCGCACCAAGGTCGAACTCAATGACCGCCTGCGCCGCTGCGGCGAAATCACCGAGACCTTTCCCGGCCAGTTGATGACGCCGGCACTCAAGTTGTTATTGGCGCGACTCGAACTCAACGTCTGCCAACGCCTGCTCCATCTGGACAAGTCCAGCAGCGCGCTGAAAACCCGGATCGAAGAGTTGAACACGTTGATCGCCCAGGGCGAGTCGATTCCGGTCAACAACCCACCGGCGCCCATCCTTACCGAAGCCAAGGCCAAGGACGTGCGCTTTCTCCTCGAGGCCCTGCACGGCCAGGTCACGCGAGCGGCCCACGACGGTTTCCTGCCGACCAACGAAGCGAAAGGCTGGATCCGCGAGATACGCCACATCCTGGTGTTGCTGCACATCGAATTCTTCAGCAACCTCGGCCAGCACGCGCTGCAACAGGAGCAGCCCGGCCAGGCCCGCCTGGCGTTTGAACGCGGCGTGCAGTACCTGCGCAAACAACCGGACCCGCAGGTGTATAGCGAGCAGTTGAAGTTTCTTGAAAAACTCCTCGCGCGCTCCAACTCCATGGTGCTGACCAACAGCGCACCGGCGGAAGATGACGTCAACGAGTTGACCGAAGGCCTGAAAGACGTCGAGGCCGAGGCAGACTGGAAGAAGAAAGCAATCTACGACTGACGGTGACACCAGGAAAAATCGCCGGCCGCCGTTGCCGGCGATCTTCCTCCCGCCTACAACCTGAAATGCCCCACCATCCCCTTGAGCTCAACCCCCAATCGCGCCAACTCGATGCTGGACGTGGCATTGCCTTGCATGGCCAGCGATGATTGATCGGCACTGGCGCGGATGCTGGTCACACTGCGATTGATTTCTTCGGCCACCGAACTCTGCTGCTCGGCAGCCGCGGCAATTTGCTGGTTCATTTGCTGAATCAACGAAACCGCCGCCGCGATACTGCCCAAGGCGCTTTCGGTCTGTAGCGCATCGCTGACCGCCAGCTTGACCAGCTCGCCACTGCTGCGGATCTGCTGCACGGAAGCCTGGGCCGCCGCACGCAGGTTACTGACCAGCGCCTCGATTTCCTCGGTCGACTGCCGCGTGCGCCGGGCCAGGGCGCGGACTTCATCGGCCACCACCGCAAAACCCCTGCCCTGCTCACCCGCGCGAGCCGCCTCGATGGCGGCATTGAGCGCCAACAGATTGGTCTGCTCCGCGACACTCTTGATCACGTCGAGCACGCTGCCGATATTCTGGATCTGTGCACTCAGGCCATCGATGCTCGAGCTGGCCGAGGTCGCCGAGTCGGCCAGTTGTTCAATCCGCTGCATGCTCTGGCGCACCACCGACTGACCGTTTTCAACTTTGTCGTCCGCCGTCTGCGCCGCCTGCGCGGCTTCCTCGGCGTTGCGTGCGACATCGTGCACGTTGGCGGTCATCTGGTTCATGGCGGTGGCGACCTGCTCGGTCTCCTCCTTCTGGCTGCTGACCTCGAGATTGGTCTGTTCGGTCACGGTCGACAGCGACTGCGCGGAGCTGGCCAATTGTTCGATCCCCGCCTGCAACCCACTGACAATCTGACTCAAACCCGAGCCCATCGACTGCATGGCCTGCATCAACTGGCCGATCTCGTCACGCCGAGTCACGGCCACCGTGGCACTCAGGTCGCCCGCGGCAATCTGTTCGGCGACCCGTATCACACTGCGCAGCGGTGCAACGATCAGCCGGGTGATCACCCACGCAACGATCAGCCCGACCAGCAGCGCCAACAGCGACGACGCGATGATCAACCCGGTGTTTTCCTGCAGTTCCGCCTGCATCGCCTGGTCCTGCGCCGCGTAGGCCTGGTCAACCTGGCGCACCACTTCCCCCGCGCGATCATGCAACTGTTGGTAGACGCGTTTTTCCTGGCCCAACAGCCCGGTGTACTCGGCAAGCTTTTCGCTGAAGCCGGCAATGTGCCCGGCCACTTCATTGAGCACGGTCTGATAGCCCGCGTCCTTGACCGCCCCCTTCAATGCCTCAACCTGGCTCAGCGCCTGGTCGGCCTGCTCGATCTTGCCCTGATTGTTCTCGTCCGCATCGGCCTTGCGACTTTGATCGAGGCGCACGCGCGCTTCGTTCATGGCCTGCAACATCAACTTGGACACCTGGCTGACCTGGTTGGCCTGCTCGATGAACTCGGCCCCCTCCCGACCCGCGGACTCCTTGAGGGTGTAAGCCCCGTCATCCGCCAATCCGGCTTGCAAGACATCGAGATTGTTGGCGACGCTGGACACCGACCAACTGGCCATTTCCAATGCCAGGTCCTTGTCCGAGGTCAGCTCGACGAACTCATCGAACGCCTGACGATAAGCGTCCAACGAGCCCTCGACCTCGGTCATCACCGGAGCATTGTTCGGGATTAGAGTCTTGAGGCCGGCGGCCAGGGTTTTCAGCTCGTCGATACCCTGATGCAAGGCATCGGCGGTTTTCCCGTCGCCGTGCAACGCAAATTCCTGCTCCAGCAGGCGCACGTTGAGCAGGCCTCGATTGAGCGACGACATATACTTGAGTCCGTCGAAACGCTGGCTGACGGTGTGCAACGACCAGACACCGATGGCGGCCACCAGGGCGGTCAGCAGCAACACCAGGACAAAGCCCAATGCCATTTTCTTTGCCATGCCGAGGTTGGCAAATTGTCCTTGCACGCCTGAGATCATTGCTCGCCATCTCCTGTCTGTGGCCAACGGCAACAGGGCCATTATCTGTTGCCGCAGATTCGCAACGGGCCACCCCGGAACACAAGCCTCAGGCGTACCGATAATGGCAAAAAGCTACGCAACCGTCGCTTTCAGGACGCTTGAGGTCGATCTGGCGACGTGCAGGCCTGGAAAAACGCCAGCGCACGCGCATCTCCCGCGTACGCCACATTGATGCGCAACCAATCGCTGGCCTGGGCACTGGCATTGAAGGCCGTACTACACGACAACGAAACGCCGTAGCGCAACGCGTTGGCGCCGACCAACAGGCGATCGCGGTGTTTGGGCCGGGCCCAGATGTACAAACCCGCGGTGGGTTTGCCGAAGACTTCCCACTCGCGATCTTCCAGCATTTGCAGCGCCGTACGCAGGTCGCGCCGCAATCGCAGGCGCTGGCGTTGCACCAGCTTGCGATAGGCACCATTGGCCAACAGCTGGGTAAGCACCGACTCGCTGAAATGCGAGCCCCCCAGGCTGGTAATCCGCTTGACGCCCGCCAGGCGCGCAACGATCTCTTCGCTGGCCAGCACAAAACCGACTCGCAACGAGCTGCTCAGGGTTTTCGAGAAACTGCCGACGTAGACCACAGTGCCCGACTGATCCAACGCCGCCAGCCGAACAGCGCTACGCCCCTGGAAATCGGCATACACATCGTCCTCGACAATCATGACCTCGTGCTGCTGGGCCAATAGCAGTACCTGCTGCGCCACCTCCAGTGACAAGCTGCTGCCGGTCGGGTTGTGGCACAGACTGTTGATGAACAAGGCCTTGGGTTTGTGCACCCGCAACAGCGCATCGAGGGCATCGATATCCGGCCCGCGTGGGGTGCGGGCCACCTCCAGCATGTGCACGCCGTGCAGGCGCAGTTGCTCGAACAGGTTGGGATAGCCGGGACTCTCGACCACCACGCAATCACCCGGTTTGAGCAGCGCCCGGATGATCAGGTCAAGGCCGTGGGTGGCGCCCGTCGTGGTCAGCACCCGAGATTCGTCGGCAACGATATTGAATGCCCGTAAGCGCTTGAGGATTTGCTGGCGCAGAGCGGGCAAGCCATAGGCCGAGCAATAGCTGAACAGGCCTTGCATATCGGTGCGCGAAACCTGGCGGATGGCGTACCCCAGGTCATCGCTCTCTCGCCAGCCTTCCGGCAGGCCCCCTTGGCCCAGGGGCAAACTGTCCGATGGGTTGCAAGCGATGCCAGGAACGGGCACAGGTGCCGCGACGAAAAAGCTTGAGCCATGGCGCGAGGCGAGTACGCCCTGCGCGACCATACGTTCATAAGCTTCAATGACACAGGATTGACTGAGCAGGTTGTCGCGGGCCAATTGCCGGATAGAGGGTAAACGCGTTCCAGGTTCGATGCCGCTGTGGCGAATCCAGCTCCCGAGGGCATCGACGATTTGCTGCACCACGGGGACCAGCGCCTGACGATCGATTCTCAACTCCATGAGAGTCCAACTCCAACTGTTTGAGGGTATTTCCGCAATCAGTTAAGCACAGCGCTCCTGTCGCGAATGTGCGACATAACCCTCAAACCTGCAGGCTCTAACCCTTTGAAACACATTCTTAAGACTATTAAAAAAGCCCACATCACTGTGGGCTCGGTCTCACACTATTTGCAGCGATTGCACGGGTGAAAACACCATACAGCCACAGTTCATCAAAACGCCGTCACGCCGCCGTCTACTGCCAAGGAGTGCCCCGTGGTAAACGCCGCACCGTCGCTGCACAAATACAGCACCGCACTGGCAATCTCCTCGACTTTGCCAATCCTCCCCACCGGGTGCATCGCGGCAGCGAAATCGGCTTTTTTCGGGTCGGCTTCATACGCCCGGCGGAACATATCGGTATTGATCACCGCCGGACAGACCGCGTTCACCCGAATGTTTTTCTTCGCATACTCGATGGCCGCCGACTTGGTCAGGCCGATCACCGCGTGCTTGGACGCCGCATAGATGCTCATCTTCGGCGCCGCGCCAAGTCCCGCCACCGATGCGGTGTTGACGATGGCACCACCGCCCTGGGCCAGCATCAGCGGCAATTGATACTTCATGCACAACCAAACGCCCTTGACGTTGACGCCCATGATCGCGTCGAACTCATCGACGCTGCCTTCGGCCAACTTGCCCTTTTCAATCTCGATTCCGGCATTGTTGAAGGCGTAGTCCACACGGCCGTAGGCATTGACCGCCTGCGCCAGCAGATTCTGCACGTCGCTTTCGTTGGTGACGTTGCAACGCACAAACACCGCGTCACCGCCTGCCGCGCGGATCAGTTCGACGGTGCCTTCGCCGCCCGCCACATCGAGGTCCGCGACCACTACCTGCAACCCTTCGCCGGCAAACGCCTGGGCGGTCGCACGGCCAATACCGGCTGCGCCCCCCGTCACCAACGCTACCCGGCCAGAAAACTTCATGCTCATTGTTATGTCCTCGAAAGATCGCAGTGATCGCGTATTCGCAGTCTAGCCAGCCAGTCGCCTGGCGCGGCAGCACTATTGAAGGGCCGGTTGGCCACTCATGAATCGCAGTGATGAATAGCCCGGGGCGACTATCACTGCACTGGATCGTCTCGTATTCGCTGGCACGGCAAACCTTGCGGCATCGAGCCTGAAGGTCTATCAATCATGCTTCTTTGACCCTTGAGTGATCGCCATGACTGCCCAGACCAATCGTCAATTCCTGCTCGCCAAACGCCCGGTGGGTGCCGCGACCCGCGAGACGTTCACCTACCAGCAAGTCCCGGTGGGCGAACCGGCGGCTGGACAGATCCTGGTGCAGAACCAGTACCTGTCGCTGGACCCTGCGATGCGTGGCTGGATGAATGAAGGCAAGTCCTACATTCCGCCCGTGGCCATCGGTGAAGTCATGCGCGCGCTGGGCGTCGGTCAGGTGATTGCCTCGAACAATCCGGGGTTTGCCGTGGGCGACTACGTCAACGGTGCCCTGGGCGTGCAGGATTACTTCCTCGGCGAGCCACGCGGTTTCTACAAGGTTGATCCGAAACTGGCGCCGCTGCCACGGTATTTGTCCGCCCTGGGCATGACTGGCATGACCGCCTACTTCGCCCTGCTTGACGTCGGCGCGCCGAAAGCCGGTGACACCGTGGTGCTGTCCGGTGCAGCTGGCGCTGTCGGCAGCATTGCCGGACAGATTGCCAAGCTCAAGGGCTGCCGCGTAGTGGGGATTGCCGGCGGTGCCGACAAGTGCAAGTTCCTGATCGATGAACTGGGTTTCGACGGTGCCATCGACTACAAGAGTGAAGACGTGGTGGCCGGCCTCAAGCGCGAATGCCCGAAAGGCGTGGACGTGTACTTCGACAACGTCGGTGGCGACATCCTCGATGCCGTGCTCAGCCGCCTGAACCTCAAGGCCCGGGTGGTGATCTGCGGCGCCATCAGTCAGTACAACAATAAGGAAGCGGTCAAGGGCCCAGCCAACTACCTGTCGCTATTGGTCAATCGCGCGCGCATGGAAGGCTTCGTGGTGATGGATTATGCGGCGCAATACGCCAGTGCCGCCCAGGAAATGGCCGGTTGGATGGCCAAGGGGCAGCTCAAGAGCAAGGAGGATATCGTCGAAGGGCTGGAGACGTTCCCGGAAACCCTGATGAAGCTGTTCAACGGCGAGAACTTCGGCAAGCTGGTGCTGAAGGTGTGACGCAATGAACTGCGGGAGCCGGTGAGCGGCTCCCGCAACACCTCAGGCGAGTTCGGCGACAACGTCGGCCAATGCCTTGGCCGGATCGGCCGCCTGGCTGATCGGGCGACCGATCACCAGGTAGTCGGAGCCGGCATCCAGCGCCTGACGCGGGGTCAGGATCCGGCGCTGGTCATCCTGAGCGCTGCCTGCCGGACGAATCCCCGGAGTCACCAGTTGCAGCGACGGGTGCGCCGCCTTCAGGGCCTGGGCTTCCAGGGCCGAGCACACCAGACCGTCCATCCCGGCTTTTTCCGCCAACGCCGCCAGACGCAGCACCTGCTCCTGTGGTTCGATGTCCAGGCCGATACCGGCCAGATCTTCGCGCTCCATGCTGGTCAGCACGGTCACGCCAATCAGCAACGGCTTCGGGCCGCTGCGCTGATCCAGCACTTCACGGCAGGCCGCCATCATGCGCAGGCCACCGGAGCAGTGCACGTTGACCATCCACACGCCCATTTCCGCGGCGGCCTTGACGGCCATGGCGGTGGTGTTCGGGATATCGTGGAATTTCAGGTCGAGGAACACTTCAAAACCCTTGTCGCGCAGGGTGCCGACAATTTCCGAAGCGCAGCTGGTGAACAGCTCTTTACCGACCTTGACCCGGCACAGTTTCGGGTCCAACAGGTCCGCCAGCTTCAGTGCGGCGTCACGGGTAGGGAAATCCAGGGCGACGATGATAGGAGTCTGGCAGGCGGACATGATTGGGCTCTCAGGCAAGTCGAAATCGGCGCGCATTGTAGCGGAACACGGGCCCCTCCGGGACCCGATGATCGGTAAATCATCCTTTACCCTGAAAAACCGCAGGCCTAGCGCCGCTCTTCGACCCGCGCCTGGCTCTTGCTCCAGTCGTTCAGCAGGCTGTAGGCCACCGCCAGCAGGGTCGGACCGATGAACAGACCGATGAAGCCAAAGGCAATCAAACCACCGAACACCCCGAGCAGCACGATCACCAGCGGCAGGTTGCCGCCACGGCTGATCAGGTAAGGCTTGAGCACGTTGTCCACGCCACTGATGATGAACGTGCCCCAGATTCCCAGGAACACCGCATAACCGTATTCGCCTTTCCACACCAGCCACGCGGTGGCCGGAATCCACACCAACGGCGGGCCCATGGGAATCAGGCTGAGCAGGAAAGTCACGATGCCCAGCACCAGCGCACCCGGCACGCCGGCGATCAGGAAACCGATCAGCGCCAGCAGCGCCTGCGCCGCCGCCGTACCAATGACCCCGTTGACCACACGCTGCACGGTCCCGGCCACCAGTTCGATGTAGTAACCGGCACGATCGCCGATCAGCCGTTCCAGCAGGCGATGGACAAACATCGCCAGGCGCGGGCCATCCCGATAGAAGAAGAACACGAAGACGATGCTCAGGGTCAGCTCGAGGATCCCGCCGCCGATCTGCGCGCTGCGCGCCAGCAGCCAGTTGCCGACCTGCCCGAGGTGCGGCTTGATCGCCACCATCAGCGCCGCACCTTGCTGGTCGATGCTGTTCCAGATGCCCACCAGCCGCCCGCCCACCAGCGGCACCCCGGCCAGCCAGACCGGCGCTTCGGGCAGGCCGTCGACCTGTACGTCCTTGATGAAGGCCGTGGCATCGCGCACGTGATCCGCCAGGTTCAAGCCCAACCACACCAGCGGTGCCGCCACCAGCAGCATCCAGCACAAGGTCAGCAAGGCAGCGGCCAGGGATTCGCGGCCCTTGAGCCAACCGGTCAGCAGGCGCATCAGCGGCCAACTGGCGAATGCCAGCACCGCGCCCCAGAACAGCGCCGACCAGAAGGGTGCCATCACCCAGAAGCTGGCACCGAACAACACCAGCAGGAGGATCTGCACCAACAGGCGATCGTTATTGAGCATGGACAATCTCGAACAGGTTGATCAAAAAGTGCGCGGGCGAACGACCAACGGTACGTCCGCCAACACAGAGCTTAACGCAAGAGTTCGAAATGCAGGCCTGGCGCCTGCACCTCGCCCAGTTCCAGGCGGGCGCTGCGTACCCCAGCGTCGATCAAAGCCTGACGCCAGGCTTCGGCCTGAGTGCCGGAAACGCTGACGCGGGAGGTGGTATCGAGGTTCAGTCCACGGGACAACAGGGTGACCCACGGCGCCTGTGGATCTCCTGTCAGGCCTGGCAGGTCGAGCGCACCGGTGTCTTTGAGCTGGCGCAACAAGGTCGCGGAAGTCGGCAACAACTCGCCCAGGGGCGCGCTCGCATCAAACTGCTCGACATGCAGGTAGGCCCGGCGATTGCCCCGGGTGACGCTGTACAGCGCCACCAGCGAGTTGTCCTGCGGTGCGGCCAGGCGCAACAACAGGTAAGCCTGCTCGTTGTCGGCCCCGGAGAGCTTGGCATTGCCGAAGACCTCATTGGCCCACAGGCTGTTTTCCCCGCAATCACGCGCCTGGCACCAGAACAACAGTTCGGCGCCCTGCTTCTGCAAGACCTCGCGAGCGCTGGTAAAAGCAGATTTGGCAGTGTGCTCAGGTGGCAACTCATACGTCACCGCCGTCAATTGCCCACGCGGGTTGAGCTCGCCATCGGAGCGGATCCGGTTACTGATCTTGCGGATCGAACCCATTGGGTACAGCCGCTCCAGTTGCGCGGCCTGACGATAATCGACGATTTGTGCGTCGTCCGGGCGGGGCAGCAAAGGCAAATCCTGACTGCCCGGCACATCGGCCGCCGCAGCCAGCGAACTGAAACAACCGACCACCAGCAAACTGATAAAACGCATGCGCTTCAACCTTGAAGAGACTCTCATCGGATCAACATGGACTGGGCGCCCTTGATGACACTGGCGTCGTCGATCCGCTGCGGGACCAGCAGACCTCGTTGCACCGCATCGCGCCCGGCCAGGGTCGCCATCCAGCGTTGCAGGGCCGGCAAACCGTCGACCGAGACACCGGACCATTCGTGGCCGCGGACCCAGGGATAGGTGGCGATGTCGGCAATGCTGTAGGTGTCGGCAAGGAACTCGACGCTTTGCAGGCGGCTGTCGAGCACTTCGTAGAGGCGGCGGGTTTCATGCTGGTAGCGGTCGATGGCGCCCTGAAGTTTTTCAGGAAAGTAGCGGAAAAACACGTTCGCCTGGCCCTGCATCGGCCCGACTCCACCCATCTGGAACATCAACCACTGGATCACCACCGAGCGCCCCTTGGGGTCCTTGGGCAGCAGTTGCCCGCTCAGTTCTGCCAGGTAAAGAAGAATCGCGCCGGACTCGAACACGGCGAAATCGCCGTTGGCGCGATCGACAATCGCCGGGATCCGGCCATTGGGATTGATCTTGAGAAACTCGGGGGTCTTTTGTTCCTTCTTGTCGAAACTCAGGGCATGCACCGTGTAGGGCATGCCGAGTTCTTCGAGCACGATAGAGACCTTGTGGCCATTCGGCGTCGCAGCGGTGTAGAGATCTATCATGGTTGTCTCCCATTTCAACCCGCCCAGCCTCGACAGTTGCCCGCGGCAAGTCAAGGAATGGCGAAGAACCGATTGAAACAGTCTGCAACAAGGGTCGCACCGTGCTCGTCGTTCAAGTGCAGATGATGGCCACCCGGCAGCTGTTCACGACTCAAGGGTAGACGCTCCAACAACTCGGGATGCCGGGCGAGCATGCCGTCCTCGGCGACCACCAGGTGCGCCGGGCAGGTGCGACGCAGGGCAAAAGACATCGCCTGCTCGCTGGACAGGCGCAAGGGGGACGGCAGCGTCAGGCGGCTGTCGGTGCGCCAGGTGTAACCGCCCGGCACTGGCATCAGGCCACGCTGGGCGAGCAATTCGGCGGCTTCGCGACTGACCGCGACCAGGCCCTTCATGCGCACTTCCACGGCGCGTTCCAGGGTGTTGTACACCGGCTTCTGTTTGCCCTGCAGGTCGAGTTGGGCCTGCAAGGCCATGCCCATGCGTTCGGCGGCGTTGTCGTGCTCGGCGGTGGGTGGAATGACCCCGTCGATCAACGCCAGATGTGTGACGCGCTCAGGCATGGCCCCGGCGACTATCAACGAGACAATCGCCCCGAGGGAGTGACCCATCAGGGCAAACCGCTTCCAGCCAAGCTGCTCGGCAACCTGCAGCACGTCGTAGGCGTAGTCCCATAGCGCGTACCCGGCGCCCGGCGGGCGGTGCCCGGAATGACCGTGACCGGCCATGTCCAGCGCGACGATGCGCAGCCCCTGAAGTTTCGGTGCCAGCCGCGCAAAGCTGTTGGCGTTGTCCAGCCAGCCATGCAGGGCGATTACCGGCAGGCCGTCTTCAGGCCCGAACAGGTGGGCGGCCAACTCGATATGGGGCAGGTTCAGGCGGATCTCTTCGACGATCTGGCTCATGCGCAATCCTGTTGGCGACGTCCATCCCAGCGATGGAACAGGCCCTTGAGCATGTGGGCAGTATCCAGGGGGCGTTCGAGGGGAAACATGTGGCCGCCGGGCATGGTCAACGACTCACCCAGCGGCAGGCGGTCGACCGAACTGGCGTGATGACGCATCACCACGCGGCTGCTGTGTCCACGAACCACCGCCAGCGGCACCTGCAGTTGCCGGGTGCTGCCGGGACTGGTGTGCGGCACGCCGCGATAGATGCTGATTTCCGTGGCGGGGTCGAAGCGCAGACGCAGCTTGTCGTCGACGTGCTGCAAGCCATGTTGCAGGTAAGCATCGAAGCACTCCGGGTCGAAGCTGCGAAACAGGGTTTTACCGGCGAAATATTGCCGCGCGCTGTGCAGGTCGGTGAATTCTTCACGGCGGCCCAGGGTGCGCCCGGCCGGGGTCAGGCGGTCGATGAAACCAAAGCGTTTGGCCGCGCGGATTACCCAGCGATCAGCTCGGGTCAGCACGGGCGAATCGAGCATGACCACGCCACGGTACAACTCGGGGCAACGCAAGGCCGCATGCAAGTGCAACACGCCACCAAAGGAGTGACCGACGCCCCACACCGGTTCGGCCTGCTGCTGCAGGTGATGGATCAGCTCATCCACCAGGTTGTACCAGTTGTCGTCTGCCGGGAAGCGCGGGTCGTGGGCGTGCTGCTCCAGATGCGTCACCTGAAACTCGGGTGCCAGCGCCGCAAACAACTTGCCGTAGGTCCCCGAAGGAAAACCATTGGCGTGGGCGAAAAAGATCTGTTGCGACATACCTGCGAATCCATCAGCGAGAACAGCCCTTGATTGTCCGCAAGACCGCGCCCTGCGGCAATGACCGTAACTGCCAGGAGTGATGACAGACCTGCCGCGGCCCTGACGTCACCGGGCGCGCAACCCGTTATTTCTGACAGTTGTCCGGTAAGCGTCATCGGACCGATAAGAACGTCTTTACCACCCTTCATGGAAGAAACTGCAATGCTCCACACCCAAACTCCGTCCCTCCAAGTCATCGACCCGCGTAGGTTGAACGTGCGAGGCGTGGCGTATCACCGTCGCGAGGCAGCAGCGGCGACCCAGGCCTACATCACTCAACAGGTGCATGACACCGCCGGCCGGGCCGTGCTGAGCCGCGATCCCAGGCTGTTCTGCAGCAATCAGCGTGGCGAGCCTGCGGCCAACCAACAGACTGAATTCAGCCTTACGGGGGCAGTCCTGTTGGCACAAAACGTCGACGCCGGCTGGCGCCTGGGATTGTTCGGGGCTCATGGGCAACCTGTTGCAGGGTGGGACCAGAAACTCAGCCAGAGCCACGTCGAATACGACCTCCAGTGTCGCCCGGTGGCTACGTTCGAGCGCCCATGGCAAGGCGCGGAACACTGCATCGCCCGGCTCACCTACGCCGGCAGCGACGCCGATGCCGGCAGCAACCAGCGCGGCCAGATGATTCGCCACGACGACACCGCCGGCACCCTGCTCTTCACCGAGTTCAGTCTGCACGCCACGCCACTGCAGCACAGTCGCACCTTCCTCGCCGACCCGCGCTGGCAGGTGGACTGGCCCGTTTCGGTGCCAGCGCGCGACGTCCTGCTGGAGATCGAACCCGCCCGTACTCGTCTTCAGTGCAATGCCGCCGGCGAGACCATCAGCCAGATGGACGCAGTGGGCAACCGACAAACGTTCGATCATGACGCTGCCGGGCAACTGTGGGAAACCCGCATCAAGCTTGCAGGGCATGCCGCTGAAACGACCCTGGTCCGCGACATCCGCTACAACGCGTTCGGCCAGATCGAACAGCAATGCGCAGGAAACGGCGTTGTTTCATCGGCGACTTTCAGCCCCAACGACGGCCGACTGCAACACTTGAAAGCCGGCGTGCCGGGTCAGCCGGCCCTGCAGGACCTGACCTATGAATACGACGCAGTGGGCAATGTCACGGGTATCGCCGACGGCGCCGACGTGACTCGCTATCAGCGCAACCAGCGCATCGATCCCGTCAGTCGCTACCGCTACGACAGCCTCTACCGACTGATCGAGGCGACCGGCCGGCAGGTGCGCAATGCGCCCGGCGGGCCCCAACTACCCGATTTCCAGTCGCCTGCCGACTCCGGACAACAGGAAAATTACCGGCGTTCCTACACCTACGACGAAGCCGGCAATCTGACCCTCATGCAGCATCAGGCAGACAGCGGCAATCGGACCGAACGCACGGCTGTCGCCCGTCTCAGCAATCGCAGCCTGCCCCAGACGCCCGATGGCCAGCTGCCTGACGAACAGCAAATTGCCCTTGCTTATGACCTGAACGGCAACCGTAGGGAGCTTCAATCGGGCCAGGCCTTGCAGTGGGATTTGCGTAACCAGTTACGACAGGTCGATCAGCTGAAGCGTGAAGACGGACCGGACGATTGCGAGTCTTACCTGTATGACAGCGGTGGCAGGCGTCAGCAAAAAATCCGCCAGGCTGATACCGGCACCTTGATCCGCACTCACGAGACCCGTTATCTGCCGGGTGTGGAAATCCGCAAAGGGACCGACCAGACCCTCCACGTCATCACGATCACGGCCGGACGCAGCACTGTGCAGATCCTCCATTGGCCCACTGAAGCGCCAGCCGGTATTGCCCAGGACCAGCATCGCTACAGTTTTACCGATCAATTGGGCTCCAGCACCCTGGAGCTGGACGAAGCGGCCTCGTTGATCTCTTGGGAAGGCTACTACCCCTACGGCGCAACCTCCTGGTGGGCCGGGCGCAACAGGCTGGAGGCCAGCTACAAGACGCTGCGCTATTGCGGCCAGGAACGGGATGCCAGTGGGCTGTATTACTACGGATTGCGCTACTACATCCCCTGGTGCCAACGCTGGCTGAACGCGGATCCTGCCGGCACCGCGGATGGCTTGAATCTGTATGCGATGGTGCATGGCAACCCGATCGGGCACGTGGATCTCCAGGGCTTGATCACCGTGGGCCAAGGCGTGAGCGCAGGCGCTGCGACTATTGCTCGTGATGGTTTGAGTGCCCTGGCCGGCGGCGGTGTCCGATTTCTGGTGGGACAACTGCTGACACAGCTCAGCAGCAGCTCCAGCGAAGACCCCGAGAGCCAGGAGATCTCCCCTGGTGCCAACCTGGCGCTGACGGTTGCAGGTGCCACTGTCGGCATATTCGCGGGGGGCTACGTGGGGATGGGGGTGGGAAGCAATATCGCGTCTCGCTACAGCGACCACCGTTTTGTAAAACGGCTAGCGGCGGGCGTCGGTGCCACAGTAGGTGGAGCAGCAGCTGCCGCAATTTCAGTCATTGGATACATGAGCGCCCCCAACACACTCAATACAGGCGCCATCAGCATGATCTCCGCCGCGGCCGGCAACCTGACAAGGGAAACAGGACAACGCGTCAGCGCTAACCTGGGGCCAAACATCACGCTCCCGCCCGAGGGTGTCGCGACGGCGGCGCGCACTGCGGTTTATGCCGGCCAGCTGTTCGCCGGCGGCCTGCTCAAGGCCGAGCTTTCTCCCCTGCTCGGTGTTGCTGTTGGGGCAGCCGTCGAAGGCCTGGATGGCGCGTCCGCCGTCGCGATCAATGCCTGGCGTGGCGGCGATTTTACCGAAGGTGGGCGCTCGTTGAGCATGCCGAAGAGCGACGAACTGCTGTATGGCTGGGCGACGCGCACCGCTGGTTCAAGCCTGACCGCCTCGCTGACCGCGCTGTCCAAACCGCTGACCGAGGCGATTGCCAACCCCAATCTGCGCCAGGCCGTCATTGATGGCATGGCCACACCCACCGAAGCCAGGACGTTTGCGGGGCAGCAGGTGAAAACCGGTTTAAGTGAACTGACCCCGCTGAACGATTGGGACCCTCGCCTTGATCAACACACACCGGGCGCAATCAGCGATGTGATTGCTTCGTCATCTTCGGAGATCGAAATGCGCAATGTCCGCCGACTTTCTGCCTAACGCTCCGCAGGCGCCTGACCCAGCGGCACCACCGCCATGGTCAGGCGCGACACGCAACTGGCCTTGCCCTCATCGCTGCTCAGGCGAATGTCCCAGACATGGGTAGTACGCCCGATATGGATGGGCGTGGCCACCGCCGTGACCCGCCCGCTGCGCAGGCCACGCAGGTGGTTGGCATTGATTTCCAGGCCGACGCAGTAGAACTTGCTGGCGTCGATACACAGGTAGCTGGCCATCGAACCGACCGATTCGGCCAGCACCACCGATGCGCCGCCATGCAGCAAGCCATAGGGCTGATGGGTACGATGATCGATGACCATGCTGGCGGTCAGTGACTGCTCGTCAAAGGACTCGAAACGGATATCCAGCACTTCGCCGATGGTGTTTTTCTGAATCGCATTGAGTTGCTCGATGTTCGGAGTGGTACGCCACAGACTCATCACTTCATCCCTTGTTGGTGTTATTGGAGGTCAATCCTGCCATAGCACGGCTTCGTTGCGGGCACTCCATTCTTCAAAGCGCGCCCCGTAGGTGGCCTCGATCACGTTGCGCTTGATCTTCAGGGTCGGGGTCAGAAAGCCGTTCTCCACCGCCCAACTGTCCTTGACCACCACCAGGCGGCGCAAGCGCTCGTGCTTGTCGAGGGCGCCATTGACCTCTTCAAGCAAGCGTTCCAGGCTCGCCTGCAAGGCATGGCGCGCGGCGCTGGTCGCGTCCTGCAGGCCGACCGCGGACAGCACGCAAAGCCCCAGCGGCGCACTCAGCCCATCGCCCACCACGCACACTTGTTCGATGCGGCTATGCACCGCCAGGCGGTTTTCGATCGGCGCCGGCGCGACGTATTTGCCCTTGCTGGTCTTGAAGATTTCCTTGAGCCGCCCGGTCAGGCGCAAATAGCCTTCGGCGTCCTGTTCACCCTTGTCGCCGGTACGCAGGAAGCCATCCTCGGTCAGGGTCTCGGCGGTCTTCTGCGGCTCCTTGAAGTACCCCTGCATGTTGGCACCGCTGCGCACCTGGACCTCGCCCGCTTCATCAATTCGTACCTCGACTTCCGGACACGGCTTGCCGATCCAACCCGAACGCTGCTGCCCCGCCAGGGAGATATGCGAGTAACCGCAGCTTTCGGTCATGCCGTAGACCTCCAGCACATCCAGGCCGAGGCGCTTGTACCAATTGAGCAACGCCAGCGGCACCGGGGCAGCACCGGACAAGGCAACACGCAGCGCATCCAGCCCCAGGCCGGCCAGCACCTTGTGCCCGACACGCTTGCCAACGATCGGCAGGCCCAGCAGCAGATCCAGGCGCTTGGCCGGGATCTTGCTGTAGACGCCCATCTGGAATTTGGTCCAGATACGCGGCACGCCGAACAGTGCGGTGGGGCGCGCACGCTGCAGGTCGGTCAGGAAGGTCTCCAGGCTTTCGGCGAAGAACACCGTCTGGCCGGTGTAGATCGACGCCAGTTCGACAAACATGCGCTCGGCCACATGGCACAACGGCAGGTACGACAGCAGTCGATCCGACTCATTGAGGTTGAACAACTGTGTGCCACGGGTGGCGGCAAACCCGAGGTTGCCGAAATTGTGCATGACGCCCTTGGGCAACCCGGTGGTGCCTGAGGTGTAGATAATGGTCGCCAGCGCATCAGCCGGCGGGGTCGGGCTGTCCTGGATGGGTGAGCTGCGCTGCAGGTCGGCCCAGCTGAAGTCGAACACCCCTTCCGGACACAGCGGCAGGCTGATGGTCGGCAGGTCGGCGCTGACGCCTTTGGACATGCCCGGCCAATCGTCCAGCTTGCCAATGAACGCCAGCGCCGCTTCGGAATGATCGAGCACCTGGACCACCGATTCGGCCGTCAGGTTGGGGTACAGGGGAACGGAGACGTGCCCGGCCATCCAGATCGCCAGGTCGGCGATGATCCAGTGCGCGCAGTTTTTCGAGATCAGGGCAATGTGGCTGCCCTGGGGAAGCTCCCGCGCCCGCAACCAGTGCGCGGCGCAACGGGCCTGGTGGCCAACATCGGCCCAGGTCAGGGTTTGCACCTGGCCACCGGCCGACGGTTGCACCAGAAAACGCTGGGCCGGATGCCGAGCTTCTCGCTCGTAGAACACTTGCAGCGGCAAACGAAAAGCGGCGGACATGGCAGGCGCTCCTTTTTGTTCGATGTGGCGGCAAGCGTAGACCAACCAAGCGATTGCTTGGTTGGCAATTGTAAACAAAAATATTAAACGCGGCCCGAGCCCATGTCGCCGGGTGCGTTGAGCGGCCCAAGGGCCGCGCCTATCAGTGCTTGGGGTGCTTGAGGCTGTTGAGCTTCATCAGCCCGGCCATAGGCCACTCGCCCTCCAACTCCGCCAGGGTCGCGGTGTGGACGGTTTCCGGCTCCTGCACATGACCATGCTGCAGGTAACCCAGCAGGTTGCTCACCAGCGGGTTGTGACTGACCAGCAGCACGTTGTCCGCCGTGGCCAGTTGCTCCGCCACGGCTTGCGGGCGGTTGTCCGGCGTCAGCCATTCGACAGTACGCAGATCCGGTGCGAAACCGAGTGCCTCGCGCACGATCTGCGCCGTTTGCTGCGCACGCAGGTAAGGGCTGGCGTAAATCGCCGTCAAGGGTTGGCCCATCAACTTCGCAGCGCTGTGCAGGACCTCTTTGCGACCCTGCTCGGTCAACGCCCGCTCCGAATCGGGACGCGAGCCGTATGGCTCGGCTTCGCCGTGACGCAAGACCCAGACTTTCATAGCTTCGGCTCCTCGTCGCGAACCGGGTGCGGGGCTGGCGGGACACTGTGGGGGGCCTCGCCTTCCGGGGTGCGCGGGGTCGGCCAGTCGGCAAACGGCCAGGGTTTCTGGTCACTGTGAAAGCTGCCGAAACGGCCGATCTGCGCCAGAAACTGGCTGAGGCTGTCGCCGAAATTCATCAGGCCGGCATTCGGTGCACCGTAGATCAGGCGGTAGATCAACTGCACCACCACCAGCGCGCCGAGCAGGAATTGCGCGACCTGCCAGACCAGCACAAACACCAGCATCCACAACACCCGCAAGGCAATGGATTCGTACTTGGCGTCTACTTTGGGTTCGTTCATGAGTTGCTCCCTGGCTCGAGTGTTCAGTTGAAACCGCTGATAGAGATGAAATCGACGTCGGTCTTCGGCTCGCCACGCATCAGCAGTTCAATCACCTGCTCCAGCGTGCGCCCTTCAAACAGAATCGCGTGCAGGCCGGCGACCAACGGCATATAGACCCCCACGTCCTGGGCCTTGGCCTTGAGCACCTTGAGGGTGTTGACGCCTTCGGCGACTTCGCCCAGGCGCGTCACCGCCTCTTCCAGGCTCAAACCCTGGCCGAGGGCGAAGCCCACCTGATAGTTGCGGCTCTTGGGCGAGGAGCAGGTGACGATCAGGTCGCCGACGCCGGCCAGGCCGAGGAACGTCATCGGGTTGGCACCCTGATTCACCGCGAAGCGGGTCATCTCTGCCAGCGCCCGGGTGATCAACATGCTCTTGGTGTTTTCACCCATGCCCAGCGCTACCGCCATGCCGGCAATGATTGCGTAGACGTTTTTCAGCGCCCCGCCCAACTCGACGCCAAAGCGGTCGCCACTGGCGTACACCCGGAAGGTCCGACCGTGCAACGCCGCCTGCACCTGCTGGCACAGTGCTTCGTCTTCACTGGCCACCACCGTCGCCGTCAGGGCGTGCTCCGCCACTTCACGGGCCAGGTTGGGCCCCGACAGCACGCCGATACGCGCCTGCGGCGCGATTTCTTCAAGGATCTGACTCATCAGCTTGAAGGTCTGCGCCTCGATACCCTTGGTCAGGCTCACCAGCATCTTGCCGCTCAGGCGCTCGGCATGGGGCGCCAGCACCGAACGCAGGGCGCTGGAGGGCAAGGCGACGAAACACAGGTCGCAGGCGTCCAGGGTCGCCAGCAGATCGGTGACCGGTTCAACGGCCGGGTGCACCTTGATGCCCTTGAGGTAGCGCGGGTTTTCACGATTGACGCGGATAGCCTCGGCCTGCTCGGGGTCACGCATCCATTGCCGGACCGGATGACCGTTTTGCGCCAGCAAATTTGCCACGGCGGTACCAAAACTCCCGCCTCCCAGGACCGCTATAGGGCGCTGTTCAGTCATATCTAATCCATTAATCCATACCAGTGGCGATGACGGCATTATACGGGGCGGTCCACCATCGGCCAGCCCCAGCGATAATTACCGACACTTGTAGGAAGCTAGACAACAAATCCGAGGAAAACGCTGATAACGCCAATGGAAAAGTCGTCTGGCTCGGTTAACATGCGCACCTTCCAAACGGTATCAAGGCTGTTCCGTGTTTGCTGGTCCCTGCCCTTTACGCTCGTCACTGGCCCTGGCGCTGATCTTCAGCGACACGTCGCTGGCCGATGACCTGTTCCTCGACAACGCGCAGTTGCCGCAAGTGCTGACCGCCACCCGGCTCAAGCAGTCCGCCGCCGCCGTGCCCGGCAGCATGACAGTGATCGACAGTCCCTTGATCAAGGCCAGTGGCGCGCGGGATATCAGCGAGGTGCTGCGGCTGGTGCCGGGGATGATGGTCGGCAACCTCAACGGCAATCAGGCCAGCGTCAACTACCACGGCACCAACGCCAACCCGGCGCGACGCATGCAGGTGCTGGTCGATGGGCGTTCGATCTACCGCGCCGGGCTGGCGACCGTGGAGTGGAGCGACATCACCGTGGCCATGGAGGATATCGAGCGCATCGAGGTTTTCCGCGGCCCCAACACCGTCAGCTATGGCGCGAATGCATTGATGGCCGTGGTCAATATCATCACCCGCACGCCGGCCAACAGCCATGGCTCGCGGGTCAAGGTCACCCGCGGCCAACGCGGCATCAATGACTGGTACGCCAGCCACGGCACCGGCTGGACCAGCGGCGACCTGCGCCTCTCGCTCTCCGGCCAGCAGGACGACGGCTTCGACAGCGACCAGTGGGGCGACGACTATCGCGACAGTCGCCGCCTGAACCGGGTCAGCCTCGCCGTCAGCCAGACCCTCGACGAACGCCAAAGTATCGATTGGCAACTCAACGCCAAGGACGGCAGCAACCAGCGGCCGTACACCTATCGGCCGGTGTTTTCCGGAATTACCGCTGCCGGGAATAACTCCGACGTCACTGCCAAAAGCTATTCCAGTGCGCTGCGCTGGAACCTCGACCTCGATCCTGACCATAGCCTCTACGTTCAGGGCATCGCCCAGCAATGGGATCGCCAGCAGACCTGGCGCGCCTGCGATGCCGAAGTCTCGTTCAGCCCGCAACTGACCGAACTCTGGCAACTGAACCCCAACTACGCCGAACAAGTGGCGCGGCACATGAACAGCTACACCAGCAGCGGTGCACCGAGCGCAGCGCCAAAAGAAGTCGCGCTGGCCAATCAGGTCCTGGCGCAATGGCGAGGTGGCGCCAACCGGACGCTCTGCGGCGACATCGACCAGAGCAGCCGCGAAACACGCTACGAGCTGGAGCTGCAGGACACCCTGGGGATTGCCGATGGCCTGCGCCTGGTCAGCGGCATGAACTATCGCTACGACCGGGCCGACTCCGAGACCTACTTCAATGGCACCCTCGACGACACCACCTGGCGCCTGTTCGGCCAGCTGGAATGGCGGGCCAGCGAGCACTGGCTGCTGCAGGGTGGCGCCATGTACGAAAGCAACCAATTGATCGGCGATTCGCTGACCCCACGCTTCGCGATCAACTACCTGATCAATCCGCGCCATGGCCTGCGCGCCGTCTATTCGGAGGCCGTACGCTCGCCTGACATGTTCGAGGACAACGTCAACTGGAGTTATCAGGTCACCGGGCTGCGACCTGCCGCCTACGGCCAGTCCAGTGCCCGCTATTTCGTCAGGACCCGCGGCCCCGGGGATCTGGAGCAGGAGCACATGCGCTCGCGTGAAGTGGGTTACAACGGCTTTTTCCCGGACCAGGGGCTGAACCTCGACCTGAAGCTGTTTCACGACGAAATCACCGGCATGGTCAGTGAGCCGCTGCGCAACAACCAGTACATCGCCAGCAACGCCAACACCGCGCGTTTCCAAGGCAGCGAAGCCCAGCTCGACTGGCGCGTGACGGTCGCCGACCGACTGCGCCTGACCTACGCCTATGTCGATGTGCAGGCCAGCAGTCCTCACGACCAGCAACTGACCGCGCGCAACAGCGGCTCAGCCGGCTGGCTGCGAGACTGGGGGCAAGGCTGGAGCAGCGCCCTCTTCTACTATGGCGCCGACGCGCTCAATGGCTACCGCTTCGAGCGGATCGACACCCGCATCGCCCGGCGCATGCCCCTGGGCAACGCCAGCCTGGAATTGGCCGGCATGCTGCAACAGCGTCTCGACCCGCAACCCACCACCTACCCCGACAATCACTACGACTCGCGTCACGTGGTGTATTTCAGCGCCGAGTTGACGTTCTGACATGACCCAGGCCCGCAATGTGATTCGTACAGTGAGCAGACTCTGGTGGTGGTCCTGCACCCTGCTGCTGGCCGGCTTGTTCATGCTGCCGGTACGGGCAGCCGATGTGCTGCTGACCGGCGCCGAGAACAGCCCCGGCATGCAGGCGTTCACCCAGGCCCTGGCGGCCCAGCGACCGAAAGACAACATACGCTTCGTTGCGCTGGAAGACTTGCCCGCGCCTTCGCGCATTCCCACCACCACGCGCCTGATCCTCCTCGATCTGGCCAGCCTGGACTGGCGCCTGCAGGACAACCAGGGGCCGCCCACCCTGGTGCTGCGGGTCAGCCGCGTGCAGGCCAATCAGCGGGTCGGCACAACACGGCCGATGCACCTGTGCCTGCTGTGGAGCGATCCGCCGCTGAGCCGCCAGTTGCGCCTGACCCGGATTCTGCTGCCGCAAGCCCGCCGCGTAGGCGTGCTGTATGGCAAGAACAGCGAATTCCTGCTCAAGGAGTTGCATGGCAGCGCCCACCACATGGGCCTGGAGATTGTCGCCGAACGCTGGGACGACACCCGCGACAGCCGCCCCCTGCAAGCATTGCTGAAGAACAGCGATGTGCTGCTGGGCCTGGACGACGCGGACCTGTTCAACGCGAAAACCGCGAAAAACCTGCTGCTCAGCAGCTACAGCCAGCAACAGGCGCTGATCGGCCCCAACGCCGGCTTCGTCAAGGCCGGCAGCCTGGCCAGCAGCTACAGCGATCAGGATGACTGGCTGGCAATCCTCGATGACCTGCTCGACCGCTCCCCCGCCAGTTGGCCGCGCAGCCTGTATCCCAAGCGCTTCAAGGTGGCGAGCAACCCGCAGGTGGCGCGATCGCTGGGTATCGAGCAAATTGATCCGGTGGCCATGTCCATTCAGTTGGCCGAAGGAGAACCCACTCCATGACCTTGCGCCGCCACTGGGGTATCAGTACCCGCACTCAGGTGATCAGCCTTGGCCCGGCCTTGCTGCTGACCCTGCTGCTGATCAGCTTCTTTACCTTCGTGCGCATCCAGGACCTGCGCCAGGAGCTCAACCACACCGGGCAGCTGATCGCCAACCAACTGGCCCCCGCTACCGAGTACGGGGTGATCTCCGGCAACAAGGAAGTCCTCGAAAGCCTGATGAAGGCGACCCTGGCCACGCCCCATGTGCGTTTTTTGCAGGTGCGCGACAGTGCCAACAACATCCTGGTGCATGTCGAACAGCCGTCGCTCTCCAGGGAAACTTCGCAACTGGTCGAGGTGTTCCAGGCCCCGGTACGCCTGCAACGCATATCACTGAACAATGATTTCCTGCAGGGGCCGGCGCCGAACAGCGGCGTCGCCGAGGATTATCTGGGGCGGGTGATTGTCGGCATGTCCAACGCGGCCTTCAACCAGCGTCAGCAGGAAATCGTGCTCAAGGCCGGGATTCTCGCGCTGTTCGCCCTGCTCTTTACCTTCATTCTGGCGCGCCGCCTGGCGGCCAGCCTGTCCGAGCCGATCAGCGCCATGGGCAATGCCGTCAAGGCGATCCAGCAAGGCGACTACAGCACTCCGCTGCCGATCGTCGATGATGCCGAACTGGGCAGCCTGGCGCGTCACATCAACAACCTCGCCGATGGCCTGGAACACGCCAGCCAGGACCAGCAGCAAGCCATGGCACAGCTGATCCAGACCCGCGAGGAAGCGGAAAAGGCCAACAGCGCCAAATCCGATTTCCTGGCAATGATGAGCCACGAACTGCGCACGCCGATGAATGGCGTGCTGGGCATGCTGCAATTGCTCGAAACCACGCAGATGACCGAAGAGCAGGTGGAATATGCGGCGCTGGCCTCGCAGTCCACCGAACACCTGCTCAAGGTGATCAACGACATCCTCGATTTCTCCCGCATTGAACGCGCGCCTTTCGAATTGGAGAACATTGCGTTCAACCTCGCGGACCTGATCAGCAGTTGCGCCCAGACCTTCGCCCACAGTGCCATGCAGCGCGGCCTCAAGCTGCAACTGCAGCTACCCGACGGCCTGCAGGCATTGCACGTGCAGGGCGACCCGACGCGAATCCGGCAGATTCTGGTCAACCTGATCGGCAACGCCTTGAAGTTCACCGAGCGCGGCCAGGTCACCATCGAACCGCAGTGGCAATCCCTCGACCATGAACTGCTGTGGTTCACCTGCACCATCCGCGACAGCGGCATCGGCATCGCCGCCGAACACCTGGAGCCGATGTTCAATGCTTTCCAGCAAGCCGACAGCTCGATCTCCCGGCGCTACGGCGGCACTGGCCTGGGCCTGCCCATCGCCCGCGCCCTCGCCGAGCGCATGGGCGGTACGCTGCGCGCGCAGAGTGTCGAAGGCCAGGGCTCGGCCTTCACCCTGGAAATCCCCCTGGCCCTGTCCCGCCAGGCGTTGCCGGCGCCACCCCCGGCGCCACGCCCGACTCGCGCCAACGGTGCAGGTCGTCAGGTATTGCTGGTGGAGGACAACCCGGTCAACCAGACCGTGATCGAAGCGATGCTGCGCAGCCTGGGCTTTACCGTGAGCGTGGCCACCGACGGCGCGCAAGCGGTGCACAGCGCCGAAAGCCTGGAGTTCGAAGCGATCCTGATGGATTGCCGGTTGCCGATCATCGACGGCTACGAGGCCACCCGGCAAATCCGCAAGCTGCCCGGCTGCAGCGAGGTGCCGATCATTGCCCTGACCGCCAATGCCTTGCAGGGCGACCGCGAGGCCTGTCTGTCGGCGGGCATGAACGATTACCTGGCCAAGCCTTTCAAACGCACTGATCTGCAGCAAATTCTCCAGCGATGGCTGCAGTAGAACGTGCCCATAGAGCAACTGCGACTGGCGTGAAAGGCGAAAGTGCGGCAGTCTTAGACACCTCGACAGGCTCGTTTCCGGGCTTGAATAATAATTTCAGTGCACAAGTGTACATTCATGTCCCTTGTCCTGTGACTTTCACTACAACGCAATAGTCTATGAGTAGGCTGCCGCTACAAGGCATGACTGCCTTGAGCGGTCGGGAAGATTCGTCCCACCTGCCGCATGGGATTATTGAGGAGCTCGCATGACCAAACAAAACGCCTATACCCGGGAAGACCTGCTGCGCTGCAGTCGCGGTGAGCTGTTCGGCCCAGGTAACGCGCAACTGCCCGCCCCGAACATGTTGATGGTGGATCGCATTACCCACATCAGCGAAGAGGGTGGCAAGTACGGCAAAGGTGAATTGGTCGCCGAGCTGGATATCACCCCGGACCTGTGGTTCTTCGCCTGCCACTTCGAAGGTGACCCGGTGATGCCAGGCTGCCTGGGCCTCGATGCCATGTGGCAACTGGTCGGCTTCTTCCTCGGCTGGCAAGGCCTGCCAGGCCGCGGTCGTGCCCTGGGTTCGGGCGAAGTGAAGTTCTTTGGCCAAGTCCTGCCGACCGCCAAGAAAGTCACCTACAACATTCAGATCAAGCGTGTACTCAAGGGCAAGCTGAACCTGGCCATTGCCGATGGTTCGGTCAGCGTTGACGGCCGCGAGATCTACACCGCCGAAGGCCTTCGGGTCGGCGTATTCACCTCCACTGACAACTTCTAAGGGTTATTCGCATGCGCCGCGTCGTTATCACTGGTCTGGGCATCGTTTCGTGCCTGGGCAATGACAAAGAGACCGTCTCCGCTAACCTGCGTGCAAGCCGCCCGGGCATCCGGTTCAACCCGGAATATGCCGAAATGGGTCTGCGTAGCCAGGTTTCCGGCTCCATTGACCTCAACCTTGAAGAACTGATCGATCGCAAGATCTATCGTTTCGTCGGCCACGCGGCGGCTTACGCCTACCTGGCCATGAAAGACGCCATCACCGACTCCGGCCTGACCGAAGAGCAGGTGTCCAACCCGCGCACCGGCCTGATCGCCGGTTCCGGTGGCGCATCGACCCTGAACCAGATGGAAGCGCTGGACATCCTGCGCGAAAAAGGCGTCAAGCGCGTTGGCCCATACCGCGTCACGCGGACCATGAGCAGCACCGTTTCCGCGTGCCTGGCCACCCCGTTCAAGATCAAGGGCCTGAACTACTCCATCGCTTCTGCCTGCGCCACCAGTGCTCACTGCATCGGTACCGCCATGGAACAGATCCAGATGGGCAAGCAGGACATCGTGTTCGCGGGCGGTGGTGAAGAAGAGCACTGGAGCCAATCGTTCCTGTTCGACGCCATGGGCGCACTGTCCAGCAAGCGCAACGACACTCCGGAAAAAGCCTCCCGTGCCTACGATGCCGACCGTGACGGTTTCGTCATCGCTGGTGGTGGCGGCATGGTCGTGGTCGAGGAGCTGGAACACGCTCTGGCCCGCGGCGCAAAAATCTACGCGGAAATCGTTGGCTACGGCGCGACTTCCGACGGCTACGACATGGTTGCCCCAAGTGGCGAAGGCGCGATCCGCTGCATGCAGCAGGCGCTGTCCACCGTCGACACCCCGATCGACTACCTGAATACCCACGGCACCTCGACTCCGGTCGGCGACGTCGCGGAAATGAAAGGTGTACGTGAAGTGTTCGGCGACAAGGCTCCAGCCATCAGCTCCACCAAGAGCCTGTCGGGTCACTCCCTGGGCGCTGCTGGCGTTCACGAAGCGATCTACTGCATGCTGATGATGGAAGGCAACTTCATCGCCGGTTCGGCCAACATCGACGAACTGGACCCTGAAGTGGCCGATCTGCCGGTGCTGACCAAGACCCGCGAGAACGCCACCATCAACACCGTGATGAGCAACAGCTTCGGCTTCGGTGGCACCAACGCCACCCTCGTGCTGAAGCGCTGGGCAGGCAAGTAAAACCCTGCTGCTGAGCCGCACATGAAAACGCCCCGACTGGTTCGGGGCGTTTTTTATTGTCGGCGTTTTTTGCGCTCCGGCATCACTGCACGGTAAAGCGCTGTTGCGTCAGCAGGCGATCACCCTGGAACACCATGAAGCGCCACTCCCCCGGCACCACTTCGTGACTCTCGGTGAATTCATAAGCCATCACATCTTGGGGCGCACCAGGCAGCAGCTTCTGCACCACTTCCAACTTGTCGTGACGCACGCCATCCGGGGTGCGAATACCCGGCGTGAAATACAGCAACGTCAGCGGCTGGCCCTCGGCAGTCTTTCCGGCCAGTTGGTAGCGGATGCCGAACTTGGTACCCAGTTTTGCCGGCACGGTGTGCGTCGCCTGGATCGATTCGTTACTGCGGCGTATCACCCGCTCCCCCGATAGCAGCTCGGCCTTGGCGCCTTCGAATACACCAAACTCCACCGGCCCCTGGACACTGACCTCGGCGCTGGCCAGGCCACTGACCAGCATCAGCGTGGCCAATGCGCTTAAACGAATGAGGGACATATCGCGCTCCTTGATTGAGATGTGCGCGAGGGTATGACGCCGGCGTGACAGGCTGATGACAGATCCGCCAGGCGGCGACCTGAACGTCGCGATGGATGCGGCCTACCCCACCCCCTGTAGGAGCGAGCCTGCTCGCGATGGCGGTGCAACGGATGTACCGCGGGCCCTCAGCGACCGGATTGCGAGCCACGGCGAGGCAACACCGCAAGAAAGTTATCCCGCGCGACCTGGCGCGCCACATCATCCGGCAAGGCGTCGAGAAACGGCTCGAAGCTGCGCATTTGTGCCCCCTGCTTGCTGAAGCGCCCAACCACATCGGATCCCAGCATGAAGCGCTCGGGAAAGCGCTCCACCAACGCCAGCCACTCCTTGCGCGGCTGCCCCGCGTCATCCAGCAGGTAGGGATTCAGGACGCTCCAGGACAGGTCGACAAACAGGTTCGGGTACGCCTCCAGCAAACGCGTCAGGGTCGGCAGGAGGAAATCCATGCGCGTCTGATGCCGATGAATTTCCAGACTGGTGCCAGCGTGTGCCCAGATGAAGCGCGTGTGAGGATGATTACGCAGCGGCTCCTCGATTTCCGCCAGGTACAACGGATTTTTCTCACGCTTGGACGTGATGTTGGAATGCAGCAGCACCGGCAGGTCATTCTCTGCCGCCAGGTGATAGATCCGCGTCATCGCTTCATTGTTGGCTCGCGGCGTGTCGCCAGCGGTCAGCGCGGTCAGGTCGTCGTGACGGGTAAAGACCTCACCGATGCCCTGCCACAGCCCGGGGTTAAGATCGAGCACGCGCTGGATATGCGCTGCAGAGTTCTTGTCATTGGGATTGAAGCCGGAAAGGAACGGATGGAAATGTTCGCGCTGCTCGGGCGTCAGCTTGTTCACCGCATCAGCCACAATCACGTCGGTGGCGCTGTACCAATAGGCATCGGCGTCATCCCCGGCGTAGTAACGCGGGCGCTTGGGCTCGTCCTCATGCCATTTTTTAGCTACCGGCACCCCGGAAATCATCACATGCTCGATGCGATTTTCCCGCATCGCCGTCAGCAGTTTCGGCATGCCTGCAGTTTCCTGGAAGAAATCCACGTAGTGCAGGTGCGCATCGCTGTAAGTGTATTCACGCGCCTCGGCAAGACCACTCGAGAGCAGCAAGCACCAGGCTAATTTAGCGGTTTTCCACGACACACCCACACTCCAGCAGACCAGAGCAAGGTAGACCGCGACAGTCGGCCCAGGGTTCAGCTGTAAAGAAAGTGGAACACCACGCCAGCCGGATGCTCTATAACTGCAAGGTCTCAGCCCAACCTATCCACTGCCCAAGAGGTATGCCATGACTGTCACCATCAATACCGAATCCAGCGAAGGTTTTCGCCACAGCGTGCAGATCGATGACCATCAACTCTTTACCGACGTCCCGGTAGCCGCCGGCGGCGAAGGTTCGGCCCCCGAACCCCACGACTATTTCGACGCCGCACTTGGCGCCTGCAAGGCCCTGACCCTCAAGCTCTACGCACAAAAGAAAGGCATCCCGCTGACCGGGGTCACGGTCGAGGTCAAGCATGACAACAGCGAAGAGCAGAAAGGCAAATACGCCTTGCACGTCAAGTTGACCCTCAAGGGCGTGCTGACCGATGCCCAGCGCGATGAATTGCACCGCGTCGCCGACCGCTGCCCGATTCACAAGCTGATGACCACCAGCGAAGTGAGCATCGAAACCCACCTCTCCGAAGGCGCGTTCAGTCAGTAACAGCATTCGCAGGCGCTAGCGGTTATGCTCGACGGCATCACCGCTACTGCCTGGAAGGCCTCATGAACACTCCGCTCGTCATCCGCCCTCGTCCTGAAGATGTCGAGGGTCAGCCGATCCTGCGTCCATTGCCGTCGGCCAAATGCCGCAACGTCGGGCCCTTCGTGTTTTTCGACCACATGCTCGAAACCGCCTATCCGGCAGGCAAAGGCATGAACATCCGCCAACATCCGCACATCGGCCTGTCGACCCTGACCTACTTGTTCGAAGGACAACTGCAGCACAAGGACAGCCTCGGCTCCGACCAGATCGTCAAGGCTGGCGACGTCAGCTGGATGACCGCCGGCAGCGCGATCGCCCACGTCGAGCGTACGCCACAAGCACTGTGGGACAGCGAGTTCAAGATGCACGGCCTGCAGATCTGGCTGGCCTCGCCCAAGGAGCACGAACAAGGCCCGGGGCACTACAGCCATCATCCTGCGAGCAGCCTGCCGGTGAGTGACAACCTGGGTGTGAAGATCCGCATGATTGCCGGCAGCGGCTTCTGCCTCGAGTCACCGGTGCCCGTGCTCTCCCCCACCCTGTACGCCGAGCTGCAGCTGCAAACCGCGACCACCCTGCTGATTCCCAATGAACATCAGGAGCGGGCGATCTACCTCCTAAGCGGCGAGGCGCGACTCGGCGACACCACCCTGCAACCTCACGAACTGGTGGTCTTGCCGCCCGGCGAGGAAATGACCCTGAGCGCCGACAGCGACTGCCACGCCGTACTGTTCGGCGGCGCCGCCCTCGACGGACCACGCCGGATCAACTGGAACTTCGTCGCCAGCGACTCGGCCGCCATCGACGAGGCCCGCCGCCGCTGGGCGAGCGGCGACTGGCCAACAGTGCCGGGGGAAAGCGAGCGGATTGAATTGCCGCAGCGCTAGACCAACACTTCATCCAGCAAATTGTGCATCGCCAGGAACGCCCGCCCAGCGATTTTGGCGTCGTACATCATCATCCCCGGCACCTTGGCATGGGGGTCAGTAAAGGAATGCACCGCACCACCATAGCTGAGCAACTGCCAATCGACGCCCGCCGCATTCATCTCGGCCTCGAACGCCGGCAACTGCTCCTTGGGCACCAATGGATCGGAGGCGCCATGCAGCACCAGCACCGAGCCCTTGATGTTGTTCGCATCGCTGACGTCCGGGGTATCCAGGGTGCCATGGAACGACACCGCCGCTTTCACCGGTGCGCCGGTGCAGGCGAACTCCAGGGCGCAGCAACCGCCGAAGCAGAAACCGAATGTCGCCAGCCTCGACGTATCAACCTTGGCTTCGGACTGGCTCTGCAACTGTTCGAATGCCGCCTGCATGCGCTTGCGCAACAGCGGCCGATCATTTTTCAACGGCATCATCGCCGCCCCGGCCTCATCGTTGTTGCTCGGTCGGATCGATTGACCATAAAGATCGGCAATCAACACCACGTAGCCCTTGGCGGCGACCGACTTGGCGATCTCCTCGGCGCCAGCCCCTACACCCATCCAGTTCGGCGCCATCAACAGCCCCGGCCGCGGGCCGGTATGACCGGCATCGAACGCCACACGACTTTCGTAAGACTGACCATCAATCTGATAGACCACGGAACGCACAGTGATTTGACTCATGACTCACTCCCGTCAAGAAACGCCAGAATGAAAAAAAACCCGCCGAAGCGGGTTTTTTTCCTACGCGGTTAAACCGACAGTTCAACCAACAGCTTGTTCAGCCGGCGCACATAAGCCGCCGGGTCTTTCAGGCTATCGCCGGCAGCCAGTGCTGCCTGGTCGAAGAGGATGTGCGACAGGTCGCCAAAACGCTCTTCGTTCTGCTCTGCGTCGAGCTTTTCGATCAGCGGGTGAGCCGGGTTGAATTCGAAGATCGGCTTGGAGTCCGGCACCTTCTGCCCGCTCGCCTCAAGGATCTGACGCATCTGCAAGCCCAGGTCCTGTTCGCCGATGGCAAGGATCGCCGGCGAGTCGGTCAGGCGATGGGAAACCCGTACTTCGGCAACCGAGTCGCCCAGCGCGGTTTTCAGACGCTCAACCAGGCCTTCCTTGGATTTGGCGACTTCTTCTGCGGCCTTCTTGTCCTCTTCCGAGTCCAGGTTGCCCAGGTCGAGGTCACCACGCGCCACGTCGACAAAGCTCTTGCCGTCGAAGTCGCTCAGGTAGCTCATCAGCCACTCGTCGATACGATCAGTCAGCAGCAGCACTTCGATGCCTTTCTTGCGGAAGACTTCCAGGTGCGGGCTGTTCTTCACCTGCGCGTAGGTTTCGCCGGTCAGGTAGTAGATCTTGTCCTGACCTTCCTTGGCGCGTGCCAGGTACTCGGCCAGCGACACCACTTGCTCGCCTTCTTCACCCTGAGTGGAAGCGAAGCGCAGCAGGCCGGCGATTTTTTCCTTGTTGGCAAAATCTTCCGCCGGGCCTTCTTTCATGACCTGACCGAAGTTTTTCCAGAAGCCCTTGTATTGCTCAGGCTCGTTCTTCGCCAGTTTTTCCAGCATGTCGAGGACACGCTTGGTCAGCGCCGATTTCATCGAGTCGATGATCGGGTCTTTCTGCAGGATTTCTCGCGACACGTTCAGCGACAGGTCGTTGGAATCGACCACGCCCTTGATGAAGCGCAGGTACAGCGGCAGGAACGACTCCGCCTGGTCCATCACGAACACGCGCTGCACGTACAGCTTCAGGCCTTTCGGCGCTTCACGCTGGTACAGGTCGAACGGCGCGCGGGCCGGCACATAGAGCAACGAGCTGTATTCCAGCTTGCCTTCGACCTTGTTGTGGCTCCAGCTAAGCGGGTTCTCGAAATCGTGGGCGATGTGCTTGTAGAACTCCTGGTATTCCTCGTCCTTGACCTCGGTACGCGGACGGGTCCACAGCGCGCTGGCTCGGTTGACAGTTTCCCACTCGACAGCCGGGGCTTCTTCGCCTTCGGCAGCCGCCGCTTCTTTCGGCAACTCGATCGGCAGCGCGATGTGATCGGAGTACTTCTTGATAATGTTGCGCAGACGCCAGCCATCGGCGAACTCGTCTTCCGTCGGCTTCAGGTGCAGGACGATACGCGTACCACGGTCGGCTTTTTCGACGGTGGCGACTTCGAATTCACCTTCGCCCTTGGACGACCAGTGCACGCCTTCGCTCGCAGCGAGGCCGGCACGGCGGCTGAACACTTCAACCTTGTCGGCAACGATAAAGGCGGAGTAGAAACCGACGCCGAACTGACCGATCAGGTGCGAATCCTTCTTCTGGTCGCCCGACAGGTTTTTCATGAAATCAGCGGTGCCGGACTTGGCGATGGTCCCCAGGTGTGTGATCACATCGCTGCGGCTCATGCCGATACCGTTGTCCTCGAGGGTGACGGTCTTGGCGTCCTTGTCGAAGCTCACACGGATCTTCAGTTCCGCGCCACCTTCCAGCAACTCAGGCTTGGACAGGGCTTCGAAACGCAATTTGTCGACCGCGTCAGAGGCGTTGGAGATCAGTTCGCGAAGGAAGATTTCCTTGTTGGAATACAGCGAATGGATCATCAGGTGCAGCAGTTGCTTAACCTCGGTCTGGAAGCCCAGGGTTTCCTTTTGAGTTTCCACGCTCATGGTCATCAAACTCCAATTGGATGGCAGTGGCCGCGTCCTGAAGGGTCAGCGGCGGGATGTCATCAAAGTTGGGGGCTGCGCCGAGGATTTCAAGGGGCGGTTGCCTCCTCAATCTTGAAATGTGCCCGCGCCGTGGCAATCGGCTCGGCTTCGGTGCTCTGCCACGCGGTTATCGCGACATTGGCCACCCGTCGACCCTGGCGGCAAACCTGGCATTTGGCGTAGGTATCGCGAAACTGTCCGGCACGCAGGTAATCGAGGGAGAAGTCGATGATCTTCGGCACCCCGGGCGAGCCGGTAAACACCAATAGGTGCAGGGCTGCAGCCAGTTCCATGAAGCCGGCAATCACCCCGCCATGAATCGCTGGCAGTAATGGGTTGCCGATGTTGTCTTTGTTCGCCGGTAGCTTGAACAGCAATTCATCGCCCAATCGCGAACACTCGACGCCAATCAGCTTGGCGTAGGGGATCAGATGCAACAGCGAGGCGTAGTCGCCCTGAGCGTGGGCCTGCTGCAGTTGTTCCTTGAAGTTATCGTTCATCTCGTCCCACCGCCAATCACCCCACCGAAGCCTTTGGTCCCCTTGACCCCCTTGCCCATGCGCATGAAGGTGCCGACGACGTGAGCGATCGGTTGCTCGGGATCGTCCTGATAGGCGAAGCCGCGGGTGAAGATCACATCGGTGGTTACCCGATAGCACTGGGCGAAGCCATGCACATCCTTGTGCGGCTCGGCCGGATGCATGTAGTCGATACGCAGGTCGAGGGTCGGACACACTTCGAACTCCGGCAGCACACAGAGCGTGGCCATTCCGCAGGCAGTATCCATCAATGAAGTGATTGCCCCACCGTGAATGACCCCGGTTTGCGGATTACCGACGATATGCGGACTGTACGGCAAGGTAATGGTCAGGCCTTGCTGGCTGGCGCTATGGACCCGCAGGTCCAGCACCTGGCAATGGCGCAGCGCCGACAAGAAGCGCATCGCGCGCTGAAAAATGGGGTTATCCGTCATGCGCTACAGGCTCTGGTAAGTGCTAGTGCTTAGCAGTTATGGAAGTAAGAAAAAGTTCCCGTAAGAATAATCTTATATATCTGAACGAATCATTGAACTTAACCACCAGCGCTGCGTTCGAAAGGACAAGTAGATATTTTCCATAAGGAGAAACACCCCATGCGTAAGACTTTAGCTATTGCCTTGATGTTGACCGCTTCCCTCGGTCTCGCTGCCTGCGATAAAAAATCCGAGGACAAAGCTCAAGATGCCAATCAACATGCTGAGCAAGCACAGCAAAAAATGAATGAAGCTCAGGATAAGGTGAACGAGGCAGCGAAAGAAAACGCCGAAGCCGCCAAAGATCAGGCTGAATCGAACAAAGCTGCTGCAGAAGAAGCTGCTCCTAAAACCAACTGATCCGGTTTTAGCGCTTCAATATAAAGCCCGCCAAGTGCGGGCTTTATTGTGTTTGCAGGAAAAAAGGGCTAAAGCAACACTGTCCGGAATGTCGGGCTGAGCATCAACAGCAAGGAACAGGCCAGGCCGATCACCCAGACCAGACTGCGCTGCCAGGCCAGATCGGCCCAGTAACACAGCAAATAAACAATCCGCGCAACGACAAACACAATGGCCAATCCGTCAATCAGCCAGCCGGCTGTTTGCGTGGTATGCGCCATCAATACACCCACCGCAAACAATATGAACGCTTCGAAGCTGTTCTGATGGGCCGCCAGTGCGCGCGCGCCGAATCCGGTAAGTTGCGCCTGTTGTTGACGTGGCAGGTGATTGTTGTAGCCACCCTGCTCTTTCATCGCCTTGGCCACCGGCATGCGCGCGATAAAAATCAGCAACGCACTGATAAACACACACCAGAACGGGATACTCATCAACTCACCTCTTTACTGACTTCGGGCACAGGCGCCTCTGTAGGGGTATAGACCATCACCTCCAGTACGTCGGAATGAAACTCCCGGCGATACAACACCAACACCACGCCAGCACTCAACAACATGAACAACCAGGGGCTGACAAACCAGGCCAGCATGGTCATGCCGAAGTAATAGGAACGCAGGCCAAAGTTGAACTGGTTGGCCGCCATCGAAATCACCCGCGCCGCGCGCTGGGCGAATGCCTTGCGCTCCTGCTCGGAAACATGGCGTTCGCCAACCATCGGCGCCGAGCCCACCAGAATCGCCGCGAAGTTGTACTGGCGCATGCACCAACTGAAAGTGAAGAAGGCGTAGACAAACACCAATGCCAGACACAGCAGTTTGATTTCCGACATGCCCTGGGACGCTTGTTGCACCATAGGGATGTCCGCCAACAGCGACACCGCGCGCTCGGACGCACCCAGCACGGTCAGAATACCGGCGAGAATAATCAGGGTACTGGAGGCAAAGAAAGACGCGTTGCGCTCCAGGTTGCCGATCACGCTGGCGTCGGCGATGCGGTTGTCACGCAGCAGCATGCGGCGCATCCAGTCTTCTCGGTACAGGTGCAGAACGCTGGCCAGGCAGGCGGTATCGCGGCCTTTCCAGGTGGCGTAGCGGGTGTAACCGCCCCAGCAGATGACAAACCAGAGCGCGGCGATGATGTGCAGCAAATTGGCGTGGACGAACGACATGCGGTTCCTTGTGGGGTGCGAGGTTCAAATGACGGAAAACAGTGCTTCGACGTTAGCCGACAAAAAAAGACACGACCAGCGGCCCATAAAAAATGCCCCGTATCGATTGATACGGGGCATTTCCTGTTACATCAGCGTCCGCTTGTGGCAGACGCCAAGATTTACGCCAGGGCTTCGCTGCGCTTGCCCAGCAGGCGATCGCAGGCTACGGCAATCACCAGGGTAAAGACGCACGGCACCAGCCATGCCAGGCCTTGCTCGGCCAATGGCAAGTGTGTCAGTTGCGTCGGCATCCAGTCAGCCAGACCAGCCCCCTTGAGCGCGTCGATCAGACCAAACAGGAAGGACACCAGCATCACCGGACCGACGATGCGGCCCTGCTCCAGCCAGAAGTCCTTGCAGAAGCTCAGGGCGACCAGGACGATGCACGGCGGGTAAATGGCGGTCAGCACCGGGATCGAGAAGGCGATCAGGTTGGTCAGGCCGAGGTTGGACACCAGCAACGAGAACGCGGCGAGGATAACCACCAGAGTCTTGTAGGACAGTGGCAGCACGCGGCTGAAGTACTCGGCGCAGGCACAGGTCAGGCCCACCGCCGTTACCAGGCACGCCAGGGAGATCAGCACCGCCAGGAAACCGCTGCCCAACGAACCGAAGGTGTGCTGCACGTAAGCATGCAATACGGCGGCGCCGTTGGTTGCCCCCATCGCCACGTCATGACTGCCCGAGCCGAGACGGAACAGGCTCACGTATACCAGCGCCAGACCAACGCCGGCGATCAGCCCGGCAATGATGGCGTAACGGGTAATCAGCGCTGGCGACTCGACGCCACGGGAACGAATGGCGTTGACGATCACGATGCCGAACACCAGTGCGCCGAGGGTATCCATGGTCAGGTAACCATTGATGAAGCCCTGGGAGAACGGTGCTGCCACGTATTCCGGGGTCGCTACGCCAATGTCGCCTGCAGGCAGCGCGAACGCCGCGATACCGAGAACGGCCAGGGCGATGATCTTCAGCGGCGCGAGGAAACGGCCTACGGTATCCAGCAAGCGGCCTGGGTACAGGGAGATGAAGAACACCAGCAGGAAGTACACGGAGCTATAAAGGAACAGCGCCAGCGGGCTTTCACCGGTCAGCGGCGCCAGGCCCACTTCGAAGGACACGGTGGCGGTCCGTGGGGTGGCGAACAGCGGCCCCACGGCCAGGTAGCAGGCTGCCGCCAGCACGCCACCGGCGATCTTGCCGATCGGACTGCTCAGGGCGTCCATGGCGCCACCGACCTTGGCCAGCGCGACAACGGTGATCACCGGCAAACCGACCGCAGTGATCAGGAAACCCAGCGCCGCCATCCAGACATGAGGTCCGGACTGCAAACCGACGATAGGCGGGAAGATGATGTTGCCAGCCCCGACGAACAGGGCAAACGTCATAAAACCAAGTGCCAGGATGTCCTGGCCTTTCAACACTTTCATTACGGAAATACCACACTACTGAATCGGAATTTAGAGAGGGATTTCCCTGAAGGGTGAGGGAAATGCTGTCGGTCTGTATAAGACTGACCCGTTCTGCGCGCAGCAACCTTGTGGGACGCAAACGCAAGATGGCGGCTAGGGTACCGAATTTGTGGGTCAAACGCACTGTTTGAGGGCGGACTATCCGATCTACGACACTTCTGTGTCGCATTTATGCATGTAAATGCTGGGGGTCGATGAGATCGTCATCGCGGGCAAGCCCGCTCCCACAATGGGACTCGAGTGATCACACATCCTGTGGGAGCGGGCTCGCCCGCGATTAGGCCAGAACAGCCAACACATATGCCAGAATGACAAAGGCCACCCGAAGGTGGCCTTTGTTTGGTTAAGCGTCAGCTAAGCGCGAGGCTTACTTGACAGCCCAACCGGTCAGCTCGGCCAGGGCCTTGCCGATGTCTGCCAGCGAACGCACGGTTTTCACGCCTGCGTCTTGCAGCGCAGCGAATTTCTCGTCTGCAGTGCCTTTGCCGCCAGAGATGATTGCGCCAGCATGGCCCATGCGCTTGCCCGGAGGAGCAGTCACACCAGCGATGTAGGAAACAACCGGCTTGGTCACGTGTGCCTTGATGTAGGCAGCCGCTTCTTCTTCAGCCGAACCGCCGATCTCACCGATCATGACGATCGCTTCGGTCTTCGGGTCTTCCTGGAACAGCTTCAGGATGTCGATGAAGTTCGAACCCGGGATCGGGTCACCACCGATGCCGACGCAAGTCGACTGACCGAAACCGGCGTCAGTAGTCTGCTTAACAGCTTCGTAGGTCAGGGTGCCGGAACGGGAAACGATACCGACCTTGCCTGGCAAGTGAATGTGACCTGGCATGATGCCGATCTTGCATTCGCCTGGGGTGATCACGCCTGGGCAGTTAGGGCCGATCAGGATAACACCCAGCTCGTCGCACTTAACTTTAGCGTCCAGCATGTCCAGGGTAGGAATGCCTTCGGTGATGCAGACGATCAGCTTGATGCCGCCGAAAGCTGCTTCCAGGATCGAGTCTTTGCAGAAAGGAGCTGGAACGTAGATCACGCTGGCGGTAGCGCCAGTGGCTTCTACAGCGTCTTTCACAGTGTTGAACACTGGCAGACCCAGGTGCTCGGTGCCGCCTTTGCCTGGAGTTACACCACCAACCATCTTGGTGCCGTACTCAATGGCTTGCTGAGTGTGGAAGCTACCCTGCGAACCGGTGATACCCTGGCAGATAACCTTGGTGTCTTTATTGATCAGGACGCTCATTATTTGCCCTCCGCAGCTTTGACAACTTGTTGAGCAGCGTCGGTCAGGCTGGTAGCAGCGATGATGTTCAAACCGCTTTCTGCCAGTACTTTAGCGCCCAGTTCAGCGTTGTTACCTTCAAGGCGAACAACAACCGGGATTTTCACGCCGACTTCTTTCACTGCACCGATGATGCCTTCGGCAATCATGTCGCAACGAACGATGCCGCCGAAGATGTTGACCAGTACTGCAGCGACGTTAGTGTCGGACAGGATGATCTTGAACGCTTCGGTAACGCGTTCTTTGGTAGCACCGCCGCCCACGTCGAGGAAGTTGGCTGGCTTGCCGCCATGCAGGTTGACGATGTCCATGGTACCCATGGCCAGGCCAGCACCGTTGACCATGCAACCAATGTTGCCTTCCAGCGCTACGTAGTTCAGTTCGAACTTGGCAGCGTGCGCTTCGCGCGGATCGTCCTGCGACGGATCGTGGAAAGTCTTCAGCTTAGGCTGACGGTACATGGCGTTGGCGTCGATGTTGATCTTCGCGTCCAGGCAGTGCAGATCGCCATCAGCCTTGATCACCAGCGGGTTCACTTCCAGCAGGGCCAGATCGTGATCCTTGAACAGTTTGGCCAGACCTACGAAGATCTTGGCGAACTGAGCAACTTGCTTGCCTTCCAGGCCCAGCTGGAATGCCAGCTCGCGACCCTGGAATGGCTGAGCGCCAACCAGTGGATCGATAGTGGCCTTCAGAATTTTTTCTGGAGTGTCGTGAGCGATTTTCTCGATGTCCACGCCACCTTCGGTGGAAGCCATGAACACGATACGACGGCTCGAACGGTCAACGACAGCGCCCAGGTACAGCTCTTTAGCGATATCAGTGCACGATTCAACCAGGATCTTGGTGACTGGCTGACCATTGGCGTCAGTCTGGTAAGTCACCAGACGCTTGCCCAGCCACTGCTGTGCGAAGGCTTTGGCGTCTTCTTTGCTGCGAACCAGCTTGACGCCGCCCGCTTTACCGCGACCACCAGCGTGGACCTGGGCTTTGACAACCCACTCGCTGCCGCCGATTTTGTCGCAAGCTTCTGCTGCTGCTTCCGGGGTGTCTACCGCGTAACCGGTGGATACTGGCAGGCCGTACTCAGCGAACAGCTGCTTACCCTGATACTCGTGAAGATTCATGCTTATTACCGTCTTCGTTAGGTACTGCGCATTCGGTGCTGCACTTGTTCAAGTGCCGCACCACCTGTGACTGCTGCTTGCGTAGCAGGGCTACGCAAGGCTGCGTCCAGCGGATATTCCGCGGTGAGCTTTGCACGCAAGGCTCACGACGGGCCATTCCGCCGTGGTTTCTTATTGTCTTAACGCTTCTTGCGGTTGGCGATGTGGATGGCGCCGCCATTCACAGCCAAAGCTGCTTCGTGCAAGGCTTCAGACAGGGTCGGATGGGAGAAAACCATCATGCCCAGGTCTTCAGCGCTGGTGCCGAATTCCATACCGATCGCGCCCTGCTGAACCAGTTCTGCAGCGCTTGGGCCAATCACGTGGACGCCCAGTACGCGGTCAGTCTTGGCATCGGCGATGACCTTGACGAAACCACCGGTGTCGTTGGCTGCCATGGCACGGCCAGAGGCTGCGAACGGGAAGGTGCCGACGTTAACTTCAACGCCTTCAGCTTTCAAGGCCTGCTCGGTTTTACCCACCCACGCGATTTCCGGGTGAGTATAAATAACCGAAGGGATCAAATCATAGTTCATCTGGGCCTTGTGGCCCTTGATGCGCTCGACAACCATGATGCCTTCTTCCGACGCTTTGTGCGCCAGCATCATGCCGCGAACCACGTCACCGATGGCGTAAACGCCCGGCACGGTGGTGGCGCAATGATCGTCAACGTGCACGAAACCGCGCTCGTCGAGGGTCACGCCGCAGTCGGCAGCCAACAGATCAGTGGTCACTGGACGGCGACCAACGGCTACGATCAGCTTGTCGAAAGTGATGGTCTGTTCGCCCTTGGCGTCGGTGTAGTTCACCAGAACTTCTTCGCCAGTGACTTTGGAACCGGTCACGCGAGCGCCCAGCTTGATGTCCAGACCTTGCTTGGTCAGGGTTTTCAGCGCTTCCTTGGAAACCGCGGTGTCCGCAGCCATCAGGAAAGTGTCCAGGGCTTCCAGGACAGTCACTTCTGCACCCAGACGCGACCATACCGAACCCAGTTCCAGACCGATCACGCCAGCGCCGATCACGCCCAGACGTTTAGGTACGGTCTGGAATTCCAGGGCGCCAGTGGAGTCGACGATCACATTCTGGTCAACCGGAGCTGGCGGAATGTCGATCGGGCGCGAACCTGGAGCCAGGATCACGTTTTCAGCTTCAATGACTTCAACCGAACCGTCAGGCTTGGTGACTTCGACTTTCTTGCCAGCCAGCAGTTTGCCGTGGCCCTGGATCGAAGTAACGCCGTTGGCCTTGAACAGGGTCGCAACGCCGCCGGTCAGGTTCTTGACGATGCCAGCCTTGCGGCCAACCATCGCAGCGACGTCCATTTTGACTTCGCCAGTCGAGATACCGTGAACGTTGAAGCTTTCTTTGGCTTCCTTGTACTTCCAGGAGCTGTCCAGCAGCGCCTTGGACGGAATGCAGCCAACGTTCAGGCAGGTGCCGCCCAAAGCTTGCTTGCCTTCGGCGTCGGTGTACTTCTCGATGCACGCGGTCGACAGACCCAGTTGGGCGGCCTTGATGGCAGCCACGTAGCCGCCAGGGCCAGCACCGATCACTACTACGTCAAATTTCTGAGACATGTAAAAGAATCCTCTTTAGCGAAAAGCTCCAAGCCGCAAGCTGCAAGCCGGGCTGCATTGACTCGCAGCTCGAAACTTGCAGCTCACGGCTGCTTCAATCAGATATCCAGCAACAGACGAGCCGGATCTTCCAGCAGGTTCTTGATGGTCACCAGGAAGGTTACAGCTTCTTTGCCATCGATCAGACGGTGATCGTAGGACAGCGCCAGGTACATCATCGGACGGATCACGACCTGGCCGTTGATGGCCATAGGACGCTGGATGATGTTGTGCATGCCCAAAATTGCAGCCTGCGGCGGGTTGACGATCGGAGTCGACATCATCGAACCGAAAGTACCACCGTTGGTGATGGTGAACGTACCGCCGGTCATTTCGTCCATCGACAGTTTGCCGTCGCGGGCTTTCTTGCCGAAGGTGGCGATGCCGCCTTCGATTTCAGCCAGGCTCATCAGTTCGGCGTTACGCAGAACCGGTACAACCAGGCCGCGATCGCTGGAAACTGCAACGCCGACGTCAGCGTAGCCGTGGTAAACGATGTCGCCGCCGTCGATCGAGGCGTTAACAGCCGGGAAGCGTTTCAGCGCTTCGGTGGCAGCCTTCACGAAGAACGACATGAAGCCCAGGCGTACGCCGTTGTGGGACTTCTCGAACAGGTCCTTGTACTTCGAACGCAGAGCCATGACTTCAGTCATGTCGACTTCGTTGAAAGTGGTCAGCATCGCCATGTTCGACTGTGCTTCTACCAGGCGCTTGGCCACGGTTGCACGAACGCGGGTCATCGGTACGCGCTTCTCGATGCGGTCGCCAGCAGCGAACACTGGAGCAGCGGCAGCCGGTGCAGCAGCCTTGGCCGGAGCAGCAGCTGGAGCCGAAGCCTTGGCGGCAACAGCAGCCACCACGTCTTCCTTGGTCACACGACCGCCTTTGCCAGTGCCGGCAACGGAAGCGATGTTGATACCGTTTTCTTCAGCCAGTTTGCGTGCAGCTGGAGCAGCAACAGGATCGTCTTCGCCAGCAGCGGCCGGAGCAGCAGCTTGTGCAGCGGCAGCCGGAGCAGCCGCTGGAGCGGCAGCAGCGCCGCCTTCAACGATCGAGCCCAGGACTTCGTCGGACAGGACGGTTTCGCCCTCGCCCTTGACGATAGCGCCCAGCACGCCGTCAGCGGTAGCCAGCACTTCCAGTACGACCTTGTCGGTTTCGATGTCGACGATCAGTTCGTCGCGCTTGACCGCGTCGCCCGGTTGTTTGTGCCAGGTGGCAACGGTGCCATCGGCAACCGATTCCGGGAAAGTGGGGGCTTTGATCTCGATAGCCATTGTCTGTGGTTCCTTAAATTCGGTTTCAGGTGCGCGAAGGCGTTAAACAGTAAAGGCGTCTTGCAGCAGTTTTTCCTGCTGCTCAGCGTGCATCGATGCGTAACCACATGCAGGTGCAGCAGAAGCCTCACGGCCCGCGTACTCAAGTACGAGAGACTTGTTGAGGTTTGCGATGCTACGGCGCAGGTGGTGTTGGCTGCAGTACCAAGCACCCTGGTTCATCGGCTCTTCCTGGCACCACACGGCATGTTTGGCGTTGGTGTAAGGAGCCAGGACTTCTTTCAAGTCGTCCTCAGGGAATGGGTACAGCTGCTCGATACGCACGACGGCGATATCGTCACGGCCTTCGGCACGGCGTTTTTCCAGCAGGTCGTAGTAGACCTTGCCGCTACACAGCACAACGCGCTCGACCTTTTTCGGGTCCAGGGTGTCGATTTCCGGGATAACGGTCTGGAACGAACCTTCGGCCAGATCTTCCAGGGTCGAGATGGCCAGCTTGTGACGCAGCAACGACTTCGGAGTCAGAACGATCAATGGCTTGCGCAGCGGGCGAATCACCTGACGGCGCAGCAAGTGGTAGATCTGCGCCGGAGTGGTCGGCACGGCTACCTGGATGTTGTGCTCGGCGCACAGTTGCAGGTAACGCTCCAGGCGTGCGGAGGAGTGCTCCGGACCCTGGCCTTCATAACCGTGCGGCAGCAGCATGGTCAGACCGCACAGACGGCCCCACTTGTGCTCGCCACTGGTGATGAACTGGTCGATAACCACCTGGGCACCGTTGGCGAAGTCGCCGAACTGGGCTTCCCAGATCACCAGCGCCTCAGGCGTGGTGGTCGAGTAACCGTATTCGAACGCCAGTACCGCTTCTTCGGACAGGAACGAATCGTACATGTCGAAACGTGGCTGGCCGTTGAACAGGTTCTTCAGCGGCACGTAAGTGCCCGCGTCTTTCTGGTTGTGCAAGACCGCATGACGGTGCGAGAACGTACCACGGCCGATGTCCTGGCCGGTCATGCGAATCGGGTGACCTTCGAACGCCAGGGTCGCGTACGCCATGGTTTCGGCGTAACCCCAGTTGATCGGCAGGCCGCCGGCTTGCATCTTCTGACGGTCTTCGTAGATCTTCGCGACCTGACGCTGAACCACGAAGCCTTCCGGAATTTCCAGCAGCTTGGCAGACAGCTCTTGCAGGGTCTTGAGATCGAAACGCGTGTCGTGACGCGCGGTCCAGGCGTGGCCCAGATACGGACGCCAGTCGACGAACAACTCTTTGTTCGGCTCTTTGACCAGGCTCTTCACTACGTGCAGACCGTTGTCCAGCGCGCTGCGGTACTCGTCGACTTTCGCCTGTACACGCTCTGCGTCCAGTACACCGCTCTGGGTCAGACGATCGGCATACAGCTCACGGGTGGTGCGCTGTTTGGTGATCTGCTGATACATCAGAGGCTGGGTACCGCTTGGCTCGTCGGCCTCGTTGTGGCCGCGACGACGGTAGCAGACCAGGTCGATCACCACGTCGCGCTTGAACTGCATGCGGTAGTCGATGGCCAGCTGGGTCACGAACAATACGGCTTCCGGATCATCACCATTCACATGGAGAATCGGCGCCTGGATCATTTTCGCAACGTCGGTGGCGTACTCGGTGGAACGCGAGTCCAACGGGTTGCTGATGGTGAAGCCAACCTGGTTGTTGATCACGATGTGCACGGTACCGCCGGTCTTGAAACCGCGGGTCTGCGACATCTGGAAGGTTTCCATCACCACACCCTGACCGGCGAATGCAGCGTCGCCGTGGATGGAGATTGGCAGAACCTTTTCACCGGTTGGGTCGTTACGACGATCCTGACGGGCGCGAACCGAACCCTCGACCACCGGGGAAACGATTTCCAGGTGGGACGGGTTGAACGCCATGGCCAGGTGAACTTCACCGCCGGTGGTCATTACGTTGGACGAGAAGCCCTGGTGATATTTAACGTCACCGGAACCCAGCTCGACCTTCTTCTTGCCTTCGAACTCGTCGAACAGCTCGCGCGGGTTCTTGCCGAAGGTGTTGACCAGCACGTTCAGACGGCCACGGTGGGCCATGCCGATGACGATTTCCTTGGTGCCGTAGGAACCGGAACGCTGGATCAGTTCGTCGAGCATCGGAATCAGGCTTTCGCCGCCTTCCAGGCCGAAACGCTTGGTGCCCGGGTATTTGGTGCCCAGGTATTTTTCCAGACCTTCACCGGCAGTGACACGTTCGAGCAGGTGGCCCTTGATGTCTGCGGAATAGGTCGGACGACCGCGCACGCTTTCCAGACGCTGCTGGAACCACTGGCGCTGCTCGGAATCGGTGATGTGCGTGAATTCAGCGCCGATGGTGCGGCAATATGTCTGCTGCAACGCTTCGTGAATTTCGCGTAGGCTCGCTTCCTCTTTGCCGATGAACAGGTCGCCGGCACGGAAGGTCGTATCAAGATCGGCATTGGTCAAGCCGTAATGATTGATCGACAGGTCTGCAGGTGCAGGACGCTGCCACAGCCCCAGCGGGTCAAGCTGGGCTGCCTGGTGGCCACGCATACGGTAGGCCTGGATCAATCGCAGCACTTCAACTTGCTTCTTCTCGTGCTCACTGCTCACGCTGCCGGCAGAAACCGGTTGGGCGCGGCGCTGGTTCTTTGCCAGCAGCACGAAATGGTCGCGAATTGTGGAGTGCGAAACATCGATGGCAGAGTCGCCGTCTGTCGGCAACTTCTGAAAGTAGGTGCGCCACTCTTCTGGCACAGCGTTAGGGTCGTGCAGGTAGAGCTCATAAAGCTCTTCCACATAGGCAGCGTTACTACCGGACAGGTAGGCGCTGTTCCACATGCGCTGCATCACGCTTTCTTGCATGCTTGGTCACCCTCGGTTAGGGGAACACCACCGGCGAAGACACCGAGCAAACTTGCAGAAGTCCGAGTGCAGCGACCAAAACAAGCCACTTAGGATCACGCTGATAGTCCGGGTACCAGCCCGGATGCCCCTGCTTGTCTCATTTCTTCAAAATAAGAGCCGCAGCCTTGTAAGCTGCTGCTCTGGTTATAGCTACGACGCGGGTTGAAGCCCGCGCCTTAGCCTCTACGGTTACAACGGTGCTACGGGTACAACAGCTGAATCACACGCCGCTTTGCAGAAGCATGTTACGAATGTGACCGATGGCCTTAGTCGGGTTCAGGCCTTTCGGACAAACGTTGACGCAGTTCATGATCCCGCGGCAGCGGAATACGCTGAACGGGTCATCCAGCGAAGCCAGACGCTCGGTAGTCTTGGTGTCGCGGCTGTCTGCCAGGAAGCGGTACGCTTGCAGCAGTGCAGCTGGACCCAGGAACTTGTCCGGGTTCCACCAGAAGGACGGGCAAGAGGTCGAGCAGCAAGCGCACAGGATGCACTCGTACAGACCGTCGAGCTTTTCACGCTCTTCAGGGGACTGCAGACGCTCGATGGCCGGAGCCGGCGTGTCGTTCTGCAGGAATGGCTTAACCTTCTCGTATTGCTTGTAGAAGATGCTCATATCGACGACCAGGTCACGGATAACCGGCAAACCTGGCAGCGGACGAACAACCAACTTGTTACCTTTTACGACAGCGGACAGCGGCGTAACGCACGCCAGGCCGTTTTTGCCGTTGATGTTCATGCCGTCGGAACCGCAAACACCTTCACGGCAAGAGCGACGATAGGAAAAACCTTCGTCCTGCTCTTTGATCAGGGCCAGCACGTCCAGCACCATCAGGTCTTTACCACCGGTATCGACCTGGAATTCCTGCATGAACGGCGCGGCGTCCTGATCAGGGTTGTAACGATAAACGCTGACTTTCAACATGGCGGCCACCCTTAATAAGTCCGAATCTTGGGTTCAAAAGTCGGAACAGTCTTCGGCGAGAAGTTCACAGCACGCTTGGTCACGCGCTTGTCACCCGGGAAGTAGAGGGTGTGGCACAGCCAGTTTTCGTCGTCACGGTCTTCGAAGTCTTCACGGGCGTGAGCGCCGCGGGACTCTTTACGCACTTCAGCTGCGATGGCAGTGGCTTCAGCCACTTCCAGCAGGTTTTGCAGTTCCAGCGCCTCGATACGTGCAGTGTTGAACGCCTGCGACTTATCGTTGATCTTCACGTTGGCAATGCGCTTGCGCAGATCAGCCAGCTGGGCAATACCCTTCTGCATGTATTCGCCAGTGCGGAATACACCGAAGTAGTTCTGCATGCAGCTTTGCAGCTCGCGACGCAGGGTTGCCACGTCTTCGCCATCAGTGCGCGAGTTCAGCGCAGACAGACGAGCCAGGGCCGCTTCGATGTTGGCTTCGGTCGCGTCGTCGTATTCGATACCGTCGGTCAGCGCCTTCTCCAGGTGCAGGCCGGCAGCACGACCGAATACCACCAGGTCGAGCAACGAGTTGCCGCCCAGACGGTTGGCACCGTGAACCGATACGCACGCCACTTCGCCTACAGCGAACAGGCCCGGGATGATGGTGTCGACGCCTTCGCCGTCCTGGGTGATCGCCTGGCCGTGAATGTTGGTGGCAACGCCGCCCATCATATAGTGGCAAGTCGGAACAACCGGAACCGGAGCAACCACCGGGTCAACGTGTGCGAAAGTCTTCGACAGTTCGCAGATACCTGGCAGGCGGCTGTGCAGCACTTCCTCGCCCAGGTGATCGAGCTTGAGCATCACGTGGTCGCCGTTAGGGCCACAGCCGTTACCGGCGATGATCTCTTTAACCATGGAACGGGCAACAACGTCACGACCAGCAAGGTCTTTGGCGTTCGGAGCGTAACGCTCCATGAAACGCTCGCCGTGCTTGTTGATCAGGTAGCCACCTTCACCACGGCAACCTTCGGTCACCAGTACACCGGCGCCGGCGATGCCAGTCGGGTGGAACTGCCACATTTCGATGTCTTGTACCGGTACGCCAGCACGCAGGGCCATGCCGACGCCGTCACCGGTGTTGATCAAGGCATTGGTGGTGGACGCGTAGATACGACCTGCACCGCCGGTAGCCAATACGGTGGCTTTGGCGCGAATGTAGGTGGTTTCGCCGGTTTCGATGCAGATGGCGATAACGCCGACGAAGTCGCCTGCGTCGTTCTTCACCAGATCAACAGCGTAGTACTCGTTCAGGAACGTGGTACCGGCTTTCAGGTTGCCCTGATAAAGGGTGTGCAGCAGTGCGTGACCGGTACGGTCGGAAGCGGCGCACGTACGTGCAGCCTGGCCGCCTTTACCGTAATCCTTCGACTGGCCGCCGAATGGACGCTGGTAGATACGGCCTTGTTCGGTACGGGAGAACGGCAGACCCATGTGGTCCAGTTCGAATACCGCAGCCGGGCCTTCCTGACACATGTATTCGATAGCGTCCTGGTCACCGATGTAGTCGGAACCCTTGACGGTATCGTACATGTGCCAGCGCCAGTCATCGTTCGGGTCTGCCGAGGCGATGGCGCAAGTGATGCCGCCCTGTGCCGACACAGTGTGCGAACGAGTCGGGAAAACCTTGGTGATCACGGCAGTCTTGTGACCGCCTTGTGCCAGTTGCAGCGCTGCGCGCATGCCAGCACCGCCGCCGCCAATGATGATGGCGTCGAAAGAAATCGTTGGAATGTTAGCCATGAATCAGATACCCCAGAGAATCTGCACACCCCAGACGAAGTAAGCGAACATCGCAACGCCGCATACTGCCTGGAAGAGGAAACGTACCGCAGTCGCGGACTTGCCCAGCGCCATTGGCGTCAGGTAGTCGGTCGCGATGGTCCACATGCCGACCCAGGCGTGAGCGCCCAGGGCAACGAGGGCCAGCAGACTGAAAATACGCATTCCGTTGTGGCTGAACAGGCCGTGCCATTGCTCATAGCCGATGCCCGGATTCGCCGCGAGGTAGCCGATCAAAAAGATGAAATAAGCCGCGAGAACGACCGCAGACACACGTTGTGCCATCCAGTCATAGAGGCCCGAACGCGAAAGGTTCGTAACGCTGGTTACCATATCCAAACTCCTGCCAGAACGATCAGCACCACGGAAACGGCGATGATAATTTTCGAGCCCAGGCGGCCGCCTTCCAGCGTCTCACCGATGCCCATGTCCATGATCAAGTGGCGCACACCGGCAACCAGGTGATACAGCAGAGCGGACAGGAGGCCCCATGCTACGAACTTGGCCAGCGGGCTGGTCAAGCATGCCTTCACTTCGGCGTAACCTTCCTCGGAACCCAGGGATTTGCCCAATGCATAAAGCATGATGCCAAGGCCCAGGAAGAGAATGATGCCGGATACACGGTGAAGGAACGACGTAACGCCGGTGATGGGGAGTTTGATGGTCCTTAGGTCTAGGTTTACAGGTCGTTGGCTATTCACGGCTTTTTTTTCACACTGAAGAGCCCCTAACAATCAGGGCAAAGTTGTTGGGGAGTGCACTGGTCAGGTAACCACCACCCAGGGATGCGACCCCCATCAAATACAGGCCCAAAAGCCCCTGGCGGTCGGAGGCCGAGTATAGACAGTTAGGTTACTAATGACAACGCAAACACCTTCCCCTAATAGCTGATTGCACAAGCGGGATAAAAGGCGTAAATGGCAGGCAATTTCGAGGAAAAAGTGTGGTTAAAGCCTTCTGGGGCAAGACTTTAGGCAAATTGACATTCGAATTTATCTCACTATAGTGGTGCGGGCCCTGCGTGGGGGGTCTGTCTGATGATTTCAAGCATAAATAGGAGGCCACATGGCTGACAAAAAAGCGCAGTTGATCATCGAGGGCGCAGCCCCCGTCGAGCTGCCCATTTTAACCGGCACCGTTGGTCCCGATGTTATCGACGTTCGAGGCCTGACTGCCACGGGCCGCTTCACCTTTGACCCGGGTTTCATGTCGACCGCCTCCTGCGAGTCGAAGATTACCTATATTGACGGCGATAACGGCATCCTGCTGCATCGCGGCTACCCGATCGAACAACTGGCCGAGAAATCGGACTACCTGGAAACCTGCTACCTGCTGCTTAACGGCGAACTGCCGACAGCCGAGCAGAAAGCCCAGTTCGTCGGCACCGTGAAGAACCACACCATGGTTCACGAGCAATTGAAGTCCTTCTTCAACGGCTTCCGTCGCGACGCCCACCCGATGGCCGTCATGTGCGGCGTAGTCGGCGCGCTCTCGGCCTTCTACCACGACTCCCTGGACATCAATAACCCGCAGCATCGCGAAATCTCCGCGATCCGCCTGGTTGCCAAGATGCCGACCCTGGCAGCGATGGTTTACAAGTACTCCATGGGCCAGCCCATGATGTACCCGCGCAACGACCTGTCGTACGCGGAAAACTTCCTGCACATGATGTTCAACACCCCGTGCGAGATCAAACCGATCAGCCCGGTACTCGCCAAGGCCATGGACCGGATCTTCATCCTCCATGCCGACCACGAGCAGAACGCATCGACCTCCACCGTCCGCCTGGCAGGCTCCTCGGGTGCCAACCCGTTCGCCTGCATCGCAGCCGGCATCGCCGCACTCTGGGGCCCGGCTCACGGCGGCGCCAACGAAGCGGTACTGACCATGCTCGACGAAATTGGCGATGTCTCGAACATCGACAAATTCATCGCCAAGGCCAAGGACAAGAACGATCCGTTCAAACTGATGGGCTTCGGTCACCGCGTGTATAAAAACCGCGACCCGCGCGCCACAGTGATGAAGCAGACCTGCGACGAAGTACTGCGCGAACTGGGGATCAACAACGATCCGCAACTCGAACTGGCCATGCGCCTGGAAGAGATCGCCCTGACCGATCCGTACTTCATCGAGCGCTCGCTGTACCCGAACGTCGACTTCTACTCGGGGATCATCCTCAAGGCGATCGGCATTCCAACCAGCATGTTCACCGTGATCTTCGCCCTGGCGCGGACCGTCGGCTGGATCTCCCACTGGAAAGAAATGCTCTCCAGCCCTTACAAGATCGGCCGCCCTCGCCAGCTCTACACCGGCTACGAGTCGCGCGACATCTGCAAACTGGAAGACCGCAAGTAAGCGCCCTCTCACGATAGCGTCTTGATTGCAGCAAAAACGGCCTCTGCTTCTTATATAAAGCAGGAGGCCGTTTTTGTTTGTGCTGCACCGTGCCGCCATCTTCTATTTTTCGGTGTACATCTCCATTCCTGCGTAACGCCCGTTCCACTGTAGGAGCTGGCTTGCCAGCGATTGCGACCTATAGGCATATATATATCCATTCCTGCAGAAACGCTCACTCTACCGTGGGAGCGAGCCTGCTCGCGATGGTCGTGAACGAATACGCAGCTGTTCTGGATACACGCAGCGGTCTCAGGTTTTTCGCGAGCAGGCTCGCTCCTACAATGGATCGGTGTCAGCCAGAAAAAACAGGTCGACCGACAGACCGCCTCGTCTGCCGTTATCACTCGCTTGCCGCTCCCACAAAAATCACCTCCAAGCCCAAAAAAAATGCCCCAGTCTCTCAACCAGGGCATTTCCAAACCGCTCAGCTTATATAAGAAGCATCAGTGCGAAACCGCCCCGCTCGCCCCCAAGCCAGTCTGCGAACGAACGAACTGCGGCACGAACAACGCCCGCTCTTTATCCGCAGCCGCCGACTTGTCGGTAATCGAGAAGAACCAGATCCCGATAAACGCAATGATCATCGAGAACAGCGCCGGATACTCATACGGGAAGATCGCCTTCTCGTGATGCAGGATCTGCACCCAGATGGTCGGGCCCAACACCATCAGGCCCACCGCACTGATCAGCCCCAGCCAGCCGCCAATCATCGCGCCACGAGTGGTCAGCTTTTTCCAGTACATGGAAAGCAGCAGCACCGGGAAGTTACAGCTGGCTGCGATCGAGAACGCCAGGCCCACCATGAACGCAATGTTCTGGCTTTCGAACAGAATACCCAGGCCAATCGCCAGCACCGCCAGGGCAATGGTGGTGATTTTCGAGACGCGAATCTCATCCTTCTCGTTGGCCTTGCCCTTCTTGATCACGCTGGCATACAGGTCATGGGACACCGCCGAAGCACCGGCCAAGGTCAGGCCCGCCACCACCGCGAGGATGGTCGCGAACGCCACCGCCGAGATGAAGCCGAGGAAAATACTGCCACCCACCGCGTTGGCCAGGTGTACCGCCGCCATGTTGTTGCCGCCCAGCAGCGCGCCAGCCGCGTCCTTGAACGCCGGATTGGTGCTTACCAGCAGGATCGCGCCGAAGCCGATGATGAAGGTCAGGATGTAGAAGTAGCCAATGAAGCCGGTTGCGTACAGCACGCTCTTGCGCGCTTCTTTTGCGTCACTCACGGTGAAGAAGCGCATCAGGATGTGCGGCAGGCCAGCGGTACCGAACATCAGCGCCAGACCCAGGGAGAACGCCGAGATCGGATCTTTCACCAGGCCGCCCGGGCTCATGATCGCCTCACCTTTGGGGTGAACCTTGATCGCCTCGGAGAACAGCATGTTGAAGTCGAAGTTGACGTGTTTCATCACCATCAGCGCCATGAACGAGGCACCGGACAGCAGCAACACCGCTTTGATGATCTGTACCCAGGTGGTCGCCAGCATGCCGCCGAACAGCACGTACATGCACATCAGGATGCCCACCAGGATTACCGCAACATGGTAGTCGAGACCGAACAGCAGTTGGATCAACTTGCCAGCACCCACCATCTGCGCGATCAGGTAGAACGCCACTACCACCAGCGAACCGCAGGCCGACAGGGTGCGAATCTGGGTTTGCCCAAGGCGGTAGGACGCCACGTCGGCAAAGGTGTATTTACCCAGGTTGCGCAGGCGCTCGGCGATCAGGAACAGAATGATCGGCCAGCCCACCAGGAAGCCGATCGAATAGATCAGGCCGTCGTAGCCGGAGGTGAACACCAGCGCGGAAATACCCAGGAAAGACGCAGCCGACATGTAGTCGCCGGCAATCGCCAGGCCGTTCTGGAAGCCGGTGATCTTGCCGCCGGCGGCATAGTAGTCAGAGGCCGAGTTATTGCGCTTGGACGCCCAGTAGGTAATGCACAAGGTCGCGCCGACGAAGGCCACGAACATCAGGATCGCTGCAATATTCAGCGGTTGTTTGTGAACTTCGCCGGTCAGCGCATCAGCGGCCCAAACGGCCGGTGCGAAGGCGGCAATGCCCAGGGCTGCAATCAGACGCGGGATCATTGCTTGGCCTCCTTGAGGATCGCATTGTTCAGGTCGTCGAATTCGCCATTGGCGCGACGTACATAGATACCGGTCAGGATGAACGCCGAAATAATCAGCCCCACACCAATCGGGATACCCCAGGTAATCGATGACTCAGGGCTGATCTTCGCCCCCAATACCTGTGGTCCATATGCAATCAGAAGAATGAAACCGGAGTACAAGCCAAGCATGATCGCTGAAAGAATCCAGGCGAACTTTTCTCTTTTGCGAACCAGCTCCTTGAAACGCGGGCTGTTCTGAATCGAGAGGTAAATGCTGTCGTTCATTGTTTTTATCCTCGCAGCACAGATTTTAGTTGGAACATATCCACTGTATGCGGCTGGAGGAGAGGTTCCAGACGACCTTAGTCTTAGAACGCCATGTCGTTTTCTCCACTTCATAAACGGCTGATGTAAAAACCACCTCTCAGCGATAAGCCCCCAGAAACAACAAGGCCCCTTTGGCATGAATGCCAAAGGGGCCTGGAAGGTGCTGGCTAGACGCTTAGCTCAACTTACTTGGTCCACTCGGCAACACGCTCCGGGTGCTTGGCAACCCAATCCTTGGCCGCAGCGTCAGGCTTGGCGCCGTCCTGAATCGCCAACATCACTTCGCCGATTTCGTCTTTCGAGGCCCATTGGAAGTTCTTCAGGAATTTCGCCACTTCTGGCGCTTTTGTCGCCAGTTCTTTACTGCCGATGCTGTTAACGGTTTCTGCTGCACCGTAAACACCTTTTGGATCTTCCAGGAAACGCAGTTTCCACTTGGCGAACATCCAGTGCGGCACCCACCCCGTCACCGCAATCGACTCTTGCTTCGGATAGGCTCGGGTCAGTTCAGCAATCATCCCAGCGCCCGAACTGGCTTGCAGTTTGTAATCGAGGCCGTAGTCCTTGATCGCCTGGTCGGTCTTGAGCATCACGCCTGAACCGGCGTCAATGCCGACAATCTTGTTCTTGAAGGTGGTATCGGTCTTGAGGTCGGCAATCGATACCGCCTTGACGTACTCCGGCACGATCAAACCGATCTTGGCATCCTTGAAGTTGGGGCCGTAATCGACCACCTTGTCCTTGTTCTTCGCCCAGTACTCGCCATGAGTTACCGGCAACCACGCCGAGAGCATGGCATCGAGTTTGCCGGTGGCCACGCCCTGCCACATGATGCCGGTGGCCACGGCTTGCAGTTTCACGTCGTAGCCCAGCTTCTGCTTGATCACCTCGGCAGCCACGTGGGTGGTGGCCACGCTGTCGGACCAACCGTCGACGTAGCCTATGTTCAGGGTTTTGTTTTCGGCGCTGGCCAAGGTGGAGCCCATCGCCAGTACCAGAGCGGCACTTGCGCCTAAGAGTCGTCGCATCTTCATCGTTACTTCCCCGAAAGTGCTGCGCCCGACGGGTGCCGAGCAGCGTCGTCAACCTATTGTTTTGGTGCACCGCGCCCCCATCACGCTTCACCGCAAACGCGTTCGAACATCAGCGGAGTACTGATGGATTGATCATCAACCTCACGCCCGCGACGACCTGCTCTGTCAGCGACCTCAAGGCAGCGAGAAACGACATCAGAAAGCCATTAACGACAGCTTGGCAAAAAGCCGCCACCTGCCCCGCCCGGACTTTGCATGTAAAAACATTGCGGCCCACCAAGCTGCGGATAAATGCAGGTAAGATGCGCGGCTTTGCTCCCGGACGGCCTGACCATGCCCGCCAGCTCGCGCTTCCCTTTTGCCGCCTACGTCTTCGCCTGCCTGCTCGGCCTGTTTGCCCTCGGCGGCTACTGGTATGGCTTCGGTCAACCGGTGCTGCTGCCGGATGCCGCGACCCCGACGCACAAATTGCAATGCGCCTCCTACACCCCCTTCGACAAGGATCAGTCGCCGTTCGACCAGCCATTCAACCTGCGCCCCGAGCGCATGGACGCCGACCTGGCACTGCTCGCTACCCGCTTCGAATGCATCCGCACCTATTCGGTGACCGGCCTCGAAGCGCTGCCGGACCTGGCACGCAAGCACGGGCTGAAGTTGATGATCGGCGCCTGGGTCAACAGCAACCCGGTGGACACTGCCAAAGAGATCGACCTGTTGATCGCCGAGGCCAACGCCAACCCGGACGTGGTCTCGGCGGTCATCGTCGGTAACGAAGCGCTGCTGCGCAAGGAGGTCACCGGCCCGCAACTGGCCGCGCTGATCAAGCAGGTCAAACGCAGCGTCAAGCAACCGGTGACCTACGCCGACGTCTGGGAATTCTGGCTCAAGCACCCGGAAATCGCCCCGAACGTCGACTTCCTGACCATCCACCTGCTGCCCTACTGGGAAGATGATCCGTCCAACATCGACGCGGCCCTGCAGCACGTCGCCGAAGTCCGCCAGGTGTTCGGCAATCGCTTCGCCTCCAAGGACGTGATGATCGGTGAAACCGGCTGGCCAAGCGAAGGGCGTCAACGGGAAACCGCGGTGCCCAGTCGGGTCAATGAAGCGCGCTTCATTCGTGGTTTTGTCGCCCTCGCCGAGCAACAAGGCTGGCGCTACAACCTGATCGAGGCGTTCGACCAACCCTGGAAGCGTGGCAGCGAAGGCGCGGTAGGCGGCTACTGGGGACTGTTCGACGCCGACCGCCAGGACAAAGGCATCCTCGCCGACCCGGTCAGCAACCTGCCGCTCTGGCCACAATGGCTGGCAGTCGGCAGCCTGATTTTCCTCGGCACCCTGCTGCTCGGTGGTCGCGTGCGTAACACCCGGGCGGCATTGGTCCTGCCCCTCCTCGGCGCCGTGGCCGCCTGCTCTATCGGCACCTGGGGCGAGCTAGCCCGAGTCACCAGCCGCTCTTCCTGGGAATGGACCTGGGCCGGCCTGCTGATCGCCCTCAACCTGGCCATTCTCGCCCACGCCGCACTGAGCCTGAACGCCGGCAGTGGCTGGCGTCAGCGCGTCTTCAATCTGCTTGAGCGACGCGCCGGCTGGCTGCTGGCGGCAGCCGGTTTTGCCGCTGCAGTGATGATGCTCGGCCTGGTGTTCGAACCGCGTTATCGCAGCTTCCCCAGCGCCGCCCTGCTGCTGCCGGCGCTGGTGTACCTGGCGCGCCCGGTGAGCGCACCACGCCGGGAAATCGCCCTGCTGACCTTGATCATCGGCGCAGGGATTGCGCCGCAGCTGTATCAGGAAGGACTGTTGAACCAGCAGGCCTGGGGTTGGGCGCTGGTGAGTGTGTTGATGGTGGCGGCGTTGTGGCGCAGCTTGCGTGTACGCAACAACCCATAGCGCAAGCCAGTTACACCCGAACCAACCGCAACCCGGCAATCACCACCGCAAACACCGCCAGGCTGGCGTTATACAACGCCAGCGCCGGCAAACCACAGACCAGCGCCAGCGCCGCCAGCCACCAGCCAGCCCGACCCGGCAGCAGAAAGCCGAGCACTGCTGCCACCAGCGCCGCCCAGCCCATGACCTGGAAGTGGATCAACCAACCCAGGTTCGCCCGCAGTTGACATTCCCAGCGGCTAGCCTCGTCCGCGCAGACGCCCACCCACTGCGCGTCCTCCATAAAGCCATAGCGCGCGCCATAACTGGCGGCCAGCCACAGTGGCAGGATGATGAGCAGCGCAATCACGGGCAAGCGGCGGGACATGGAACACTCCAATGGGCGGAAACGGCGCCCAGCTTAATCTCGTGGCCGGTGGACGCAAGAACGATCAACAGATATCTGTTCATCAAATGGCAGCAAAGTGTATCGTCCAGCTACTATTACCTCGAACCCAGCCTCTTTGGTGCCGATGCGTGGCACTTTGGCGCTCTTCCTGTGGTCATAGCCTGCGAACTTTAATAGGCACCTTCCTCTAAGGGATTTAGTCATGCTCCGTTCCTTGCGCTTCGCTGCCATTTTCGGCGGCCTTATCCTGAGTGCGTCCGCGCTGGCGGCGGATATCGACGCCGCCAGCTATGGCTACCCGCTGACCAACCCGTTCGAAGCGACCATCGCCACGACGCCACCGGACCTGCGCCCCGAGCTGCCCTCGGATGACGATATCAATCAGAGCGACCACAGCCTGACCCTGCGCCCTGAACGGCAGTTCGAGCTGCCGGACAATTTCTGGGCAGTGAAGAAGCTGACCTACCGCATGGCCACCCAGGATCACGCCGCCCCGCTGATCTTCCTGATCGCTGGCACCGGCGCCCGCTATGACAGCAGCCTCAACGAGTACCTCAAGCGCCTGTACTACAAGGCCGGTTATCACGTAGTCCAGCTGTCGTCGCCCACCAGCTTCGATTTCATCAGCTCGGCCTCGCGTTTCGCCACGCCTGGCGTGACCAAGGAAGATGCCGAGGATCTGTACCGGGTGATGCAAGCGGTGCGGGCGCAGAACCCGAAACTGCCGGTGACCGATTTCTACCTAACCGGCTACAGCCTCGGCGCGCTGGATGCGGCCTTCGTCGCGCATCTGGACGAAACCCGGCGCAGCTTCAACTTCAAGAAAGTCCTGCTGCTGAATCCGCCGGTCAACCTCTATACCTCGGTGACCAACCTCGACAAGCTGGTACAGACCGAGGTCAAGGGCATCAACAACACCACCACTTTCTATGAGCTGGTGCTGAACAAGTTGACCCGCTACTTCCAGCAGAAGGGCTACATCGACCTCAACGACGCCCTGCTCTACGACTTCCAGCAGTCCAAGCAACACCTGACCAACGAACAGATGGCGATGCTGATCGGCACCTCGTTCCGCTTCTCCGCGGCCGATATCGCCTACACCTCGGACCTGGTGAACCGCCGCGGCCTGATTACGCCACCCAAATACCCGATTACCGAAGGCACCAGCCTCACGCCGTTCCTCAAGCGTGCGCTGCAATGCGATTTCGACTGCTACCTGACCGAACAAGTGATCCCCATGTGGCGCGCGCGCACCGACGGCGGCAGCCTGCTGCAACTGATCGATCAGGTCAGCCTGTACGCACTGCAGGACTATTTGAAGGGCAGCTCGAAAATCGCCGTGATGCACAACGCCGACGACGTGATTCTCGGCCCGGGCGACCTGGGCTTCCTGCGCAAGACTTTTGGTGACCGCCTGACGGTCTACCCTCACGGCGGCCATTGCGGCAACCTCAACTACCGCGTCAACGCCGACGCCATGCTGGAGTTTTTCCGTGGCTAAACATCTTCTGATTCTCGCGGCGATGCTCTGCGCAGGCGTTGCCAATGCCGACAACAGCAAGGCCAACAACCCGCCCGTGGTCGATCCGGACGGCTTCACCGAGCCGCTGAAGCAACTCACCTTCAACCCGGGACTGGATCAGCGCGAGTTCGAGCGCTCGACCCTGAGCGCCTTGAACGTCTACGACCCGCTGGAGTCGTGGAACCGTCGGGTCTACCACTTCAACTACCGCTTCGATCAATGGGTGTTCCTGCCGGTGGTCGACGGCTACCGCTACGTCACCCCGAGCTTCCTGCGCACCGGCGTCAGCAACTTCTTCAACAACCTCGGCGACGTGCCGAACCTGGTGAACAGCCTGTTGCAGCTCAAGGGCCAGCGCTCGCTGGAAACCACCGGCCGCCTGCTGCTCAACACCACCATCGGCATCGCCGGACTGTGGGACCCTGCCACTTCGATGGGCCTGCCGCGCCAGAGCGAAGACTTTGGCCAGACTCTGGGCTTCTATGGGGTACCGGGCGGCGCCTACCTGGTCCTGCCGATCCTCGGCCCATCGAACCTGCGAGACACCTCGGGGCTGGTGGTGGACTACACGGCAGACAATGCGATCAACTTCCTCAACGTGGCGGAAGTCAGCAAGAACCACCCGGAGATCTGGATCTTGCGCGGCGTCGACAAGCGTTATCAGACCAACTTCCGCTACGGCCAGATGAACTCGCCGTTCGAGTACGAGAAGGTTCGGTACGTGTACTCCGAGGCGCGTAAGTTGCAGATCGCCGAGTAAAACCCACCCCCTGTAGGAGCGAGCCTGCTCGCGATGGCGGTGGGTCAGTCAGCATCCAAGTCGGCTGATCCACCGCATCGCGAGCAAGCTCGCTCCTACAAATGGGATTGCCGTCAGCGTTTCATTGCTTTCCAGATTTTCCCGACAACCATCACCACCCCAAGCACCACCGCCCCCGCCACAATCCCCGCCACACCATTGAGCAACAACGGCACCACAAACCCTGCCCCGCCCGCCGCTGCGCCAACCCCTTCAATCCAGTGATGCACCACCGGCACCCCATGGGTGAGGATCCCGCCGCCCACCAGGAACATCGCCGCAGTACCAATCACCGACAGGCTTTTCATCATGTAGGGTGCAGCTCGCAAAATCCCGCCGCCGATGCTTTTGGCGACTGACGAGGTTTTTTCCGTGAGCCACAAGCCGAGATCATCGAGCTTGACGATACCGGCCACCAGCCCATAAACGCCAACGGTCATGACAATGGCAATCCCCGAAAGCACGATCACCTGCTGGGTCAGCGGCGCATCGGCCACAGTGCCTAGGGTGATGGCGATGATTTCCGCCGAGAGAATGAAGTCGGTGCGCACCGCACCCTTGATCTTGTCCTTTTCGTAGGCCACCAGGTCGACCGCCGGATCGGCCACCGCCTCGCTCAACTGCGCATGCTCGGCCTGGTCCTCGGCCGGGCTGTGGAGGAACTTGTGCGCAAGCTTCTCGAAGCCTTCGAAACACAGGTAGGCGCCGCCGACCATCAGCAGCGGCGTCACCAGCCAGGGCACGAACGCACTGATGGCCAAGGCCGAAGGCACCAGGATCAGCTTGTTCAGGAACGAGCCCTTGGCCACCGCCCAGACCACCGGAATTTCCCGCTCGGCGCGCACCCCGGAGACTTGCTGGGCATTGAGTGCCAGATCGTCGCCAAGCACCCCGGCGGTCTTTTTTGCCGCCATCTTGGTCATCAGCGCGACGTCATCGAGCACCGCCGCGATGTCGTCGATCAGCACCAGCAAACTGCTTCCTGCCATGGCTTGAATGTTCCTACGTAAGTGAATGTTTCGCAGCATAGCCTGCCATGGCGCGAATGGGCATTCTTGAGCGCTGCGCAAGCCCGGTGCTACCATGCCCGACCGCCAGTACCGGCAAGGAACACCTTGGTTTATGAGCACTATCCGCGAGCGCAACAAACAACTGATCCTGCGGGCCGCCAGCGAAGAATTTGCCGACAAGGGCTTCGCGGCGACCAAAACCAGTGACATCGCGGCCAAGGCGGGCTTGCCCAAGCCCAACGTCTATTACTACTTCCGCTCCAAGGAAAACCTCTACCGCGAGGTCCTCGAGAGCATCATCGAGCCGATCCTGCAGGCCTCGACGCCGTTCAATGCCGACGGTGTGCCCCATGAAGTGCTCAGCGGCTACATTCGCTCGAAGATCCGCATCTCCCGCGACCTGCCGTTTGCCTCCAAGGTATTTGCCAGCGAAATCATGCACGGCGCGCCGCACCTGAGTGCCGACCTGGTCGAGCAGCTCAATGGCCAGGCCAAGCACAACATCGACTGCATCCAGACCTGGATCGACCGCGGCCAGATCGCCCCCATCGACCCCAAGCACCTGATGTTCAGCATCTGGGCCGCGACCCAGACCTACGCCGACTTCGACTGGCAGATCTCCGCCGTCACCGGCAAGGCGAAGCTGGATGAAGAGGATTATGAAGCGGCGGCCCAGACGATTATTCGGTTGGTGCTCAAGGGGATTGAGTTGGATTGATGGGCAGTGTTGCTGCCAATCGCGAACAGGCAGGTTGCAGGGGGAATTAGGATTACTGGGGATGTGGGAGCTGCCCGGGCGGCGCTCCGCTGCTAGCGATGCAGACAACTCGATCTCAGCTCAAACCCAGATAGCATCCCACAGCGGATAATCGCCCAGTTTCGCCACCAACCCGGCCCTTAATGGGTTAGCCACCACATACCTCGCAAGCTTTACCAGATCCTCTTCCTTGCGCAGCGCACGATCGTGAAAACCCTGCTGCCATAAATTCGCTGTGCGACCCGTGGCCATTTTTACAGCCTTGGTACTCAAGGATTTTGTCCGCTGCATCAGCTCACTCAACGATCCGTGCTGCAACTCGATCAACCAATGGAAGTGATCCGGCATGACTACCCAGGCCAACGAACGGGCCAAGCCCTGGTTCTGCGCTGCACGAAGCTGAGCAACGACCAATCTGCCCAACGCGTAGTCGGTGAATACGGGTTCTCTATCGAAGGTATTGCTGGTCAGCAAGTAAATCCCGCTCGGCTCAGCGAAGCGGCCGACCCGCAGCCGATGTGAAGCGAACAAATCCGCCATGTCATTGCCCTTCAGTGGAAATCCTGAAAAGGCTAGACCGGTGATTGCTGGTTGGAGTGACAGACTGTTAGCAGGATGTGACTGTTCCATAGCATTCGCGAGCAGGCTCGCTCCCACAGTTTGAAATGCATTCCAAGTGTGGGAGCGAGCCTGCTCGCGAAAGCGTCAAATCAACCGACGCAAATCAAGCCGCCACCCCCGCATCCGCCTGTAACCCCAATCCCAACCCCTCGATCGCAGTGATCGCACACTGCTCGTCAACATCCGACAGATCGCCGCTGATGCCCACTGCGCCCAGCACGTTACCCGCCTGATCGCGAATCAGCACACCACCCGGTGCCGGCACGACGCTGCCCTGCCCCAGGCTGTTGAGCGCGGCGATGAAGGCCGGGCGTTGTTGGGCGTCCAGCGCCAACAGGCGTGAGCCCTTGCCCAGGGCGATGGCGCCCCAGGCCTTGCCGATGGCGATTTGCGGGCGCAGCAGGCTGGCGCCGTCTTCGCGTTGCAGGGTGATCAGGTGACCGCCGGCGTCCAGCACGGCGATGGTCAAGGGTGCCGCAGCGATTGCACGCCCTGCGACGATGGCCTGGTTGGCCAGGTTGACTGCGACTTTCAAGGTTAAAGCGCTCATGGTGCCGTCCTCATTTTGTTTTTCGGAAAGCCGTGGGGCTGCTGCCTTTTGCCGCAGCCCGATGCAACAAATAGAACACAATGAGTTATTTTTTTGTATACAATAATTTTCGAAAAGCGCCCCGTGCGACGAAACGCCACAGTATTTACAGGCCTTCGACGAATGAAACGGCCGCTTGAGAAAATGGATTGACCTGCGCCATCCGCCGTGAATACACTCTGCGCAAAGCCACTTGTATACAATTACAAAACGTAAAGAGGCACAAAACCATGAGCAAAATGAGAGCAATCGAAGCCGCCGTTCTGGTGATGCGCCGTGAAGGGGTTGATACCGCTTTTGGCATCCCTGGTGCCGCCATCAACCCGCTGTACTCCGCCCTGCAAAAGGTCGGTGGCATCGATCACGTCCTCGCTCGCCACGTTGAAGGCGCCTCGCACATGGCCGAGGGCTACACCCGCACCAAGGCCGGCAACATCGGCGTGTGCATCGGGACTTCCGGGCCAGCCGGCACCGACATGGTCACCGGCCTCTACAGCGCCTCGGCCGACTCGATCCCGATCCTCTGCATCACCGGCCAGGCACCCCGCGCCCGTATGCACAAGGAAGACTTCCAGGCTGTCGACATCACCAGCATCGTCAAGCCAGTGACCAAGTGGGCGACCACCGTTCTCGAACCGGGCCAAGTGCCGTACGCGTTCCAGAAAGCCTTCTTTGAAATGCGTTCCGGCCGTCCAGGCCCTGTGCTGATCGACCTGCCGTTCGACGTGCAGATGGCGGAAATCGAATTCGACATCGACGCCTACCAGCCGCTGCCGCTGGCCAAGCCGACCGCTAGCCGCGTGCAGGTTGAAAAGGCCCTGGCCCTGCTGGATCAGGCTGAGCGCCCATTGCTGGTAGCCGGTGGAGGCATCATCAATGCCGACGCCAGCGACCTGCTGGTGGAGTTCGCCGAGCTGACCGGTATTCCAGTGGTCCCGACCCTGATGGGCTGGGGCACTATCCCTGACGATCACCCGTTGATGGTCGGCATGGTTGGCCTGCAGACGTCGCACCGCTACGGCAACGCGACCATGCTCAAATCCGACGTGGTGTTGGGCATCGGTAACCGTTGGGCCAACCGTCACACCGGTTCGGTCGACGTCTACACCGAAGGCCGCAAGTTCATCCACGTTGACATCGAAGGCACGCAGATCGGCCGCGTGTTCACCCCGGACCTGGGCATCGTGTCCGACGCTGCTGCCGCGCTGACCGTGTTCATCGAAGTCGCTCGCGAATGGCAAGCCGCCGGTAAATTGAAGAACCGCAGCGCTTGGCTGCAAGACTGCCAGCAGCGCAAGGCCAGCCTGCAACGCAAGACCCACTTCGACAACGTACCGGTGAAACCGCAGCGCGTGTACGAAGAGATGAACCAAGTGTTCGGCAAAGACACCTGCTACGTCAGCACCATCGGTCTGTCGCAGATCGCCGGCGCGCAATTCCTGCACGTCTACAAGCCGCGTCACTGGATCAACTGCGGTCAGGCCGGCCCTCTGGGCTGGACCATCCCGGCTGCCCTGGGCGTGGTCAAGGCTGACCCGAACCGCAAGGTTGTGGCACTCTCCGGCGACTACGACTTCCAGTTCATGATCGAAGAACTGGCGGTGGGCGCGCAGTTCAAACTGCCGTACATCCACGTTGTAGTGAACAACTCGTACCTGGGTCTGATTCGTCAGGCGCAGCGCGGTTTCGACATGGACTACTGCGTGCAGCTGTCCTTCGACAACCTCAACGCACCGGAGCTCAACGGCTACGGGGTTGACCATGTAGCAGTCGCCGAAGGTCTCGGCTGCAAGGCACTGCGCGTGTTCGAGCCGGCGGAAATCCAGCCTGCCCTCCGCAAGGCTCAGGAGTTGATCGAGGAGTTCAAGGTTCCGGTGATCGTCGAGATCATCCTGGAGCGCGTGACCAACATTTCCATGGGCACCGAAATCAACGCGGTCAACGAATTCGAAGACCTGGCGCTGGTCGGCAACGACGCACCGACTGCGATCTCGATGCTCGATTAACAGCTAACGGCTCTCCCTGTAGGAGCCAGCTTGCTGGCGAAGGCGGCAGCACATTCAACATCGATGTGACTGAACCACCGCATTCGCCGGCAAGCCGGCTCCTACAAAGGGGACCTCACAAGATTCACGGGAGACCACCATGCCGCGTTTCGCAGCCAACCTGTCCATGCTGTTCACCGAACAGGATTTCCTCGCCCGCTTCGAAGCAGCCGCCAAAGCCGGCTTCAGCGGTGTCGAATACCTGTTCCCGTACGACTTCAGTTCCGCCGAAATCAAGGCTCAGCTCGATGCCCATGGCCTGACCCAGGTGTTGTTCAACCTGCCGGCCGGTGACTGGGCCAAGGGTGAACGCGGGATCGCCTGCCACCCGGATCGCGTGGAAGAGTTCCGCGCCGGTGTCGACCTGGCCATCGCCTACGCACAGGTGCTGGGCAATACCCAGATCAACTGCCTGGCCGGTATCCGCCCACAAGGCGTGGACGATGCCACGGTGGAAAAAACCTTCGTCGCCAACCTTAAGTTTGCTGCCGAGAAACTCCAGGCAGCCGGCCTGAAACTGGTGATGGAAGCGATAAACACCCGCGACATCCCGGGCTTCTACCTGAACAACACCGCCCAGGCCCTGTCGATCCGCGAACAAGTCGGCAGCGCCAACCTGTTCCTGCAGTACGACATCTACCACATGCAAATCATGGAAGGTGACCTGGCGCGCACCCTGCAGACGCACCTGGGTGAGATCAACCACGTTCAACTGGCTGACAACCCGGGCCGTAACGAGCCAGGCACCGGTGAAATCAACTACCGCTTCCTGTTCGAACACCTGGACCGCATCGGCTATCAAGGCTGGGTGGGTTGCGAATACAAACCGCTGACCACCACTGAAGCCGGCCTGGGCTGGTTGAAAACCCATAACGCGATCTAAGAACACTGCCAAACCCTGTAGGAGCGAGCCTGCTCGCGAATGCGGTGGTTCAGACAGCATGGATGTTGAATGTTCCACCGCATTCGCGAGCAGGCTCGCTCCCACAAAAAAGCACGCCCCTATTTGCTTGAAGCAGCAATAAAAACAAGAGGATTTTCTCATGGCTAAAATCGGATTTATCGGCACCGGCATCATGGGCCACCCAATGGCGGCGAACCTGCAGAAAGCCGGTCACAGCCTGTTCCTGTCGGCGCACCACGATGCCGCCCCTGCCGACCTGGTTGCCGCTGGCGCCGTCGCCCTGGCGAACCCGCGCGAAGTGGCCCAGGAAGCCGAATTCATCATCGTCATGGTTCCGGATACCCCGCAGGTCGATGACGTGCTGTTCCGTGCCGACGGCATTGCCGCTGGCGTTGGCAAAGGCAAAGTGGTGATCGACATGAGCTCGATTTCGCCCACCGCGACCAAGGCCTTCGCTGCCAAGATCAACGAAAAAGGCGCGCAGTACCTCGATGCCCCGGTGTCCGGTGGTGAAGTCGGTGCCAAGGCCGCAACCCTAAGCATCATGGTTGGTGGCGATGCCGATGCCTTCGAACGCGCCCTGCCGCTGTTCCAGGCGATGGGCAAGAACATCACCCTGGTCGGTGGAAATGGCGACGGTCAGACCGCGAAAGTAGCGAACCAGATCATCGTTGCACTGAACATCCAGGCGGTGGCCGAAGCCCTGCTGTTCGCCTCGAAGAACGGTGCCGATCCAGCCAAGGTGCGTGAAGCGCTGATGGGCGGCTTCGCCTCCTCGAAGATCCTCGAAGTGCACGGCGACCGCATGATCAAGGGCACCTTCGACCCAGGCTTCCGCATCAGCCTGCACCAGAAAGACCTGAACCTGGCCCTGCAAGGCGCCAAGGAACTGAACATCAACCTGCCAAACACCGCCAACACCCAGCAGGTGTTCAGCACTTGCGCGGCCATCGGTGGGAGCAACTGGGACCACTCGGCGCTGATCAAGGGCCTGGAACACATGGCGAATTTCTCGATTCGCGACAAATAAACCTGCCCCCCGCTCCCCCTGTGGGAGCGGGCTTGCCCGCGATGGATTCGCCGCGGTGTACCTGACATTGCGCGGCGCCTGAATCGCTGGCAAGCCAGCTCCCACAGGGGCCGAGCTGCTCCAACGCTTTTGCTTTACCCCAATAACAAGAATTCCCGGGAGCCCGCCATGTCGGTCGATCCGCAACAATTTCTGCGCGACCTGTTCGCCACCGCCATCGACGCGGCCCATCCGCAACAGGTTCTTGAAGCCCATCTGCCCGCCGACCGTACCGGCCGCGTCATCGTCATTGGCGCCGGTAAAGCCGCAGCCGCCATGGCCCAGGTGGTCGAGCGCTGCTGGCAGGGCGACGTCTCCGGCCTAGTGGTGACCCGCTACGGCCACGGTGCGCCCTGTGAAAAAATCGAAGTGGTCGAAGCCGCCCACCCGGTGCCGGATGCTGCCGGTCAAGCGGTAGCCAAACGCGTCTTCGAACTGGTCAGCAACCTCAGCGAAGACGACCGGGTGATTTTCCTGCTTTCCGGTGGTGGCTCGGCGCTGCTGGCATTGCCTGCCGAAGGCATCACCCTGGCCGACAAACAGTCGATCAACAAAGCCCTGCTCAAATCCGGCGCCAGCATTGGCGAGATGAATTGCGTGCGCAAACATCTCTCGGCGATCAAGGGCGGACGCCTGGGCAAGGCCTGCTGGCCGGCCACTGTTTATACCTACGCGATTTCCGATGTGCCGGGCGACCTCGCCACGGTCATTGCCTCCGGCCCGACCGTCGCCGACCCGAGCACCAGCGCCGAAGCCCTGGCGATCCTCAAGCGCTACAACATCGAGGTGCCGGCGTCTGTTCGTACCTGGCTGAACAGCCCGGAATCGGAAACCGTCAAACCCGGTGATCCGGCTCTGGCCCGCAGCCATTTCCAACTGATCGCGCGCCCGCAGCAATCCCTCGAAGCCGCCGCGGTGAAATGCCGCCAGGCCGGTTTCAGCCCGTTGATCCTCGGCGATCTGGAAGGCGAATCCCGGGAAGTGGCGAAGGTCCACGCCGGCATCGCCCGCCAGGTGATTCTCCACGGTCAACCACTGGCGGCGCCTTGCGTGATTCTCTCCGGTGGCGAAACCACCGTGACCGTGCGCGGCAATGGCCGTGGCGGACGCAATGCCGAGTTCCTGCTGAGCCTGACCGACAGCCTCAAGGGCCTGCCGGGTGTCTACGCCCTGGCCGGTGACACCGATGGCATCGACGGCTCCGAAGACAACGCCGGCGCCATCATGACCCCGGACAGCTACGCCCGCGCCGCCGCCCTGGGCCTGAGCGCCAGTGACGAACTGGACAACAACAACGGCTACGGCTACTTCGAGGCGCTCGACGCGCTGATCGTCACCGAGCCGACCCGCACCAACGTCAACGACTTCCGCGCCATCCTGATCCTCGAGAGCCCTAAACATGACGCCTGATAAAAAGGTCAAAATCCTCGCTACCCTCGGCCCAGCCACCGATGGCATCGAAGACATCCGTGAACTGGTGCTGGCCGGGGTCAACATCTTCCGCCTGAACTTCAGCCATGGCGACCACGCCGACCATGCCCAGCGCTACCAGTGGATCCGCGAAGTCGAGCGCCAACTGAATTATCCGCTGGGCATCCTGATGGACCTGCAAGGCCCGAAACTGCGGGTCGGCAAATTTGCCGAAGGCAAGGTGCAACTGGTGCGTGGCCAGGCCCTGCGCCTGGACCTCGATACCACCCCGGGCGATGAACGCCGGGTCAACCTGCCGCACCCGGAAATCATTGCCGCGCTGGAACCGGGCATGGATCTGCTGCTCGACGACGGCAAGCTGCGCCTGCGGGTGGTCAGCAAATACAGCGACGCCATCGACACCACCGTGCTCAATGGTGGCGAACTGTCGGACCGCAAAGGCGTCAACGTGCCACAAGCAGTGCTCGACCTCAGCCCGCTCACCGCCAAGGACCGTCGCGACCTGAGCTTCGGCCTCGAGCTGGGGGTGGACTGGGTCGCGCTGTCGTTCGTGCAACGCCCGGAGGACATCATCGAAGCCCGCGCGCTGATCGGCGACAAAGCCTTCCTGATGGCCAAGATCGAGAAGCCGTCGGCGGTGGAACAACTGCGGGAAATTGCCGAACTCAGCGACGCGATCATGGTGGCTCGCGGTGACCTGGGTGTGGAAGTGCCGGCCGAAAGCGTGCCGCAAATCCAGAAAGACATCATCACCACCTGCCGCCAGCTCGGTAAGCCGGTGGTGGTCGCGACGCAGATGCTCGAATCGATGCGCTTCTCGCCAGCGCCGACCCGCGCCGAAGTGACCGACGTTGCCACCGCTGTCGCCGAAGGCACGGATGCGGTCATGCTCTCAGCAGAAACCGCGTCCGGGGAATACCCGCTGGAAGCCGTGCAGATGATGAGCAAGATCATCCGCCAGGTCGAAGGTGGCCCGGATTATCAAACGCAGTTGGATGTCAGCCGACCGAAAGCCGAAGCCACCACCTCGGACGCCATCAGCTGCGCGATCCGCCGCATCAGCAATATTCTGCCGGTGGCGGTGCTGGTCAACTACAGCGAATCCGGCACCTCGAGCTTGCGCGCAGCGCGGGAGCGTCCGGCGGTGCCGATCCTCAACCTGACGCCGAACCTGACCACTGCACGCCGCCTGAGCGTGGCCTGGGGTGTGCACTCGGTGGTCAACGATCGCCTGCGCCAGGTCGACGAAGTCTGCTCCACCGCCCTGGAAATTGCCCAGGCCCAAGGCATGGCGCAGCGCGGCGACACGCTGTTGATCACCGCCGGTGTGCCTTTTGGCCAACCGGGTTCGACTAACTCGTTGCGTATCGAGACGTTGATCTAGAACGCATTTGCCGGCCTGGTTCGCTGGCAAGCCAGCTCCTACAAAACACGATCCCTGTAGGAGCTGGCTTGCCAGCGAAAAAGGCACCTCGGTCCCCCTTACTTGCAAACCTGCCATGCCTGCCCATCATTTCAATACCCACTGCCCCGATTGGGCCGAAGCCCTGCTCAACGGCTTCAGCCAGATATTCCTGCAACGCAATCCTTTGTGCGGCCTGCTCTGTCTGTTGGCCATCCTGTTCACTGCGCCGAGCCTGCTCGGTGGCGCGCTGCTGGGCGGCGTCGCCGGCCTATTGACCGCGCAACGTCGCGGCTACGCCAAGGCCGATCGCCAGGCCGGGCTGTACAGCTATAACGGCGTGTTGATCGGCTTGCTGCTGAGCCTGCACTTCAGTTGGTCAGCGCTGCTCGCGCCCCTGATCCTCGCCAGCGGCGGCCTCAGCGCGATGCTCACCGAGCAATGGCTCAAGCGCACCCGCGAACAACGGTTCCTGCCGGCCTACACCGCGCCCTTCGTGCTGCTTGGCTGGCTGCTCCTGAGCTTCGCCGATCCCACCCAGGCCACGCTTGCACCAGTGCTCGAACTGTCGACCTTGAACCTTGTGGCCGGCGTCTTCAAAGGCCTGGGCCAGGTGGTGTTTCTCGACGCGCCGCTGGCCGGCATCCTGATCGCCGCCGGCCTGCTGCTGGCCGATCAGCGCGCCGCTGGCTGGGCCCTTCTCGGCTCTGCCGTTGGCTTGCTTTGCGCGCTCTGGCTGCACGACGCCCCCGCCGCCCTGCTCGGCCTGCACGGCTACAACCCGGCTTTGGCGGCCCTGGCCCTCAGCCAGCAACGCCAACAAACCTGGTTGCCGTTGCTGGGCATCGGCCTGGCGATCCTGCTCACGCCGCTGTTCGCGGCGGCGGGCCTGGCGACCCTGACCGCGCCCTTCATCCTCGCCTGCTGGCTGCTGCGCATCGGCATCCGCCCGCTACGCCGAAGCCGCGATGAGCGTGCTCCTTGCCAAACCCCGGAGAATCACCCTAGGCTGCGCTGATTTACGCTCAAGGCAGTGCAAATGGACAGCAAGGACACGTGGCGCAATCGCCTCTACGTGACGATTTTCCAGACCGATACCGTGGCCGGCCGGCGCTTTGACAGCATTCTGTTGCTGATCATTCTGACCAGCCTGGTGGTGGTGATTCTCGACAGCATCGATGAGGTGCATCAGAACTACGTCACCCTGCTCACCTACATCGAATGGGGTTTCACGGTGATCTTCCTCGGCGAGTACATCCTGCGCCTGTACTGCTCGCCCAAACCACTGCGCTACGCCTTCAGCTTCTATGGCCTGGTGGACCTGCTGGCGATCGTCCCGGGGATCCTCGCCCTGTATTACGCAGACGCCCAGTACCTGCTGATCATCCGGGTGATCCGCATGCTGCGGATCTTCCGCGTGCTCAAGCTCGGCCCGTACCTCAAGCAAGCGCACTACCTGCTGGACGCGCTGCGCGGCAGCAAACAGAAGATCCTGGTGTTTCTGCTCAGCGTCTGCACCCTGGTGACGGTGTTCGGCACCCTGATGTACGTGGTCGAAGGCCCGCAACATGGCTTCACCAGCATTCCCAAGGGCATCTACTGGGCCATCGTCACCCTGACCACCGTCGGCTATGGCGACATCGTGCCCAAGACCGTACTCGGGCAGATCATCTCGTCGATGGTGATGATCACCGGTTACTCGATCATCGCCGTGCCCACCGGGATTTTCACCGCCGAACTGGCCAACGCCATGCGCGGCGAAAAGCTCCAGCACGACTGCCCGGTGTGCAGCAAAAACAACCATGAGCATGGCGCTGCGTACTGTTCGCGTTGCGGCAACTTGTTGTTCAAGAAAATCGAATAAGCAAATCACTTTTTAATCTTTATAGACCTATGCAGCCCCGGCTATAGTCGACGGCAAATTGCCTTCACTCTCTCGAACAAAAGGAATGTGCAGTGAAAAAAATCTTTGCCGCCTCACTTCTGGCCGCTGGCCTGACCCTGGCCAGCGTGGCGCAAGCCGCACCGACCCTGCTGAACGTGTCCTACGACGTGATGCGTGATTTCTACAAAGACTACAACGCTGCCTTCCAGAAACACTGGCAAGCCGAGCACAAGGAAAACATCACCCTGCAGATGTCCTTCGGCGGCTCGAGCAAGCAAGCACGTTCGGTCATCGACGGCCTGCCGGCTGACGTCATCACCATGAACATGGCCACCGACATCAACGCCCTCGCCGACAACGGCAAGCTGGTGCCGGACAACTGGGTCACCCGCCTGCCGAACAACAGCGCGCCGTTCACCTCGGCCACCGTGTTCATCGTTCGCAAAGGCAACCCGAAAGCCCTGAAGGACTGGCCAGATCTGCTCAAGGACGGCGTGCAGGTGATCGTGCCCAACCCCAAGACTTCGGGTAACGGCCGCTACACCTACCTGTCGGCCTGGGGCTACGTGCTGAAAAACGGCGGCGACGAGAACAAGGCCAAGGACTTCGTCGGCAAGCTGTTCAAGCAGGCGCCAGTGCTGGACACCGGTGGCCGTGCCGCTACCACCACCTTCATGACCAACCAGATCGGCGACGTGCTGGTGACCTTCGAGAACGAGGCAGAAATGATCGCCCGCGAATTCGGTCGCGACCAGTTCGAAGTAATCTACCCAAGCGTCTCCGCCGAAGCCGAGCCGCCGGTGACCGTGGTCGACAAAGTGGTCGACAAGAAAGGCACCCGCGCCGTCGCCGAGGAATACCTGAAGTACCTGTGGTCGCCAGAAGGCCAGGAAATCGCTGCCGCCAACTACTTGCGTCCACGCGACCCAGCGGTGCTGGCGAAATACACCGACCGCTTCCCGAAAGTCGACTTCCTGTCGGTGGAAAAAACCTTCGGTGACTGGCGCACCGTGCAGAAAACCCACTTCAACGATGGCGGGGTTTTCGACCAGATCTACAGCGGTCAGTAATCGCTGAAGCGGCAATGAAAAAGGCGACCTGTGAAGGTCGCCTTTTTTTATTCCCCGAACTGCCTGCCCAGCCCTGAAGGCACACCATGAATATCGGTGTCTTCCCACGGCCCCCTGGGGCTGATGCTGCGGCTCCAGCCATTGTCCCAGCGGTAGTAGGTGCGCTGGCGGTAGAACACGTTGCTCTGGTCGTCGAGCACGTAGACCCCAAGCTTGGCATCCCAATGGCTGTTGCCACCCGGTGGCGGAGCAAAGCTGGCGGAAGTGCGTGGCTGCGGCTTGGCCGGGGCGTTGGGGATCACCGGTTTGCCTGGCGGGGTGGACGGGCCGGGCTTGATGGTCGGGCGCGGTTCGGGGATCGGCGGTGCCGGCCCGGTGTCCGGGCTCGGCCGCTGGACCGCACATGCGCTTAACCCCAGGACCAGACTGAGCAGGGTGATACGGGCGATGGCGGTCATAGCGGTTTTCCTGGTTATTTATCCGGACTGTCGATGGTCAATTGCTGCGGCGCGGTGGTGCTGCTGGCCAGTGGCTGGCTGCGCCCGACCCATTCGCCGGCAGTCGGTTGGCCAGCGCGGGATACCCGTGCAACCAGTTGGACTTCAGGGAAGTTCGACAGTTTCAATTGCGGCATCATTGCGTCCGCATCCCCCAACTCGACGGTCACCGGCAGATCGGCAACGGTCAGGCGCTTGGCTGCCAGCGGTGCCGGTGGGCCGGAGGTCGCGCGGGCGAAGATGAACACGCTGTCACCCGGCTGGACCTTGGCCTTGACCTCGGCGGACAAATCCACCGAGACCTTGAGCATTGCCGCAGCCTTGGTCACCGCTACCGGAGCCTTGGCCACAGTGCCGCCGCTGGCCTTGAGCTTCTCGGTGGCACGTTGAATGCCGCCTTCCAGAGCACTGCGGGAATTGTCTTCGGGCGGCAATTGCGTCAGCAGGCGATTCCAGTAGTCGATGGCGTCCTGGTAGCGCTCGCTTTCAAAGGCGGCGATACCCAGCAGGCCGAGGCTGGTGACTTCTTTCGGATCGGCCTTGAGGGCTTCGTCGGTCAGCGCCTGAACCTTGTCCGACCACTTCTTGTTGTCGGCAAAGTATTGGGCCTGGGCCCACTGCCCCAGCAGCTCGGGCTCGCGACCGGCGACGGCCACGGTGCGCTCGAACAGCTTGGCCGCGTCCGCCGGACGGTCCTGCGCCATGTAAGTACGGCCAAGAAAGTACAGCCCCTCGGCGGAATCCGGTTGCGCCGCCACGGCACGCTCCAGGCGACGGGTCATTTCTTCCATCGACTGCGGTGCCTGGGCGAACTCGCGGGTCAGGCCGACCTTGTCGCTGGCACCGAAATGCATGTACAGCCCCAGACCCAGCACCGGCACCAGCAGCGCCGCGAGCAGCGGCAACGGCTTGCCCAGGCGCGAAACCCGGGCGTTGTCGGCGCCTTCGGTGTCGGCCAGCAATTCGCGCGCAGCCTCGTCACGGCCGGCGGCCATCTGCGTGGCATCGAGCACGCCTTCGGCCTGTTGCCCTTGCAACTCGGCGACGCGCTCCTGGTAAAGCGCCACGTTCAGCGCGGTACGATCCTCTTCGCGCTGGGCACGACGGCCGCGCAACACCGGGATCAACAGAAAACTCAGGGCAACCAGTAGAAGCAGACCTGCAGCGAGCCAGAAATCAATCATTCTTGGTTTTTATCCAACAGTTGGTCGAGGCGCTCACGCTCCTCGGCAGAAAGCGTGTCCGTACCGGCAGCGCGCTCGGCGCGGCGACGACGGACGATCAGGGCAATCACCACCAGACCGCCGAGCAACAGCCCGGCGGGCGCGAACCAGAGCACCGCGGTCTTGCCGGTCAGGGCCGGTTTGTAGCGCACGAAGTCGCCGTAGCGGTCGACCATGAAATCGATGATCTGCTGATTGTCCTTGCCCTCGCCGAGCATGCGGAAAATCTCCTTGCGCAGGTCAGCGGCAATCGGCGCGTTGGAGTCGGCGATGTCCTGATTCTGGCACTTGGGGCAACGCAGCTCTTTGGTCAGCTCGCGAAAGCGCTCGCGATCGCCCTCTTTGGCGAACTCGTAGGTATCGATGGCCGCGTGGGCGACGCCAGCGATGCTCAGGCCGAGAATGGCAGCAGCAATCCAGCGCTTCATGGCTTCGCCTCATCCACCAGCGCCTGGTACTTGGACGCCAGTTGTTCACGCCAGACCACCGGATCGATCACCCCGACGTACTTGTCGCGGATGATGCCCTTGGCGTCGATGAAGAAGGTCTCCGGCGCGCCGTACACCCCCAGGTTAAGGCCCAAGGTGCCTTCGTCGTCGCGGATGTCCAGCAGGTACGGATTGTGGAACTCGGCCAGCCACTTCAAGGCGTCGGCATTGACGTCCTTGTAGTTGACGCCGTAGATCACCACGCCCTGCTCGGCCAGTTTGTTCAGCACCGGGTGCTCGACCCGGCAGGAGATGCACCAGGTGCCCCAGACGTTAACCAGCGCCGGCTTGCCCAGCAGATCGGCGCGAGTCAGGGTCTTGTCGCCCTGCACGTTGGGCAGGCTGAACTCGGGGAACGGCTTGCCGATCATCGCCGACGGCAATTCGGCCGGGTTGAGAAACAAACCCCGGTACAGAAACACCGCCACCAGCAGGAACAGCGCCAGCGGCAGAACCATTAACCAACGTCTCATGCAGTCGCTCCAGACATACCCAGTGCCTCACGCACGCGGCTTTTTACCTTGACCCGATAACGTCGATCCAGTGCCGCCAGCAAACCGCCGAAACCAGTCAGCAGGCCGCCGAGCCAGATCCAGCGTACGAACGGTTTGACGTGCACGCGCACCGCCCAGGCGCCTTCGCCCAGCGGCTCGCCGAGGGCCACATAGATGTCACGGGTGATCCCGGCGTCGATCCCGGCTTCGGTCATCACCGAATTCTGCACGGTGTACAGGCGTTTTTCCGGGTGCAGTACGCTGATTTGCTTGCCGTCGCGGACCACGCGGACGGTGCCCTTGTCGGAGGTGAAGTTCGGCCCTTCGAAATGCTTGGCGCCTTCAAAAATGAACTGATAACCGGCCAGCTCCATCGACTCACCCGGCTCCAGGCGCAGGTCGCGCTCGGCGCTGTTCTGGCTCGACAGCACCACACCCAGGGCGCACACGGCGATGCCCAGGTGGGCGATCTGCATGCCCCAGTAGCTGCGGGTCAACGTTGGCAGGCCCTTGATCAGGCCCTTGTGGCGGGTCTTGTCGAAGATGTCGCGAACCCCGGCCAGCAACACCCAGGCGGCGAGCAGGAAAGTCGCCAACACGGCCCAGTTGAAGTCGCCGTAGGCGATCCCGGCAATCACTGCCAGCGCCACGCTGCCGAGCAATACCGGAGTCAGCATGCCCACCAGCCATTTCACCGGGGTGTCTTTCCAGCGCACCAGCATGCCAACGGCCATGACCACCATCAGCAAGGCCATCAACGGAATGAACAACGCGTTGAAATACGGCGGGCCGACCGACAGCTTGGCTCCGGTCAGGGCATCGAGCACCAACGGGTACAGGGTGCCGAGCAGGATCATCGAAGCCGCCACCACCAGCACCAGGTTGTTACCCAGCAACAGGGTTTCCCGCGACCACAGATTGAAGCCGACCTGGCTCTTGACCACCGGAGCGCGCAGGGCGAACAGGGTCAGCGAACCACCGACCACGAACAGCAGGAAGATCAGGATGAACACGCCACGCTCGGGGTCCGAAGCAAAGGCGTGCACCGAAGTCAGTACGCCGGAACGAACCAGGAAGGTGCCCAGCAGGCTCAACGAGAACGCGGCAATCGCCAGCAGCACGGTCCAGCTTTTGAACACGCCGCGCTTTTCGGTGACCGCCAGCGAGTGAATCAACGCCGTACCCACCAGCCATGGCATGAACGAGGCGTTTTCCACCGGGTCCCAGAACCACCAGCCACCCCAGCCAAGCTCGTAGTAAGCCCACCAGGAGCCGAGGGTGATACCGATACCGAGGAAAGCCCAGGCAACGATGGTCCATGGCCGCGACCAGCGCGCCCAGGCCGCATCCAGGCGACCGCCCATCAACGCGGCAATGGCGAAGGCGAAGGCCACCGAGAAACCGACGTAGCCCATGTACAGCATCGGTGGGTGAACGATCAGGCCGATGTCTTGCAGCAGCGGGTTGAGGTCGGCGCCATCGGTCGGCATCTGCGGCAGGATCCGCGTGAACGGGTTCGAGGTGACGATCAGGAACAGCAGGAAGCCGACGCTGATCATGCCCATTACCGCCAGCACGCGAGCCAGCATGACCTGCGGTAATTGCCGGGAGAACACCGACACGGCAAAGGTCCAGCCACCGAGGATGAACGCCCACAGCAGCAGCGAGCCTTCGTGGGCGCCCCACACCGCACTGAACTTGTAGTACCAGGGCAAGGCGCTGTTGGAGTTGTTGGCGACATAAGCCACCGAGAAATCGTCGACCATGAAGGCATAGGTCAGGCAGCCGAAGGCAAACGCGAGGAACGCGAATTGCCCCCAGGCGGCCGGCTGGGCCAGGCTCATCCACTGGCGGTCACCGCGCCAGGCTCCGAGCAGCGGCACGATGGCCTGGACGATGGCAAAGCACAGCGCGAGGATCATCGCCAGATGACCCAACTCGGGAACAAACAGACCGGCATTCATCGATCAACCCTCCTTCGCGGGTGTGGGAGCGGACTGGCCGCTGTCCTTGAGGGCCTTGGTCACTTCCGGCGGCATGTACTTCTCGTCGTGCTTGGCCAGCACTTCGTCAGCCACCACCACGCCATCGGCGTTCAACTTGCCCAGCGCGACAATGCCCTGCCCTTCGCGGAACAGGTCCGGGAGGATGCCGCGATAGGTGATGGTCACCGACTTGTTGAAGTCAGTCACCACGAACCTGACGTCCAGCGAATCGCCGGAACGTTGCAGGGAGCCAGCCTCGACCATGCCCCCGGCACGGATGCGCGTGTCTTGCGGCGCTTCGCCATTGGCAATCTGGGTCGGGGTGTAAAACAGATTGATGTTTTGCTGCAGGGCACTCAAGGCCAGGCCCACGGCAGCGCCGACCCCCACCAGGATGGCCAGAATGATGATCAGACGTTTTTTACGCAGCGGATTCACTTGCTGTTCTCCCGGCGCAGACGACGCGCCTCTTGTTGCAGATAACGCTTGCGGGCCAGGATCGGCATGGCGACGTTAAGAACCAGTACCGCCAGGCAGATGCCATAGGCCGACCAGACATAGAGGCCATGGTGGCCCATGGCGAGGAAATCGCCGAATGAAGCAAAACTCATCGTACGGCCTCCAGGCTGCCTTGCACTTCGGCCTTGACCCAACTGGCCCGGGCTTCGCGCTTGAGCACTTCGAGGCGCATGCGCAGCAACAGCACGGCGCCGAAGAAACAGTAGAAGCCCAGCACCGTCAGCAGCAGCGGCAGCCACATCTCCACAGGCATCGCCGGCTTCTCGGTGAGGGTGAAGGTGGCGCCCTGGTGCAGGGTGTTCCACCACTCCACCGAATACTTGATGATCGGAATGTTGATCACCCCGACAATCGCCAGCACCGCGCAGGCCTTGGCCGCACTGTCACGATTGCTGATGGCATTGCCCAGCGCAATGAGACCGAAGTACAGGAACAGCAGGATCAGCATCGACGTTAGTCGCGCATCCCAGACCCACCACGAACCCCAGGTCGGCTTGCCCCAGATGGCGCCGGTGACCAGCGCCACGGCGGTCATCCAGGCACCGATCGGCGCGGCACACTGCAGGGCGACGTCGGCCAGCTTCATCTTCCACACCAGGCCGACGATGCCGCAGACCGCCAGCATCACATACACCGATTGCGCCAGCATCGCCGCGGGCACGTGGATGTAGATAATCCGGAAGCTGTTGCCCTGTTGGTAGTCCGGCGGCGCGAACGCCAGGCCCCAGATCACGCCAATGCCAATTAGCAGCAGCGCCGCGACACTGAGCCACGGCAGCATTTTACCGCTGATGCCGTAGAACCACTTGGGTGAGCCGAGCTTGTGAAACCAGGTCCAGTTCATTGCTGTTTCCATCACGGTTGCTTTTCGTTGTCACGAAAAGTCAGGGTCTGCTTTCTTGGGAAAAGTGGTCAAATTTTGACCAGACCTCATTATTATTCGCCGACGCTGATCTTCAGGCCAGCAGCTATTGCAAAGGGTGTCAGGGTCACGGCCAGAGCCGTCAGGCTACCCAGCCACAACAGATATCCGGTTGCCGGCATGCCTTGAAGGGCTGCCTGCAAAGCGCCACTGCCGAGGATCAGCACCGGGATATACAGCGGCAGGATCAACAGCGCCAGCAGCAAGCCGCCGCGCTTCAACCCTACCGTCAGCGCCGCGCCGACCGCACCAAGCAAGCTCAGTACCGGTGTACCCAGCAGCAGCGACAAGAGCAAAACCGGCAGACAGGCGGTGGGCAAACCGAGCATCAACGCCAGCAAGGGCGCTAGCAATACCAATGCCAGGCCGGAAAACGCCCAGTGTGCCAGCACCTTGGCCAAAACCAGAAGAGCCAGGGGGTGCGACGAAAGGACCCACTGTTCAAGGGATCCGTCCTCGAAATCACTGCGAAAGAGCCCGTCCAGCGAGAGCAAAACCGATAAAAGGGCGGCTACCCAGACCAGGCCCGGAGACAAGGTTTGCAACAATTGAGTCTCAGGTCCCACCGCCAATGGAAACAATGCGACAACAATTGCGAAAAATACCAGGGGGTTGGCCAACTCGGCCGGTCGCCGACACAGCAAGCGCGCTTCACGGGCCACCAACAACGCAAACACACTCATGCGGCCCACCGCCCCAAATCCAGTTCACGGTAACCGGACGGCATCCGGGTCAAGCTGTGGTGAGTGGTCAGGACCACCATGCCGCCCTGCTCGCAGTGGTTGGCCAGGTGCTCTTCCAGTTGCGCGACGCCTTGTTTGTCCAGCGCGGTGAAGGGCTCATCGAGAATCCACAGCGCCGGGCTGTCCAGATACAAGCGGGCCAGGGCCACGCGCCGTTGCTGACCGGCGGACAGGGTGTGGCAGGGCACATCCTCGAAGCCACGCAGGCCGACCGCCGCCAGCGCCGCCCAAATGGCCTCGTGGCTGGCGGGCTGGTGCAGGGCGCACAGCCAACTGAGGTTTTCTTCCGGGGTGAGCAAGTCCTTGATCCCGGCAGCGTGGCCAATCCACAACAGGTTGTGGGCCAGCTCCGGGCGTTGGCTATTGAGGGGCTGGCCATTGAGCAGCACCTCGCCGCTGGTGGGCTGCATCAGGCCGGCCAACAGGCGCAGCAGACTGGTCTTGCCGCTGCCATTGGGACCGCTGATTTGCAGCATGTCACCACGATCCAGGCGCAAAGCGAGGTTTTCGAAGAGCATCCGCCAATCTCGCTCACAGGCGAGCGCAACGGCTTCTAATAGAGGGATGGTCAAGGGATCGCGGGCCTTTACGGTTCAAGTCGGCAGTGGATCGGCCGTTAAAGTGATGCAGCATAGTGGCATTGACGGCCTGTTCCAGAGAGCTGGGTCAAGATTCAAGCTGATTGTGTTGCGAAGTTTCGCCACGCGTCCTGGAGACGGGCGGCATTATACATGCGATGTCCTACTCTCCAGAGGGCAATTTCGACAGGGTGTGACCTGATGACCGGTGAGATCAACCTTCCTCCCCTGCCCGCTCCGGCAACGGCTACGCCGCGCCCGCAGGCCGGTGGCGAAGTGCTCAAGCTGCAGACCCCGATCGATGGCCTGATTGCCCCGGGGCAAAGCGCCAAGGCCGAAGTGCTATCACTGCGCCAGGAGCAGCAGATGTTCCAGCTGCTGCTGAAAATCACCCTGGCCGGCGGGCGCCAGACCACGGTGTCTGCCATCAGTAGTCTGCCGTTGGCACTCGGTGCAAGCGTGGCCGTCACCCAGCCCTCGGCCGGCAACCTGGCAATCACCCTGCAACAGGCTTTGGCCAGCAACACCGCCGCCCTCACCCGCCTCGACACGACGCAATTGCCGGTCGGCACGCTGCTGCAGGGCAAGGTGCTGACCAACCAGGCCCTGCCTCAGGCACCCGGACAACCAGCGACGTACCGTTCGATGGTCAGCCTGCTCAACACCGCCCTCAGCGGCAGCACGCTGACCCTCGACAGCGCCCAGCCGCTGCGCATCGGCACGCTGCTCAGCGCCCTGGTGCAGGACGCGGACACCCTCAGTTTCGTGCCCATGAGCAGCCGTTCGGAGCAATTGGCAATTGCCCAGCAACTGCAGAGCCAGCAAAGCCGCCAAGGCTCCCTGGAAGGTTTGCTCAAGGCCCTGCAGAACCTTCCCGCCGACAGCCAGACCGCATCGGTGCGGGCGGCTGTCGACACGCTGCTCGCCGGCCTGCCCGAGGCGCGCCACCTGAGCAACCCCAAGGTGCTGGCCCAGGCCCTGGCCAACAGCGGCGTGTTCCTCGAAAGCAAGCTGCTGGCCGGGCTGAGCGAGGCGCCGGCAAACGACACCAAGGGCAACCTGCTGCGCCTGATCGCCCAACTGGCCCCCGGCCTGCCGGCCAACACCAGCTTCAATGCCGCGATCGCCGCCAATACCATGGCCCAGGCGCTGCCCAGTTTCGTGCGCAACGCCCTCGGCATGCTCGGCCAGGTCAGCGCCAAGCCGACGCCGGGCGGCTTCCCCCTGCCCTCGCGACTGTTGCAAAGCCTGGAGCAGGAAGGCGATCTCGAGCACCTGCTGCGCCTCGCCGCCGCCGCGGTCTCGCGCCTGCAAAGCCATCAACTGGCGAGTCTCGAACAAAGCGGCATGACCGAGGACGGTCGCCTGCAAACCACCTGGCAACTAGAAATCCCCATGCGCCATGCCCACGACATCGTGCCCTTGCAGGTCAAACTGCAACGCGAAGATCCTCCGCCCCGGGAACAGCAGGAAAAACCCGTCGAGCAAGCCGTCAAACAATCGCTGTGGCGCCTCGACCTGGCCTTCGACCTCGAACCGCTCGGCCCGCTGCAAGTGCAGGCGCAACTGCTGCACGGCAGCCTGTCCGGCCAGCTCTGGGCCGAACGCCCCTACACCGCGAGCCTGATCGAAACCAATCTCGACAGCCTGCGCGCCCAACTCCATGACTGCGGGCTGAATGTCAGCGGCCTCGATTGCCACCTCGGCAAGCCACCCCAAGGCCCGCAAACCCGTCTCGAACAACGCTGGGTCGACGACACCGCATGAACCAATCCACTACTCCACGCCAGGCCATCGCCCTCAAATACGACGGCCAACACGCCCCGACCCTCACCGGCAAAGGCGACGCCGAACTGGCCGAAGCCATCCTCAAACTCGCCCGCGAGCACGAGGTGCCGATCTACGAAAATGCCGAGCTGGTGAAGCTGCTGGCACGCATGGAACTGGGTGACAGCATCCCCGAGGAGCTGTACCGCACCATTGCCGAGATCATTGCGTTTGCGTGGAAGCTCAAGGGCAAGTTTCCGGTGGGGTATGAATTGCGGGACGACATCCTTGAGCGGGATGTGACGGGGCGTGGGGAGGATTATTGAGCTGCTGCACCTCGGGCCTGGACCTTGAACAAGCGCAAGAGCTTGAGACTGCGACCGACAATCAAGCCGTTGATCAGCCCCGCCCCCAGCGACGCCTGGACTACCGCCACAAGCTCGTTGGCCAGTTGCGGATTAATGGCGGCCTCGTAACCCAGGTAATAACGCCAGGCGAAGAAGCACCAATAGACGATCAATACCTGGACGGTGCCGCCCATTACCAAACTCTGCCCCACGACTTTCACATTCGTGAACGAGTAAAAACGCAGCGCCAGTAGTCCTCCTGCCAACAGTCCGAGCACATAGGCTGAAAGCGCAAAGGTCAGGCCTTGGGAGAGCTCCAGCGAAGTCAATGAAAGGGCCACGAATATCATTGGCGTGACGTGTAACGACCTTTTCGACACACGACTTTCGAAACAGGCGCGCACCCCGTAATACGTCAGGATCAGAAAAACCCCATACACCCACAATGGCGTGCCTTGCAGAATGTCGAGCATAGGCCCCCATGGCGTAACGCCTGCCTGAACAAACGGCAAAATTACCGTTGGTGGGTTGCGACGGCAAGACAGGGGTGTCTGGAAAAGCTATAGGCAGGGGACTACGACAATGTAGTTGTCGTCTGAGGACGCTGATGAGCAGGGTGTGACGGATCCTTGGAGAGGACTTAGGAGAATTTGAAGATGCCATCGCGGGCAAGCCCGCTCCCACAGGGGCTCCGGGTCGGTCACAACATCCAGGACATCTGCAAAACCTTTGGGAGCTGGGCTGCCAGCGATTGCGGTGTGTCAGGCAAGAGATATCGACTGATCCTCAGCCATCGCCAGCAGGCTGGCTCCTACAAGGTTCAGGGCCGGCCACAACATCCGGGGCATCCGCAAATCTGTGGGAGCTGGCCTGCCAGCGATTGCAGAGTGTCAGGCACAGAACTATCGACTGATCCTTCGCCATCGCCAGCAGGCTGGCTCCTACAGGGTTTCGGGTCGATCACAACATCCGGGGCATCCGCAAAAATCTGTGGGGGCTGGCCTGTCAGCGATTGCAGTGTGTCAGGCACAGAACTATCGACTGATCCTCCGCCATCGCCAGCAGGCTGGCTCCTACAGGGTTTCGGGTCGATCACAACATCCAGGGCATGCACAAAACCTGTGGGAGCTGGCTTGCCAGCGATTGCAGTGTGTCAGGCACAGAACTATCGACTGATCCTCCGCCATCGCCAGCAGGCTGGCTCCCATAGAATCCTCGATCGGTCACAAGATCCGACGCCCATCAGCCCTTATGCATCTTACTCATCAACTCCGCCTCGGCCTGGGTCAGGCCGCAGCTGTGGGTCAGTTCGTCGACGCTGGCGCCCATGCCCACCAGGCGGGCGGCCTGGGCGAAGGACAGGCTGGTGGGGTCGCGTTGTTCGAGGCGGTTCATTTTTTCCGGCAAGGGTTCGACCAGTGCCTGCAACTCCAGCAGTTCTTCGCCCATGCGCACACTGCCGTCCTGGTAGTGGTCGACGCGGCGGGCCAGTTCCTTGATCCGCTGATCACGCAAGGCGTCGCCCTGGGCCTGCGCCGCACCCAGCTCGCGCTGTTTGCGGGTGTAGGTCAGGAACATCGCCAGGGTGCTGATCCAGAGCAGTGCCAGCACAATCACCGCGACTTCGAGGATCAATCAGATACTCTCCAGTTCCGACCATTCTTCTTCGCTCATCATCTTGTCCAGTTCGACAAGGATCAGCAGTTCGTTGTTCTTGTTGCACACGCCCTGGATGAACTTGGCCGACTCGTCGTTACCGACGTTCGGCGCAGTCTCGATTTCCGACTGACGCAGGTAAACCACTTCGGCCACGCTGTCGACCATGATCCCGACCACTTGCTTATCGGCTTCGATGATCACGATGCGGGTGTTGTCGCTGATCTCGGCGTTCATCAGGCCGAAGCGCTGGCGGGTGTCGATCACGGTGACCACGTTGCCGCGCAGGTTGATGATGCCCAGCACGTAGCTTGGCGCGCCCGGTACCGGAGCGATCTCGGTGTAGCGCAGGACTTCCTGGACGCGCATCACGTTGATGCCGTAGGTCTCATTGTCCAGCTTGAAGGTTACCCATTGCAGGATCGGATCTTCGGAACCCTTTGCAGACGACGCCTTATCATTCATACCCTGATCCCCTCGAAAAAAACCGCCGCTGGCGGTGTGTGTTCTGCCCGGCCGCCGCGTGGGCGGCCAGTGCTTTGTTAGGTAAGCGAGTGCAGCGTTTTGCGCGCACCCAGGTGTTTGGCCCCGCCACTGGCGATCAGCTCGGCCAGTTGCGCGACATCGAGCAACGCGCACATGTGTTCGATCACGGTGCCGGCGAGCCAAGGCCGTTGCCCGCGATGACTGCGCCATTTGATTTCGTTGGGACACAGGCGCAACGAGCGGCTGACCTGATGCACCGCCAGCCCCCACTCGTAGCCCTGGACCGAGATCACGTATTGCAGGCCCTGGCGGAAATCGTCGCGGTAGCGATCGGGCATGACCCAACGCGCGGTGTCCAACACCTTGAGGTTGCCGGCCTGGCTCGGCAGGATGCCGAGGAACCACTCGGGCTGGCCGAACAAGGGTGTCAGTTCGTGCCCGGCCAGCGGATAGATCGACCCCAGGCACACCAGCGGCACGGCCAGGGTCAGCCCGGCGACGTCGAACAGCAGGCATTCGAACGGCTCGGCGGCCCAGCTCGGACGGCCATCGTCGTCCTGCGGTGGTGGCGTGTTGCTCGGCGGGATGTGCACGTCGGCAATCGGCTCGACCAGCGCCTGCAACGGTAGCGCCGTAACCAGCTCCGTCGGTTCTTCAGGCACTTCGACCAGCACTTCGACCGGCAGCTCGATCTCGGCCATCACCTCCACCGGCGCCTGCGCATCCCGCGCCTGCTCCTCGAGCACCGCCGCCTGGAATTCATCCAGCGCCTCGGGCGCCTCGATAACCTCGACAACTTCGCTCGACGGCTCTTCCGTCGCGTCCTGCAGCAAGGCATCCAGATAGGATTGCAGCGCCAATTGCGGGCGCGAGGTGGTTTTCAGCGGACGATTCATTTCAGGCCACCTGCGGCGCAAGTTGCTGGGCCAGCAAGTGCTTGAGCAGCGAACGATAAGCCAGCACCCCACGACTCTTGCCGTCGAACTGCGAAGGCGTCAGGCCGGCCCGGCTGGCATCACGCAGACGCGTATCGACCGGGATAAAGCCCTGCCAGATGTCGTCCGGGTACATGTCGCGCAGCACCCGCAAGGTGCCAATCGACGCCTGGGTGCGACGATCGAACAGGGTCGGGACGATGCTGAATGGCAGTGGCTGTTTGCGCGAGTGATTGATCATCGCCAGGGTGTTGACCATGCGCTCCAGGCCTTTGACCGCCAGGTGTTCGGTCTGCACCGGGATCACCAGTTGCTGGCTCGCCGCCAAAGCATTGACCATCAGCACGCCGAGCAGCGGCGGGCTGTCGATCAGCGCGTAATCGAAATCCTGCCACAGCTGCGCCAGGCTCTTGGCGATCACCAGGCCCAGGCCACTCTTGCCCGGCGATTGACGCTCAAGCGTCGCCAGCGCAGTGCTCGACGGCAGCAGGGAAATACGTTCGTCACTGGTCGACAACAACAGTTGCCCCGGCAGCCCCTGGGGCACGTTGCCGCCATGCAGGAACAGGTCGTAGCAACTGTGTTCCAGGCTGTCGGGGTCGTAGCCGAAGTAACTGGTCATCGAGCCGTGGGGGTCGAGATCGACCACCACCACGCGCTTGCCCGCCTCGGCCAGCAAGCCGGCTAAAGCGATGGAGGACGTGGTTTTACCAACACCACCCTTTTGATTGGCAACAGCCCAGACTCTCATGCGGATCGTTCCTCCCGGTCGTACGGGGCAACCGAGACATAGCTCATCGTGACAAGCCGGGTGACGGGGAATTGACGGCGCTCGCACTTCCCGGCGATTTGACAGGCGCTGGTGCAGTTTGTGTGCCAGCGCGCTTCAACGCCGCGTCCGGTTGCGCATTGGCGGTGCCGGTAGCGGTCAGACTGCGGCGCACGTCGAGATTGCGCGAGATCACCAGCACCACCCGCCGATTGCGCGCACGCCCCTCGGCCGTGGCGTTATTGGCCACCGGCTGGAATTCGCCATAGCCCACCGACGCCAGGCGCTGCGGGTTGACGCCCTGCATCGCGAGCATGCGCACGATGCTCGCCGAGCGCGCCGAGGACAGCTCCCAGTTGGTCGGAAATTGCGCGGTGCGGATCGGTTGATCGTCGGTGAAGCCTTCGACGTGGATCGGGTTGTCGAACGGTTTGAGAATCGCCCCGACCTTGTCGATGATGTTGAACGCGATATCGCTGGGCATGGCGTCGCCGCTGCCAAACAACAGGCTGGAGTTGAGTTCGATCTCGACCCACAACTCGTTGCCGCGAATGGTCATCTGGTTGGCGCTGATCAAGTCGCCAAAGGCAGCGCTGATGTCATCGGCAATGCGCTTGAGCGGATCATTGGCCGCCTGGGCGATACCGGCGTCGATCTGTTCGGCATCCTTGACCAGCGGCTTGGCCGGGGTCACGGTCTGCGGGCGTTCGTCGCCAATGGGAATAGGCTTGAGGGCGCGATCGGAGTCGGTGAACACGCCGATCAACGCTTCGGAAATGACCTTGTACTTGCCTTCGTTGATCGAGGAAATGGAGTACATGACCACGAAAAAAGCGAACAGCAAGGTGATGAAGTCGGCGTAGGACACCAGCCAGCGTTCATGATTGACGTGTTCTTCAACGTGGCGACGACGTGCCATGCTCCATGCCTCCCATCAATCCATGAAGCCCTGGAGCTTCAACTCGATGGACCGTGGGTTTTCCCCTTCGGCAATCGACAGAATCCCCTCGAGCAGCATCTCGCGGTAACGCGACTGGCGCAGGGCAATCGCCTTGAGCTTGCTGGCAATCGGCAACAACACCAGGTTGGCGCTGGCCACCCCGTAGATGGTCGCGACGAAAGCCACGGCAATGCCGCTGCCCAGTTGCGAGGGATCGGCCAGGTTGCCCATGACGTGAATCAGGCCCATGACGGCGCCGATGATGCCGATGGTCGGCGCGTAGCCGCCCATGCTTTCAAAGACCTTGGCGGCTTCGATGTCGCGGCTTTCCTGGGTGTAGAAATCCACTTCGAGGATGCTGCGGATGGCTTCCGGCTCGGCGCCGTCGACCAGCAACTGCAAGCCCTTGCGCGAGTAGCTGTCGGGTTCGACGTCCGCCACGCTTTCCAGCCCCAGCAGGCCTTCCTTGCGCGCGGTGAGGCTCCAGCTGACCACCCGATCGATGCCGCCGGCCAGGTCGACCCTTGGCGGAAACAGGATCCACGTCAGAATCTGCATGGCCCGCTTGAAGGCGCTCATCGGCGACTGCAACAACGCCGCGCCGATGGTCCCGCCAAGCACGATCAACGCCGCCGGACCGTTGGCCAGGGCGCCAAGATGGCCGCCTTCGAGGTAGTTGCCGCCGATGATCGCGACAAACGCCATGATGATGCCGATCAGGCTGAGCACGTCCATCAGAGGCAGGCCTCGACCAGGTGCTTGCCGATCACGTCGAGGTCATACACCGCGTCCGCCAGGTTGGCTTTGACGATCGCCATTGGCATGCCATAGATCACGCAACTGGCTTCATCCTGGGCCCAGATCGCGCTGCCGCTCTGCTTGAGCAGGCGCGCGCCTTCACGGCCGTCGGCGCCCATGCCGGTGAGGACCACCGCCAGAACTTTGTCACCGTAGGATTTGGCCGCCGAACCGAAGGTGATATCCACGCACGGCTTGTAGTTCAGACGCTCATCACCCGGCAGGATTTTCACCGCGCCACGGCCGTCGATCATCAGTTGCTTGCCACCCGGCGCCAGCAGCGCCAGGCCAGGTCGCAGGATATCGCCGTCCTCGGCTTCCTTGACGCTGATCCGGCACAGCTTGTCCAGACGCTCGGCGAAGGCCTTGGTGAAGGCCGCCGGCATGTGCTGGACCAGCACGATCGGCGCCGGGAAGTTCGCCGGCAGTTGGGTCAGTACCCGCTGCAGGGCCACCGGGCCGCCCGTGGACGTACCAATGGCCACCAGTTTGTAGGCCTTGCGCTTGGGTGCTGGCGATGTCGGGCTCGGCGCGGCGGCACGGCTTGACGCAGGCGCACTGACAGGTGTCGGCGTCGGACGCGGCGCGACTGGCGTGTGAGAAAAGCTGCTAGTGAGAATCGGAGCTGGAGCTGGCGCGGCAATAGGCGCACTCGGCGCCCGATAGGCGCTGATCCGACGGTTACTGCGCGAAATGCTGTGAACCTTTTCGCACAGCAGTTGCTTGACCTTCTCCGGGTTGCGCGAGATGTCTTCGAAATTCTTCGGCAGGAAATCCACCGCCCCCGCGTCCAGCGCGTCGAGGGTCACCCGCGCGCCTTCGTGGGTCAGCGAGGAGAACATCAACACCGGGGTCGGGCAGCGCTGCATGATGTGCCGCACTGCGGTGATGCCATCCATCATTGGCATCTCGTAGTCCATGGTGATCACATCGGGCTTGAGGGCCAGCGCCTGATCGATCGCCTCTTTACCATTGGTCGCGGTACCGACCACCTGGATATTCGGGTCTGCCGAAAGGATTTCCGAGACGCGGCGGCGGAAAAAACCGGAATCATCCACCACCAGGACTTTGACTGCCATAAACACTCCATTAGGCGCCGCGGGGCATGTGCTGCCCCGCTACGCCAGAATCAAATACGCCGTGCGGCGTAACGCTTGAGCATGCTCGGAACATCGAGAATCAACGCGATGCGACCGTCACCGGTAATGGTGGCGCCCGACATGCCCGGCGTTCCCTGGAGCATTTTGCCCAACGGCTTGATGACCACTTCTTCCTGGCCGACCAACTGATCGACGACAAAGCCGATCCGTTGCGTGCCCACCGAAAGGATCACCACATGGCCTTCACGCTGCTCTTCATGAGCGGCGGAGCTGACCAGCCAGCGCTTGAGGTAAAACAGCGGCAACGCCTTGTCACGCACGATCACCACTTCCTGGCCGTCGACCACGTTGGTGCGCGACAGGTCGAGGTGGAAAATCTCGTTGACGTTGACCAGCGGGAAGGCGAACGCCTGGTTGCCGAGCATCACCATCAGGGTCGGCATGATCGCCAGGGTCAACGGCACCTTGATGACGATCTTCGAACCCTGACCCTTGGCCGAGTAGATGTTGATCGAGCCGTTGAGCTGGGAGATCTTGGTCTTCACCACGTCCATGCCGACGCCACGGCCGGACACGTCGGAAATCTCGGTCTTGGTCGAGAACCCCGGGGCGAAAATCAGGTTGTAGCACTCGGTGTCGCTCAGGCGATCGGCCGCGTCCTTGTCCATCACCCCGCGCTTCACCGCGATGGCGCGCAGGACGTTCGGGTCCATACCTTTGCCGTCGTCGGAAATCGACAGCAGGATGTGGTCGCCTTCCTGCTCGGCCGCCAGCACCACCTTGCCACCCCGGGACTTGCCCGAGGCTTCACGTTCTTCCGGCGACTCGATGCCGTGGTCGACGGCGTTGCGCACCAAGTGCACCAACGGATCCGCCAGGGCCTCGACCAGGTTCTTGTCGAGGTCGGTGTCTTCGCCGACCAGCTCCAGGTTGATCTCTTTCTTGAGCTGGCGCGCCAGGTCGCGAACCAACCGCGGGAAGCGCCCGAAGACTTTCTTGATCGGCTGCATGCGGGTCTTCATGACCGCGGTCTGCAGGTCTGCGGTGACCACGTCGAGGTTCGACACTGCCTTGGACATGGCTTCGTCGCCACTGTTGAGCCCCAGGCGCACCAGACGGTTACGCACCAGCACCAGTTCGCCGACCATGTTCATGATTTCGTCGAGGCGCGCAGTATCTACCCGCACGGTGGTCTCGGCTTCGCTCGCAGGCTTTTCCGCTGGCGCCGGCGCCGCAGCGCGGGCCGGTGCCGGCTTCGGCGCAGGCGCCTTGGCTTCGACGACTGCCGCGACCGGCTTGGCCACAGGTGCAGCCACCGGGGCACTGGCGACCGAGGATTCGGCCGTGCCGACCTCGGGCGAGAACTTGCCCTTGCCGTGCAGTTCGTCGAGCAGGGATTCGAATTCGTGATCGGAAATCATATCGCTGCCGACCGCAGCCGCTTGCGCTGGCGCAGGTACCGGCACCGAAGCAATCGCCGACTCCAGCGCGTCAACCGCAAACTGACCCTTGCCGTGCAACTGATCGAGCAGGGCTTCGAATTCGTCGTCGGTGATTTCGTTGCTTGCAACCGCCGCAGCCGCTGCCACCGGCTCCGCAGGCTGTGCTGCCGAGACCAGGGAATCGACGGCGAACTGGCCCTTGCCGTGCAGTTGATCGAGCAGCGACTCGAACTCCGCGTCGGTGATTTCATCGCTGCCGCTGGCCGCTTCCGCGACCGGCGCAGGCGCTGCCTCGGCCTGTTCCTTGACCGCGTTCAGCGAGTCGAGCAGCAGTTCGAATTCATTGTCGGTGATGTCGCCCGAGTCGCTGGCCGGCACCGGCTCAGCCGCGACCGGAGCCGCAGCAACCGGCGCCACTTCATCCGCCGACTGCGGTTCCGCCAGGCGCGCCAAGGCGGCCAGCAGCTCAGGGGTGGCAGCGGTGATCGGCGCGCGCTCACGCACTTCGCCAAACATGCCGTTGACCGCATCCAGTGCTTCCAGGACCACGTCCATCAGCTCCGAGTCGACGCGTCGCTCACCCTTGCGCAGGATGTCGAACACGTTCTCGGCGATGTGACAGCACTCCACCAGTTCGTTGAGCTGGAGGAAGCCGGCGCCTCCTTTTACAGTGTGAAAACCGCGAAAAATCGCATTGAGCAAGTCCGCATCATCCGGTCGGCTTTCCAGCTCGACCAGTTGCTCGGACAGTTGCTCGAGAATTTCGCCGGCCTCAACCAGAAAATCCTGAAGGATTTCTTCATCGGCGCCGAAGCTCATGAATGGGTGCTCCTAAAAAAGGTCTGAACCTAGAAACCCAGGCTCGAAAGCAAATCGTCGACATCGTCCTGACCGGACATCACGTCTTCACGTTTATCGGCATGAATCTGCGGACCTTCACCCTGCGCCGTATGTTTTTGCGGATTTTTTTCGGCGAGGATCGCTGCGCGGTCATGTTCGATGCCGGCGAAGCGGTCGACCTGGCTGGCCATCAGCACCAACTTGAGCAGATTGCTTTCCACTTCGGTGACCAGTTGGGTCACGCGCTTGATTACCTGACCGGTCAGGTCCTGGTAATCCTGGGCCAGCAGAATGTCGTTGAGGTTGCTCGACACCAGTTGGGTCTCGTTTGCGCTGCGGGTCAGGAAACCATCGACCCGGCGAGCCAGCTCGCGGAACTCTTCGGCGCCGATTTCCCGGCGCATGAAGCGTCCCCAGTCGGCGCTCAGGGCCTGGGCGTCGGTGTTCAGGCCATTGACCAGCGGCGTGGCGTTTTCCACCAGGTCCATGGTGCGGTTCGCCGCCGCTTCGGTCAGCTTGACCACATAGCCCAGGCGCTCGGTGGCGTCGGTGATCTGCGAGACCTCCTCGGCTTGCGGCATGTGCGGATCGATCTGGAAATTGACGATCGCGCTGTGCAGCTCACGGGTGAGCTTGCCGACTTCCTGGTACAGGCCGCGGTCACGGGTCTGGTTGAGCTCATGGATCAGCTGCACCGCGTCGCCGAACTTGCCCTTCTCAAGGCTTTCGACCAGTTCGACCGCGTGTTTTTTCAGGGTCGACTCGAAATCGCCCTGTGATGTTTCTCGTTGTTCCATAGCTCCCCCGTGGCGCCAATCATCAACCGATGCGTTCGAAGATTTTCTCGATCTTCTCTTTCAACGCCTGCGCCGTGAACGGCTTGACCACATAACCGTTTACCCCGGCCTGGGCGGCTTCGATGATCTGCTCGCGCTTGGCTTCGGCAGTCACCATCAGCACTGGCAAGTGCTTGAGTTTTTCGTCGGCGCGCACGTGGCGCAGCAGGTCGATGCCAGTCATGCCAGGCATGTTCCAGTCCGTGACCAGAAAGTCGATGCTGCCGCTGTTGAGCAGAGGAATGGCGGTATTGCCGTCGTCTGCCTCGACCGTGTTGGTGAAACCGAGGTCACGCAACAGGTTCTTGATGATCCGCCGCATCGTTGAGAAGTCATCAACGATGAGGATTTTCATGTTCTTGTCCAATTCGACCTCCAAGCAGTCTTAAACGCGCCCAGCACCTGGGCACGCCATTCAATCAATCAGGCAGAGCACTCGACTTCACAATGGAGCACAACGGATGAGCAACGGACCGGCTTCTCGCCGCCCCGCTGTCGTACGCAGTGTCCCCACACTGCTGTCAGCGCGCTCGCCACTCTCCCAAACGCCCCCGCAAACGGGCCGCGCACTGGCTGTGTAACTGGCTGACCCGCGATTCACTGACCCCCAGGACCTCGCCGATTTCCTTGAGGTTCAGCTCTTCGTCGTAGTACAGCGCCAACACCAGTCGCTCACGCTCCGGCAAATTGGCAATCGCGTCCGCCAACGCTGCCTGGAAGCGCTCGTCTTCCAGGTCGCGCGACGGCTCTTGATGAGCACTCGCGCCATCCTCATGCAGCCCTTCATGCTCGCCGTCCTGCAACAGGTCGTCGAAGCTGAACAGGCGGCTGCCCAAGGTGTCATTCAAAATCCCGTAGTAATCATCGAGACTCAATTGGAGTTCGGCCGCAACCTCGTGATCTTTAGCGTCACGTCCGGTTTTAGCTTCAATTGTGCGAATCGCATCACTGACCATACGGGTATTGCGGTGGACCGAGCGTGGCGCCCAGTCCCCTTTGCGGACTTCGTCGAGCATCGCGCCACGAATACGAATCCCGGCATAGGTCTCGAAACTGGCGCCCTTGCTGGCGTCGTACTTGGTCGACACCTCCAGCAAGCCAATCATTCCCGCCTGGATGAGGTCCTCGACCTGGACGCTGGCCGGCAAACGCGCCAGCAGGTGGTAGGCAATACGTTTTACCAGTGGCGCGTAACGCTCGATCAGCTCGTACTGCGCGTCACGCGCCGACTGCTTGTACAGGTTGTAACCGCTCGCGGTCATAGCACCGGACCTGCGGTTTGTTGCACCAGACGCTCGACAAAAAACTCCAGATGCCCGCGCGGATTGGCAGGCAATGGCCAGGTATCGACTTTCTGTGCGATGGCCCGGAAGGCCAGGGCGCACTTGGAACGCGGGAACGCTTCGTACACCGCGCGCTGCTTCTGTACCGCCTTGCGCACGCTTTCGTCGTACGGCACCGCACCGACGTATTGTAGGGCGACATCCAGGAAGCGATCCGTGACCTTGGTCAACTTGGCGAACAGGTTGCGCCCTTCCTGCGGGCTCTGAGCCATGTTGGCCAGCACGCGAAAACGATTCATCCCGTAGTCACGGTTGAGCAGCTTGATCAGGGCGTAGGCGTCGGTGATCGAGGTCGGCTCGTCGCAGACCACCAGCAGCACTTCCTGGGCCGCGCGCACGAAGCTGACCACCGACTCGCCGATCCCGGCGGCGGTGTCGATCACCAGCACGTCGAGGTTGTCGCCGATGTCGCTGAAGGCCTGGATCAGGCCCGCGTGCTGCGCCGGGCTCAGGTGCACCATGCTCTGGGTGCCGGAAGCGGCCGGCACGATACGAATCCCGCCCGGCCCCTGCAGCAACACGTCGCGCAGTTCGCAGCGGCCCTCGATCACGTCGGCCAGGGTACGCTTGGGCGTCAGCCCCAGCAGGACGTCGACGTTCGCCAGCCCCAGGTCGGCGTCCAGCAGCATGACGCGCCGGCCGAGCTCTGCCAGAGCCAGGGACAAGTTCACTGAAACGTTAGTTTTACCGACGCCACCCTTGCCGCCGGTCACCGCGATCACCTGTACGGGATGCATGCTGCCCATGTGCTTTATATACCTTGTCTTGCTTAGACGCGGGCTACATGACTGGCTGCGCGTTCGCGGGCGAACAATGCATGGCAGGCCATCGATGTAGATACAAATCTAGTCATTAATACCTCAGCCAACCCGTTTGGTCGGACTGTGGTAGAGGTCAGCGAACATATCAGCCATGGCTTCTTCGCTGGGTTCTTCCTGCATTTGTACACTGACTGCGCGGCTCACCAATTGATGCCGGCGCGGCAAGTGCAGATCGTCCGGGATCCGCGGTCCATCGGTCAGATAGGCGACCGGTAGTTCATGGCTGATTGCCAGGCTCAACACCTCGCCCAGGTTGGCCGTCTCGTCCAGTTTAGTCAGGATGCAGCCAGCCAGCCCGCAACGCTTGTAACTGTGATGGGCGGCGGTCAGCACCTGCTTCTGGCTGGTGGTGGCCAGCACCAGATAATTCTTCGATTTGATGCCGCGACCGGCAAGGCTTTCCAGTTGCATGCGCAACGCCGGGTCGCTGGCCTGCAGGCCGGCGGTGTCGATCAGCACCACGCGTTTGCGCAGCACCGGCTCGAGGGCCTGGGCCAGCGATTGGCCGGGATCCAGGTGGGTCACCGAGACGTTGAGAATCCGCCCCAGGGTCTTGAGTTGTTCCTGGGCACCGATGCGGTAGCTGTCCATGCTCACCAGGGCAATGTTCTGCGAGCCGTACTTGAGCACGTAACGCGCCGCCAGCTTGGCCAGGGTGGTGGTCTTGCCCATGCCGGCCGGGCCGACCATGGCAATCACCCCGCCCTCTTCCAGCGGTTCCACATCAGGGGTCTGGATCATCCGCGCCAGGTGCGCCAGCAGCATGCGCCAGGCCTGGCGGGGGTCTGCAATCTCGGTGGTCAATTCCAGCAGGTCGCGCGACAACGGGCCGGACAAGCCAATGCGTTGCAGCCGACGCCAGAGGTTGGCCTGCTGTGGATGGCGGCCTTGCAGTTGGTTCCAGGCCAGCGAGCCCAGTTGCACTTCGAGCAATTCGCGCAAGCCATTGAGCTCCGAGCGCATGGCGTCGTAGGCCCGTGGGTCGATGCTTGCGGTCGGGGCTGGCGCCGGCGCCGGACGTGGCGGCTCGGACAGCGTCGGCTCGATCAGCGGCTCGGCGGCGGTCAGCGGCAAGCCGGCAAACAGTTGACGACTGGCATGCTCGCCCGCTTCGCCTTCGCCACGCAGGCTCAGTTCAGCCTGGGCGGTGACGATCCGCGACTGGGTCTTGCGCAGCTCATCTTCGAGCTCGACATTCGGCACCCGCGGCGCCAGCGCGGAAAGTTTGTAATCGAGGGCAGCCATCAGCTCGACACCGCCGGCGATCCGGCGGTTGCCGATGATCGCGGCATCGGCGCCCAGCTCATCACGAACCAGTTTCATGGCCTGACGCATATCGGCGGCGAAAAAACGCTTAACTTGCATAAACCACTACCTCAGCCGTTGGGCCCTACTGTCGCAACGATGGTCACCTGCTTGTTGTCGGGTATCTCCTGATACGCCAACACGTGCAACCCCGGGACTGCGAGACGCCCGAAGCGCGAGAGCATCGCGCGCACGGGACTGGCTACCAACAGAATCACCGGGTGACCTTGCATTTCCTGACGCTGGGCCGCGTCGATCAACGAACGCTGCAGCTTCTCGGCCATGCTTGGCTCCAGCAAGACGCTCTCATCGGCGCCTTGCCCTGCCTTCTGAATACTATTGAGCAATATTTGTTCCAACCTTGGCTCCAAGGTGATCACAGGCAGCTCGGACTCAGTGCCTACAATGCTTTGCACGATAGCGCGAGACAGGCCAACGCGCACGGCGGCAACCAAAGCGGCGGTATCTTGACTCTTGGCGGCATTGTTCGCGATGGCCTCGGCAATGCTGCGGATGTCGCGCACCGGCACCTGCTCCGCCAGCAACGCCTGCAACACCTTGAGCAGTTGCGACAGCGAGAGCACGCCCGGCACCAGCTCTTCCGCCAGTTTTGGCGAGCTTTTCGCCAGCAACTGCATGAGTTGCTGGACTTCTTCGTGGCCGATCAGTTCGCTGGAGTGCTTGTACAGGATCTGGTTCAAGTGCGTTGCCACCACCGTACTGGCATCGACCACGGTGTAGCCCAGCGACTGCGCCTGGGAACGCTGGCTGACCTCGATCCACACCGCCTCCAGGCCGAAGGCCGGATCCTTGGCGGTGATGCCATTGAGGGTGCCGAACACCTGCCCCGGGTTGATCGCCAGCTCGCGGTCCGGGTAGATCTCGGCTTCGGCGAGGATCACCCCCATCAGGGTCAGGCGATAGGCGCTCGGCGCCAGGTCGAGGTTGTCACGGATGTGTACGGTGGGCATCAGGAAGCCGAGGTCCTGAGAGAGCTTCTTGCGCACGCCCTTGATCCGCGCCAGCAACTGCCCGCCCTGGTTGCGGTCCACCAGCGGGATCAGGCGGTAGCCGACTTCGAGGCCGATCATGTCGATCGGCGTGACGTCGTCCCAGCCCAGCTCCTTGGTTTCCATGGCCCGCGCCGGCGATGGCAGCAGTTCCTGCTGGCGCTTGGCCTCTTCCAGGGCCTGGACCTTGACGCCGTTCTGTTTCTTCCAGAACAGGTAGGCACCGCCGGCCGCAATGGCGGCCATGCTGAGGAAAGCGAAATGCGGCATGCCGGGGACGATGCCCATGATCGCCATCAACGCCGCCGACACCGCCAGCGCCTTGGGCGAGGCAAACATCTGCCGGTTGATCTGCTTGCCCATGTCTTCGGAGCCCGAGGCACGGGTCACCATGATCGCCGCCGCGGTGGACAACAGCAGTGATGGCAATTGCGCCACCAAACCGTCACCGATGGTCAGCAACGCATACACCTTGCCGGCGTCGCCGAAGGTCATGCCGTGCTGGAAGATCCCCACCGCCATGCCGCCGATCAGGTTGATGAACAGAATCAGCAGGCCGGCGATGGCGTCACCGCGCACAAACTTGCTGGCACCGTCCATCGAACCGTAGAACTCGGCTTCCTGGGCGACTTCCGAACGACGGGCCTTGGCCTGGTTCTGGTCGATGAGGCCGGCGTTGAGGTCGGCGTCGATTGCCATCTGTTTGCCGGGCATGGCATCGAGGGTGAACCGCGCGCTGACCTCGGAAATCCGCCCGGCGCCTTTGGTCACCACCACGAAGTTGATGATCATCAGGATCGCGAAGACCACGATACCCACCACGTAGTTACCGCCGATCACCACCTCGCCAAAGGCCTGGATCACCTTGCCCGCGGCGGCATGACCGTCCTGGCCGTGGAGCATCACCACCCGGGTCGAGGCGACGTTCAGCGCCAGGCGAAGCAAAGTGGCCACCAGCAGAATCGTCGGGAACACCGCAAAATCCAGCGGCCGCAAGGCATATACGCAGACCAGCAGCACGACGATCGAGAGGGCGATGTTGAAGGTGAAAAACACGTCGAGCAGGAACGGCGGGATCGGCAACATCATCATTGCCAGCATGATCAACAGCAACAACGGCACACCCAGATTGCCCCGGCTGAGGTCCGCCACGTTACTGCGCGCGCTGTTGATGAGTTGAGAGCGATCCACCGGTATTCCCCGTTCCTTTGAAGCAAACTTTTGACGCCAGAAGCCGGCGCAGAGCGGCTACTGCAAAAAGCTGTCCAACTTTTGCCTAGAGGGAAATTCAGCCCCTGCAACTGACACCGCGAGCGCGCTGATTTGTAGGAGCGAGCCTGCTCGCGAAAGCGCCAGCACAGCCAACACCCCTACCAACTGCCCACCGCCATCGTCGGAACGCTGCCCGGAGCAGGCTCACGCTTACATGGTAAGAACAGAACACCGCCGAACCTGTAGGAGCGAGCCTGCTCGCGAAAGCGTCAGCACAGCCAAAATCCCCACCAACTGCCCCACCACCATCGTCGGGACGCCGGCCGGAGCAGGCTCGCTCCTACAACGTGGATTCTGTGCCACAGAGACTGGCGAAACTATCAGTTCTGCTAGTACCCATCAGCGATCACCCGACCGATACTCAAGCATCCCCACAAGACTGCGGAGCAATCGCGATGCGATCCACCCGTACCCCGTTATGCAAGTACAACTACGACGCCCTGGATCGCCTGATCAACCAACATCAGCCGAACGCCGCCACTCACCAACGCTTCTACTGTAAAAGCCGCCTGGCAACCGAAATCCACGGCACGCTAGGGCACACAATCATCCAGCACGACGACCTGCTTCTGGCCGAGCAAAGACGTGAGGGGAGTACGACCGACACCACTCTGCTGGCAACCGATCTACAGCGCTCGGTGCTGAATACCCTGAAGCAAGGTGTTGCGCCACACCCCGTCGCCTATTCACCTTACGGTCATCGCCCGGCGCTGGGTGGATTGCTAAGCCTGCTGGGATTCAATGGCGAACGACCGGATCCGCTGACCGGGCATTATTTGTTGGGGAATGGGTATCGGGCGTTTAATCCGGTGTTGATGAGATTCCACTGTCCAGACATTTTGAGTCCGTTTGGCGGTGGCGGATTGAATCCTTATTCATACTGCTTAGGAGATCCAATAGGCAAAACTGACCCTACCGGCCATATCCCACGATGGATCGCTCGAATCATAGGCCCAAGATCCAGAACTATTGGCCCCATCAAATATCTTGACGCTCCTTTGAAAACAAAGAGAGGATATACCAGCAAAGAAGGATCCGACGCACTCCGCAAGATCATCGAACTGAAAGACAGTGCACGCAAGCTGAATAATAACGCGCGCCTGAAGGTTCTGAGCGAAGATTCCAGGCTTGCGTTTTCATTCGACGAACCCTACAAACCAAAAGAAACCCTACTACATTCGACATACAAAACGTTTCGAGAGACCGACACCAGAAGCCATACAGTATTTGATTTTTTAGATCGCACACAAGCACATAACGGCGGTTCAAATTTTCAAACCACTCGACTTCTAGCACAAGATGAAATAGCATCATTCCGACCATTATTTGAAGAAGTAAACTCTTTCTACCACACAGGCAATAATGTCTTAGGTCGCCTCTCTTTTATATATGAACATAATGAACAGCTATCGATCCCATACTTCAGAAGAATGAAATCAATTACCGACCCAACTGCACAAGCCCTCAAGAATGAAGCGCTTCGGATCCGAAAAGAGGTATTTAAACCACCCAAGAACCGTTGATACCTCCATTACAACTAATCGCGCCGCAACTCCGGCGGAATCGGCACATCATCATTAAACGGCTCCGGCCGCTTGCCCTTACCCGCCCGAAACTGACGGATCTGGTAGACATACGCCAGCACCTGCGCCACCGCCAGATACAATCCGCCCGGAATCTCCTGATCCAACTCGGCGGAATAGTAGATCGACGCGCCAGGGCCGGTGACTCAAGCAACAGCACATTGTTGCTGACCGCGATTTCGCGGATTTTCAGGGCGACGAAGTCGCTGCCCTTGGCGATCAGCATCGGCGCGCCGCCACATCCGTCGCACACCAGGCGCTTGCGCGACAAACATCCACGCCACCTGCCGCGCCAACATCGCCGGAACACCGCCCGGAGCAGGCTCCTACAAGGTGGATTCTGTACCTGGCCAAACTATCAGTTCTGCTAGTACCCAACAGCGATCACCCGACCGATACTCAAGCATCCCCACAAGACTGCGGAGCGATCGCGATGCGACCCACCCGTACCCCGTTATGCAAGTACAACTACGACGCCCTGGATCGCCTGATCAACCAACATCAGCCGGCCGCCGCCACTCACCAGCGCTTCTACTGCAAAAGCCGCCTGGCAACCGAAATCCACGGCACGCTAGGGCACACAATCATCCAGCACGACGACCTGCTTCTGGCCGAGCAAAGACGTGAGGGGAGTACGACCGACACCACTCTGCTGGCAACCGATCTACAGCGCTCGGTGCTGAATACCCTGAAGCAAGGTGTTGCGCCACGCCCCGTCGCCTATTCACCTTACGGTCATCGCCCGGCGCTGGGTGGATTGCTAAGCCTGCTGGGGTTCAATGGCGAACGGCCGGATCCACTGACCGGGCATTATTTGTTGGGGAATGGGTATCGGGCGTTTAATCCGGTGTTGATGAGATTCAACAACCCAGATAATTGGAGTCCCTTTGGCGAAGGGGGATTGAACTGTTATGCATACTGCGCGGGCGACCCAATAAATCATACCGATCCCAACGGGCACACAAAATTCAGCATCAAGATGATCGCCGAAGTAATACTAGGTTCAAGGAGGGCAAGACTCCGATCAATCCTTAACCGAAAAACCCTAAAGCTACCCATTGGCACCGGCACTGACACCAACTTGACGAACAGCAGAATTTTTGAGCTTTCAAGACAGCATCAAAAAAACTCAGAAGTGCTCGGCAACTTTCACAACATGAAGAATAAAATCATAAAGAAAGACTTTAAAAATTATAAAAAACAACAACTATCAAACAACACGGGCACCGACAATCTCCGGCTATCATTCAACGACCAGCCACCCAATGCTCCCCTCATAAAGGAGAACTCTGGCGCGATACTAGAAGGTGTGGCATTGAGCGACGACCCTTACACAGCTTTGCAAACATTGCGTCGCGATAAATTATTCCCAGAACTCACCGAACCATACCTTAAAAGAGTCGAACGCAAAACAATTGAACTTCACGATGCCTCACTGAAAAAAAATCACGAAATCATTGACGAGCTACTTAAAGCAAACAAATCAATAAGGAACAACCAATAACAGATTATATAAACAGCAAAAAAGTGGGAGATTGGCCAACTCAATTAATTGCACTACCTTTAAAGGCGGAACTGCAACTCATAAAATCAATCATCCCGCCGCAACTCCGGCGGAATCGGCACATCATCATTAAACGGCTCCGGCCGCTTGCCCTTCCCGGCCCTGAACTGACGGATCTGGTAGACATACGCCAACACCTGCGCCACCGCCAGATACAAGCCACCCGGAATCTCCTGATCCAACTCGGTGGAATAGTAGATCGAGCGCGCCAGCGCCGGTGACTCCAGCAACAGCACATTGTTGCTGACCGCGATTTCGCGGATTTTCAGGGCGAGGAAGTCGCTGCCCTTGGCGATCAGCATCGGCGCGCCACCCTTGTCCGGATCGTACTTGAGGGCCACGGCGTAGTGAGTCGGGTTGGTGATGACCACGTCGGCGTCGGGGATGGCCGCCATCATCCGCCGCTGGGACATCTCGCGCTGCAACTGGCGGATGCGCTGCTTGACCTCCGGGCGCCCTTCCTGGTCCTTGTGCTCGTCGCGGATTTCCTGCTTGGTCATCATCAGCTTTTTGTGGCTCTGGTACAGCTGCACCGGCACGTCCACTGCCGCGATCAGAATCAACCCGCAGGCCATCCACAGGGTGCTCCAGCCCACCAGCTGGACACTGTGGATAATCGCCTGTTCCAGCGGTTCATGGGCGATGCGCAGCAGGTCGTCGATGTCCGACTTGAGCACCGTCAGCGCGACGAACAGGATCAGCAGAAACTTGGCCAGCGCCTTGAGCAGCTCGATCACTGCCGTCGAGGAGAACATGCGCTTGATGCCGTTGGCCGGGTTCATCCGGCTGAATTTTGGCGCCAGGCTGCTGCCGGCGAACAGCCAGCCGCCGAGGGAAATCGGGCCGATCAGCGCCGCCAGCAGCAAGGTGATCAGCACCGGCTGCACGGCGATGATCGCGATCTTGCCGGAATGCAGCAGGTACTGGCCCATGGCGCCGGGGCTGAGCAACACTTCGCGGGGCAGGGAAAAGTTCAGGCGCATGACTTCGAGCAGGTCCTGCGCCAAACCACCGCCGTAAATCAGCAAGCCCCCTGCCCCGGCCAGCATCACCGCCAGGGTGTTGAGCTCCTTGGAGCGGGCAATCTCTCCCTTCTCGCGGGCGTCCTTTTTCTTTTTCTCGGTGGGTTCTTCGGTCTTGTCCTGACCGCTCTCGCTCTCGGCCATGACTCAGCGCGCCTGTGCCATATCACGCAGCAACTGCAAGGCCTCGGTGGCCAGCGGCTGATACTGATTGAGAATGTCGCCGAGGCTGACCCAGAAAATCACCAGGCCCAGCACCAGGGTCAGCGGGAAGCCGATGGAGAAGATGTTCAGCTGCGGCGCCGCGCGGGTCATGATGCCGAAGGCGATGTTGACCACCAGTAGCGCGGTGATCGCCGGCAACACCAGCAACATCGCCGCGCCGAGCACCCAGCCAAGCTTGTTGGCGATGTCCCAGAAGTGATTGACCAGCATCGCACTGCCCACCGGCAAGGTAGTGAAGCTCTCGGTGAGCACCTCGAACACCACCAGATGGCCGTTCATGCCGAGAAACAGCAAGGTCACCAGCATGGTCAGGAACTGCCCGATTACCGCCGCCGAAACGCCGTTGGTGGGGTCGACCATCGAGGCGAAACCCATGCCCATCTGGATCGAAATAATCTGCCCGGCGACCACGAACGCCTGGAAAAACAGCTGCAGGGAGAAGCCCAGCAAACCGCCAATCAGCACCTGTTCGGCAATCAGCAGCAGGCCACTGAGGTCCAGTGCATTGACCGTGGGCATCGGCGGCAAATTGGGGGTGATCACCACGGTGATCGCCAAGGCGAAATACAGGCGGATTCGCTTGGGCACCAGGCTGGTACCGAAGATCGGCATGGTCATCAGCACGGCGCCGACCCGGAACAGCGGCAGCATGAAGCTGGCAACCCAGGTACTGATCTGCGCGTCGGTCAGCGCCAGCAACGACATGGCTCAGCCGATCAACTGCGGAATACTGCCGTACAGGCGCAGGATGTATTCCATGAAGGTTTGCACCAGCCACGGGCCGGCGACAATCAACGTCACCAGCATCACCAGCAGGCGCGGCAGGAAACTCAGGGTCTGTTCGTTGATCTGGGTGGCGGCCTGGAACATTGCCACCAGCAGCCCGACCAACAGGCTCGGCACCACCAGCACGGCGACCATGATGGTGGTCAGCCACAGCGCTTCACGGAACAGGTCGACGGCTACTTCAGGAGTCATATCGGGCCACTCGCGCTAAACACCGCCGAAACTGCCGGCCAGGGTGCCGATGATCAACGCCCAGCCATCCACCAGCACAAACAGCATGATCTTGAACGGCAGCGAAATGATCAGCGGCGACAGCATCATCATGCCCATCGCCATCAGCACACTGGCGACCACCAGATCGATGATCAGGAACGGGATGAAGATCATGAAACCGATCTGGAACGCAGTTTTCAGCTCCGAGGTGACGAACGCCGGGACCAGGATGGTCAGCGGCGCCTGGTCCGGCGAGGCAATGTCGGTGCGCTTGGACAGGCGCATGAACAGCTCCAGATCACTGCTGCGGGTCTGCGCCAGCATGAAATCCTTGATCGGCACCTGGGCCTTGGCTACTGCGTCCTGGGCGGTGAGTTTTTCCGCGAGGTACGGTTGCAGCGCGTCCTGGTTCACCCGGTCGAACACCGGCGCCATGATGAACAACGTCAGGAACAGCGCCATGCCGGTGAGGATCTGGTTCGACGGCGTCTGCTGCAAGCCCAGGGCCTGGCGCAGGATCGAGAAGACGATGATGATCCGGGTGAAGCTGGTCATCAGCATGACGAACGCCGGGATGAAACTCAGCGCGGTCATGATCAGCAGTATCTGCAGGCTGACCGAATATTCCTGGGCGCCGTCGGCGTTGGTGCCAAGGGTGATGGCCGGGATCGACAGCGGGTCGGCCGCCAGCGCCAGGGGCGCGGCGAGCATCAGCAGCAGGCTCAGGAGGAAACGCACGGGCATTACTTCTTATCCTTGTCCTTGCCCAGCAACTCCATCAGGCGCTGGGCAAACTCCGGGGTGGCCTGCTCGGTGCTCGGCACCTGTACCGGCTCCTTGAGCACGTGCAGCGCGGTGATGGTGCCCGGGGTCAGCCCCAGCAGCACCTGCTCGTTGCCGACCTGCACCAGCACCAGCCGATCACGCGGGCCGAGGGCGCGCGAGCCGATCAGCTCGATGACCTGGCCCTTGCCTGCCGGCCCGACCTGTTGCACTCGGCGCAGTAGCCAGGCGAGGAAAAAGATCAGCCCCAGCACCAGCAGCAAACCCAGCACCAGCTGGGTCAACTGCCCAGCCACACTGCTGCCGACCGCAGGCGCGGCCACAGCCGCCACGGGCTCGGCCGCCATCACACTGAACGGCAGCGCCAGCACCACACCGAGGAGTTTGTTCACTTAGCGCAGCTTCTTGATGCGTTCGCTCGGGCTGATCACGTCGGTCAGGCGGATGCCGAACTTTTCGTTGACCACCACCACTTCGCCGTGGGCGATCAGCGTGCCGTTGACCAGCACGTCGAGCGGCTCACCGGCCAGGCGATCAAGCTCGATCACCGAGCCCTGGTTGAGCTGCAGCAGGTTGCGGATGTTGATGTCGGTGCTGCCGACTTCCATCGAGATCGACACCGGGATATCGAGGATCACGTCCAGGTTCGGCCCATCGAGGGTCACCGGGCCGTTGTTTTTCGGCACGCTGCCGAACTCTTCCATCGGCAGTCGATTGGACGGCGAGCTGGCGGCGTCGGCGGCCAGCAGCGCGTCGATATCGTCCTGGCCAACGTCGCCGGCCTCTTCCAGCGCGGCAGCCCACTCGTCAGCCAGGGCCTGGTCGTCCTGGGAATTCATATCGTTAACCATCATTTGTCCTCGGCGGGGCAACCATCATTTAAAGGCGAATACAGAACTACGCCGCTCAGCGGCGCTCGATCGGCTCGATCACTTGCAACGCGAGGTTGCCCTTGTGCGAACCCATCTTGACCTTGAAGGCCGGCACACCGTTGGCGCGCATGATCATGTCTTCCGGGAGGTCGACCGGGATCACGTCACCCGGCTGCATGTGCAGGATGTCGCGCAGGCGCAACTGGCGACGGGCGACGGTGGCGCTGAGCGGCACATCGACGTCCATCACGTCCTGGCGCAGGGCGTTGACCCAGCGTTCGTCCTGGTCGTCGAGATCGGATTGGAACCCGGCATCGAGCATTTCGCGCACCGGCTCGATCATCGAGTACGGCATGGTCACGTGCAGGTCGCCGCCACCGCCATCGAGTTCGATGTGGAAGGTGGAAACCACCACCGCTTCGCTGGGGCCGACGATGTTGGCCATGGCCGGGTTCACTTCCGAGTTGATGTACTCGAAATTGACTTCCATGATCGCCTGCCAGGCTTCTTTCAAATCGGTGAACGCCTGCTCGAGCACCATGCGCACCACCCGCAACTCGGTGGGGGTGAACTCACGGCCTTCGATCTTGGCGTGACGGCCGTCGCCACCGAAGAAGTTGTCCACCAACTTGAACACCAGCTTGGCGTCGAGGATGAACAGCGCGGTGCCGCGCAACGGCTTGATCTTCACCAGGTTGAGGCTGGTGGGCACGTACAGCGAGTGCACGTACTCACCGAACTTCATCACCTGCACCCCGCCGACGGCGACATCGGCCGAACGCCGGAGCATGTTGAACATGCTGATGCGGGTGTAGCGGGCAAAACGCTCGTTGATCATCTCCAGGGTCGGCATGCGCCCACGGACGATCCGGTCCTGACTGGTCAGGTCGTAGCTTTTGACGCTACCGGGTTCGGAAACGGTATCGGTCTGCACCAGACCATCGTCGACGCCATGCAACAGCGCGTCGATCTCATCCTGGGACAGCAGGTCCTGCACGGCCATGTCGAGTTCCTACTGCAGTACGAAATTGGTAAAGAGCAACTGCTCGACCACTACTTTGCCGACTTCCTTCTGCGCCACTTCCTGCACGCTGGCAGTGGCTTTCTGGCGCAGCATTTCCTGGCCGACCGGGGTCGCCAGGCTGTCGAAGGTCTGTCCGGAGAACAGCATGACCAGGTTGTTGCGGATCACCGGCATGTGCACTTTCAAGGCGTCGAGGTCAGCCTGGTTACGCGCCTGCAGGGTAATGCTCACCTGCATGTAGCGCTGACGGCCGTTCTGGTTGAAGTTGGCGATGAAGGCCGGGGTCATCGGCTCATAGATGGCCGCGGGCTTGACGTTGCTCGCCGTCTCGGCGGCAGGTTCGGGCTTGCTCTGGGCACTGTGCATGAAATACCAGGTCGCGCCCACGGACAAGCCGATGGCCAGCAGCACACCCGCCGCAATGATCAGGATCAGCTTGAGTTTGCCTTTCCCGGCGGGGTCTTTTACTGCTGCGTCGCTCTTCGCCATGCCAATAATCCGTCACTAATCGGGTTTTCACAGTCGCACGGCAAGGCAAGAGCAAGTGTTATGCCAGAAGTGTTTTGACGGGAATCTGTGGGTAGACCTGTATAGGAGCTGGCTTGCCAGCGATTGGCAGCTTGGCGGTGTGTCAGACCCTGCGCCTTCGCCGGCAAGCCGGCTCCTACAGGATTTGTGCTCGCCACATAATCGGCTGTCAGCTCATATCCCTGTAGGAGCTGGCTTGCCAGCGAAGAACTCAAGAGCACCGCGTTTAATCAGGATTGGCGCGTTATCGTTGACGATTTTCGCTGGCAAGCCAGCTCCTACAGGTCCAGCGCCGGACACAAACCTTTCGGGTGCTCAAACCCTGTGGGAGCTGGCTTGTCGGGCCGCCGCATCGCAGCGATGGCGGTTTGTCTGCATCAGAGCTGTCGCCATCGCGGGCAAGCCCGCTCCCACAGGGCTCCCATACGCCCTGCAGACGGTTCCAGCAGGGATCGCGATCAGGCGTAGTAATCAACCGCACTGGAGCCAATCACCTGCGGCGTACTGGCGGCGATTTCGGCGATGGTTGCCGGCGACTCATCGCTCAGCGACTCCAGGCGCGACCCATTGGCCGAAGTTCGTGCGCCCTGCCCCTGGCCTTGCTGGGCCTGCTCCTGGGAGCCGCGGGACTGGTCGGAGACGTTGACATCGACCTGACCCATGCCCTGTTGCACGAACATCTCGCGCAGACGATGCATCTGCCCGTCCAGTGCCTCGCGCACGCCGACGTGGGCGCTCATGAAGGTGACCTGGGTCTGCTGGTCGGGAATCATGTTGACGCGAATATCCAGGCGCCCCAGCTCGGCCGGTTGCAACTGGATGTCGGCGGCCTTGAGGTTGGCACTGGACAGGTACATGACCCGGTTCACCAGCTCCTCGCTCCAGCCGCTCTGGTGCATGGCCAGCGGCTGGTTGACCGGCAGTGCGTTGGCGGTTTTCGGCGTGGCGGCCTGGGTCAGCGCGGTCAGGCGGTTGGCGAAATCGTCGACACGGGTATCGCTGCTGGCGGATTTCAGGTCCTTGAGCCCGTCATCGAGCAATCCGCTGAAGGCCTTGTCGCCGCCCTTGTCGGTGCTGTCCTGGTCAGCCTGCACGTCGAGCATGCTGGCCATGCCGGCAGCGAAGGTCTGCGCCGACGTCAACTCGCCCTCGGCCGACACCGTAGCCGGCGGCGCGGCCTTGGGTTGCGCCTGGCTGGCGGCAGACAGGTGACCGCTCTGCTCCATGGCCAGGCGTACGGCGGGCAACGCGTCCAGCGGATCGGCCTCGGGGTCGAACGCCGGATCGCTGACGGTGGCGGTCGCCGCAGCCAGCGCGGCCTGGATCGCCGGATCGGCTGCGGCCGGGGCTTCGACAGGCGCTGCCGGCACGGCTGGTGCCGGCGCTGGCGTTTGAGCCAACGCCGGATCCGCCTCATCGACCGCCGTATCGCCGTCGGCAGTCTGGGTTTCATCGGGCAAGGTTTTGCCGCTATCGGCAACCGGTGTGGCAGGCGCGGCAGATTTGTCGCTGCCGGCATCCCTTCTGGATGGCACGTCAGGCGTCTTGTCACGCAGCGGTTTTATCCCGCCATCGCTGGCGGGCGAAGGCTTGCCCGGCGCCTGGTCGGCGAACATCCGGGCAAAGCTGGCGGGCTTGTCCCCCAGTGCTGCAGGCGTCGCCGGGATATTGGCAGGTCCGGACGGTGCCTTGGCCTGCACGCCAGCCTGAAGCAGTAGGTGGGGGAAAGGGGCATAGCGGTCTCCGCTGCACGGGATGAAGGGGTACAGGTGCAGAAGTAGACAGCAAGAGTCGCGCCAGCTTCAGGGGTAGCCGGCTAGAAGCAGCGATTGGACGAATGGATGTTCAACGAGCGCTCATGCTCGGCTTCATAGAGGGGACGGACAACGGCGAACTCGCCGTCGATTTCTCCGACCAGTTTTGCCAGGCCCTCGGGGGCTTTTTCCTTGGCCAGTTGCTCCAGCTTGCCGCACAGCCTGGCCAGGCGTACCGCGCCCATATTGCTGCTGCTGCCCTTGAAACTGTGGGCCGCACTGATGAGCTGCGCGACATCGTCTGCCTCGCGGAGCATTTGCAGGCGCTCTTCTGAATCGCTGAGGAAGGTCTCGAGCAATTCCGAGTAGTGCTCCTCCATGAATTCCTGCAACGCGCTGAGCACGTTTTGGTCCAGATGTTCTTCCATCACTTGTTCGCTCCTTGATCAAGAATCCGCGGGATTATGCCAGAGCCTCCCAGGAAAACTCCACGCGGGCCAGCCGTCCGTCGTCGGACCAACTGGCATTACGGCTCAATTGCCGGATCAGGCTGACGCCACGACCCGACAAACGGCCAACGTCCAACGGTCGATCCATCACGCGCTGCACATCAAAACCATCGCCACTGTCCTGCACTTCAATCACCAGGCAGCCGCCCGAGCCTTGCGGCATGACGTGCAGGTGTACGCGCAGGTAGCCCTCCTCCAACTGCTCCAGGCGCGCATTGCGCAACTGATAGTAGCGGGCAAATCCCGACACGTCGCGCTTGAGGCTCGAATCCAGGCCCAGCACCCCATGTTCCAGCGCATTGGAGTACAACTCCGCCAGCACGCTGTACAGCGCCCCACTCTGCGCCCGCAGGCCATGCACCTCCAACAGCAGCTGCAACAGGTACGGCAGCGGGTTGAAACGCTTGAGGGAGGCGGCGCGAAATTCGAAACTCACCGACCAGTCCAGCGGGCTCGACTGGCCACTGTCGGAATACACCAGCGCCGGCGCGGCCAATTGGTCCGGCGCCAGTAGGCTGACTTCGACCATGCTCACGTCATCGCGCGCCTGGCCGCCAAAATCCCGCAGCGCCGCCTCGATATCTTCGAACAACCGGTCGGGCTGGCGGTTGTCGGCGAACACCTGCTGCAAGCGCTCGACGCCGAACAATTGTTCGTCATCGTCGCAGGTATCGATGACCCCATCGGACAACAGGAACACCCGATCACCCGCCGCCATCGGGAACACTTCAGTACGGTCGTCGAACGCTTGCGCGCTCAACACCCCCAGGGGCAAGTGCCGGGATTTCAGCGCCCGCCGCTCGCCGCTGGCCAGGTCATGCAGGTAGCCGTCGGGCATGCCGCCGTTCCACACCTCCACCGAGCGCCGTTGAAAACTCAGGGACAACAGCGTGGCGCAGCAAAACATGTCCACGGGCAGGATGCGTTTGAGCTTGGCATTCATCTCGCGAAGGATTTCCGTCAGGGCGAAGCCCTTGGCGGTCATGCCATAGAACACCTCGGCCAGGGGCATGGCGCCGACCGCCGCCGGCAAGCCGTGACCGGTGAAGTCACCGAGCAACAGGTGCATATCACCCGCCGGGGTCAGGGCGGCAAGCAGCAAATCACCGTTGAACAGTGCGTAGGGCGATTGCGTATAGCGGATGTTTGGCGCACTCAGGCAACCGGAATGGGCAATCTTGTCGAACACCGCCTTGGCCACCCGTTGCTCATTGAGCAGATGGTGATGGTGCCGGGCAATTTCATCGCGCTGCTCCAGCACCGTGGCCTGCAACCGGCGCAGGCGATCCATGGCCTTGATCTTGGCCGCCAGCATCACCGGGTTGTAGGGCTTTGCCAGAAAATCGTCGCCGCCCGCCTCGAGGCACAGCGCCAGGCCTTCGCTCTGGCTCAGGGAAGTGAGAAAGATGATCGGCACCAGGGTTTCGCCGGCCAACTGCTTGATCTGCCGCGCGGCTTCGAAGCCGTCCATGACCGGCATCAGCGCGTCCATCAACACCAGCTGCGGGCGTAGCTGCCGATACAGCTCGACGGCTTCGGCGCCATCGGCCGCCACCAGCACCTCATGCCCCAGGCGCCGGACGATGCTCGCAAGCAGCAGGCGATCGGCCGCGCCGTCTTCGGCGATCAACACCGTCAAGGGTTCAAGCGCCGGCATCAACGGGCTCAACTGATGTCGAACAGTTTGTCGAAATTGGAGATGGCCAGAATCTTTCGCACATCCGGGCTGCTGTTGACCAGGCGCACGTCCGACTCGTCGCCGCCGGCATGATCACGCAGCAACAGGAGCATGCCCAGGGCCGAGCTGTCGAGGTAGGTAGCGTCCTTGAGGTCGACCACCACCGAGCTATCAGGGCGGCTGTCGATGGTTTCGTAGGACGCGCGAAATTCCTGATGCTTGGCGAAGTCGAAACGCCCCTTGATGGCGATCGTCAGCTTTAGTCCGTCCGGTGAAACTTCGGTAATGACTGACATGCTAGAGCTTCCTTGTCTTAGGCAATCGTGTACAAGGTTTAGCACCTGTACAGGGCGTGAGCAAGGCAGCTCATCGCCCGCGCACGCTGATCAATAGGGATTTTCCCGGGGCAGGCGCTGTGACAGTTCGTCGAGCAGCTTTTGCTCGCGCTTGTCTTCCAATTGCCGAGCCTCATCGATGTAGCGCTGCACCAGTTTGCGCAGGCCTTCGACCCGGGCGTAGGCCTGTTGCCAGCCGTCCCGGGCCTTGTCCAGATTGTTCTGGTGCCAGGCCAGGCTTTGCCGCTGCTGATCGATGGCCGTGCCCAATTGCCCGAGAAAGCCCTGGTAGCCCAGCAGCCACTGCCCGGAAACCCCTTCCTTGCCGCGCTCGACCCAGCGCTCGAGGTATTCCAGGCGAAAGCCATCGAGGTCGGCCAGCTTGTTTTCCGCCAAACGCACCTGGCCCTGGAAATAGCCCAGGCGCTGGGCCGCGGTTTTCTCGGCCTTTTCCGCCATATCGACCACCGGGGCCAGGCGTGAAGCACGACTCTGGGCCATGGCCGCTTAGCCTCCGGCTGCCGGAGCGAAGATGGTCTCCAGATGCGCATGGCTTTCGCCGAGGCTGATGTTGTCGTTCAGGCCCTGGCGCAGGTAGCTGACCATGGTCGGCTGCAGGGCGATCGCGGTATCGGTCTCGCGATCGCCACCGGCAACGTAGGCGCCGACGCTGATCAGGTCGCGGCTCTGCTGGAAGCGCGACCACAGTTGCTTGAAGTACTGTGCTCGGCGCATGTGCTCGGGCGAGACCACCGACGGCATGACCCGGCTGATCGAGGCTTCGATGTCGATCGCCGGATAGTGCCCTTCCTCGGCCAGCCGGCGGGACAACACGATGTGCCCGTCGAGCACGCCCCGCGCCGAGTCGGCAATCGGGTCCTGCTGGTCGTCGCCTTCGGAGAGCACGGTGTAGAACGCGGTGATCGAGCCGCCACCGGCTTCGGCATTACCGGCGCGCTCCACCAGTTTCGGCAGCTTGGCGAACACTGAGGGCGGATAACCCTTGGTCGCCGGCGGCTCGCCAATGGCCAGGGCGATTTCCCGCTGGGCCTGGGCAAAACGGGTCAGCGAGTCCATCAGCAACAGGACGTTCTTGCCCTTGTCGCGAAAATATTCGGCAATGCGCGTGCAGTACATGGCGGCGCGCATGCGCATCAGCGGCGCGTCGTCCGCAGGCGAGGCGACCACCACCGAGCGCTTGAGGCCCTCTTCACCGAGGATGTGCTCGATGAACTCCTTGACCTCGCGACCCCGCTCACCGATCAGCCCGACCACAATGATGTCGGCCTCGGTGAAGCGGGTCATCATGCCCAGCAGCACACTCTTGCCCACGCCGGTACCGGCGAACAGGCCCAGGCGCTGACCGCGACCGACCGTCAATAATCCGTTGATCGAACGAATGCCAACGTCCAGCGGCTGGCTGATGGGGTCGCGATTCAACGGGTTGATGGTCGGGCCGTCCAGAGGCACCCAGTCCTCAGCCTTCATCCCGCCCTTGCCATCCAGCGCACGACCAGCACCGTCGAGCACCCGGCCGAGCATGCTCATGCCCATTGGCAGGCGGCCGTTGTCGGCCAGCGGCACCACGCGGGCGCCGGGAGCGATGCCGGCCACGCTGCCCACTGGCATCAGGAATACCTTGTTGCCGGAGAAACCCATGACCTCGGCTTCGACCTCGACCGGATGGTAGCTGTCGTCGTTGATCACCCGGCAGCGACTGCCCATGGCGGCGCGCAGGCCCTCGGCTTCGAGGGTCAAGCCGACCATGCGCAACAGGCGCCCTTCGAGGATCGGCTGGCCGGGCAAATCGATCGCCTCGGCGTAGCTGCCCAGGCGCTTGGCGAAGCTGGTGCGGTCAAGGCGCATCGGATGGGTCCGGGGCGTTCGTCAGGTCCAGGTGCAGGTCTGCGGGCGCCGGGTGCAGGGATTGCTCGTGCAACTGATCGAGCAATTGCGCACCGGCCTGGGCCAGGCGGGTTTCCACCGTGGCGTCGATGCGACTGTGCTCGGTCTCGACCCGGCAACCACCGGGCAACAGCGCCTCGTCCTCGACGATGCGCCAGGTTTCTTCATGGCGCTCACGCAGCGCCTTGACCTGGGCGAAGTCCTGCGGATTGACGTACAGGCGCACGTTATCCACTCCCAGCGGCAGCAGCTTGAGAGCTTCGCGCATGACGTGCTCGATCTGCGACGAGTCCATCGCCAGTTCGCGCTGGATCACTTGCCGGGTGATGTGTTGCACCAGCACCACCAGGCCTTTTTCGATTTGCGTGTCCTGCTCGGCGATCGGCTCGAAGAGGTTTTTCATCAGCGACTCAAGGCTGGCCAGCTTGGCGTTCAACGCCACTTCGGCTTCCTGACGGACCTTGAGGGTGGTGCTGTGGAAACCTTCTTTTTCACCGGTGGCGAAGCCTTCGTTCCAGGCTTCCTGGCGAATGCTTTCGAGTTCTTCGAGGGTCAGCGGCTGGACTTCCTCCAGCGGCACTTCCTCGATTTCCGGCGGCTCGGGTTCGGGTTCCGGCTCGGGCTCGGGGACGAAGGGGTCGAAGCTGGGCAGCGACCAGCGGTCGAAACCCGCGACATCACGCGCGCGAATCAGGTCGCTGGGCGCCTCATCATTCTTGGCTGCCATAGGATCAGATCATTTCCTCGCCGCCCTTGCCGCCGAGCACGATTTCTCCGGCTTCGGCCATACGGCGGGCGATGGTGAGGATTTCCTTCTGCGCGGTCTCGACGTCGCTGACGCGCACCGGGCCCTTGGCCTCGAGGTCGTCGCGCAGCAGTTCGGAAGCCCGCTTGGACATGTTCTTGAAGATCTTCTCCTTGACCCCTTCGTCCGAGCCCTTGAGGGCCAGCACCAGCACGTCGGAGGAGACTTCGCGCAACAGCGCCTGGATGCCACGGTCGTCGACATCGGCGAGGTTGTTGAACACGAACATCAGGTCTTCGATCTGACCGGACAGGTCTTCGTCGACTTCGCGGATCGAGTCCATCAACTGGCCTTCGATCGAGCTGTCGAGGAAGTTCATGATATCGGCGGCGCGCTTGATCCCGCCCAGGGTGGTGCGCGAGGCGTTGGAATTGCCGGAGAACTGCTTCTCGAGAATCTGGTTGAGTTCCTTGAGCGCCGCCGGCTGCACGGTGTTCAGCGACGACACGCGCAGGATGATGTCCAGGCGCACCTTGTGATCGAAGTTGCCGAGCACTTCGCCGGCCTGGTCGGGGTCGAGGTAGGCGACGACGATGGCCTGGATCTGCGGGTGCTCGTAGCGGATCACGTCCGCCACCGCACGCGGCTCCATCCACTTCAGGCTGTCCAAGCCGCTGGTGTTGCCACCCAACAGAATCCGGTCGATCAGGCCGTTGGCCTTGTCCTCGCCGAGGGCTTGGGTGAGCATCTTACGGATGTAACCGTCGGAGCCGACGCCGAGGCTGGTCTGGTCGCCGACGATGTCGACGAACTCGCTCATCACCTGTTCGACCTGCTCGCGATGGACGTTGCCCATCTGCGCCATGGCCACGCCAACCCGCTGCACCTCTTTCGGGCCCATGTGCCGCAGCACTTGGGCGGCATCGGTTTCACCCAGGGACAGCAGCAGGATCGCGGCTTTGTCGACCCGGCTGAGTTTGGCGATCGCGGCTCGGTTATCACTCATCTGCGTTAATCCACTCTTTCACGACCTGGGCCACACGACCCGGGTCTTCGGCCACCAGGCTCTTGATTGCATTCAACTGAGCGTCATAGCCTTCGCTCGGGCTTGGCAGCAGGATGCTTTGCGGACCGCCGAGGCTGACCCGGTCATTGCCCAGCTCGCCATCCAGGCCACCCATGCCACCCAGCTCGGCGTCGCTGCCGATGCCGGCCAACTGGCGACCCTTGCCGCCACCGGTGATGTTGTTCAGTACCGGACGCAGCACGCCGAACACCAGCACCAGGATAAACAGTACGCCGACCACCTGTTTCACCACGTCCCAGAACCACGGCTGGGAGTAGAACGGGATTTCGGCGATGACCTCCCCGCGCTCGGCGGAGAACGGTACGTTGATTACGCTGACGCTGTCGCCACGGCTGGCGTCGAAGCCGACGGCGTCCTGCACCAGGCGCGTGAAGCGCGCCAATTCGTCGGCGCTCCACGGCGCGCGGCTGGTTTCGCCATTGGCCGAGTTGACCTTGACCTGATCGTCCACCACCACCGCCACCGACAGTCGATTGAGACGGCCTTGCTGCTGCTTGGTGTGGCTGATGGAACGGTCGAGTTCGAAGTTCTTGGTCGACTGCTGGCGCTTGTCTGCCGGGTATGGCGCGAGCATCGGCTGGCCGGTAGCCGGGTCCATGATCTGCTGGCCGTTGGCATCGAGCAGCGGTTGGCCCGGTTGCACCATGCCGCCGGCTGCAGCGGTGCCGCCAGTGGTCTGTGGTGCCGAGGCCGGTGCTGGTGGCTGGTTGCTCAGGGCACCGGGCACACCTTGCGGGCCATTGCTGGCGGTGCGTTGCTCGCTGGTCGATTGCTCGCTGCGCAGCGCCGGCTGATCCGGGTTGAACTGCTCGGAGGTCGACTCGACGGCGCTGAAATCGATATCGGCAGAGACCTCCGCCTTGTAGCGATCATTGCCCAGCACCGGTTGCAGGATGTTGTGCACACGCTGGGTGAGCATGCCTTCCATGCGCCGGCTGTAGTCGAACTGTTTGCCGGCCATGGTCAGCGCGGAAGTTTCCGCCTGGTCGGAGAGCAAGGTGCCCTTCTGGTCGACCACGGTGATCTGCGACTTGCTCAGTTCCGGAACGCTGGTGGCCACCAGGTTAACGATCGCCACCACCTGGCTTGGCTCCAGCGAGCGCCCGGAGTACAGCTCCACCAATACCGAGGCGCTGGGCTTGCGCTCGTCACGCACGAACACCGAGCTTTTCGGAATTGCCAGGTGCACACGGGCGCCCTTGACGTTGTTCAGGCTGGAAATGGTCCGGGCCAATTCGCCTTCGAGGCCGCGACGATAACGGGTGGCTTCCATGAACTGGCTGGTGCCCAGGCCCTGGTCCTTGTCGAGAATTTCAAAACCGATATTGCCGTCAGTGGGCGTGACGCCGGCCGCAGCCAGCTTCAAACGTGCGCGCGGCAGGTCGTCGGCCTTGACCAGCAAGGCGCCGGAATTCGGCTCGACGGTGTAGGGAATGTCGGCAGTGGCCAGGGTGTCCATGACCTGCTTGGCGTCCATCCCCGCGAGGCTGCCGTAGAGCGGCCGATAATCGGGTTGCTGCGACCACAGGACCACGGCAAAACCAATCGCCACGCTGGCGGCCAGGCCGACCAACAGGCCGACCTGACGCAACATGGTCATCTCGGAGAGGTTTTCCAGGAACGACAAGCCGAACAGCGGTGGCTTGCCGTCCGCTGAAGTGGCCTTGGCCGGAACGTTATCGGCGACTGCTTCTGCCATGAGTCAATCTCGTCCTTAAACCGGCATCTGCATGATGTCTTGGTAAGCCTGGACCAACTTGTTGCGCACCTGCGTCAGTGCCTGGAACGACACGCCGGCCTTTTCCTTGGCGATCATCACGTCCGTCAGGTCGACACCGCTCTTGCCGATCTCGAACGCCGTCGACAACTGGGTCGAGGCCTGTTGGGTGGCGCTGACTTTATTCACCGCCTGGCCCAGCATGTCGGCAAAGCTGGTCCCCGCCTCTTGCGGCGCGGCAACGGCTTTCGGTGCGGCCATGGCGTCCATTTGCATGGCGCGCATGTCCAGCATCAACCGATTAAATTCAATTCCTTGGCTCATGACTGCTCTCTCTGACGACCCGCAATTTTTTGACACTCACGCAGCGGATGAGGAGGTGTTAGCAACAAGGGTGCCAGCTCGATGGCGGGGTTGGAAAAACGCTGCTGGGATTGCCGTCAAATGGCTGACCAGTTGCACGCGGGGGACGGCGATCTACTGTAGGAGCGAGCCTGCTCGCGAAGAGCCTGAGGGCGCCGCGTACATTCAGGATGCCCGCGTCATCGTTGATGACCATCGCGAGCAGGCTCGCTCCTACAGGGATCTCACCACTCACAGAATCCGCGTGTATCGCAGAAGCGGCATCACTCACGTCGCAAACAAATACCCCTCCACATCCATCCCCGCATCGCGCATCTGCGCCAGCTTGTAGCGCAAGGTCCGCGGGCTGATGCCCAGACGTTCGGCGGCTTCCTTGCGGCGTCCGCGCTCGGCGCGCAGGGTGTCGATGATCATCTGGAATTCCCGGCGGCGCAGGTCATCGCCCAGCGCTCCGGCGGATTCCGCCTCGACCGCCGCCGGGCGCGTCGCCATCGCAGTCGGCGCAATCACCGGCAACGGTGCACAGGCCACCGGCCCGGACAGGCAGAAGTCCTGCGGCTCGATCACCCCGCCCTGCTGCAGGATCAGCGCGCGCTGGATGGCGTTGTCCAGCTCACGCACATTGCCCGGCCACGGATAGCCCAGCAGGCACGCCTGCGCCTGCTGCGAGAGTCGGGCATGGGCGTGGTGCATTTTATTGACGTGCTTGGCCAGCAGGCGCTCGGCCAGCGGCAGAATATCGGCGGTGCGCTCGCGCAACGGGCGCCAGGCCAGTGGGAACACCGAGAGCCGATAGTAGAGGTCTTCACGAAAGCGCCCCGCCGCCACTTCGCCAGCAAGGTCACGGTTAGTGGTCGCGACCACCCGAATATCCAGGGTGATCGGCTTGCGCGCGCCGACCCGCTCGACTTCACGCTCCTGCAACACCCGCAGCAACTTGGCCTGCAGGCCCAGGGGCATTTCCGAAATTTCATCGAGGAGGATGGTGCCGCCATCGGCCTGTTCAAACTTGCCGGCCTGGGCAGCGATGGCCCCGGTGAACGCACCTTTTTCATGACCGAACAGGGTCGCCTCGAGCATGTTGTCCGGAATCGCCGCGCAGTTGATCGCAATGAACGGCTGGCTGGCACGCCGCGAATGCTGGTGAATGTAGCGCGCCAGCACCTCCTTGCCGGTGCCCGATTCGCCGGAAATCAGCACCGTCGAATCACTGCGTGCGACCCGCGCGGCCAGTTCCAGCAATTGTGCGCTGGCCGGCTCGAACGCCACCGGGCCCTCGCCACTTTCCAGGCCACCCAAGGCATGTCGCGCCACCAGATCCAGCAAGGCCTTGGGCTCGAACGGTTTGACCAGGTAATCCGCCGCACCCTGGCGCATCGCATCCACCGCCCGCTCGACGGCGCCGTGGGCGGTCATCAACAACACCGGCAACTGCGGATGTCGGACCCGCAGCGCACTGAGCAATTGATGACCATCCATGCCCGGCATGTTGACGTCACTCACCACCAGGTTGAAGGACTCTTGCGCCGCCTTTGCCAACGCTTCTTCCGCCGAACCGACGGCGCTGAAATCGTGCCCGCCCAACAGCAGCGTGTCAGCCAATGCCTCACGCAGCGCGCGGTCGTCCTCGACCAGCAGAACCTTGATTGCCATGCCCTACTCCATGCCTTGCGCGCTGCTGAACAACGGCAATACCAACAATGCACAGGTACCGCGACCCGGCCGCGAGCGCAACTGCAAGTGCCCCTGATGCGCCCGCGCCACGGCCTTGACCACGGTCAGGCCGAGGCCGGTGCCGTTAGTTTTGGTGGTGAAAAAAGGTTCGCCCAGACGCTCGAGCACCGCCGCGTCGATACCGCCGCCGTTGTCACTGACACACAGGCGCAGGCTATTGCCGCGGGCGTACAGGTGCACCTTGAGGCGCAGCGAAGCGTCGCCGGCCTGAATCGCGTTTTCCAACAGATTGAGCAGCGCGCCTACCAGCGTGTCGCGATTGCACAGCAGCTCGCCTACATGGGCGTCGCACTGCCAGCGCAGCGGCACGTCCTGGACATGGGTCTGCGCCGCCGCCTGCAGCGACTGCATCAGCGCCTTGGGCGTCACGCGGTCGGTCAATGGCAACTCGCCGCGGGCGAACACCAGCATGTCGCGCACCTGATGTTCCAGCTCGTGCAGGCGCTCTTTCAAGCGCCCGGCAAACCGTTGCTGGGTCGCCAGTGGCAGCTCCTGCTCCGTCAGATGACTGGCGTAAAGCAAGGCGGCGGACAGCGGCGTGCGGATCTGATGCGCCAGCGAGGCGACCATCTTCCCCAGCGACGACAAACGCTCATGGCGCGCCAGTTGATCCTGCAGGTGACGGGTTTCAGTCAGGTCATTGAGCAGCACCAACTGCCCCGGCTCGGCATCCAGCGAGCGCGTGGCAATCGACAGGCGCCGACCGTCCTTCAGGGAAATTTCATGACCGTCGTCCTCACGGGGAGCAAAACAGCGAGCGATGACGTGGCGCCACAACTCGCCCTGCAACGGCAGCCCCAAGAGTTCGCAAGCGGCCGGATTGGCTTCGCCGACCATGCCCTGGCCGTCGATGACGATCACGCCGCCGGGCAACAGGTCGAGGAGGTTTTGCAGACGGTTGGCCAGGCGCTCTTTTTCCGCCAGTTCTTGCATGCGCTGGGCACTGACCACCGCCAACTCGCCCTTGAGCTCGGTAACCCGGGCTTCCAGCAGGCTGTAGGAGTCGGTGAGCTGGCTCGACATCTGGTTGAACAGCGCGAATGCCTGCTCAAGACCCAACCGGCTGACCTGCTCGGGGCTGGACGCGTCGGGGGCTGAAGAGATGGGGGCGGCGTGGGGCATCGTGCTCTCTCGCGTGGCTGACCGTCAGTGAAACGGACCGTTGCGAGGGCTGTAGCAATACCCGTGCCGAAAAAAAACCGCTGATTAATCAGCGGTTTGGAAAACAGGCGTCAATCGTCCGCCTGTTCGTCTCCTTCGCGACGGCTCATGCCGTACTTGCGCATCTTCTCCACCAGGGTGGTGCGACGGATGCGCAGGCGCTCGGCAGCCCGAGCCACAATGCCATTGGCATCGTCCAGCGCCTGCTGAATCAGACCCTGCTCCAGGCCACCGAGGTAGTCCTTGAGGTCGAGGCCTTCCGGCGGCAGCAAGGCGTTGGTGGTGAAGTCCGGGGTATGGCCGTTGATTGCCACCCGCTCTTCGAGATCGCTGCGCAGGCTGTCGACCATCTGCTCGTCTTCGTCGTCGACGTAGCGGAATTTCTTCGGCAACTCGACCACACCAATCACCCCGTATGGATGCATGATCGCCATGCGCTCCACCAGGTTGGCCAGTTCGCGGACGTTGCCCGGCCAGCCGTGCCGACAGAGCGACATGATCGCCGCCGAGTTGAAGCGAATCGAACCGCGCTTCTCGTGTTCCATGCGCGAAATCAGCTCGTTCATCAGCAACGGGATGTCTTCGACACGCTCACGCAGCGGCGCCATTTCGATCGGGAAAACGTTGAGGCGGTAGTACAGGTCTTCGCGGAAGCTGCCTACCTCGATCATGCTCTCGAGGTTCTTGTGGGTCGCGGCGATGATCCGCACATCGACGCTCTGGGTCTTGTTGCTGCCCACGCGTTCGAAGGTGCGCTCCTGCAACACGCGCAGCAGCTTGACCTGCATCGGCAGCGGCATGTCGCCGATTTCGTCGAGGAACAGGGTGCCGCCGTTGGCCAGTTCGAAACGCCCGGCACGGCTGGTGATCGCCCCGGTAAAGGCGCCCTTCTCATGGCCGAACAATTCGCTTTCGAGCAACTCGGCCGGGATCGCGCCACAGTTGACCGGCACGAACGGCGCATCGCGACGCTTGGAGTGATAGTGCAGGTTGCGCGCAACCACTTCCTTGCCCGTGCCCGACTCACCGAGGATCAGCACGCTGGCATCGGTATCGGCCACTTGCTGCATCATCTGGCGCACATGCTGGATCGCCCGGCTGGTGCCAACCAGGCTGCGGAACAGGTTGGGCTCACGATGGCGACCGCGCTCGCGGGCCTGGTCGTACATCTCGCGATAGACCTGGGCACGGTGCAGCGAATCGAGCAATTTGCTGTAGCTGGGCGGCATTTCCAGGGTCGACAGCACCCGGCGACGCTGGTCGTCCGGCAACTCGACGGAAGAATTATCGCCCATCAGCAAAATCGGAAGGAACTCATCCCAGCTTGCCAGTGTCTTTAACAAAGCCGACAACGAACCAGGTGCATTGACCGTCCCGATCAGGACGCAGATGACTTCACGACTAGACGACAAAGAGCCGACAGCCTGCTGCCAGTCATGGCTACCGCAGGGTAAATTTTCTTCACCGAGAAAATTTAAAATCACCGCCAGGTCGCGGCGGCGCACGCTATCGTCATCAATCAGCAGAATTTTGGTTTCACGCCACATGCAATAGCAACTTCCCTAGTCAACTCAATGCCCAATGCAAGGCAAGCGAAACGCCTGCAGGCACGTTAAGCCTTGTAGACGTCTGAATTCCGCAAACAGCCACTAGTTAAGTCAAAAAACCGCGCAGAGTCAAATTTATGGCGCAAATGCCCGGACAGACTGATTAACCAAAGCGTTAACCGAACAGATGGTAAACCTTTGTCGCACCCTTCGCTTGCCTCATCTGCGCCATTTCGTCGACTACTGCCTGACGCTCATCCTTCGCCACGTCGAGCAACTGCTTGTAGACCAGCAGCAGGCTCTCGAGATTTTCCCGTAACGCCTGCTCATCGACCGGCGCCTCACTGAGCACTTCGTCGACACAACTGCGGCAGGCGACATCCAATTCGCCAATCGCCGTCCAGTTGCGCTCGGCCAATGCGTCGACCAGGGCTTCACGGGTTTGTTCAATGCGTTGCAGGGCTTGGCTCATGCCTTCATCCTCAGGCCCAAGGGCCTATTGCGCGACCTCTTGTGTCGCGATCGCGTCCCAACCACTTTTCAGGGTGATCAGCAGGCGGGCAACTTCGTCGATGATTTCCGGGTCATTGCTGATGTTGGCTTTCAGCAGTTGGGCGCTCATGTAGTCATAGAGACTGGCCAGTTGCTGGATGCTCGCCGGATCCTCGGCTTTCTCTTCGTCCAGCCCCTGGCGCAGGCCGGTGATGATGTCGATGGCCTTACCAATCATCAGGCACTTCTGCGGTACGTCACCGCGCTCCAGCGCCCCCTTGGCTTGAGCCAGACGATCAAGACCACCCTCGTACAGCATCTGGATCAGTCGATGAGGACTGGCCTCGGATATCTGCGCATGAGCATTGACCTTCTGGTACGCACGAAGGGCTTTCATTGGGTTCATGTTGCTACCTCGGTACAGGCCACAGGCGAATGAGTTGGCGCTTACCAGTTTTCGACTGTCGCGACTAAAACTTTAGATGCGGGCACAGGCTTGACGGGGTGTTTGAGCACCCCGCACTTATCAGTCCGACTTCGGATTGTTCAGCGAGTTGAGCGTGGTCATGATGCTGGAGCTGCTGGCGTTGAGCTGGGCGATCATGGTGTCCATCGCGGTGTACTTGGCGCTCAATGTTTTCTCCAGGGCCTCCATGCGCCGGTCCAGTTCAGACTGCTGGGTGGTGAGGTCGGTCAACTTGGTGTTGAGGTCCGTCACCCGCGTCGCCAGGGAGCCGGTAGACCCGACATAGGACTCGGTCGCCTTGTTCATGCGCGCTACCAGGCCCGTATCGCCGGTAAACATCTTGGCAATATCCGTCGCACCCTTGACCACGGCCTTGTCCCACGTCTTGTCATCCAGGCTCAGCAGGCCGGTTTTCAAGTCAGTGGTGACACCCATCTGCGCCAAGCTGCCCACCGAACCCGATCCTGTGCTATTGACCAACTCGTTACGCAGACCGTTGACCAGTTGGCGCATCGATGCGTCGCCCGTCAGCGCACCCGCGGTAGTGGTCGAAGCATCGCCAGTCGCGGTGACCTTGGTCTGGGTATTGATACTGGTCATCAGCGCGTTGTAGGCGGTGACGAAAGACTGGACCGAAGTCTTCAGCGTGTCGGTGTTGCTCGCCACGTTGATGGTGATCGGCTTGTCCTTGTCCTTGGCGATCAGATCCAGGGTCACACCGCTGATAGCGGACGTAACCTTGTTGCTCGTGGACTCCATCGCGATACCGTCGATGGTGTACTTGGCATTCTGCGCCGGAGTGCCCGTGTCATAGCCCTGGACCAGGTCCGAATCACCGCTGAGGGTGATATCGGTGTCAACCCCGGTCGTGTTGGAGCCAATCACCAGACGTCCGCCATTGGCATCAGTCAAGACGTTGGCGCTAATGCCCTGGGCCGAAAGCTGGGTGTTGATCGACTCGCGGACTTCTTTCAGGGAGGCGCCAGCGGGCACCAGTACATCGTAGCTTTTGTCACCCTGATTGATCGTCAAGGTCTGGTCGGTACTGCTGGAGTTCGCCGAACCCGTTTCGCCGCCGGCAAACACCTTGCTGGTAACCTTCGAGGAGGTCGCCAGCTCGCTGACCACCACCACGTACTTGCCGCTGGAAGCGCCATCGCCAAGGGTGACCTTGACGTTCTTGTCTTCGGACGAGGTCGCGGCGAGGCCGTTGAAGGCGGCCACGTTGTTCAACTTGGCGATTGCTGTCCGGTAGGTTTCCAGCGCACTTTTCACCGAGCCGACGGCCGACAGCTGGATCGTCGTGTCTTTCTGCTGATTGGTGATCTGGGTTTGCTTGGGCGCCTTTTCGGCCCCCACCAACGCCTTGACGATGGCCTGGGTATCGTAGCCCGAACCGGGGCCGGAAATCGTTGAACTCGCCATGAGTAGTCTCCTTGTCCTGTGGCTGCCGTTTTATTGGCGAATGATGCCTTGGCTGCAGTCAGAAACACATTTCATGCCAGCTCAGGCCTTGGTATCAAACAGCAGGCTGCTGGCATCGCTGAGATTCTGCGCAAGCTTGAGCGCAGTCTCCGATGGAATTTGTCGGATCACTTCGCCACTTTCCGTGGCAACCACCTTGACCACCACCATGCCGGTCGAGTCATCGATGGAAAAATCGAGGTTGCGCTGAGTCGATTGAACGAACTCGCGAATATCGGTTACCGCTTTTTCCAGTGCCACACGTTTGCTTTCTTCAGCCGCTGCCGGCTCTTTGTCAACCACAGAAGGTACCTGAGTGACTGAAGCACTGGGGGCCTGGGTTGCGCCAGCAGGGTAATGCGCGTTCAGCTTAATGCTCATGTCCATGTCATCACCTCCAAACTGAAAAAAACGAAAGGGCACGTAAACGCGCCCTTCCGTTATTCAACCGATACCGAAATTACTGAAGCAGCTTCAGTACAGCGGATGGCAGTTGGTTAGCCTGGGACAGGATCGCAGTGGAGGCCTGTTGCAGGGTTTGTTGCTTGGTCAGCTCAGCCGCTTCAGAAGCGAAGTCAGCGTCTTCTACACGGCCTTTGGCGGCGGTGGAGTTCTGCGAAATGCTCTGCAGGTTGGCTACGGTGCTGGCGAAACGGTTTTGTACCGCACCCAGCTGGGAACGCTGGCTGTCGATCTGCTGAAGAGCGCCGTCCAAAGCCTGGATTGCCTGTTGCGAAGCGGCGGCACTCAGGATGTTCAAGTCGGAAACGCTGGTTTCCATGGTGGTAGCTTTCTTGGTGCCGTTGCCAGCAACAGTGGTCAGACCCAATGCAGCCAGGCCGGTACCGGCGCTGCCGTCTTTGACAGTGATGTCTTTGTCGGCGAACAGGTTCAGGGTGCCGTCAGCGTTCTTGCTGGCCATTACGCCGGTGCTGGCGCTGTTGATCGAAGCAACGATCGCGTCAGAGGTGTCGCCTTTCTTGAACTTGACTTCAACGCCGTTCAGATCAATCGAGGTGTCTGCGGTCAGTTTGGCTTGGGTGGTACCAGCCGACAGGCCCAGTTGCGACAGCGAACCGCTGGAAGTGTTAGCCAGCTTGATATCTGCGCCGTTACCCGAGGTCAGCTTGACGCGACCGTCAGTGAATTCAGCCTTAGCACCGTTAGCAGTGCCGCCTGCAGCGGTTTCGAGTTTGCCCAGAACGGTCGTCAAGGTGTCAGTTGCAACCCAAGTCACGGCAGTGCCGTTGACAGTGATGCCGCCGATTGCGTCCATGGTGCTGGCGGTGGTGGTCGGCACAGCTGTTTTGGTAGTAGCAGCCAGGCCGAGCTTGGCTAAGCCGTCAGTAGCTGGAGCACCATTGGCAGTGGCAGAAACAGTAATGTCACTCTTCGACGTCAAGGTCAGAATACCGGTAGCGTCGGCGCGAGCAGTAACACCGGTCTGATCTGTCACTTTGTTGATCTGAGTTACAGCATCATTCGCAGCAGCAGTACCGGCGGCGCCCCCAGCCAGCTTGACATTAACGCCATTGATAACGATCTCGTCGGTAGCAGCTGTGGCGGTAGCAGCACCAGCACCAGTAATAACAGCTTTATCGCCCAGTACCGAACCGGTAGCAGTAGCTGCCAGGCCTTTCATCGCGGTGCTGTCAACCGAAGCTTCGCTGTAGTTACCCTTCAGCGCAGTCGAGCTGATGTCGGTCATGCCGAACGAAATGGTTTCGTTGGCGTTGGCGCCGATCTGGAAACCTACGTTGCTGAACGAACCGTCCAGCAGGTTACGACCACCGAAGGTGGTGGTGCTGGCGATACGGTTCAGTTCGCCGACTTTAGCGGTGAATTCTTGTTGCAGGGAAACACGGTCAGCGTCGGATTTATCACCGTTCGCTGCTTGCAGGGCGAGTTCACGCAGACGCTGCAAGGTGTTGGTGGATTCCTGCATGGCGCCTTCAGCGGTTTGGGCGATCGAAACACCGTTGTTGGCGTTAGCGATGGCAACGTTCAGGCCTTTGACCTGGTTGTTCAGACGGTTGGCGATTTGCATGCCAGCTGCGTCATCCTTGGCGCTGTTGATTTTCAGGCCCGAGGACAGACGGTTCATCGAGTTGCTCAAAGCGTCGGAAGCCTTGTTCAGGTTTTTCTGAACGCCCAGGGAGGTGATGTTGGTGTTAACAGATAAAGCCATGACGAATTCCTCGTTGGTTGGGTGCTGCGGCTTCCGGCCCTGGCAACCGCCGGGTGTGGCCTAGAGAACCTTCGTAATAGTTATCGTCGTGAAAGCACTTTGCTTGAGCGGTTTTTTGCAAATTTTTGGTGGCAGGGTGCCAGCCCTTTGATTTCAAGGGTTTACAGGCAGAAAACTGACGTCAATAAAACGCAAAACGCCCGAGAGTTTTCACTCCCGGGCGTTTTGCCTTGAGGCTGGTGCTGCGGTGGTTCAAGGACGATGGAGAATCGCCGAACCCCAGGACAAGCCCACACCAAAGCCGCTGATCGCCACGCGCTTCCAGCTGGAATCGAACATGTGCTTTTCCAGCAGCAGCGGAATGCTCGACGACACGGTGTTGCCGGTCTCGACCATGTCCTTGATGAACTTCTCCGGCTCGCCTTCGAAACGACGGGCCACGGCGTCGACAATCGCCGCGCTGCCCTGGTGGATGCAAAAGGCGTCGATGTCTTCGGACTTGAGGTCCGAGTCATTCAGCAGCTCGTGCAAATGCGCCGGCACCTTGAGCAGGGCAAAATTGAACACCTGGCGACCGTTCATGAAGAACACGCCGTCGCTGACTTTCAGGTGCGGTGCACCGGAACCGTCGGTGCCGAACTTGGCCTTGCCCAACTGCCAGGTGGCGTCTTCGCCCATCCAGGTGGCGGTGGCGGCGTCGCCGAAGAGCATGGTGGTGTTGCGGTCTTCCGGGTCGACGATCTTCGAGTACGGATCGGCGGTGATCAGCAGGCCGTTCTTCAAGCCTGCGGCTTCCATGAAGCCCTTGATCGCATACAGGCCATAAACGTAGCCGGAGCAGCCCAGGGACACGTCGAACGCGGCGACGCGGGTCGACAGGCCGAGCTTGTCCTGAACGATGGCGGAGGTGTGGGGCAAGCCCTCCTCGTCGCCGTTCTGCGTGACCACGATCAGTACATCGATGGCCTGGCGGTCGAGTTGCGGGTTGTTGGCGAACAAGGCGTTGGCCGCCTCGACGCACAGGTCGGAAGTTTCCTGGCCAGCATCCATGCGCGGCAGAAACGCCGAGCCAATCTTGCCCAGGATGAATTCTTCATCCTTGGCGAATTTTGCGCCCTGCGCGTAGTTATCAAGCCCGTTCACTGGCACGAAACTGGCGATGCTTTTTATGCCAATCATTGTGGCTTCCCAAAACAGAATAACTGGAGATCACCGCTCGCACGATCGAGAGGCACTGATAACAAAGGGGTCCGACGCTGAAACAGACGCCAGACACGGGTGCCGAAACCTTGAAAATCAACCCAGCAACTACCGGGCACCCGTCCCACTCGTTTCACACGATACAGTGAAGATGCCCTTTATGACTCATAGGTCACTCTATTTTGTGTGCAATAGGCAAAACAGTTGCCGGACGGGAAACCTGCACACGGCCGAATGCCGCCGAAAAACCTGTGTCGGATGAGTGACTTGAAGACCGGAAAGGAACAGTGCGGCAAGGATGACCGGCCGTCACTGCGCACAGTGCCGACCGGTATTGAGGCGGGATCAGAGTTTGTTGAACAGGGTCAACTGGGAAATCTTCACAAATGCCAATTGCGAGGCTTCGAGCATGGCTTTCTGAAACGCCAGTTGGATCGAGGCGCTGGCCATGTCGGTGTTGCCAATGGCGGAGGTAGTCGAGTCGTTGGCCAGGCCCAGGCTGACATTTTCGTTGGCCTGGATATCGATAGTCTTCAGCCGGGCGCCGATCGAGCCCCGTGCGTTATCGATCCCGGCACTGGCATTCTGCAGGTTGCCGATGGCCGAGTTGATCGCGTTCTTCTGCTTCTGCTGGGCAACCAGGTCGCCATCGCTCGGCATGGCCAGGGCCTGGCGCAACTGGCTGATGGTGTCCAGCGCGCTTTGGGTCTGGTGGTTGTTGGCGCCGATGACGAATTGGTCACCGGACTTGACCGCACCATTGAAGTCAAACTTGACCCCGGCAGCAGTCAGCGAGTCGCCCGCGCCATTCAGGCTGCCCTTGCTGATCGCCTTGCTGTTGGCGGTCAGTGGCTGGGAGTAGATTTCGTAGTCGGTGTCGCTGGTGAACTTGATCACCGCACCGTTGCTCGGGAAGCTGTCGCCGTAGGCCTTGGCATCGACCACGCTGGAGCCGGTGATTTGCGCCGTCGAAGGATTGCTTGGGGTGCGCGAGGCATTGAAGCTGTCCGGCTTGGCTTCGAGGGTGAAGACCTTGCCTGCCACGGCTGCATCCCGGTCCGCCGCAGGGACGTCATCGAGGTTCAGGCTGATGTCGAACTTGACCCCGCGCAGGCTGACGCTGTGGGCGCCCTCCTTGCTGGCGTCGAAGGTGCCATTGCCCGGCACTTCCGAAGTCACGTCCTTGCCGGTGGCATCCTTGAGGATGTACTGGGTGCTGCTGGTGAATTCCAGGCTGTACGGCTGGCCGTCGGCAAAGCTTTTGTTGTAAGTCTGATTGGAGGTGATCAGGCCGTCCGAGACTGCGACCTTGCCGTCATTCACCGACGGCGGCTGCAGCGTGGCCTGGGTACGACCGGTATTCAGCGCACCTTCCATGATGCTCTTGGCCGTGTCACTGGAGGCCATGCTCAGGGTGTCGGAGATCTTCAGGTTGAGTTGCGTGTCATCGCCCTGGTAGGTGTAGGTGCCGTCGTTGTTGCGCACATAAGGCGCAACATCGGTCTTGGAGCCGGAAAACAGGTAATTGCCGGACTCGTCCTTGCTGTTCAGCAGGCTGAACACCTGCTCCTCGATATTGCCCAGCTCGTCGGCGATGGATTTGCGATCGGCGTCGCTGATCACCCCGCCACCGGACTGAATGGCCAATTCACTGACTTTCTGCAGAGCAGTGTTGATGCTGTCGAGCACGCTTTCCTGGTTGGTCAGGGCCGACTTGATGCCATTCATGTTGCCGGCGTACTGCAGCAGGGTGTCTTTCTGCTGCTGCAACTGCAGCAGACGGGCTGCGCCGACAGGATCATCCGCCGCGGTCTGGACACGTACGCCCGAGTCGATCTGATCCTGGGTCTTGACCACCGACGAGAAGTTGTTCTGGTACTTGGCAGTACTGGTCTCAAAGAACTGAGCCGTGGAAATACGCATCGTCGATGACTCCCTTAAAGACTGTTGATCAGTGTCGTGAATGTGTCTTGCGCGACCTTGATGATCTGCGACGACGCGGTGTAGTACTGCTGGAACTTGACCAGGTCGCTGGCCTCTTCATCGAGGTTGACCTGGGACACCGAACTGCGACTGGTCTTGGCATATTCCAGCGCGGCGCTGTTGGCGGTGCCATCGACGCTGGCCTGGCTGGCCTTGCCACCGACCGTGGACACCAGGTGGCCGTAGGCCCCGCCCATGCTCATGCCGGCACTGCCGCCGCTGACACCGACAGTGGCCTTGTTCTGCAGGGCCAGCAGTTCGTTGGCATTGCGGTTGTCGGCCTTGCCATCCCTGTTGAACTTGATGTCAAAACTGTCGCCCTTGCCCGGCGAGCCGCTGATGGTGGTGTCGAAGCCAATGGTCTTGTTGCTGCCGTCAGGGTTCTTGACTGGATTGCCCGCGGCATCCAGCACCGGCACGTTGATCGTGACCTTGTTGGCCTGGCCGGGAACGATGCTGCCGGTGCCGATTTCGTCGCCCGCCTCATTCAGCACCCGATAGGTCTGGGTCCCGTCCTTGGCGGCGTCGAAGGCGATGCGCACCGGCATCGCGCCTTCGATCTGGCCCTGCAACTGGCTCAGGTCGGCACCGCCGTAGATGTCCAGCATCGACGACAGGCTCGGTGCGCTCAAGACGCCCGAACCGCTGTTGGAACTGCCTTTATCAGCCACCAACGGTGCGGCGAACGCCAACTTGCTCGGGTCGCTCATTTGCACCGTCATGTCGCTGGCGCCGGTGCGGGTCGGGCTGACTTTGAAACTGTCGCCGGCACTCAGGCCACCGCCATTGAGCTTGAGGCTGAAGCCGTCGATCATGTCCGGCGGGTTCTTGGTCACGTCGAACGGTCCGAGGGTGGTGCCGTCGGAACGCTTGACCGTGTAATTCTTGTCGCTGCTGAACGTCACCTGATAGTCATAGGTGGTCAACTTGCTGCTGTCGCCGATGGTCACGTCGAGATTGCCGGAACCGGCGCTGTTGCCCGAAGTCGCCAGGCTGCGTTGGCTAATGGCCTGGGCACTGTTGATGTTGTTGAACAACGAGGAGCCGAACTCGCCATTGGCATCCAGGCCCTGCCCCAACTGCTTGTTGATCGCGTCGGAGACCACCAGCGCGGTGCGCCCCAGGTCGTTGATGGCAGGCGCCAGCACGTCCTCGCGATAGCGCAGCAGGCCGCCCATCTTGCCGCCGGTGATCACCGAGGTCACTTCGATGCTCGACTGCGGGTAGTCGATCTGCAGGCTGAACTGGCTTTTGTCGGTCTTGCCCGGCACCGCCGTCAGGGTGCTGGCGGTGTTGCCCAGCACCAGCGACTGGCCGGTACCGAGGCTGATGTCATAGACGCCGTCGTGTTCCTGGACCTTGACCCCGACCAGCTCATTCAGCGAGCGCACTGCTTCATTACGGGCGTCCAGCAGGTTGTTCGGGGTGCTGGCGGATTTGCCGTACTGGGTGATCTGCTGGTTCAGCGAGGCAATGGTCGCGGTGTGCTGATTGACCATCGAGGTCAAAGTGCTCAACTGGCTGTTGATGCCTTCGTTCTGTTGCGTGAGCTGGCTGGCGATCGAGTTGAAGCGATTGCTCAAGGTCTGCGCATTGGTCAGCAGCAGTTGCCGCGCCGAAGTGTCGCCCGGGTTGCCGGCAGCGGTTTGCAGCGAGGCGAAGAAGCTGCCGAGCGCGGCCGAGACACCGGTGTTTTTGTCCGAGAGCAGCTTGTCGACCGAGCTGACCTGATCGAGATAGGCCTGGGCATCGCCATTGAGCGAAGTGGTGGTCTGCAACTGCGCATCGACGTAGGCGTTGTACACCCGACGCACATCGGCCAGCGTCGTGCCGCTACCGATAAACACGCCCCCGACCTGCTGCGAGCCTGCAGTACCCTGGACGATTTGTTGACGCGAGTAACCCGCGGCGTTGGCGTTGGCAATGTTATTGCCGACGGTGGCCAACGCAGCCTGACTCGCATTCAGACCCGACATCCCGATATTGATCAAGCTCATGTTTCAGACCTTATAAATGCATGGGAGAACTCGCCGCGGCGTAGTTCTCGTAACTCTTCATTTGTTTGGCAATCTGCGAAATCTTGCTGGCGTAGTTCGGGTCGGTGGCGTACCCGGCCTTTTGCAACTCGCGTACAAACTGTTCCGGGTTATCGGCCGACTTCAGCACTTCTTGATAGCGATTGTTGCTCTGCAACAAGGTCACCAGGTCGTGGAAGCTGTCTTGATAAGAGGCGTAGGAACGGAACTCGGCCGTCTCCTTGACCATCGCGCCGTCACGGAATTCGCTGGTGATCGCCCGCGCCTGCGCGCCCTTCCAGGTGCTGCCGGTCTTGATCCCGAACAGGTTGTGGCTGCTGTTGCCGTCGGCCTGGCGCATGACTGATTTGCCGTAGCCGGTTTCCAGCGCGGCCTGGGCCACCAGGTAACGCGGGTCGACGCCGATGCGGTCGGCAGCCTGCTTGGCCATGGGCAGCATGGTGTCGATAAATTCGCTTGGCGAGCTGAAGGATTTTCTCGCTGGCGCCAGCGGTGGTTGAGCGATGGCTCGGCCATAGACCTGCAGGCGACCGCGCTCGGCGGAATAGCTCTGGGCCGGCAGCCAGTCGCCTTTCACCAGCGCATTGCCTTCGGCAGTGGCGCGGGTTGGCAGCGTGGTGTTGGCGTTGCTCGCGGCAGCCCCAGTAGCCGACGGCACCAACCCGGCCAACAGCCGATCCGCCAGCTTCGGCGGCAAGGCCAGGCGACGCTGGTTGATCAGCGCCATGTCGTTGCTGTGCCCGGCGCCCTCGCCTGCGCCTTGCGGCGCGCTGACCGAACGCGAAGCCCACAACGGACGCTGGCCGTTGAGGCGCGACAACGGCCCATCGGTGGCGGTGGTGCCGGCGGCAATCGGCGTCTGCACCGCGGCCTTGGCTGCTTCCTGCTTGGCCGCCGACAACTCGGCTGCCTCGCCCGGAGCCAGCGGTTTGTTTTTCGACATCTGCCGCATCAGCACATCGGCCAGGCCAATGCCGCCACCCTCGCGGGACATCGAGACCGCCAGTTGCTGGTCGTACATTTCCTGGTACTGCTTGGCCGCCGCGGTGTTCAGCGGGTTGTCCTGGCCCAGGGCTTCGGTGGCCGAGCGCATCGACTTGAGCATTTCGTTGAGGAACAGCGACTCGAATTCCTGCGCCACCTTGCGCATGTTGCCGTCGCTGTTCTTGTCGCCGACCTTGAGCTGGTTAAGCCGGTTGAGGTCCGAGTAGGAACCGGAATCGCTGCTGCTGACCAGCCCGCTCTTGCGCATGTCCATGGCCGCTACCTCAAATCACGATCAGGTCGGCTTGCAGGGCGCCGGCCTGTTTCAGGGCTTCGAGGATCGCCATCAGGTCACCCGGTGCCGCGCCGACCTGGTTCACCGCACGCACGATTTCGTCCAGCGTGGTGCCCGGGCCGAACTTGAACATCGGCTTGGCTTCCTGCTGCGCGTTGACGTTGGAACGCGGGACCACCGCCGTCTGGCCGTTGGAGAAAGCCCCCGGCTGGCTGACGATCGGGTCTTCGGTGATGGTCACGGTCAGGCTGCCGTGGGTCACTGCCGCCGGCGAGACCTTGACGTTCTGGCCGATGACGATGGTGCCGGTGCGCGAGTTGATGATGACCTTGGCCACCGCCTGGCCCGGGTCGATTTCGAGGTTTTCGAGGATCGACAGGTAGTCGACGCGCTGGCTCGGATCCAGTGGCGCAGTGACGCGGATCGAGCCGCCATCGATGGCCTGGGCCACGCCAGGGCCGAGCATGTTGTTGATCTTGTCGACGATGCGTTTGGCGGTGGTGAAGTCGGAACGGTTGAGGTTCAGGGTCAGGCTGTTGCCCTGGTTGAAACCGCTCGGCACTGCACGCTCCACCGAGGCGCCGCCGGGGATACGTCCGGCCGATGGCACGTTGACGGTGATCTTCGAACCGTCGCGGCCCTCAGCGTCGAAACCGCCGACCACCAGGTTGCCCTGGGCAATGGCGTAGACGTTGCCATCGATACCCTTGAGCGGGGTCAGCAACAGGGTGCCGCCGCGCAGGCTCTTGGAGTTACCGATCGAGGACACGGTGATGTCGACTTGCTGACCCGGCTTGGCGAACGGCGGGAGGTCGGCACTGATCGACACTGCGGCGACGTTCTTCAACTGCACGTTGCCAGAACCCGGCGGCACCTTGATGCCGAACTGCGAGAGCATGTTGTTGAAGGTCTGCAGGGTGAACGGGGTCTGGGTGGTCTGGTCACCCGTGCCGTTGAGGCCGACCACCAGGCCGTAGCCGATCAATTGGTTGGAACGCACGCCTGAAATACTGGCGATGTCCTTCAGTCGCTCGGCCTGGACGCCGAGGGACGTGGACAGCAACAACACAGCCGCCATCAGGTGCTTGAAATTCAGCATGGGGATAGTCATCGCCTAGAAAGGGAACAGCGGGCTTAGGAAGAACCGGTCGAACCAGCCCGGTTGGCTGGCATCGGCAAACGAGCCGGTCCCCGAATAGGTGATGCGTGCATCGGCCACCCGGGTCGAGGGCACGGTGTTGTCGGTGGCGATATCGTCCGCGCGCACCATGCCGGCAATCCGCACCAGCTCGTCGCCGGTGTTGAGGGTCATCCACTTCTCGCCACGCACGGCAATGATGCCGTTGGGCAGCACGTCGGCCACGGTCACGGTGATCGAGCCGGTCAGGCTGTTGCCCTGCCCGGCCTTGGCGTCGCCCTTGGTCGCGCGGTCGCCGCTGTAGCCGGCTTCCAGGCTCAGGTCGCCGCTGCCGAACGGGTTGTTGGTGTTGGGCACGCTGCCGAACAACGAGGTCAGGCCGATGTCGGCCTTGCTGGTCTTGCCGACTTGCGAGTTGGCGTTTTTGCTGGCCTGGGTTTTTTCATTCAGGGTGATGGTGATGATGTCACCGACCCGGAACGCCTTGCGGTCGCTGTACAGGTTCTGTTCGAAACCGGCCTGGTAGATCGAGCCGTTGTTGGCGGCGGCCGGCAATGGCGTGCGCGGCAATACCGGGGCGTAGTAAGGGTCATTGGGTTTCGGCGTCGGCCCGACGCAGCCCGCCAGCGCGGCGATCCCACTCAATGCGAGAACAGATACAAAGCGATTCATGACCCTAACCTCATGGTGTTGCAGGCGACCTCAAGCCGCCCCCTGGACTTGATTACAGATTCTGCGTGACGAACGAGAGCATCTGGTCGGCGGTGGAGATCACCTTGGAGTTCATTTCGTAGGCGCGCTGAGTGGTGATCATGTTGACCATCTCCTCGACCGTGCTCACGTTGGAGGTCTCCAGGGTGCTCTGCAGGGTGGTGCCGAAACCGTTGAGGCCCGGGGTGCCGATCTGCGGCGCGCCGCTGGCGGCGGTTTCCAGGAACAGGTTGTTGCCGGTGGCCTGCAGGCCGGCCGGGTTGATGAAGTCGGCGGTTTGCAGGTTGCCGATCACCTGGGCGGCCGGGTTGCCGGCGATGGTGATCGACACGGTGCCGTCGCGACCCACGGTGAAGGTCTGGGCTTCGTTGGGGATGACGATGGCCGGTTCCAGGGCATAGCCGCTGGCCGTGACGATCTGGCCGTTGGAGTCCAGGTGGAAGGTGCCGTCACGGGTGTAGGACGTGGTGCCATCCGGCTGCAGGACCTGGAAGAAACCACGGCCGTCGATGGCCATGTCCAGCGGCTGCTCGGTGGTTTGCAGGCTGCCGGCGGTGAAGTTCTTCTGGGTGCCGACGATGCGCACACCGGTACCCAGTTGCAGGCCCGACGGCAGTTCGCTGTCCTGGGTCGACTGCGCGCCTGGCTGGCGCTTGATCTGGTACAGCAGGTCCTGGAACTCGGCACGGTCACGTTTGAAACCCGTGGTCGAGACGTTGGCCAGGTTGTTGGAAATGGTGGTCAGGTTGGTGTCCTGGGCGGACAGGCCTGTCTTGGCAACCCAAAGAGCCGGAAGCATTCGATTCTCCTCGTGCGCCTGTTTTACGGCGCGACGTTCTGATAATTAGCTGATCTGCAAGACCCGAGCCATGGCCTGGTCGTCTTCTTTGGCGGTGTTCATCATCTTTACGTGCAACTCGAACTGCTTGGCCAGGGCCAGCACCGAGGTCATCTCTTCCACCGCGTTGACGTTGCTCGACTCAAGGAAACCCGACACCAGTTGCACGTTGGCATCGGCCGGCGCCGGCTGGCCGTCCTTGGTGTGGATCGAACCGTCGAGACCCTTGGTCATGTTCTTCAGGTCCGGGTTGACCAGCTTGATCCGGTCGACCTCGGCCATCACGCGCGGGCCTTCGCCCATGGCGCGGATGCTGATGGTGCCGTCCTGGCCGACTTCGACTTTCTGCTCCGGCGGCACGGCAATCGGTCCGCCATTGCCCATCACCGGCATGCCATTGCCGGCGCGCAACACGCCGAGGGCATCGATGTTCAGGCTGCCGGTGCGCACGTAACTTTCCTTGCCGTCAGGGTTCTGCACGGCGATCCAGCCATTGCCGCTGACCGCGACGTCGAGGTCACGCCCGGTTTCCACCAGCGAGCCAGGGCTGAAATCCGTACCGGGACGTTCGGACAGGGCGAAGGCCCGCGCCGGAAAGCTGTCGCCAAACACCGGCATCGACCGCGCCTGCTCCAGGTCTTTCTGGAAGCCATTGGTGGAGATGTTCGCCAGGTTGTTGGCATGGGCCTTTTGCGCCGCCGCGTTCTGGCTGGCGCCGGTCATGGCCACATATAGGTACTTGTCCACAGTCGTTCCTCTGCATGCCGGACGATTGCCGCCCACTGCTGTACTGCACTGGCTTTAGCAATTTGCAGACCAACTTGCGCGCAGCCGCGTGAAGCCCTGCAAACACTGGACTTGACGCTGATTGATGGCAGAGGAAGAGGTATGACGGAGACGAAAAACCGGCGCGCCGCTGCCGCTTTACGGCAAGCCGGCGCAGTGCGTGACTACCAGCCCTTGACCCCGGTCATGTCCGGCAGCTTGTGCGCGATGCCCTTGTGGCAATCGATACAGGTGGCCTCGCCGTTGGCCAGCGAGGTGGAGTGCATGCTGGAGGCGCGCTTGCTCTGGCGGGTGAAATCCATGAACTCGAAGTTGTGGCAGTTGCGACACTCGCGCGAGTCGTTGGCCTTGAGCCGCGCCCATTCGTGCTCCGCCAGTTCGCGACGCATGCCGAGGAACTTGTCGCGGGTACTGATGGTGCCGAAGATCTTGCCCCAGACTTCCTTCGACGCCTGCATCTTGCGCGCGATCTTGTGCGTCCACTCGTGCGGCACGTGGCAATCCGGGCAAGTCGCACGCACGCCGGAGCGGTTGGTGTAATGGATGGTGTCCTGCAATTCGACGTAGACGTTGTCACGCATCTCGTGACAGGAAATGCAGAATTTCTCGGTGTTGGTCGCCTCCAGCGCGGTGTTGAAGCCACCCCAGAAAATCACCCCGGCGATGAACCCGCCAAGGGTCAAAAAACCCAGGCTGTAATGCACACTGGGTCGACGCAAGACCTGCCAGTAATCCTTGAGCAGTGCCAGCAATGACTTCATGACCGCTCCTCAGGGTTTCTGCTTATCGGTGATTTCGTCCTGCAGCACCTGGTCGATATTCTTGAAGCTGTTTTCGACCAGAGGCTTCACGTCTTTTTGCGGCACATGGCACTGCACGCAGAAGTAGCGCCGTGGTGACACTGCCGCCAGAGGCTGGCCGTCGCGATCCATGTAGTGGGTGATGCTGATCATCGGCGCCTGGGTCCGTGCGCTGTTGGCGCGGCTGTGGCAGGTCAGGCACTTATTGCTGTTGGTATCGATGTGATAACCGCGAATGCTGTGGGGAATGGTCGGCGGTTGCTCGGGGTAATTGCGCTCGCGCTTGAGGTCCTTGTTCTCATCCTCGGCCAGCGGCGGCGCGGGCATGTCCTGGGTCAGGGTGCCACCGCTGCGGCGACCATCCGGGGCCGGCGCATCCAGCGGATACCCGGGTTCTGCGGCAAAGGCCAGCGGCACCCAGACCAGCAGTGCGGCGAGCAAGGACAGCATGGGATTGTTCATCAAAGCGCTCCTCAGGCCGTCTTGATCAGTTCGATGCGCACCGCGCACTTCTTGTAATCCGTCTGCTTGGAGATCGGGTCCGTGGCATCGAGCGTGACTTTGTTGATCAGCTTGTTGGCATCGAAGAACGGCACGAACACCAGCCCTTCCGGCGGCTTGTTGCGGCCACGGGTTTCGATCCGTGCACGCATTTCGCCGCGCCGACTGATGATCTTCACCTCACTGCCGCGCCGCGCATTCAGCGCCTTGGCGTCGGCCGGGTGCATGTAGACCAGGGCATCGGGCACCGCCTTGTACAGCTCTTCGACGCGCTGGGTCATGCTGCCGGTGTGCCAATGTTCGAGCACTCGACCGGTGCTCAGCCAGAATGGGAAGTCCTTGTCCGGGGCTTCGGCGGGCGGCTCGTAAGGCAGGGCAAAGATGATCGCTTTCTTGTCCGGGTAGCCATAGAACTGCACGCCACTGCCCTTCTCCACGTAAGGGTCGTAGCCCTCGCGAAAGCGCCAGCGGGTTTCCTTGCCGTCCACCACCGGCCAGCGCAGGCCGCGTTCGCTGTGGTACATATCGAAGGGCGCGAGGTCGTGGCCGTGGCCGCGACCGAACTGGGCGTATTCCTCGAACAAGCCTTTTTGCAGATAGAAGCCGAAGTCCTTGGCTTCGTGGTTCTGGAAGTCGGGGTTCAATTGCTCGCTTGGGAACTGGTCGACATTGCCATTCTTGAACAGCACCTCGAACAGGGTCTTGCCCTTGTATTGCGGGGCACTGGCCAGCAGCTCGGCGGGCCACACTTCGTCCGTGGTGAAGCGCTTGGAAAACTCCACCAGTTGCCAGAGATCGGATTTGGCATCCCCCGGAGCCGTCACCAACTGGTGCCAGAACTGGGTGCGGCGCTCGGCGTTGCCGTAGGCACCCTCCTTCTCGACCCACATCGCCGTCGGCAGGATCAGGTCGGCGGCCTGGGCGGAAACTGTCGGATAAACGTCGGAAACGATCACGAAGTTCTCGGGATTACGCCAGCCTGGCAAGGTTTCCTGCATCAGGTTCGGGCCGGCCTGCATGTTGTTGCTGGCCATGGTCCAGTAGACGTTGAGCACACCGTCCTTGAGCATGCGGCTCTGCTGTACCGCGTGAAAGCCGACCTTTTCATTAATGGTTCCGGCCGGCAGTTTCCAGATCTCCTCGGCCTTGGCCCGATGCTTCGGATTGGTCACCACCATGTCTGCCGGCAGGCGATGGGAAAAGGTGCCGACTTCCCGCGCGGTGCCACAGGCCGACGGCTGCCCGGTCAGGGAGAACGGACTGTTGCCCGGCTCGCTGATCTTGCCGGTCAGCAGGTGGATGTTGTAGATCAGGTTGTTGGCCCAGACCCCACGGGTGTGCTGGTTGAAGCCCATGGTCCAGAACGACACCACCTTGCGTTTCGGGTCGGCATACAACTGCGCCAGAGTTTTGAGCCGCTCGGCCGGCACCCCGGTTTCCTTGGCGGTGCGCTCCAGGGTGTAGGGTTTGACGAAGGCGGCGAATTGTTCGAAATCGATGTCGGACCAGGTGTTGGCCTTGGCGGCGTTTTTCGCCTTCATCTCCAGCGGATTATCGCCGCGCAAGCCGTAGCCGATGTCGTCGGCGCCCTTGGCGAACTTGGTGTGCTTGCTGACGAACTCCTGGTTCACCGAACCGCTTTCAATGATGTAGTTGGCGATGTAGTTGAGGATCAGCAAGTCGGTCTGCGGCTTGAACACCATCGGAATATCGGCCAGATCAAAGCTGCGATGCTCGAAGGTGGAGAGCACCGCGACCTTGACCCCGGGCTGGCTCAAACGCCGGTCGGTGACCCGGCTCCAGAGGATCGGGTGCATCTCGGCCATGTTCGAGCCCCACAACACGAAGGTGTCGGTGGCCTCGATATCGTCGTAACAGCCCATGGGTTCGTCGATGCCGAAGGTGCGCATGAAGCCCATCACCGCCGAGGCCATGCAATGCCGGGCATTCGGGTCGATGTTGTTGCAACGCAGGCCGGCCTTCATCAGTTTGTTGGCGGCGTAGCCCTCCCACACTGTCCACTGTCCGGAGCCGAACATGGCAATCGAATCGGCGCCTTTGTTCTTGATCGCTTCCTTGAACTTCAATTCCATGATGTCGAAGGCCTGGGTCCAGGACACCGGCTGGAACTCGCCCTGCTTGTCGTACTGGCCATTGCTCATGCGCAGCAGCGGCTGGGTCAGGCGGTCGACGCCGTACATGATCTTCGACAGGAAGTAGCCCTTGACGCAGTTCAGCCCGCGATTGACCTCGGCCTTGACGTCGCCATGGGTCGCCACCACGCGGTTGTCCTTGGTCGCCACCATCACGCTGCAACCGGTGCCGCAGAACCGGCACGGTGCCTTGTTCCAGGTCAGGGAGATCATGTCCTGTTCGGTAATCAGGTTGCTGGCCGAGGTGAACACCGGCAACCCGGCCGCAGCCGCAGCGATCCCGGCGGCCTGGGCCTTGACGAACTCACGGCGGGTCATGGGCATGTGTGTTCTCCGCTGACATCGAGAATTTCGTGGTAGACGAGGGAGGCGTTGAGCACGCCGGGCAGGCGGCCGATCTGCTCGATGCGTTGCAGCAAGTGCGACTCACCGGGCATTTCCAGGACCACCACCAACTTGCCTTCGGGACTTTCCTGATGCAATTCGACGCCCTGCAGCAGGCGCAGATTGGCCTTCACCCCGTCAAACAACTCGGGGCGGGCGAGCACGATCAAACTGGCGATATGAATATTCTGTTCCATGACTCACCCTCCTTGCCGGTTAAGTAGCAATCAGTGAGGCGCCCCGGGCGGGCCGAACAGCATTTGCAGGAACCAGATAAAGAAGCCGTAGCCGCCGACTATCGCGACGGATAGCAGCGGGAACAGAAAGATCACCAGGAATAGAAACAACCGTGTTTCTTTGCGCGAGCGTTGCGCGCCGTCGTCGACCGCAGACATGGCCAGGCTCCTGCCAATGAGTGAAAGGAGCCTAGATCGCGCTGATGACAATTTCCATGTTGCAGGTCAGGGAAAGTTCAAATTGCACATGCAGTTTGCGCAAATAATTATCATTAACAAAGTTGCACTTGTGGGTTACCGCTCAAGTTTGCCAATTTCATATTCGCGCAACTTGTTGGCAATGGTGGTGTGGGAAACGCCCAGGCGCTTGCCCAGGGATCGACTGCTGGAATGTTCGGAATACAGGCGTTCCAGCACGGCTTTTTCGAAACGTCCGACAATCTCGTCGAGACCACCGTCGAGGGAAAAATCCCCCAGCGGCTGACGCACACCGTAGTCCGGCAGACGGATATGTTCGGCCTTGACCGTGCCGCCCTCACAGAGTGATACCGCCTGGAACAGCACGTTTTCCAACTGCCGCACATTGCCCGGCCAATGGTAGTGACTGAGCCGGTCCATGGCCGCCGGCGCCAGCTTCGGCAGCGGGCAGCCGATCTGCCGGCTGGCCTGGTCGAGGAAGTGCTCGACCAACGGCGTCAGGCCGTCCAGGCATTCACGCAGCGGCGGAATGTGCAGCGACAGCACGTTCAGGCGGTGGTACAGGTCCTGGCGGAACTCGCCGCTGGCACACAGCTCGGACAGATCGACCTGGGTGGCACAGATCACCCGCACATCCAGATAGACCTCTTCATCACTGCCGACCCGGCGGAAGCAACCGTCCTGCAGGAACCGCAGCAATTTCACCTGCAGGCGCGGGCTCATTTCGCCGACGCCATCGAGAAACAGCGTACCGCCCGCCGTCAGCTCCAGCAGCCCAAGCTTGCCCTCGGCCCGCGCCCCTTCGAAGGCGCCGGGGCCGTAACCGAACAACTCAGTCTCGGCCATGGATTCCGGGAGGCCGGCGCAGTTCAGCGCCATCAACGGCGACTGACCGCGTGGGCTGGCCAGGTGGCAGGCACGTGCGAGCAATTCCTTGCCGGTGCCGGTCTCGCCTTCGATCAACAGCGGCGCATCCAGCGGTGCCATGCGCCGTGCTTCGCGGACGACGGCGGCCATGACTTTCGAGCTCTGGAAAATACTGTCGAAGCCCCGCAGCTCCTGCTTGCGCACGTTATAGATGCGCTCGCCGACCCGGTCAGCCCGGTGCAGGGTCAGCACCGCACCGGCCATGGCCTCGCTGTCGTCGTGTTCGGACTGCAGCGGCGCGATATCGGCGAGGAACACGTCGCCCTTGACCTTGACCCGCAGGCCGTTGATCCGCGACTTGTTGGCGCGCACCAGTTCCGGCAGGTCGAAGTCCTCGGCGTAGCGCGACAGCGGAATCCCCGGCACCTCGTCGACCCGCACCCCCAGCAGCTGCGCCGCCGCGCGGTTGGCGGCAACGATGGAACCGCCCATGTCGATCGACAGCACCGGAAACTCCAGCGCACCGAGCAAGGCATTCAGCTCCATGTGCCGACGCTCGCTGGGCATCAGGCCTACACGCTTGACGCCGAACACCCCGGCAATCCCCTCGAACTTGGGCCGCAGGGCCTGGAACTGCAGGTTGATCAGGTTAGGGCAATGCAGGTAGATCGCATTGCCATGCTCGCCACCCACCTCGCCACGGGCGACGTTGATCCCGTACTCCACCAGCAGGTTGAGGATGTCGCGCAGGATGCCGATGCGATTCTGGCAATGGACTTTGATACGCATGAAAAGGCCCGAACTGAGGTGTTAAGCGGCGCGCGAGCGGATTTTTTCTGCTGCCGCGACAAGTTAGTCGTCAAGATTATGTGACAGCCCCAGGGCTTTTCACAGCTGAAAATCTCAGTAACTGCGCCATCGTCGCCCATTCGTAACGAAAACTTTACGAAAACCAAGGGCATTTCCTACGCAGCGCTGCTGAGACCTGCTGCAAGGTCGCACGCTTCGAGGTATTCCTAGGTCCATAGCAGGACATAACAAGAATGTATCCCTTTGCAGGAGAGCAGCATGAAGCAGACGCAATACGTGGCCCGCGAGCCCGATGCGCAAGGTTTTATCCACTACACCGCTGAAGAACACGCGGTGTGGAACACGCTGATCACTCGCCAGTTGAAAGTGCTCGAGGGCCGTGCGTGCCCGGAATACATGGAAGGCATCGAAAAACTCGGCCTGCCCCATGACCGCATTCCCCAGCTCGATGAAATCAACAAGGTCCTCGGTGAAACCACCGGCTGGCAGGTCGCCCGAGTCCCGGCGCTGATCCCGTTCCAGACCTTCTTCGAATTGCTGGCCAACAAGCAGTTTCCCGTCGCGACCTTTATTCGTACCCGCGAAGAGCTGGATTACCTGCAAGAGCCGGACATTTTCCACGAGATTTTCGGCCACTGCCCGCTGCTGACCAACCCCTGGTTCGCCGAATTCACCCACACCTACGGCAAGCTCGGCCTCAAGGCCAGCAAGGAAGAGCGCGTGTACCTGGCGCGCCTGTACTGGATGACCATCGAGTTCGGCCTGGTCGAAACGCCGGAAGGCCAACGGATCTACGGCGGCGGCATTCTCTCCTCACCCAAGGAAACCGTGTACAGCCTGTCCGCCGAGCCGGAGCACCAGGCCTTCGATCCGCTGGAAGCCATGCGCACGCCGTATCGCATCGACATCCTGCAACCGCTGTACTTTGTCCTGCCCGACCTCAAGCGCCTGTTCGACCTCGCCCACGAAGACATCATGGGCATGGTCCACAAAGGCATGCAGCTGGGCTTGCACGCACCGAAATTCCCGCCAAAACCCAAGGCGGCATAAGGTCGCCGCAGTCGCGGCGACCGGCAAAAAATAGTAACGTCTAACAAGAAATCGAATTCAGGAAACCACCATGACCGCTCTGAACCAAGCCCATTGCGAAGCCTGCCGTGCCGATGCCCCACAAGTCAGCGACGAAGAACTGCCGGTACTGATCAAGCAGATCCCGGACTGGAACATCGAAGTGCGCGACGGCGTGATGCAGCTGGAAAAAGTTTTCCTGTTCAAGAACTTCAAGTTTGCCCTGGCATTCACCAATGCCATGGGTGAAATCTCCGAGGCCGAAGGTCACCACCCAGGTCTGCTGACCGAGTGGGGCAAAGTCACCGTGACCTGGTGGAGCCACTCGATCAAGGGCCTGCACCGCAACGACTTCATCATGGCCGCGCGCACTGACGAAGTGGCCAAGGACGCCGAGGGCCGCAAGTAATGCATTTCGACGCCATCGGCCGGGTGCCCGGCGATCCGATCCTCGGTCTGATGGAGGCCTATGCGCAAGACAGCAACCCGCGCAAGTTCGACCTCGGCGTGGGCGTTTATAAAGATGCCCAGGGCCTGACGCCGATCCCGCAGTCGGTGAAACAGGCCGAACTGCGCCTGGTCGATCGCCAGACCACCAAGACCTATATCGGTGGTCACGGCGACGCGGCGTTTGGCAAGGTGATCAACGAGCTGGTGCTGGGCGCCGACTCGCCACTGATCGCCGCCCAACGTGCCGGCGCCACCCAGACCCCGGGCGGCACCGGCGCCTTGCGCCTGAGTGCCGACTTCATTGCGCAGTGCCTGCCGGGCCGTGGCATCTGGTTGAGCAACCCGACCTGGCCGATCCACGAAACCATCTACGCCACCGCCGGCCTCAAGGTCAGCCACTACCCCTACGTGGGCAGTGACAACCGCCTGGACGTCGAGGCCATGCTGGCGACCCTGAACCTGATTCCCCAGGGTGACGTGGTGCTGCTGCATGCGTGCTGCCACAACCCGACCGGTTTCGACCTGTCGCAGGATGACTGGCGCCGGGTGCTGGACGTAGTCCGCAGCCGCAAATTGCTGCCGCTGATCGACTTTGCCTACCAGGGCTTTGGCGATGGCCTGGAGCAGGATGCCTGGGCAGCCCGGCTGTTCGCCGCCGAACTGCCCGAACTGCTGATCACCAGTTCCTGCTCGAAGAACTTCGGCCTGTACCGCGACCGCACCGGGGCGCTGATTGTCTGCGCCAAGGACGCCGAGAAGCTGACCGATGTGCGCAGCCAACTGGCGCACATCGCCCGCAACCTGTGGTCGACGCCACCGGATCACGGCGCCGCTGTGGTGGCGACCATCCTTGGCGACCCGCAGCTGAAACAGCAATGGGCCGACGAAGTGGAAGCCATGCGCCAGCGTATTGCGCAATTGCGTTCCGGCCTGGTGGAGGCGCTGGAGCCTCACGGTTTACGTGAACGTTTCGCCCATATCGGCGTGCAACGCGGGATGTTCTCCTACACCGGCTTGAGCCCGGAACAGGTGAAAAAGCTGCGCGAGCAACACAGCGTGTACATGGTCAGTTCCGGTCGCGCCAACGTCGCCGGCATCGATGCCACGCGCCTTGATCTGCTGGCCGAGGCAATCGCCGACGTCTGCAAGTGACAAAGCCAGGCTCCCCGTGATCGGGAAGCCTGCGCCCCCTCCCCACCTCGCCGATGCGGCCATCTGTCGCAGAAAGTCGAGATAAAAGTCTGTTTGTCATCTCCCCTGCTGTATCCTGCCCAGGCTTTTGTAGCAGCGCGGTTCTACACAGCGATTTAAAAAACAGACTTTGCGAGGAGCAATCACCATGCACGAGATCCCGAATCTCCCCTTCCCAAGCCTGCACGAGACTGAGCAGACAACCCCGCAACAAGCCGGTGCCCAACAGCCCGAGCCGCAAGAAGCCACTGGTAGCCGCAAGGCCGACAGCGAAGAGTAAGCGCACTACCCAGACCGTGTGGAAAGCGCTCATTCATGCGCTTTCCACACAGCCTGAAACCCGAGTCCTCCGCCATGACCGACACCTTCGATGAACATCAGGCCAGCGTGCTGATCGACGCCGCCCAACGGATGATCGACATCTGGAGCCGCCTGAGCCCGGAAAAACAGGCCCTGCTCCTGGCCCGCTTCGGCACCCGCGAAAAAGCCCTCGCCGCACTGGTTGCCACCCAGTTGGTCACACCGAAACAATCCTGACCCATGGTCACCACAGCGACGCGAATTTCTCCTGCTGATCTAGCCCAACCACCGGTATCATAAGCAGCCTATCTATCCTGCTGTCCCGTGGACCTCCCCATGCCAGATTCCCAGCGCCCCCTCTCGGTCACGCTGCAAGTTGTCTCCATCGTCCTGTTTACCTTTATCGGCTACTTGAATATCGGCATTCCGCTGGCCGTCCTACCCGGCTATGTGCACAGCGACCTGGGGTTCGGCGCGGTGATCGCCGGGCTGGTGATCAGCGTGCAATACCTCGCCACCCTGCTCAGCCGGCCCTATGCCGGACGCATCATCGACAACAAGGGCAGCAAGCTGGCGGTGATCTATGGCCTGGCCGGTTGCGGCTTGAGCGGCGTGTTCATGCTGCTGTCGGCCTGGACCCAACACCTGCCGATGCTCAGCCTGAGCTGCCTGCTGATCGGCCGGCTGGTGCTCGGTAGTGCGGAAAGCCTGGTGGGTTCGGGTTCGATTGGCTGGGGCATCGGCCGGGTGGGCGCAGCGAATACCGCCAAGGTGATTTCCTGGAACGGCATTGCCAGCTACGGCGCGCTGGCGGTTGGCGCGCCGCTGGGGGTGCTGCTGGTGCATCAGTTCGGCCTGTGGAGCATGGGCGTCAGCATCATCCTGCTGGCCCTGCTCGGCCTGGCGCTGGCCTGGCCGAAAACTGCGGCGCCGATTGTCGTCGGCGAACGCCTGCCGTTCATGCATGTGCTCGGGCGGGTCCTGCCCCACGGCTGCGGGCTGGCGCTGGGCTCGATCGGTTTTGGCACCATCGCCACCTTCATCACCCTCTACTACGCGACCCGCCAATGGGATAACGCGGTACTGTGCCTGAGCCTGTTCGGCGCCAGCTTCATCGGCGCGCGTCTGCTGTTCGGGCATTTGATCAATCGGCTCGGCGGCTTTCGCGTGGCGATTGCCTGTCTGTCGGTGGAAACCCTCGGCCTGCTGCTGTTGTGGCTGGCCCCGGACGCTCATTGGGCGCTGGCTGGCGCGGCGCTGAGCGGCTTCGGTTTCTCGTTGGTGTTCCCGGCCCTGGGCGTTGAGGCGGTCAACCTGGTGCCGGCGTCCAGTCGTGGTGCGGCGGTGGGCGCGTATTCGCTGTTCATCGACCTGTCGCTGGGGATCACCGGGCCCCTTGCCGGGGCCATCGCTGCCGGATTCGGCTTTGCCTCGATCTTTCTGTTCGCCGCGCTGGCTGCCCTTGGCGGTTTGACGCTGAGCATTTACCTGTACCGCCAGGCCCCACGCCAGCGCCAGTCGCGCTAGAAGTCCACCTTGCCGCGCCCGGCCTTGATGTCGCCCCGCTTGCTCTTGGTTTCCAGTCGGCGCTTCTTCGAGCCGAGGGTCGGCTTGGTCGGGCGGCGTTTCTTTTCCACCTTGGTGGCGGCGAGGATCAGTTCGGTCAAACGCTCAAGGGCGTCCGCGCGGTTCTGCTCCTGGGTGCGATATTGCTGGGCCTTGAGAATGATCACGCCGTCGCTGGTGATCCGGCTGTCGCGCAGGGCCAGCAAGCGCTCCTTGTAGAACTCGGGCAGCGATGAGGCCCCAATGTCGAAGCGCAAATGCACGGCGCTGGAAACCTTGTTGACGTTCTGCCCACCCGCGCCTTGCGCACGAATGGCCGTCAATTCGATCTCGGCATCGGGCAGATGCACGTTGTTGGATATCACCAGCATTGCAGTCTCGCAGTCATGTCGAAAAGCGCTCGTTATCCCGAGAGGGATGCACGCGTTGGGCTATTGTCTCAGGGATTCGTTCTGCAGCGCGTGGCAAAAAGCGGATGTTTGCTACGCTAGTTAAGCAACGTCCTTGCAGCGGCGAAATACGCCGCTCAACGCCGGTTTGCGCTGACACTGATCCACTGACCCCATGGAGTTGCAATGCGCATTCCATTTATCTATGCGTTGTCGGCTGTGCTTGTTCTCGGTGGAACCTTATGTGCAGCGCAGGCGGCGGATGCGCCAGCGGCTGTGCCTGCCACCGCGCCGGCCAATACCTCTGCAACCGCGCCCATTACGGCGCCGGCCAAGGATCCCGTGTTCACCCAGGAACAACTGGATCAAATGATCGCGCCCATCGCGCTTTACCCCGATCCGCTGTTGGCCCAGTTGCTGATGGCGGTGACCTACCCCGGGGAAATCGCCGAGGCGGTCACCTGGTCCAAGGCGCACCCGGACGCCAAGGGCGACGATGCGGTCAAGCAAGTGGCGGAGCAACCCTGGGACCCGAGCGTGCAGGCACTGGTGGCCTTTCCCCAGGTGCTGGCCACCCTGGGCCAGGACCCGGTCTGGGTGCAGCGACTGGGTGACGCCTTCCTCGCCCAACCCGACGACGTGATGAATGCCGTGCAGCGTTTGCGCCATCAGGCCCAGGCCGCCGGCAATCTGCAAAGCAACCAGTACCAGAATGTGACCATCCAGAACGTGGCGGCACCGGCACCCGCTGCGGCCCCCAAGGCGGCCACGAGCTCTTCAGCGCCAGCGCCGGCACCCGCAGCGTCCAGCCCGTCGACCATCATCATCCAACCCGCCGACCCGCAGGTGGTGTACGTCCCCACCTACAACCCGACCACCACCTACGGCACCTGGGCCTACCCGGCGTCCCCGCCCGCCTACTATCCACCACCACCGGCCTACTACCCTGGCCAGGCCCTGGTGGCCGGGCTGGCATTCGGCACCGGAGTGGCAATCATCGGCTCCCTGTGGGGCGAGTGTGACTGGGACGATAACGACGTCGACATCGATGTCGATCGCTACAACAACATCAACCGCAACAATCAGATCAATCGCAATAACCAGATCAACAACAACTCGCAAAAATGGCAGCACAACCCGGTGCACCGCAACGGCGTGCCCTATCGCGACACTCGCAGCCGCGAACAATACGGTCGGCAGTTGAATGGCGCCAAGCAGCGCGAGGCCTATCGCGGCGACAACGCCCAGCGTGCCCAGGCCCGCGAAAAGGCGCGCACCTCCATGGACCGCGCCGGTATCGAACGTCCGGCGACCAGCAACCAGCAGGCCCGCGAGCAAATGCGCGAAGCCCGCTCCGCGCCATCGAGCAGCAATCGGATGCAACCTGGGGCAGAGCGCCCGAAAGCGGCTGACAGAGGCCAGAACACGGCGCGAAACACTCGGGAGAATCAGCAACCGCGCAATCAGGCCAACCAGCAACCGCGCAAACAGACCGCCCAGGCCAACCAACGTCGCGAACAAGCCCGGCAGACCACCAGCCAGCGCCCCACCGCCAGCCGCGGCAGCGCCAGCAACAACGCCTTCGCCGGCGCGCGTTCGCCTTCACAGACCAACCTGCAAGCCAATCGCGGCCGCGCCAGCCAGGTCTCCGCCCAGCGCCCGACTGCCGCGCGTTCGGCCGGCCATCAAGTCAGTCGGCCTTCACGGCCACCATCACGTTCCGGAGGGGGCCGCCGTTGAACAACCATCCTCGAAGCAAGGCGCCCATCAGTCAGCTCCTGCAGGCCCTGACCATCACCGCTGGCCTGGCCTGGTCGTGCGTGGCGGCGGCGCAGCAATCTTTTCCAACACCCGAGAAAGCCGCCCAGGCGTTCGTCAATGCGCTGGGCACCCAACAGGCTGATCAGCAACGCCTGATCGAACTGCTGGGTGAAGACTGGCGCACCTACATCCCCCGCGCCGGCAACCAGCGCAAGGATGTCGAAGCCTTCCTGGAGCAGTACCGCGAGCAGCATCACATCGAGAAATCCGGCGACAACAAGGCCGTGCTGGCCGTCGGACCAAATAACTGGACCCTGCCGATCCCCCTGGTCAAGGACGCCAAGGGCTGGCGCTTTGACCTCAAGGCCGGCGGTGCAGAGGTCCGCGCCCGACGCATTGGCCGCAACGAACTGGATGCGGTGCAATCGGTACTGGCCTACCACGACGCCCAGATGGACTACGCCTCGGTCGACCGCGACGGTGATGGCGCACTGGAATATGCGCAGAACATCTACAGCACCCCTGGCACCCACGACGGCCTCTATTGGGCCGAGGACAAAAGCGGCCAGATCAGCCCGCTCGGCCCCGAGTTCGGCAAGACCATCGCCGGCGAAGGCTGGCACGGCTACCGCTTCCGCATCCTCGACGCCCAGGGCCCTTCAGCACCGGGCGGCGCCTACAGCTACCTGATCGGCGACAAGATGAGCCGCGGCTTCGCCCTCATCGCCTGGCCGCTGAAATACGACGACACGGGCGTCATGAGTTTCATGATCAGTCACGAGGGCGAGGTATTCGAGAAGGATCTGGGGCCAGACAGCGAGAAACAGGCGCTGGCGATGAAGCGCTTCGATCCGGATGACAGTTGGACGGTGGTGACGCCGGAGCAGCAATAACTGTGGGAGCGGGCTTGTGTGGGAGCGGGCTTGCCCGCGATTGCGATGGAGGCCGTGACGCCGCCTTCGCGGGCAAGCCCGCTCCCACAACAACGAAAACTACAGCAGCAACTTATTCGGCAACTGGCGCCGCATTCAGGACCTGGGCACTGCGTTTGTTCTTGATGCCGTAGCACACCCACATGAACAGGATCCACACCGGAATCGCGCACACCGAAACCTGGATGCCCGGGATCATCAGCATAATGCCGAGGATGAACACCACGAACGCCAGGCAGACGTAGTTGCCGTACGGGTACCACAGCGCCTTGAACAGCGGCGTTTGCTGGGTGCGGTTCATGTGCTGGCGGAACTTGAAGTGCGAGTAGCTGATCATCGCCCAGTTGATCACCAGCGTGGCTACTACCAGCGACATCAGCAATTCCAGCGCGTGCTGCGGAATCAGGTAGTTCAGCAGCACCGCGACCAGGGTCACGGCTGCCGACGCCAGGATCGAACGCACCGGCACGCCGCGCTTGTCGATCTTCGCCAGGCCGCGAGGTGCGTCGCCCTGCTCGGCCATGCCCAGCAGCATGCGGCTGTTGCAGTAGGTGCCGCTGTTGTACACCGACAGCGCCGCGGTCAGGACCACGAAGTTGAGGATGTGCGCCGCGGTGTTGCTGCCCAGCATCGAGAACACCTGGACGAACGGGCTACCACTGTAGGCATCGCCCGAGGCATTCAGGGTGCTCAGCAGGCTGTCCCATGGGGTCAGCGACAGCAGGATCACCAGGGCACCGATGTAGAAAATCAGGATCCGGTAGATCACCTGGTTGATCGCTTTCGGGATCACGGTCTTCGGTTGTTCGGCTTCTGCGGCGGTGAAGCCGAGCATTTCCAGGCCACCGAAGGAGAACATGATGATCGCCATGGCCATCACCAGGCCGCTCACACCATTAGGGAAGAACCCACCGTGTTCCCACAGGTTGCTGACCGCCGCTTGCGGGCCGCCGTTGCCGCTGACCAGCAGGTAGCTGCCCAGGCCGATCATGCCGACGATGGCCACGACCTTGATGATCGCGAACCAGAACTCGGCCTCGCCAAAGAACTTGACGTTGCCCAGGTTGATCGCGTTGATCAGCAGGAAGAAGGCGGCGGCCGAGACCCAGGTCGGGATTTCCGGCCACCAATAGTGCACGTACTTGCCGACCGCGGTCAGCTCCGACATGCCCACCAGGATGTACAGGATCCAGCAGTTCCAACCCGACAGGAAACCTGCGAAACCGCCCCAATATTTGTGGGCAAAGTGGCTGAACGAACCAGCCACTGGCTCTTCGACGATCATTTCGCCCAGTTGGCGCATGATCATGAAGGCGATGAAACCGCAGATGGCGTAGCCGAGGATCATCGACGGGCCGGCGGATTTCAGGACCCCGGCAGAGCCCAGGAACAAGCCGGTGCCGATCGCGCCACCGAGGGCGATCAATTGAATATGACGATTTTTCAGGCCGCGCTTCAGCTCGCCTGAATGCGAGTTTTGTCCACTCATGAAAACGGTCTCACGCAAGGTTTGATGATGTTCGTTACGACGTTGCTGTGCGGATCAGGCTCCAGCAGCGCCGATCAAACCCCAGCGCAGGCACCAGGAGTTCAGCGTATTTACAACAGTCATGCGTCACCTGTTTGTTTTTATCTGTGACGAAATCGAACCCGACACGCTCGTGACGCGACGGAGTGAACAAGGCGGGTAGCCTTGAGGTTTGCGCGATTACGCGGGGGGGTCACAGTTAAAACGCGGCGCATTGTACACCTGTAACCCCCTGCCGCCAGACCTCGCTGGATCAGCGTGGCGTGGGCCGGGATTGCCTGTGTCCGTCTCGAGAGGCTCGGACGGCTGCAAAAATGAGGTCAGACCTTTGCTGGTCAGTGACGGGGGAGACGGAAAAATCGCCCCACGAAGAGAGATGAAGATGACTCACGGCGTACATAGCGCCTCCTTCTTGTTATCCACCTGCACGACAGGCATGGGGCGCATATGACCTCGTCTGGGTGGGTGAAACAAGCGGGCTAGAGGGGTGGCGGCTGATGTGGAGGGTGTCGAGGTGGAAGAATTTTCTTACAGGTGTTGGGAGTGGTGCGATTCATGGGGTAAATCAGTGGATTTTGTCAGGATTTCTTTACGGGGCGTAAGGTGGGGTTTCCAGTGTGGCTGATGACGCCATCGCGAGCAGGCTCGCTCCTACAATGGAATGCGTTCAATCACCTGTAGGAGCGAGCCTGCTCGCGATGGCGGCCTTGAGACTTGTACCTGCAAAAAGCCAAGCCAAAAAAAACGCCAACCCGAAGGTTGGCGTTTTTATTGAAGAGCTTCGCCGGCAAGCCGGCTCCTACTCTGGCTTGCGGCGGCCAAAACCCGGACGCTGGCCCGAACCCGCCGGGGCGCCGCGGCGCTTGCCCGATGGCTTGTCGCCCTCGACCAGCTTGATCCCCGGACGCTTCGCAGCCGGCTTGGCTGGACGCTTGGTGTCGGCTGGACGATCGGCAACTGGCGTACCACGACCAGCAGGAGCGCCACGGCCTTCGCCACGTTCGGTGCGACCATTGGCCGGACGCGGCGTACGTGGACCGCGCTCACCGTCCTGGCGCGCAGCCGGCTTGCGGGCTGGACGCTCGCCTTCGATCTGCGGCTCACGGGCTGGACGCGGACCGGTGGCTGGCGCTGCGGTCGCAGGACGCAAGGTACGCACGCGCTCGCTCTTGCCCACCGGACGCGAGGATTTACGCTGCATACGCTCCAGCTTGTCCTTGCTCTTGGCGTTCATCTGCGGCATTGCCACCGGCGTCAGGCCGACTTCGGCGCTGAGCACGTCGACTTCATACTGGCTCATTTCGCGCCAGCGACCCATCGGCAGGTCGGAGTTGAGGAACACCGGACCGAAACGCACACGCTTCAGGCGGCTGACCACCAGGCCCTGGGACTCCCACAGACGACGTACTTCGCGGTTACGACCTTCCATGACCACGCAGTGGTACCAGTGGTTGAAACCTTCGCCGCCCGGCGCCTGCTTGATGTCGGTGAACTTGGCCGGGCCGTCTTCGAGGACCACGCCCGCCTTCAGGCGCTCGATCATCTCGTCGTCGACTTCGCCGCGCACACGTACCGCGTATTCACGGTCCATCTCGTAGGACGGGTGCATCAGGCGGTTGGCCAGTTCACCGTCGGTGGTGAACATCAGCAGGCCGGTGGTGTTGATGTCGAGGCGACCGATGTTGATCCAGCGACCTTCTTTCGGGCGCGGCATCTTGTCGAACACGGTCGGACGGCCTTCCGGATCGTCACGGGTGCAGATTTCGCCATCGGGCTTGTTGTACATGATCACGCGACGGACCGATTCGGCCGCTTCTTCGCGCTTGATGACCTTGCCGTCGATGGTGATGGCGTCGTGCATGTCGACACGCAGGCCAAGGGTGGCGTCTTTGCCGTTGACCTTGATCCGGCCGTGGCTGATCCAGGCCTCTACGTCACGGCGCGAGCCAACGCCGATACGGGCGAGGACTTTCTGCAGTTTTTCGCCTGCTGGGCCGATTTCCTGGTCGTCTTTCTGGTCTTTGATACTCATCTGGGCACCTCCCGGTGTGATCTGTTCAGGCCTGGCCTGAAGAGTTGAAGCTGGTTTCTGGCGAAGAGATCGCCAAAGGGTCGCGAATCATACGCGCATGGCGCGGCTTGCGCATCAGAGACTAGCGGATAAACGGTCGGCCAGCGCTTTTTCCGCCGACCGGTGGCGAATCAGTCGTCCTCGAACTGCCGGCGCTCGGCCTCGATTGCTTCGGCCAGGGCCAGGGCCTCGGCTTCTTCATCGCTCAATTCGGGTCGCGCCGGCGGGGTTTCCAGGGCCGCCACCGCTGCGAGGAGTTTCTCGCGGGCCTCGGCGACGCCGAGAATGTCCTCTTGCGGCGGCGCCTCGACAGGTTCTGCTTCGGCTTCAGATTCAGCTTCAGCTTCGGCTTCGACCTCGACCTCGACCTCGGCAGACTCAAGCACCTCGCCCGCCTCCTGCACCTCGCCCGGCTCACCGTCACGCAGCAAGTCGTCGAAGTCGGTCTTGATCCCCTCCTCCATCGAGTCCAGTTCCAGCAACAAGGTATGGAAACTGGTTTCGTCTTTCGGCTCTTCTGGCTCGGCACTGGCATCCGCCAGCTCCTGCAGACTCTGCGGCACCGGCGCGTCTTCGAACTCGAGCATCGGTTCCGGCTCCAGCTCGCGCAATTCAGCCAGGGACGGCAGGTCGTCGAGGTTTTTCAGGTTGAAATGGTCGAGAAACGCCTTGGTGGTGGCAAACATCGCCGGTCGGCCGGGCACTTCGCGGTAGCCGACGACCCTGATCCACTCGCGCTCCAGCAGGGTCTTGACGATGTTGCTGTTGACCGCCACACCCCGCACATCCTCGATCTCGCCCCGGGTGATCGGTTGGCGATAGGCAATCAGCGCCATGGTCTCCAGCATCGCCCGCGAATAGCGCTGCGGGCGCTCTTCCCACAAGCGACCCACCCAGGGCGCAAACTTCTCGCGGATCTGCAGGCGGTAGCCGGAAGCCACCTCCTTGAGTTCAAAGGCGCGGCCGTCGCAGGACTTTTCGAGGATCGTCAGGGCTTTCTTGAACACCGATGGTTCCGGGCGCTCGCCTTCTTCAAAGAGCTCGAACAGACGCTCCATCGATTGCGGCTTTCCCGAGGCCAACAGAAAGGCTTCAAGCAAGGGGGCCAGCTCGCGGGGTTCACTCAAATTCATGGATTTTGCTCGTTATTCGGCTCGCGCCCGCACGTGGATGGCGGCAAAGGGCTCATTCTGCACCAGCTCGACCAGGGATTCCTTGACCAGTTCGAGGATCGCCATAAAGGTCACGACCACCCCGAGGCGGCCCTCCTCGGCGGTGAACAGCTCGACAAAGGGCACAAAACCGCCGCCCTTGAGCCGCTCCAGCACATCGCTCATGCGCTCGCGGGTCGACAGCGCCTCGCGGCTGACCTGGTGGCTTTCAAACATGTCGCCACGGCGCAGCACTTCGGCCATCGACAGCAGGAGCTCGCTCAACCGGACATCCGGCAGCAACTTGCGCGCCTGGGCCTGCGGGGCATCGAGCTTGGGCACGATCACATCACGACCGACCCGGCTCAGACCGTCGATGCCCTCGGCGGCAGCCTTGAAGCGTTCGTACTCCTGCAAGCGGCGAATCAGCTCTGCACGCGGATCATCTTCTTCCGCTTCGATCTCCGCCGAACGCGGGAGCAACATGCGCGACTTGATCTCGGCCAGCATCGCCGCCATCACCAGGTACTCGGCGGCCAGTTCCAGGCGCACCGTCTGCATCAACTCGACATAGCCCATGTATTGACGGGTGATTTCCGCCACCGGGATGTCGAGAATGTTGATGTTCTGTTTGCGGATCAAATACAGCAGCAGGTCGAGCGGCCCTTCGAACGCTTCGAGGAAGACTTCCAGGGCATCCGGCGGGATGTACAGGTCCTGCGGCATTTCCAGCACGGCCTGGCCATAGACCATGGCAAACGGCAGTTCCTGCTGAGCACCCGCCTGGCTGTCGACGGTTTCCACCACCGACATTCAGGCCTCGACCATGAACGGGGTCGGGTCGCCGCAGCCGACGCGAATCACTTCAGGATCGCCGTCCGCCAGGTTGATCACGGTGGACGCCTTGATCCCGCCGAAACCGCCGTCGATGATCAGGTCGACCTGATGCTCCAACAGTTGGCGCATTTCATAGGGGTCGCTCAACGGATCGGTGTCGCCGGGCATGATCAGGGTCACGCTCATCAGCGGCTCACCCAGTTGGGCCAGCAGCGCCAGGGCGATCGGATGGCTGGGCACCCGCAGGCCGATGGTGCGTTTCTTCGGGTGCAGCAACAGCCGCGGGACTTCGCGGGTGGCGTTGAGAATGAAGGTATAGGGCCCCGGCAGGTGCGCCTTGAGGATACGGAAGGTGCCGGTGTCGATCTTGGCAAATACCCCGAGCTGCGACAGATCGCTGCAGATCAAAGCAAAGTTGTGCTTTTCATCCAGCCCGCGCAATCGGCGCACGCGCTCGACAGCGGTCTTGTCGCCGATCTGGCAACCAATGGCGTAGGAGGAGTCCGTGGGATAGATCACCACCCCGCCCGAGCGGATGATTTCAACAGCCTGTTTAATCAGGCGCGCTTGCGGGTTTTCCGGATGAATCTGGAAAAATTGACTCACATTCTCTACCTGTTCAGACGGCGGCAATAATTGGGTCATGTTTGAATCGACACCAAAGCGGTGGCAGATCCTCCGGGACCGGGCGATATTCGCCAATCTCGGACCAGCCTCCCGGGCCATGGAAATCACTGCCGGCGCTCACCAGCAGACCGAACTCACGTGCCAGGATGGCCAGGCTGCCGACCTGCTCGGCCGGTTGATAGCCATTGACCACCTCCAGCGCCTGACCCCCAGCTTGAATATAGTCGGCAATCAGCTTTCGGCGCTTGCTGCGGGTGAAATCGTAGTGCCAGGGGTGCGCCAGGCTGACCCAGGCACCGGCTTCGCGCAGGGTTCCGACGGTTTCTTCGAGGGTCGGCCAGTGTTGCTTTACGTCCCCCAGCTTGCCGGCGCCCAGCCACTTGCGAAAGGCTTCGGCGCGGTCCTTGACGAAGCCGGCGCGCACCAGATAGTCGGCAAAATGCGGTCGGGCCGGGGCGTTGCCGCTGTCGCCGAGCTCCTGCTGGATCGCCCGCGCACCTTCCAGCGCCCCGGGCATGCCCTTGAGTGCGAGCTTGCGGCTGATTTCCTCGGAGCGCAGCCAGCGGCCCTCGTGCAGTTTGGCGATGGCCTCGACCAGGGCCGGCGCGTTGACATCGAAGCCGTAGCCCAGCACGTGGATGGTCGCGCCGCCCCAGGTGCAGGACAATTCGACACCGTTTATCAGTTGCATGCCCAGGGCCTGTGCGGCAGTTCGCGCCTCAGCCAGGCCTTCGACCGTATCGTGGTCGGTCAGGGCCAGGACTCGCACGCCGTTCTCGAACGCCCGCGCCACCAGAACCGCAGGCGCCAGGGCGCCATCGGAGGCCGTGCTATGGCAGTGCAAATCAACATTCACAGGATGTGTAACCTCAAATCAGCTGGCGCTTTCGCGACCCAATATGTTTGGTATTATGCCGCCACATCCTGCTTCTGGCTGCCACTGTGAAACAATTCATCGACTTCATCCCGCTGCTGCTGTTCTTCATTGTCTTCAAAATCGACCCTCGGGTCGTCGACGTTGCCGGTTTTCCACTGACTGTAGGCGGTATCTACAGCGCCACCGCGATGCTGATCGTCAGTTCGCTGGTGGTCTACGGCACCCTGTTCATCTCTCAGCGCAAATTGGAAAAAAGCCAATGGCTGACACTGATCGCCTGCCTGGTCTTCGGTAGCCTGACACTGGCCTTCCACAGCGAAACCTTCCTCAAGTGGAAGGCTCCGGTGGTCAACTGGCTGTTTGCCCTGGCCTTTATCGGCAGTCACTTCATCGGTGAGCAATTGCTGATCAAGCGCATCATGGGCCACGCCCTGACCCTGCCCGACGCGGTCTGGACCCGCCTGAACATCGCCTGGATCGGCTTCTTCCTGTTCTGCGGCGCGGCCAACCTGTTCGTCGCGTTCACCTTCCAGAGCATCTGGGTCGACTTCAAGGTGTTCGGCAGCCTGGGCATGACCGTACTGTTCCTGGTGGCCCAGGGCATCTACCTGTCGCGCCACCTGCACGACGCCGACACCACTACGCCAAAAACCGAGGACTGACATGCTTTACGCAATCATTGCCACAGACGTCGCCAACTCCCTGGAAGCCCGCCTGACTGCACGCCCTGCCCACATCGAGCGCCTGCAACAACTCAAGGCCGAAGGCCGCGTAGTGCTGGCCGGTCCACACCCGGCAGTAGACAGCAATGACCCAGGCGCCGCTGGTTTCACCGGCAGCCTGATCGTCGCCGAGTTCGCTTCCCTCGAAGCCGCCAAAAGCTGGGCCGATGCCGATCCGTACATCGCCGCCGGCGTCTACGCCAACGTGATCGTCAAGCCATTCAAGCAAGTCCTGCCTTGATTGACCCGCGCGGTGAACCTTCGGTTCATCGCGCACTCCATTGCTCATCCTTCTTACATAACGGCCGACAACCTGACCAACATTCGTTTGGAATCAGGAGTTGCGATGCGTCAGGGTCCGTTGTGTCTGCTGTTGCTCACGTTGTCGATGGGAAGCCCCGCGCACGGTGATCAGGTACTTGATCCCGCCGTCGAACGGCAGATTGCCGAACTGCAGCAACGCTTGAAGGACAGCGAGCAGCAACGCGAAACGCTGAACCAGCAACTGCAAGCCGCCGACAGCGCCCGTGAAAGCGCGGTGCTGAGCCGTCTGCGCCAGGAAAACCAGCGTCTCAAGCTGCAACTGCGCGAAGCCCAGGCCAGCACCACGCCGCACTGGCTGACCGAGCAGCAACAATGGTTCGTCACCGGTGCGGGAGTCGCGCTATTGGCCTTGCTCTGCGGTATCTTTGCCAGTGGCGGACACCGCAAACGTCGACAATGGCTAAATTGAGTGAGTCATGAGCGAGCTGTTACTGATAGATGATGACCAGGAGCTGTGTGAGCTGCTGGGGAGCTGGTTGAGCCAGGAAGGCTTTGTGGTGCGCGCTTGCCACGATGGCAGTAGCGCGCGGCGTGCGTTGGCCGATTCGGCGCCAGCGGCCGTGGTGCTCGACGTGATGCTGCCCGACGGCAGCGGCCTGGAACTGCTCAAGCAACTGCGCAACGACCATCCCGACTTGCCGGTGCTGATGCTGTCAGCCCGTGGCGAGCCGCTGGACCGAATTCTCGGCCTCGAACTCGGCGCCGACGACTACCTGGCCAAACCTTGCGATCCCCGTGAGCTGACCGCGCGCCTGCGAGCGGTGTTGCGCCGCAGCCACCCGGCCGCCGCCCCGAGCCAGATGGAACTGGGCGACCTGTGTTTCAGCCCGCTGCGTGGCGTAGTCAGCATCGACGAGCAGGAGTTCACCCTGACCGTTTCCGAAAGCCGCCTGCTCGAGGCCTTGCTCAAGCAACCCGGCGAGCCGCTGGACAAGCAGGAACTGGCGCAGATCGCCCTCGGGCGCAAACTGACCCTGTACGACCGCAGCCTCGACATGCATGTCAGCAACCTGCGCAAGAAGATCGGCCCGCATCCCGATGGGCGTCCGCGGATCGTTGCGTTGCGTAGTCGTGGGTATTATTACAGCCTCTGATGTCAGCTTCGTTGCTGAACGTCTTTACCCAAGCTTTACGCTTCGCTGACGGCCGCTGACCTTGATCCCGGTAATCTGAACTCATCCGGAACACACCGGGAACGAGACAAGGAGATACACCATGCGCAAGACTCTTATCGCTCTGATGTTCGCTGCAGCCCTGCCAACCGTCGCCATGGCCATGCCTGAAGGCCAGGGGCCGATGGGTCCGATGGACGGCCCGCGTCACGGCGGTCAGATGCACGAGCACGGTAAAGGCCCGTACAGCCAACTGGACCTGAGCCGTGAACAGCGCGAGCAGATCCGCAAGATCATGGGCGAGCAGATGCACGACCGTAAGCAACTGGTCGACAAGTACCTGGAAAAACTGCCGCCAGCCGAGCAGAAGGCCATGCAAGACGAAATGGCTTCCAGCAAGCAGAAAGCCGAGGCCGACGTCCGCGCCCTGCTCAAGCCTGACCAGCAGAAGAAGTTCGACGAGATCCAGAAAAAACGCGCCGAGCGCAAAGCCGAATGGGCCCAGTTCCAGGCCTGGAAAGCGCAACAGCCGCAAAAAGCGCAATAATCTGCTGACGCAACTCCCCAGCCCAATGGCCAACGCCATTGGGCTTTCCTTGTTTGAGGGTTTCCCGTGCGTTCATTGTTCTGGCGCATCCTTGCCAGTTTCTGGCTGGCCATCGCCCTGGTTGCCGGGTTGTCGATCTTACTGGGGCACATGCTCAATCAGGACGCCTGGATTCTCAGCCGGCATCCCGGCCTCAATACCCTGGCGCAACAGTGGACCGAGCGCTTCGAGGAAAACGGCGAGGACGCGGCGCAGGCGTTGCTGGAAAAACGCAAACGGCGCTATCACATCGACGTCCAGGTGCTCAACGAAAGCGGCGACCCGGTGGTGCGCGGCACCTTCCCCAAGCGCGCTGCGGCCTTTGAAGCGCGGCAGAACGACAGCAATGACCGGCACCTGCCGTGGCGGCGCCTGACCGATGAGTACACCAGCCCGAAAACCGGCGAAACCTACTTGCTGATCTACCGCATCCCGCACCGCGAGAGCCTGCTCTGGCCCTTGAGTGCACTGGGCATTGCGCTGGTGGTGCTGACCCTGTTCAGCCTGTTGGTGACCTTGTCCATCACCCGCCCGCTAAGCCGCTTGCGCGGTGCCGTGCATGACCTTGGGCAAACCACTTATCAACAGAACAGCCTGGCGCGCCTGGCCAACCGCCGCGATGAATTCGGCGTGCTGGCCAACGACTTCAACCGCATGGGCGCACGCCTGCAGAGTCTGATTGGCAGCCAGCGGCAACTGCTGCGCGATGTTTCCCATGAACTGCGCTCACCCCTGGCGCGCTTGCGGATCGCCCTGGCCCTGGCCGAACGGGCCAGCCCCGAAGAGCGGGAAAAACTCTGGCCACGCCTGACCCGCGAGTGCGACCGCCTGGAAGCACTGATCAGTGAAATTCTGGTATTGGCCCGGGTTGACGCCGATAACGCCAGTGCCGAAGCAGTGGATATCAATGCGCTGCTGAGCAGTGTGCAAAAAGATGCCGGGATGGCGTCGCCGGAACAACAGATCGAGCTTCAGGCTGAACAGCAACTGCATCTCAAGGGCTGGCCGACCATGCTCGAGCGCGCCCTCGATAACCTGCTGCGCAACGCCCAGCGCTTCAACCCGCCGGGCCAGGCCATCGAAGTCCTGGCCTTGCGCCAGGGCGAACGCATCGTGATCAGCGTGCGCGATCACGGTCCCGGGGTTGAGGCCGAACACTTGCCGCAATTAGGCGAGCCGTTCTTCCGTGCGCCCGGCCAGAGCGCCGCCGGGCATGGCCTGGGTCTGGCCATCGCACGGCGTGCTGCGGAGCGTCATGGCGGCTGTCTGGTGCTGGGCAATCATCCTGAGGGCGGGTTTATTGCCAGTGTGGAATTGCCGTTGGAGCCAGGGGTTGTGGGGTAGCAGGGCGACTTATCGCGGCGGCTCAACCTTTGTAGGAGCTGGCTTGTCGGGACGCCGCATCGCAGCGAAAGACGTCAACGATAACGCGGTCATCCTGAAAAAATTCCGGCGCCTCAGTTTTTTCGCTGGCAAGCCAGCTCCTACAGGTTCATTCACTCACCTGACCAGGCGCTGACAAACTTTGCCAGGTCGACTTTCTCGGCGACCCGCGGCTCATTCAGTGGGGTGCCCAGATAGAGCAAGGCAATCACCTCCTCTCCTTCCGCCAGGCCCAGCGCCTTGGCTACCAGCGGCGAGTACGCCGCATCGCCGGTGCGCCAGACTGCGCCAATGCCTTGGGCATAGGCCGCCAGTAGAATGGCGTGGGCCGCGCAACCCGCCGCCAGCAGTTGTTCGGATTTCGGAACCTTGGGGCGATCCTGCAGTTTCGCGATGACTACCACCACCAACGGTGCCCGTAACGGTCCGATGCGCGCCTTGTCGACTGCCGACGGCAATGCATCGGCATTTGCCGCGAGCGTCGCCTGGGCAAGAATCTCCCCCAGTTGCTCGCGTGCCTGCCCTTCCACCGTGAGAAAGCGCCACGGCTGCAGATGGCCGTGATCCGGCGCGCGCATGGCCGCCGAAAACAACACCTCGCGCTGTTCGGCGGTGGGTGCCGGGTCCAGCAAACGGGGAACGGAAACTCGGTTGAGCAAAGCGTCGAGAGCCTGCATCGGCCACCTCCTGAAAAAATGTTTGGCTATTCTAGCGGTAACTGCCACCGGCATGCCGGTTTACATAGCCCGCCTCGCGGGTAGAATGGCGCCCTCCTCACATCAGCCCGAGCGGACTTCATGGCGTTGCCGACCCTGCGGATCATTGGTTTCATCATCGGCATCTTCCTGATCACCCTGTCCGTCAGCATGGTCGTGCCGATGGCGACCCTGGTGATCTACGAACGCACCAGCGACCTGCCGTCGTTCCTCTGGTCGAGCATGATCACCTTTCTCGCCGGCCTGGCCCTGGTCATCCCCGGGCGCCCGGAACACGTGCACCTGCGTCCGCGTGACATGTACCTGCTGACCGTGACCAGCTGGGTGGTGGTGTGCATCTTCGCCGCGCTGCCGTTCCTGCTGACCCAGCACATCAGCTACACCGACTCGTTTTTCGAAAGCATGTCCGGCATCACCGCCACCGGCTCCACCGTGCTCAGCGGACTGGACAACATGTCGCCGGGCATCCTGATGTGGCGCTCGCTGCTGCACTGGCTCGGCGGTATCGGCTTCATCGGCATGGCGGTGGCGATCCTGCCGCTGCTGCGCATCGGTGGCATGCGCCTGTTCCAGACCGAGTCCTCGGACCGTTCGGAAAAGGTCATGCCGCGCTCGCACATGGTGGCGCGGCTGATCGTCGCCGCGTATGTGGGCATCACCATCCTCGGCAGCCTGGCGTTCTGGTGGGCCGGGATGAGCCCGTTCGATGCAATCAACCACGCCATGTCGGCGATTTCCACCGGCGGCTTCTCCACCTCCGACCAGTCCCTGGCCAAGTGGACGCAGCCGGCGGTGCATTGGGTGGCGGTGGTGGTGATGATTCTCGGCAGCCTGCCCTTCACCCTGTACGTGGCGACACTGCGTGGCAATCGCCGGGCGCTGATCAAGGATCAGCAGGTGCAGGGCTTGATCGGCATGCTACTGGTCACCTGGCTGGTGCTCGGCACCTGGTACTGGTGGACCACCCAGCTGCACTGGCTGGAAGCGCTGCGGCATGTCGCGCTGAACGTGACCTCGGTGGTCACCACCACCGGCTTCGCGCTGGGGGACTACAGCCTGTGGGGCAATTTCTCGCTGATGCTGTTCTTCTACCTGGGTTTTGTTGGCGGCTGCTCCGGCTCGACCGCCGGCGGGATCAAGATCTTCCGCTTCCAGGTCGCCTACATCCTGCTCAAGGCCAACCTTAACCAGTTGATTCACCCCCGGGCGGTGATCAAGCAGAAGTACAACGGCCACCGCCTCGACGAAGAAATCGTACGCTCGATCCTGACCTTTTCCTTCTTCTTCGCCATCACCATCTGCGTAATCGCCCTGCTGCTGTCGCTGTTGGGCGTCGACTGGATGACCGCGCTGACCGGCGCCGCCAGTACCGTTTCCGGCGTGGGTCCGGGGCTGGGCGAGACCATTGGCCCGGCCGGCAACTTCGCCAGCCTGCCGGATGCCGCGAAGTGGATCCTGTCGGTGGGCATGTTGCTCGGGCGACTGGAGATCATCACCGTGTTTGTGCTGTGTATTCCGGCGTTTTGGCGTCACTGACGGCCGCAGGCGCTTCCAGCAACCGCAAGCGGTATTCGCCGGGGGTGACGTCGAACCACCGGCGGAACGCGCGGAAGAAGTTGCTCGGATCGGCAAACCCCAGCAGGTAGGCAATTTCCAGCAGGGTCATGCTCGGTTGCGCCAGGTACTGCTCGGCCAGTTCGCGGCGGGTGTCATCGAGCAGGGTCTGGAAACTGGTGCCCTCTTCCTGCAAGCGGCGCTGCAGGGTGCGCTGCGACAGGTGCAGGGTTTGCGCCACGGCGTCGCGCTTCGGTTCGCCCTGAGGCAACAACCGACACAATACCTGGCGCGCCTTGTGGGTCACCCGGCTTTCCGAGAAGCGCGCCAGGTACTCACCGGCAAAACGGTCGTGCAGCAACGCCATGGCCTCATTGGCCGTCGGTAATGGCGCTTCCATGTCGGCCCGCTCGAAGATCAACGCGTCGTACGGTGCATTGAACTCCAGCGGGGCGTGGAAGGCTTGCTTGTAGGGTTCGAGGTCGAGGGGTTGCGCGCCCTGGACCAGCACCTTGCGCGGCTGCAAAGTGCGCCCGGTCAACCAGCCGCACAGGCCCAGGGCACAGGCCAGCGAGGCCTCGGCGCTTTGCCGGGTGGGGGGCAGATGGTCGCCGTGCACGGTCAGGATCAGCGCGTAACCTTCCGGCAACAGGCGAAAACTCAGGTCGGCACTTTCGGCGATGATCCGCTGATAGCGCACCAGGCGCTGGAAGCCTTCGGCCAGGGTCTGGCTGGACATCAAGGCGTAGCCGGCGACATTAAAGGAGGCCGGTCGCACCACCTTGCCCATGTTCAGGCCAATCGCCGGATTGCCCGACAGCTCTACCGCCAACTGCCAGAGCCGGGTCATGGAATCCTGCGGGAAGCGCGCATCCGGATCGTCCAGCGCCCCATAGTCCAGCCCCAACTGGTTGAACAGCACCCGGCAATCCAGGCCGTCCATTTCCAGTGCCTTGACAATCCCCATTGCCCAGCTTGCAGAAGTCGTTCGTTCGCTCATGGCGTTTTCTTAGTTGATGACTCGCGATTGACGGCCAATTTCCCAAGGATACTAAAGTGGCGCCTATGGTCACTGGCCGTTGCCAATGATCACTCTAGACTCAAATAAGCTGCCCGTAGAACATCCGACCAGCAGAACAATAAAACCAGAGAGATTGCAGTGGTGGAAAACGTCCGACGTTTCAACAATTTCACCGAGTTTTATCCGTACTACCTGGCCGAGCACAGCAACAGTGTTTGCCGACGATTGCACTTTATCGGCACCACCCTGGTGATTTTCATCCTCGCCATGGCCATTGCCAAAGGCTCCATGCTGCTGTTGCTGGCCTTGCCGATTGCCGGGTACGGCTTTGCCTGGGTCGGGCACTTCTTCTATGAGCGAAACCGCCCCGCCACCTTCCAGCACCCGCTCTACAGCCTGCTCGGCGACTTCGTCATGTACCGCGACATGATCCTCGGCAAGGTGCCGTTCTAACGCGCGGCCCGCCAGGCCATCAAGCCGTCCCGTGGGGCCACTGCGCTGTGGCATCCAGGCTTTAGACTCAGACCCATCCTGCTGAAAACACTGAAAGGATAGCCGATGAACGCGCACGCCCGTTTCACCCACATGAAGGACGGCACGCAAGAGGACTGGGAAATCATCGCCGCCGACTTCAGTGCCTACGCCAGGCAGTTGCCGGCGCGGATCGTGGCACATCTGAAGTTGCTCGAGGGCGATTTTGGCGGCTTCCCGGTGGATCGCCTGACCCACTCCCTGCAAACCGCCAGTCGTGCCTGGCGTGATGGTCGCGACGAGGAATACGTGGTCTGTGCGTTACTCCACGACATCGGCGACACCCTCGGCAGCTACAACCACCCGGACATCGCCGCCGCCATTCTCAAGCCCTTTGTCAGTGCACAGAACCTGTGGATGGTGGAGAAACACGGGATTTTCCAGGGCTACTATTTCTTCCATCACCTGGGCATGGACCGGCACCTGCGCGAGCAATTCAGTGAGCACCCGCAGTACCGCGAGACCATCGAGTTCTGCGCCAAATATGATGCGGCGGCGTTCGATCCGGACTACGACACCCTGCCCTTGAGTTTTTTCGAGCCGATGATGGAGCGGTTGTTCAGCCAGCCGAAAAATTCGATTTATACCGCAGCAATGGAGCAGTACGCACCGGTTTGACGGCCTGTAGGAGCTGGCCCGTAGGAGCTGGCTTGCCAGCGAAAGCGTCCTTACTGTCTATGCAAAACTTGCGACCGCCTTCGCCGGCAAGCCGGCTCCTACAATAGACATTCAAACAGCCTCCGCCACTTTCAACTGCGCCGCCAACGCCTGCGCATCCGCCAATCGATACAACTCGATCGTGCCGTCCCAATGCTCGATCAACGCCGTGCACGACTCCACCCAATCCCCGCAATTGAGGTAATCCACCCCGCCGACCTTGCGGATCTCGGCATGGTGGATGTGCCCGCAGACCACCCCGTGCAGCTCACGCTTGACGCATTCGTGGGCGATCGCTTCCTCGAAATCGCTGATGAAGCTGACCGCAGTCTTGACCTTGTGCTTGAGGTAGGCCGACAGCGACCAGTAGCCGTAGCCATAACGGGCGCGCCAATGATTGAGCCAGCGGTTGAGGGTCAGGGTGAATTCGTAGGCCGAGTCGCCGAGGAACGCCAGCCAGCGGTGGTAACGGGTGATCACGTCGAACTGGTCGCCGTGGATCACCAGCAGATGCCGGCCATCGGCGGTGACATGCACCGCCTCGTCCACCAGCTGGATGTTGCCCAGGATCAGTTTCGAGTAGCGGCGCAGGAACTCGTCATGGTTGCCGGTGACGTAGATCACCTCGGTGCCGCGCTTGCTCATGGTCAGCAGCCGGCGGATCACGTTGGTGTGGGCCTGGGGCCAATACATGCCGCTGCGCAGTTTCCAGCCGTCGATGATATCGCCCACCAGGTAGACCTTGTCGGCCTGATAACCCTTGAGGAACTGCGAGAGATGCTCGGCCTGGCAATCCCGGGTGCCCAGGTGCACGTCGGAGATCCACAAGGTGCGCACCCGCTGTTTACGGCTGGGCTTGGCGAGTTCAGCACTGGTCATGGGCAATCCCCGGCAGATTTTCCGCCAGCTTGCGCCGCAGCGATTAATAGCCCATGACATAAATACGGCAGTCCGATGACAGCCCTGCGGGCGGTGTAGACTGTCGGTCTGCCGAGGACCACACGATGCGCCCGATACTCACCCTGCGCCAATATAGCCACGACCTGATCGTCCACAGCCACGACCATGCTCAACTGGTGTTCGGCCTGTCGGGTGCGCTGGACTTCGAGGTCGACGGGCATGGCAGCCAGGTGCTGCAACAGAGCTTTGTCGTGGTACCGGCCGGCGCCCATCACGCCTGCGGTAGCCCCCAAGGCAGTCGCTGCCTGGTGCTCGACGTGCCAAGCGATCAGTGGGTGGGCCAGTCGCTGGGCGAACACGCCGAGGCCAGTCGACGCCTGCTCGACACCCCCGGCCGCCTGCCACTGGATGCTGGGCAGAGTCAGCTGGTCAGTTGGCTGGCCAGCAGCCCGGTGCAGGATCCGCTGATTGCCCAACAAGGCGCCGTGCTGTTGCTGGCCAGTCTCAACAATGTCGCGCCGCAGCACCTTGGCGGGCGCCGCCTGCCCTACGCCGCACTCAATGCGCACATCGATCAATACGCCGCCTACCCGCTGCAAGTCGCCGACCTGGCGCAGGTCGCCGGATTGTCCACGGCCCGCCTGCATGCGCGATTCGTCGCCGAGTGCGGGCAGACGCCGATGGACTACATCCGCAGCCGACGCCTGCACCTGGCGGTGAAGCTGCTGCGCGAAACACCATTGCCCATCGGCGAAGTGGCCTGCCGCGTCGGCTATAGCTCGCAAAGCGCGTTCAGCGCCGCCGTGCAGCGCGAGTTCGGCGCCTCGCCGGGCAGCCTGCGCCGCGCGGTGAGCCCACAATAGACACGCGCTAAAAGACGCGAGTCTGGCGACAGACACTCAACCGCCGCCCCACTAAAGTGAACGCCTGTCTGTCTTTTCATCTCAAGGATTGCAATGACTCCGCGTTCCGCCCTTGGCGCCCTGCATATCGGTGCACTGATGTTTGGCCTGACCGGGGTGTTCGGCAAACTCGCCGCCGCCTCCCCCGCCATCATCGTCTTCGGCCGCGCCGCCTTCGCCGTGCTGGCCCTGGCCTGCTTCGCACGGCTCTCCCGCAACAGCACCTGGCAACGCCTGGACGCCCGCGACCTGCGCCGCCTGCTGCTCGGCGGCCTGCTGTTGGCCGGGCACTGGGTGAGCTTTTTCATCGCCGTGAAAGTCGCCGGCGTCGCCATCGCCACCCTGGGTTTTGCCAGTTTCCCGGCATTTACGGTGATCCTCGAGGGCCTGATTTTCCGCGAGCGGATTCGCCTCAACGAGATCGTCCTGGTGGTCCTGGTGAGTATCGGCCTGGTGCTGGTAACGCCGGCCTTCGACCTCGCGAGCGAGGCCACCACCGGACTATTCTGGGCGGTGGGGTCGGGCCTGCTGTTCTCATTGCTGTCGCTGACCAACCGCGCCAGCTCTGGGCGAATTCCGGCGGTGCAGGCGGCGCTGTGCCAGAACGTGGTGGTCGCCCTGTGCCTGTTGCCGGTGGCCGCGCCGGGCCTGGGCGATGTGCAAGCACTCGACTGGCTGTGGATCGCCCTGCTCGGCATCTTCTGCACCGGCCTGGCCCATAGCCTGTTCGTCGCCAGCCTGGCGGTGATCAAGGCGCGCACGGCGGCGGTGGTGTTCGCCCTGGAACCGGTCTACGGCATCACGGTGGCCTGGCTGCTGTTTGGCGAAACACCGACCCTGCGCATGCTGCTCGGCGGAGCGTTGATCATCGTCGCGATTGTGGTCGCCAGCAGCCTGGGCAACCGCGCGCCCGGCAATAAACCGACGGCAGCGGCCAGCGCCCACTAAGCGTTTCAGGGGATTATTGCGTGCGGTCGTTATGCCCCAGGTCGCGCTGCGGATCGATCTGGTCGCGCACCCGCTGCTTGAGCACCTTGGCCTCGGGAAAACCACCGTCGGCCTTGCGCTCCCAGATCTGCACGCCGTCGCAGTCGATCCGGAAGATGCCGCCGGTGCCGGGCACCAATGAGACTTTGCCCAGGTCGTCGCTGAAGGTGCTGAGCAGCTCCTGTGCCAGCCAGGCGGCCCGCAACAGCCATTGACACTGGGTGCAGTAGGTGATGACGACTTCCGGTTTGCTGACGGTCATGCGGGCGAGACTCCTGAGGGTAAAGGCGTCGCTATAATAGCGGCCTTTAACGATCACCCGAGACTCCCGATGCGCCGCCTGCTGTCCTGCCTGTTGCTGTGTTTGTGCTCCCTGAGTGTGCTCGCCGTCGAAACGCCGCGACCGAAAGTCGGCCTGGTGCTGTCCGGTGGCGCCGCCCGCGGGCTGGCGCACATCGGTGTGCTCAAGGCGCTGGAGGAACAGGGGATCAAGATCGACGCCATTGCCGGCACCAGCATGGGCGCGGTAATCGGCGGGCTGTATGCCTCGGGGTACAAGGTCGACGAACTGGAAAAACTCGCCCTGAAGATCGACTGGCAACAAGCCCTGTCGGATGCCCCGCCGCGTGCCGATGTGCCGTTCCGGCGCAAACAGGATGACCGCGACTTCCTGGTCAAACAGAAACTCAGCTTTCGCGACGACGGTAGCCTCGGCCTGCCCCTGGGGGTGATCCAGGGGCAAAACCTGTCGCTGCTGTTGGAAAGTCTCTTGGCCCACGCCAGCGATACCCGGGATTTCGACAAGCTGCCGATCCCCTTCCGCGCCGTGGCCACCGACATCGCCAGCGGCGAAAAGGTGGTATTTCGCAAGGGTCACCTGCCCCAGGTGATCCGCGCGAGCATGTCGATCCCGGCGGTGTTCGCCCCGGTCGAACTGGATGGCCGGCTGCTGGTGGACGGCGGCATGACCGACAACATTCCACTGGATGTCGCGCGGGAAATGGGCGTGGACATCGCCATCGTGGTCGACATCGGCACGCCACTGCGCACGCGCAAACAGTTGACCACGGTGGTCGACGTGCTGAACCAGTCGATCACCCTGATGACCCGGCGCAACTCCGAAGAGCAACTGGCCGCCCTGCACCCCAACGATGTGCTGATCGAGCCGCCGCTGGCCAGTTTCGGCGTCACCGATTTCGGCAAGGCCGAGGAAATGATCGACGCTGGCTACCGCGCCACGCGCATCCTCGATGCCCGCCTGGCCAGCCTGCGCTCCGCCGAACCGGTGGACGCCGAACTCGACGCGGCCCGCGCCCCGGGGCAGCGCACCCCGATCATCACCGCGATCAAGGTGGAAAACGATTCGAAGGTCGGTGACGACGTGATCCGCTACTACATCCGCCAGCACGTCGGCGAGCCGCTGGACATGGGCCGCCTGCAGACCGACATGGGCACCCTGTACGGCCTCGATTACTTCGAGCAGGTGCAATACCGCGTGGTGCACAAGGGCGATGAGCACACCCTGGTGATCCGCGCCCGCGGCAAGCGCACCGGCACCGACTACCTGCGCCTGGGCCTGAACCTGTCGGATGACATGGAAGGCGACAGCGCTTTCAACATCGGCGCCAGTTACCGCATGAACGGCATCAACCGCCTCGGCGCCGAATGGCTGACCCGCTTGCAGATTGGCGATCAGCAGGAGTTGTACACCGAGTTCTACCAGCCGCTGGACGTCGGTTCGCGCTACTTCATCGCGCCCTACGCGGCGATCGAGTCACAGAACGTCGAGGCGATTCTCGACAACGATCCCGTGGCCGAGTACCGCCTGGAGCGCTACGGCTTTGGCCTCAACGTCGGGCGACAGATCGGCAACAGCGGCGAAATTCGCTTCGGTGTCGGCGAAGCCTGGGGCAAGGCCGATGTGCGCATCGGCGACCAGGACCTGCCCAGCGAGAGCTTCAATGAAGGCTTCTACCAGCTCAAATACTCGTTCGACTCACTGGATAACGTGTACTTCCCCCATGCCGGCGAAGACATCGGCCTGGCCTTCCGCCAATTCGAGCCGGAACTGGGTTCGGACCAGCGCTATCGACAGTGGGAGTTCAAGCTGGACAAGGCGCTGAGCTTCGGCCCCGACACCTACATCCTCGGCGGGCGCTACGGCCGCACTCTGGATCAGGCCAACGTGGTGACGTCGAGCTTCCTGCTCGGCGGCGCGCGACAACTCTCGGGCTTTCGCGAGGATGCGATATCCGGGCAGAACGCCAGCCTGTTGCGCGCCGTGTACTACCGGCGCCTGACCCCACGCTCTTACCTGCCGCTGGATTTCCCGCTGTACGTGGGTGGTTCGCTGGAGCGCGGCCGGGCGTGGAACAACGACAACGAGTTCGACAGCGGCTACATCAACGCCGCCAGTATCTTCCTCGGATTCGACACGCCGCTGGGGCCACTGAACTTCAGTTACGGCTTCAACGACGATGATCAGCAGGCAATCTACATGAACCTGGGCCAGACCTTCTAAGGCTGGCCGGCTTCACGCAGAAGGGAACGAATCACTTTTCCAGGTTGGCGAGGATGCGGCTGTGGACGCGCATGCACAGCTTGATCTCTTCTTCGTCGACGCCTTCGAACAACTCCTGGCGCAGCGCGTTGGCGATGGTTTCGATTTGCTCGATCAGCGGACGGGCCGTATCACACAGGAGGATTTTCTTCGCCCGGCGGTCTTCAGCGACGGCCAAGCGCTGGACCAGGCCCTGGGTTTCCAGGCTGTCGAGCAGTCGCGCCAGGGTTGGACCCTCGACGCCGACGCTCTGTGCCAGCTCGCGCTGCGTCGGCGCTTCGACGAATCGCGCCAGGTGCAGCAGCACCAGCCAGCGCGCCTGGGACAGGCCGAGGCCAGCGAGACGGCGATCCAGTTCGGCGCGCCAACCGCGAGACATTTGCGCCAACTGCATGCCAAAGCGGTGTTGTTCGGTTAACGGCATAAAACACTCATGATCAGACTGATATCGAAGTTGTACTAATTATTAGCCAGCTAAGCATGACCCTCGGTACGAAGCAAGGGCGGGACTGTACTGAATCGTTACATCTTGAGATGCATCAAGTTACATCTCGAATTCCGACTGCAACGCCGCGCGCACGCAGTACAACACGCCCTCCGGCACGCGACCGGCGAACAGTGGCGCGATTTCAGCCACGGCCGGCAACTCGCCCTCGCCGTCGAGGAACGCATCCTGTACTTCACCGAGCAGGTCTTCCGGCAGATCCAGCGCCTGCTCCAGTGACAACTGCTGCTTGCCGATGGCCTCGGCCAGCAGGGTGTAGACGTTTTTCTCCGAGCATTGCAGTTGCCCGGCGATCTGCAGCGGGGTCATGCCGGCGCGGGCCAGGGTGATCAGTTCGTGACGCAGGTCGGCCACCACTTTCGGCGCCTCGACCTGGCCGCCAAGGACCTCGAGGAACGCATCGCCATAGCGCTCCAGCTTGCGTGCGCCGACGCCACTGACCCGGGCCATTTCGGCCAGGGAGCCGGGCTGGCTGCGGAGCATTTCCAGCAAGGTCGAGTCGGGGAAAATAACGTAGGGCGGTACGCCGTGTTCTTCGGCGAGCTTGCGGCGCAGGGCGCGCAAGGCTTCCCATTGTTCGCGCTCTTCGCCCCGCACCAGTTGGCTGGCCTGGCTGGAGCCGGTTTTCGCGGTGGTTTGCGGCTTCAGGTCGCGACGCAGCTCCAGGGTCACTTCGCCCTTGAGCAGCGGCCGGCAGCTGTCGCTCAGGCGCAGGCCGCCGTAGCCGTCCAGATCGATATCGGCCAGGCCACGGGCCACTAGTTGTCGGAACAATGTGCGCCATTCGCCCTCGGCCCGGCCCTTGCCGACACCGAATACCGCCAGGTGCTGATGGCCGGCGCCGCGGACCTTTTCGTTGTCCTTGCCCAGCAGCACTTCCACCAGATGGCCGACGCCATAGCGCTGGCCGGTGCGGTAGATCGCCGACAGGGCCTGGCGCGCCGGTTCGGTGGCGTCCCAGGTTTGCACGCCGTCGACGCAGTTGTCGCAATGCCCGCAGGGTTGCGGCATGTCTTCATCGAAATAGGCGAGCAAGGTCTGACGACGGCAGCGGGTTTCTTCGCACAACGACAGCATGGCGTCGAGCTTGTGCTGCTCCAGGCGCTTGTGGCGTTCATCGCCCTCGGAGTTCTGCAGCATCTGCTTGAGCATCACCACGTCCTGCAGGCCGTAGGCCATCCAGGCGTCCGCCGGCAGGCCGTCTCGACCGCCGCGACCGGTTTCCTGGTAATACGCCTCAAGCGACTTGGGCAGGTCAAGATGCGCAACAAAACGCACGTTGGGCTTGTCGATGCCCATGCCGAACGCCACGGTGGCGACCATGATCAGGCCTTCCTCGTTGAGGAATCGCTTCTGGTTGTGCGCGCGCACTTCGTTGGGCAGGCCGGCGTGGTACGGCAACGCCGGGAAGCCCTGGTCGCTGAGGAACACCGCCACTTCATCGACCTTCTTGCGCGACAGGCAATAAACGATACCGGCGTCGCTGCGGCGCTCGGCGAGGAACGCCAGCAATTGCTTGCGCGGCTGCTCCTTGGGCACGATACGGTAGAAAATGTTCGGCCGGTCGAAGCTCGACAGGAAGCGCTCGGCATTCTGCAGATGCAGGCGCTCGACGATTTCTTCGCGGGTGCGCTTGTCGGCCGTCGCGGTCAGGGCGATGCGCGGCACATTGGGGAACAACTCGGCCAACTGCCCCAATTGCAGGTATTCGCGGCGGAAATCGTGGCCCCACTGCGACACACAGTGGGCTTCGTCGATGGCGAACAGGGCGATTTCCAGACTCTGCAAGAACGCCAGCATGCGCGGCTGGACCAGTCGTTCCGGTGCCAGGTAGAGCATCTTCACTTCGCCGCGACGGATGCGCGCGGCGAGGTCGCGTTGTTGCTCGGGGCTCAGGGTCGAGTTCAGCGAGGCGGCGGCGACGCCCAGTTCTTCGAGGGTCGCGACCTGGTCGTCCATCAACGCGATCAGCGGCGACACCACCACCGCCAGGCCATTGCGCAACAGCGCCGGCACCTGGAAGCACAGGGACTTGCCGCCGCCGGTCGGCATCAGCACCAGGGCGTCGCCGCCGCTGGCCACGCGCTCAATGATGGCACCCTGGCGACCGCGAAAACTGTCATAGCCGAAGATGTCCTTGAGGACGCGCTGAGCCTGTTCGAGCATGAAAAACTCCAAATGGTGCTGAAAATCCCGGGGTGCAGGCTGGATCAAAACCGCGCGATGTTCACGGGCAGATCCGTTAGCGAATTTGTCCGAGGCCTGCGCACACCCTGCCGGGCATCACAAAACGCGCGAGTATACCCGAGCACTGCCCGGCAATGGACTTCACTGACGAATAGTCCCCTGCCTGCCCGCACCCGGCAGCGGATTACCGGCAAATCCGCCACGCGGCTGGCTTGGGCGCTCAAGAACGCCTAAACTTGGGCATCGTATATTCCCAAGGTAGCCCTCCCAATGTCCTTCGCTGAGCAACTAACCCGCCTGCAAGTCTTCCTCGACGCCGACGAGCTGCATGACGAGGCGCTGGACTACGTGGCCGCGCATGGCTACCTCACCGCCCTGTCGATCTGTGCCGAAACCGTGCCGGACCGCGAGTGGATCGACGCCCTGTTCGCCGAAGAGCCGCACTACAGCAGCGACGCCCAGCGTGAAGAAATCGAAGCCACGCTGATCGGCCTCAAGGCCCACATCGCCCGCCAACTGGCTTCCGATGAAGAGTTCGAGCTGCCGTGCGACCTCGACCTCGGCGACGATCCGGACGACTCCGAACTGCGCGGCTGGTGCATCGGTTTCATGGAAGGCGTGTTCCTGCGTGAAGAAGCCTGGTTCGAAACCGCCGAAGACGAAGTCAGCGAAATGCTGCTGCCGATCATGGTCGGTTCCGGCCTGTTCGACGAGCAACCAGAGTTCTCCGACATCGCCTCCGATGCCAATCTGATGGACGACATGATCGTGCAGATCCCGGAAGCCCTGACCGCGCTGTACCTGCTGTGCAACGCCCCGGACGAAAAACCGGCGATTCTCAAGCCTCGTCACCACTGAGTTCCTGCCTGTGGCTGATCCCATAGGCAACCGCTCCCTGATGCTGCGCTACGTCCTCCTGGCCATTGGCTGGTTGAGCGTAGCGTTGGGAGTGATCGGCATTTTCCTGCCCGTCCTGCCCACCACCCCTTTCCTGCTGCTCGCCGCCGCCTGCTTTGCCCGCAGTTCGCCGCGCTTCTATCAATGGCTGGTGGAGCACCCGCGCCTCGGCCCGTGGATTCGCGACTACCTGGACGGCAACGGCATTCCCCTCAAGGGCAAGGTCTACGCCATTGGCCTGATGTGGGCGAGCATCCTGTTTTCCTGCTACCTGGTGCCCCTGCCCTGGGCGCGCGGCTTCATGCTGACCAGCGCGGTGCTGGTGACGATCTACATCCTGCGGCAGAAAACCCTGGAAAAACCCTGAGCACCCTACGCGACAATTCGCCCGGCCTTTTGCCCCACAGCGCCTAGACTCCACAGATCTGCATGTGAGCAGCCCGGCATGCCTCGTCGCCCGCGAAGTCCAGGATGGTCAACGCTCCGATTGCGGCTCGGCGGATGGCTGCTACTCGGTGTTTTTCTGCTATCAGGGTTGGGAGCGGTTCGGGCGAACTGGAATTTCGCTGACATCCTGGCCACGGCCGAACAACGCTATGGCCCCCTGGGCAGTGCCCAGGGACGGATTGAGGCGTGGAACCAGATGCTGCAAAGCCAGGCCCGACAACCCGAACGCGAGCAACTGACGGCGGTCAATCGCTTCTTCAACCAGCAATTGAGCTTTCGCGACGACAGCCGCGTCTGGCAGCAGATCGATTACTGGGCAACCCCGGTCGAAGCGCTGGTCAAGGGCGCCGCTGACTGCGAGGACTACGCCCTGGCCAAGTACTTCAGCCTGCGCCAACTGGGCGTCGCTGCGCAAAAGCTGCGCATCACCTACGTCAAGGCACTGACCCAGAACCAGGCCCATATGGTCCTGACGTATTACCCCACCCCCACGGCCGACCCGCTGGTGCTCGACAACCTGATCGGCGAGATCCGCCCCGCTTCGCAACGCAAGGACCTGCTGCCGGTGTACGCCTTCAATGCCGAAGGCCTGTACACACCGGGGGCCAACGGCGGCCAGCGCAAGGGCGACGCCAAGCGTTTGTCCCGTTGGCAGGATGTGCTGAGCAAGATGCAGGCCGAGGGTTTTGCCGTGGGCGATGGCTGAGACTGACGAGCAAAGGAGCGTCACATGTCCCTACTCAAACAATTGTTCCTGGCCATCTGCCTGTTCCTACTGGTGGCGTTCAGCGGCAGTTTTTTTGTCGGCCTGGAGAGTTCGCGTGAACAGATGCTCGGCCAGTTGCGCTCCCATGCCCAGGACGCCGCCACGGCACTGGGCCTGTCGCTGACCGCGCAACTGGACGACCCGGCCATGACCGAACTGATGGTCAGCTCGATCTTCGACAGCGGCTACTTTTCCAGTATCCGCGTGATCAACATCGCAGATGAACGCGTGCTGGTGGAACGCAGCACCCACGCCACCGCGCAAGGCATCCCCGCCTGGTTCGTCAAGCTGGTGGACCTGCGCCCGCAAGGTGGCGATGCGCTGATCATGCGCGGCTGGGAACAGGCGGCCCGGGTCGAAGTGCAGAGCAATCCACAATTCGCCCTCGCCAAGCTCTGGGACAGCAGCGTCGGCAGCCTGCTCTGGCTGCTGCTGTGCGGCTTGCTCAGCGCGGTGTTCGGTGGCTGGCTGTTGCGCCGTCAATTGCGCCCGCTCGACAGCCTGGTCAAGCAGGCCCACGCCATCAGCCAGCGCGAGTTTCGCAGCGTGAAGAAACTGCCCAGGACTCCGGAGCTGAAGCGGGTGGTGCTGGCGATGAACCAGATGGTCGAAAAGCTCAAGGCATTGTTCGTCGAAGAGGCCGCGCGCAGCGAAACCCTGCGCGCCGCGTCCTATCAGGATGAACTGACCGGGTTGGCCAACCGGCGCCTGCTCGACGAACAACTGGCCGACCAGTTGCTGCCCGGCGAACAAAGCAGCGCCGGGCACTTGCTGATGTTCCGGGTCAACGACCTGGGCGGCCTCAACCAGCGCCAGGGTGGCCAGGCCACCGACGCCCTGATCAGCCAGATCGGCCAGTTGCTCAAGCGCCTCACCCAGCAACCCGAGCGTCATGCCTGGCTGGCCGCGCGCAACCGTGGCGGCGAGTTCAGCCTGCTGACCCCGGGCCTGGACAACCAGGAAGCGACCCGCCTGGCCGGGGAAATCAGCGCCACCCTGGAGAACCTGCGCCTGACCGGTGCCAGCGATTGCATGCCGGTCGCCCATCTCGGCGTGGTGCCCTACCTCCCGGGTGAAACCGCCGCCACGGTGCTGATGCGCCTCGACCAGGCCCTGGCCCAGGCGCAACTGCAACCGGAGCGACCCTGGGTCTATCTCGAGCAGTCACGGACCGCGCCGACCCAGAACGCCCACGACTGGCGCGCCTGGATCGACGACGCCCTGACCCACGGCAAGCTGCAGCTGTACTTTCAGCCGGTGGTGGACTGCGCCGACACCAGCCAACTGCTGCACCACAAGGTCCTGGCGCGCCTGCTCGACCCCCAGGGCGAAGCAATTGCCGCCGGGCACTTCCTGCCCTGGATCGAACGCCTGGGCTGGTCGGCGCGATTCGACCTGGCGATGCTCGAGCACACCCTCGACTACCTCGCCGAACACCGCCAGCCGTTGGCCCTGAGCCTGTCCGGCAGCACCCTGCGCGATGCCACGCAACTGCGGATCATCCTCGACACGCTGAACGCGCTGCCGGACCTGGCACCGCTGCTGACCCTGGAAATCGACGAGCACCAGTTGCCGCCGCCCGAAGACCTGCGCCAGTTGAGCCTGAGCCTGCGCGACACCGGATATCGCATCGGCCTGCAGCACTTCGGCGGCAGCTTCAGCCAGATCGGCAACCTCACCCAGCTCGGCCTGGCCTACCTGAAAATCGACGGCAGCTACATTCGCGGCATCGACACGCAGAGCCACAAGCGGCTGTTTATCGAAGCGATCTACCGCGCCACCCACAGCATCGACCTGCCGCTGATAGCGGAAATGGTCGAGACCGCGGGCGAGTTGGAAGCGCTCAAGGGATTGGGAGTTTTTGGCGCGATGGGCCGCCTGATCGGCGCGCCGCAACCGGTGCCTACCGAGCAGTGAAGGTGTGGCGCGGGAGCCGGCTCCCGCGCCAGGGACGACTGATCCTCAGACCGTGTCGACCTTCAACGAATGATCGTTGAGCATGCCGTTGATGATGGTCGCGGTGTCGTGGCCGCCGGCAATCACCCCACCCGCCCCCGGCGTCACGCCGTAATGATCGGCCAGGTTGACCCCCGCCAGATCGATGGTCTGGGTCGACGGCGCGCCGACCGTGGCCTTGATATCGATACTGGTGACCAGCGACGCGCCGCTGCCGCTGACACTGAAGTGCAGGTAGTCGTCCAGCGAAGTCGACGAGGCATGTTCGCCCTGCAGCAGTTGCGACAGGTCGAGCTTGTCGGTGCCCGGGGTGAAGTCGGTGACCACATCATGGCCGCTGTTGCCGGCCAGCCACTTGAAGGTGTCGGCACCGCCACCACCGGTCAGGGTGTTGTTGCCCAGGCCGCCGATGATCAGGTTGTCCTGGTCGTTGCCGATCAGCGTGTCGTTCCAGTTGGAACCGGTCAGGTTCTCGATGCTGACCAGCGTATCGACGCCCGCCCCCACGGTGTTCTGCGCGCCTGCCAGGCCGAGGTTGACGGTCACGCCCGCAGTGGCATGGGCATAGCTGGCGGTGTCGATGCCATCGCCGCCGTCCAGCAGATCGTTGCCCAGGCCACTGAACAGCAGGTCGTTGCCCGCGCCGCCGTGCAGCTGGTTGTTACCGTTACCCGCCACCAGCACATCATTGCCATCGCCAGCGTTGAGCACGTTGTCACCATTGCCGGCCAGCAGCACGTCGTCGCCGGCGGTGCCGGTCAGGGTCTGGCCTTGCTGGTAGCTGATGCTCACTGCCGCCGAGTCGCTGCCACCGTGGTTGTCGCTGGCGCTGTAGATGCCGATGAAGTCCGGCGAACTCTCGTGGGCGCCGGCGTAGTTGATGGTCATGCTCAACTGGTAGCTCTCGGCGGCATTCGGCTGGCTGCCGTCGGGGTTGTGCAGGTTGCTGATGTGGATCCGGTAGCTGCCGTCTTCGTTGGCGGTCAGGGTGCCGTCGTTGCCGATGCCGAGAAAGCCGCCGCCATTGAGCGAGTACTCCATGCCGATATGACCGGCCGCCAGGTTGTGATCGAGGTTGAGGGTTTCGCCTTTTTTCAGGTTGACGGTAATCATGTCCTCGTCGTTGGCATTGCTGTTGCTGACCTGGCCGAGGAAGCCGCTGATCACCAGCAAGGCGGTCATGGCGGCGGCATCGGCGGCAAAGGCGCCGCGAACGTCCGCCAGGTTGCGGTTGCCAGCATTGTTTTGCTTGCCACTGAAATCAATCGCCCCGCTGCCGGTGAAGTCCGCGCCCTTGGCGATCCAGCCGGTGTTGAAGGTGGTCGGGGTGGCGGTCAATGGATCGCCATTGGCATCGCTGTCGTTGGCCAACAGTGCCGCGGCCGGCACCGTGATATGGCTCGAGAGAATGTTGGTAATCACATGATCATCCACCGCCACCGGCGCTGTGTTGGGTACCACCTTGATGTTCAGGGTGCGGCTGGCCAGGTCACCGTCGTAGTCGCTGGCGGTGAAGGCGATCTGCTCGGTCAGTTCGACCGCTGTGGCTTTCAGCGAGGTGTAGGTGAATTCGCCGGTGTCGAGGTTGATCACCAGCACGCCGCCCTTGAGGGTGCTGATGGTCAGGCTGTTGTCGAGGGTGTTGAACACCCCACGGTTGAAGCCTTCGATGACCGACAGCGTGCCGTGATTATTGTCGCCCCGAGGATCGAAGCTGTAGGTGGTGCCTTCGACGATGACGGTTTTGATAAAGCCGCCATCGGCGCCGAAACCACCGCCGTCGCCCATCAGCAAGCCGGTGATCGGCACGCCGACCACGGTGCCGGTCAGCACCGAGTTGAGCTGGTTGAGGTCGGTGACCAGGTGGGCATCGGTGTCGACGTGGTTGCTGCCGTCGTAGGCCAGCGGATTGAGATGGGACGCATCAACGCCACCGCCAAGGCCGATCGCGTAGTTCTTGATCCCGTTGGCATCGAGGAAGGCTTTCCACGCCGCCTCGTCCGCCGGGTCGGTCTGCCAGCCGTCGTTGGGCTTGCCGTCGGAGAAGAAGTAGCCGACGTTCTGCGCGCCCACCAGTTTGCCCTCGGTGCCGAACGCCAGCTTGGCCGCCGCCAAAGCGTCGTCGTAGTTGGTGCCGCCACCAGCGGTCAGCGAGGCGAGGATCGACTTGGCCGTGGCCACGTCGACCCAGAACGCGGTCTGCCCGCTGGCATCGCTGTTGAAGGTGACCAGCTGCACTTTGACGTCGCCCAGCGCGTCGTACTTGTCGAGCAAGGCGCTGATTGCCTGCTGGGCCAATTCAAGGCGTGACAGCGAGCCGACACCCGAGCAGTCGGCCATGCTGCCGGACACATCGATCACCAGCAGCAGGTTGGTGTCGATCTCCCCGGCCGGGGCGAAGCGTTCGGAGTGCTGGGCTTGCGGCACGTCGTCGACGATGTTGACCACGATGCTGCTGGTGGTGCTGTTGCCGAGGGCGTCGGTGACCTTGTAGTTGAAGGTCTCGGTGATGAGGTTGGCGCCGTCATTGCCACCGGGTTCGGTTTTCGGTGCCGAGGTCAGGGTGTAGGTATACGTGCCGTCCGGGTTGAGCAGGATTTGCCCGTAGTTGCCGGTGGCGCTGCCGATCAGGGTAAAGGTCAGCGGGCCACTGCCGCCACCGACCGAACCGGCCAGGTTGCCGTGGGCGGTTTCGCTGGTGGAGGTCGGATCGCTGCCGATCACCGTGCCGGCGGCCAGGTCTTGGCCGTCTTTGTTCAGGTCCAGGCCTTTCTCGAACACCGTCAGGCAGGAATCGACACAGGCGTGCAGGCCGCTGTCGGTGACATTGATGGTGATGGTGGTGGTGCTCTCGTCACCGTCGCCATCACGAATGGTGTAGGTGAAGACGTCGGTCGCCCCCGGCGGGCAAACGCCGTTGGCGGTGCTGTGATAGACCGCGTTGCCGGCGGCATCCAGGGTCAGGTAGCCGTAGGCGCCCTGGATCGGATCGCCGAGGCCGCCGATCACCGAGGTCGCGGTGTTGCCACCGGCGCGCACGCCGACCACCGCGCCACCTTCGGCCGCACCATCGGCGCCGTTACTGTCGTTGCCGAGCACCGCGATGTTCACGGTCGCGCCTTCGAATACCGTGGCGCAATCGGCGTTGGCGGTGGGCAGGTCGTCGATGATGTTGACGTCCAGCGAGTCGCTGGCGGTGCTGCCATTGCTGTCAGTCACCGTGACGGTGAAGTGTTCGCTGAGGCTGTTGGCGCCGTTGGCGGTGGGGTGATTTTCGTTGTCGTTGAGGGTGTAGCTGTAGCTGACGACGCCAGTCGACGAGTCATAGCCGGTGATGGTCAGAGTGTTGCCGAGGGCGGTGGTGAAGTTTTGCGGGAAGCCGGCAGTCACGCCCGCGGTCACCACATTGATACCGCCGACACTCAGGCTCTGTACGCCATCGAGTGCTGTGACGGTGAAAGTGCCGCTCTGGGTCAGCGCTGGAGTGCCCGGGGTCGAGCCGTCACTCAAGGCCCGTTCGTAAACGGTGAGTTCGCCGCCACAGACATTGAGGCCATCGATCAGCACGGGGTCGTCATTGTTGTGCACCGTCAGGGTCAGGGTGGCGCTGCTGGTGTCGCCGTCCGAGTCGGTAATGGTGTAGGTGAAGACTTCATGGGCATCGGCCTTCAGTGCAAGGAACGCCGGATTGCTGGTGTCGACCGTGTAGGTGTAAGTACCGTCCGCCGCCAGCACCAAATGCCCGTAGGTGCCCGTCAATGTGCCCGGAGTGACCGGGCCGCCGGTCACGCGGTCAGCGCCCAATTGATCGTTGTCCAGCACATTGCCGACCAGGGTCAGTTGGGTTTCCGAGGCCACGCCAGGGTTGCTGTCATCCGCCGCGTCAGGCAGGTCATCGACCACGTTGACGTCCAGCGAGGCACTACTGGTGCTGCCGTCGACGTCGGTGGCGGTCACCGTGAAATGCTCGCTCAGGCTGTTGGCGCCGTTGGCATTCGGGTGGGCGTCGTTGCCATTGAGGGTGTAGCTGTAGCTGACGACGCCGCTGGCCGAGTCATAGCCGGTGATGGTCAGGGTGTTGCCCAACGCGGTGGTCAGGGTTTGCGGGAAGCCGGCAGTGATGCCGGCGGTCATCACGTTGAGGCTGCCGACGGTCAGGCTGTGCAAGCCGTCGAGAGACGTGACGGTAAAGGTGCCATTGACCGTCAGTGCGCCCGGAGCGGGATCGCTGCCGGTGCCGAGGTGTTTTTCGTAGACGGTCAGTTCACCGCCTTCAAGGGTCAGGCCATCGAGTTTTACCGGATCGTCGTTGTTGTGGACATTGAGCACCAGCTTGGCGCTGCTGCTGTCGCCGTCGGCATCGGTCAGGGTGTAAGTGAAGGTCTCGCTGCCATTGCCACCGCCTTTGAGCGCGAGAAACGCCGGATCGCTGCTGTGCAGGGTGTAGGTGTAGGAGCCGTCGGCCGCCAGCACCAAGGTGCCGTAGGTGCCGGTGAAGGTGCCGGGGGTGATCGGTCCGCTGGTGACCCGGTCGGCACCCTGGGTGTCGTTGTCGAGCACATTGCCAACCAGGGTCAGTTGGGTTTCCGAGGCCACGCCAGGGTTGCTGTCATCCGCCGCGTCAGGCAGGTCATCGACCACGTTGACGTCCAGCGAGGCACTACTGGTACTGCCGTCGACGTCGGTGGCGGTCACCGTGAAATGCTCGCTCAGGCTGTTGGCGCCGTTGGCATTCGGGTGAGCGTCGTTGCCATTGAGGGTGTAGCTGTAGCTGACGACGCCGCTGGCCGAGTCATAGCCGGTGATGGTCAGGGTGTTGCCCAACGCGGTGGTCAGGGTTTGCGGGAAGCCGGCAGTGATGCCGGCGGTCATCACGTTGAGGCTGCCGACGGTCAGGCTGTGCAAGCCGTCGAGAGACGTGACGGTAAAGGTGCCATTGACCGTCAGTGCGCCCGGAGCGGGATCGCTGCCGGTGCCGAGGTGTTTTTCGTAGACGGTCAGTTCACCGCCTTCAAGGGTCAGGCCATCGAGTTTTACCGGATCGTCGTTGTTGTGGACATTGAGCACCAGCTTGGCGCTGCTGCTGTCGCCGTCGGCATCGGTCAGGGTGTAAGTGAAGGTCTCGCTGCCATTGCCACCGCCTTTGAGCGCGAGAAACGCCGGATCGCTGCTGTGCAGGGTGTAGGTGTAGGAGCCGTCGGCCGCCAGCACCAAGGTGCCGTAGGTGCCGGTGAAGGTGCCGGGGGTGATCGGTCCGCTGGTGACCCGGTCGGCACCCTGGGTGTCGTTGTCGAGCACATTGCCAACCAGGGTCAGTTGGGTTTCCGAGGCCACGCCAGGGTTGCTGTCATCCGCCGCGTCAGGCAGGTCATCGACCACGTTGACGTCCAGCGAGGCACTGCTGGTGCTGCCGTCGACGTCGGTGGCGGTCACCGTGAAATGCTCGCTCAGGCTGTTGGCGCCGTTGGCATTCGGGTGGGCGTCGTTGCCATTGAGGGTGTAGCTGTAGCTGACGACGCCGCTGGCCGAGTCATAGCCGGTGATGGTCAGGGTGTTGCCCAACGCGGTGGTCAGGGTTTGCGGGAAGCCGGCAGTGATGCCGGCGGTCATCACGTTGAGGCTGCCGACGGTCAGGCTGTGCAAGCCGTCGAGAGAGGTGACGGTAAAGGTGCCGCTGACCGTCAGCGCGCTCGGGGTGGGATCGCTGCCGGTGCCGAGGTGTTTTTCGTAGACGGTCAGTTCACCGCCTTCGATCGCCAAGCCGTTGAGGTTCACCGGATCGTCGTTGTTGTGGACATTGAGCACCAGCTTGGCGCTGCTGCTGTCGCCGTCGGCATCGGTCAGGGTGTAGGTGAAGGTCTCGCTGCCATTGCCACCGCCTTTGAGCGCGAGAAACGCCGGATCGCTGCTGTGCAGGGTGTAGGTGTACGAGCCATCGGCCGCCAGCACCAGGGTGCCGTAGGTGCCGGTGAAGGTGCCGGGGGTGATCGGTCCGCTGGTGACCCGGTCGGCACCCTGGGTGTCGTTGTCGAGCACATTGCCGACCAGGGTCAGCTGGGTTTCCGAGGCCACGCCATTGCTGTCGTCGTAGGCCTGGGGCACGTCGTCGGTGATGTTGATGTCCAGGGTGTTGCTGGCCGAATCGCCATTGGTGTCGCTGGCGATCACGCTGAAGTGTTCGCTCAGGTTGTTCAGGCCATCGCCCGCAGCATGGCTTTCATTGCCAACCAGGGTATAGCTGTAGCTGACGGTACCAGTGGCCGGGTCGTAGCCGGTGATGGTCAGGGTGTTGCCCAGGCCGGTGGTGATCGACTGCGGGAAGCCGGTGGCGGTGCCGCCACTGACAATGTTCATCCCGCCGATACTCAACGTGAGCAGGCCGTCCGGCGCCGTCACCCTGAAGGTGCCGTTCTGGGTCAGCGCGCCGGGATTGCTCGCGGAGCCGTTGACCAGATTGGCCTCGTTGAGTGTCAGCTCACCGCCTGCCACCGACAGGCCGGTCAGGGTCACCGGGTGATTTTCTGGAACCAGCGGCGGGCCAGGAGGATTGGGTGTTTCAGGCGACAGTGGGTCGACCGAGGGGTTACCGCCGTTACCGCCACTGCCGCCGCCAGTGCCAGTGCCAGCGTCATCGCCGCCATCGCCATCCGGCGTGCCGTCGCGCCAGCCAAAGACAAACTCGGGAATGCCATTGAAACCGGCGGTAGGGAAACCGATCACCGGATCCACCCGCCCCGCCGTCTCCTGCAGCAGCACGAATGAATGGCCGCCACCGGCGTCACCGGGTGCGCCGCTGCCATTGGGGCCGGCTGCGGTGGCTTCAGCGGTCTGGGTCGGGTCGACGCCGGCGGCAATGGCTTTTTGCAGCTGCTCGACATCGGTCAACTGCGCCTGGCTGGGTGCCGTGCCTGCGGAGTTGTCGACATGGGCCGGCTGGTTGGCCAGCAATGAATCATTCATGTGCAGGCTGCTGCCACGTCCCAGGGTCAGGTCCTGGCCGTTCTGCAGGTGCACGGCGACGGCACCGGCGGCGCCTGTCACCAGTTGCTCACCGGCGTACAACCGGTCCCCCTCGGTCAGGACGCGACGGGTGCCATTACCCGCCTCCGCGAACACCTGACCCACGACCTTGCTGACGATTCCGATGAGCCTTGCCATGTGAAGTCCTCCGCCGCCGACATCCATCGGCACCTGGGTTGCGCGCAGAAACTGGCAGGGCACTACCGGGTCGCCTCGCCGACCTTCTGCCTGGCAGCACTTGCACTTCAAGGCGCAAGCCCTTGCCTGACGACGATCTGGTCGCGCGAGCCCTACGCAGGCGGGGTCCTGATTGCGGAACAAACTTGAATGAAATCATTCACTCAGCGCAGTACAGGCTGCCTGCGAGGGTGGCTGACGGTGAATGACAATATTTTGTCGCTCAAAAACCGCTCAGCCTCCTTCCCCTCCAACGTTTCTCCACCCTCTGTTGCAAAAGTGTTGGAACTTGTTCGGGCCTTGCAAAGCTCCCTAAAGCTCGTGAATACAAGGCTTGTGCCCTGAACAATGTGCTGGATCCAGCGAAGCGCATAAGTTTTTTTCGGCATAACACATATGAGAAATTCTTCTTAGCTTCTGCCTCAGATGTTCTTAGCTCTGTTGTTACAAGGCTGAAACGGTTTTAGCCGAAAATAACGCCAAATTATTGGCGACAGACAGGCACCATTGGTGAACAGGGAGATGTCCTTCATGCGCGTCCTTACCCCCCTCTGCAGCGCGGTTTTACTGGCTGCGGTCTGTGCCCAGCAGGCCCAGGCCATGTCCCTCACCGAGGCCATCCAGAGCACGCTGGACTACCACCCGGAATTGCTGGCCAGTGAGAACAACCGTCTGTCGGCGGATGAGGACGTGAAGGTCGCCAAGGGTGGTTACTACCCCGCCGTGGATCTGTTCGGCGGCTATGGCCGTGGCTACAGCGACAACTCGAGCACCCGCGCCCTGGGCAACCACAACACCCAGACGCAGTGGTACACCCAGTCGGAACTGCGCATGCGGCAAATGCTCTTCGACGGTTTCAACACCGCCAACGAAGTCGGGCGCACCCAGGGCATCGTCAATTCGCGCGCGTACTTCACCCGCGGCACGGCCGAAAGCCTGGCCCTGCGCACCATCGAGGTGTACCTGGAAGTGCTCAAGCGCCGCGAACTGGTGACCCTGGCCACCAACAACCTGCAGGCGCATTTGCGAGTCAACGACCAGATCGGCCTGCGCACCGAGCGTGGCGTTGGCAGCGCTGCCGACCTCGACCAGTCCAAGGCCCGTCGCGCCCTGGCGGAAAACAACCTGGATACCGCCCAGGTCGACCTCGCCGATGCCGAGGCGAATTTCTTCAGTGCCGTGGGACGCATGCCCGATGAACTGGAAACCCTGCCGTCGATTCGCGGCGAAGTGCCGCAGACCCTCGGCGATGCCCGGCAATCGATGATGGACAACAACCCCTACCTGAAATCGGCCCAGGCCGACGTGATGTCTGCCGAGAGTCAGTACGAAGTGGCCAAGTCGCCGTTCTACCCGCGCTTCGACGCCGAGGCCGCCGTCGGCGCCAACGACAATATCCAGGGCGATATCGGCCACGACAATCAGTGGCGCGTGGGCATCGTGATGAACTACAACCTGTTCCGCGGCGGCAGCGACAAGGCGCGCCTGCAATCGGACGCGCACAAGATCAACCAGGCCATGGACATCCGCAACAACGCCCTGCGCACCCTGAACGAGAACATCACCCTGGCCTGGAACGCCATGGTCAATGCGAAGAAACAAACCCCGACCGCCCGCGAATACGCCGACACCACCATGCGCGTACGCGCCGCCTATCAGGATCAGTTCGGCCTTGGCCAACGTACCCTGCTCGACGTGCTGGACAGTGAGAACGAGCTGTACAACGCCAATCGCCGCTATACCGAAGTGCGCTACACCGAGGAGTTCTCGATGTACCGGATCCTCGCGAACATGGGCGAGTTGCTCAACAAATCGAAAGTCGTGGTGCCGGCCGAAGCGATTGCCCAAAGCGAAGTGAAAAGCCAGGCGCGCCTGCCCGACATGCGCTAGCCCACGGGGGAACTGCAGTTGACCAGCATGGCACCCGGCAACACTGGCGCCGATCCGCGCCTGAGCTTCGACGACCCGCTGCTCGATGGCTTGCTGATCCTGTGCAAGCTGCACGACTGCGCCGTCAGCCGGGCCAGCCTGAGTGCCGGGCTGCCGCTGGACAAGCAACGCCTGGGCCTCGACCTGCTGCCGCGCGCCGCCGCCCGGGCCAACCTGCAGGCGCGGGTGTTGCGCCGGGAGCTGGAGTCGATCTCGGCGCTCAATCTGCCGGTGTTGTTGCTGCTGCACAACGGTCGCTGCGCGGTGCTGCGGCGCTGGGGCGACGATGGACGGGCGCTGATCCTGCCCAGCGAAGCCGAGGGCGGCGAGCAATGGGTCAGCCGTGAAGAACTGGCCGCCGAGTACAGCGGCCAGGCGCTGTTCGCCCGGCCCCGGCATGAACTCGAAGAACTGCGCGCGCCGCTGGTGCCGAGGGTCAAGGCGTGGTTTCGCGACACCCTCAAGCTGTCGCGCTGGCTGTACAGCGATGCGATCCTCGCCAGTTTCCTGATCAACCTGCTGGGCCTGATGGTGCCGCTGTTCGTCATGCAGACCTACGACCGGGTGGTGCCCAACCAGGCCACCTCGACCCTGTGGGTGCTGGCCATCGGGCTGTTGATCGGCACTGCCTTCGAACTGGTGCTGCGGGTAGTGCGCGCGCATTTGCTGGACACTGCCGGACGCAAGACCGATGTGATCCTCTCCGCGACCCTGTTCGAGCGCATCACCGGCATGTCGATGAAGGCCCGGCCCGCGACTGTCGGTGGCTTTGCCCAGAGCATTCATGACTTCCAGGGCCTGCGCGAATTCCTCACCGCCGTGACCCTGACCAGCCTGATCGACCTGCCCTTCGCCGCGCTGATGCTGCTGGTGATCGGCCTGCTCGGCGGTTGGCTGGTGGTGATCCCGCTGCTGGCGTTCCCCATCACCATTGTCTTCGCGCTGCTGATCCAGACGCGTCTGCGCGACACCGTGCAGAAAAGCCTGGCCCTCGGCGCCGAACGCCAGGCGCTGCTGATCGAAACCCTCGGCGGCCTGGAAACCCTCAAGGCCTGCAGCGCCGAGAGTGAACGCCAGCACCGCTGGGAAAGTACCCACGGCGCCCTGACCCGCCTCGACAGCCACGCGCGCAATCTCTCGGCGCTGGCCACCAACGGCACCCTGTTCATCCAGCAATTCAGCGGCATGGCCACGATTGTCGCCGGGGTCTACAGCATCATCGCCGGCAACCTCAGCGTCGGCGCGCTGGTGGCGACCTACATGCTCGGCAGCCGCGTGCTGGCGCCGCTGGGACAGATCGCCGGGCTGATCACCCGTTACCAGCAAGCGCAACTGACGATGAAAAGCACCGACGCGCTGATGTCCCTGCCCCAGGAGCGCGAAACCGGGCAACGGCCGCTGGAGCGCACGCAGTTGCATGGCGCGCTGGACGTCAGCGGCGTGACCTTCCACTACCAGGGACAAAACGCCCCGGCCCTGGCCAATGTCAGTTTCAGCCTCAAGCCTGGCGAGCGCGTTGGCATCATCGGTCGCAGCGGTTCCGGCAAAAGTACCCTGGCCCGGCTGGTCATGGGTTTTTATGCCCCGGACGAAGGCCAATTGCTGCTCGACGGCCTAGACCTGCGGCAACTGGATGTCGCCGACCTGCGCCAGCAGATAGGTTACGTCGCTCACGACCTGCCGCTGCTGGCCGGCAGCCTGCGCGACAACCTGACCCTCGGCGCGCGCTATGTCAGCGACGCGCGCATGCTCGAAGTCGCCGAACTGACCGGCGTGACCGAACTGGCGCGCCATCACCCCCAGGGCTTCGACCGCCCGGTGGGCGAACGCGGCCAGTTGCTGTCCGGCGGCCAGCGCCAGGCAGTGTTGCTGGCGCGGGCGTTGCTGCTCGACCCGCCGATCCTGGTCCTCGACGAGCCCACCAGTGCCATGGACAACAGCAGCGAAGACGCCCTGCGCCAGAAACTGCAGGGCTGGGTCCAGGGCAAGACCTTGCTGCTGGTCACCCACCGCACCTCGATGCTCAGCCTGGTCGACCGGCTGCTGGTGCTGGACAACGGGCGAATCGTCGCCGACGGCCCGAAAGAAGCGGTCATCGATGCACTGCGCAAGGGCCGGGTCGGCTCTGCGGCCGATTAGGAGTCGCTTATGTCCGGTTCAACAGGTGAGCGCGGCTACTTTGGCAGCTTCAACAAAAGCGCGGAAAGCGAGTTCATGCCGGAAACCGCCAGCGCCTCGCTGCAGGATTCGCCGCGCTGGTCGCGGATCACCGTGTGGCTGGCCGCTGCGCTGATCGTCACGGCGGTGGTCTGGGCCAAATTCGCGGTGCTGCAGGAAGTCACCATGGGCGAAGGCAAGGCGATTCCGTCGAGCAAGGTCCAGGTGATCCAGAACCTTGAAGGCGGGATCGTCACCGAGATTTTCGTCCGTGAAGGGCAGATGGTGAACAAGGGCGACACCCTGCTGCGTCTCGATGACACGCGTTTTCTGTCGAACAAGGGTGAGAGCGAGGCCGATCGTTATGCCTTGACCGCGCAGGTCGAGCGCCTGTCCGCCGAGGCCGAGGGGCGGCCGTTCAAGCTCTCTGACGAAGTCATCGCCAAGGCCCCGCAAGTGGCCGAAGACGAACGCGCGCTGTTTGACCAGCGCCAGCGCCGACTGGCCAGCGAACAACGGACTCTAAGCGAGCAACTTCGGCAAAAGACCCAGGAACTGGCGGAGTTCCGTTCGAAACAGGGGCAATACAGCTCCAGCCTGGCATTGCTCAATCAGGAGATGAACATGTCGGCGCCCTTGGTCGGTACTGGCGCCGTTTCTCCGGTGGAGATCCTGCGGCTCAAACGCAGCGCCGTGGAAGTTCGCGGCTCGTTGAATGCGACCACCTTGGCGATTCCGCGGGCGGAATCGGCGATCGACGAGATCAAGAGCAAGCTCGATGAATCGGTGCAGAGTTTTCGCTCGGACGCCGCCAAGGAGCTCAACGAGAAGCGCACCGAACTGTCGAAAATCACCGCCACCAGTATCGCCATCGACGACCGGGTGACCCGCACCACCGTGGTCTCGCCGGTGCGCGGAATCATCAAGGTGCTCAAGGTCAACACCATTGGCGGTGTGGTTCAACCTGGCAGCGACATGCTGGAGATCGTGCCGCTGGAGGACAACCTGCTGATCGAAGCCAAGGTCCGCCCGCAGGACGTGGCGTTCCTGCATCCCGGGCAGAAAGCCATGGTCAAGTTCAGCGCCTATGACTACACCATCTACGGCGGCCTCAGCGCCAAGCTGGAACTGATCGGCGCCGACACCATTACCGATGACAAAGGCAACAGCTTCTACCTGATCCAGGTCCGCACCGACAAAAACCACTTGGGCGGCGACGTCAAACCGCTGCTGATCATTCCGGGGATGGTCGCTACCGTAGACATCATCACTGGCGAGAAAAGCGTGCTCGATTATTTGCTCAAACCGGTGCTCAAAGCGCGGACCGAGGCGATGCGTGAGCGCTGATCGCAGGTGCAAACACATAACTCTGTAGGAGCTGGCTTGCCAGCGATGCAGGCGCAGAGGTCCATCAGATAGACCGCCATCGCTGGCAAGCCAGCTCCTACAAAGGTTTGTAGCGTCTGGTAGAACGCGCCCTACAAATGATTCTTCCGATAAGTCTCCTGCCCCATCGCCGCTATCTGCCCCTCGATCAACGCCTCGAACGGTTGCAGCAAGGCATCGAATGACTGCGGCGCTTCCAGCACCTGCAACGCCTGGGCAATCGCCTCCACCGTCGACAACGCCCCCGGCCCCGGCGCCTTGCGCAGGCGATAGCGCGACACTCCGCCATTGGCCAACGTCACCCGTGGCAAGGCCGCCAGCAGCGGGTTGAGGTGCAGCAGTTTGCGCGCCTTGCGCCATGTGCCATCGGGTACTACCAGCAACATTGGTTGCTCCCCGGGTGCGTAGGTCTGCAGCGGCTGCGCGTCGTCCGCCGGAAACAGCAGGCACGCCGAATAGCCCGGCTGATTCAACAACTCGGGCAAATCCTCGAACACTTCGCCCACTACCAATTGACTGTTGCTCAGCCCCAACGCCGCCAGGCGCGCAGTGTTCAGGGCATGGTTGACCTCGCTGGGATGCTGCAGCAACAGCACCCGGGTGCGGCTGTCGAGATGAGGGATCAGCGGGCACAAACAGTGGGTTTGCGGGCGCAGGCAGCGCGGACATTGGATTCTGGACATGGTCTTCAAGCCTGGTTCAGTTGCGCTTTAAGCAAGTCGCGGAAGGTCTGGATCAGCGGTTCGCGGCTGCGTCCCCGGCGCACGATCATCGAGAACGGTGCCTGATAGCCGAAGGTCGCCGGCAGCAGCACCCGCAGGTCGCCCTTGTCGGCCCAGGCCTGGGCGTAGTGCTCCGGCAGGTAGCCGATGTAGGCGCCCGACAGCACCAGGATCAACTGCGCCTCCATACTGTCGACCGTCGCCGCGCTGTGCTTGAAACCGTGGCGGGCCAGTTCGGCCTGGCTCCAGTAGCCACGGCCGACCATGCGCTGCTGGGTAATCAATTGCTCGGGAATCCGCCGCTCGCTGAACAGCGGATGACGGTTGCTGCAATACAGCCAGTGCTGCTCGCGGTACAGCGGCATGTAGACCAGCCCGCTCATGCGGTTGGAAAACGCGCCGATGGCCAGGTCGAGGCGATTGTCCTGCACACCAAGTTGCAGCTCGTAGGGGCTCATCACCGACAAATGCAAATGCACCGCCGGATGTTCCAGGGTGTAGGCGCCGATGGCCTCGGCGAACGGCAGGGCCTTGTCGCTGACGGTGGAGTCGATCACCCCGAGGTTGAGGGTGCCACGCAACTCGCCCTTGAGCGCGGCGGCGTATTGCTCGAAACCTTCGAGCTCGCCCAATAGACGCAAAGTCTCCTGGTGGAACAGTTCGCCCTTGCTGGTCAGGCTGAAACCACCACGCCCGCGATGGCACAGCACCAGGCCCAGGGCGGTCTCCAGCTGGCTCATGTAGGTGCTGATGGCCGAGGTCGAGAGGTTGAGCTCGTGCTGGGCATTGGCGAACCCCTGATGGCGCACCACGCTGACGAAGATGCGCAACAGTTTCAGGTCGGGTAAGGGGTTGGCCATGGGGGGTGCTCGCTGGTGCCAGATGAATCTTCAGTGGTGTTGAGGGCCCGTTCGCTGCGATGCGGCGTCCCGACAAGCCAGCTCCTACGGGTTTTGCGTCGTTCGGGACAGACACCAAACCTGTAGGAGCTGGCTTGCCAGCGAAGGGGCCCCACAACACACCACATCAACAAAGCCAGAATTCTATCCCCCTCCCCTCCATTAGTTTAGAAATTTCTGAACTAAGTATTTGCCCGTAGCGATTCTTCCCCGCCACTACATTTCGCAGAATCCGCCCAACAGGTGCCTGTGCATTCCCGATGCGCTGCGCAACCCCATAAATAAAACAATGACGATGAGGCCCTACCCGTGGACAAAATTCTTCACCAACCACTGGGCGGCAACGAAATGCCGCGCTTCGGCGGCATCGCCACCATGATGCGACTCCCCCACTTACCTACCGCTGCCGGCCTAGACGCTGCCTTCGTCGGCGTACCGCTGGACATCGGCACCTCGCTGCGCGCCGGCACCCGTTTCGGGCCCCGTGAAATCCGCGCCGAATCGGTGATGATCCGCCCGTACAACATGGCCACCGGTGCCGCACCGTTCGACTCGCTGTCGGTTGCCGACATCGGCGACGTGGCGATCAACACCTTCAACCTGCTGGACGCCGTGCGCATCATCGAAGAGTCCTACGACGAGATTCTCGAACACGACGTGATCCCGCTGACCCTCGGCGGCGACCACACCATCACCCTGCCGATCCTGCGTGCCATCCACAAAAAGCACGGCAAGGTCGGCCTGGTCCACATCGACGCCCACGCCGATGTCAACGACCACATGTTCGGCGAGAAAATCGCCCACGGCACCACCTTCCGCCGCGCTGTCGAAGAAGGCCTGCTGGACTGCGACCGCGTCGTGCAGATCGGCCTGCGCGCCCAGGGCTACACCGCCGAAGACTTCAACTGGAGCCGCAAACAGGGCTTCCGTGTGGTCCAGGCCGAAGAATGCTGGCACAAATCCCTGGCACCGCTGATGGCCGAAGTCCGCGAAAAAGTCGGTAACGGCCCGGTGTACCTGAGCTTCGACATCGACGGCATCGACCCGGCCTGGGCGCCTGGCACCGGCACCCCGGAAATCGGCGGCCTGACCACCATCCAGGCGATTGAAATCGTCCGTGGCTGCCAGGGCCTCGACCTGGTCGGTTGCGACCTGGTGGAAGTCTCGCCGCCGTACGACACCACCGGCAACACCTCGCTGCTGGGCGCCAACCTGCTGTACGAAATGCTCTGCGTACTGCCGGGCGTGGCCCATCGCTGAGGGCTGGACCATGAACCCACAGGATCAGGTCCTGCAAGCCGCCGCCGACTTGGTGGCGGCCTTTGCCCGCAACGATCGCGAAGCCTATTTCGGCGCCTTCAGTGCCGACGCCAGCTTCGTGTTCTACACCCTCGACAAGCCTTTGCTGACCCGCGACGCCTATCAGGTGTTGTGGGACAACTGGCGCAACGAGGAAGGCTTCGAGGTGCTGTCCTGCGCCTCGAGCAACGCGTTCGTCAGCCTGCAGGGTGACGTCGCGGTGTTTGTGCATGACGTGGCGACACGGCTGCGCATGCAAGGGGAGCAACACTTTAGCCAGGAACGCGAAACCATTGTGTTTCGCAAACAACAAGAAGGCCATTGGCTGGCCTGCCACGAACATTTATCCGCGATGCCGGAAGGGCTGCCCTCCCCTTAGCCAAGACAGGTGACGCTCACGGACGATGAGCGCGCCTTTATGATCGGAGCAGATCATGAATAACAACAACAAAGAACATAGCCTTAGCATTGAAACCAACGGGGTCGAACAGATCCCCGACCACGAGCGCACCGCCCGACCCAGCGACCTGTTTCGCCTGATCTTCGGCGGCGCCAACACCTTTGCCACCGCCGTGCTCGGCAGTTTCCCGGTGCTGTTCGGCCTGTCGTTCCAGGCCGGCGCCTGGGCGATTGTCCTCGGCGTGCTGCTGGGTGCGCTGATCCTCGCGCCGATGGGCCTGTTCGGCCCGATCAACGGCACCAACAACGCCGTGTCTTCCGGCGCACACTTCGGCGTGCACGGACGCATCGTCGGCTCGTTCCTGTCGCTGCTGACCGCCATCGCGTTTTTCTCGCTATCGGTCTGGAGCTCCGGGGATGCGCTGATCGGTGGCGCCAAGCGCCTGATCGACCTGCCGGAAACCGACCTGACCCTGGGCCTGGCCTATGGTCTTTTCGCGATCCTGGTGCTGACCGTGTGCATCTACGGCTTCCGCTTCATGCTGTGGGTCAACCGCATTGCCGTGTGGGCCGCAAGCCTGTTGTTCCTGCTGGGAATTTTCGCCTTCGCCCCGGCGTTCGACAGCCAGTACGCCGGCAGCGTCGGCCTCGGCCAGGCCGGGTTCTGGGCAGCCTTTATCGGTGCCGCACTGGTAGCGATGAGCAACCCGATTTCCTTCGGTGCGTTCCTCGGCGACTGGTCGCGCTACATCCCGCGTGAAACGCCGAAGGGCCGGATCATGCTGGCGGTGATCCTGGCGCAGCTGGCGACGTTGATCCCGTTCCTGTTCGGCCTCGCCACCGCCACCATCGTGGCGATCAAGGCACCGGACTACATCGCGGCGAACAACTATGTCGGCGGCCTGCTGGCGGTGTCGCCGAGCTGGTTCTTCCTGCCGGTGTGCCTGATTGCGGTGATCGGCGGCATGTCAACCGGGACCACTTCGCTGTATGGCACCGGGCTGGACATGTCGAGCGTGTTCCCTCGGGTGTTGTCGCGGGTCAAGGCGACGCTGCTGATTGGCGTGATGTCGATCGCCTTCATCTTCATCGGGCGCTTTGCAGCGAACCTGGTGCAGAGCGTGTCGACCTTCGCGGTGCTGATCATCACCTGCACTACCCCGTGGATGGTGATCATGATCATCGGCCTGCTCAAGCGACGCGGCTTCTACTGCCCGGATGACCTGCAAGTGTTCACCCGCGGCGAGCAAGGCGGTCGCTACTGGTTCAGCCACGGCTGGAACTGGCGCGGCCTGGGCGCCTGGATCCCCAGCGCTCTGGTGGGACTGTGCTTCGTCAACCTGCCGGGGCAATTCGTCGGCGTGCTCGGCGAGCTGGCGGGCGGCATCGACATCAGTCTGCCGGTGACCCTGGGCCTGGCCTCGCTGGTGTACCTGATGTTGCTGAGCCTGTTCCCGGAATCGGCCAGCGTTTACGGACCCAAGGTTTCACCCAGCACGAGCACAGCAGCACCGGTGATGCGCCAGATGGCCTGACCCCGATACCCCTGTAGGAGCTGGCTTGCCAGCGAAGACGGCAGCACATGCAGCATCAATGTGACTGACCGATCGCCTTCGCGGGCAAGCCCGCTCCTACAAAAAACGCCCCACAGAAACACCCTGGCTTCACCATAAAAAAGACAATCGGAGACACGCCATCATGGCTTTAGATTTATTCGTCGTACTCATCTACGCCGCCGCAATGCTGATACTCGGCTATTACGGCATGCGCAAAGCCAAGACCAACGAAGACTTCCTGGTGGCCGGTCGCAACCTCGGGCCAACCCTGTACATGGGCACCATGGCCGCCACCGTCCTCGGCGGCGCGTCCACCGTCGGCACCGTGCGCCTGGGTTATGTGCACGGCATCTCCGGTTTCTGGCTGTGCGCCGCACTGGGCTGTGGGATCGTCGCGTTGAACCTGTTCCTCGCCAAGCCGCTGCTGAAGCTGAAGATCTACACCGTGACCCAGGTCCTGGAAAAACGCTACAACCCGATGGCCCGCTCGGCGAGCGCGGTGATCATGCTGGCGTACGCGCTGATGATCGGCGTGACCTCGATCCTGGCGATCGGCACCGTGCTGCAAGTGCTGTTCGGCCTGCCGTTCTGGGTCTCGGTACTGCTCGGTGGTGGCGTGGTGGTGGTCTATTCGGCCATCGGCGGCATGTGGTCGCTGACCCTGACCGACATCGTCCAGTTCGTGATCAAGACCGTTGGCCTGATGTTTATCCTGTTGCCAATCTGCCTGTACCGCGTCGGTGGCTGGGATGAGCTGGTGACCAAACTGCCGGCGTCGAACTTCAGTTTCACCACGATCGGTTGGGACACGATCATCACCTACTTCATGATCTACTTCTTCGGCATCCTGATCGGCCAGGACATCTGGCAGCGCGTTTTCACCGTGCGCACCGCCAAGGTCGCCCAGTACGCCGGCACCCTGGCTGGCTTCTACTGCATCCTCTACGGCCTGGCCTGCGCCCTGATCGGCATGGCCGCTCACGTGCTGATCCCGGACCTGGACAACGTCAACAACGCCTTCGCCGCCATCGTCAAACTGTCGCTGCCTGACGGTATCCGTGGCTTGGTGATCGCGGCGGCCCTGGCCGCCATGATGTCCACCGCCAGCGCCGGTCTGTTGGCAGCTGCCACCACCCTGACCGAAGACCTGCTGCCGAAACTGCGCGGCGGCAAACCGTCGAGCCTGAAAATCAACCGCCTGTTCACCGCACTGACCGGCATCGCCGTACTGGGCATCGCCCTGGTGGTGAACGACGTGATCAGCGCCCTGACCCTGGCCTACAACCTGTTGGTGGGCGGCATGCTGATCCCGCTGATCGGCGCGATCTTCTGGAAACGCGCAACCACCGCCGGCGCCATTGCCAGCATGGGCCTGGGCTTTGTCACCGCGTTGGTGTTCATGTTCAAGGATGGGTTGGATGCGAATACGCCGATCTACTACAGCCTGGCCGTGGGCCTGGTGAGCTTCGTCGTGGTGAGTCTGGCGTCGCGTCGCCCGGCCATTGCGGCGAGTGCGATCTGATTTAACGTCAGACGTCGTAATACTTTCTTCGGCGGGTGCAGCGTCGGTTGCTGCACCCGTTTTTTTTCGCCTGCGGGAAAGTGCTTAGCGGCGACGCTGCTGGCGTCGACGTTGCTCATCATCCGTGCGAATCGGCACCGGCTGCAGCGGCGGTTCGATCAAACCAAGCGCGACACCGAGGTCATGGAGCCAGTTTTGCAATTTCTCTTTCATGGTGCCCCCCTTCAGGGTAATGCCGAGCGACCAGGCTCATAAGAAGACGCTTCATACAGATAGTAGTCCTATCTCCTACGCAATGCTCGCCTTAGCACGCAAAGATCTGTTACCGAATTGATCTGAATCAAAGCCGTCGGTCCGGCCGATGAGCTGAGCCTCTTGCTGCAATTGAATCCAAGCCGTCAGGTTGGCGCCGACCATGCCCTTGCGCCACATCAGCCAGGTCGTCGCACTGGCGAACGGCTCAGCCAGTGGGTGGACCGTCACGCTTTCACGTCCCGGCAAGCTCGCCAGCATCGACTCGGACATCAGCGCGACCCCGGAACCCGCAATCACACAGGCCAGCATGCCCTGATAGGACTCGATTTCCAGCGCCCGCCCCATGGCCGCGTGGGAATGCGCGAACCAGGCTTCCAGGCGCATGCGATAGGAACATCCCTGGCGAAACGTGAACACCGCCCGACCCTGCACATCCAGCGCACTGCGCACCGGCGGGTGATCGGCCTCGCTGATCAGCACCAGCTTCTCGTCGCACAACGGCACACCGTCGAGCCCCGCCAACTGCAGCGGCCCGTCCACCAGCGCGGCGTCGAGGCGCCCGCTGAGCAAGCCTTCAAGCAATTCGCTACTGGGGGCCGACTGCACCTGCAGGTTCACCGCCGGGTAGCTGCGGTGATAACGCGCCAGCAACGGTGGCAATTGAATGGCCGCAGTGCTGTACATGGTGCCAAGGACAAAATTGCCCGCCGGCTGACCACCCTGAACCGCAGCCTCGGCCTCGTCATGCAGGGCAAACAGCCTGGCGCTGTAGTCCAGCAGCACTTTTCCGGCAGGAGAAAGCTGCAAGCGTTGTCGCTCACGCAAAAACAGCTCGACCCCCAGTTGCTCCTCCAACTGCTTGAGCCGGGTCGACAGATTGGAAGGCACCCGATGCAGGCGTTCGGCGGCGCGGGTGATCGAACCTTCTTCGGCCACCGCACGAAAAATCCGCAGTTGACTCAGCTCCACGGTGATTCTCCAAAACTGAACAAGTTACTCACTATTATTCAATTTTAAAGAAAGTCAATCAGTCCTAGCCTGACGGTCATTGCTCCTTGCAGGAAGTCTGACCATGTCGCCTTTCGTTCGCTTATCCGCCTGTTTTATCGCCCTGATGATGGCCATGGGTATCGGCCGCTTCGCCCTCACCCCGCAATTGCCGCATTTGCTCAGCGAAGGTCAGATCGACCTGACGGCCGCCGGACTGATTGCCGCCGCCAACTACCTGGGTTACTTCATCGGTGCCCTGGACGCGATGTTCGCCCGCCGTCCAGCGCAGGTGCAGCGCCGCCTGCTCGGTGGGCTGTGGTTGTGCGTGCTGCTGACCCTGGCCTCGTTCTGGGCCAACGGTTTTTGGAGCCATCTGCTGCTGCGCTTCGGTACTGGTGTGGCCAGCGCCTGGGTACTGGTGATGATCACCGCGCTGAGTCAGCCACTGGCCCTGGCCGCCGGCCGTCCACGCTGGGGTGCGCTGGTATTTGCCGGACCCGGACTGGGGATTTTTCTCACCGGGCTGCTGGCTCTCGGCGCCAACCTGCTGCAGCAAAGCTCAGCTGTCCTGTGGTTGATCTACGCGGCGGTCGGCCTGTTGATGCTCCTGCTGATCCTGCCTTTCCTGCCGCAACCCGCACCGAGCGCAAGCATTGCCCTGCCGGAAAATGAATCCAGCAGCGCGGGCATCTCCCGCCTGGGCTGGACCTACGCTTTATACGGACTGGGCTACATCATCCCGGCGACTTTTCTTTCGCAAATGGCCAGTGCGCGCTTTCACGGACAGTGGCAGGCCGACCTGTTCTGGCCGTGCTTCGGTCTGGCGGCGGCGCTGGGCGTGGTGTTGGTAAGCCTGCGTCGGCCCGCACCGGGCTCGACTCGCCGGTGGTTGATCGCCACCTTGTGGTTGCAGGCCGCCGGTGTATTTGCCTGCCTGCTGGGTAGCGGTTTCGGTCTGGCGTTGGGTGTGCTGCTCTGCGGCACGCCGTTTCTGGCTTGCATGCAACTGGTGATGCAGCGCTCGCGGGAGCTGGCACCCGAGGCTACCCAACGCAACGCCGGCCTGTTGACCGCCTGCTTTGCCCTGGGTCAGCTCAGCGGGCCATTGCTGGCGGCAGTCAGCAGCCATTTCAGTGGCGGTTTGCAGCCGGCGCTGCTGGTGGCGGGCAGCGGCATGGTGCTGGCCGGCGGGTTATTGCTGGGTCCGTTCAACGCTGGCCCAGCAGTGTGCGCAAACGCCGGCGAACCCACTGTTCAGCGCTGACGAAGGTGATGCCGAGCAACACCAGCACCGCGCCAATGATGAAATTCACCGTCAGTTCTTCGCCCAGTAGCAACACGCCGAAGGTCACGCCGAACAGCGGGGTCATGAACGAGAACACCGCGAGGTTCGCCGCCAGATAGCGCCGCAACAGCCAGAACCACACCAGGTAGCTGACGAAGGACACCACCAAACCCTGGAACAGCACGCTGGTGATTGCCACCGGGGTCAGGCTGACGTGGGTCACCTGGCCACTGAGGATTGCGATCAACAGCAGGCCGACGAAACCGACAATCAATTGATAGAACAGGGTCAGGGTCACCGGCGCTTCCGACAGCCGTGAAGCGCGCACCACCACCGTGGTCGCGCCCCAGGCTGCGCCCGCCAGTACGCCGAGGGCATCGCCGAGCAGCATGCGCCGATCCAGGTTATCCCACGACACGCCGCCAGCGAATGCCACGCCGATCCCGATAAAGGCCAGCAGGATGCCCAGCCATTGCACCGCCCGCAGTCGCTCGCTGGGCAACAACCAGTGCACACCGAGTGCGGTAAAGATCGGCGCGGTATAGAGGAACACCGACATGTGCGCGGCGGTGGTCAGTTGCAGGCCTTCGGAGATAAACAGGAATTCCAGGCCGAACAGCGCGCCCGCCAGCAAGCCGCCGCGCCAGGTGCTGCTGACCTGGTCCCAGCCGCCCTTCCAGCAGATCAGCAACCCGACCAGCAGCGCGGAGATGCCGGCGCGGCCGGCCGCCTGCATCACTGGTGCGATGTCCGCGGCCGCCCACTTGATCATCACCTGCTGGATGCCCCAGACCAGGCACAGGCCGAGCATGATTTGCAGGGCAAAGCCATCGACGCTGCGCCGGGTGGCGATCATCAGGAAACCTCACGGGCAGAGAACGACAGGACGTTCAATCAGCACAAAAACCAACGCCCCGGCACTGGGCCGGGGCGAGAAACAATCAACTCAGTTCAATGCGATCGGCATGAATGACAATCTGGCCGTTCTTGTACAACGCGCCGATGGCCTTCTTGAAGTTGCCCTTGCTGACGCCGAACAGGCTGCTGATCAACGCCGGGTCGCTCTTGTCGCTGACCGGCAGGGTGCCGTTGTTGTCGCGCAACTTGGCGAGGATCTTCGAGTTCAGGCTGGTCGCCGCTTCTTCGCCGACCGGTTGCAGGCTCAGGCTGATCTTGCCATCGCCGCGCACTTCCTTGATGAAGCCCTTCTCTTGTTTGCCGGCGCGCATGAACTTGAAGATTTCGTTCTTGTGGATCAAGCCCCAGTGCTTGTTGTTGATGATCGCCTTGAAACCCATGTCGGTCGCTTCGGCCACCAGCAGGTCGACTTCCTGGCCCGGCTTGTAGCTGTGCGGGGTTTTGTCCAGGTAGCGATCCAGGCGGGTGGTCGCGGTGATACGGCGCGTGTGTTTGTCGAGGTAGACGTGGACCACGCAGTATTCGCCGGCGGTCATCTGGCGTTTTTCTTCGGAGAACGGCAGCAGCAGATCCTTTGGCAGGCCCCAGTCGAGAAATATACCGATGCTGTTGACTTCAACAACTTTCAGGCTGGCAAACTCACCTACTTGAACTTTTGGTTTTTCAGTCGTTGCGATGAGTTTGTCTGAACTGTCCAGATAAACAAACACGTTCAGCCAATCTTCATCTTCACTGGGAATATCTTTCGGGATATAGCGATTAGGCAAAAGAATTTCGCCGTCGGCACCGCCGTCCAGATATAAACCGAAGTTAGTGTGTTTAACCACTTGCAAACTGTTGTAGCGCCCGACTAAAGCCATTTCCAAATACCCTCATTGCGTGGGCGGCATTCTACCCGTTTTTGCTGCCGCCGTTGGGTGGTCGAGAGGCCGACTGTGGATTTTCCGCTGCAAGCCGCGATTTTCAAGGTTTTTGCCAAAACCAATGCCCCGCTCGTCAGGCCATGCACGTTGCCTCAGGCTCCCGCAGCGAACCGCTGTCGCGCTTGAAGCGAACCTGGGATCTTATTTAAAACAATCGCTTAGGTTCATATTTCTAACGCTGGAAGACTTATCCGACGCTCGCCCACGGGTATTTCAAATGATATTTGCCAAGCAATTGTCAAGTATTTCCTGTACGATGGCTGGCCATATTAATTTTCTACAGGTTAATGGCCGCCATGCGTGTAAAAGCATCCACCAGCAAAGCAAAGCCAGCTCCAGCCGTTGAAACCAGCGAATCGATCAACGACCAGATTGCTGCGTTCCTCAAGTCCGGCGGCGAGATCCAGCAAATTGCCAAAGGCGTTAGCGGCCAGACGTTTGCCCCGTCCAAGCAGATCACCCTGGGCAAAAAGTAATTCCCCCGCAGCACCCTGGTCCCCAAGCGCTTTGAGCCTCAAAGCGCCAGGACTGGACACCTTCCGCGCACCGCGCGCCTGAACTTCCCCCGCATGTTCAAACTGAAAATTCTGCTGATCAGCCTGCTGGCCTGCACTGCCGCCTATGGGCAGGTTTTCCAGCGCGAATTGGGCGACTACGACCTCAAGCTGGGCACCAGCCCCAGTCGCAGCATGGCCCAGGGCCTGGTCAAACCCTCCAGCAGTGGCTCCTTTCACGGCGGCCTGGACCTCAGCCACGGCAGCGGCTGGTACGCCGGCCAATGGGCGCCGAGCATGGGCCTGTCGCCTGACAGCACCCTGGAAGTCGACTCCTACCTAGGCTTCAAACGGCCCTTCGACCAGACCCTGGGCTACGAAGTGGGCATGATCCACTACAGCTACCCGCAACTGGACACCCTCGACAGCCAGGAATTCTTTGCCGGCCTGACCTTGCTTGGCAGCCGCTTCGGTGCCGCCTTCAGCCTCGACCCGGACCGCCAGAACAGCACCCTGTTTGCCAACCTCAGCGGCAACGAGCCCTTTGGCGTCGGCCTCAGCGTCAAATACACCACCTACCGCCTGTATACCCCGGCCGCCATCACCGACGGCGGTTATGTCTCCAGTTTCAATGATTGGTCGGTCAAGCTCTCGCGGCCGTGGATGGGCATCGACCTGAACCTGATCTACAGTGACTCCAACCTCAGTGGCAACGGCTGCAGCGCCTACTCCGGGCACAACAGCCAGTGTGACGGCTCGCTGACCTTCCGCGCCGAGCGCTCGTTCTACTGACAGGCTGAACTGCCGGGCACGTTCCGCGTTCAGATGGCAAACACCGCCTACGCAAGGACTCGCCCATGCCGCGCTGGTTGTATCACCTGAGCCTGCCCCTGATCCTCAGCCTCGCACTGACGGCCTGCAACCGCGTCGACCTGGCCTACCGCAACCTCGATGTGATCATTCCGTGGACGCTCAACGACTACCTGGACATGAACAGCGAGCAAAAGGACTGGCTCGACCAGCGCCTGCAGCAACACCTCAGTTGGCATTGCAGCACCCAGTTGCCGGGCTATCTCGACTGGCTCAACCGCCTGCAGCAGATGGTCGCCAACAATCAGGTCAACGATGCCGCCTTGCAAGCTCGGACCGCCGAAGCGCGGCAGGCGATTGCCGTCAGCGCGCGACAGATCGCCCCGTCAGCCGTGCAGTTGCTGCAAGGCATGAGCGATCAACAGGTCAGCGAGATGAATCAGGCCTTCGCCAAGGACTTGCGCGAACGCCAGGACAAATACCTGAAACCGCCGCTGGCACAGCAGATCAAGCAACGCGGCGAGCGCATGGATAAACGCTTGCGCGACTGGCTGGGGCCGCTGAATCAAACGCAGGAACATCGAGTGGCGGCCTGGTCCACTGCGCTCGGCGAACAGAACCAGCAATGGATCGCCAACCGCGCGCACTGGCAGTCTCAATTCAGCGCCGCCATGGCCCAACGCCAGGCTCCCGACTTCGGCAAGCGTATCGAAACCCTGCTGGTGGACCGCGAAAGCCTGTGGACCCCGGCCTACCGTCAGGCGTTCAGCGACACCGAAGCCCAGGCCCGCAGCCTGATCGTCGACCTGATGGCCGACAGCAGCGCCGACCAGCGTCAGCGCGTACTGCAGAAGATCGACAAGCTGCGCAGCAACTTCGAAGGGCTCAAGTGCCTGAAAACTGCCCGGGCTTCTTAGGTATCAGGCGATCTGCGCCTTGGCCGCGACTTCTTCGAAGGTAATCGGGTCCAGGGCATCGACCTGCTCATCCAACACCTGGCGCGGATGTTCATTGCCCGGGATGCTGCTATCGAGCAGCGACAACAGGCGCGAACCGAGCGCCGTCAGAATGAAGTTCTCGCCGTTGCCGCCCTGATCCTCGGGACGTGACTCAATGTAACCCCGATCCAGTAGCAGTTTTTCGTACTCCGTAGCGGTCACTTTCAGTTCGTCCAGATTACCGGTTGGTTCACCCTGCGCCGCCTTGGCCGCTGCGTGCTCCTCGGCATAGGGACGTGGGGTAAAACTATGGCCGGCACCGTTTTGCACTTCGTGCAACAGCCGTTCGATCAAATCCCAGTCGTAATGAGTAGTCATCCTGATCCAACCTCCAAAGCCTGCAAATGAGAGGGTCTACCCAAGGTGTGACCCCACGCCGCGTCCTGCCGTTCAGCCCGGATGAGGTCATGCACTGACCAGCGGTATGTCGAATAACGGACGAGACGCGCGACTAGTGTCTGTAAGAGCACACTCCCAGCCAGTAGGAGAACAGCACATGCAGATCGACAATCATCCCGTGGTGTCGCGCGAAGAGTGGCTCGTTGCCCGTCGCCAACACCTGGCCCACGAAAAAGCCTTCACCCGCGAGCGCGACAAGCTCAGCGCCGAGCGCCGCGCCCTGCCCTGGGTAAAAATCGACAAGGACTACCACTTCCAGGGCGCCAACGGCGAATTGAAGCTGGTCGACCTGTTCGGCGGGCGCAGCCAATTGATCATCTACCACTTCATGTTCGCCGACGGTTGGGACGAAGGCTGCCCCGGCTGCTCGTTCCTGTCGGATCATATCGACGGCGCCAACCAGCACCTGGCCCATCACGACGCGGCGCTGGTGGCGGTGTCCCACGCGCCCTTCGCCGAGTTCCAGGCGTTCAAACGGCGCATGGGCTGGAAATTCGACTGGGTGTCGTCAGAAGGATGCGACTTCAACTACGACTTTGGCGTCACTGCCCGAGCCGAAGACGTTGCGGCGGGCACCGCGACCTACAACTACGAAAAATCCGACGGCGCCGAGCAGGAACTCCCCGGCCTCAGCGTGTTTTATCGCAACGAAGCCGGCGAAATTTTCCACACCTACTCCACCTACGCCCGTGGCCTGGACTTGCTGGTGGGTGCCTACAACTACCTCGACCTGATGCCCAAGGGGCGCAACGAGGACCAGATCATGGAATGGGTGCGGCATCACGATCGCTACGAGGAAAAGGCTGCTGGCAGTTGCTGTCACTCCGGCTGAACTTTTGCGCGGGTGTGGCCCTCCACCGGTTAATCCCGCCAACCGAGGCCACGCCCATGAACAGCCTGTTGAAACTGACCCTCGTCGCCACCCTGTGCAGCGCCCTGCCCGCCTGGGCCTGCACGCCTGAGGAAGCCACCAGCAAACGTGAAGAACTGGCGCAACGGGTCGCCAAGCTCACCGAGCAGAATCCGGTGAAGGCCAAGGAGATGAATGAGGAATTACAGAAGATGGACCTGGGTACGGCGGCGGCTGATTTGCCGGACAAGTGCCAGCTGATTGATCAGCGGCTCAAGGAGCTGGATGCGGCGGAGCAGAAGGCCGAAGGATGAGCTTTTCTGTAGGAGCGAGCCTGCTCGCGATGACGGCGGCACATTCAACATCCGCTCGACTGAAAATCCGCTATCGCGAGCAGGCTCGCTCCTACAAGGGAGCGGGCCCTACAAATGGTTACTCTGCCGCTGGCGCTTCCGGCTTGCGACGCTTGAGCGGCGCCATGCCGTCGCTGCTGACCAGCGACGGCACCTCGGCCTTCGGCCGGTTGGCGCTCTTGCGCTTGGTTGGGGTCTTGGCCACTGACTTCTTCTTGTCGCCCTTGGCGTCGGTCTTTTTCTTCTTCACGCCAACGGCTTTACCCGAAGCCTTGACCTTTTTCGGTCCGCCGTAGGTGCCTTTGACTTCCTTGATGGTGCGGCGCTCGAAGCTCTGCTTGAGGTAGCGCTCGATGCTCGACATCAGGTTCCAGTCACCGTGGCAGATCAGCGAGATCGCCAGGCCATCGTTGCCGGCACGCCCGGTACGACCGATGCGGTGTACGTACTCGTCGCCGCTGCGCGGCATGTCGAAGTTGATCACCAGGTCCAGGCCATCAACGTCCAGGCCGCGGGCGGCAACGTCGGTGGCGACGAGGATCTTCACCCCGCCCTGCTTCAAGCGATCGATCGCCAGTTTGCGATCCTTCTGGTCTTTCTCGCCGTGCAGCACGAACGCCTTGTATTCCTGCGCCACCAGACGACCGTAGATGCGGTCAGCCATGGCCCGGGTATTGGTGAAGACGATGGCCTTCTGATAGGTCTCATTGGCCAGCAACCAGTTGAGGATCTGCTCTTTGTGCTGGTTGTGGTCGGCGGTGATGATCTGCTGACGGGTGGTGTCGTTCAGCTGGCTCACCGCATTGAGCTGCAAGTGCTCAGGGTTGTTCAGCACCTTGGCGATCATCTCGCGCAGGCCCGAACCACCGGTGGTGGCCGAGAACAGCATGGTTTGTTGGCGGTTGGTGCATTCGTCGACCAGACGCTGGACGTCTTCGGCAAAGCCCATGTCGAGCATGCGGTCGGCTTCGTCGAGGACCAGCACTTCAACTTCTTTCAGGTCGAGGTTGCCAGCGTTCAGTTGCTCGATCATCCGCCCCGGCGTGCCGATCAGGATGTCCGGCACCTTGCGCAGCATGGCGGCCTGGACCTTGAAGTCTTCGCCGCCAGTGATCAGGCCGGACTTGATGAAGGTGAACTGCGAGAAGCGCTCGACTTCCTTCAGGGTCTGCTGGGCCAGTTCACGAGTCGGCAACAGGATCAGGGTCTTGATGCTGACGCGGATTTTCGCCGGGCCGATCAGGCGATTGAGGATCGGCAGGACGAATGCAGCGGTCTTGCCGCTACCGGTTTGCGCCGTCACCCGCAGGTCACGCCCTTGCAGCGCCAGCGGGATAGCCGCTGCTTGCACTGGCGTTGGCTCGACAAATTTAAGCTCGGCCACGGCTTTGAGCAGGCGTTCGTGCAGGGCGAATTGGGAAAACACGGGTGCTACCTCGAGGAAATACAAAAAATCAGCTGCATAGGGTAACAATTTCGAGCGCTCAGGCCGAGTTTCTTTGTGCAAACGGACACAAAGACTGGGTATTTTCTTCACTGATTTGATCCAGGACCTGACCTGACAGGCCTTAAATGCTCTAATCGAGCCCGCCCTGCCCTACAGAAGAATCGTTTAAGCTTATGGATCTCAAACAGCTTTGGCTCAACACCCAGGAACTCTGGGTCACCCTGGAACAGCACCCGCGCCTGTACTCCGCCCTGGCCCTGCTGGCCTTGCTGGCGGTGGCGCTGATCGTCGGACGAGTGGCGCGCTACCTGACCCTGCAAGGCGTCAAATTGCTCGGCCGCCAGCCGACCCTGCACTGGGTCAATGACCTGTTGCACAACAAAGTCTTCCACCGCCTGGCGCAGATGACGCCGTCGCTGGTGGTGCAGTTCGGCCTGAACCTGATTCCCGAGCTGAACAAGCTCACCCTGAACTTCCTCGACAATCTCGCCCTGGCGTTCACCATCCTGTTCCTGACGCTGGCCATCAGCGCCCTGCTCAGCGCCCTGCTGGACATCTATGCGCGCACCGAACACGCGCGCACCCGCTCGATCAAGGGCTACGTGCAACTGGCGAAGATGGTGTTGTTCGTGTTCGGCGCGATCATCATCGTCGCCACCCTGATCGACCGTTCGCCGTTATTACTGCTGTCCGGCCTCGGCGCGATGTCGGCGGTGATCCTGTTGGTCTACAAGGACACGCTGCTGTCGTTCGTCGCCAGCGTGCAACTGACCAGCAACGACATGCTGCGGGTCGGCGACTGGATCGAAATGCCGCAGGTCGGTGCCGACGGCGACGTGGTCGACATCACCCTGCACACGGTCAAGGTGCAAAATTTCGACAAGACCATCGTCTCGATTCCCACCTGGCGCCTGATGTCCGAATCGTTCAAGAACTGGCGCGGGATGCAGGCTTCCGGTGGTCGGCGGATCAAGCGCAGCCTGTTCATCGACGCCAGCGGCGTGCGTTTCATCACCGATGACGAAGAACAACGCCTGACCCAGGTGCGCCTGCTCACCGACTACATGAGCCGCAAGCAAGCCGAACTCAAGGCCTGGAACGAGGCCCAGGGCAATGTCGCGGCAATGTCCGCCAACCGCCGGCGCATGACCAACATCGGCACCTTCCGCGCCTATGCCCTGGCCTACCTGAAGAGCCACCCGGAGATCCAGCCGAACATGACCTGCATGGTCCGCCAGATGCAGACCACCGCCCAGGGCATCCCGCTGGAAATCTACTGCTTCACCCGCACGACCGCCTGGGCCGACTACGAACGTATTCAGGGCGATATTTTCGACTACCTGCTGGCGGTGCTGCCGGAGTTCGGGCTGAGCCTGTACCAGCAGCCGAGCGGCAATGACCTGCGCGCCGGGATTCTGCCGGCGGTGTTGGGGGCCAGTTCGGTGGCGCAGTTGGAGAAGCATACGGGTTGATCAGTAAAGCGAGAGGGGCACTTCGGAAAAACGCGGCGTTTTGTTTGAAGACGAGCGTTGCGCCGCCCTCCCCCGGCACCTTTACGCAAAGCTACTAACCCTGGTGAAGGTCCATCTTGTAACCAGCACCGGGGGTGCCCTCATGCAGGGCCGTTTGAATCCGCTGATACAGCGCATTGGCCTCAGCGGCCGTGATCGAGCGCGAACAATCGCGCAGGACCACCCGCAGCAATACATTCTCCTGACCGGGCAACAACCCCAATCGCTCGATGGCCTGTGCAGGAAGCTGCGTTTCGCCCCAGCGCCCGATTATCTGCATCTCTTCGATCCAGCCTGAACATTCTCCCGCGGCCAGCAGCATTTTTTCCGTCAAGCACTCTTCGCTTAGCCCCGGAGTTACTGCCAGGGAAATATCCCGGGTAATCGACGGCAAACGGGAAACCGCGCGCCATGGCTGCAGGTCATGCATTTTCGCTTGCACCCGCTCGTTGTCATCACGCAGCAAACGAATGTCAGGGATGCCTTTGCGCAACATGGTCAGACGATCAAGCCCCATGCCCAGAGCAAGGCCACCATGGCACGCGGGATCGATTTGCAGTCGCCGCAACAACGATTTCGCGATGCAGCCGCACTCCAGCACCTCCACCGGTTGCCCGTCGTTGAGCACATTGATTTCGATTCCACCCTCGGTGTAATGGTGCGGGCTGTCGCCATGGACCCAGGCGGCGTCAGGCACGGCCAACTGCAGAATATCGCCGACCAGCCGCAGCAAGTGTTCACGCGTCGCCAGTTCCGGCTCGCCCAGGACCCAGATGTCCATTTGATGGGGTCCAGCGCAATGCCATCGATCGCGGCTGTCACGCCGGAAGGTAATCCCCGGCGCCGCCAGCAGAACGGTTTCACCTGGCCGACGCTGCTCCGCTGCATGTTGCAGTGCCGCTGGGATCTGGCTAGTGGTCTGGGTACGCAGCAACGAAGACTCATCGACCCATCGAGTGTGTTCGCTGCCCAGGGTGATTTCAGCCGGGTCGTAGCCCAGCAAGCCATAGTTCTCTTGGGCAGAGACGATTCGTGGGCCGGTCTGGATTTGCGCTGTGGGCCAGCCTTTACTGACGAGGCCGTCGAGGATTTGATTGAGCAATAGTCGAATGGCGTGATCGGGAGCGGCAGGCTCGGTCAGGTCGATCTGAGTAAGCGCCTGTTGGATGGCGGGCTCTGCCAGGAACGTTTTTGGCGTATGCATTCGTAGGTTTTCCTCTGTGCAGACCTGGCAAATTGCCAACCCTCATGAGGCCAAACCTACGTATCCATTTTGAGCACTACAACCGATAAACCGGCCGCTTTGAATTTTCAGAACAGGACTACAGAACCCTCTTACGCCAGGGATTTTCGGCGCACGCCCAGCCGACTGATCCACACCGCGCCGATGATCACCAAGCCCCCCAACAACAACCGGCCCAGTTCTTCATGCTCGTTCCAGATCAGCAGGTTCAGCAGCAATCCCACCGGCACGTGCAGGTTGTTCATCACCGCCAGGGTGCCGCCGTTGACCAGGCAGGCGCCTTTGTTCCACCAGTACAGGCCGAGGGCTGTCGAGACCAGGCCGAGGAACAGCAGCACGGCCCATTGCAGCGGCGCTTCGGGGAGGAAGTTGCTTTTGCCGAACAGCAGGAACGCCGGCAGCACCACCAGCAAGGCGCCGAGGTAGAAGTAGCCGAAGCGCCGGTAATGCGGCAGGTCGCTGGGGTGGCGGGCGACCAGGTGCTTGTACATGACTTGCCCGGCGGCGTAGGTGAAGTTGGCCAGTTGCAGCAGCAAAAAGCCCATGAGGAAGTCGGGGCTGATGCGGTCGTAGCGGATCACGGCGGCGCCGAGCACCGCCACCAATGCCGCCACCAGCGCCCAGGGGTTGAAGCGGCGGTTCAGCGCGTCTTCGATCAGGGTCACGTGCAGCGGGGTGAGGATGGTGAACAGCAGCACTTCCGGCACCGTCAGCACGCGGAAGCTCAGGTACAGGCAGACATAAGTCACGCCGAATTGCAGGGCGCCGATCACCAGCATGCCGCGCATGAACGAAGGCTCCACCGAGCGCCAGCGGGTCAGTGGGATGAACACCAACCCGGCCAGCAGCACCCGCACCAGCACCGCGAAGTAGCTGTCGACATGCCCGGCGAGGTATTCGCCGATCAGACTGAAGGAAAACGCCTGGATCAGCGTGACAACAAGTAGATAGCCCATATTCGCCTCATTTTCGATGGCGGCGACGATAACGGGTTTTGCCCTTGATCGCGAGGTACAGGTCCCTTGTAGGAGCTGGCTTGCCAGCGAAAAACGCCAGGACACCGCGATTATTCAGACAGCCCTCGTCATCGTTGACGTCTATCGCTGGCAAGCCAGCTCCTACAGGGAAGCGCGGGTTTCGGGTAAAAACCCCAGGCAAAAAAAAGCCCGATCTCGCTAAAGCGTGCAATCGGGCTACAGCACTCAGGAGCAACAAGTGCAAAGGGAGGTTCGATGCGCGTGGAACCTTGAAGGGGTGCGCCAGATCACTAGACCATCCAGGGATTATCTGGCGATTAACATATCAAGCCACTTGGGCGAGCTTGGCGTTGGCCTGATTCAAGCCTTTCTCGTGGAAGTCGCCGCCCAGGTTCAGGCCTTCGGCATGGATGAAGGTGACGTCGTGGATGCCGATAAAGCCCATGACCTGACGCAGGTACGGTTCCTGGTGGTCGCTGTTGCTGCCGGCATAAATGCCGCCGCGAGCGGTCAGCACGTAGGCGCGCTTGCCACTGAGCAAACCTTGCGGGCCGGTAGCGGTGTACTTGAAGGTCACACCGGCACGCAGCACGTGGTCGAGCCAGGCCTTGAGGGTGCTGGGGATCGCGAAGTTGTACATCGGTGCGGCCATCACCAGCACATCGGCGGCGAGTAGTTCGTCGGTCAGCAGGTTGGAGCGCTCCAGCGAAGCCTGTTCGATCTCGCTGCGCTGCTCGGCAGGCTTCATCCAGCCGCCCAACAGGTTGGCGTCGAGGTGTGGCACCGGTTGGGTGGCCAGGTCACGCACGGTGATCTGGTCCTGCGGGTGCGCGGCTTGCCATTGGGCGATGAAGGTCTGGGTCAGTTGACGGGAGACCGAGTCTTGCTGGCGGGCGCTGCTTTCGATGATCAGAACACGGGACATGGCTTGTAGGCTCCATCGGTAAATGCGGTAAGTCGATGGAGTGAAGATTAAACAGAGTCATATCGATGAAAAAGCGCAAATAACTGCTATAACCCATCAAGAAATTCGTTTATAAGCGAAGCATGCCCGGCGACGCGCTCCGCTCGAACTCATTTCGGGCTGCAATTCACGGTGAGGTACAGCTTGATGATCTTGCGGCTGAACTTGGCTGACAGCTCGGCGTTTTTCCCCGGTTCCAGGCTGACCCGTCGGGTGCGCGGTGATTCCGGGCCGTTGCGAAAGACCACCTTGCAGTCGGCGGCCGTGTCCCCGTAGTTGCTCAGGGTGATCGAGCCCATGTCGTAGTCGGTGGCGTAGGTGGTGTAGTCGATTTTCAGGCCGTTGAGCTGTTTTTCGACATCGATGGGGTAGGCAAACGCAGTCAACGGCAACAACGCCAAGACCAGACAACAGATTTTTTTCATTCGGCAGCCTCCAATGGGAGGCGCCAGCTTAGGACAAGAGGAACCCTCATGAAAGCGCCCCGCGTGACCCTTGATCAATGGCGCACGCTGCAAGCCGTGGTCGACCACGGCGGCTTCGCCCAGGCCGCCGAAGCGCTGCACCGTTCGCAATCGTCAGTGAGCTACACCGTGGCGCGCATGCAGGACCAACTCGGCGTGCCGCTGTTGCGCATCGACGGGCGCAAGGCGGTGCTGACCGAAGCCGGCGGCGTGCTGCTGCGGCGCTCGCGGCAACTGGTCAAGCAGGCCAGCCAGCTGGAAGACCTCGCGCACCACATGGAACAGGGCTGGGAGGCCGAAGTGCGCCTTGTAGTCGACGCCGCCTACCCCAGCGCCCGCCTGGTCCGCGCCCTCACCGCCTTCATGCCGCAAAGCCGTGGCTGCCGGGTGCGCCTGCGCGAAGAAGTGCTGTCCGGGGTCGAAGAAGTGCTGCACGAAGGCGTGGCGGACCTGGCCATCAGCAGCTTCAGCATTCCCGGCTACCTGGGCGCCGAGCTCAGCGATGTCGAGTTCGTCGCGGTCGCCCACCCTGAACACGCGCTGCACCGGCTCAACCGCGAATTGAATTTCCAGGACCTGGAAAGCCAGTTGCAGGTAGTGATCCGCGACTCCGGCCGGCAGCAGCCGCGCGACGTCGGCTGGCTCGGCGCCGAACAGCGCTGGACCGTCGGCAGCCTGGCCACCGCCGCGACCTTCGTCGGCAGCGGCCTGGGTTTTGCCTGGCTGCCACGGCACATGATCGAGCGCGAATTGAAAGAAGGCGTACTCAAGCCGCTGCCGCTGGATCAGGGTGGCAGTCGCAACCCCAGCTTCTACCTTTACTCGAACAAGGACAAACCCCTGGGCCCGGCCACGCAGATTCTCATCGAACTGCTGCGCACTTTCGACACCGCACCGCTGGACGCCCCGTTCGCCGCCCCCGAACAAGCCTGACAAGGAATTGCACCGTGGCCTATTTCGAGCATGAAGGTTGCACCCTGCACTACGAGGAATACGGCCACGGCACGCCGTTGCTGCTGGTCCACGGCCTGGGGTCGAGCACCCTCGATTGGGAAAAACAGATCGCCGAACTGTCGGCGCACTACCGCTTGATCGTTCCCGACGTGCGCGGTCACGGCCGCTCCGACAAACCCCGGGAGCGCTACAGCATTGCCGGTTTCAGCGCCGACCTGGTGGCCTTGATCGAACACCTGAACCTCGGCCCGGCCCACCTGGTGGGGTTGTCCATGGGCGGGATGATCGGCTTTCAACTGGCGGTGGATCAACCGGCCCTGCTCAAGAGCCTGACCATCGTCAACAGCGGGCCGCAGGTCAAGCTGCGCTCGGCCGATGACTATTGGCAGTGGTTCAAACGCTGGAGCCTGATGCATGTGCTCAGCCTTGGCGCTATTGGCAAGGCCCTTGGCAGCAAATTATTCCCCCATCCGGATCAGGCCGAACTGCGGCAGAAGATGGCCGAGCGCTGGGCAAAAAACGACAAACGTGCTTATCTCGCCAGCTTCAATGCCATTGTTGGCTGGGGCGTTCAGGAACGACTGGCGAAAGTCACCTGTCCAACCCTGATCATCAGCGCCGACCGCGACTACACGCCAGTGGCGCTGAAAGAGGCCTATGTCAAACTGCTGCCCGATGCGCGGCTGGTGGTGATCGAGAGTTCACGCCACGCCACCCCGCTGGATCAGCCACAACGCTTCAACCAGACCGTGCTCGAGTTTCTAACCACTATCGATACACCCAACCAGGATCACTGACCCATGCTGAAAAAAATCGCCCTCGTGGCCGGCTCCGTGCTGTTCGCCGCCAACCTGATGGCCGCCGAACCGGCCAAGGCACCCCACGTACTGATCGACACCACCAACGGCCAGATCGAGATCGAATTGGACCCGGTCAAGGCACCGATCAGCACCAAGAACTTTCTTGCGTACGTCGACAGCGGCTTCTACACCAACACCATTTTTCACCGGGTGATCCCGGGGTTCATGGTCCAGGGTGGCGGCTTCACCCAGCAGATGTCGCAGAAAGACACCAAGGATGCGATCAAGAACGAAGCCAGCAACGGCCTGCATAACGTCCGTGGCACCCTGTCGATGGCCCGCACTTCCGATCCGAACTCGGCCACCAGCCAGTTCTTCATCAACGTCGCCGACAACGCCTTCCTCGATCCGGGTCGCGATGCCGGTTATGCGGTCTTCGCCAAAGTGACCAAGGGCATGGACGTGGTCGATATCATCGTCAACTCGGCGACCACCACCAAAGGTGGCATGCAGAACGTGCCAATCGACCCGGTCATCATCAAGTCTGCCAAGCGCATCGACTAAGCTGTACCAGGCGTCCTGAGCGGCAGCGACCGGTTGATCGCGCCGCTCGCATCAACGACAAGGAGAGCCCGCACTCGGGCGTTTGACTGATGCTTTATCGCCGCTTCGAACGACTCATCGATATTTTCCGTGAAGCCCCTACGGCGGCCCCGCCGGATGGGGTCCTGCCTTTCTATATCTATTACCTGCGCCAGGTCTGGCCGAGTTTCGTCGCACTGCTGGTGGTCGGCCTGTTTGCCGCGCTGGTCGAAGTGGCGCTGTTCAGCTACCTGAGCCGGATCATCGACCTCGCCCAAGGCGCACCCAACCCAGATTTTTTCGCGCAGCATGGCTGGGAGCTGGCGTGGATGGCGGTGGTGGCGTTGATCCTGCGCCCGGTGTTCGTCGGCCTGCACGACTTGCTGGTGCACCAGACCCTGAGCCCCGGCATGACCAGCCTGATCCGCTGGCAGAACCACAGCTACGTGCTCAAGCAGAGCCTGAATTTCTTCCAGAACGATTTCGCCGGACGCATCGCCCAGCGCATCATGCAGACCGGCAACTCCCTGCGCGACTCCGCCGTGCAAGCGGTGGACGCGCTGTGGCACGTGCTGATCTACGCCATCAGCTCGCTGGTGCTGTTTGCCGAGGCCGACTGGCGCCTGATGATCCCGCTGCTGAGCTGGATCGCCGCCTACATCGCCGCCCTCTGCTACTTCGTGCCCCGGGTCAAGGAACGCTCGGTGGTGTCCTCCGATGCGCGCTCGAAACTGATGGGGCGGATCGTCGACGGCTACACCAACATCACCACCCTCAAGCTGTTCGCCCACACCAATTTCGAGCAGCAGTACGCCCGCGAAGCCATCGCCGAGCAGACCGAAAAGTCCCAACTGGCCGGTCGCGTGGTGACCAGCATGGACGTGGTCATCACCAGCATGAACGGCCTGCTGATCGTCGGCACCACCGGCCTGGCGCTGTGGCTGTGGACCCAGTCGCTGATCTCGGTGGGGGCGATTGCCCTGGCCACCGGCCTGGTGATCCGCATCGTCAACATGTCGGGCTGGATCATGTGGGTGGTCAACGGCATCTTCGAGAACATCGGCATGGTCCAGGACGGCCTGCAAACCATCGCCCAGCCCATCAGCGTCACCGACCGCGAAGCGGCTCCGCGCCTTGAAGTGAGCCGTGGCGAGGTGCGTTTCGAGCACGTGGCCTTCCATTACGGCAAGCGCAGCGGCGTGATCAACGACCTCAACCTGACCATCAAGCCCGGCGAAAAGATCGGCCTGATCGGTCCGTCCGGCGCCGGCAAATCGACCTTGGTCAACCTGCTGCTGCGCCTGTACGACGTGCAGGACGGGCAAATCCTGATCGACGGCCAGAACATCGCCCACGTCGCCCAGGAAAGCCTGCGCGAGCGCATCGGCATGATCACCCAGGACACTTCGCTGCTGCACCGCTCGATCCGCGACAACCTGCTGTACGGCAAGCCCGACGCCACTGACGCCGAACTCTGGGAGGCGGTGCACAAGGCCCGCGCCGACGAGTTCATCCCGCTGCTGTCGGACGCCGAAGGGCGAACCGGTTTCGATGCCCATGTCGGCGAACGCGGGGTGAAACTCTCCGGCGGTCAACGCCAACGGATCGCCATTGCCCGAGTGCTGCTCAAGGACGCGCCGATCCTGATCATGGACGAAGCGACCTCGGCGCTGGATTCGGAAGTCGAGGCGGCGATCCAGGAAAGCCTGGAAACCCTGATGCAAGGCAAGACCGTGATCGCCATCGCCCACCGCCTGTCGACCATCGCCCGCATGGACCGGCTGGTGGTGCTGGAGCACGGACGGATCGCCGAAAGCGGCACCCACGCCGAACTGCTGGCCCACGGCGGCTTGTATGCACGGCTGTGGCAGCACCAGACCGGTGGATTTGTCGGTATCGATTGATACCCACAAGCGTTCCGCCATTAACCGCCAGAGCCCCTGTACAGGGCCTCTGGCGTTTTTTCGTGCGGCTGGAATTTCGCAAAAAGCCTGCTGTACTCAGCACAATGTTTTCAGTGGAGGCGTGTGTAGGAGCGAGCCTGCTCGCGAAAAACTTCAGGACGCCGCGATCCTGCAGGATGCCAGCGTTATCGTTGACGTTTTTCGCGAGCAGGCTCGCTCCCACAAAGTAGCGGCATTGGCTGAAAGCAGCACAGGTTCTGGAGATGGTTCTGTAGTACATCTGCGGGGGCACACGGCAGCGTTAACTCGAAAGGGTACTCTCAAATGTCTCTGTTAAAACGTTCGGCTACAGAGTTGGTAGGTACGTTCTGGCTGGTGTTGGGTGGTTGCGGCAGCGCGGTGCTGGCGGCGGCTTTTCCGGAGGTGGGCATCGGCCTGCTGGGGGTTGCCCTGGCGTTTGGCTTGACGGTGCTGACCATGGCCTTCGCCATCGGCCATATTTCCGGCTGTCACCTCAACCCGGCGGTGTCGCTGGGGCTAGTGGTCGGCGGGCGTTTTCCGGCCAGCGAACTGCCTGCCTACATCATTGCCCAGGTGCTCGGCGGGGTGATTGCCGCGGCGCTGCTGTACTTCATTGCCAGCGGCAAGCCCGGTTTCGAACTGGCCAGCGGCCTGGCGTCCAACGGCTATGGCGATCACTCCCCCGGCGGTTACTCGATGGCTTCGGGCTTTGTCACCGAGCTGGTGATGACCGCGATGTTCATCCTGATCATCCTCGGTGCCACCGACAAACGTGCCCCGGCCGGCTTCGCGCCGATCGCCATTGGCCTGGGCCTGACGCTGATTCACCTGATCTCGATTCCGGTCACCAACACCTCGGTCAACCCGGCGCGCAGCACCGGGCCGGCGCTGATTGTCGGCGGCTGGGCGATCCAGCAGTTGTGGTTGTTCTGGGTCGCGCCGCTGCTCGGCGCGGTGGTCGGTGGGGTGCTGTATCGCTGGCTGGGCAAAGAGTCCGACTAGTTCGCGGTGCGAGGATCAGCCTTGCCGATAGGGCAAGGCGTTCCTCGCTTCCTGCGCATAACCCAGCACACCCTCGCGCTCACGCTGCAAAAAGTCGCTGACGGCGGCCTTCAAGCCGGGATGGCGCAAGTAGTGCCAGGAATGGGTGATCACCGGTTCAAACCCGCGAATCAGTTTGTGCTCGCCCTGGGCGCCGGCGTCGAAACGCTGGAATCCCTGGGCGATCGCGTAATCCATGCCCTGATAAAAACAGGTCTCGAAATGCAGGCGGTCGAACTCCGCCAGGCAGCCCCAGTAACGCCCATAAAAGCTGTCGCCGCCCACCAGGCTGAACGCCATGGCCACCGGCCGCGAGCCCTGGCGAGCCAACACCACACGAATCGCCTCGGGCATACGCTCGGCCAGCAGGCTGAAAAATTCCCGCGTCAGGTAAGGTGATTGCCGACGCACCGCATAGGTGTTGGCGTAGCAGGCGTAGACAAAATCCCACTGCGCCTGGTCCAGTTGCTCACCGCTCAGCCAATCGAACTCGATGCCCTGCCCCGCCACCTGCTCGCGCTCCTTGCGCATCTGCTTGCGCTTGCGCGAGCTGAGGGCGTCGAGGAAGTCCTGGAAATCCCGGTAACCACGGTTCTGCCAGTGATACTGGCAGCCAATGCGTTGCAGCCAACCGGCTTGCCCGGCCAGCGCGGCGTCGGTAAAGGGGTCGGTAAAGTTGATATGGGCACTGGAAAGTTCTTCGATCTCCAGGTATCCGGGCAGGCTGTTGAGCAGTTCGAAACCGTCCTCGATACTCGCGGCCAGCAAACGCGGACCACTGACCGGGCTGAACGGTACGGCCGTGAGCAACTTGGGGTAGTAGGCAATCCCGGCCCGTTCGCAGGCGTCGGCCCAGCCGTGGTCGAACACGTACTCGCCATAGGAATGCCATTTTCGATAACTGGGCAATGCCGCCAACAGGCGTCCGTCTTCGATGTACAGCAGGTGTTCCGGCTGCCAGCCGCTGTGGGCACCGAGGCTGCCGCTGTCTTCCAGGGCGCTGAGGAAGGCATGGCGCAGGAACGGCTGTGAGTCGGGCACCAGGGCATCCCACTCGTGCGCGGCGATGGCGGACAAGCTGTCCAAAACGTGTAACGGCATGCTGTTCCCCGCGGGTGCAACTTCAAGACCCGCCGAGTATCGACTATCGCTGATGCCCACGTCACACTAAATCGCGCAAACTATGCATGCATGACCTTGTGCATCAGCGATTACTGGCAAGCAGTCAGCCCTTGAATCGCAAGACAATAAACTCACTCCCCAACGTTCCGACCAAAACAGTTTTGTTGTCCAGTTGCTGTATGGCAAGGGCATAGATATTGGAGTAACCAGGAAGATTGAACTCAATCCATCCCGGTTTAACCCGCCCGAATGACGTATCGAAACTTCCACCCTCCAGAAAACGCGCCAACACCAACCTACCGTTTGATAACGCCGACAAACCGCTATGCCGAGGATGCAACGGGGCGAACTCGTCCCTCTTGAAACTTTCTTCTCGAGGATCGGAAAAACCACCGAACGTTACGATTTTCCCATCAGCCTGAACTGCAGACAGGCTCCAGTAAGTCGCATATGAAAGCTCAGTATAGAGCGGCCTACCGCCATTAAACTCCCCATCAATCGCACCGACCTTATCGAGACTTTCCAATGCGCCCAGATAAGGAACAGCGGGTTCCCCCTCCTCTCTTTCCTTGACACTGCGACCAACACCCAATATTTTTTTATTTCTCTGCTGGAGCAATGAATAAAGAAAAGAAAACGGAACGCCCCTGGGAGTAAATCCAGACTGACCAAATGTCACATCCAGCGCACCTGAAAAATCCAGCCGACAGAACGTCGAATAAGTACTACCTTCACCGGTAAAAGCCCCTGCCAAATGTATCCCGTCAGCCGTTACCAGAATTTGTTCCAACTGCGGCCCTCGTGGATCCTTGACTCTGGCTGTGCCCTTGTTGCCAAACCTGGTAACGACATGCCCCTCTGAATCAACACATGTCACCACCATTTCGGTACCTTCTCCCGCGACTCGGAAAACCGCCAGGTAGGTGTTGTCGTTGTAACTCGACCAATTAGCGGGAAAATTGGGATGCATGAACTGTTCAGAGCTGTCATCAAAATCGGGGTTGATAATACAGTAACCTTGTATTCCATAAGCAGTATCCAAGGTACCGTCCAACAGATACCGAACGACACCAGGGCATCTTACGACATCCCCATTTTTTTCGATTTGCACATCTCCCAACAGCAAAACACCATCACTCTCCACCTTGATACAACGCCCCGTGGAACGGCCCCGCACCCCTGGAAAGCTACCAAACAGAGTCCCGCCAACGCCAAAACTTTCTGCAAAACTGCCATCCGCCTCAAGCACCGTAATTGCATACTCGGAATTTAGTGGAGTACCAACAGAACCAGCGATGTAGATTCTTCCGTTGTCCCCTACCGCCACATCGAGTAATACACCATCGCGAACCTGATTATCTTCAGTGTAGTTAAACCTTAGAATCCCTCCCCCATTGAACTCAGGATCCAGATCGCCGGCTGCGTCCATCATGCCCTTCAAGTCATTCATCATTCGATCTCTCCAGCAGAAAGCATGCCCCACGAAATAGTGAAGAACCCTTCACAACACTTGGAAACTTTGCCTTGAGTGAAAAGAGCAATCTACTGTCAGAACCAGCAGGTTTATCGATTAACCCGTTTATAGTTCGCAATAACAAATCCAACAAAACTATAAAAACCTCATATGAACCTGAGTCACTAAAAAAATCCTTACAAGCGTCCATCCCCGACGCTTGCCGAAATAAAAAAACCCCGCCGAGGCGGGGTGAAACGAAAGGAGCTTTAACGGATGAAGAAAGAGCTCTTGCAACGGGTGACTGGGTTTTAGAACACGTACTGCGCGCGAACCACAAAACCGTCGCCGCTATCGTCGCCGGTACGTTGGGCCGGGGTGGTGCCGCTGGCGGCGGTGGCGTTGGTGACTTTTTCGGTCTTGGCGTTCAGGTAGGCAGCGGAGATTTTCACCGCCTCGTTGGCGTACCAGTTGACGCCCAGGGTGTGGACCTTGGCTTCGGCGTCACCGACGTCGCGGGTCAGGGTCGGAGCGGTGATGTTGTCGTCTTCAACAGTCAGGCTGTCGTAGCGATAGAACACTTCCCACGCGCCGATCGACTTGTTCTGCGGCTTGATCGCGTCAAATTTGCCGACCTTGTAACCACGGGATTCGCCGGTCAGGGTGTAGGCGCCTTGTACATAGAAGCCGTGACCCTTGATGTCGTCGAACGCGTTGTCGTCAGCCTTGGTTTTGCGGGTGATGTATTCACCCTGGATCGACGCCGGGCCCATGGCGAAAGCGGCTTCCAGGCCGAACGCGGTGTCGGTGTCGTAGGAGCCGGCCGGCGACGCCGAGCTGCCACCCAAGACCGGACGGTTGCCGTTGCTGCCGGCATCGTTGCCGCCCAGGGTTTCCACGCCGCGCATGCCCATGCGGGTGCGGTAGCGGGAGTCGAAGGTGGTGTCGGAAACGTCACGGGAAGCGACGTTCACACCGAAGTGCAACACGTTGCCAGCATCGTGCATCGGGGCGAACACGAAGCGACCGTTGACCTGCTTGACGCTGTTGCCGTCGGTGTCGTCGGTGTCCTTGCTGAACACGCCGGCAGAGGCGTAGAACGACTCGGCGAAGGTGCTCGAGGCTTGCAGGCCCAGGCCGTTCTGGTGGCCGTTGGCCCAGTCGACCATGTCGTAGGCCATGTTGCGCTCAGGCGCGGTGACCCACTTGGAACTGGTGGCTTTTTCCAGGCCGAAGTCCGGGTCGAAACGGCCGACTTTGATCGAAACCGGTTTGAAACCGTTGTAGGCCAGCGACGCTTCGTCGAAGTAGCCGTTATCGGAGTCGCCGGTGTTGTGCGAGAAGTCGTAGTTGATGGTGTACGCCCAGTCGGTGTAGAGCACGCCGGACAATTCGAGGAACGCACGACGGAAGTAAGCCGCGTCCGCGGTGTCACCGTTCTTGGTGTAGATGCCATCGAACTGGCTGTAGTCAGCCTGCAGACGACCGCCCAGCTTGAAGCTGAATTCTTTATCGGTGGTTGCGACCTCAAGGCCGCCCTTGGTCTTGACTACGATATCGGCGCCATCGGATGTGACGGTGCCTGCGAAAGCCTGGGCGGTCACTGCCATGGCCAGTGCGCTGGCAGCAAAACCGGCGAAGTGCTTACGGATCATCGAAGAGTTCCCCTAATTGGTGGTCTTAAGCTGAAACACGCGGTTCAGGCCCGCTTGTGTTGGGAGGGAATCTTGGCGAGGGGGTATTGCAGGCAAGTTGCCATTAGATAAAGATTTGATGACAACGGAACTTTTTTAGTTCGAAACGAAATAAATCTGCTACGCGTCGGGGGATGGGCTGGGAGGGGCGGGATAGAGGGGTTTTAGGGGGTGTCAGGGGCACCGCGGTTCGCTGGCAAGCCAGCTTGTGTCTACAAAGCCTCTTAGAATCTGAGGTGAGAGCGGTGGATAGCAGACTGAAAGCCAGCAGTGCCCTGGAGCACGTGTAGGAGCCTAGTCGCCATCCACCTCTCACTCTGACCAGAAGCCCGGACAGTTGCAGGAGTGGCTAACTCGAAATCACAAGCTTGGGATATGTCAGAGCGCTCTCACTTCTGAGTATAAGAGGGCTTGGACATGAATGCCTGCTTCGTTGGTATCGACGTTTCGAAAGCAACTCTGGACGTGGGCTTTTGCCCTGATGTCCTCAAACCATTTCAGTTAAAAAACGACCCTGAGGGGTTCGCGCAGCTTATTGCGTGCCTGAACGAGTTTGAGGTTGGACGGGTCGTGCTGGAGGCCACCGGGGGCTATGAAAAAGCGGTTTTTACAGCCTTGCGCATGGAGGGGCTTAACGTCGTTCGCGTTAATCCCAAGCGCCCTCATGATTACGCCAAAGCCATGGGTAAGCTGGCCAAGACCGACAAGATCGATGCTCTGATGTTGGCAAAGTTTGCTGAGCAGTTCGATATTACGTCGAAAGTTGAGCCCAGCCCGGAGCGTGACCGATTGGGAGAATTGGTCAAGTTGCGGGATCAATTTGTCCAGCACCGGGACGATGACAAACGTCGCCTCAAACAAGCCAACTGCGCCGAAGCCATCGCCGTTTACACCCATCACATCGCTTATCTGAATGCTCAGATTAAAGAGCTGGGCAAGAGCATTGAGAGTGCCATGAAGAGCCTCGACTGCGAGAAAACCAGGCGATTGAGATCAGTGAAAGGGATTGGCCTGATCACGTGTGCCGCGTTTATGGCGCACTTGCCAGAGCTGGGCACTCTGACCGGGCGTGAGATCGCAGCGTTGGCGGGGCTAGCGCCCTATAACAACGACAGCGGGAGGAAAAGCGGCCCCAGGAGGATCGAAGGGGGCCGCTATAGAGTCCGCTGCGCGGCGTATATGTCGATCTGGTCGATGATCAGATATGCCCCGGAATTCAAAGCCCGATACGACGACCTGATAGACCGAGGTAAGCGCGCCAAGGTGGCTGCAGTGGCGTGCATGCGCGTACTGCTTGTACGACTGAACGCCATGCTGCGAGATGGCACCGAGTGGATCGTACAGCCCCATCAGGCCCCCGCAGCCTAATAGCCAAGCAGGAGAGCGTTACCAAAAAGCGGGCTTCGCCAGCGACACCGCTACGCGGTATCGCTGGCGAAGCCATGTCTGAAGGAGTCGTTTGGAAAAAAATCCTCAAAGACAGTTGCTCCTACAAAGGATCTGTGTCGTATGGATGATTCACGAACGACACAAAAATTGTAGGAGCTGGCTTGCCAGCGAAGAGGCCGTCAACCGTTACATCATGACCTTGTGGATCAACGCTTACGCAGAATCACACTACCAATCGAATACCCGGCACCAAACGAGCTGAGCACCGCCAGGGAGCCGGCCGGCAGGTCGTCCTGGTATTTGTGGAAGGCAATCACCGAACCGGCCGAGCTGGTGTTGGCGTAGGTGTCGAGGATCACCGGTGCTTCTTCTTCGCTGGCTTCACGGCCCAGCAACTTCTTGACGATCAGGTGGTTCATGCTCAGGTTGGCCTGGTGCAGCCAGAAGCGTTTCACGTCGCTGACGTTCAGGCTGTTTTCTTCCAGGTGGGCGCCGACCAGTTCCGCGACCATCGGGCAGACGTCACGGAACACCTTGCGCCCTTCCTGCACAAACAGCTTGTCGCGGGCACCGATGCCCTCTTCCGCCGCGCGGTTGAGGAAGCCGAAGTTGTTGCGGATGTTGTTGGAGAACTTGGTCAGCAGCTTGGTGCTGACCACGTCGAACTGGTACGCGGACGTTGCCAGGTCGGCACGCTCGATGATCACCGCGGTGGCGGCGTCGCCGAAGATGAAGTGGCTGTCGCGGTCACGGAAGTTCAGGTGACCGGTGCAGACTTCCGGGTTGACCATCAGGATCGCCCGGGCCTGACCCAGTTGCACGCTGTTGGCGGCGGCCTGGATGCCAAAGGTCGCAGACGAGCAGGCAACGTTCATGTCGAAACCGAAACCCTCGATACCCAAGGCTTCCTGAACTTCGATGGCGATGGCCGGATAGGCGCGTTGCAGGTTGGAGCAGGCGACGATCACCCCGTCGATGTCCGCGGCGGTCTTGCCGGCGCGTTGCAGGGCCTGTTCGGCAGCGCCGATGGCCATCTGGCAGAGCACCGACCATTCGTCGTTGGAGCGTTCCGGCAAGCGCGGCGCCATGCGCGTTGGATCAAGGATGCCTTCCTTGTCCATGACAAAGCGGCTTTTGATTCCAGAGGCTTTTTCGATGAAGGCTGCGCTGGACTCGGTCAGCGCCTCGACTTCACCCCGGGCGATGGCCTCGGCGTTGTCGGCATTGAACTGCGCGACGTAGGTATTGAAAGACTGCACCAGCTCTTCGTTGGAGATGCTGTTGGCCGGGGTGTACAGGCCGGTGCCGCTGATGACGACGTTATGCATGGTCGTTTCTCTAATCTGTTCAGGCAGAAAGCATTGGCACCGACGTACCAATACGTAAAGGGTCCAAGCCCATCCCGGGACGCAGACCTGGCATCGCTTTATTCCGCGTTGCAACCCGAGCGCAGGCTCTGGGTGGCGAAAACGGCGTTTATGGTGGCGAAGTTTGCCATAAAGCGTGGGAGTTGGCGTGGTTTGCTGGATAACGCTGACCCGAAGCCAATACAAAACCCTGTGGGAGCGAGCTTGCTCGCGATTGCGGTTTATCAATCAACATTAATGTTGAATCAAATGGCCTCATCGCGAGCAAGCTCGCTCCCACAGGGGCAGGTGTCAGTATCCAGACCCTAGGTGTTCAGGGCTCTACCTGCGCCCACTGCTTGCTCAGGCGCTTGTCCGAGATCGGTACCTTGGTCCCCAACTGCTGGGCAAACAGCGACACCCGGTACTCCTCCAGCCACCAGCGATACAGCTCCAACTGCGGATCGCGCTTGCCTTCCTGGGCGTGTTTGTTGGCACGGGCCTGGTATTGCGTCCACAGCCCCGACAACTCACCACTCCACACTCGATCACGCTGGACCTGGGCGCCGATTTTCTCAAAGCGTTGCTCGACCGCCTTCAGATAACGCGGCAACTCCTTGAGCCATTGCATCGGCGTCTCGCGGACGAAGCCCGGGTACACCAGGTGGCTGAGTTGCTGCTTGATATCGTTGAGAGCCACGGCTTGCGCCAGGTCGATCTTGCCCTTGAAGCGTTTTTGCAGGCCATGCCAGAGCTTGAGGATTTCCAGCGTCAGCTTCGCCACCCGCTCCGCATGTTCGGTCCAGGCGCCACGCTTGCGTTCGGCCAGCGAAGCCAAGCCGGCGCCGTCGCGGGGCAATGGGTCTTCGCCGTCAAGAATGCAGCTGTCGAGGCTGGCCAGCAGGATGTCTTCGACCAGCGCATCAATCCGGCCCAGATCGCGGTACAACAAGCCCAGCTCGGTCAGGCCCGGCAACTTGCCACGGAGAAACTTCGCCGGTTCCGCCAGTTGTTGCAGCAACAAGCGCTGCAAGGCCCGACGGTGCTGGAACTCAGCTTCGGCCGGGGTCGAGAAGCGCCCCTCCTTGACCGTCCCCGCCTCTTCCACCAATGCCGGATACACCGTCATCGACAGCCCGGCGATCTTCTGCTGGGTTTTCTCGGCGACGGCGGCAAAGGCTTTTGGCTGTACCGGCTCCTGGCTTTTTGCGGTTTGCGGCACCGCCAAAGCGGCCTGGCTGGCTTCGGCGAAACGCGCGGTGAGCTCGGCCAAGTCGCGGCCCTCACCGAGGAACTTGCCCTGGGCGTCGACGATTTCCAGGTTCATCCGCAGATGGCTTTCGACCTGCTGCGCGGCCTCGGCCCAGGCTTCATCGCTGACCCGCGCCCCGGTCATGCGCAACAACTCACGGCCCAGCGCCTGGGGCAGCGAGCCCTCGGCGAAGGTCATGCGCTGCAGGGCGGCTTTGACGAAGTCCGGTACCGGCACGAAATTCTTGCGCAGGGCCTTGGGCAGGTTGCGCACCAGGGCGATGCACTTGGCCTCGATCACCCCCGGCACCAACCATTCCAGGCGCTCCGGCGGCAGCATCGGCAACAGCGGCGCCGGCACCCGCAGCGTCACGCCGTCACGCGGGTGATTGGGTTCGAAGTGGTAACTCAGGGCCAACTCCAGATCACCGATGTGAAGGGTGTCCGGGTAATGCTGCGCGGTGATTTCGCTGGCTTCGCGGGCCAGCACGTCCTCTTCGCGCATGATCAGCAACTGCGGATCTTTCTGGCTGTTGACCTTGTACCAACTGTCGAAGGTCGCGGTCTGGTGAATCTCCGCCGGCAGCCGCGCGTCGTAGAAGGCGAACAGGGTTTCTTCGTCGGCGAGAATGTCGCGACGGCGGGCCTTGGCCTCCAACTCATCGAGCTGCTCAAGCAACTGCGCATTGGCGGTCAGGCACTTGGCCCGGGACTGAATTTCGCCGCGCACCAGCGCTTCGCGGATAAACAGCTCGCGCGAAACCACCGGATCGACCGGGCCGTAGTGCACCGGCCGGCGCCCGACCACGATCAGCCCGAACAAGGTGATCTGCTCGTACGCCACCACCTGCCCGCGCTTCTTCTCCCAATGCGGTTCGAAGTGGTTTTTCTTGATCAGGTGCCCGGCCAGCGGCTCGATCCAGTCGGCGTCGATCTTCGCCACCATGCGCGCGTAGAGCTTGGTGGTTTCCACCAGTTCGGCGGTCATCAGCCACTGCGGACGCTTCTTGCCCAGGCCCGATGACGGATGAATCCAGAAGCGCCGCTGACGGGCACCGAGGTAGTCGCCGTCTTCGGTCTTCTGCCCGATCTGGCTGAGCAGGCCCACCAACACCGCCTTGTGCAGTTTCGGGTAGTCCGCCGGCTCTTTATTCAGGCTCAGCTGCATGTCACGGCAGATCAGGCTCAACTGGCGATGGGAGTCACGCCACTCGCGCAGGCGCAGGTAGTTGAGGAAATTCTTCCGGCACCAGTTGCGCAGCGGGCTGGCGGTCAAGGCCTGGCGCTGCTCCTCGAAACCGCGCCACAGATTGACCAGCGCGGCGAAATCCGAGTCGACGTCTTTCCATTGCGCGTGAGCCTGATCGGCGGCTTGCTGGCGTTCCGGCGGACGTTCGCGCGGGTCCTGGATCGACATCGCACTGGCGACAATCAACACTTCCTGCAAGCTGCCGAGCTTGGCCGCTTCGAGCAGCATGCGACCCATGCGCGGGTCCACCGGCAAGCGCGCCAACTGCCGACCGAGCGGCGTCAGCTGGCTGTTGCGGTCCACCGCGGACAGTTCTTGCAGCAGGTTGAAGCCGTCGCTGATGGCCTTGCCGTCCGGCGGTTCGATAAACGGGAAGTCAGTAATCTCGCCCAGACGCAGATGGAGCATCTGCAGAATCACCGCCGCCAGGTTGGTCCGCAGGATCTCCGGATCGGTAAATTCCGGGCGACCGATGAAGTCTTCTTCGCTGTACAAGCGAATGCAGATCCCCGGCTCGACCCGTCCGCAACGGCCCTTGCGCTGGTTGGCGCTGGCCTGGGAAATGGCCTCGATCGGCAAGCGCTGGACCTTGGCCCGGTAGCTGTAGCGGCTGATGCGCGCGGTGCCGCTGTCGATCACGTAGCGAATGCCCGGCACGGTCAGCGAGGTTTCCGCGACGTTGGTCGCCAGCACCACGCGCCGTCCTGGGTGCGACTGGAAAATCCGCTGCTGTTCGGCCGGCGACAGGCGCGCGTACAACGGCAGGATTTCGGTGTGCTTGAGCTGGGCCTTGCGCAGCATCTCGGCAGCGTCACGAATCTCGCGCTCGCCGGGCAAGAACACCAGCACGTCACCGGGACTGCGGCGCTCGCTGCGTTCATGGGCGGCGATTTCGTCGAGGGTCGCGAGAATCGCCTGATCCACGGTCAGGTCGTCCTCGACGCGGTTGCCCTCCTCGTCCTGTTCCAGGGTCAGCGGGCGATACCAGGTGTCCACCGGGAAGGTCCGGCCTGAGACCTCGACAATTGGCGCGTCGTCGAAGTGTTTGGAAAAACGCTCCAGATCGATGGTCGCCGAGGTGATGATCACCTTCAGGTCGGGGCGCCGTGGCAGCAGGGTTTTCAGGTAACCCAGCAGGAAGTCGATGTTGAGGCTGCGCTCGTGGGCTTCGTCGACAATGATCGTGTCGTAGCGTTCGAGGTAGCGGTCGTTCTGGGTTTCCGCCAGCAGGATGCCGTCGGTCATCAGTTTGATCAGGGTGTTGGCGTCGCTCTGATCCTCGAACCGCACCTGATAGCCGACCAAAGCGCCAAGGGGCGTGGCCAATTCTTCGGCAACCCGGCTGGCAACACTGCGCGCCGCGATCCGCCGTGGCTGGGTGTGGCCGATCAGGCCGTGCTGGCCGCGACCGATTTCCAGGCAGATTTTCGGCAACTGGGTGGTTTTACCGGAACCGGTTTCGCCGGCGATGATCAGCACCTGATGCTGTTCCAGCGCCTTCTTGATCTCGTCACGCTTGGCCGCAATCGGCAGGCTGTCGTCGTAACGGATCTGCGGCAGGCTGGCCTTGCGCGCCAGCACCTGATCACAGGACGCCTGCATCCGCGCCACCCACTGGGCCAGCTTGGCGTCATCGGGTTTCTTGCGCAGCTCAAGCAACTGCCGCCGCAGCCGGTGGCGGTCGGCGAGCATGGCGTGATCGAGGTTTTTCAGCAGTTTGTCGATGGAGGGCGATTCGTCGGTCATCGGGTACGCAATTCAGTCGTCTAGTGGCGCAGGTCGGCGATTGTCGCAGATTTTGCGGCCGCTGCGCGGCCGTTCGCGACGGTGCGACGATTCGACAAGCCCGCTCCCACAGTGATATGCGGTGAACGGAGATATTGGGATCGACCGCAGATCCTGTGGGAGCGGGCTTGCCCGCGATGGCGCCGTCAAGAGCTACTCGTTATCCAGCCCCTTCCTCCGATACGGAAACACATCAATCACCTTCCCCGCCCGAATCGCCTCCTGCAGGCTTTTCCAGTAATCGGCGTTGTACAACTCGCCATGCAACTGATCGAACAACTTGCGCTGTCCAGCATCGGCGAACAGAAACGGCGGGAATTCCTCGGGAAACACGTCCAGCGGGCCGATCGAGTACCAGGGCTCGGAGGCCATTTCATCCTCCGGGGTACGTGGCTCGGGGATGTGGCGGAAGTTGGCTTCGGTGAGGAAGCAGATCTCGTCGTAGTCGTAGAACACCACGCGACCGTGACGGGTGACGCCGAAGTTTTTCAGCAGCATGTCGCCTGGAAAGATGTTCGCCGCCGCCAGTTGCTTGATCGCCAGCCCGTAGTCTTCCAGCGCCTCGTGCACCTGGGCGTCGTTGGCGTTTTCCAGGTACAGGTTCAGCGGCGTCATCCGCCGTTCGGTCCAGCAGTGACGAATCAGCACCGTGTCGCCTTCGACTGCCACGGTCGAAGGTGCCACTTCCAGCAGTTCGGCGAGGCAGGCCGGGTCGAACTTGCTCAGCGGAAAACGGAAGTCGGCGAACTCCTGGGTATCAGCCATGCGCCCGACCCGGTCGACGCTTTTCACCAGCCGGTACTTCTCTATCACCGTCGCGCGGTCGACGTTCTTCGACGGCGAGAAGCGGTCCTTGATGATCTTGAACACGGTGTTGAAGCCCGGCAGGGTAAACACGCTCATGACCATGCCGCGCACGCCGGGGGCCATGATGAACTGGTCGTCGGTGTTGGCCAGGTGGTTGATCAGCGCGCGATAGAATTCCGACTTACCGTGCTTGTAGAAGCCAATCGAGGTGTACAGCTCGGCGATGTGCTTGCCCGGCAGGATCCGCCGCAAAAAGCCGATGAACTCGGCCGGCACCGGCACATCCACCATGAAATACGAGCGGGTGAAGGAGAAGATGATCGACACTTCGGCTTCGTCAGTGATCAACGCATCGATCTGGATGCCCCGGCCCTCGCGGTGCAGCAGCGGGATCACCAGTGGCCATTGCTCATCGGCGGTGTAGATGCGCCCCACTAGGTACGCACCCTTGTTGCGGTAGAGCACCGAGGAAAACAGCTCGACCGCCAGGTTCGGGTCCTTGCACACCCAGTCGGGCAGGTTCTCGCGCAGTTGCGCTTCGAGCCGGCGCAGGTCACCGGCCAGGTCGGCGTAGTCTTCGCTGAAACGGTAGTCGGCAAAGATGCTCGCAAGCATCCCCGACAACTGGCCTTGCGGCTTGTAGGTGCGGGTCTGCGCCGCCCGCGCCCGACGCAGGCTCGGGCGGGTGGTGTGGATGAACATGCAGCCGTCGCTGATCAGGTCATGACTGAACAGGCCGCAGAAAATCGAGTTGTACCAGGTCTCGGACAGCTCATCGTCAAAGCGCAGGTCGATCAGGCTGATGTAGGCGCTTTTCACCAGCGGCCAGCAACTGACATCCAGGGTCTGCTCGTCAAAAGCAACGCGCAGCCGGCCCACGGTTTCACTGACTTTTTCTTCGTAGAGGTTGATCCGCGCCGCCGAGGCGACCTGGGTTTCCTGCCACTGCGCCTGTTCGAAACGCGCGCGGGCGCCATCGGTGATCTGGCGGAAATGCTCGCGGTAGTCGTCGAAACCGTCGAGGACCATTCGGGCGATGTCGGCGGCGGGCCAGGGCTGCGGCATATGGAGACCTCTGCGGGAAGATTCTTGTCGTTGGAGGCTGAGCTTAGAGGTCAATTGTTACGCAACGCAACCATTGCCTTGGCCGGGACGGACGGCGACACTGGCGCGCTGATTAAGGAAGGAACTGGCTGTGAACCCCGTCGATATTCTGCGTTTGTTGTCGCTTGCTGCCATTTGGGGCGCGAGCTTTCTGTTCATGCGCATCGTCGCTCCGGAGATTGGCACCATTCCCACCGCGTTCTTCCGGGTGTCGATTGCCGCCGCCGGCCTGCTGGTGATCCTGGTGCTGATGCGCACCTCGTGGGACTTTCGCGGCAAGTTCAAGACCGTGCTGTTGCTCGGGGTGATCAACTCGGGGATTCCCGCGACCATGTACTCGGTGGCGGCGCAGGTGCTGCCCGCCGGTTACTCGGCAATTTTCAACGCGACCACCCCGCTGATGGGGGTGCTGATCGGTGGCCTGTTTTTCCATGAGCGGCTGAGCCTGTCGAAACTCGCCGGAGTCGCCCTTGGCCTGTTTGGCGTTGCGGTCCTGACCCGTGCCGGGCCGGTGGCCTTCGATGCACAACTGTTGATGGGCGCCCTCGCCTGCCTGCTGGCGACCACCTGTTATGGCTTTGCCGGCTTCCTCGCACGACGTTGGCTCGACCAGCAAGGCGGCCTCGACAGCCGCCTTTCGGCCCTGGGCAGCATGCTCGGCGCTACCCTGTTGCTGCTGCCGTTGTTCGCCTACAGCGCCATCAGCCAACCGCCCGCCAGCTGGGGTGGCTGGAACGTCTGGTTGTCGTTGCTGGGCCTGGGCCTTGGCTGCACGGCGTTCGCCTACATCCTCTACTTCCGCCTGCTGAGCGCCATCGGCCCGGTCAAATCGATGACCGTGACCTTCATGATCCCGCCGTTCGGCGTGCTGTGGGGCGCGCTGTTTCTCGGCGAGCCGTTGTCGCTGGCGCACCTCTATGGCGGCGTGTTGATCACTGGCGCGTTGTGGTTGGTGCTGCGTCCGGCGCGGGGGGCGATTCGTCCTTGAATCGCACCTTTTCAGGCCTGACAGGCTTCAGCCTGGTTTACGGAACACGAACACCAGGCCGACGATGATCAGCGCCATGCCCAGCAGGCTCAACAACGCCAGGCGATTGCCGAAGATCAGGTAGTCCATCACCGCCGTCACCGCCGGCACCAGGTAGAACAGACTGGTGACGTTGACCAGATTGCCGCGAGCGATCAGCCGGTACAGCAGCAGGGTTGCCAGCAACGACACCACCAGGCCCATCCACAACACCGGCAGGAAAAATCCTGCGCTGTGTTCAAAGTGGAACGGCTGGAACGGCACGAAAATCCCGCACAGCAACAGCCCGGCGAGGTACTGCACCGGCAGCGTGCCGAGGGGATCGCGGGTGATGTTTTTCTGCATGATGGAACCTGCGGTCATGCTCAGCAGTGCCAGCAGCCCGAACAACATCCCGGCCAGTGACATGCCGGCGAGGCCGATGCTCTGGTACACCACCATGATCAACCCGGCCAGCCCCAGCGCCAGGCCGAACATCCGGCTCCAGGAGCGTTGGCGTTCCATCAGCACCACGGTGAGGATTGGTTGCACCCCCATGATCGTCGCCATCACCCCGGGCGTGACCTTGAGGTCCAGCGCCAGCAGATAAAAGATCTGATAGGCGCCCAGCAACACCAGGCCGGTCGCCGCCGCGTAGAGCATTGGCTTGCGCCCTTGGGGCAACCGCAGCTTGAGCAACGGCACCAGCAGCACCAGGCCACACAGGGCGATGGCGAAGCGCAGCAACAAAAAGGCAAAGGGTGAAGCGTGGGCCAGACCCCACTTGGAGAAGATCGCCCCGCTGCTCCAGAGCAAAACGAACAGGCTCGTGGAGGCCGCCGCAAGCGCGGATTTTTTCGAAATGTGCAACATGAAAACCACCTGTCATCAGGCAATAAGCCAACTCAGCCGAAGCTGAAATTCAGTTTTTCTGGTTCAGGCAGGCACAGGAATCAGCAGATAGCGCTGATCAGCCCGAGACGCCAACACCCGGTGGGGACACCACCGCGCACACTGGAGTGCGACAGACAGGAGGGGGGTAGTGACTGATCTGCGCAGGCTGCTGATTCCCGCACGGCACGACGCCAGCGTTGACCGCTGAATCGATTACCGCGTTGAAGGGGGATGCAGGCATGGGCTGATCTTTTTGATAGGGGGGTGGAAACAAGAGCGCTGACTATAACCAGCGCTGGACAGGTTTTGCAATGATTGGGATTGGAGCTATCGAAACGGGCTTGGTGCTCATTGTGGGAGCTGGCTTGTCGGGCCGCCGCATCGCAGCGAAAAACCCGAGGGCGCCGCTTTCATCCATAACGGCCGCGTTTTCGTTGACGACCTTCGCTGGCAAGCCAGCTCCTACAGGAGGTGGTGTATCGGGGCTTCTAGCCAAACAACCAATAACCCAACGCCGTCAATACCACCACCGCCAACACCGGGCGCAGTACACGGTAGGCCTTGGGATTGCGCCGCTTCCACTGCTTGACCACACCACTGAACTTATCGCTGGAGTTCTTGCTCCAGGCATAGACCTGGTTGATCCCGCCCACACGCTCGTCGTCCAGATTCTGAGGGGCGGTGGCGCGACCCAGCCATGCGCTGATACTGCGATTGATGCGGGTCATCAGGCGACTGCTCAGCGGCCGTTCGATGTCGCAGAACAGGATCACTCGGGTCTGCTCGGTTTCATTCTTGACCCAGTGCACATAGGTTTCATCGAACATCACGTCTTCGCCATCGCGCCAGGCGTATTCCTGACCGTCGACAAAGATCCGGCAGTCGTCGGAGTTGGGCGTCGACAGCCCCAGGTGATAACGCAGGGAGCCGGCGAACGGGTCGCGGTGCGGGTTGAGGTGACTGCCGCCGGGCAACAGGGCGAACATTGCGCCTTTGACATTGGGAATGCTGTTGACCAGCTCGACCGTGCGCGGGCACAGGGTCTCGGCCGATGGCAGGGCCTTGTCGTACCACTTGAGGTAGAAACGCTTCCAGCCCTTCTTGAAAAACGAACCAAAACCGGCGTCGTTGTTTTTCTCGGCGGCACGAATATAGCCCTCGTCGAACAGGTGCATGGCCTCTTCGCGAATCACCTGCCAGTTGTCCTTGAGCACATCCAGCTCGGGAAACTTGCTGCGGTCCAGGTACGGCTTGGACGGCACAGCGGAAAAAAGGTACATCAGCGCGTTATAGGGGGCAAACAACGCCGAGTGGTTGACGAATTGCCGCAACACCGGCAACCGCGCCTTGCCACGCAAGTGCACATAAAGCGTGCTGCCGATGAACAGCAGCAACAATGAGGCCTTGGCGGCAAAAGAAAAGCTCATGCAACACTCCTTGAGAAAAAACATCACTGCGCATCGCCATTTACCCGACGTGGCAGGCGGCCATAATCCACATTAGTAGCCGAAAGATAAACCGCACATCTGTACATTCAGTATTGAGGGCTGCGCAACAAAAGCTTGTTATCACAAGCCTGCTGAACGCCTGCTGACGCAGCCCTTGTAGGAGCGAGCCTGCTCGCGAAAAACTGGAGAGCGCCGCGCACATTCAGAGTGATCGCGTCATCGTTGACGTTTTTCGCGACGGTGCGACGATTCGACGGGCTCGCTCCTACAGTTAAAAGCCCACAGCCCGCAGCACTCGATTACTGCTGGTTCTCCTGCTCGGTGAACAGGTCGCTGAACAACATGCTCGACAGGTAGCGCTCTCCGGAGTCCGGCAGGATCACCACAATGGTCTTGCCCTGCATTTCCGGGGTCTCGGCCAGACGCACCGCCACGGCCATCGCCGCGCCGGAAGAGATCCCGCAGAGGATGCCTTCTTCCTGCATCAGGCGCAGGGCCATGGCCTTGGACTCGTCGTCGCTGACCAGTTCCACGCGGTCAACCATCGCCACATCAAGGTTCTTCGGCACAAACCCGGCACCGATGCCCTGGATCTTGTGCGGGCTCGGCTTGATTTCCTCATTGGCCATAAATTGACTGATCACTGGCGACGCCACAGGTTCCACTGCAACCGACAGAATCGGCTTGCCCTGGGTCAACTTGATGTAGCGCGACACACCGGAGATGGTGCCGCCAGTGCCCACGCCGGCCACCAGCACATCCACTGCGCCATCGGTATCGTTCCAGATTTCCGGGCCGGTGGTCTTTTCGTGAATGGCCGGGTTGGCCGGGTTTTCGAACTGTTGCGGCATGAAGTAGCGCGACGGATCACTGGCGACAATTTCCGCGGCCTTTTCGATCGAGCCCTTCATCCCCTTGGCCGGTTCGGTCAGGACCAGCTCGGCGCCCAGCGCCTTGAGCACCTTGCGCCGCTCGATGCTCATCGAGGACGGCATGGTCAGCATCAGCTTGTAGCCCCGCGCTGCGGCGACGAAGGCCAGGCCGATGCCGGTGTTGCCCGAGGTCGGTTCGACGATGGTCATGCCCGGCTTGAGTTTGCCGCTGCTTTCAGCGTCCCAGATCATGTTCGCGCCGATCCGGCACTTCACCGAGTAACCCGGGTTGCGCCCTTCGGTCTTGGCCAGGATGGTCACGCCACGCGGCGCGATGCGGTTGATCTGCACCAGCGGCGTATTGCCGATGGAGTGGGCGTTGTCAGCAAAAATACGGCTCATGGCTGGGTCCTTGTACAGCATTGAAGAAGCGTCCAAGGGTATGCCTCGCACTCTTGTGCGTCCAGTCGGGACGAACGTCTGCGCTTGCCTGTAGTCCACCGTTTCAGACATCCCCGAGAGAGACGCCATGAAACGTCGATACCGTTGGCCGCTCTGGTCGCTGGCTGCCATCGTGCTCCTGCTGGTGACCCTGCACTTCGCCCTGCCTTACCTGGTGCGCGACTACCTGAACGACAAACTCGCCGACATGGGCGACTATCGCGGCCAGATCACCGACGTTGACCTGGCGTGGTGGCGCGGCGCCTACCGGATCAACGGGCTGCAGATCGTCAAGGTCCAGGGCAAGGTGCCGGTGCCATTCCTCAAGGCACCGCTGATCGACCTTGCGGTCAGCTGGCATTCGCTGTGGTACGACCATGCCGTGGTCGCCCGGGTGCAATTCGTCAAACCGGAACTGAATTTCGTCGACGGCGGCAGCAAACAGACTTCGCAGACCGGTCAGGGCACCGATTGGCGTGCGCAACTGGGCAAGTTGCTGCCGATCACCCTCGATGAGGTGCGCATCAATGACGGCAAAATCACCTTCCGCAATTTCAACTCCAAGCCACCGGTGAATATGCAGGCGACCCAGGTCGAGGCCAGCATCTTCAACCTGACCAACGTGGTCGACCTCAAAGGCCGGCGCGACGCGCGTTTCGAGGGCAAGGCGCAATTGCTCGGGCATGCGCCGCTGGAAAGCACCGCGACCTTCGACCCGCTGAGCAATTTCGAGGAGTTTGAGTTCCGCCTGCGGGTCAAGGACATCGAACTCAAGCGCCTCAACGATTTCGCCTCGGCCTACGGCAAGTTCGACTTCAATGCCGGCCACGGCGATGTGGTGATCGAGGCCCAGGCCAATAAAGGCCAGCTCAAGGGCTACATCAAGCCATTGCTGCGCGATGTCGAAGTGTTCAATTGGCAGCAAGACGTGCAGAACGAGAAGAAAAGTATCTTTCGCTCGGTCTGGGAAGCGCTGGTGGGCACCAGTGAGAACCTGCTGAAGAACCAGCCGAAAAACCAGTTCGCCACCCGCGTCGAACTTAGTGGCAGCGTGCACAACCAGGACATCAGCGCCTTCCAGGCGTTTTTGCAGATCCTGCGCAACGGTTTCATCCAGGCCTTCAACGCCCGTTACGAGCAGCCCAAGCCGGCGCCTGACTGAGTCACCGTGTGACGCCCCATTCAGAGACTGAATAAGCCGTCTGCGTTCCCACTCGACCGGGCGCCGCGTTATAGTCGGCTATTGCATTTACTTGTCCCGCCCTGCCCGGCGCAGGTCGGCGTTACCGTTCGAGGAATTACCGATGAAGTTCGAAGGCACCCGCGCGTACGTCGCCACCGATGACCTGAAGCTGGCCGTCAACGCCGCCATCACCCTGGAGCGGCCGTTGCTGGTCAAGGGCGAGCCGGGCACCGGCAAGACCATGCTCGCCGAGCAACTGGCCGAATCCTTTGGCGCCCGCCTGATCACCTGGCACATCAAGTCCACCACCAAGGCCCATCAGGGCCTCTACGAGTACGACGCGGTGAGCCGCCTGCGTGACTCGCAACTGGGTGTGGACAAGGTGCATGACATCCGCAACTACCTGAAAAAAGGCAAGCTGTGGGAAGCCTTCGAGTCCGAGGAGCGGGTGATCCTGCTGATCGATGAAATCGACAAGGCCGACATCGAATTCCCCAACGACCTGCTGCAAGAACTCGACAAGATGGAGTTCTACGTCTACGAAATCGACGAGACCATCAAGGCCAAACAGCGCCCGATCATCATCATTACCTCCAACAACGAGAAAGAGCTGCCGGACGCCTTCCTGCGCCGCTGCTTCTTCCACTACATCGCCTTCCCGGACCGCCCGACCCTGCAGAAGATCGTCGACGTGCACTACCCGGACATCAAGAAAGACCTGGTCAGTGAAGCGCTGGACGTGTTCTTCGACGTGCGCAAGGTGCCCGGCCTGAAGAAAAAACCTTCGACTTCCGAGCTGGTGGACTGGCTGAAGCTGCTGATGGCCGACAACATCGGCGAAGCGGTGCTGCGCGAACGCGATCCGACCAAAGCCATTCCGCCACTGGCCGGTGCCCTGGTAAAAAACGAACAGGACGTGCAACTGCTTGAGCGCCTGGCGTTCATGAGCCGTCGCGGCAGCCGCTAAGGGACTGATGCCATGTTGCTCAACCTGTTCAATGAAATGCGCGCCGCCAAGGTGCCGGTCTCGGTGCGCGAGCTGCTGGACCTGATCAACGCGCTGAAACAGCGCGTGACCTTCGCCGACATGGACGAGTTCTACTACCTGGCGCGGGCGATCCTGGTCAAGGACGAGCGGCATTTCGACAAGTTCGACCGGGCGTTTGGTGCGTACTTCAACGGCCTGGAAAAACTCGACGACCATCTGCAGGCACTGATTCCCGAAGACTGGCTGCGCAAGGAATTCGAGCGCTCGCTGACCGATGAAGAGCGCGCACAGATCCAGTCCCTCGGTGGCCTGGACAAGCTGATCGAAGAGTTCAAGAAGCGTCTCGAAGAACAGAAAGAACGCCACGCCGGCGGAAACAAGTGGATCGGCACCGGCGGCACCAGCCCGTTCGGCTCCGGTGGCTTCAACCCGGAAGGTATTCGGGTTGGCGATGCCGGCAAGCGTCAGGGCAAGGCGGTCAAGGTTTGGGATCAGCGCGAGTACAAGAACCTCGACGATCAGGTTGAGCTGGGCACGCGCAACATCAAGGTGGCCCTGCGTCGCCTGCGTAAATTTGCTCGTCAGGGCGCCGCCGAAGAGCTGGACATCGACGGCACCATCGACCACACCGCCCGCGATGCCGGCCTGCTGAACATCCAGATGCGCCCGGAACGCCGCAACACCATCAAGTTGCTGCTGCTGTTCGACATCGGCGGCTCGATGGATGCCCACGTGAAAATCTGCGAGGAATTGTTCTCGGCCTGCAAGACCGAGTTCAAGCACCTGGAGTACTTCTACTTCCACAACTTCATTTATGAATCGGTGTGGAAAAACAACATGCGTCGCGGCTCCGAGCGCACCTCGACCATGGACCTGCTGCACAAGTACGGCGCCGACTACAAAGTGATCTTCGTCGGCGACGCCGCCATGGCCCCCTACGAAATCACCCAGGCCGGCGGCAGCGTCGAGCACTGGAACGAAGAGCCTGGCTACGTCTGGATGCAGCGCTTCATGGAGAAATACAAGAAGCTCATCTGGATCAACCCCTACCCGAAAGACACCTGGAACTACACCTCCTCCACCGGCATCGTCCGCGATCTGATCGAAGACCAAATGTTCCCCCTGACCTTGCGCGGGTTGGAGGAGGGGATGCGGTTTTTGTCCAAGTAAACATCGCAGTGTAGGAGCTGGCTTGTCGGGCCGCCGCATCGCAGCGAAGAACCCGAAGGCGCCGCGTTTACCTGACTGCTCGCGTCATCGTTAACGACCTTCGCCAGCAAGCTGGCTCCTACAGGGTTTCTGGTCGACCACAAAATCAGCATCCACCGGCATTTACTGTAGGAGCTGGCTTGCCAGCGATGGGGGTGGGTCAGCCGCATTGATACCGCCTGAGACACCGCATCGCGGGCAAGCCCGCTCCCACAGTTCATTTTGAGCACGTCGTCGCGACTTTAGCGCCCGCTCATGCGCCGCAAATACTCCACATGCTGCCGATGCGCCGTGTCCTGCAACACTGGCGCCAGGCGCACCACTTGCCCCGGCTGGCATTGCGCCAGGCGGGCCAGGGACAGTGGGGTCAGCGCGCCCAGGCGGGGGTAGCCGCCGATGGTCTGGCGATCGTTGAGCAGAATGATCGGCTGGCCGTCCGGGGGTACTTGCACAGCACCTAAGGGGATGCCTTCGGAGATCATTGGTTTGCCCTGGTACTGCAAGGCCGGACCGAGCAGGCGGATGCCCATGCGGTCGGCGCGGCTGTCCAGGGTCCAGGGGCTGTTGAAGGCGTCGAACAGGCTTTGCCCGCTGAATTCGCCATGCTGCGCGCCCAGTACCAGGTCCAGCGCTTGCGTGTCGTTGAAGTCCGGGCGTTGTGCCTGCGGCACTTCGCGCAAACCCTGTGCTGTCCCCGAATAACTCAGCTCGGCGCCACGGGCCAAGGGTCGGCCCAAGCCATCGAGCCCCCCGAGCTCCTCGCGGACCACCGTCGCGCAACTGCCCAGCACTGCCGGCGCATTGAAGCCGCCAGGCGCCGCCAGATAAGCGCGCACACCGAGGCGTGGCTGGCTGAACTGCAGGCGCTGGCCCTTGCGCACCGTGAAGCTGCGCCACGGCGCCAATAGTTGGCCGTCGAGCAACGCGCCAAGGTCGGCGCCGGCCAGGGCCAGGCAGCAGTCGTCACGCGCTTCGAGGGTCAGGCCGCCGAGGGTCACTTCAATCACCGCCGCGCCCGACGGGTTGCCCAGCAGGTGGTTGGCCCAGGCCATCGACAGCCAGTCCGCCGCGCCGCCCTGGGTCACCCCCAGGTGCCGCACGCCGAAGCGTCCGCCGTCCTGCAACAGGCACAGCGCGGTGCTGGCCTCAACGCTCAAGCGGCTCATGCCGATACCTCCAGGGGGGTGTCGTCGCCGCCCAGGCGCAGGAACTCGGCGTGACTGATCGCCTCGTAACGCACACTGTCGCCGGGTTGCAACAGGCTGTAGCCGTCCCGCGTGCGGTCGAACAATTTCGCCGGGGTGCGGCCGATCAGGTTCCAACCACCGGGCGAGACCAGCGGATAGGCCGCCGTCTGCCGCTCGGCAATGCCCACGCTGCCCGCCGCCACGCGCTTGCGCGGCGTATCAAGGCGTGGCGCGGCCAACGCCTCTTCGACCAGCCCCATAAAGGCAAAGCCCGGCGCGAAACCCAAGGCGAATACCTGGTAGTCGCGGCCACTGTGGCGGGCAATCACTTCGTCGACACTCAGGCCGCTGCGTTGCGCCAGCAAGTGCAATTCCGGCCCGACACTCGGGTCATACCAGACCGGCAACACATGCCTGCGGCCTCGGGCTTGTGCATCCGCTTGCAGCCCTTCCAGCGCTTGGCCGATCAATTCCCGCGCCCGCGCCGGACTCAGCGCCAACAGATCGTAATGCACCATCAACGTGGTGTAAGACGGCACCAGATCGATCAAATGCCCGGCGAAAGATTCACGCAGTCGAGCGCCGGCCGCGAGCATCCACGGCATGTTGCTTTCGGCGATTTCATCGAACAGACGCACCATCAGGCAATCGAGGGCCACCACTTCAATCCGTGGATTCATGAGGCGTCCTGCTGTTTCAGCGCTTCGCGAATACGCTGCACCGCCGCCACCGAACTGGCGTTATCACCGTGGACGCACAGAGTATTTGCCTGCAGGCGCAAAGCGCTGCCATCACTGGCAACCAGCTCGCCGCCACGGGCAATGGTCAGGGCTTGGGCGACGATAGTGGCGGCGTCGTGATGCACGGCGCCGGGCAGGTTGCGCGAGACCAGGCGTCCAGCGGCGTCATAGGCACGGTCGGCGAAGGCTTCGAACCACAGCGTCAGGCCGTACTCATCCCCCAGCGCCTGGGCCGCACTGTTATCCCGAGTAGCCATCAACATCAATGGCAGTTGCGGGTCATAGGCGGCCACCGCCTGGATCACTGCGCGCAGCTGCGCCGGGTTGGCCATCATGTCGTTGTACAGGGCGCCGTGGGGTTTGACGTAGCTCACCCGAGTACCTTGCGCCCGGCAAATGCCATCCAGCGCACCGATCTGATAATGCAGCAGGTCGCGGATTTCCTCGGCGCTGTAGGCCATGGAACGCCGGCCGAAGCCCTGCAGATCCTGATAAGCCGGATGGGCGCCGATCTGCACGCCGTGGCTGACGGCCAACGCCACAGTCTTGCGCATGGTGCTCGGGTCGCCGGCATGGAACCCGCAGGCGATGTTGGCGCAATCGATGAACGGCATCACCTCGGCATCCAGACCCATGGTCCAGCTGCCAAAGCTTTCGCCGATGTCGCAATTCAATAACAGGCGGCTCACGTCGAGTGCTCCTGTGAATTTTTAGTGTTTCGACCGAAGTCCCTTTCGAATGCCTCGCAGACTAACAGCTACTGCGCGTCGAGTTGCTTGCCACGGGTTTCCGGCAGGCTCAGGGCGGCGAGAATCACCACGCCGTAAGACACCGCGGCAAACGCGCCGATGCCCACGCTCAATGGCACCTTCTGGCTCAACAGGCCGATCAGCAGCGGGAACAGTGCCGCCAGTGCTCGGCCAACGTTGTAGCAAAAACCCTGGCCCGAGCCGCGAATCCGCGTCGGGAACAGCTCGGTCAAAAACGCGCCCATGCCGCTGAAAATCCCCGAGGCAAAGAACCCCAGTGGAAAGCCCAGCCACAGCATCACGCCGTTACTCACCGGCAATTGGGTGTAGAGCAGGACGATGGTGAACGAGCCGACGGCGAACAGGATGAAGTTCTTTTTGCGCCCCAGCAGGTCGGTCAGGTAGGCGCTGATCACGTAGCCGACGTAGGAACCGACAATCACCATCGCCAGGTAGCCACCAGTGCCAAGTACGCTCAAGCCGCGCTCGTTTTTCAGGAAGGTCGGCAACCAGGAGGTGATTGCGTAGTAACCGCCCAGCGCGCCGGTGGTCAGCAACGATGCGCGAATAGTGGTGCTGAGCATGCCGGGGGCGAAGATCTCATAGAACTTCGACGGGTTGCTCGGCTCCTGTCTGGCCTTGGCTTCGCGGTAGATTTCCGGGTCCTTGACCAGGCGGCGGACGAAGATCACGAAGATCGCCGGCACGATGCCCAGCAGGAACAGCGCGCGCCAGGCATCTTCCGGCGGCAGCAGGGAAAACAGCACGGCATACAGAATCGCCGTCAGACCCCAACCCAGCGCCCAGCCCGACTGCACCATGCCCACCGCCTTGCCACGGTCCTTGGCGCGGATCACTTCGCCGATCAGCACGGCGCCGGCGGTCCACTCGCCACCGAAGCCGAAGCCCATCAGGGTTCGCGCGATCAGCAGTTGTTCGTAGTTCTGGGCGAAGCCGCAGAGGAAGGTGAAGAAGGCAAACCACAGCACGGTCAATTGCAGGGTGCGTACGCGGCCGATGCGGTCCGAGAGAATGCCGGCGACCCAACCGCCGATGGCGGAAGCAATCAGGGTACTGGTGTGGATCAAACCGGCTTCACCGGTGGTGATGCCCCACATGGTGATCAGGGTGGGCACCACGAAGCTGAGCATCTGGGTGTCCATGCCATCCAGGCCGTAACCGATCTTGCAGCTCCAGAAGGTCCGGCGTTCCTGCTGGTTGATATTGCGATACCAGTCAAAGGGACCGGGGCGGCTGCCGACCTGGGGCTGGATGGCGTCGGTCGTGTCGGGCGCACTCATGGCGATTCTCCGCAGATTTTTTATTGGTATTGTTCTGGACCGCTACGACGCATATCGTGGGTCCTGGCACATTTTTCGATGGCACCGCCCTGCCCGTCCAACTAATAAAACCCGCGCCAAGACATAAGAAAAAGTTGATCACATGAACCTCAAGTTCCTCGAAACCTTCGTCTGGGTCGCCCGGTTGAAAAGTTTCCGCCTGACCGCCGACAAGCTCTTCACCACCCAGGCTTCGATTTCCAGCCGCATCTCGGTGCTCGAAGGCGAGCTCGGAGTGAAGCTGTTCTTGCGCGATTCGCGGGGCGTGAAACTGACCCCCGAAGGGCTCAAGGTGCTCGACTATGCCGAGCGCATGCTCGACACCATGCAGGCACTCAAGCAGTCGCTGGAAACTCGTTCGAGCAAGGCCGGACGGATCCGCATCGGGGTGATGGACACGGTGATTCACACCTGGCTCAGCCCGTTGGTGGCAAAGATCACCGATCACTACCCGCTGCTGGAAATCGAACTGGTGGCGGATACCTCGCTGAACCTCTGCGATCAACTGCAAAAAGGCTTTCTCGACCTGGCCCTGCAGACCGACCTGCTGCGTCAGGAAAACGTGCGCAGCCTGGAACTGGCCAGCCACCCGATTGGCTGGATCGTCGCCAGCCAGTCGATCTACAACCGCGACTACGCCGACCTCGCCGAACTGGCCCGGGAACGGATCATCACCTACTCGAAAAACTCCCACCCGCACCAGGAAGTCCTCAGCCTGATGCAGGCCAACGGCGTGCTCACGCCACGGCTCAACTGCGTGAACTCGGTGTCGGCGATCACCCGCCTGCTGCGTGACGGTTTCGGCATTGGCGCACTGCCGCCGGCGCTGGTCAGCGAGGAACTGGCGCGTGGCGAACTGGTGCTGCTGGACATCGCCCAGCGCCCGCCCAACCTGCAGGTGGTGGTGTCGTGGCGGGTGGGGGCGGAGTGGGTCGAGGAGATTGTCGAGCTGTGCCAACAGGTAGTGCAGGATTACGGGCTCAAGGTTGGCGAAGACTACATCGTCCTCGCCAAACCCTGACCGGCTGGAGGCGGGTTACAACCCGCGCAGGTCGCGCTCCTCGATCGGCCGGCTCTGGCGCAAGCGCTTGCCGCCCAGCACCACCCAGTCGATCAGGCGGAACAGGCACTCCAGGCCGAACGACAGCAACATCGCCCCGCCCAGGCCCCAGCCCATGGCTTCGGGGGTGAGCAGCAACTGGTAGCTGTAGCCGTTCCAGGTTTCCTTGCGGATGTCTGGATCGGCGGCCAGCACCACCTGCAGGAAGCGGATATACCACGGGCCCTGCATGGCCTGGAACTGTTTGTCCAACGCCACCTGGCGCACCAGCAAGGTGTTCAGGCTGTCGGCATCGCTGCGAAAGATCGGGTCTTCGCTGGCGCGGTAATGAGCCACCAGCGCTTGCAGATCGCCCTTGAAGAATTGTTCGGCGGTGCCCTGGAAGCCGCGCAGGCTGGTCTGCGCCTCGATCAGATGGGCCTCGACACGCTTACCGTAATCGCTAATGAAACCCGGCACCTGCACGCCCACCAACAGGCCGACGGCAAACAGCATAAGACGCAAATAACTGAGCAACATCGCGCGTTTCCCTATTCGGTCTTGCCCTGGCTGACGCATTCACCGCGCCGCCACAGGCTCCATTGCCCCGGCTCGTAGCGCGTCCAGGTTTCGTTTTCGGTCAGTGGCTCGGTGGCGATCACCGTGACCACGTCGTTGGGCGTGGTCTCGGCCTGGAAGTCGACGATCACGTCGACATCCTTCAAGCGCGCCGGACCAAAGGGCGCGCGCCGGGTGATCTGCGCCAGCTTGGTCGAGCAGTAGCAGAACAGCCAGTCGCCATCGCTCAGCAGGCAGTTGAACACGCCTTTGCTGCGGTACTCGGCGCAAGCCTCTACCAGGATCGGCAACAGTTGCTCGATCTCCACCGGCTCGGGGAAGGCCTCGCGGACCCGATTCAGCAGATCGCAAAACGCCGCTTCACTGTCGGTATCGCCCACCGGTCGGTAGAAACTGGCCGTGGGCTGGAAATCCGCCAGTTGGCCGTTATGCGCGAAACACCAGTTGCGCCCCCACAGTTCGCGGACGAACGGGTGGGTGTTGGACAGGCAGACCTTGCCGACGTTGGCTTGGCGAATGTGGCCGATCACCACTTCGCTCTTGATCGGGTAACGCTGCACCAGTTGCGCGACTTGCGAATCGCAACTGGCCGCCGGGTCCTGGAACAGGCGCAAGCCGCGCCCCTCGTAGAAACCGATGCCCCAGCCGTCGCGGTGCGGACCGGTGCGCCCGCCGCGCTGCATCAGTCCGGTGAAGCTGAAGACGATATCGGTCGGGACATTGGCGCTCATGCCCAATAACTCACACATGGCAGAACTCTCGCATCAATGCAGGACGGTCAGAGACGGGGTTCGACGCGCGAACGCTGGGGGTTGCTCGGCACCGGTGGGCGGCCGTAACGGTCATCGCCGGCACCACCGAAAGGCTGGTCGTCCTCGACATCGGCGGCACGCGCTGAGGCCTGGGCATCGGCGGCTTGTTGCCGGCGGGCGTTGGCGGCGCGCTCGATCGGCAAGCGGATCGCCACGAACACCAGGTACAGGCCCATGGCGATGATGAAGTACATGAACAGGTCGGAAATCGCCCGCCAGGCGTTGTTGCCGACCTTGAACAGCAGGTCGAGGGCGGTGATGGCGATGGCCGGGGCGAATTTTTCCTTCACCGGATCGATGATGGTCGGGCTGAACAGCAACACGGCGACAATCACCCGCAGCGGCTCGCGCAGGTAGCGCCACATCCAGCGGGTCATGCGCATCCACACCAGCAGGCAGCCCAAAGCGGCAAAGGCGTAAAGGCCCCAGGCGATCAGATAGTCGTTCTCGGTCATGGTGTCCATGGCATGGCAGGCAAAGAGGCGCTTATGATAACGGCTTTTCACTGTTCAGGCTGCCCCGCCGTCCGTGAAGCCTTTTTTTGCACCCTTTGCCGAGAACTGCCCATGCCCCGATCCGCCCACGTCACCAGCGCCCCGATTGCCCGCCAGGCCGCCGGCGATGACCCGTACGCCTGGCTGCAGGAGCGGGACACGGCGCCGGTGCTCGATTATCTGAAGGCGGAAAACGCCTATCAGGAAGCCATGCTCGCCGACCAGGCCGAACTGCGTGAAAGCCTGTTCAACGAAATCAAGGGCCGGATCCTCGAGACCGACCTGTCGCTGCCCTCCCCCTGGGGTCCGTACCTCTATTACACGCGCACCACCGCCGGTGACGAGTACGCCCGGCATTACCGCTGCCCGCGCCCGGCGGACGACAGCCAGCAGGTCGACGAAAGTGCCGAAGAGCTGTTGCTCGATCCCAACGCCCTGGCCAATGGCGGCTTTTTCTCGTTGGGCGCGTTCAGCGTCAGCCCTGACCACCAGCGCCTGGCCTACAGCCTGGACACCAGTGGCGATGAGATCTACACCCTGTTCGTCAAGGAATTGTCCAACGGCAAGGTCAGCGAACTGAGTTTCGAGGACTGCGACGGCAGCATGACCTGGGCCAACGACAGCCTGACGCTGTTCTTCGCCGAACTGGACGACACCCATCGCCCGCACAAGCTGTATCGCTATCGCCTGGACGGCACTGCCGCCGAAGAAGTGTTCCATGAGCCGGACGGACGCTTCTTCCTGCATTGCTATCGTTCCAGCTCCGAGCACCAGTTGCTGCTGGCGCTGGGTAGCAAGACCACCAGCGAAGTCTGGGCCCTCGATGCGTCGCAGCCACAGCAGGCCTTCACCTGCCTGGCGCCACGGGTCGAGGACCACGAGTACGAGGTCGATCACGGCATGCTCGACGGCCAGTGGAGCTGGTTTATTCGCAGCAACCGCGACGGCATCAATTTCGCCCTGTACCAGGCCCCGGATACCGGCGTGGTGCCCAGCGAAAGCGACTGGCAGAACCTGATCCCCCACAGCGACAGCGTGATGCTCGACGGCGTCACCCTGAACGCCACGGCCATGACCCTGAGCCTGCGCATTGGCGGCCTGCCGATCATCGAAGTGCACCCGCAGGGCGTGCCGGCCTATCGCGTGCAATTGCCGGACGCGGCCTACAGCCTGTATGTGCAAAACAGCCTGGAATTTGTCAGCGACAAGATCCGCCTGCGCTACGAGGCGCTGAATCGTCCGGCCCAGGTGCGCCAACTGGAACTGGCCAGCGGCGAGCAGAAAGTCCTGAAAGAAACCCCGGTGCTCGGCCCGTTCGATGCCGATGCCTACGTCAGCCAACGGCTGTGGGCCACCGCGCCAGACGGCACCCAGGTGCCGATCAGCCTGGTGGTCAAGCGCGAGTGCCTCGGCCAGCCGACACCGTTGTATCTGTACGGCTACGGCGCCTACGGCGAAAGCCTCGACCCGTGGTTCTCCCACGCCCGCCTGAGCCTGCTCGAGCGCGGCGTGGCCTTTGCCATCGCCCATGTGCGCGGCGGCGGCGAACTGGGTGAAGCCTGGTATCGCGCCGGCAAGCAGGAGCACAAGCAGAACACCTTCGACGACTTCATCGCCTGCGCCGAACATTTGATCGCCGAGGGCTACACCGAATCCTCGAAGCTGGCGATCAGCGGTGGCAGCGCCGGTGGTTTGCTGATCGGCGCGGTGCTCAACCAGCGCCCGGAATTGTTCGCGGCGGCGATTGCCGAAGTGCCGTTCGTCGACGTGCTCAACACCATGCTCGACCCGGACCTGCCACTGACCGTCACCGAATACGACGAATGGGGTAACCCCGAGGAGCCCGAGGTCTATGCGCGGATCAAGGCCTATGCGCCCTATGAAAACGTCAAACCTCAGGCGTATCCAGCGACCCTGGTGATTGCCGGCTACAACGACAGCCGCGTGCAGTACTGGGAAGCCGCCAAGTGGGTGGCCAAGCTGCGGGTCACGAAAACCGACGACAATCTGCTATTGCTCAAGACCGAACTGGACGCTGGCCATGGCGGTATGAGCGGTCGCTATCAGGGTTTGCGCGACGTGGCACTGGAATACGCCTTTGTCTTCAAGCAACTGGGAATCGCCTGAAACCATGTCAGATCCGACTTCACTGAACCGGGAAATCCGCGACTGGCTGATGGATTGCGGCCTGTTCCCCCAACTGCAGCCGGCGGATTTCACCGCGGCTGCGGGTTATTTCAGCATCAGCAGCATTGCCACCGGCGAAGAGATCTTCGCGGAAGGCGATGCCGGCAGCTTCATGTGCATCATCCACAGCGGCCAGGTGTCGGTGCAGAAAACCAACAGCGACGGCCAACGCGTGACCGTGGCCACCCTGCGCAAGGGTGCCTTCGGCGAAATGGCGGTGCTCGATGGCGAACGGCGCTCGGCCAGTTGCGTGGCGGCGAGTCCTTGCCGGTTGCTCAACCTGGGCAAGGACTCGCTGGAGAAAATGATCAACGATGCACCGAGGGTTGCCGCGAAGATCATCCGCGCGCTGGCGGTGTCGCTGTCGCGGCGCCTGCGTATGGTCGACGGCCAGTTGCTCGCGCAGCAGGATTAACCGCCCGGCGACTTGGCCTTGGGCGCCGGCAGGTCGAGGCCGGGCAAGGTCTGGTCCTTGGGCGGGTTGGGCTTGATGATCGGCGGCAACGGCAGCTTGCTCGCCGAACCGCTGCCGCTCTTGGGCGCGGCGGTGGGGGTGATTTGTGGATACGGCGTGGGGGTGGCGGTGCCGGGTGAACCGGGAACCGTCGAGGGCGTGATCGGGATCGCTTGCAGCTCTTGTGCCTGCGCTGCACTTATCGAGAGCGCGGCCAACACAATGACCGTTAGAATGGTGCGCTTCATCAATGGCTCCGTTGCCCTTGCTGGATAGCTCAAGGCTACTCCCAACCGCACAAGAATGCCCTTCTCAATGCGGTTTCCCGTTTAAAAAGCAGTTTTCCAGATGAGAGTTCCATGAAACGTTTCGTTCTGCTCGACACCACCCCGATCCCCGACAACGGCGGAGCCCTGTGCCTGTTCGAGTATGGCGAGGATTTCGTCATCAAGATCCAGGGCGGCGACGGCGGGCAACTGATGAACACCCGCATGCACGGCTCCGAAGATGCCCTGGCGGAGATTCCCTGCCGCAAGGTGGCCGGGCGCCCGGACTCACGGGTGTTGATTGGCGGCCTGGGCATGGGCTTCACCCTCGCCTCGGCCCTCAAGCACTTGGGCAAGAGCGCGCAAGTGGTGGTCGCCGAGCTGGTGCCTGGGGTGGTCGAATGGAACCGTGGCCCGCTGGGGGAGAAAGCCGGCATGCCGCTGCTCGACCCGCGTACGGTGATTCGTCAGGAAGATGTAGCCAAGGTCCTGCAGGCCGAGCCCCAGGGTTTTGACGCAATCATGCTCGACGTCGACAACGGCCCCGAAGGCCTGACCCAGAAAGCCAACAGCTGGCTGTATTCGGCAGCGGGCCTGGCAGCGTGCGCCAAGGCCTTGCGGCCCAAGGGCGTATTGGCGGTGTGGTCGGCCAGCGCTGATCGGCAGTTTTCCGACAAACTGAAAAAAGCCGGTTTCAAGGCCGAAGAAGTGCAAGTGTTCGCCCACGGTAACCGGGGCACTCGCCACACCATCTGGATTGCCGAGAAGCTCAAGGGCTGAGCTAAACTGCCTGTATAACCGTCATTAGTCTTTTTCTACAAAGGTGAACCCATGAGTTCGTCCACCCCCACCAACACCGCCAAGCTCGACCGCATCCTCGCCGACGCCCAGCGCGACCGGGAAATGGGTTACCGCGACAAGGCCCTGAAGATGTACCCGCACGTCTGCGGCCGCTGCGCCCGCGAGTTCTCCGGCAAGCGCCTGAGCGAGCTGACCGTGCACCACCGTGACCACAACCACGACAACAACCCCCAGGACGGCTCGAACTGGGAACTGTTGTGCCTGTACTGCCACGACAACGAACACTCGCGCTACACCGACCAGCAATACTTCGGCGACGGCTCCCTGAGCACCCCGAAAATCGCCAAGGCTACCCACAACCCGTTTGCGGCGTTGGCCGGGTTGATGAAGAAAGACGACGAGTAAGGCTGCGCGGCTCAGGCCTCCTGCGACGGAGGCCCTTCACCTGCGAACCTACACCAGAAAATCTTCCACCAACGCTACCCAGCACTTGGCGCCCAGACCAATCAGCGCGTCGTTGAAGTCATAGTGGGGGTTGTGCACCGAGCAGCCGTGGAATTCACCCTCTCCGTTGCCCAGCATGAAGTAACACCCCGGCACTTCGCCGAGCATCCAGGCAAAGTCCTCGGTGCCCATCACTTTCGGCCCGCGATGGTGTATCTGCTCTGGCTCGAACAGCGGTGCCAGGCTCGCGCGCACTCTTCGCGTCTCTTCCGGGTGGTTGATCAGCGCCGGCGCCAGTTGGGTAATCTGCAAGTCAATGCGCACGCCGAATGATTGCTCGTGGCCGCGGACGATTTGCTCGAGCCGCTGATTGATCTTTAGTTGGGTCTGCGGGGTATCGGTGCGCACGCTGATGAGCATGCTCGCCTCATCTGGAATGATGTTGTAGACGCTTCCGGCCTGAAGCATGCCAATGCTGATGACCGCGTATTCTTCAGGGCCCAGGTTGCGCGACTTGATGGTTTGAATCGCGTTGATCAGGCTGGCCACCACTGGTACCGGATCGACCGCCAACTCGGGCATGGCGCCATGTCCACCCTTGCCGCCAATCGTCAGGCTGACCCGCTCGGAAGAGGCCATGGTCGGTCCCGCCTGGACCACGACCGAGCCCACCGGCGCACCGGGCATATTGTGCAAGGCGAATATCGCATCACAGGGAAAACGCTGGAACAGGCCGTCGTCAATCATCGCCTTGGCGCCGCACAACCCCTCCTCGTCCGGCTGGAAAATCAGGTTCAGGGTGCCGTTGAAGTCACTGTTGGCCAAGCGGTAAGCCGCGGCGAGCAAGATCGCGGTATGTCCGTCATGGCCACAGGCGTGCATACGGCCCGCAATTTTGCTGGCGTGGGCGAAGGGGTTTTTTTCCTGCATCGGCAGCGCGTCCATGTCGGCACGCAAGCCAATGCGACGGCTGCCCTGGCCCTTCTTCAGGACCCCGACCAGGCCATGCCCGCCGATGCCGCCATGGACCTTATACCCCCACTGCTCAAGCCTGGCGGCAACCAGCTCGGCGGTGTGTGGCGTCTCGGCGCCCAGTTCCGGAGCAGCGTGAATCTGCCGGCGCAGATCAATGAAGGTCTGCAGTTCGCTGTCGCTGAAGGTCGTGCAATTTTGGTGAGTCGTCATGGGTCAGTCTCTTCCGATGTTTTCCGGCAACAGCTTCAGGCAGATCAGGCTGATCACCCCGCCGGCCAGTAAGTAAAAAGCCGGGGCCACGGGATTTTCGAGGGTGGACGTCAGCCAGGTGGCGATGAGCGGCGAGAAGCCACCGAATAGCGTGACGCCGAAGCTGTAGCTGACCGAGGTGCCGAGGGCCCGGTGCGGCTTGGCGAAGGCTTCCATGATCATGGCGAAGAAGGCCCCCGAGCCGACGCACCCCGGTAACACCAGCAGCGCCACGATCAACATCGCCACATAGAGGTCGGTGGTCTGCGACAACAGCCATAGCGCCGGCCATGCGGCAATCACCGGCAAGGCGACGGTCCACACCAGCAGTTTCTTGCGCAAGCCGTGGCGATCGGCAAAGCGTCCGGCGATCGGTGTGATGATTGCCAGGCACGCGGCGGCGACACAGGCAATCGCCAGTGCGCTGCGTTGTGGATAGTGAAGCGTGGTGACCAGGTACGAGGGCATGTAGAAAATGAACAGGTACATGCCGATGGTGGCGCTGGCCATCAAGCCCGTCGCCAAAAGGGTGTTGCGCAGGTCGATCACCTCGCGCCAATGCGGCTTGTGGCGGATCGATGAGGTTGGAGTCGGAGCTTCCTGCTCCAGGGTTTCCGGCAGGCAGCGACGGATGTACCAACCGACGGGGCCGATCAACAGACCGATCACGAAGGGGATGCGCCAGCCCCAGCTCTCAAGGTCCGGCGTACTCAGGACGTTGCTCAGCAGCAGCCCGATACCCGCCCCCACCAGCGCCGCATAACCTTGACTGGCGGCCTGCCAACTGACGCTGCTGCAGCGGTTCGAGGTGGCTGCCGATTCCATCATCAGCACCGAGGCGGTGCCGATTTCGCCTCCGGCAGAGAACCCTTGGGTGAGACGACCTATCACCAACAGCACCGTACCGATGACTCCGGCCTGTTGAAAGGTGGGGGCAAACGCAATCAACGCCGTACCCAGTGTCATCAGGAAAATAGTCAGGGTCAGCGCGGCCTTGCGACCTTTTCGATCCGCGTAGCGACCGATCACCATCGCCCCCACCGGGCGCATCAGAAAGCCCACACCAAATGCGGTCAACGACATCAGCAACGACGCGATCGGTGACGCCGCCGGAAAAAAGTTCTTGGCAATCACCACCGCAAAAAAGCTGTAGATGGTGAAGTCGTACATCTCCAGAGCGTTGCCCAACGCACAGGCCACAGTGGCTTTGCGCGAACCGACCGCAATAGCCTGTGGCGGCATCGGGCCGCTGGTCAAATGAGTGTCCGATTGCAAAGTGGTCATGGGAGCTCTCTCCGAGTCGTTGTTGTCTTGAACCCACTATCGGGCAACTCCTCGAGCGAATCACTTGCACTTTATGCAGGCAATTAACCAATAGTTAATTCACCTGCATTCAAGACTGGGTTTTGGCGCTACAACAGTGCGCCGAGCAGGCCTCTTTGCTCCTTTGCCGCACAAAATCCCGAGAGTCCTCACCCGTTCTCAGCCATCGGAGGTCTTGATTTACCCAAGATTTCGGCGAATTACGCGAGGGTCTGGACCCTGAGCGCTGGAATTCGCGATAGGGAATTATCATTCAGGCATAGCCATACGAAATTCATCATTTCCGCAGCGTTTTTATTTCGCAGAGTCTGCAGCTCCTCAGCCGTCAAACACATGGAGCGTCTGCAATGAGTCATACCCCCGCGTGCAATTCCGCCTTGGCCGCCCTGTTGCTGGGCCTCGGCTTTCCGGTCGCCGGACTGGCCGAGGGCTTCCCCTCGATAGCCCGGGTGGCATCCGGGTTTGGCTACTACAACATCGACAAAGGCTACGATGACAAGCTCAAGGTGTATGGCACCGTCGATGCCTTTGCGAACTATCAGGACTCGGGGCATTACTCGGGCTTCAAGGTCGCTGGCGGCGCGGCCTGGACCAACAAACTCGGGCTGTACATGCGCAAGGCGCTTGGCCCCGACACGGTGCTGGAAGTGGATGTCGAGGAAGGATTCAACCTCAATGGCCAGGCCTTCGACGAGCACTGGAAGCAGGTCGGGACATTGCGCCTGGCGGTTGCCGCGCTACGTTCGAAAACCTACGGCAAGCTGGAGTTCGGCAAAACCTACGGCATGGCCACGCCAACCTTTGCCGATCCATTCCTCGCCACCTACGGCTCGCCTTACACCTACATGAGCGGCCCCCCAGCCGGACGCGGTTCTTACTATCTGGACTTGCGGCCCAAACACACGCTGGCCTACACCACGCCCAAGTACGCCGGCTGGAGCCTGGGCAGCGCCTTGAGTTTCGGCTTGAACGACACCGCCAGTTCCGGCAAGCCCCTGCGCGGCAAAGGCCTGGGCGTGCAGTACGGTGATGCCCGGTGGATATGGGTCGCCTCCTTCAACGACTATCTGAGCGACCCTTGGGAAGATGGCGGCCGACAGCGCCAGACCCACAACTATTTCAAAAGCGCCCTGGCGCTCTACGACTTCGGTCCGCTGGCCGCCAGCCTCAACTGGCAGCGCCAGGACGTCGACTACTCCGGGACGCCGAGCATGACCGCCTGGACGCTAGGCATTTCTGCGCCCGTGGGAAAAGCCGACGTGGCACGCCTGAGCCTGGTCAAGCGCGACATCGATGCCGGCGACAAGGACGCCTTCGGCATGATGCTCGGCTATGACCATTTCCTGCGCCCGAACTGGGCGGTGTACGCCCGCGTTGCGCTGATCGATAACCGCCCCGAGTCGTCCGTCAGCTACGCGGGCATTCCGATCGAGCAAGCCGGTGACAATCCGCAGAACCTGGCCATCGGCATGTACTACCACTTTTAGAGATCGGCCTCAGCGAGCGCCTGCGCCGCCAGTTTCGACTTGAGGCCGTAGAACAGATCCCTGGCGGGCGATGTCAGCGAGTGGCGGTCGATGCAGACCAGATAGATCGGGTATTCGGGAATGATCTCTTCGACCTCGACCCACACCAGGTCGGGGGCACGCCCCGGCGGCAGTGAGTCCCTGACCGAGAGCTTGCTCAGGGTCATGAACGCGTCGGCATTCTCCACCAGACGCAGGGCCAACAGCAGCGATGAACACTCGATCACCTTCTGCGGCGGGTGAATGTCGTTGACCTCAAACATCTGGTAGAACTGCGATGAGCGGTCATCGATTTCATCCATGCTGATCCAGTTGGCGTACTGCAATTGGCGCAGCGAACGGGAATGTCGCAGGGGATTGTCGGGGCAGCAGATCACCGTCCCCTGAATGCGATGCAAGGCCTCCCAATCCAGATTCAGGCGTTGGGTGTTTTGCTGTGAGGTCAGGGCGAAATCCAGGGTGCCGTCGCGCAGTAATTGCACCAGATGGCTGGGACGCTGTTCGCTGATTTTTATCCGCACTCGTTGGTTTTTTGCCTGGAAATCACTGATGCACTGATCGAAGCCCGGCAGCATGGCGGTCAGCGACGTGACGCCAATCGTCACCTCGCCAACGGCGGTATCGAGAATGTTATCGGCCTCGATCTGCAGGCGCCGCATACTCTCAACCGCCATCTGCGCATGCCGGATGACGCGTCGCCCCTCATCGGTGAGCGACATGCCCTTGTAGGAGCGCTGCAACAAGGTCAGGCCCAGTTCGCGTTCCAGGTCCTTGATCGAGCGGCTCAACGCGGGCTGGGTAACGTGCAGGATCTGCGAGGCCTCAATGATGCTGCCGCACTGGTTGATGGCGACCAAGGCTCTGATTTGATGGAATTTCACGGCGTCCCACTCGTTATTATTTATCCCCTAACGATAAAGCAAGATGCCGGCCAGCAACCGATATTCCCCGTATAATCGCCCTCTTTTACCCGAAGGCACCCCGCTCGTGGCAGATAAACGGTACAGCTGCATTGGTTTGTATAACCCCAAATCACCGGAAAACGTCGGCTCGGTGATGCGCGCCGCTGGCTGCTACGGCGTGGCGTCGGTGTTCTACACCGGCAAGCGTTATGAACGGGCCGCCGATTTCGTCACTGACACCAAGCGCGTGCACTACGACATCCCGCTGATCGGCATCGATGACCTGAAGAAAATCCTTCCGCTGGGCTGTGTGCCGGTGGCGGTCGAGTTGGTCGATGGCGCCCGCGCGTTGCCGGAATACACCCACCCGGACCGCGCGCTGTACATCTTTGGCCCGGAAGACGGCTCGCTGGACAAAGAGATTCGTGACTGGTGCGAAGACGTGGTGTACATCCCGACCACCGGTTGCATGAACCTCGCGGCCACGGTCAACGTGGTGCTCTACGACCGCATGGCCAAAGGGTTGAACACCCGCTCGGGGCCGAAATTTCGCTGATTCCCGTCACGCGCGATTGAACGACTCGAACGGCCGCGCAGTCAGTCTTATATCCATTGCCCCTCGAGGAGACAGATGATGCACGAACTCAAACGCGTAGAACGTATCGACTCCACGCCCTTCCAGAGCCAATCGACCCAGAACGTGCACGGCTGGGAGCGTATCGGCTCGCTGGCCGGCGGTGTAATGATGGTCGGCAAGGGCCTGCGCCGTGGCGGCGTATTCGGCCTGATCCAGGTGGCGCTGGGCGGCGTCGCGCTGGCGCGGGGGATTACCGGTCACAGCTCGGCGAAGAGTTTCCTGGAGAAAAGCCGTCAGGACATGAACAACGTGCGGGCCAAGATCGAGCGCGCCGGCGAAGAGCTGGCAGCGCTCAAGGCCAATGCCGAAGCGGCGACGAAAACGGCCACCGTCACCGGCAATGACTCTCTGAAATCGCCCAAGACCGGCGTCTAACCCTGTCCCCCTTGCCAGTGGCAAGGGGGACGGTTCACTTGAGCAAGTCGCTCTGCAACACCTTCGACGGCTCACCGATGATGCTCTCGGCCAGCGCCACAAACTCCTTGGTACTGACCTTGTCCAGGCGCATGACGCTGTGCAGCAGGTCATCCAGTGAGCGTTTGTTGCGGGTCTGCAGGCGAATCTCGCGATCCAGCTCCTGCAGCAACAACACCGCCCTGGCGACCTGCGCGGCGCTGGCCTGTTCGCCGCGCAAGCTGCTGACTTTTCCGCCGACCTTGAGCAGGTTGTCGTGCAGCACCTGATAGCGCTCATCGCTCATGCCACCGGCACGGCGCAGCAGTTCGATCGCATAAAACTCGGCAAACCCTTCACTGATCCAATCGCTGCGGTCGTCGTCGCTGATCCGCCCGAACATCTGCGCCAGTTCGCGCAGCAGCGGGCTGCTGCCGCTTTCGCTGACCAGCGGCAGGCGGCTGTGCAGGTAGATCGACTCATGACCCGCCGTGCTGCCGCGCCACATCGGGTCGGCAGCGCCGACGATCAGCACCTTGCCCAGATGGCGCGGGTACACCGCCTGCACCTGCGGCCAGACAAAGGTCAGCAACGTCAGCACGTCCATGCGGCGCATGCCCTGGCCGCGTGGCGAGGCAACGGTGACTTCGGTCTCGCCCAGGCGCGTGCGCCGGGTGCCGAGGTTGCCGGCGAGCATCCAGCCGGTGGGCCGGTCGAACAGTCGGGAAACGTTGTCGACGCGAAAGCGGTTCTTGCCGATGCGCGGCCAGGCGGTCTCGACGCTTTTCCAGCCGCTGGGCAGTTCGAACGCCAGGCGTGACACCAACTCGATACCGTCCTGCTGATCGAGGCGCGCCGCCGGCACCAGGTCGTCACCGCGCAGCAAGGCCCAGCTTGGGGTCATGCGCGCTTCGAAGGTGTTGTTCTTGCGTGGCTGGCTGATGCGCACCCGGTAGGTCAGGCTGGCTTTGTCGGCCGCCGGGCGCCAGATGCCGCGCGTGGCCTTGCCCGGCGTCAGTTGCCACTGGCCATCGGCCTTGAAGTCGCTGTAGCGACTGCCGTCGGCCAGATCGAAATCCAGGCTGCGCACTGCCGAACCCTGGGCCAGGGTCAGGCGCACTTCCGCCTGGTCACTCTGCGGCAACAGGCGCACGTGATAATCCAGATCGACTTTCTTTGCCGCCCATACCCATGGGCTCAGCACCAGCAGCGACAATGCCAACGGCAAGCGCACAGCCATACACACTCCTTCGTGACTCATTGGTACTGCGCGCGGTACTTAGCCGGCGCGAAAAATCAGATGATCTTCCCAGTCATCTTCGGGCACGCTGCCCTCGGCGAGCATGCGCCCGGACTGCGAGATGCGCTCGTGGTGCACGGCATCGCGGTCGCCGCAAACCAGGTGATGCCAGAGCGGCAGATCCTTGCCTTCACTGACCAGGCGGTAGCCGCAGGTCGGCGGCAGCCACTTGAACTCGTCGGCCTTGCCCGGCGTCAGCTGGATGCAGTCCGGCACCGAATCCCGACGATTAGGATAGTCGCTGCACTGGCAAGTCTTCAGATCCAGCAGTTTGCAGGCGATGCGCGTGTAGTAGACGCTGTTGTCCTCTTCGTCCTCGAGCTTTTGCAGGCAGCACAGGCCACAGCCATCGCACAACGACTCCCACTCCTGCGGGTCGAGTTGCTCGAGGGTCTTGCGTATCCAGAAGGGTTCAACTTTGGCGGCCATGGTTCAAACATCTGCATCAGGGGGAGAAAAGGCCGCCAGTCTAGTGCCCAAGGCCGCGCGGGCCAAGCGCTGGCGACTGCCGGTATGCCGGCACTTGTCAGTTGGCATCGGGCCAAGTAGCTTTGCCAGTCACCACGACCCATGCCCATGTGCCATTAACGCCCCACGGCGTCGCACTGCGGTGACGTATCAAGGGTCGGCAAACCCCACTGCCCAGCCAACTGCGCACCTCGGTTTGTGCTCGCTTGCCCCTTCATCCACCTGTCAGGAAACTCATCCATGAGCGCCAACCCACGTGTTGCCGATTACGCCATTGACCCGCAGTTCACCGAGCGCTGGTCACCACGCGCCTTCACCGGCGAAAGCATTCCCGAAGAAACCCTGCTGAGCTTTTTCGAAGCCGCGCGTTGGGCGCCATCGGCCTACAACTCGCAACCCTGGCGCTTTCTCTACGCGCGCCGCGACACGCCAAACTGGCAGCGCTACCTGGGCCTGCTCAACGAATTCAACCGCAGCTGGGCCCAGCATGCCTCGGCCCTGGTGATCGTGATTTCGAAAACCACCTTCACCGCACCAGGTGCAGAAGCCGAAACCCCAGCCCTGTGGCACACCTTCGACACCGGTTCGGCCTGGGGTCACCTGGCCCTGCAAGCGTCCATCAGCGGCTGGCACACCCACGGCATGGCCGGCTTCGACCAGGCGCTGACCCGCAGCGAGCTGAATATTCCAGAAAGTTATGCACTGCACGCCGCCGTCGCGATCGGCAAGCTGGGCGACAAGGCCTCGTTGGCCGAGTACCTGCAGGCCCGTGAAGTGCCGAGCCCGCGCAAGCCGCTGAGCGAGCTGGCGGCTGAAGGCGATTTCAGTCTGTAAGCCACAGGGCGCGCGAATCTGCTCGCGCGCCTTTCAACTCAGTAGCCTCGATCGAAGTCCACGGTGCCGCGCAACGTCTCGCCGGCCTTATAGGCGCGCAGGTTTTCCAGGAACAGCTTGACCATCAGCGTCGGCGACGTCGGCGCCGAGCTGTGACCGGTCAGCAACAAGCCCCAGGCGGTCCAGAACGGATGGCGCTGCGGCAAGGGTTCCTGACGGCACACGTCGATCACCGCGCCCGCCAGATGACCTTCTTTCAAGGCTGCCACCAGATCCGCATCGACCACCGCGACGCCGCGTCCGGCGTTGATGAACAAGGCGCTGGGCTTGAATTGCTTGAACAACGCCGCGTCGTACAGATCGTGGGTGCTCGGCGTATTGGGCAGCAGGTTGACCACGTAATCGACCTCGCCGACCAGCCGACCGAGGTCTGCCAGCCCTGCCACTTCGATGAACGGTGCCTGCTCGCGCGGCGTACTGGCGATTCCGTACAACTCGACGCCAAACGGTTGGAGGAACTGCGCGACGCTCTGGCCGATGTCGCCGGTGCCGACAATCAGCACCTTGCGCCCGTTCAGGCTGACGCCCTGGCGGTTGTCCCACTTGCGTTCGACCTGGCTGACCAGGCGTGGCAGCACCTCGCGCTCGTGACCGAGCATGTAGGTCAGCACGTATTCGGCCATGACCTGGCCGAAGATGCCCACCGCCCGGGTCAGGCGATAGTTGCGCGGCAAGCCGTCGGCGAGCAGCGGCGTGATACCGGCCCAGGTCGATTGCATCCACTGCGGGGCATGGCCCTGGCGCAGCAGGGTCGCCAGCAGGTCCGGCTGGCCCAGCCACACCGGGCAGTCAGCGGCCAGGTTGGCCAATTCCGCGGAGTCGCCGCTGGTCAGCACCTGCAGCTCGGGAGTCTGCTGGCGGAGCAGTTGGGCATAGACCGCATGGTCGTGTTCGGCAATCAGGACGCGCATGCTTCAAACCTTCAAAAACAGGATACAAGGCCGCCACCGGAGTGTGCTCCCCGGTTCGCGGCCTCTGCCAGGATAATCGGTGCCATGGGTGCACGAGGCCCTGGACAGGGCCGGTGCAGGTTCCCGTCAAACCGGATCGTTACGTCGCAGCAACTCTTCGGGCAGGTGCTCGATGTATTCGTCTTCGGCGGGTGGCATTTGCAGGTGGTAGCCCTTGGACTCAAGGTTCTCCAGGACGACGGCGATGTCTTCGCGCGAGAGCTTGCGCTCGGGGCTCAGCACCAGGTCAAAGGCGTGTATAGGCTTGCCGAAGGCCTGCAGCAGAGGGTCCGGCACGCGCTCAAGGGCATCGCTCTTGAGTACATAGAGGTACATCTCGTTTTTTTTCGGGCTGCGGTAGATCGAGCAAATACGTTTCAAGGCTGTTCTCCTGCTGAGGCCAGGCTGTCGAGCAGGGCCTGGCCCATCAATTCGCGGCGCCAGCCACGCAGCGATTCGGGCAATTGGTAAGGACCCTCGGGGAAGCCGCTCTTGAGCAAGGCTTCGAGGGTTTTCTTGCGCAGCATCAGTTCCGGGGCGACGTTCAGGCGTTCTGCCTCGGCCTGACCCAGCGCGCGCAGGCGCTTGATCAGGGCTGCGGCTTCGATCGGCAACGGCTCGGGGATCGCCGGCGGCCACTGGTCGGGCGAAACACTGCCGGCCTTTTTGATCAGGTCCAGCAGGAATTCACCGTCCTGGCGCACGGTACGCGGGTGCATGTCTTCGATTTTGCCCAGCGCCGAAAGATTGTCCGGCTGGGTGCGGGCCAGCGGCCACAAGGCGTTCTCACGCACGATGCGGTTGCGCGGCAGGTCACGGGCCCGGGCCTCGCGCTCGCGCCAGGCGCAGAGTTCACGCAGCACCACGAGTTGCGCACGGGACAGTTTCCAGGCCAGCTTGGCCTCGCGGTAAACCTCATACGGATCGGTCTCCCGGCGCAGGTTGGCCACCAACTCGGCGCCGTCTTCCAGGACCCAGGCGAACTTGTCGTCCGAGAGTTTCGGGCGCAGCTTCACGAACACGTGCGCCAGGTGCAGGGCATCTTCGGCGGCGTAGCTGATCTGGGTCTCGGACAGCGGGCGTTGCAGCCAGTCGGAGCGGGTTTCGCCCTTGGGCAGGTCGATGCCCAGGACTTCCGATACCAGGCGCGAATAGCCCATGGAGAAACCCAGGTTCAGGTAAGCGGCCGCCAACTGCGTGTCGAACAGCGGTGCGGGCAGGCTGCCGGTCAGGCGCAGCAGGACTTCGAGGTCCTCGCTGCAGGCATGCAACACCTTGAGCACCGCCGGGTTTTCCAGCAACGCGGCGAGTGGCTGCCAGTTGTCGATGGTCAACGGGTCGATCAGGTAGGCGCGCACACCGTCGCCAATCTGCAGCAAGCCTGCAATCGGGTAGAAGGTGTCGACCCGCATGAATTCTGTATCGAGGGCGATGTACGGCAGTTGCTGCCATTGGGCGCAAAACTGACCGAGGCTATCGTTGTCGCGAATCCAGTGAATATCGATGGCCACACGGCTCTCCCTTGAAGAATGGCGCGCAGTATATATCGCCCCCGGCGATTTCCGCGCATCCACTGAGCGAGAGCTTGCAGGAAATCATCGTCTGCGGGACAAGCGTAGTTGGCGCGGTCAGTCCTGGCTGACTTTGCGCAGGACGTAGACCCGTGGCGCGGCCACGCCGGGAAACAGGTCCTGGTGGGCCTGGATCTCGAAGCCGGCCGCCTTGAATTCAGCCTCCAGGGCGTGTTTGTCCACCTGCGCGCGCGATTGAGTCGCCGTCAGGCCCGCCGCCGCCGACTGATCCAGCCCCCATTGCAGACGCCCACCGATGCGTACACTGACAATCAGTGTGTCGCGGCTGACCCGGTGAAACTCTTCCAGCAGCGCCATCCGGTGCTGAGTGCCCGGCAGGTACTGCAATAACGTCGAGCAGACGATGCAATCCACCGCGTTGTCCGGCAGGCCGATGGCAAATGCCGAGCTTTGGAACGTGCGGATGCGCGCCAGCACGCTCGCCGGGTGATGGGTTCGGGCATGGTCGAGGCGGTCGCCGGACTGGTCCACCGCGAGGATCACCCGGTTGCCGTGTTCCGCCAGCACCGGCCAGAAACGCCCTGCCCCGCAAGCGACATCGAGCACCAGCCCCGGCTCGCCCGCTGCATCCAGGGCATTGCGCAGCAATTGTTCGCTGCGCCAGCGTGCCAGACGCTGGCGCCAACCCTGGGGCTGCGGTTCGACACAGGCACAGCTGTACTGCTGGCCATGGCGCTCGGCGAATTCGCGCTCGATGTAGGATGGGGGATGGGCGGACATGACGGGCGACTCTTGTAAGGTATCTACCAGGGCCAACCCGAGGGCTGGCCTATCAGCAAGGCATTGGCGCTCAATCCTTGGCCAGGACGCCGTCGACCACCGCACCACGGCATCCGGCAAACATATCCAGGTCGGGGTTGTAGACCTTGCTGCTGACCTCCAGCAGACCGAGCATCGAGTGGAACAGGTTGTCCTGGCTCAGCGGTTTTTCGCGGCTCAATTGCAGGCAATGGGTGTCGACCGAGAACGACTTCTGGTAGCTGTCGGAAAACCAGGCGAGCATTGCCACGCGCTTCTGTTGCTCGGGGGCCAACATGTAAGGCGTACCGTGCAGGAACAGGTTGTATTCGCCCAGCGACTCGCCGTGATCGGACAGATAGAGCATGGCGGTATCGACTTTCTCCTGATTGCTGCGCAGCACGTCGATCAGGCTCGACAGCACATGGTCGGTGTAGACCAGGGTGTTGTCGTAACCGTTGACGATACTTTCCCGGCTGCAATTGTTCAGGGCATTGCTCTCGCACACCGGAGTGAAGCGTTCGTATTCCTTGGGGTAACGCTTGAAGTATTCGGGGCCGTGGCTGCCCATCTGGTGCAGGACCAGCACGGTGTCCTTGTCGAGGTTGTCGATGAATTGCTGCAAGCCTTGCAGGAGGATTTCATCGCGGCACTCGCTGTTGGCGCACAGGGCCGGATCCTTGAGGTTGCTGACATTCTCCATCGTGACCCGGTCGCAGGTTCCTTTGCAGCCTGACTGATTGTCACGCCAGATCACATCCAGCCCGGCGCGCTTGAGCACATCCAGCAGGCCCTCTTCGTTCTTCGCGGTACTGGCGTCGTAGTTCTTGCGGCCCATGTTGGAGAACATGCAGGGCACCGAGACCGCTGTTTCGGTGCCGCAGGAGTGCACATCGGTGAAGGCGATCAGACCGGCTTCCTTGTTCAGCTTCGGCGTGGTGTCACGCTCATACCCCAGGACACCGAAGTTCTCGGCGCGGGCACTTTCGCCCACCACCAGCACGGTCAGGGATTTGCGCCCGCGAGTCTGCCAGGCCGGATTGCGCTGGGCGTCTTCACCGACTTTGACGAAGGGCTGGTTGGCCGATTTCACCTGTTCGCGCAGGTAACCGACGGAGGCGCCGATGTAGTTGCTCGGCACCACCATCAGGCGCAATTCGTGGTGATTGCGAAACAAGGACGACAATCCCTGGTAGTTGACCAGCGCCACCGCACCAATCACCGCAGCAGACGCCACACCGGCCAGCACTTTACTGATTAACTCACGGTGCCAGCGACGATAAATAACCGGGGTTTTCCACAACAACCAAGAGGGCAATACACCGAGGAATAAAATGTACGCCAGCAACTTTAATGATAATAGATCTCGAACTTCCGTGGCATTGGTCTCAGCGAAGTTGCGCAACATCCCGGCATCGATCAATACCCCGTACTGACTCATGAAGTACGCCACGCCGGCGCTGATCATGAACATCAGGGTCAACAGTGGCTTAAGCAGCGGACGCACGGCCAGCAAGGTCAGGACAATGTTGAACGCGCAGAGAATCATGACGCCGAACGCCACCCGCATGCCAATGCCCTGGGCATCGCTGCTGGTGATCTCGAACAGGTGTTGCCAGAGCACGGAATTGAATCCCGCCAAAAAAAATCCGCTGGCAATCAACGTCACCCATTCCGGGCGCACGGCTTTGACTTTAAACATGAGAGGTCTGCTGGTTCGTGAAGTAAGTGCCGCCGGCAAGGAACGAGTTATTCCTTGTTTACGACAGCACAAACTTTAAGCAGCCCGGTATCAATTTTTCGTGAAAAATAAGCCAACAAATAATTGGCTTATGACAATTTGCCAAGCCGCAAACCTGATCAGGCCTGATGCAGATACCAGCGCCAATCCTGCTCACCGACTTCGCCCATGAACTGGCGGTATTCGGCACGCTTGACCGCCAGGTACACACCGAGGAATTCAGGACCAAAGGCATCGCGCGCCCAGGACGAGTTTTCCAGTGCGCGCAGAGTGGTCAGCCAGTCGGTGGGCAGCAACTCCTTGGCCTGGGCGTAACCATTGCCCTCAACCGGAGCGCCCGGGTCGCGCTGCTCGCGAATGCCGCGATGGATGCCGGCGAGAATCGCTGCGGCCGCCAGGTACGGGTTGGCGTCAGCGCCGCAGATGCGATGCTCGATGTGCCGAGAGAACGCCGGGCCACCGGGCACTCGCAGGCTCACGGTACGGTTGTCGACACCCCAGGTGGCCGCGAGCGGCGCGTAGCTGTTGCTCTGGAAGCGGCGATAGGAGTTGGCGTTGGGGCAGAACAGCAGCAAGGAATCGAGCAAGGTGCTGAGCATGCCGCCCACTGCCTGACGTAGCAGCGGCGTGCCATCGGCGGCTTCGCTGGCGAACAGGTTGTTGCCGTGCTCGTCGGCGATGCTGACGTGCATGTGCATGCCGGTGCCGGCCAGGTCGTCGAAAGGCTTGGCCATGAAGCACGCGCTCATCCCATGCTTGTGCGCCACGCCCTTGACCAGGCGCTTGTAGCGCACCGCCTCGTCCATCGCCTGCAGTGCGTCGCTGCGGTGTTCCAGGGTGATTTCCACCTGGCCCGGGGCGTACTCGGAAATCGCCGTGCGCGCCGGAATCCCCTGGAGTTTGCAGGCGCTGTAGAGGTCGGCGAGGAAGGGTTCGATCTGTTCCAGTTCGCGCAGGCCATAGACCTGGGTGGTGCGCGGTCGACCGCCATCGACGTCCCGCGCCGGTTGTGGTCGGCCGTGGCTGTCGCGCTGTTGATCGAGCAGGTAGAACTCCAGTTCGGCTGCCATCACCGGGTAATAGCCGTCGGCCTTGAGGCCATCGATGACCTTGACCAGCAACTGCCGGGGATCGGCAATGGTCGCCGGCATGCCCTCTTCGGGGTGCATGCTGACCTGCAGCGCCGCCGTCGGAATCTGCCGCCACGGCATGCGCTGCAGGCTGCCGCTGAGCGGGTAGGCGCGGCAGTCGATGTCACCCACCTCCCAGACCAGCCCGGAGTTTTCCACGTCGTCGCCATTGATGGTCAGGCCGAGGATGGTGCTGGGCAGTGGCCGCCCGCTTTGATAGACCGCCAGCAACTCATCACGGTGCAACAACTTGCCCCGGGGAACGCCGTTGTTGTCGAGAATGAACAACTCGAACATTTCGATATCGGGGTTGGCTTGCAGAAAATCGTTGGCTTCTTGCAGGGAGGCAAAGGCACTCATGGGGACGCTCGTATTTCCAGGTCAGGCAGGCGCGCAGGCACCGCCAGTCAGGCCCCGGCGCAGAACCAGGGCCGCTTGAAGTGAATCAACGGGAAAGACGAACATCCGGTGGACGCGCATGGCGACAGTGCCACAGCGCCCAGAAGGCCAGTTGCGAAGGCAGGGCTGACAGATCCATAAGGTCAATCGCAGAACACAGAGGCTGAGCAGCGTCACATGTGGCAATGCGTCGTTAAATCCAGGTTTGAAGGAGTTTGGTTGTGGATGGGCTAAACAATCCCTACACCCATTCTTGCTGATACGAATCCCCTCCTGTGGGAGCGGGCTTGTCGGGACGCCGCATCGCCGCGATAGCTATCTCCCAAACACATTCAGCCAAAAGACCGTAACGGCGCTTGCCATACCCACGGCTAATCTCTGTATGACTTCATCCAGGGAGTGGCAACGGAATGCCAAACCGGCCCGCCTCACATCGGTTGCGAACAGGTCGTTGTGCCGAACTCAATCGAATCTATCTGCTGACAGCCAATACACTTGATCGCGAACCAGTCTTCAACGAGTTTGCCTTAGGCAGGTTGGTCGTTGATCAATTTCGACAGGCACATAATCTAGGCTTGGCCACCACACTTGCCTGGGTCGTCATGCCGGATCATTTCCACTGGTTGCTAGAACTCAACTCTGCCTCGCTTGGCGATTTGATGCGCAGAACCAAATCGCTGAGTGCCAGAGAGGTAAACCTCGCCACTTTCAGGCGTGGCCCGCTGTGGCAGCAGGGTTACCACGACAGAGCACTGCGGCGAGAAGAGGATCTGCAAAATGTCGCGCGCTATGTGGTGGCGAATCCTCTGAGGGCAGGACTGGTAAAAAGGCTGGGGAATTACCCGCTGTGGGATGCGATTTGGATTTGATCAAACACGCTGGGCTGAGGACTTTGTTTCTTCAGGATGTGCTCGTAATCGTTGAAGACCATCGCTGGCAAGCCAGCTCCCACAAAGTGAATTGCAAACTTGGAAAGATTCATTCCCCCTGTGGGAGCGGGCTTGCCCGCGCAGTGAGTGCCGTGTTTCTTCAGGATGAGCCAGTTATCGTTGAAAATCATCGCTGGCAAGCCAGCTCCCACAAAGTGTTGAACTGCGCCACCTTGGAGAACTGCACAGTCCCCCTGTGGGAGCGGGCTTGCCCGCGATGCGATCTCCCGGACACAGCCAGTTCACGATTCCACCTACTTAATTTCTAAATCCCCCCCCGGACTTTCTGATTTGCTGGCCCCTCCTCCCTCCCGGCCTAATTCGAGTCTCGTTGATCAAGGCTCGATTATGGAAAATGTACGCTCCACCTCCCGCCCCGCCGTCTGGCTCATGCTCGCCGTGGTGCTGGTCGCGCTCAACCTGCGTCCGTCGATGGCCGCCATCGGGCCGTTGCTTTCGGGTATTCGTGCTGACATTCCCTTGAGTTTCAGCCTCGCTTCGCTGCTGACCATGCTGCCGGTGATGGCCATGGGGCTGGCGATGTTTTTTGGCCTGGCGGTCAGTCGGCGCCTGGGTGAGCATCGCACAGTGGTTGTGTCGCTGCTGATCATTGCCGTGGCCACCGCATCACGGCTGTTTCTCGACTCGGCCGTGGCGCTGATTCTCAGCGCGGTGCTGGCCGGCATTGGGATTGCGCTGATCCAGGCGCTGATGCCGGCGCTGATCAAGTCGCGCTTTCGCGACAACGTCTCGCTGTTCATGGGCCTGTACGTCACCTCGATCATGGGCGGCGCGGCGATTGCCGCCGCGTTTGCGCCGCTGGTGATGGCGCGCACCGGAAGCTGGCGCATCGGCCTGGCGATCTGGGCGGCGCTGGCGGTGGCGGCGTTGCTGTTCTGGTACGCGCAGCGGGCAGCCCTGCCGCCAGCCGCCGCCAGCACTCCGGTCAAAAGCGCCTTCGCCGGCAATGCCCGCGCCTGGCTGTTGGCAATTTTCTTCGGCCTCGGCACGGCGTCCTACACCTGCGTGCTGGCCTGGCTCGCGCCGTACTACGTTGAGCAAGGCTGGAGCGAACAGGACGCCGGTCTCCTGCTGGGTTTCCTCACCGCCATGGAAGTGGTCTCAGGCTTGCTGACCCCAGCCCTGGCCAACCGCAGCCGCGACAAACGCGGGGTGCTGGTGATTCTGCTGAGCCTGATTACTGCTGGCTTTATCGGCCTGATCCTCAGCCCGCAATCCCTCAGCCTGTTGTGGACCAGTCTGCTGGGCCTGGGCATCGGCGGTTTGTTCCCGATGAGCCTGATCGTCTGCCTCGACCACCTCGACAACCCGCAGCGCGCCGGCGGCCTGACCGCGTTCGTGCAAGGCATCGGCTACCTGATCGCTGGCGTCTCGCCGCTGCTCGCCGGGATGATCCGCGACCTGTCGGGCAGTTTCGAATGGGCCTGGTGGTCACTGACGGCGGTGATGCTGGTGATGATCCTGATGGTGCTGCGCCTCGACCCACGGTATTACGCCCGGCATATCGCCTGAGCCGTCCCGGCCAAAATCCCGATCACATGGGTTAGCATCTCCGGTTCAGGTCTGCGCCGTTCATGGGCAGACCGTTGAACGAGACGGTGTGGATGCTCAACAGTAACGTGCTGCGCAAACTCGACATGCAAGACCTGATGGTCTTCGTTGCGGTGTACCAACACGGCAATCTGACCGACGTCGCAGATGCCCTCAGTGTCAGTCAGTCGACGGCAAGTTATTGCCTGAAGAAGTTGCGCAGCAGTTTCGCCGACGAGTTGTTCATCACCACTCGCGGCGGCATGCAAGCGACGCCCAGAGCCGCAGACATGTACCCCCATGTGCTGCAAATCATCGACAGTCTCAATCGTTGCCATGCCGGGGTCCAGGCCTTCGATCCAACACGCCAGGCGGTGACTTTCAATCTGTGTGCGCCGGAGTACTTCGAGCACGTTGCACTGCCGCGCCTGCTGCAGCACTTCGCCGCCCTCGACTGGCCGGTGACCATCAACGTGCACAAGCTCGAAAGCGACATCCCCGCCGACGCCCTGCGCGATGGCAGCATTGACCTGGTGATCGGCTTCGGCCCGAACTTTCACCCAGGCCACGGCGAGTTCAAGTCGCAGGTACTGCTCGAAGATGAGTTGGTCTGCGTGGTCGATAAAGGCACCCTGCCCGCGACTGCGCTCATGAGCCTGAAGGATTTCGCCGAGCGCCGGCACGTCTACCCCACGCCCTGGACCTCCAGCACCAACATGGTCGATGGCTGGCTCGCGCAGCGCGACCACAAGCGCCAGGTGGTCGCCCGTGCCAACAGCTACGGCGCGGCGTTGAAGCTGATCGCCGGCACCGACTACATCCTTGCCCTGCCGCGGCGCATCCAGCAATTGATTGCCACGCCGCCGGCCTTCGAGCACTGCGACGCGCCGCAGGGTTTGCCGGGCTTCAGCCTGGACATGCTGTGGAGTCCCACCCGCGAGTCGGACAGCGCCAACCGCTGGTTGCGCGAGCAGGTGATCAAGGCCTGCACTGCGCAGGAACAGGCCTGAAGGCGTGGATCAGCGACCGATGGCAAGCTTTTTGTAGGTGTCACGGTCGTTGTCCAGCACTTCGACGGACAACTGCACTTCAACCCCGACCGGCCATGGACCGAGGTCCTGGAGAATCGCCAGCAGGCTTTGCGACAACTGGTTTTTCGCCACCGTCGAACGGCCACTGAGCATCGACAGCCGCACTGCGACAAATCCGCGCTCACCGATGCCGGTGCCAACCCGGAACGTGTCCAGCTTGATTGCCCGGCTCTTGATGTCGAACTCGTCGCCGAACTGCCCGGAGGCGACCAGCGCCTGGTTGCAGCGCAGCAGCGCCAGATCAACGTTCAGCTCGGGCAGGTTGGCGGTGTATTCCAAATGCAGGTGAGGCATTGCAGTGTTCCTTGGGGTGGCGGTCAAAGACGTTAGGTATAGCATGCAGCACAGCTCGCGCTCCATGCGGGAAAACCTTAGGCGCTGGGTGTGTCGCGGTCGCTCATGAAGGCTTCCAGGCGCGAACGCAACCAGCGCTCGGCCGGGTCGGTGTCGACGTGGCTGAGCCAGACCATCGACAGGTCGAGGGTCGGGGTCTTGAACGGGAACGGTTCCTTGAACAGTTGCCCCGAGGCGGCCATGGCGGTGGCGGTGTAGTCCGGCAGGCTGGCGATCAGGTCGGTGCCGGCGAGCAAGGCCGGCAAGGCGCTGTACTGCGGCACCGAGAGCACCACCTGGCGGGTGCGGCCGATCTCCGCCAGCCACTCATCGGCAAAGCCGCTGACGTTGGCCGTGTGCGACACCAGCACGTGCGGGCGGGCGCAGTATTCGTCGAGGGTCAGCGGCGTGTCGGAGGCATCGGCGCGCAAGATGCTCGGCTGAATGTGCCGCAGCAACTTTCGCTTGGCATTGGCCGGCAGGCCACGGGTCTGGCTGATGCCCACGGTAATGTCGCCGGACGCCAGCAGGTCGGGGATGCGCCAGTAATCGACATGCTGGACCACGAACACCACCTGCGGCGCTTCCTTGCGCAAGGCACTCAGCAGCGGCGGCAGCAAACCGAATTCGACGTCGTCGGAGAGGCCGATGCGAAAGGTCATGGTGCTGCTCAGCGGATCGAATTCGCGGGTCAGGCTCAGGGCCGAGGACAAGGCGTCGAGTGCCGGAGACAGGTGCTGGATCAACTCTTCGGCCCGTGCCGTTGGCTCCATGCGATGGCCGACGCGAATGAACAGCGGGTCATTGAGCATGGTGCGCAGGCGATTGAGCGCGGAGCTGATGGTGGGTTGGCCGAGAAACAGTTTCTCTGCGGCGCGGGTGACGTTGCGCTCGAGCATCAGCGTCTCGAACACCACCATCAGATTGATGTCGGCCTTGCGCAGTTCATTGCGATTCATCTAACGCCCCCCACTCTCCATGACTGGCGACAGTTTAGGGAGCCGCGGGGAGCGGCGTCCATTGGCATTGGCGCGGCATCAAGCCGGTGCGTTTAAAAATCCGCTCGATGACAGCCGCGTCGTACAGGCTTTTCCTTTTTTTCAGCCGCGTCTGGCGGGTGCGCAAATGCTGGTTAACCTGAGTCCGATTTCGACGCATTTGCCCGAAACGAACATGACTCAAGGAGCACGACCATGGCCCGAGACAAAGCCAAAGATGACCTGCACTTCAACTGCAGCCAGAAGCATGAGACCGACTACGTGGCCGGTCTGTACCCGGAAAAACACAAGCAGGACGTCAAGAACCTGCTGAGCAAGGCCTGCAAGGAAAACACCCTGAAAAACTCCACGCACAAACAGGTGTATGCGCTGATTGAGTTGGAGTTGGGGCATAAGCTGGCTTAAAAAACGACGCCACACCATTGTGGGAGGTGTGAGGTTCAGACGCGGGCTTTAAGCCCATCGATAAACCCGGCAATTCGCCCACAGGCATCACTCAGCGCCGCATCGGAGACGGTGAAGGAGATCCGCACAAAGCCCGTGGTACTGGCGCCGAAGGCACTGGCGTCAAGCACCGAGACACCGGTGGCGCGGAACAGCTGCCAGGCAAAGTCCGTGCTCGACAGCCCGGTCTCACGCACATCCACCAGCATGAACATGCCCGCCTCAGGCACCTTGCACTTGATCAGCGGCACGTTGCGCAGGCCCTCGACCACCAGATCCCGCCGCCGGCGATACAGCTCGCGGGCGTGACCCACCACCTGCTCGTCCAGCTCCAGCGCCTTGAGCGCCGCCGCCTGGATGAACCCCGGCAAGCCGTAGAGCATGCACAGCAGCAGGTTATCCAGATGGCCGATCAGTTCTTTCGGGCCGACCACCCAACCGACACGCCAGCCGGTCATGGCGTGGGATTTCGACAGGCTGTTGAGCACCACCGTGCGTTCGATCATGCCTTCCAGGGTTGCCACGCTCTGGTGCGGACGGTCGTAGGTCAACTGGCCGTAAACCTCGTCGCTGATTACCCACAGGTTATGCCGCTGTGCGACCAGGGCCACGGCTTCCAGCTCTTCGCGGGTGTAGACGTTGCCGGTGGGGTTGTTCGGCGTCGCCAGGGCGATGCCACGGGTCTTGTCAGTGATCACCGCTTCGATCGCCGCCAGGGTCAGGCGGAAATCGTTTTCCGCCGGCTGGGCAATCGGCACCAGGCGGGCGCCGCTGGCCTGGATGCTCGCTTCGTACGTCAGGTACATCGGCGCCGGCACCAGCACTTCATCGCCGGCCTCGAACAGGCACATGGCGACCGAGTACAAGCCATTCTGCGCACCGGCCACCAGCGCCACGTTCTCGGCGGACACCGGCTGCTCGAGCAACACGCTCTGCTTGGCGGCAATCGCCTCGCGCAACGCCGGGCGGCCGATCACGTGGCAGTAGTGGGTGTCGCCCTCGTTCAAGGCCTGCACCGCCGCCGCGCAAATCTCGTCGGCGGTGGCAAAATCCGGATCGCCAATGCTCAGCACGATCGCATCTTCACCGCGCTCCTGCGCATCGCAGGCGGCGTAGTGAATGTCCCAGGCGGTGACGGTTTCACCGCTGATGCGCTGGACCATGGACGAATATTTCATGTGAAACTCCTTGTGAGCCCTCGGGCCGAGGTTTCAATAACCTTGAAGTCAGGCCTGACGTTGGGGCGTCTTGCCGATACGGGCAAAGCCTTGTTCGATCACGATCGCCAGAATGATGTAGATCACCGCGACCACCAGCAACGGTTCATAGACCCGCAGCGTTTGCGCACGCACCAGGTTCGCCGCGCCGAGCAGGTCGGTCACCGCGACCGTCGACGCCAGCGCCGTGGCCTTGAGCAGCATCACGCTCTCGCCTGCGAGGGTCGGGCGCAACATCTGCAGCGCCCGTGGCATCCACACCCGCCGCAGCACCAGCCACGGCCGCATGCCGTAGGCCCGCCCCGCTTCCAGCTCGCCACGCGGCACCGCGCGCAAACCGCCACGCAGCACTTCGCCGACGTAGGCCGACACACTCAGGGTCAGGGCAAACGCAACGTACCAGAAACCTTCACGCAAGTACGGCCAGAACATGCTGCCGCGAATCAACGGGAAGGTGGCGAACAGGCTGCCCACGCCGTAGTAAAGCACGTAGATCTGCACCAGCAAGGGCGTGCCACGCAGCACGCTGGTGTAGAACCGCAGACCGTTGGCCAGGAACGGATTCTTCGACAAACGCCCCAGGGCCACGCCGATGGCCATCAGGAAGCCGAAGAACCCCGAGATCAAAAGCAATTGGAGCGTCAGCCCCAGGCCCCTGACCAATTCATTGTAAAAACTGCTTATCCATTGAAAGTCCATCACCGCCCTTCCCTATGAGTGCCGTGGCATCCAGCGTTCGAAGCGCACTTCGACCTGCCGGAAGACCGAACTGGAGACCAGCGTGATCAGGTAATAAAACGCTGCGACCGCCAGGTAGAACAGCAAGTAGTGCTTGGTCGAGGCCGCTGCCTGGCGGCCGGCGGTCAGCAGTTCGCTGTAGCCGACCACGCTGATCAGCGCGCTTTCCTTGACCAGCACCAGCCACAGGTTGGACAGGCCGGCGATGGCGAACGGCAGCATGCTCGGCAGGATCACCCGGCGCACCAGCATCAGCCGATTGATGCCATACGAGCGCGCCGCTTCGATCTGGCCATGGGGAATCGACTCGATGGCGCCACGGATGATTTCACCGGAATAGGCGCCTTGGACGATGCCGAGCACCACCACCGCCGCCATGAAACCGTTGATCTCGACCGCAGGCTGACCGAGCGCGGCCATGGTCAGGTTGATCAGGTCGGCACCGGCGTAGTACAGCAGCAGGATCAGCAGCAGCTCTGGCACCGCGCGGTACAGGGTGGTGTAGCAATTGGCACAGACCACCATCCAGCGCGGCCCCTTGAGCTTGACCATGGCCACGATCAAACCGATCGACAAACCCAGGACAAAGGCGCCCAGGGAAATACCCAGGGTTTTCACCATGCCCTCGGCCAGGGCCTGCAGCCAACCGTCGGCAAAAAACAGCCGGGAAATTTCAGTAACAGTCATGCGCACACCTTCGCTGGGTTTGCTTGATTCAGCGGATCACTAAAGAGCCGAGATGTCGGTCTTGAAGTAGCGCTGTTGAATCTTCTGGTACGTGCCGTCGTCACGCAGCGCTTGCAGGGCCACGTTCAAGCGCTCGCGCAGGGCATCGTTGCCCTTGCGCACGCCGGCGCCGACGCCTTCACCGAACAACGGATCGAGCGGCGCTACACCCTTGCTGGCGAGCATGGCGTTTTCCGGCTGGTCGAGCAGCGGTTCGACCACCAACTGGTCGCCGATCATGATGTCGATGCGGCCGCTGCGCAGGTCGGCGAGGATGTCGTCCTGGTCGTTGTAATAGCGAATGGTCGAGGTCGCGCCGTAGTACTTCTTGACGAACGCCGAGTGAGTGGTCGAGCCCTGCACGCCGATGATCTTGCCCTTCAGGCCTTCCGGCGTGGCTTCCAGCGGCAGCGCACTTTCGCCGATCCACAGGGCGCGGGTGAAGAAATACGGCTGGGTGAAATCGATCACCTGCTGGCGCTCGGGGGTGATCGACAGCGAGTTGAGGACCACGTCCACCTGCTGCGACTTGAGGGCTGGAATCAGACCGTCCCAGGACATCTCATTGAGGGTGCATTCGGCCTTCATCTGCGCGCAGACGGCGGTGATCATCTCCGGCTCGAAGCCACTCCAGTCGCCCTTGCCGCTCTTGAACGAGAACGGCGGGTAGGGTTCCAGGGCGATGCCGAACACCAGTTTGTCAGCGGCCATGGCGCTGCTGGCGATAGCGGCCAGGACGCAGGCTTGCAGGGTGACCAATAGGGTTTTTTTCATGGATGAGTGCCTCTTTGGGAGTGTTGTTTTCGAGGTTGCTGATACGGTGGCAAATGAAGGGCTTTTTTGTGGGAGCGAGCCTGCTCGCGAAGAACCTGATGACGCCGCGTACACACAGGTTGTCCGCGTCATCGTTGACGTTTTTTCGCGAGCAGGCTCGCTCCCACATGGATTCCATTACGTTCTTAGCCGCGGTTATCCTGGGCCATTACAAACTGTCGGCAGCGCTCGCTGCGTGGGTCCAGCAGTACCTGCTGCGGCGTGCCCTCTTCCTCGACACGGCCCTGGTGCAGGTAGATCACCTTGCTCGACACGTCACGGGCGAAAGCCATTTCGTGGGTCACCAGAATCATCGTGCGGCCTTCTTCGGCGATGCCCTGAATCACCCGCAACACTTCGCCCACCAACTCCGGATCGAGGGCCGAGGTCGGTTCGTCGAACAGCATCACTTGCGGCCGCATGGCCAGGGCGCGGGCAATCGCCACGCGCTGTTGCTGGCCGCCGGAGAGAAACGCCGGGTAGACATTGCGCTTGTCGATCAGGCCGACTTTTTCCAGCAGGTGCTCTGCATGCGCGGTGGCTTCCTTGCGGTCCTCACCGAGCACATACACCGGCGCTTCGATGACGTTCTCCAGCACCGTGCGGTGCGGCCACAGGTTGAAACTCTGGAACACCATGCTCAGGCGTGTGCGCAGGCGCTCGACCTGACGCGGGTCGGCGACTTGCGCCTCGCCGTGGCGCCCGGTTTTCAACTTCACCTGTTCACCATTGATCCGCAGGCTGCCGCTGCAGGGGATTTCCAGCAGGTTGATACAACGCAGCAAGGTGCTCTTGCCCGAGCCGCTGGAGCCGATCAGCGAGACCACCTCGCCCTCTTTAGCGCGCATCGAAATGCCCTTGAGCACGTGGTGATCGGCGTAGCTTTTGTGCAGGTCGTCGATAGCGACGACGGCGGTGTCCGCCTCGGGCTGCGGGATGTTGACGTTGGTCAGTGCTTGCACGTCTGGTTCCTCGAATTCTTGTTGTTTCGGTACGCAGGGCTGACGCCGGGATCACTCGTCTTCGCGCGCCGGAATCCACCACTCCTCACCGCGCGCGGTGCTGATGTACTCCGGCCAGCGGAAACGGTGCGGAGCCTGGAAATCGCTGGGCAGCAACGGCGCCTGCCACTGCTCGCCGCCGATGCCACCGCCGGTGCGTTGATCGAATTCAGCGTTGGCGGCGGCCAGCAGATCCTCGTTGCAGAACAGATCGAGCAAGGTGGTGGCGATGGTTTTCGCGGCGACGTCGATCATGGGGTCGATGGTCTGCGGGATGCCGCCGAGAGCATTCGAGACCCAGTCCGGATAGACATGACCGGCCGGCGCAGCAAGCATCGGCCGCGCGACCAGCAGGCGCACGGTCGGGCAATGCCAGGTGTATTCCGGGTAGTCGTCGGAGGTCAGGTACTTCTGCCAGGCCGGCATTTGCAGGCGCATCTGCCGTTCGCATTCCTGCGGATCGATCAGTTGTTCGATGGCCGGCAGGAAGGGTTCGGCCATCGGTTCCAGGCCCAGGTTGACCTGGATTTCCCGGGCGATCTCGCAGGCTTCCAAGCCCCATTGCGGCGCGCCGATGGCGGCCAGGTTGTCGTAGGTGGCCTGGGCCAGGACGTGGTTGGCCAAGCCGCCACGGGACTTGCAGACCCAGGTCTTTTTCCACTGGCAACCGGTGGCCATCGCCGCGGCAGCCGCGTTGTTGTCCATCACCGAGGAGATAGTCTCGGCCTGCTCGATCGAGTCGCAGCGCAGCAGGTACTGGATTTGCGACAAGTGCGGCGGCAGGTTGTCGGCCGTGGCCTGGCCGGCGGTGAGGATGGCTTCGTTATAGCTCCACAGCCCGGTGAACGGCAGGGTCGAACGCCGCAGGCTTTCGTTGAGGTTGTAGAAGTGCATCAACGCATCGTTAGCCCCCGGCGCGCGGGCGGCCAAATGGTTCTGCGGGATCGGGCTGTAGCGGTCGGCGGCGATCCAGTTCTCCGGATCCTCACAAGTGAAGCTGTAAATGTAGGCGTAGGCGATCCCGCAATGGGTGTCCCAGGTGGTGGTGTTGTTCAGCGGCAGCATGTAGGTCGGGTGAAAGCTGATCGCCGCGTCGAGGTTGTCGTAGTACCCCTTGGCGGCGTGGACCGGCTTCGACGCCCGAAGTTTTTCCGCCGGCTCGCCGAAGAAGCGGATGGTGCCCTGGATACCGAACTCGAGCATCGCCGCCTTGGCCGCTAGCACCCCGCCGAGGGCACTGATGCCCAGCGCCGAATGCGGGTCGGTGTGGCCCGGAGCGAAGCGTGACAGCCCGTCACGCGGCATCTTGCGAGTGGTCGCGGCCTGGCAGTTGCCGGGCACCGCGTCGTACTCGGCGTAGGTCGCCAGCACAGGACCGTCGCCATTACTGAAGGTGGCGCAGAACGCGGTCGGCATGCCGCCGCTGCCTTCTTCGACGGTGAAACCTTCCTTGCGCAGCAGCTCTACGTACCAGGCGCAGGACTTGTATTCGCGAAACGCCGGCTCGGCGTAATGCCAGATGATCTGGTGCCAGTCGGACAACTGCTGGCGGTGCTGGTCGATCCATTTTCGGGCAAATCTTTTCTGCAATTCCATGCGACTTTTTCCCAAGGGTTCGGCGGGGGCTGCTCAGGCAGACAGGAAGGCGGCGGCGTCGAGTTCCAGCAGCACCGGCTGACGGGTATCGACAAGACCTGCGAGCACTTCGCGCAGTTGCTCGCGGCTGCTGATCGACAGGTGTTGCACGTGGCAGGACTTGGCCAGTGCGGCGAAGTCCGGTGGCAGGATGTCGACGCCCAATGGCGGGATGTCGCGCGCGGTCATGTAGTCGCGAATCTCGGCGTAGCAGTGGTTGTTCCACAGCACCACGATCACCCCGGCCTGCGCCTCGCGTGCAGCGATCAGTTCGGCGCTGGAGAACTGCACGCCACCGTCGCCGACCACCGCCAGCACCGGACGCTCGGGCATCGCCAATTTGGCGCCAATCGCCGCTGGCAAACCGTAGCCGAGGGTGCCGAAACCGGTGCCGGCGTTGAACCAGCTATTGGCTTGCGGCGCCCGGTAGCCGAGGGCGCCCTGGTACACCGGCTGCGTCGAATCGCCGACCACAATCGGTGCCGGCAGGCTGTCGCGCAGGGTGTCGAGCATCTGCTGCATGACGTTCTGTTTGTGGCTCCAGCTGCTGCGCTCGGCGGCATTGGTGCGGGCCACGCTGAGGCTCGGCCAGTCGCTGACCTGTGTCTCTGGCAGACCGTTCAACAGCGCCTGCAAGCCCAACCCGGCGTCGCCCAGCAGGCCGACGTCAGCGCGGGTGGCGCCGAGGATTTGCAGCGGGTCGATGTCCAGGCGAATCAGCGGCGCATTCAAGGCCAAGGGCCCGAGGCCAAAAAAGTCGTAGTCGGTTTCGCCCAGCTCGGTGCCCACTGCGAGCACCACATCGGCTTCGCCGAACAGCACCCGACCATGGGCCGACGACTGCACGCCATCGAGCAGCAGTGGGTGCTCCGGCGCCAGCAAGCCACGGGCATTGGTGGTCAGCGCGACGGGGGCCTGCAGACGCTCGGCCAGTGCCTGCAACGCTTCGCCCGCACGTCGCGCACCGCCACCGGCGAGGATCAACGGCTTGCGTGCCGCCGCCAGCAACTGCAACGCCGCGTCGATGTTCGCGGCGGCCGGCGCCGGGGCTTGCGGCAAGTTGCGTGGACGCAGATCAAGGCCATCGGCCGGCATCTCGAGCACGTCGAGGGGAATCTCGATGTGTACCGGACGTGGACGCGCGCAGTTGAACAACGCGAAGGCACGAGCCAGCACTTCCGGCAATTCCTGTGGCCGTTGCAAGGTATGGCTGAAGGCGCAGACGCCGGCGACCACCGCACGTTGATCGGGCATCTCATGCAGGTAGCCATGACCCAGGCGCTGGTGTTCGCGGCGGCTGGTGGTGGAGATCACCAGCATCGGGATCGAGTCGGCGTAGGCCTGGCCCATGGCGGTGAGAATGTTGGTCATGCCGGGGCCGGTGATGATGAAGCACACCCCTGGCTTGCCGCTGGCGCGGGCATAGCCGTCGGCCATGAAGCCGGCGCCCTGTTCGTGGCGCGGGCTGATGTGGCGCAGCGAACTGCCGTGCAGTCCGCGATAGAGCTCGACGGTGTGCACGCCGGGAATGCCGAACACCGACTCCACACCGTAGCCTTCGAGTAACTGGACGAGCGCCTGGGCACAGCTGGTCATGCGAGCACCTCTTTATTCTTATGTTGAGGCGGGCATATCCCTGCCTGTTTCGAGGGCTCTAGTATTGGTGACAAAACAATTACATCAATCGAAATAAATTTGCGTCTTCGTCCAATTTAATTGAACAAAGCCTGTGTCACATACGGCGCCGAATGGATCATCTGGCTCACCAGTGACGGGCAAATTATTCGATTGTGGGGGTGGTGGATTTTCATAAAGATGCAACGCCTGACCTGACAAGGAGCGTCCCCATGCGCGTGCACCATCACCCCTTGCTGACCCGCAGCCCCTGCACCCGACGCGAATTGATCAGCCTGCATTACGGGCAGGCCGGTGGGGCCGGCAAGGTCTATCTGCAAGCCAGCCTGCACGCCGACGAACTGCCAGGCATGCTGGCATTGCATCACTTGCGGCAACGGCTCGACGCCGCCGAATCCCGTGGTGAGATCCTTGGGGAAATCGTCCTGGTGCCGATCGCCAATCCGATCGGCCTGGAACAGACCCTGATGCACGACGCCATGGGTCGATTCGACTTCAACAGTGGCGAGAACTTCAACCGCCGCTACCCGGATCTGGCGGCGATGATCGTTGAGCGCATCGGCGACGAACTGGGCAGCGATCCCCTGGAGAATCGCCGAATCATTCGTCAGGCGATGATCGAAGCCCTGCAACGCCTGCAACCGGGCAGCGAAATCGACTCCCTGCGCCAGGCCCAACTGCTGCTGGCGGCGGATGCCGATGTTGTCCTCGACCTGCATTGCGATGCTCAGGCGGTGGTTCATCTGTACGGCGAGACGCCCAACCATGAAGCTCTCGAACCTCTCGCCCGCTACATCGGCGCCCAGGCCACGTTGCTGGCCAGCGGCACCGGCGCCGGCTCGTTCGATGAAGCCTGCGGCCAACCCTGGTGGCGCCTGGCACAACAGTTCACCGACCGTTTCCCGATCCCCGCCGGCTGCGTCGCCGCCACTGTCGAATTGCGCGGCGAAGCCGAGGTCGAACACGACCTGGCCGCCACCGACGCCGCCGCCCTCTACGCCTTCCTGCAACACCGAGGCATCCTCGCCGGCACACCTCCACCGCTGCCCGAACTGCTGCAACCGATCACCCCGTTTGAAGGCTCCCTCACGCTGCACGCGCCCTGCGCCGGGCTGGTGGTGTTCCTGCACAAACCGGGGGCCTGGATTGAACGTGACGAAGCGGTGGTGCACATCATTGACCCCATCAGCGGGCACACCGAGGTGGTGCGCAGTTGCGTCAGCGGCGTGATGTACATGCGCAGTGCGATCCGGTTTGCGGCGGCAGGGGTGGAGTTGTGCAAGGTGGCGGGGGCGGAGGTTTTGGTGGGTGGGGGTGGGGTTTCGGCGTGAGGAATCCCGCCGAGCCATTCCCTACGCAACTGTCGGAATCCTCCTCATTGCCGCCTTTCGCAATGCTGCCTATAGTCCGCCCGTCGTTACATAACGACCGGGTTTGGCGACCCGTTGTGGTAAATCTCTTATCTCTGGAGCTTTACTCATGCACGACTACATGGCCCTCACCAGCAACGCCGACGAACACCCCACCCTCTTCGTCAAAACCTCCCAACCGCTGCACGCCCTCCTCGACACCGCCGGCTACCGCATCCGCCCCGTAACCCAAGTCCTGGAAAACCTCGCCATGCGCGGCGACATCACCACCGACGCGGTGATCCTCAGCGACTTTGCTCAGTTGTTATGTATTCCGTTGCGCGATGGGTGCGATCTGCTGGATGTTATTGCTCGGCGGTTGGATGCGGAGCCTGGCGAGTCACCCCCTCCAAAGAGCGACAACATGACGGGATTTCAGGGCGCATAAAACCACCCGACAGCACTTTGTGTTAACCACTTTTTTGACCTGTTAACCACGGAGGTTTACAGTTAAAAAAACAGGTTTACAAGGTAGCAAAAAATGCCGGCTTTAAAGGACGACATCAGGCTCTATCTCGAATCGATACTCGGTGCGGATGTCGCAATAAAGCCGGCTTCGGCGCTCAAGGTTCCTCATCACATCAAGGAGTCTTACCAACTGGTTAATCTGGTCGTCTCGCTTGGCGGCGCATCAAGGGCATCCCGCCTGTCGATGATTCTGCTGCTACCGGTCAACGACCAGTACCCGGGCGTCGTCACCCTCGGCAAACACCTCGCCCAGGTCCGAAAAGTCACCGACGAGGTGATCCTGTACGCGTGCAGGTCGCTCTCGGTGTCTGAACGGCGAAGTCTGATTGCCAGCCACATCAACTTTATCCAGCCTGGCTACCAGCTGTTCATCCCCGAACTGGCAATGGACCTGCGCGAGAGGATTCGCGCGCGACGAAGCGAGCAGGCGGTGTCGGCACTTTTTCCCGCAGCACAGGCCATGCTGCTGGCACGCCTGTACGAAGGCTGGGACAGCGAAAGGACCTTCAGCTCCAACGCCATCATGGAGGGGTTCAAGTACAGCCGTGTCACCCTTGGCAAAGTCATCGATCAATTGACGGCTCTCGAACTCGTCCATCCCGCTGAAAACTCTGTATTCAAAAAACTCTATTCATTTACCGCCACCCCTGCAGCGGTCTATGCCAAGGCCCGCCACCGCCTGCGCTCGCCGGTTAAACGCAAAGTCGCAATTGACCGCTTGCTTCAGCTGGGCAATGGCGTATTTCTAAGCGGCGAAAGTGCACTGGCCACATTCACGATGCTTGCAGATCCTGCACAACCGGTTTTTGGCATGACCAAAAACCGGTTCGACAGCATGCGCGGAGAGCAGGCATTCAAGGTTGCCGAATCGCTTGATATGACCAAGGCCTGGATCGAAATCTGGGCCTATTCCAGCCTCAAGGAAGACCAGCACATCGCCGACGAAGCGTCGTTGCTGCTGAGCCTGCAAGACAACCCGGATGAGCGGGTACAGCAGGCTCTGGATGTACTCAGGGAGAACGTGACATGGCTCAAATCCGAGGATTAGACGTTTTCGGGCACTACTTCAATGCATTCCAACATCAATACGTCCTCATCGGTGGTGTTGCCTCCTGGCTCACCATGGACGCATCTGGCCAAGCATTTAGAGCCACCAAGGATCTCGATATTGTCCTGGTGATCGAAGCCCTGGACGCCGAATTTGTCTCGGCATTCTGGGCCTTCATTCACGAAGGTGGATACGCAATCAGGCAGGTGGTCGGCACCGGCGGTCAACGGCCGGTTTTCTATCGGTTCCAGAATCCAGGAGATGAATCCTACCCCGCCCAGATCGAATTATTTTCGCGGGCACCGGAAGGGATCGAGCATTCAGAAAACGCGACACTGACACCTGTTCCGACAGACGAGTCAGTCTCAAACCTGTCGGCGATCCTGCTCGATGACCACTACTATCACTTCCTCCTGGAAGGTCGTCAGTCGAGCGCGGAAATCACCTTCATCGGCGCCGACCGCTTGATCCCGCTCAAGGCCCACGCCTGGCTCGACTTATCAGCGCGGAGACAAGCAGGCGAGCAGCTCGATAGCAGGAATATTGGAAAACACCGTAATGACGTCCTGCAATTGAGCGGTCAATTGACCGGTGACCCCATAACGCTGCCAGACAGCATACGGAACGACATGCGAACCTTCCTCGAGCACTTGGCGAAGGAAGAGATCAATCTCAAGGACATCGGATTGAAAGGCTCCCTGAAGCTGTACGTCGAGCGTCTGGCATTGAGCTTCGGGGTGAAGTAGCCCAATCCCGGAAACGAAAAAGCCCCCGCGCTTTTCAGCTACGGGGGCTTTTTCTGTGTAATGGCGGAGAGATAGGGATTCGAACCCTAGGTACCGGTGAAGGTACAACGGATTTCGAATCCGTCCCATTCGGCCACTCTGGCATCTCTCCAACGGCGCGAATCATAACAGCACGGTCACCGAAAGCAAGCCCTCTGGTGAATTTTTTTCCGTGCTATCAGATGCTTGCGTCGATTACAGCGGTACGCCAAGACGGTTGGCGACTTCTTCATAGGCTTCGATGACGTCACCCAGGCCCTGGCGGAAGCGGTCCTTGTCCATCTTCTTGCCGGTGGCCTTGTCCCACAGGCGGCAGCCATCCGGGCTGAACTCGTCACCCAGGACGATGGAGCCGTCGTGAAATACGCCGAATTCAAGCTTGAAGTCGACCAGCAGCAGGCCGGCGTCGTCGAACAGTTGGCTCAGGACTTCATTGACCTTGAGCGACAGTTCTTTCATGCGCACCAGTTGCTCGGCAGTGCCCCAACCGAATGCCACGACGTGGGATTCGTTGATGAACGGGTCGCCCTTGGCGTCGTCCTTGAGGAACAGTTCGAAGGTGTAAGGGTTGAGCTTCATGCCCTCCTCGACACCCAGGCGCTTGACCAGGCTGCCGGCGGCGTAGTTACGCACGACGCATTCAACCGGGATCATGTCCAGCTTCTTCACCAGGCACTCGTTGTCGCCCAGCAGTTTGTCGAATTGGGTCGGTACGCCGGCCGCTTCGAGTTTCTGCATGATGAAGGCGTTGAACTTGTTGTTCACCATGCCCTTGCGGTCGAGTTGTTCGATGCGCTTGCCGTCGAACGCCGAAGTGTCGTTGCGAAACAGCAGGATCAAGCGGTTGGCGTCGTCGGTCTGGTAAACCGACTTGGCTTTGCCGCGGTAGAGTTCTTCACGTTTTTCCATGATGGGCTCCGCTTGCTAAGTAGATGGGCTAGGCGATGTGTCGCCAGTCGAGCCCTGAATCTTGATCGGCCAGTTGCAGCCAGTCCGGGTCGCACCCGAGGGTGTCGACAAAACATTGCCGGGCCAGCTGCGGCAGGTTGTTCTTGCTGCTCAGATGGGCCAGTACCAGGTGTTGCAGGTCTTTCCAGCCCAACTCGGACACCAGGAATGCCGCCTGGTGGTTGTTCAAATGTCCCAGTTCGCCACCCACCCGCTGCTTGAGAAAGGTCGGGTAGTGGCCGCGCGCCAAGCGGTCACGGCAATGGTTGGACTCGATCATCAACGCATCGAGGTCCTTGTAGCCGTCCAGCACGGTCGCGCAATACGAACCCAGGTCGGTGAGCAGGCCAAACCGCCGCGTGCCGTCACTGAAGACGTATTGCGTCGGTTCCCGTGCATCATGGGCCACGGCGATCACGCCGATGCTCAGCCCGCCGATCTGCAACTGTTCACCTCCGGCCACGAAACCTGCCGGTTCTACCGGCTTGCGCATCCCGCGCAAGGTGCCACGACTGAGGTAAACGGGAATATTGTAGCGCCGAGACAGCAAACCCACGCCATGCACGTGGTCGGCATGTTCGTGGGTTACCAGTATCGCGCTCAGCTGCGTCGGGCATACACCCAGGCGCAGCAGGCGTTTTTCGGTTTCCCGCAGGGAGAAACCACAATCGACCAGGACACAGGTGTCGTCACTGGCTATCAGCGTGCCGTTCCCTTGGCTACCGCTGCCGAGAACGGCAAAACGCATTCGATCAGCCCAGGTTGTCCTGAATCACGCCCAACACTTTGCGCGCCACTTCAGCCGGCGCCACGGTGTTGATGTCTTTTTCCACGGTGACCTGGACGTTCTCGCCGACCTTGCTCAGGCGTACCTGGTAACGCTCGGCGCGCGCCTCGACTTCTTCCTTGGCCGGAGAGCTGCCGAACAGGCTCGCGAAGAAGCCAGGCTTCTCGTTTTTCTTCTCGGCTTTTTCCGCCAGGTTGATGTAGTACAGGCCCAGGCTGCGGTTGATGTCTTCAACGCGCCACTCACCCTGCTCCAGCGCACGGCCAACGCTCGACCAGGCACGGTCGAGGTCGTTGCCGACGTTGAGCACCGGGTTGCCGCTGCCGTCTTCGATCAGGCTGACGCGGCTCGGGGTGTCGAAATCGCGCGAGGCGAGCATCGAGACCGAACCACCCTTCTCGGAAATGCGGCTCATGCTGACCAGCATGTCGTCGACCAGCGCGGCATCAAGACCCGTATTGACCGAACGGTTGGTGAACGCCACGTCATCGCTGCTGCCGGCAGGACGCTCGGCGCTGACCACGTAGACTTCACTGGTGTTGCGCTGCACGCCCGGCTCGACGCGAACCCGCACGCGGGTTTCGGCATCGGCCGCGACGCCGGCACTGGCCAGACGCTTGGTCATCGCCGCCGACAGTTCGTCGGAACGCTGCCAGGTGGTGGTGAACTCGCCGGTTTGCGGGCGCTGCTCGTCCAGGCGGAAACCGTTGTCCTGGAAGAACTGCACGGCCACTGGCCAGACTTCGGCCGGCGGACGCTGCGCCACTACCCAGCGCGAGTCGCCGCTTTTCTGCAGGCTGTAGTCGCTGGCTTCGGCAATGGCGGACAACGGTTGCGGACGCGGCACGACGTACTCACCCTTGACGGTGTCGTCGGCCACGTTGCGCGGGATCGGCAGCAGTGGATCCAGACGCTTGGCGGTCTGGATGTCCGGCGGCAGTTGCATCGGTGCAGTCTGTTGCGCTTCGAGGTAGTCGCTACCACGGTCACGGAAATAACCTTCCGGGCCCCAGACCCATCCACAGCCACTGGTGCTGGAGATAATCAAGGCAAGTGCGGAAAGTCCGGCCAGTCGCTTCATGCGTATTACTTCCTCAATTAAACCAATACTTCGCACTGGCGCAGGGCCGAGCGAAGCGTTTCATGACAAGGAGCGCTCAGCCAGGTCAAAGGCAGGCGAATGCCTTCGTGCATCAGGCCCATTTCGACCAGAGCCCATTTCACCGGAATCGGGTTGGCTTCGATGAACAGGTCCTTGTGCAGCGGCATGAGTTTTTCGTTGATGGCGCGTGCGGTGTCGGCGTCGCCCTTGAGCGCGGCTTCGCACAGGTCGGCCATTTCCCGCGGCGCGACGTTGGCGGTCACGGAAATGTTGCCCTTGCCGCCCAGCAGGATCAGTTCGACCGCGGTCGGATCATCGCCGGACAGCACGATGAAGTCCGGGCTCACGCCGTCGAGGATGGCCTTGGCGCGTTTCAGGTCGCCAGTGGCTTCCTTGATACCGATGATGTTCGGCACGCTGGACAAGCGGATCACGGTCTCGGCCTGCATGTCGCAGGAGGTGCGGCCAGGAACGTTGTAGAGGATCTGCGGAATGTCGACGGCTTCGGCGATGTGCTTGAAGTGCTGGTACAGGCCTTCCTGGGTCGGCTTGTTGTAGTACGGGACTACCAGCAGGCAGGCGTCGGCGCCGGCTTCCTTGGCGTTGCGGGTCAATTCGACGGCTTCGCGGGTCGAGTTGGCGCCGGTGCCGGCGATCACCGGGATACGCCCGGCAACCTGCTTGACCACGGCCTTGATGACGGCAATGTGTTCCTCGACGTCAAGGGTGGCCGACTCGCCGGTCGTGCCAACGGCGACGATGGCGTGGGTGCCGTTGTTGAGGTGGAAGTCTACGAGTTTGCTGAGGCTGTCCCAGTCAAGACGCCCTTGTGCATCCATGGGAGTGACCAGTGCCACCATACTGCCCGCAATCATGCAAACGCTCCTGCCGGAAAAAGAGAGCGGTAATGGTACTGGCGCCAAGATGCTTGCACAAGCGAAGTACTGCGCTCATGCCATTCCCCTTGGCGCCGCTTTTCGCTACCCTTCAGACTTTGATCCGTACCGACCGCCTCGCGCGTCGGGTTCACGCCTCCATTTTCGGCCTCACAAGCCCCGTTCCTGCGTTGCCACACCGCCGAACTTGCCCTGCGCAAGCTCGAAGCAACCCGCTGGTCCGGGCTTTATAGATACCGCATCCGGACGCCTGCCCGACATGGAAGCCTGTCAAGGTACCGACCGCTCATCGCTTTAGGAATGCTGCATGTCCACCCCCACAGTTCGCGAACAATTCCTTGTCATCAGTGCCCTCGGCGCCAACCCCATGGAGCTGACTAACGTCCTGTGCCGCGCCAGCCATGAAAACCGCTGCGCCGTGGTCACCTCCCGCCTGACGCGCCACGGCACGTGCAGCGCGCTGGTCCTCGAGATCTCCGGTTCCTGGGACGCCCTGGCGCGCCTGGAGACCGGGCTGCCGAGCCTGGCCAAGAAACACGCGTTCACCGTCAATGTGGTGCGCAGCGCGGCGGCGGAAAGTCGCCCGCAAGCCCTGCCTTACGTGGCCTATGTCAGCGCCGCCTATCGCTCTGACATCATCAATGAACTGTGCCAGTTCTTCACGGACCACAACGTCGAGCTGGAAAACCTGACCTGTGACACCTACCAGGCGCCACAGACTGGCGGCACCATGCTCAACGCCACGTTTACCGTGACCTTGCCGGCCGGCGTGCAGATCAGCTGGCTGCGTGACCAGTTCCTCGACTTCGCCGACGCGCTGAACCTTGATGCGCTGATCGAACCGTGGCGCCCACAGAACCCAATGTAAGGAGGCTTGCCATGGCCCTTGCCATCGACCAACCGGTTGCCGACTTCACGGCCCCCGCCACCAGCGGCCGGACCGTGAACCTCGCCGCCCTCAAGGGCAAGCAGGTAGTCATCTACTTCTACCCCAAGGACAGCACCCCGGGCTGCACCACCGAGGGCCAGGGTTTTCGCGACCTGTACCCGCAGTTCAGCGCTGCCAACACCGAAGTGTTCGGCGTCTCGCGTGACAGCCTGAAGTCCCACGAGAACTTCAAGTGCAAGCAGGAGTTTCCCTTCGAACTGATCAGCGACAAGGACGAAGCCCTGTGCCAGCTGTTTGATGTGATCAAGCTGAAGAAGCTGTATGGCAAGGAATACATGGGCGTTGATCGCAGCACTTTCCTGATCGACAAGGACGGTGTGCTGCGTCAGGAATGGCGTGGGGTGAAGGTGCCGGGGCATGTTGATGCTGTGTTGGCGGCGGCTCAGGTATTGAATCAGGGCTGATTTGCGTTGCTTTATTTGACCCCATCGCGAGCAGGCTCGCTCCTACAAGGGATTGCATATCCTCTGTAGGAGCAGCCCGGGCGGCGCTCCGCTGCTCGCGATTGGGAGACTACAACAACGGCGCCACCTCAGGCTCCTTGCGCGGCCAGGCATCCAGCACGGCCTTGAACAGGGTCGCCAGCGGGATCGCAAAAAACACCCCCCAGAATCCCCATAGCCCGCCGAACAGCAGCACCGCGCAGATGATCGCCACCGGGTGCAGGTTCACTGCCTCCGAGAACAGCAGCGGCACCAGCACGTTGCCATCCAGGGTCTGGATAATCCCGTAGACCGCCATCAGGTAGATGAACTGGTCGCTCCAGCCCCACTGGAACAAGGCAATAAGCGCCACCGGCACCGTCACCACCACGGCGCCGACATAGGGCACCACCACCGACACCCCGACCAGCAACGCCAACAGCGCCGAATAGTTGAGCCCCATCGCGATGAAGCCGATGTAGGTCACCCCGCCGCAGATCGCCATTTCCATGACCTTGCCGCGAATGTAGTTGGCGATCTGCCGGTTCATTTCCTGGCCGACCCGGGTGATCAATGCGCGCTCCCGCGGCAGGTAGCCGCGCACCCACTGGCCGATCATGGCCCGGTCCTTGAGGAAGAAGAACACCAGGATCGGCACCAGCACCAGGTAGATCATGATGTTGACCAGCAGCGGCAGGCTGGACAGCGAGAACGTCAGCGCCCACTGCACGAACTTGCCGATTTCCGCCCGCGCCACCTCGATTGCCCGCAGCACCTGTTCGTCCGAGACCAGGTGCGGGTAGCGCTCGGGCAGCAGCAACAGCAGCGATTGCCATTTGGCGAGCATGCCGGGCAGTTCGTTGAACAAGGCGATGAGCTGATGCCAGAGCAGCGGCACCACGACCACGATGAACAGCAGCAACAGGCCCATGAACAAGGCGAATACCAGGCCCACCGCAACGCCGCCCGGCAGGCGCAGGCGTTCCAGGGTGCTCACCAGTCCCTGCATCAGGTAGGCCAGGACCATCCCCGCCAGCACCGGTGCGAGCATGCCGCCCAGGGTGAGTACGGCGGTGAACGCCAGAACCAGGAGTACGGCCAGCACCACCGCTTCTTCGTCGGAGAAGTAGCGCTGAATCCAGTCGCGTAGCACTTTGAACATCAATGATCCTTATCGGTGGGGGTACGGCAATCGGTCAGGCTTTTTTCAGCCAGTAGCGGTAGACGCCGGCGTCGTCTTCTTCGCGCAGCAGGGTATGACCGGCCAAGCGGGCAAAGGTGCGAAAGTCGCGCTGCGAGCCGGCGTCGGTGGCAATCACCTTGAGCACTGCGCCGCTGGCCAGGGCATTGAGGGCCATCTTGGCCTTGAGCAGTGGCAACGGACAATTGAGCCCGCTGGCATCCAGTTCGGCATCATGGGCTACAGCGTCGGTCATTGCGTCACTCCGGTCAGGTGATTGAGCCGCCTAGAATATCTGGTCCCAAGCCAAGTGTCCGGCTACAGTAAGCTCTTTGTCGACTAAGGCTTCGTGCATGACTTTTCTGCGCCCTACCCTGCTGACGCTGGCTTGCCTGCTTGCCTCACCGGGCTTCGCCGACGACCTGCCGTCACTCGGCGACGCCAGTTCTGCCATTGTCTCCCCTCAGCAAGAGCACGACCTGGGCCGCGCCTGGCTGGCCATGCTGCGTAGCCAGGTGTCGCAACTCAATGATCCACAGCTGAAAAATTACGTCGAGACCAGTGTCTATCGCCTCGTAGAGACCAGCCAGCTCAACGACCGGCGTCTCGAGTTCATCCTGATCAACAGCCCGCAACTCAACGCCTTCGCCGCACCCGGCGGGATCGTCGGGGTCAACGGCGGGCTGTTTCTCAATGCCCAGACCGAAGGTGAATATGCCTCGGTTCTGGCTCACGAATTGGCTCACTTGTCGCAACGCCACTTCGCCCGTGGCGTCGAAGCGCAGCAACGGATGCAGGTGCCGATGATGGCCGCGCTGCTGGCCGGGATCATCGTCGCTGCCGCCGGTGGCGGTGATGCCGGTATCGCCGCGATTGCCGGCAGCCAGGCCGCCGCGATCCAGGAACAGCGCCGGTTCTCCCGGCAGAACGAGCAGGAGGCTGACCGTATCGGCATTCTGAATCTGGAGAAAGCCGGCTACGACCCGCGCTCGATGCCGAGCATGTTCGAGCGCCTGTCGCGTCAGTATCGCTTCGACGCCAAGCCGCCGGAATTCCTCCTGACTCACCCGGTCACCGAATCGCGGATCGCCGACACCCGCAACCGCGCCGAGCAAGCGCCGGTGGGCGGCAAGGAAGACACCCAGACCTACCAACTGATTCGCGCGCGCGTGCAGTTGTACTACGAAGAAACCCCGGGCCTGGCTGCCAAGCGCTTCCGCGCACAATTGGATGACAACCCGAAAAACGACGTCGCGCGTTACGGCCTGGCCATCGCCCAGATCAAGGGCAGCCAGTTCAATGACGCGCGCGAGACCCTCAAGCCGTTGCTGGCCAAGGCGCCCAACGAGATCATGTACAACCTGGCGCAGGTCGAGCTCGACATGTACAGCAATCGCCTGCCGGATGCGCAAAGCCGGGTGGAGCGGATGCTGACGCAATACCCTGGCAACTACCCGCTGAACCAGGCCCGCGTCGACCTGATGCTCAAGCAGAATCGCCCGGCTGACGCTGAAAAAGCCCTGGAAAGCCTGCTCAAGAGCCGCCCGGATGACCCGGACGTGTGGTATCAGGTCGCCGAGACCCGCGGTCAGTCCGGCAACATCATCGGCTTGCATCAAGCCCGCGCCGAGTACTTCGCGCTGGTCGGCGACTACCGCCAGGCCATCCAGCAACTGGACTTCGCCAAGCGCCGCGCCGGCAGCAACTTCCCGCTGTCGTCACGGATCGACGCCCGTCAGCGCGAGCTGATGGAGCAGGAGCGGATGATCAAGGACATGATGGGGTGAGGCTGAGGGCCTCATCGCTGGCAAGCCAGCTCCCACAGGTTTCGTGTAGACCACAAGTATCGTGGAGTTTGCAAAGCCTGTGGGAGCCAGCCTGCTGGCGATGAAGTTGACGCGGTGTTGCTGATGGCCTCATCGCGAGCAACGGAACGCCGCCCGGGCTGCTCCCACATGGTTCTGCGGCGAACACAAGATTTGATGCCACACAAATCCCTGTAGGAGCTGGCTTGCCAGCGAAAATCTCAGAGCGCCGCGTGCATCCAGATAGCACGCGTCATCGTTGACGTCCTTCGCCAGCAAGCTGGCTCCTACACCCCCACCGCTTCAGCGCAACACAATTACGCCATCTGAATGATGGTCTGCATGATGGTGCTTTGCGTCGAGATGGTCTTGGCGTTTGCCTGGTAGTTGCTCTGGCCCTTGATCAGGTCCACCAGCTCACTGGTCAGGTTGACGTTGGAGTCTTCCAGCGAGTTCGACACTACCGAACCCAAAGTGCCGGTCTGGCCCACGTCGTAGGCAGCGAAGCCGGACGTGTACGTCTCCTTCCAACTGGTGCCGCCCACTGCCTGCAAGCCTTGCTCGTTGTTGAAGCTGGCCAGGGTGACCTGGCCGATCGCCTTGGACTTGCTGTTGCTGAAGTTGGCGAACAGGGTACCGGTGCCGTCGATGGTCAGATTGGTGATCTGGCCTGTGGCATAGCCGTCCTGGGTCGGCAGGTTGCGGATGGTTGCCGAGTTGTACTGGGTGGTTTTCGCCAGGTCGTTGCTGATACCGGTGGCGTTGCCCACGGCACCGTTGGCGGTCCACACGCCATCCTTGACGGTGCCCGGAGTCCAGACGCCCGCGCCCATGACAATCGAATTGCCGCTGACGGTGAATGGGCTGCCAGTGGCCGGAGCAGTGATATTCAACAGCTTGCCGTCAGAACCGAAGTTCATGGTCATGGCCGCCTGGTTGCTCGCCGTCACCGGGTTCACGCCGGCCGGCACGAAGGCCTGGCCATCCGGGTTACGACCATCCACCAGGGTGTAGGTCTGCCAGGTGTTGGCACCGGTCTTGACCACGTACTGGTCCATGTTGTGCTGGTTGCCCTGGCTGTCGTAGACCGGCGTGGTGAACATGTCGGTGTAGGTGTCGATCTTGCTCGGGTCGAACGGGGTCACCGCCGGATCGATGTTCGGCTTGCCGGAGTTGAGGTTGATGCTCGAGGAGATGTTGCCGGTGGTTTTCGGCTCGAGGTTCGACTGGTCGATTTTCAGGTCGCCGATCACGTCCTTGAGGATCTTGCCATTGGCATCCACCGCATAGCCTTGCAGGCGCGCAGTACCGTTGCTGTTGGTGATGAAGCCGTCCTTGTCGACGTTGAACGTACCGGCGCGGGTGTAGGTCAGCGAGCCGCTGTCGTTGAGCACGAAGAAACCCGAACCCTGGATCGCCATGTCCAGCACGTTGCCGGTGTTGGTCACATCGCCCTGGCGGAACTGCTGGGACACGTTGGCCAGGCTCACGCCACTGCCGATGGTCTTGTTACCGGTTCCCAGCTTGGTCGCCGAGTAAACGTCTTCGAATTCCACACGGGAGGATTTGAAGCCGGTGGTGGCGACGTTGGCGATGTTGTTGCCGGTCACGTCGAGTTGTTTGTTGGCCGCATAGAGGCCGCTAAGGCCGATATTGAAAGACATGTTCCACTCCTTTGTGCCGCGCTAGCCGGCTCTATAGACCAATGGTTTGTACTTTGGACAGGGCAATCGAGCCCATGTTGGCGAGGTTGAGCATCATCTCGCCGCCCGTCTGGCTCAGGGTCACGCTGTTGACGGTCGCCGGCAGGTAGGTGATCAGGTCGGTTGCCTTGTCATCGATCGGCGCGCTGGCCTTGAAGGTGTAGGTACCCGGGTCGACTTTTTCGCCGGCCGTATTGGTGCCGTCCCAGACAAAACTCGCGCTGCCTTGCGCCTGACTGCCCAGGTCGATGGTTTTCACGGTCTTGCCGTCCTTGTCGGTGACGGTCACGGTGGAACTGGCCACGGAGGTCGGGACCACCACCGAGCCGGTCATGCTCTTGGTGGTGTCGACGTAGGCCGAACCGGTCTGCACGATTACCGAGCGGCCGACCAGGGACGAGGCCTGCAAGGCTTGCGAGGACTTGAACGAGCCCGAAATGTTGTTCACCGAAGTGTTCAACGTGGTGATGCCTTCCAGGCTGCTGAACTGCGCCAACTGCGCGACGAACGCACTGTTGTCCTGCGGATCGAGCGGGTTCTGGTTCTTCAGTTGGGTCACCAGCAACTGCAGGAAGGCGTCCTTGCCCAGTTCGTTCTTGCCGGTCGTGCTTTTAGTCGCTGCCGCCAGGCCATCACTGCTGGTGTTGGTGACGGTCTTCGAGGAATTCGCAAGAATGTCCTTGAGGCTCAGGCCACTGGTGGTATCGGTAACACTCATCTGAGTTGCCCCTTATCACTGACCGAGGGTCAGAACCTTCTGCATCATGGTTTTGGCGGTGTTCATCATTTCCGCGTTGGTCTGGAACGAACGGCTGGCGGAAATCATGTCGGCCATTTCCTCGACCACGTTGACGTTCGGGTAGTAGACATAGCCCTTGGCGTCGGCAGCCGGATGGTTGGGCTCGTAGCGCGCTTCGAGATTGCTCTGGTCTTCGACCACACCGAGCACCTGCACGCCCTGACCGGCAGCATTCTGGTTCTGGAACAGCGAATCGCTGCCACCGCTCTGGCCGCCCTGGAACATGGTGGCGAACACCGGATGGCGCGCACGGTAGGTCTGGTCGATGCTTGAAGACACCGTCTCGGCGTTGGCGATGTTACTGGCCACGGTGTTGAGGCGGGTGGTCTGGGCGCTCATGCCACTGCCGGCAATATTGAAAACGCTGGACAGGGACATGGATTACTCTCCGCGCAGGGCCGAGATCAGCCCTTTGAATTTACTGTTGAGCAGCGTGAAGCTGGCCTGGAAGTTCACCGAGTTTTCCGCGTAGTTGGACTGTTCCAGCTGCGCGTCGACGGTGTTCTGGTCGATCGAAGGTTGCATCGGCGTGCGATACAGCAACGACTCGTCGCCACTGCTCAGGCCCTGGGCTTCGATATGACGGCTGTTGGTCATGTTCAAGGCGAAGGTGCCGTTGTTGGTCTTTTCCGCCTGTGCCGCCAGCACGGACGCGAAGTCCAGATCCCGAGCCTTGTAGTTCGGGGTGTCGGCGTTGGCGATGTTGTTGGCCAGGACTTCGGCACGCTGGGCGCGGAAGCTCAGGGCCTGTTCGTGGATACCGAGCGCTTTGTCGAAGCTGATGCTCATGGCGCAAACCTTCAGGTGACCAGATTTTTCGTATCTGGTCTTTAGCAAGCGCCGTGCCAGCTCGCCAGAGCCCGTAAACAGGGGATCTAACGGGCAGCGGCAAGGCGGCAATGCCAGAAAAGCGGCAAGCAACTTCCGGCGCCCGCCGCTTTTCTGCCGCTCCTCGGTTAAATCAGCGGGCAGAAAAAAGGGAGCCCCTGAGGGCTCCCGTCTTTTTACTTCGCCTGGTAGATGATCCCCGGACTGCACTGGACCATCTGGTAGTGATCCGGCAAGCCGTTCAGCGCTTCCGACGCGCCAAGGAACAGATAGCCGCCCGGCTTGAGCGTGCTGTGGATGCGCAACAGAATGTCCTTCTTCACTTCCGCAGAGAAGTAGATCAGCACGTTGCGGCAAAACACGATATCGAACTTGCCGAGGCTGGCGTAACTGTCCAGCAGGTTGAACGAGCGGAACTCCACGCGGCTCTTGATCGGTGCCTTGACCGCCCAGCGCCCCGGCCCTTTCGGGTCGAAGTAGCGTTGCAGGCGATCAGGCGACAGGCCGCGCCCGATTGCCAGGCTGTCGTACTCACCGGACTTGCAGTTGGTCAGCATGGTCCCGGACAGGTCGGTGGCAACGATCTGCACGCCCATGCGCAACTGGCCCATGTTGACCCGCTCGAATTCGTCGATCGACATCGACAACGAATAGGGCTCCTGCCCCGACGAACAGGCTGCCGACCAGATGCGCAGGCGCTGCCCGGGGCTGGCCTTGATCGCCTCGGGCAGGACTTTGTTCTTCAGCACTTCAAACGGATAGGTGTCACGAAACCAGAGGGTTTCGTTGGTCGTCATCGCGTCCACCACCATCTCGCGCAAACCGCCGCGAGGCTGGGTCTGGATGCGCTGGACCAACTCGCCCAACGACTTGATGCCTTGCTGTTCCATCAGTTTGTTGAGACGGCTCGAGACCAGATACTGTTTGTTTTCACCGAGCAAAATGCCACAGGCTTTTTCCAGGAAGACCCGGAACTGATCAAAATCCAAATTACCCGTAGACAAGATACCGCCTCTTAAATCGTGTTGATCGCCAGGGACAAAAGCCACCTAGCTGATATCTGCTGCTTTGATCCGGTCGACTACCCGGGATGCCAGGTCATCAGGACGGAATTTGGCCAAGAAGTCATCGGCACCGACTTTCTTGACCATCGCCTGATTGAATACACCAGACAGCGAAGTATGCAGGATGATGTGCAGCTTTTGCATGCGTGGGTCGCTGCGGATTTCCGCCGTCAGGGTGTAGCCGTCCATCTCCGGCATCTCGATGTCGGAAATCATCATCAGGAACTCTTCTTCCGGCTTCTTGCCCTCGTCGACCAGCTTGCGCAGGTAGTCCAGCGCCTGCCGTCCGTCGTTCAGCGCCACCACCTCAACCCCGACCGTCTGCAGGCAGCGTGAGACCTGCTTGCGCGCCACCGAAGAGTCGTCCACGGTCAATACCCGCAGCGACAAGGCCTTGTGCTGGGTCTCGACATCGACCACACCAACCGAAATGGCCTCGGGCGTCGGCGCGACTTCCGCCAGGACCTTCTCGACGTCGATGATTTCCACCAACTGATTGTCGACCCGCGTCACCGCCGTCAGGTAGTGATCACGCCCCGTGCCCTTGGGCGGCGGATGGATCTCTTCCCAGTTCATGTTGACGATCCGCTCCACCGAACGCACCAGGAAACCCTGGGTCTTGGTGTTGTACTCCGTGATGATCACGAAGGGATTGCTTTGATCCTGCAACCCGCCCGAGCCCGTGGCCATGGCCAGGTCGAGAATCGGAATGGTTGCCCCGCGAATACTTGCCACACCGCACACGACAGGATTGGATTTGGGCATCAAGGTCAGTTTCGGGCATTGCAGCACTTCCCGAACCTTGAACACATTGATGCCGTAGAGCTGCTGACCGTCGAGACGGAACAACAACAGCTCCAGGCGATTCTGCCCTACCAGTTGCGTGCGCTGGTTTACCGAATCCATTACACCAGCCATGCCCAGCCCCCTCCACCAACGCTAAGTGTGTTGCGACGCTCATTCATCACTAAACGGCACGGCGCTTGCTTTTTAACCGCCATGAACCTGCCCACGACATTTTTTCGACACCTGACCCGCGCCCCTCGCCGTTTACTCGGCGCGGTGGCGGTGGCAGGTCTTTTCACTGCTGGCAGCCCTGCCGTTGCTGATCCGGTTACCTTGCCTGATCTCCTTATCGGCGTCACTCAGGGCTTTCTTGAATTCACCGTTGAAGACTATCTGGCTACCAGCCAGACCCAGGGTCGCTACGAAATCGAAGTCAAGCAGCTCGATCCGCGCCTGCGCCTGCCGCCGTGCGACAAGGAATTGACAGCCACGCTGGAGAGTCCGGCCAAGCCGATTGGCCGCGTCACGGTGAAGGTTCGCTGCGAGGGCGCCTCCCCTTGGACAGTCTTCGTACCCGCTCAAGTCCGGCTGTTTCGCGAGGTGGTGACCAGCACCCGGCCACTCAAGCGTGCCGGGATCATCGAGCCTGGGGACGTGACGCTGCGCGAGCGCGATATCAGCCTGATCAACCAGGGTTATCTGACGGATGTAGAGCAGGCGATCGGGCAGAAACTTGTCCGACCAATGGTCAATGATCAGGTGATAACTCTGGTTCATCTGGAACAGGCCGAGGTGGTGCGCAAGGGTGATCAAGTGGTGATTACCGCCCGCAGTGGCACCCTCAGCGTACGGATGCCCGGCGAAGCACTGGCTAACGGCGGCATGAGTGAACAGATCCGGGTGAAGAACCTGAATTCGCAACGGGTGATCAAGGCCCAGGTCACGGCTCCCGGACAGGTGGAAGTCGCCATGTAGATGACTGGCGCGTAACCGACCCATTCCCTAAACTGAGCCTACGCAGGGCAACAGGCGACGCTGCCCACGATTAAATGTGCCTAAAGTTTTCCAGCAATGGGCCGAAAACATGGCAAGCGTCCAAATTCCCAGAGGTTTTCAGCATCATGGTCATCGATTTCAGCCGTTTGAACAGCTCCCCCACGCTCACCGGCAGCACGCGTACCAGCGCCAGCAAAGACACCGCTGAAGCCGCGCCGTTGCCGTCCCAGGCCGAAACGGCCAGTGCCAGCAAAAGCGGGGAATCGGTACACCTCAGCAACGAGGCCCAGCAGTTGCAGAAGATTTCCGACACGCTGCGCGATCAGCCCGCTGTCGACAAGGCCCGTGTGGCCGAGTTGAAGGCCGCGATTGCCGATGGCAGCTATAAAGTCGACAGCAACCGCGTAGCCAGCAAACTGCTCAACTTCGAAGCCCAGCGCTAGCCACCGGCCTGCGCAGGCTTTTGGACGCTTAAAAACCAAGGCCAGCCATGCACGATAACAATTTACTGCAACTGATCACCGACGACCTTGCGCCAGCGCAACAATTGCTCGATCTCCTGGGGCAAGAGTCCCTGGCCTTGCACGGTCGCGACATGCAATTGCTCGAACATATCCTGGCGAGCAAACAGGGCCTGATCGTTCTGCTGGAACAACACGGCCGCCGACGCAGCGAAATCCTGGCCAGCCTCGGCTTGCCGACCGATCGCAGTGGCCTGGAACAGCTTGCCACGCACTCCAGCATCGGCGAGCAACTGCTGTCCCAGAGCGATGTACTCAATCAATTGCTCAGCGATTGCCGGGACGCCAATGAGCGCAATGGCCGCTCGATCCAGGTGCAACAGGCGAGCACCGCCAACCAGCTGCGCATCCTCAATGGCGGGGAGTCGCCGCCCCTGTACGACGCTCGCGGATCAACCGCCACGCTCGTGAAGCGTTCGCTCAGCCAGGTTTGACTTCATCATCAAGCGTGCTCTATCAAGGCGCGATACATGCTGGCAGAATGCTAGCTCTTGCGTGTGACCGTATTCTGTCCGGAGAGTGATAAACCGTGTCCAATGCCTTAAACGCGGAAGATGCTCCGCAGCCACCGAAGGTGCTCACCACGCCTTTGGAAATCGCCGGCAACCTGCGAATGCTGCTAGAGAGCCATGATCCTCTGATCATCACGTTTCATGAGCGCACCCAGCGCTTTCAAAGCTACGTGGTGGATGTCGATCGCGAAAACAATTCGATCGCGCTCGATGAAATGATCCCGCGCGACGGCGAGCGCTTTCTGCTCGCAGGCGAACCCTTCCGGATCGAAGGTTTCCACGAAGGCGTGCGTATCGCCTGGGAAAGCAACGGCCCGCTGACCATCGACGAATCCAACGGCACTCGCTGCTATCGCGGCACCCTGCCGGACGAAGTGGTCTATCACCAGCGCCGCAACGCCTTTCGCGCTGCCCTGAAACTGGCGCAACTGGTGAGCATCGAACTGGCCGGGGAAAAGCTCAAGGTGCCGCTCGCCGGCAAGCTGCTGGACATTTCGGCCACCGGTTGCAAGCTGCGCTTTGACGGCGACATCACCCACGGATTGCAATTGGGCCAGGTCTACGACCGCTTCCTCGCCGCCCTGCCCTTTGGCAACATGACCACCCCGGTCGAGTTGCGCTACCTGCACCATGAAGAAAAGATCGACACCACTTTCGCCGGCGTGCGCTTTCATAACATGAGCGGCCAGGTGCAGCGTCAGGTCGAGCGTTTCGTTTATCAATTGCAGCGCGATGCGCGTCGCTTCGATAAAGACGACTTCTGATCGACATGCAAAAAAAACGGCCATGACTGGCCGTTTTTTTTGTCTTCAATTCAAGGTCTGGCCCCGGTGAAGGTATGGGGGTGTTCGCCGTCCGGGTCATCTGGCGGCGTGAGATCGCCAGGCTCTTCAGGCTTGGCCGCCGCATCAGGCTCGGATTCGGATTCGGATTCGGGTTCCGGCTCGGTGCTTGGGGTGGTTTGCATCTGGTCCTGTACCACCTGCTCGTCAACCCGCGGATCGAGCGCTGCCACCAAGGGTGAACTGGACATGCTGTCCGGCATCGCCACGTGATGCAGGGGGGCGTCGTCGACCTGATGCAGATTGGTCACGGCTTTCGGTCGAATGCGCCATACCAGTACCAGGGCGAAGAAACTGAAGAAGGCATACAGCATCTGACTGCCGAAAAACTTCATCAGCACACCGGCCACCAAGGGCCCGATGCTCGCCCCGACCCCGTAGGTCACCAGCAGCATGGCGGTCAGCGAAACCCGCCGGTCGCTTTCGACGTGGTCATTGGAAAACGCCACGGCCAGCGGATACAGGCAGAACTGCACCAACGAACAGACGAAGCCGGCAATGAACAGCACCTCCAGCGGCACCTTGGGCATGATCGCCAAAGGCAAGGCCGCCAGCGCGAGGCAGATCGCAAAACTGCGAATCAGCACGGCCCGATCGTAGCGATCCGACAGCCAGCCTAACGGCCACTGCACCACCAGACCGGCGAAAATGCAGCTACCCATGAACAGACCGACCTGCTCGGTCGACAAGCCCTGCTGCGAGGCATACAGCGGTGCCAAACCGTAAAACGAACCGACGATCAGCCCAGCACCCAGCACCGTACTGAGCGATTGCGGTACGCGCTTCATGAAGAACCGCGGCTCCATCGGCGCCGGATGCAAGGGCGCCGGGTGAATGCGTCGGGTCAGCGTGACGGGTACCAGGCACAGCGCGAAACACAGGGCCACCAGCATCAGTAGTTCAAGTCCCAATGAAGGGTGCATGACCAGAATCAGCTGGCCCAATACCAGTCCCAGGTAGGAGGCGATCATGTACCCGCTGAATACCATACCGCGCTGCTTGGCATCGGCCTGCTCGTTGAGCCAGCTTTCAATGACCATGTACTGGCACATCATGCCGAGGCCCACCACCATCCGCAGGATCAGCCAGGCCGGCAGCCAATCCACCAACCCATGACCCAGCACCGCCGCACCGACGATGCCGGCACACGCTGAATAAGCACGAATGTGCCCTACCCGGGCAATCAGCCGGTGGCCAATTTTGCCGCCCAGGACCAGGCCGAAATAGTTGGCGGCCATCAACGCACCGACCCACAGGCCATCGACCTGATCCGCGGCAAGGCGCAACGCCAGGTAGGTGCTGAGTAAGCCCGAGCCGATCAACATCATCAGCGAGGCGAAGTAAAGCGCTCGAAAAGACTTCCAGATCTGGCGCATCGGCGTTCCGGGCGGCCCCTTGAATTGAGTGTCGGACTAGCATCAACGATAGCCCGACGGCGACGGTTTGGTTAAGCCTGGGCCGCCAAAACTCGGCGCTCCCAAGGAGTAATTTCATCAAGGAAGCTGGTCAGCTCCAGGCTCTTCGAAGCGATGTAGCCTTCGATGAACTCGGTGCCGAACAGTTCCTTTGCCAATTGGCTACGTTTCAGACGCTCCAACGCGGCATGCAAGGTACAGGGCAGCGACAAACTTTCCGGAACGCTGAATTCGCCCTGGATAGGCGCTGAGGGCTCCAAGCGGTTTTCAATGCCGTGCAACCCTGCAGCAAGGCTGGCGGCGATGGCCAGATACGGGTTGGCATCGGCACCCGGCAAGCGGTTTTCCACCCGTCGCGCAACAGGCGAGCTGGCGGGAATACGCAGCCCGGCCGCGCGATTATCGTGAGACCAGCACGCGTTATTAGGTGATGCGAAAGGATGGCAGAGCCGCTGATAGGAATTTACATTCGGCGCGAACAACGCAGTAAATTCCGCCATGGCCGCCTGCTGTCCGCCGATGAAGTGGCGGAACATCGCGGTTGGCTCACCCGCCTCGTCACTGAACACATTGCGCCCGCTGCCCGTCTCGATCACGCTCTGGTGAATGTGCATAGAGCTGCCCGCCGTGTGTGCCAACGGCTTGGCCATGCACACGACGGTCACGCCATGCTTGAGCGCCACTTCCTTCAGCAGATGCTTGAACAGGAACGTCTGGTCGGCCAGCAGCAGCGGGTCGCCGTGCAGCAGGTTGATCTCGAACTGGCTGACGCCCATTTCGTGCATGAAGGTATCGCGGGGCAAACCCAGTGCCGCCATGCACTCATAGACTTCATTGAAGAACGGACGTAGCCCATTGTTGGAGCTGACGCTGAACGCCGAACTACCGTCCTCGCGTCGACCGTCCAGGCCAAGGGGTGGCTGGAACGGCTGGGTCGGGTCAGGGTTTTGGGCAAAAACGAAGAATTCCATTTCGGTCGCCACCACGGGCGCCAGGCCGAGCGCGGCATAGCGCGCAATCACTGCCTTGAGCTGACCGCGGGTGGACAGCCGGGAACTCTCGCCACTCAGCTCGTCGGCATCGCAGATGGCCAAGGCGCGCGGCTGCTCGCTCCACGGCAGACGGTGGATTTGCTGCGGGTCGGCATTCAGTGCCAGGTCACCGTCGTCACTGCCATAGAAGCGTGCAGGTGGATAACCACCCATGATGCATTGCAGCAACACACCACGCGCCATCTGCAGGCGCCGCCCCTCGAGGAAGCCCTCGGCAGTCATTACCTTGCCGCGGGGTACACCGTTCAGGTCAGGGGTGACACATTCAATCTCGTTTATACCGGTCAATCGCTGGGCGAGTGATCCCTGGCCGTCGGTCGTCATGACTCTGTCCTTGTTATGTGCGGGCCGCGAACGGCGTCCCGTACAAAATAGGCATCAGGCGTTCAGAATTTCAAGCACTACCGGTAGATCAGTCATCAAGGCAGATAAAGACTGAAGAGCCCACCACCCAATGGACCGCCGTTGCTGATTTCAGTGCGGCCATGTACGCCATTGCGCTGATGCAATTGCGCAATGCGCGCAGCAAAGTACAAGCCCAAGCCGGTGCTGCCACTGCTCGGGTTGATGCCCTGGACGTATTCAGCCTGACGCTCGATCATCTGCGCCGGGTATCCTTCGCCGTCATCATTGATCGTAAGTACCAGCTGTCCGGTTTCCTCTCCGACGCCAATCAGCAGCGACTGCCGTGCGTAGCGAATGGCATTGTTGATTGCGTTGGCCAGCACCGTACTGATCAGCTCGCGATCGAAGAAACCCAGCGGGCTCAGCGGATCAACCTCATAGGTCACGAGCAGGTTACGACTCTTGAACACTTCCTGATGCGCTGCCAACTGCGCCTCTATGAAGTCATCCAGCTCATGGTAATCGGGCCGTATCGGCAACTGATTGACGCCCAGCTTGTAGAGGCCCAACAACTGCACCAGCATGCCGTTGAGATGGGCGAACTCGAAGTCGATCACGCCCTGTTCGTCGGTGCGGGCCTGAGTGTCAGGCAAGCGCGCAAGCCACTGTCCGTGGGCCTGCATGAGCACCGTCAGGGAGTTCTTCATATCATGTACGGTGGAGGCGATCACCGTGGAGAAATCCAGCCCCTGGTCAGCTTCGTTCATTGTTCCAACGCCTTGCTCTGCAACTTCTGATATCGCGGGTAACGTGCGTCGCTCTCGGGCATCAAGCCGACCATCTTCAGGCAACGCCGGCATTCATCCAGCAGTCCCGGATCAAGGCTGGCGGTGGCGCCATGCAGGATCGATTGCGCCATGTTGAGGGCAATACTGATGTTCTTCGGCTGCAGCAATAGGGCGCCACGGAACAGCTCGCGGGCTTCGGTCAGCGCGCCAGCCTTGTAGCTGCGCACGCCTTGGCGATTGAGGTCAGCGGCCGCCGTACCGGAGTTGAGAATCGCCGGGTCGTCAGTCTGCTTGGCAATGCCGCGCATCACCGCAGGGTCATCGCCGTAGATTTCCGCACAGTTCTTCAGCATCGAATCACTGGCCTGGGCCTGGCCGAGCAACTTCAATTGCTTGGCCACCAGCAACGCGGCGTCGGCGCTCATGAATTGTTCCATGCCATCGAGACGCGTCAGTGCCTGCTCGGTGAGCTTGTCGGCTGTCTCGGCGTCGTTGATCAGCAAACTGGTAGCCTTCATCAGCCGCGCCCGAATCTGTAAACCGGGGTCACCGGGGTTGTCCTTGGCGACTGCACTCAGGGTCTGGTTGATCTCCAGGCGGGCGCGGGTATCCAGCCCCCTGTCGCTGCCCTTGCTGATCAGTGCGTGGGCCAGCCCGAGGTTGCTTTCAGGATCCTTGAAGCGTGACTGTGCCCCCTGGGAAACTGCCTGGCGATACGCTCGAGCGGCGGCGTCAAAGTCCTCATTGGTCATGGCCAGCTTGCCCAAAAGCGCTTGTCGCCGTACCGCCAGGGGTGAGAGCCGCACCGCCTCTTCAAGCACACGCTGGGCAGATTTGGTCTCGCCCTGGGACACCAGCACATCCGCCAGACCGTCGTACAGACCTGGCATCATCGGGAAGACCTTCAAGGCCTTTTCGTACAGGGCCTTGGCCTGCCCGATCTGGCCGCGCTTGAACAGCAAGCGGCCCAATCCTACGTAGGCCCATGGCAACGGGCGATCCGCCAGAATGGTGTTGTACAGGCGCTCCAGCACTTCGTTCTGATTCATGTCGCGCAGCGCATCGGCTCGATAACGCAGGCACAACGGCGAGTAGCGCGGATCCTGCTTGCACAGGGCGATGCACGCGTTGAGCACCTCGACCGGTTTGCCGCGATCCAGTGCCTGCATGATCGGCTTGAGCAGGGTCTTGCGCTGCTCCAGGCGCTCGAGGCGCTGAGCCAGGCCGGCACGAGTGAAAGGCTTGGTCAGGTAGGCATCCGGCTCATGCTCCAGCGCGCTGAGCACCATGGCTTGACTGCTCTCGGCGGTGACCATGACGAAAACGCTTTCATGGCTGATCAGCTTTTCGATCATCAGGTCTTCGAGTACCTGCTGACCATTCTTCTTGCCGTCGCCCAGGTGGTAGTCCTGGAGGATGAAGTCGTAACGCTTCTGCGAGCACATGCGCAGGGCAACCTCGCCGCTGTCGGCGGTGTCGACATCCTTGACCCCCAACTCACGCAACATTGATCGGACAGAACTGCGGAAATCCGAGAAATCATCGACGATCAAAAAGCTTTTTTGGTGGTACGCCAGCATCGAAGATTCCAGGCAATTAAAAGATGAACCCAAAGACAACCGTCTATCGGGTTATCGGCCGCAGGTGCCGTTCTCTTGAAGGCATCAGCGAAGAATCGTGGGTATCTCTGTATAAAAAGCTGAAGGCGCTCGGCACTGCCTTGGCGTAGGCAATGAGCCAGGTTTCCCGCGCGCAAAAACAAAACCCCTACCTGCATACGCAGATAGGGGTTTCGGAATTTAATCTTGACGATGACCTACTCTCACATGGGGAAACCCCACACTACCATCGGCGATGCATCGTTTCACTGCTGAGTTCGGGATGGGATCAGGTGGTTCCAATGCTCTATGGTCGTCAAGAAATTCGGGTACTGAGTCGTGGCCTGAGGGCCTCGCTTCAGCAAATTGGGTATGTGACAGCTGGTGTTTTATGAGTCGCAAACTTTCGGTTTGTATCGTCTTCACACACCGCAATCTGGTCTCTTTCGAGCATGCAGATTGCTTGGGTGTTATATGGTCAAGCCTCACGGGCAATTAGTATTGGTTAGCTCAACGCCTCACAGCGCTTACACACCCAACCTATCAACGTCGTAGTCTTCGACGGCCCTTCAGGGAACTCAAGGTTCCAGTGAGATCTCATCTTGAGGCTAGTTTCCCGCTTAGATGCTTTCAGCGGTTATCTATTCCGAACATAGCTACCCGGCAATGCCACTGGCGTGACAACCGGAACACCAGAGGTTCGTCCACTCCGGTCCTCTCGTACTAGGAGCAGCCCCTCTCAAATCTCAAACGTCCACGGCAGATAGGGACCGAACTGTCTCACGACGTTCTAAACCCAGCTCGCGTACCACTTTAAATGGCGAACAGCCATACCCTTGGGACCGGCTTCAGCCCCAGGATGTGATGAGCCGACATCGAGGTGCCAAACACCGCCGTCGATATGAACTCTTGGGCGGTATCAGCCTGTTATCCCCGGAGTACCTTTTATCCGTTGAGCGATGGCCCTTCCATACAGAACCACCGGATCACTAAGACCTACTTTCGTACCTGCTCGACGTGTCTGTCTCGCAGTCAAGCGCGCTTTTGCCTTTATACTCTACGACCGATTTCCGACCGGTCTGAGCGCACCTTCGTACTCCTCCGTTACTCTTTAGGAGGAGACCGCCCCAGTCAAACTACCCACCATACACTGTCCTCGATCCGGATAACGGACCTGAGTTAGAACCTCAAAGTTGCCAGGGTGGTATTTCAAGGATGGCTCCACGCAGACTGGCGTCCACGCTTCAAAGCCTCCCACCTATCCTACACAAGCAAATTCAAAGTCCAGTGCAAAGCTATAGTAAAGGTTCACGGGGTCTTTCCGTCTAGCCGCGGATACACTGCATCTTCACAGCGATTTCAATTTCACTGAGTCTCGGGTGGAGACAGCGCCGCCATCGTTACGCCATTCGTGCAGGTCGGAACTTACCCGACAAGGAATTTCGCTACCTTAGGACCGTTATAGTTACGGCCGCCGTTTACCGGGGCTTCGATCAAGAGCTTCGCGTTAGCTAACCCCATCAATTAACCTTCCGGCACCGGGCAGGCGTCACACCCTATACGTCCACTTTCGTGTTTGCAGAGTGCTGTGTTTTTAATAAACAGTCGCAGCGGCCTGGTATCTTCGACCGGCATGAGCTTACGGAGCAAGTCCTTCACCCTCACCGGCGCACCTTCTCCCGAAGTTACGGTGCCATTTTGCCTAGTTCCTTCACCCGAGTTCTCTCAAGCGCCTTGGTATTCTCTACCCAACCACCTGTGTCGGTTTGGGGTACGGTTCCTGGTTACCTGAAGCTTAGAAGCTTTTCTTGGAAGCATGGCATCAACCACTTCGTGTTCTAAAAGAACACTCGTCATCAGCTCTCGGCCTTAGAATCCCGGATTTACCTAAGATTCCAGCCTACCACCTTAAACTTGGACAACCAACGCCAAGCTGGCCTAGCCTTCTCCGTCCCTCCATCGCAATAACCAGAAGTACAGGAATATTAACCTGTTTTCCATCGACTACGCTTTTCAGCCTCGCCTTAGGGACCGACTAACCCTGCGTCGATTAACGTTGCGCAGGAAACCTTGGTCTTTCGGCGTGGGTGTTTTTCACACCCATTGTCGTTACTCATGTCAGCATTCGCACTTCTGATACCTCCAGCAAGCTTCTCAACTCACCTTCACAGGCTTACAGAACGCTCCTCTACCGCATCATCCTAAGATGATACCCGTAGCTTCGGTGTATGGTTTGAGCCCCGTTACATCTTCCGCGCAGGCCGACTCGACTAGTGAGCTATTACGCTTTCTTTAAAGGGTGGCTGCTTCTAAGCCAACCTCCTAGCTGTCTAAGCCTTCCCACATCGTTTCCCACTTAACCATAACTTTGGGACCTTAGCTGACGGTCTGGGTTGTTTCCCTTTTCACGACGGACGTTAGCACCCGCCGTGTGTCTCCCATGCTCGGCACTTGTAGGTATTCGGAGTTTGCATCGGTTTGGTAAGTCGGGATGACCCCCTAGCCGAAACAGTGCTCTACCCCCTACAGTGATACATGAGGCGCTACCTAAATAGCTTTCGAGGAGAACCAGCTATCTCCGAGCTTGATTAGCCTTTCACTCCGATCCACAGGTCATCCGCTAACTTTTCAACGGTAGTCGGTTCGGTCCTCCAGTTAGTGTTACCCAACCTTCAACCTGCCCATGGATAGATCGCCCGGTTTCGGGTCTATTCCCAGCGACTAGACGCCCTATTAAGACTCGCTTTCGCTACGCCTCCCCTATTCGGTTAAGCTCGCCACTGAAAATAAGTCGCTGACCCATTATACAAAAGGTACGCAGTCACCCAACAAAGTGGGCTCCCACTGCTTGTACGCATACGGTTTCAGGATCTATTTCACTCCCCTCTCCGGGGTTCTTTTCGCCTTTCCCTCACGGTACTAGTTCACTATCGGTCAGTCAGTAGTATTTAGCCTTGGAGGATGGTCCCCCCATATTCAGACAAAGTTTCTCGTGCTCCGTCCTACTCGATTTCATGACTAAGAGATTTTCGCGTACAGGGCTATCACCCACTATGGCCGCACTTTCCAGAGCGTTCCGCTAATCTCAAAGCCACTTAAGGGCTAGTCCCCGTTCGCTCGCCACTACTAAGGGAATCTCGGTTGATTTCTTTTCCTCAGGGTACTTAGATGTTTCAGTTCCCCTGGTTCGCCTCTTGCACCTATGTATTCAGTACAAGATAACCATCTTATGATGGCTGGGTTCCCCCATTCAGACATCTCCGGATCAAAGTCTGTTTGCCGACTCCCCGAAGCTTTTCGCAGGCTACCACGTCTTTCATCGCCTCTGACTGCCAAGGCATCCACCGTATGCGCTTCTTCACTTGACCATATAACCCCAAGCAATCTGGTTATACTATGAAGACGACATTCGCCGAAAATTCGCAAAACTCTTAAGAGTCACTCACAAATTTTACCTTAGCCTGATCCGTTACCAGTGAAAGTAACGTTCAGTCTATCTTTCTATCACATACCCAAATTTTTAAAGAACGATCTAATCAAAGACTAGAAATCAACATTCACCATCACCTCGATGGAATGCTCATTTCTAAGCTTTAAACAGTAGAAGCAGTATGGTGGAGCCAAGCGGGATCGAACCGCTGACCTCCTGCGTGCAAGGCAGGCGCTCTCCCAGCTGAGCTATGGCCCCGTATCACTACAGGTCTTTCCACACAAAATTGGTGGGTCTGGGCAGATTCGAACTGCCGACCTCACCCTTATCAGGGGTGCGCTCTAACCAACTGAGCTACAGACCCAATTTCGGACTGTTTCTATCGTCTTCTTCAATGAATCAAGCAATTCGTGTGGGAGCTTATGCAGCAGCTGATGTCGTCGATTAAGGAGGTGATCCAGCCGCAGGTTCCCCTACGGCTACCTTGTTACGACTTCACCCCAGTCATGAATCACACCGTGGTAACCGTCCTCCCGAAGGTTAGACTAGCTACTTCTGGTGCAACCCACTCCCATGGTGTGACGGGCGGTGTGTACAAGGCCCGGGAACGTATTCACCGCGACATTCTGATTCGCGATTACTAGCGATTCCGACTTCACGCAGTCGAGTTGCAGACTGCGATCCGGACTACGATCGGTTTTATGGGATTAGCTCCACCTCGCGGCTTGGCAACCCTTTGTACCGACCATTGTAGCACGTGTGTAGCCCAGGCCGTAAGGGCCATGATGACTTGACGTCATCCCCACCTTCCTCCGGTTTGTCACCGGCAGTCTCCTTAGAGTGCCCACCATTACGTGCTGGTAACTAAGGACAAGGGTTGCGCTCGTTACGGGACTTAACCCAACATCTCACGACACGAGCTGACGACAGCCATGCAGCACCTGTCTCAATGTTCCCGAAGGCACCAATCCATCTCTGGAAAGTTCATTGGATGTCAAGGCCTGGTAAGGTTCTTCGCGTTGCTTCGAATTAAACCACATGCTCCACCGCTTGTGCGGGCCCCCGTCAATTCATTTGAGTTTTAACCTTGCGGCCGTACTCCCCAGGCGGTCAACTTAATGCGTTAGCTGCGCCACTAAAATCTCAAGGATTCCAACGGCTAGTTGACATCGTTTACGGCGTGGACTACCAGGGTATCTAATCCTGTTTGCTCCCCACGCTTTCGCACCTCAGTGTCAGTATCAGTCCAGGTGGTCGCCTTCGCCACTGGTGTTCCTTCCTATATCTACGCATTTCACCGCTACACAGGAAATTCCACCACCCTCTACCATACTCTAGCTCGTCAGTTTTGAATGCAGTTCCCAGGTTGAGCCCGGGGCTTTCACATCCAACTTAACGAACCACCTACGCGCGCTTTACGCCCAGTAATTCCGATTAACGCTTGCACCCTCTGTATTACCGCGGCTGCTGGCACAGAGTTAGCCGGTGCTTATTCTGTCGGTAACGTCAAAATTGCAGAGTATTATTCTACAACCCTTCCTCCCAACTTAAAGTGCTTTACAATCCGAAGACCTTCTTCACACACGCGGCATGGCTGGATCAGGCTTTCGCCCATTGTCCAATATTCCCCACTGCTGCCTCCCGTAGGAGTCTGGACCGTGTCTCAGTTCCAGTGTGACTGATCATCCTCTCAGACCAGTTACGGATCGTCGCCTTGGTGAGCCATTACCTCACCAACTAGCTAATCCGACCTAGGCTCATCTGATAGCGCAAGGCCCGAAGGTCCCCTGCTTTCTCCCGTAGGACGTATGCGGTATTAGCGTCCGTTTCCGAACGTTATCCCCCACTACCAGGCAGATTCCTAGGCATTACTCACCCGTCCGCCGCTCTCAAGAGAAGCAAGCTTCTCTCTACCGCTCGACTTGCATGTGTTAGGCCTGCCGCCAGCGTTCAATCTGAGCCATGATCAAACTCTTCAGTTCAAACATCTTTGGGTTTTTAAGAAACCCTAAACTTGGCTCAGCAATCGTTGGTTACATCTTTGATTTCTCGCGGAGTAACTTGTGATGCTGATAATCTTTCTGACTATCAGCCTGACTGCACAAGCACCCACACGAATTGCTTGATTCAATTGTTAAAGAGCGGTTGGTTAAGATCTTTCGCCTCAACCGAGGCGCGCATTCTACAGCAGCCTCATTTGCTGTCAAGTGATTATTTTCAGAAGTTTTCAAGGAATCCTTAACAACTTCAACCACTTGCGCTTTCGATCTCTCGTCAGCGGGAGGCGAATTCTACAGCGTTACACGCTGCTGTCAACACCTCTTTTTCAACTCCCTTCGTGTTTCGATGACCTGGAACACTGACTGCCGAAAACTGCGTAACTCGTTGTTTACCAAGGAGTTTTCCGTTTCGACTGCGCCGGAAGTGGGGCGAATTATAGACACATGAAATCTGCCGTCAACTGCTAATTTGGTTTTTCTATCAAAAGACTGAAAACACCCTCTTCTTCTATATAGATGAGAGCCATAGATGAGAGCTCGCCTACACCAGTACCGAACGAAACCTGGCTGGGCAAACAAAAAGCCCCGCGAGGGACAACCTCAGCGGGGCTTTTATTACGCCAGCAGCACACACCGGCTGGCAGCATTCAATAGTAGTGGTGTCCCAGGGCAGGTTCGAACTGCCAACCTTCCCCTTAGGAGGGGGATGCTCTATCCAATTGAGCTACTGAGACACAAACCATCACGTCGAAACGCGGCGCGATGGACGGCGAGCATGTTAAACGGCGGGCCTGCGTTTGTCATGTCGTCCGTAGTGTTAATTGAGTGTAGGCAAACGCCCCTCCCTGCACCCTATCCTCATGCAGGTTGCGACAAGTCACCGATACCTTCTTGGCGCAACAACTCCAACAACCGCACCACCGTCGAAGACAATACACTCGAGTTATCCAGCAGGAACACGCCCTCCGCCCTGTCCGCCCGTTCGCCAGGGGCGAACAAGGTGTTGCGTGCAAGCCGCGCATCTATTTCCTCGACGCTCTCACGCCCTCTACGCTCGAGCCGCTTACGCAAGATATCAGGACTGACTGTAAGAAGGATGGGAAGCAACGTTGGATAACGCCGGCGTGCGATCGACAAATATGCCCTGGAGCCATTGACCAGCACATCCCGCCCCTCCGCTAGCCACTGGTCTATCTCCACCGGGATGCCATATTCCAGACCATTGGCGCTCCAGCTCAATGCAAAAGCGCCCTGGCGCCGCAAATCGGCAAACTCCTCGACACTGACTCCGTGAGCTGCCTCGCCCACTGATTCCGCCGAGCGTGTAATCACTCGGCAGGCAACAACACAATCGAGCAGCACTAGAGAATCGCGAGCAGCATCGATCAAGCTGTCCTTGCCGGAACCCGATGGCCCCATCAGATAAATAAGCCGGCCATCGCCAAGGCTCGCGACTCTCATAGTGCACCCCCTAGTAAATCGGCCATTTGCCACTACTCTATTCAAGGAGGGGAACGGCATCCCCAGCCAGCCGAAAAGGTACACCCAGGCAGTCAGAGCGGATAAAAGTTTTCAAACCAGTCCGCATTTCTGATAATTGGTGCTGGCATAACGCCTGCCCCAGGCTCAATATTTGTCACAGAATTGGCGCCAAGGATCCGGCATTTATGAGGCATGATGCGGGCCTTGATCAATTCAGGTTGAACATTTGGCTGCCGGGCTTGTCCTAACTGACATCCTGCGGCCAATTCCGAGAACCGCTCCCCTGAACTAACCGGTTAACTATATGCGCCCATTGAAACAGGCAATTTATTCCAGCCGTACGGCTGACAAGTTCGTCGTACGCCTGCCAGACGGAATGCGTGAACGCATCGCCGAGGTGGCACGCAACCATCACCGCAGCATGAACTCCGAGATCATTGCTCGACTGGAGCAGAGCCTTATTCAAGAAGGCGCACTGGGCGAAGAGCTGAGTATGCGCCTGGACAGCCCCGAGCTGTCACTGCACGAGCGCGAGCTGCTGCAGCGCTTTCGTCAACTTTCTCATCGCCAGCAAAACGCTTTGGTCTCGCTGATCGCGCATGATGCAGAAATGGCAGCAAGCCCTACCTGATTTCATCCCGAAAGCTCAAGCCAGCCTCGCGCTGGCTTTTTTTTCGCCCGGAAATCCGCAGAAATGCACCGATAGAAAAGCGACTCGCCCCCAGGACGAGTCGCAGGCATCAGAGCAGGAAGATGGTCGCAAGACCGAGGAAGATAAAGAAACCGCCGCTGTCGGTCATGGCGGTGATCATGACGCTGGCGCCCATCGCTGGATCGCGCCCGAGGCGAGCCAGCGTCATCGGAATCAGAACGCCCATCAACGCAGCCAATAGCAAGTTCAAGGTCATGGCCGCGGTCATCACCACTCCCAAAGACCAACTGCCGTACAGGAGGTAGGCGACGACACCGATCACCCCGCCCCAGACCAGACCGTTGATCAAGCCGACGGCCAATTCCTTGCGCATCAGGCGTGAGGTATTACCGGTACTGACCTGGTCAAGCGCCATGGCCCGAACGATCATGGTGATGGTCTGGTTGCCCGAGTTGCCACCGATACCGGCAACGATCGGCATCAACGCCGCCAGGGCCACCAGCTTCTCGATAGAGCCCTCGAACAACCCGATCACCCGCGACGCAACAAAGGCGGTGATCAGGTTGACCGCCAGCCAGGCCCAACGGTTACGCAGGGACTTCCAGACCGAAGCAAAAATATCCTCCTCTTCACGCAGACCCGCCATGTTGAGAACTTCGCTTTCGCTCTCTTCACGAATCAGGTCAACCATCTCGTCGATGGTCAGACGACCAATGAGCTTGCCGTTCTTGTCGACCACCGGCGCCGAAATCAAGTCATAACGCTCGAACGCCTGCGCGGCATCGTAGGCGTCTTCATCGGGGTGAAAACTCACCGGGTCGCTGGCCATGACTTCCGACACTTGCTTGTCAGGATCGTTGACCAGCAGACGCTTGATCGGCAGCACGCCCTTGAGGACGCCGTCGTAATCGACCACGAACAACTTGTCGGTATGCCCGGGCAGCTCCTTGAGGCGACGCAGGTAGCGCAGGACCACTTCCAGGCTGACATCCTCACGGATCGTCACCATCTCGAAGTCCATCAACGCACCGACCTGCTCCTCGTCATAGGACAGGGCGGAGCGAACGCGCTCACGCTGCTGGCCGTCGAGGGTTTCCATCAGCTCGTGGACGACGTCTCGCGGCAGCTCAGGGGCCAGGTCAGCAAGTTCGTCGGCGTCCATCTCCTTGGCAGCCGCCAGGAGCTCGTGATCGTCCATGTCGGCGATCAGGGTTTCTCGAACCGAGTCGGACACTTCCAGCAGGATGTCGCCGTCACGCTCAGCCTTGACCAACTGCCAGACCGTCAGACGATCGTCGAGTGGCAGCGCTTCAAGGATGTAGGCAACGTCGGCGGAGTGCAGGTCATCGAGCTTGCGTTGCAGCTCGACGAGGTTCTGCCGGTGGACCAGGTTCTCGACCCGATCCTGATGAGGACCTTCCTGACGGTGGGTCAGGTCTTCGAAGACACGCTGGCGCTGCAGCAGCTCGACCACCTGGGCCAGGCGATCCTGCAGGCTTTCTTGAGTTTTCTTTACTTCTACTTCAGTCATAGGCGAACTCCACTCCCAGCAGCGGGGCACGCCGGAAGGATCAATCAGTCAATTCATGATTGGTAAAACGGGGTACTGAACAACTACTGGGTAAGTCCATGGAGGTATTCCACAAGCCCCGGCGGGGCTGACGGGCGCAATCATACACCGCTTGGGGCTTTGGGACGTTAAAAAATCCAGCCCAGAACAAGCGCTTGCGAGACAAAGCTAAGCATGGCTCACATCTATGAAACTGCGACGACTGATCGCGAAAAGAAAACACACCAGGGCGCAAAAATGAGCGCCCAGATGCGCGCGCAAAGCGCCAAGGGGAAGGAGAGGAAAATACCAAATCCCAGACAGCAAAAAGCCCGCGATAAACGCAGGCTTTTTGGTGTTTGGTGCACTCGACAGGATTCGAACCTGTGACCGCTCGGTTCGTAGCCGAGTACTCTATCCAGCTGAGCTACGAGTGCAGTTTGTGCTTTTAAACCAGATCACAACTGATTGAAACAAGGCTGACCGCATCACTGCAAACAACCCTTAAATGGTGCACTCGACAGGATTCGAACCTGTGACCGCTCGGTTCGTAGCCGAGTACTCTATCCAGCTGAGCTACGAGTGCATGGTGTGCTTTTTGATCAGATCACAACTGATTGAAACAAGGCTGGCTACATCACTGCAAACAACCTTTAAATGGTGCACTCGACAGGATTCGAACCTGTGACCGCTCGGTTCGTAGCCGAGTACTCTATCCAGCTGAGCTACGAGTGCATTTGGTGCTGCGCATTATAGTCCGTCGAATCTTTTTTCCAAGCACTTTTTCTAGTAATTTCAACAACTTACCGAAGAAGCCTGATTACGACGTGCTAAACAAATAATGGCGGAGAACGGGGGATTCGAACCCCCGACACCCTTTTGAGGTGTACTCCCTTAGCAGGGGAGCGCCTTCGGCCACTCGGCCAGCTCTCCGCAACACGGGGCGTATCTTAACCAACCTTTTCCCCGTTTGCAAACATAAAAAACGATAAAAATTAATGGCTTGGTTCTTCGTCCTTCTCTTTCTTTATACGCAGGTAGATTTCCTCACGGTGAACAGCCACCTCTTTGGGTGCGTTGACGCCTATACGCACCTGATTTCCTTTGACGCCGAGCACGGTCACGGTGATTTCGCCATCACCGATAATCAGGCTTTCCGCACACCGACGAGTCAGAATCAGCATACCTTTCTCCTCACGCATTTCAGTTCAGGGACAACAGTCTGCAAAAAAAAAGCGCTCAAGCCGCGACCAGGACGATCACCGCTCTACACGCCTAAGTATTGACCAGCGCACGAAAAAGAACAGCCTCGCGGGCGCCACTCAAAAAACAAAGGGCGCGGTCAGACCGCGCCCCTGCTGCATTACATCACTCGCCCTGGCGAACCGGAGCATCCAGCTCGAACGCCGTGTGCAGTGCGCGCACAGCCAGTTCCAGGTACTTCTCCTCGATCACTACCGAGACCTTGATCTCCGAAGTCGAAATCATCTGGATGTTGATGGTTTCCTTGGCCAGCGCTTCGAACATGCGGCTGGCAACACCCGCGTGGGAGCGCATGCCCACACCGACGATCGAGACCTTGGCGATCTTGGTGTCGCCCACCACTTCACGGGCACCAATTTCACGCGCGGTGTTTTCCAGCACGGCCTGGGCCGCCTGGTAGTCGTTGCGGTGCACAGTGAAGGTGAAGTCGGTGGTGTTATCGTGCGCAACGTTCTGCACGATCATGTCGACTTCGATGTTCGCGGCGCTGATAGGGCCGAGAATCTTGAACGCCACGCCCGGGGTGTCTGGCACGCCACGGATGGTCAGCTTGGCTTCATCGCGGTTGAAAGCGATGCCGGAAATGATCGGCTGTTCCATGGATTCCTCTTCATCAATAGTAATGAGGGTGCCTGGACCCTCCTTGAAGCTGTGCAGTACGCGCAGCGGGACGTTGTACTTGCCGGCGAACTCGACCGCACGGATCTGCAACACCTTGGAACCGAGGCTGGCCATTTCCAGCATCTCTTCGAAGGTGATCTTGTCCAGGCGCTGGGCCACGGAGACCACGCGCGGGTCGGTGGTGTAGACACCGTCGACATCGGTGTAGATCTGGCACTCATCGGCCTTCAGGGCCGCTGCCAGCGCCACGCCGGTGGTGTCGGAGCCGCCACGACCAAGGGTAGTGATGCTGCCGTGCTCGTCGACACCCTGGAAGCCGGCGACAACCACCACGCGACCCGCCTTCAGGTCGCCGCGAATCTTCTGATCATCGATCTGCAGGATTCGCGCTTTATTGTGCGCGCTGTCCGTCAGGATGCGTACCTGGTTACCGGTGTACGACACCGCCGGCACGCCACGCTTGATCAGCGCCATGGCCAGCAATGCGATCGTCACCTGCTCGCCGGTGGACACGATCACATCCAGTTCACGCGGGACTGGCTGATCATCACCACTGATTTGTTTGGCCAGAGCGATCAGACGGTTGGTTTCGCCGCTCATTGCCGACAGCACAACCACCAGGTCATCGCCGGCATCGCGGAATTTCTTAACCTTGTCGGCGACCTGCTCGATTCTCTCGACAGTGCCGACCGAGGTGCCTCCAAATTTCTGTACGATCAAAGCCATTTCAAAGCCGCCTCTGCCCATGAAGGGCGCCCATTAGTCACTCAAACAGCAGCCGGACTCACCACTAGACGATGGGCCCGGCACACAGCCTTAAATACCCCGTTCGACAAACGGCACGGTCAGGGCCAGGGCCGCGTCCAGTGCGCCAGCGTCAGTACCACCGCCTTGCGCCATGTCCGGACGACCACCGCCCTTCCCGCCCACTGCCGCAGCGGCTTGCTTCATCAAATCACCGGCTTTGAGTTGGCCAGTCAGGTCTTTGGTCACGCCTGCAACCAGCACGACCTTTTCCTCATGGACACTGCCGAGCAGGATCACTGCGCGGCCGAGTTTGTTTTTCAGTTGATCGACCAGCGCCAGCAGCGCCTTGCCGTCCTGACCGTCGAGACGCACGGCCAGTACCTTCACGCCCTTGACGTCCTGGGCCTGCGCCGACAGGTCGTCACCCGCCGCACTGGCGGCCTTGGCTTGCAACTGCTCGAGTTGCTTTTCCAGCAGACGGTTGCGCTCGAGCACAGCCGACAGCTTGTCGATCAGGTTGTCGCGGCTACCCTTGACCAGGCTGGCCGCTTCCTTGAGTTGCTCTTCGGCGCCGTTGAGGTAAGCCAGCGCCGCAGCACCGGTCAACGCTTCGATACGACGCACGCCCGATGCCACACCGCCTTCACTGATGATTTTCAGCAGGCCGATGTCGCCGGTACGGTTGGCGTGGATACCGCCACACAGCTCGACAGAGAAGTCGCCGCCCATGCTCAGTACGCGCACGTCGTCGCCGTACTTCTCGCCGAACAGCGCCATGGCGCCTTTGCGCTTGGCGGTCTCGATATCGGTTTCTTCGGTCTCGACCGCGGAGTTCTTGCGAATCTCGGCGTTGACGATGTCTTCCAGGGCCTTGATCTGCTCCGGCTTGATGGCTTCGAAGTGACTGAAGTCAAAGCGCAGGCGCTGACTGTCGACCAAGGAACCCTTCTGCTGGACGTGTTCACCCAGCACCTGGCGCAGGGCCGCGTGCAGCAAGTGAGTGGCCGAGTGGTTCAGCGAGGTCGCGTGGCGCACGTCGGCATCCACATGGGTCTCCACCGGAGCACCGACGATCAGGCTGCCGGAGGCCAGCACACCGTGATGCAGGAACGCACCGCCGGTCTTGGTGGTGTCACGCACGTCAAAACGCGCAGTGCCAGCCTGCAGGTAACCGCAGTCGCCGACCTGGCCACCGGATTCGGCGTAGAACGGCGTCTTGTTCAGGACAATCACGCCCTCGTCGCCTTCATTCAATATGTCAACCGACTGGCCATCCTTATACAGCGCGACGATTTTTGCCGAGCCGCTGGTATCGGTGTAGCCGGTGAACTCAGTGGCCACGTCAACCTTGACCAGGGTGTTGTAGTCCAGGCCGAAGGAGCTGGCCGAACGGGCACGCTCGCGCTGGGCTTCCATTTCGCGTTCGAAGCCTGCTTCGTCGATGGTCAGCTCACGCTCACGGGCGATGTCGGCGGTCAGGTCCATCGGGAAACCATAGGTGTCGTACAGCTTGAACACCACATCACCCGGCACCACGGTGCCTTTGAGTTCCGCCAGGTCCTGCTCGAGAATTTTCAGGCCGTGCTCCAGGGTCTTGGAGAACTGCTCTTCCTCGGCCTTGAGCACGCGCTCGATGTTCGACTGTTGCTGCTTGAGCTCCGGGAAGGCTTCGCCCATCTCGGCGACCAGCGCAGCCACGATCTTGTAGAAGAAGCTGCCGGTAGCACCCAACTTGTTGCCGTGACGGCAGGCGCGACGAATAATCCGGCGCAACACGTAGCCACGACCTTCGTTGGACGGCAGTACGCCATCCGCGATCAGGAAACCGCACGAACGGATATGGTCGGACACCACCTTGAGCGACGACTGGTCACCGTTGCTGCAACCGATGGCCGCTGCCGAAGCGCTCAGCAGGTTCTTGAACAGGTCGATCTCGTAGTTCGAATTCACGTGCTGCATCACCGCACTGATCCGCTCCAGGCCCATGCCGGTGTCGACCGACGGCGCTGGCAATGGATGCAACACGCCATCGGCGGTGCGGTTGAACTGCATGAATACGTTGTTCCAGATCTCGATGTAACGGTCGCCATCTTCTTCCGGCGAGCCCGGTGGGCCGCCCCAGATGTGGTCGCCGTGATCGTAGAAGATCTCGGTGCAAGGACCGCACGGGCCGGTATCGCCCATGGTCCAGAAGTTGTCGGAGGCGTAAGGCGCGCCCTTGTTGTCGCCGATGCGGATCATGCGCTCGACCGGCACACCGATCTGCTGGGTCCAGATGTCGTAGGCCTCATCGTCCGAGGCATAGACCGTGACCCAGAGCTTTTCCTTGGGCAGTTGCAGCACGCCGGTGAGGAAGGTCCAGGCGTAGGTGATGGCGTCACGCTTGAAGTAATCACCGAAGCTGAAGTTACCCAGCATTTCGAAGAAAGTGTGGTGACGGGCGGTATAGCCGACGTTTTCCAGGTCGCTGTTCTTGCCGCCTGCGCGCACACACTTCTGGCTGCTGGTGGCGCGGGTGTAGGCGCGCTTTTCCTGGCCCAGGAAGCAATCCTTGAACTGGTTCATCCCCGCGTTGGTGAACAGCAGGGTTGGGTCGTTGCCCGGAATCAAAGAGCTGGAGGCTACACGGGTGTGGCCTTGCTCTTCGAAGAAGCGAAGGAAGGCTTCACGGATTTCTGCGCTTTTCATTAGGTTCTTCCACGGAGGCTGCGGCCAAAGGCCTGTGCGATTCGTCAACGGACGAAGCGACGGCAAAGGGCCGCATTATATCGGCCCTGCGCGCGGGGTACAGCGTGTTTATACGATAGAAACAGGCAATTGGACGGCCAGCAATGTCATTTACCGGAAAACTCGACGAATGTCGCGATCACTTGGTCGATCTGCGCCTGGCTGACGTCCATGTGCGTGACCATGCGCAGACGGGAGGAGGCACTGAGGCGGATCCCGCGCTCAGCGGCAAACGCCTTGATCGCGTCGGCTTTGTCGCCGATGTTCAGGTAAACCATGTTGGTCTGCACCGGTTCGACCTCAAAACCCGCCGCACGCAGGCCTTCTGCCAGCCGCTGGGCATTGGAATGGTCGTCAGCCAGACGCTGCACATGGTTATCCAGGGCATACAGCCCGGCCGCCGCCAGGATCCCGGCCTGGCGCATGCCGCCGCCGACCATCTTGCGCAGGCGCCGCGCCTTGGCGATCAACTCGACTGAACCGCAGAGCACCGAACCCACCGGGGCGCCCAGGCCTTTGGACAGGCAGACCGACACCGAATCGAAGTGCTGGGTGATTTCCCGGGCATCCACGCCCAGCTTGACCGCGGCGTTGTACAGGCGCGCGCCATCCAGGTGCAATTGCAGGCCCTGCTCGCGGGTGAAGCTGCGCGCTCGTGCCAGGTATTCCAGCGGCAACACCTTGCCTTGCATGGTGTTTTCCAGCGCCAGCAAACGCGTGCGGGCGAAGTGAAAATCGTCGGGTTTGATCGCCGCCGCCACCTGGGCAAGGTCCAGCGAGCCATCGGCCTGGACTTCCAGCGGCTGCGGCTGGATCGAGCCGAGTACTGCAGCGCCACCGCCTTCGTATTTGTAGGTATGGGCCTGCTGACCCACGATGTACTCGTCACCGCGCTCGCAGTGGGCCATCAGGCCCAACAGGTTGCTCATGGTACCGGTGGGCACGAACAACGCGGCAGCAAAGCCCAGGCGCTCGGCCAGTACGGCTTCCAGACGGTTGACCGTCGGATCCTCGCCATACACATCGTCGCCGGTGGCCGCCCCGGCCATGACATCGAGCATCCCGGCGGTAGGTTGGGTGACGGTGTCGCTGCGAAGATCGATAACACTCATGAATCAGGCCTCGGTAAGCAGGGGAAATCCCTTTCAGGAATGAATTACTGCGGTCATGCCGAGGAATAATCAACCCTCGCTGAATGAAAAAGTCGATAGCAATCGTCAGATAGCAGCGATGCGCAGGTCAGAAATATGTGTTAAAAACGCTGCGCCGCCAGAAAATCTGACGGCACTACGTTCTCAGGGCGGGGTGCAACTCCCCACCGGCGGTAATTACGCGCAATGCGTATAGCCCGCGAGCGCTTGGCATTCCGCCAGCCTTTGGCAGTCGGTGATGGCAAGGTCAGCAGACCCGGTGTGATTCCGGGGCCGACGGTCATAGTCCGGATGAAGAGAGAACGGGATCAACGCCAAAGGGCCGTCCTGGAACAACGAGCAGCGTGTGCTCGAGACCGGCACGTACCCTTGAATCCCTTTCGATTCATAACGCCCTGTTTTTCACACAAACAGGAGTCAGAACAGATGCAACCCACCGCAATCGATAGCAAGAGCAAACACCATCAAGGCGAGCGCGTAGCGTTTATCCAGGCGTGCTGGCACAAGGAAATCGTTGATCAGAGCCGTGAAGGTTTTGTCAGCGAGATGATCGCTCAGGGCTATCAGGCGTCGGACATCGACTTTTTTGAAGTCGGCGGCGCTTTTGAAATTCCGCTGCACGCCAAACTGCTGGCCAAGTCGGGCCGCTACGCCGGCATCGTCGCCGCCGGCCTGGTGGTGGATGGTGGCATCTACCGCCACGAGTTCGTCGCCCAATCGGTGATCAGCGGCTTGATGCAGGTGCAACTGGAGACCGAAGTCCCGGTGTTCTCGGTCGTACTGACCCCGCATCACTTCCATGCCGGCGAAGAGCACCAGAAGTTCTTCTTCGAGCACTTTGTGCACAAGGGTCAGGAAGCGGCGAAAACCTGTGCCGACACGCTGCATAAACTGCGGGCGTTGCACCGGAGTGAGCCGCGGGCTGTGGCGGTGTAATAGTCGCAAGAAGTTGCTTGCGATAGGGCTGTATCAGTCGACATTGTTGTCGACCATTGCGCCGCTATCGCGAGCAGGCTCGCTCCAACATTAGTGAGGTACGGAGTCAGGCGAGGTTGTGGTCGCCGGTGGGGACGATCAGGATCCCGGCACGCAGGCCGTTCTTTACCTTGGGATTGGGGAAGATGATGCGAGCGCCCGGCTCTTCGATGATCCAGCGCGTGTGGGCGATGTCTTCGGCCAGCAAGTAACCCATCTCCAACTCGGAAAAGTTCTCGATATCGGCCGGCAGGTTCAATTTGAAACTGTCGCTGTGCTTGATGATTTCCCGCGCCACGCTGAACAGTTGCAAGCCATCCAGGCCGTCTTGCGCCATCGGCGGCTCGGTTCCTTCAATGATCTGCTTCAGGCGGGTTTCCAGGCGCGACACATTGACCCCATCGTTTTGCCCGAACGGCCGGGCCTTGCCCAACTCCAGGGTGAATGCCTCGGCACCCAGCTTGTCGTAGGTGTACGAACTGAACACGATCGACGGTTTGTTCTGCAACAGCACCGCCTCCATGCCAGCCGCACGCAGCCGCGCCAGTTCGCGACGGGAATGCTGGCGACCTTCTTTCCACGGGTACAGGGCGAACTGCTCGATCTTCGAGCCGCGGATCGCGGTGTGCAGGTCGTAGTGCAGGCGTTCGCGATCCGGCAGGTTGAAAAAACTCGCTGCCAGGCGCTCAAGCTCACAAGCGCGCAGCGCTTCCGAGCCACTGCTCAGTTCATGCCGGCCGTTGAACAGCCGATTGACGTCCTGCTCGACAAAGCGCTCGCCGCGACGCATGGCATCGGGGTTGCCAAACAGGAACAGAATGCGTGCGCGAGGCTTCAAGTCGCCTCGGGCAATGTCATGCAGCAATCGATCGAGCAGTTCGATCGGCGCTGTTTCGTTGCCGTGGATGCCGGCTGACAGCAGCAGGTCCAGGCCATTGTCGCGGGCTTCCGGTGGCCGGACTTCCAGCGCACCTTCACTCAGCCAGCGCATCCGCACGCCTTCGACAGTCAGTTGAGTCTTCTCCGCCGGTTCGCGGCCGGCGAGGGTCAGTTCAAGCAGTTTGCCGAGGGCGAGCATAGAGCGTTTCCTTAATGGTCGTGATTGCAATCCGGGCCGTGCACGTGGTCGTCGTCACCGACGTCGGCCGGTTCCATCTCCAGTTGCAGACTTACCAGATTAGTCGCCAATGGGCGCAACAGCAGGTTGGCGTATTCGGCATCGCCTTCTTCGACGTCAACGCCGATCAGCAACTGGCCACGGCCGTCGTGCTGGATCCACAGTTCCTTGCCCTGCCAGATCACGGCAACGCGGGTGCAGGAAGTTTCCAGTTGAGTGCCATCGGTGTCTTCAAGGATCAGCTGCAGGGTATCGCTCATGTTTTCGCTCTCATCTGGAGGTCAAGCTGCGCGTCCGCCCTAAGGAAGCGGACGCGGGCTTTCAATTGATCTGGAATGGATAAACCGCGCCCAGTTTAAGGATTTGCGTCAGTTCATCCAGTGCCGTCCGGCACTCGAGCAACAACTGCGGATCCGCCAGGTCGGTTTCGGCCATGCGGTCACGGTAGTGCTTTTCGACCCATTGGGTCAGCGAGCCATACAACGGCGCGGTCATGATAACCCCTGGGTTGACCGCCGCCAGCTCGGTTTCATTCAGCGCCACGCGCAAACGCAGGCACGCCGGGCCACCACCGTTTTGCATGCTCTGCTTGAGATCGAAGACTTTCACCTCGCGAATCAAGCCACCGGAGCTGGTCAGGGTCTGCAGGTATTGCCAGACGCGCTCGTTGTTCTGGCACTCCTGCGGCACGATCAGCAGCATCGAGCCGTCGGCCTTCGACAGCAGCTGGCTGTTGAACAAGTAGGAACGCACCGCGTCTTCCACCGACACCTGCGAACGCGGCACGCAGATCGCCTTGAACTGCCCGCCACGCTTGGCCAGCTTGCTCGACAGCTCGGCGAGCATCTGTTCGGTGTCGAGGAATGCATCCTCGTGATAGAACAGCGCCTCACCGTTACCGACCGCGATCACGTCGTTGTGGAACACACCCTGATCGATCACCGACGGATTCTGCTGAGCATAGACCACGCCGTCATCGCTCAGGCCGTGCAAGCGTGCGACCGCCTGTGAAGCTTCCAGGGTCTGGCGTGCAGGGTATTTTTGCGGTGCCGGGTAGCGCGTATCGAATGCGCTGCGACCGAACACGAAAAACTCGACCCCTGCCTCACCGTACTCACGGCAGAAACGGGTGTGGTTGGCCGCACCTTCGTCACCGAACTGCGCCACGGCCGGCAGCGCCGCGTGGTGGGCGAAGTGTTTCTGGTCGGCGAACATCGCCCCCAGCACGCGGCTGGTGGTCGGGTGTTCGATGCTGCGGTGGTATTTGCAGTTGAGGTTGGCGGCAGTGAAGTGCACGCGACCGTCGGCGGTGTCCGCACTCGGGCTGACGGTGGCCGCGTTGGCCACCCACATGCTCGACGCCGAGCAACTGGCAACCAGCAGCGGCATTGCCTCTTTGGCGGCCTGCTCGATGACCTGTGCATCGGTGCCACTGAAGCCGAGTTTGCGCAAGGCACCGACGTCCGGACGTTCCTGCGGCGCGAGCACGCCTTGCTGGAAGCCCATTTCCATCAGCGCTTTCATTTTCGCCAGGCCCTGCAGCGCCGCTTCCTTCGGGTTGGACGCCTGCTGGCTGTTGCTCTGGGACGCGACGTTACCGTAGGACAGACCGCCGTAGTTGTGGGTCGGCCCCACTAGACCGTCAAAATTGACTTCATAGGATTTCATTAGCGAGGCTCCACGAGAATCTGGTTTTTATAGGCTTCAATAACAAGGCATTGGCGACCGCGGGGCGGCTGTTCGCTGGCAAGCCAGCTCCTACAGGGAGCCAGCTTGCCAGTGATGGGCATCAGGCCATTTTCACGCCGGGCGTCAGGGCCGCTGGCATCACCAGATTTGGTGTTTCCAGCGAGGCCACCGGGTACGCGCAATAGTCCGCCGCGTAGTAGGCGCTTGCACGATGGTTACCCGAGGCGCCGACACCACCGAACGGCGCGCTGCTGGCGGCGCCGGTCAGTTGCTTGTTCCAGTTGACGATACCGGCGCGGCTTTCCAGCCAGAACTGCTGGTAGCGCGCTTCGGAGTCCGACAGCAAGCCGGCGGCCAGGCCGTATTGAGTGTTGTTGGCTTCGGCGATCGCTGCTTCGAAATCCGCGTAGCGAATCACCTGCAGCAAAGGCCCGAACAGCTCTTCGTCGGGACGCTCGGCCACTGCCGTCACGTCGACAATGCCCGGCGTCAGCAAGGCGGCCGTCGGCTGTGGCTGAGTCATCGCCAGCAGGCTGACTGCGCCATTGGCCAGCAACTGCGCCTGGGCATCCATCAGCGCCTTGGCGGCACCGAGGGAAACCACCGAGCCCATGAACGGCGCCGGTTGCTGATCGAATGCACCGACCTCGATGGTCGCGCTGACGGTTACCAGGCGCGCGAGCAGGCTGTCGCCCCAGGCACCTTGCGGCACCAGCAGACGGCGTGCGCAGGTGCAGCGCTGGCCGGCGGAAATGAACGCCGACTGGATAATGGTGTAGACCGCCGCGTCGAGGTCGGCGACCTGATCCACCACCAGTGGGTTGTTGCCGCCCATCTCGAGGGCGAGGATCTTGTCCGGCCGCCCGGAGAACTGCGCATGCAGATGATTGCCAGTACGGCTGGAACCGGTGAAGAACAGGCCATCGATGCCCGGATTGGCCGCCAGGGCGATCCCGGTTTCCCGTGCGCCTTGCACCAGGTTCAGCACACCGGCTGGCAGGCCGGCTTCGATCCAGCACTTGACGGTCAGCTCGGCAACTTTCGGTGTCAGTTCGCTCGGTTTGAACAGCACACAGTTGCCGGCCAGCAAGGCGGGCACGATGTGACCGTTGGGCAGGTGACCCGGGAAGTTGTAGGGGCCAAACACCGCGACCACGCCGTGGGGTTTGTGCCGCAGCACGGCGGTGGCGTCGCCCAGCGGGCCGCTCTTCTCGCCGGTGCGCTCACGGTAGCTTTGCACCGAGATCGCGATCTTGTTGACCATGCTGGTCACTTCAGTCGCGGCTTCCCACAGCGGCTTGCCGGTTTCTTCACCAATGCAGCGGGCCAATTCGTCGGCGTGCTGTTTCAGGCTGGCGGCAAAGGCCTCGAGCACGCTGATGCGCTCTTCCAGGGTGCGACGAGCCCAGGCCGGGAATGCCTGACGGGCCGCTTGCACGGCGCTTTCAACCTGTGCGGCGGTGGCGCCCTGCCCTGACCACAGCACTTGCTGGGTCACCGGGTTCAGCGATTCAAAGGCTTCGCCCTGACCAGCCAGCCACTCACCTGCGATGTAAAGCGAATTCATTATTTCGACTCCCGGGCAGCAGACAATGGTACGGCGCGCACCTGATCGCCGGCATTGAGTTGAAGGCGCTTGGCGGTCAGCGGATCGACCACCAGGGTACCGGCGGCAAAGCGCGCCGGAGCTGCGGTCATGCGGCAGTCTTCGCGCTTGCGGTTGTGAATCAGGAATGGCGTGGCATCGTCACCCGGGGTGCCAATGGCCAGCACCAGAGCCTGGCTGTCACGGACTGCGCGGATCTTCGCGGTCTCGCACTCCACGGCCGGGCCGGCGTCGAAAATGTCGACGTAGCCCTGATAGCTGAAGCCCTCGCTTTTGAGCATGGCCAGCGCCGGTTCGGTGTCCGGGTGAACCTGGCCGATGACGTTGCGCGCGTCTTCGGAAAGGAAGCAGGTGTAGAGCGGGAATTTCGGCATCAGCTCGGCAATGAACGCCTTGTTGCCTACGCCCGTCAGGTAGTCCGCCTGGCTGAACTCCATCTTGAAGAAGTGGCGGCCCAGGCTTTCCCAGAAAGGCGAGCGACCCGCGGTGTCGGAGACGCCGCGCATCTCGGCAATGATCTTGTTGCCGAACAGTTGCGGGAATTCGGCAATGAACAGCATCCGCGCCTTGGCCAGCATGCGGCCATTGAGGCCGGTGCGGTAATCGGCGTGGAGGAACAGCGAGCACAGCTCGGAGTTGCCGGTCAGGTCGTTGGCCAGGAACAGCGTGGGGATTTCCCGATAGATGTTCAGCTCTTGCGATGCGCTGACCGTCAGGCCGACCCGGAAGTTGTACCAGGGCTCACGCAGGCCGACCGCGCCGGCAATCGCCGAAATACCCACCACCCGGCCGTTGTCGTCTTCGAGCACGAACAGGTAATCGGCGTCGGCACGCCCCGCTTCGCCAGTGAAGGTTTTTTCCGCCCAGCCTACCCGGTGCGCCAGGCGCTCTTCGTTGGCCGGCAAGGTGGTCAGGCCGGTGCCGGTACTGCGGGCCAGGTCGATCAGAGCGGGTAAATCGCTGCTGCGTACGGGACGAACGATCATGCTATCTCCTCAAACGGGCGGTCGATCACGACCACCCGTAAAACTCGCTGCTCGGTGTGCCTTGCGGCGTTCAAGCGTTAAACCGCTACCAGGCGCACGCTCGCGCCCTCGCCGACGCCCAGGGCTTCGGCAGCTTCCAGGTCCAGTACCACCGGCTTGCCTGGCGCGTAGTCCAGCTCAAGCATGACCGCGCGGTAATCCTGCAACTGCGCATTGGCCACCAGGTACTGGCGGCCGGCGCCCTTGACCGGCTCGCCGATCTTCACCGGCACCACGCGGCTCTGGGCGATCGAGCGGATGCCCGAGACGCGTGCATGCAGGGTCGGGCCACCGTCGAAGATGTCGATGTAGTGATCGGTCTCGAAACCTTCACGCATCAGGATGTCGAAGGTGATCTGCGCCCGCGGGTGCACCTGGCCCATGGCTTCCTGGGCGGAGTCCGGCAGCAGTGGCACGTAGATCGGGTAATGCGGCATCAGCTCGGCCAGGAAGGTACGGCTCTTCAGACCGCACAGGCGCTCGGCTTCGGCGTAGTTGAGGTCGAAGAAGTTGCGGCCGATGGCGTCCCAGAACGGCGAGTCGCCACGTTCGTCGCTGTAGCCGACGATCTCGGTCACCACCGAGTCGGCGAAGCGTTCCGGGTGGCTGGCAACGAACAGCAGACGCCCGCGGGAGTTAAGCTCCGACCAGGCCGACCCCACCAACTCCGGCAGCACGTAGAAGCTGGTCAGCAGGCTATTGCCGGTCAGGTCGTGGCACTGCGAGAGCACGTGGATCTTGTTGTGAATCTTCAGCTCGCGGGAAGCGTGCACAAAGGTTTCATTACGAAAGCTGTAGAAAGGCTCGGAGTAACCGGCCGAGGCGACAATGGCCGAGCAGCCCACCAGCTTGCCGGTGGCGGTGTCTTCAAGGACGAAGAAATAGCTCTCTTCACCGTTGAAACTGACTTCAGCGGCGAAGGACGCTTCGCTCGCGGCAATCTTGTCGCTCAGGCGTTCAACGTCATCCGGCAGGGAAGTGACACCAATCGGGCTGTCCGCAGCCAGGCGTTGTACCTCGCCCAGATCAGCCATTTGCGCGGGGCGCATCACCAGCATGGTGTCACTCCTTTTTATAAACTCTTTGAGGAAAATCGCCGGCTGCCTTGGGCTGTGCGGGGTGAGCCTGCACAGAGAAGCCAACCGGCGTGGAAATTTGCATCGGCGCCCGACCTGCGGGCGCCGAAAGGTCTATCAGGCTTGCGTCAACTTGGCCACGGCACGTTCGAAGCGGTCCAGACCGGCATCGATATCCGCGTCTTCCACCACAAGGCTTGGGGCGAAACGAACCACGTCAGGGCCGGCCTGCAGAATCATCAAGCCTTCTTTCTCGGCAGCGTTGAAGATGTCCTTGGCCTTGCCTTTCCAGGCATCGCTCAGGACACAACCCAGCAGCAGGCCGAGACCACGCACCTGAGTGAACACGCCGTATTGCTCGCCGATCTGTTGCAGGCGCGCCTTGAACTTGTCGTGCTTGGCATTGACGCCGTTCAGCACTTCAGGGGTATTGATCACGTCGATCACCGCCTCGGCCACTGCGCACGCCAGCGGGTTACCGCCGTAGGTGGTGCCGTGAGTGCCGACGACCAGGTGTTTGGCCAGGTCTTCGGTGGTCAGCATGGCGGCGATCGGGAAACCGCCGCCCAGGCTCTTGGCGCTGGTCAGGATGTCCGGCGTCACGCCGTAATGCTGATAAGCGAACAGCTTGCCGCTGCGGCCCATGCCGGTTTGCACTTCATCGAAGACCAGCAGCGCGTTGTGCGCGTCGCACAGCTCGCGGGCACCTTGCAGGTAGGCCAGTTCGGCCGGCAGCACACCGCCCTCACCCTGGATCGGTTCCAGCACCACGGCACAGGTCTTGTCGGAAATGGCGGCTTTCAGCGCGGCCAGATCGTTGTACGGGACGTGGGTGATACCGGTGATTTTCGGCCCGAAACCGTCGGAGTACTTGGACTGGCCACCGACGTTGACGGTGAACAGGGTACGACCGTGGAAGCTGTTCAGGGCCGCGATGATTTCGTATTTCTCGGCACCGAAACGATCGTGAGCAACGCGACGGGCCAGCTTGAACGCGGCCTCGTTGGCCTCGGCGCCGGAGTTGCAGAAGAACACGCGCTCGGCGAAGGTCGCGTCGATCAGCTTGTGGGCCAGGCGCAGGGCCGGCTCATTGGTGAACACGTTGGACACGTGCCACAGCTTGTTCGCCTGCTCAGTCAAGGCTCCGACCAGTGCCGGATGGGCGTGACCCAGAACGTTGACGGCAATCCCGCCGGCGAAGTCGATCAGCTCGCGACCCGACTGGTCCCAAACGCGGGAACCGGCACCACGCACCGGAATGAAAGCGGCAGGCGCATAGTTGGGAACCATTACCTGGTCAAAATCGGCGCGTTCTACCGCAGCGTGCTCAACGGACATCGGAGTCTCCTGATGAGGAACACCCGCCTGAAACTGGCGAGCGATGGGGGGATTGTAAGGACAGTTTCGAGCTTGGCCTTGCCGCCAAGCGACAACTTCTTATAGCGCAAAACCCTGATTTTCCCGGGTTTACGGCAATGCGACATATAGGGTCGCAAAGGCGCAGTTTAAACTGCCTGCGGCGGTTTTGCGGCAGGCGCGCCGGAAACCGATGCATGGCAGTTTGATAACGGCGGTAATTATGCAACGCCTCGGGTATTCGGTCCCGGGTTTTGCTGAGCGCCCTTCAACAATCTGCAGAACCCGCCATGGATCAGACCACCACCCCAACCCGCCACACGCCCTTCAGGCCTGACAGCCACTATCAACACCTGGCAAGCGCTCTCCCTTCCTGGCTGACCCAGGCCAGTACCGACAAACGCGACACCTTGCGTCGAACTCGACCAGGCCAGCCCGCCGGTTTCACCCTGCTCGCCAAGACCCGGCACCAGCAAATGACTGCGCTCACTAGCCAGCACTGGACGGCACAGAACCTGTTGGAACAGACCTTGTCGGGACTGCAGGACGCCAATCGTTTCGCCACGCCGATCCTGCAAGCGGAGATTCTCAAGCGCTTTGGCCTCGAGCTGGATGTCAGCCAGACCTTCATGCGTCTGTACCTCTCCGCACACATACCCTGGTTGCGCCTGAAATCGGGGGCGGCGCGTACATGGACCGTGTCGTTGCTGGCGGCAGCGCTGCATAACTTCGAGGAGAGTGAAACAGGCGACGACGCGTTCGAAGCCGCCTCGACCTACCTCCAGCCACCCACGGCCGACGGCCAGTTCACCGCCCTGCCGCAGGTCCTGCAGCGCATGCCTATCGCTTCGTTCACCCGGATGTGCCGGGAACTTGACCTCGGCGCGCGCTACAAGGCCCATCTGCAAGAGCAACTGGCGATCAACGACCCGGCGCGCGCGACCACCCTGCAATCACAGGTACAGGCCTGCCAGAAAAGCGCATTTGCTGCCAGCCTGCACATGGCGAGCCTGCAGGGACTGATCGATCCGGGCCTTGGGATGTTGATCAATGGTGTTGCTGACGGCCTGCCGCATCTGCGCCTGCATGGCCAGGAATGGCACTGTCATGACCTGACGATCATGGGCGCGCGCCTGACCGGGATCACCCTGTTCGCCCCCGACCTGGAGCAGGCCAGCGCAGCCGTGAAGGTCGTGGCCTACATCCCCGACGACCCGCACCACCCGATCAAGCAATACCCGAGCGCTGCGGCCTTTGCCCAGGAACTGGTCGAGCGCCTGCGCAACGATGACTACCAGCAGTTCTTCAGCCGCTTCATCAACCATGAGGATCGCGGGCATTTCTTCGGCCAGCTGAACAACCGTCTCGGCAAGATCACCTGGCAACCAGTGCCGGCTGCCGACCCACGACCGACCTGGCGATATGCGCCAACCGAGCGTCCCGACCTGCAACTGGCATCCATACCGATCAATGGCGCGCTGTGGAACCACCTATACCAGCGCGCCTTCGACAAGATTCTCAACGACGCCGAGGTGATCGCCGTGTCCACCGTGCGCGTTGACCAGAAGGCGCGCTGGGCGCTATGGGATTCGTTTATCGAGATTGCCTCGACGCTGCTCGAGATCGCCGCCTTTGTCGTCGCGCCCTTTATCCCGTTTGCCGGCGAGCTGATGCTGGCCTACATGGCCTACCAACTCCTCGACGACACCTTCGAGGCCGTCATCGACTGGGCCGAAGGCAAGTCCCTGGAAGCCTTCGAGCATTTCATGGCGGTGATCGAGTCCGTCGTGCAGGCAGGCACCTTCGCGGTGGGCGGGACTATCGTCGCCGGCGAATTGCGCGCGGCACTGCCCGCCTCGACCCTGGAATTTTTTGATCGCTGCAATCTGGTGAAAACACCGAGCGAGCAAAGCCGTTACTGGGAGCCGGACCTCGGCGCCTACGAACACCCGGACGCCGTGGCGCAAGACTCACAGCCTGACGCTCGAGGGTTGCATGAGCAGCAAGGAAAAAAACTCATGGTGCTCAACGACAAGCCCTACGCCGTCAGCGAAAACCCGCTGAGCAAAGAACTCGCTATCGATCATCCCACTCGCGTCGACGCCTACAAACCCCGGCTCGAACACAGGGGTAGCGGGGCCTGGAAAACCGAACTCGACCAACCGCTGACCTGGGATCGGACGACCCTGCTGCGCCGCCTTGACCCCGACATGGAGCGCTTCCCCGCACAGACGCGCGAACGCATGCTGGAGATCAGCGGCTGCAACGAAGACACCCTGCGCAAGATCCACGTTGAAGGCGAACAGACGCCAGCGCTTTTGGCCGACACCCTACAACGCTTCAAGATCGACCAGGATATTCAGCGCTTCATCGATCAGCTCAGCAGCAGCGATCCGGCGCAGTACCGCGCAGCCGATCCGAGCGGCCAACTACAACTGCTCCAGCGCCACGGCGACTGGCCTGCAGACAAAGGCCTGCGTCTGATCGACGGCACAGGGCAAACGCTATGGCAGAGTCCCGACCCTACGCTGCCGATGACCGAGCTCGACACCCGTCATCTGCATGAAGGCGACCTCCTGCAGTCCGTGCTCCTGACGCTCACCGACGAACAGATTCGCACCCTGACCGGTGAAGCGTTCGGCGCCGCTCACTCAACCCTTGCGCAGCGCGCACAGCGGCTGCGGCGCACGCTTGCCGACCTGGCCACGCGCCATCGACAAAGCCTGTTTGCCGATCGCTATCGCCCACTCCAACACGGCGCGAGCGCCCTGCAGCAGAAACTGATCGATGCCCAACCAGGCCTGCCGAAGACACTGGCACAAGCGCTGCTGGACACTGCGAGCGACATTGAACGGCAACAGTTGCAACGCGGAACAACGTCGGAGCGCCTGGCCGCGCTGAGCCAGGAAGCGGCCCTGCAAACCCGCGTCACCCGCGCTTACGAAGGCCTTGAACTGCGCTCCACCGCTGACAACCTGGACACCGATCGCCTGGTTCTGCATACCCTCGAGCAACTGCCCGACTGGTCGGGACAATTGCGCCTGGAAGTACGCCAGTACACCGATCAAGGCACCCTGCTCGACAGCATCGGCGAACCGGACGCGCCTTGGCGCAAGGTCCTGGTCCTGACCACACAGGGCAGCTACCAGGCCTTTGACGCCGAAGGCCTGCAGCTGCATGGCGAAGACTCGCTGTACGCCAGCCTGCTGCACGCACTGCCCGACAGCGAACGCACAGCGCTGGACATGCACATCGACGAAACCGAAAAGCTCAGGCAACAGATCCGCGACCACGCCCTGGACCGCCGTGCATTGCGCTCGTTGCTGGCGAACCAGCCGCTGCTCAAGCCCAGCTACGACCCCAGCATCATGCGCCTGCTGGGCGGCACCGACGGTTATCACCTGTTGCGCCCCGAAACCCCGACCCTGCAAGCGCACGCCCATCAACTGCTGCCCGACTTGCCAGCGGAGCAACTGCAGGCCTTTGTCGAACATCTGCAACGCCAGCCCGGCGGCCCACGCGCGGAGTTGACCCGGCTGTTCACCGAGCACGCGCACATCAACACCACACTCAATGCCTGGATTGACGACATTCCATTGGTCGACCCCCACACCAGGATCCGTCTCAGCGCCGAGCAATCCAGTACGCAAAAATACAATCGCCGGCAATGGCGCAACGAGCTTCTATACGGCTGGAGGCAGCAGACAGCCTTGGTCGACCCACTGGATCCCGAAATTGACATCAGCTTCGCGCAGCCGATCATCGGCGACCTGCCGCGCCTGAACCTCAAGTTCGAACGCGTCGGATCATTGACCGTCGACGGCCATGCCAGCACCCGCGGTGTGAACGGATTCCTGCAGAGCTTTCACGGGCTGCGTCGCCTCGCATTGCGCAACCTCGAACTGGGGCGAGTACCCGAAGCCATCACCCAGTCGCCTCAACTTGACGAACTGATCCTCAGTGACTGCGCAATCACCCTGACCCCGGACGGCCTGGCGACACTGCAGGCGCAGACCCGACTGAGCGCTCTGGATCTGTATAAAAATCCGCTAGGGCTGACGCCCAGTGTCGAGTCCATGCCATTGCTGAACTACCTGGACCTGTCGGAAACCGCTATCGGGCACTTTCCGCACGGCTTGCTGAACCGCCCTCAACTGCGCACCGCCCTGCTCAACAACAACCGGATCCAGTCACTACCCAGCCCGCTATTTTCCTTGCCAGACAAAATAGCGGAAGGCTTTGACCTGGCCGGCAACCCGCTTGGCGCGGCAGATCGCGAGCGGATCAAGCTGCACTTCAGCAACACCCGGCAGGACTTCGGCGTGCTCGCCGACCCCAGCGACATCGTGCGCGTGCAAGCGCTCTACCCGCAGATGGATCAGGAGATGGCCAGCGAACTGCTCTATCTGCTGCCCGGCTCGCTGCATGACGGCACTGTCGAAATCACCCGCCGGGAAAACGAACTGCGCGGCCTGACCGAAGCGCTTGCGCGATGGGCCGACGATCTGCCCCAGGTTCACCCGCTGACTGGCGAGCCCTTCACCGCCGCGCAGTTGCTGGTTGAACAAGCGGCGCGCGAGACGTTCAGCAATCAACTGGAGCTGTGCTGGCGCCGGGAAACCGAACTCGATGACTTCGATGAGGCGCTGCTGCCTACTTATGAATTGAACCTGTCGAGTGAGGTGAGCGGTGAACTGCCGGTGATCGATGCCGACTTCTCCCACGTCTCCCATCTGTACATGAAGGGGCACTTTGCCGGGGCGTCCGGTGTTGGCCGATTTGTCGAATACTTCCCCAACCTCAAGGGGCTGACCCTCTACGAATATCGACTCGGCAACATTCCCGAAGCGATCTTCAGAATGAGCGAACTGACTTACCTGGCGCTGAGCGACTGCGAGATTGTCCTGACACCTCAATCTGCTCTCGAACTGGCGGAAATGGCCCATCTGGATGCCCTCGACTTGAGTAGCAATCCATTGGGCCGGGCACCGGACATCAGCCAGATGAGCGAGCTGTCGGTGCTGATGCTGGACAACACCGGCATCACCGAACTGCCACCGGGCCTGCTGCAATTGCAGAACCTGGACCTGGCCGACCTGAGCGACAACGCGATCAGCCATGTCCCCAGCGATATTCTCGAACTGACGGCGGAGTTCGCCGGGAAGATCAGCCTCAGGGGCAACCCGCTGTCGGCAGAGGCCGTGCAACAACTGATCGTCTACTTCAGGCAAAACCGCATCGATTTTGGTGTCGATGCGGTGATCAATGGCGCCGAACTCGAGGTATCGAGCTCAACGGGTTCAGAGGTCGACGAGTGAGGCTGAAAACGGCATCAGCCGCGCTCGGCGGGCACCGATGACAGTTCGAACGGGCTGCTGCTGCGCCGCTGGTTGCGATCTTCCCGCGGCGTGGCACCGAAGAAGTTGCGATAGGCGCTGGAGAAATGCGGCCCGGAGGAGAAGCCGCAGGACAGGCCGATCTGGATGATCGACTTGCTGGTCTGCATCAGCATCTGCCGCGCCTTGTTCAGGCGCAGCTCCAGGTAGTACTGGCTCGGCACGCGATTGAGGTATTGCTTGAAAATCCGCTCCAGCTGCCGGCGGGATACGCACACGTGCTGGGCGATTTCATCGGTGGTCAGCGGCTCTTCGATGTTGGCTTCCATCAGCAACACCGCCTGGGTCAGCTTGGGATGGCTGGAGCCCAGGCGGTTCTGCAATGGAATGCGCTGGCGCTCGCCACCTTCGCGAATGCGCTCGACCACCAGTTCTTCCGACACCGCGCCGGCCAGTTCCGCGCCGTGATCACGAGCCAGCACTGCCAGCAGCAGATCCAGCACCGACATGCCGCCGCAGGCGGTCAGGCGATCACGGTCCCAATCGAACAGGTGACTGGTGGCAATGGCCTTGGGGAAGCGCTCGGCGAAATCATCCTGCCAACGCCAATGCACCGCAGCGCGATAGCCGTCGAGCAAGCCCAACTGCGCCAGCGGGTAGACACCGGCCGACAGGCCGCCAATCACACACCCGGCACGCACCAACTGCTTGAGCGCGCTGCTCAAGGGTGGCGCCATGGGCGCGGGCGGCTCATCCGCCAACAGGAACAGCTTCTGGAAGTTCTCCAGCTTGCCGGTCCAGGCCTCGCCCGGCAATTGCCAGGCACCTTCGACCGGTGGCTCGGCCTGCAGGAACGTCAGTTCGTAGACAACTTCCGGATGCACGCGCTGGGCAACACACAAGGCCTCCTCCGCCAGCGCCAGCGTCAAGGCTTTAGTGCTGGGCCAAATCAGGAAACCAATTCGATGGGCAGTCATGGCGGGCAATCCGAAACGAACAACGGTGATGAAGGCATGGGCCAATGCTAGCCCGTAAATGAACGCAAATCCCGAAATCGTAAGCGATACGATCGTAGGAGCTGGCTTGCCAGCGAAGGCGGTATGTCTGACCCACCGCTTTCGCTGGCAAGCCAGCTCCTACGAGGATGAGGAGCCGGATTTCAGGTTGCGAAGCATGCACTATCTCGGTGCACAACGGCAGCCTTGATTACTTCAAGCTGCCCGAAAGGAACTGCTGCAAGCGCTCGGATTGCGGATTGACCAGCACTTCGCGCGGGTTGCCACTTTCCTCGACCACACCTTTGTGCAGGAACACCAACTGGTTCGACACTTCACGAGCAAAGCCCATTTCGTGGGTCACCACGACCATGGTCCGGCCTTCCTGGGCCAGCGACTGCATGACCTTGAGCACATCACCGACCAGCTCCGGGTCAAGGGCCGAAGTCGGCTCGTCGAACAGCATCACTTCAGGCTCCATCGCCAGCGCCCGGGCAATCGCCACGCGCTGTTGCTCGCCACCGGACATGTGCCCAGGGTAAGCGTCCTTGCGATGGGAGACGCCGACCTTGGCCAGGTACATCTCGGCCTTCTCGCGAGCATCGGCCTTGGACATGCCAAGCACATGCACTGGCGCTTCCATGATGTTTTCCATCGCGGTCATGTGCGACCACAGATTGAAATGCTGGAACACCATCGACAGGCGCGAACGCATGCGCTGCAGTTGTTTCGGGTCGGCGGCCTTCATTGCGCCGTCCTTGTTCGCCACCAGCTTCAACTCTTCGTTGTTGAGCAGGATCTTGCCGGCGTGCGGCTGCTCCAGCAGGTTGATGCAACGCAGGAAGGTACTTTTGCCGGAGCCACTGGAGCCGATGATGCTGATCACATCGCCTGCCGCTGCCTTCAGGGACACACCCTTGAGCACTTCGTGACTGCCATAGCGTTTATGCAGGTCTTGGACTTCAAGTTTGTACATGTTGTCGGTTCTCACAAAAACAGTCAGTCGTTGAGCAAGCGCCCGTGACGCAGCGCTTCGCGCCCCGCCACCTTGGCCAGCCAGAAACCGGGTTGGGCATACCGCAGCCGTTCCACGGCAAACAGCACACCGGCCGTACCAGCACACACGGTGCTGACCCGATCAGCCAATGGATCAATCACTTCAAAAATCTGGTCACCGGCTTCCACCCACTCGCCGGGCTCACGCAAGAAGCTGATCACGCCCGGATGGGGCGCAAACAGCAACTCGGTGCCTTCGAACGGCAGGCCTTCGCAGGCTTCATGGGCCGGCGCCGGCCATTGGCCGCTGATCAATCCCTGTTCAGCAAGGAACGCCAGGATGCCCTCGGCATGCGCCTCGGCTTGCGGGCGACCGGTGTCAGCCTGGCCACCCAGTTCAATGGTGGTCGCCAGGCACGCCAGCGGGATCTGCGCCTCGGGAAACTGCCGCGACAAGCGCAGCCAAGGCAGCGAGCAGGCTTCGTCGAAGGAACTGCCACCGGAATCTTCGGCCAGCAGGCCGACGCGCACATCCAGATGCGCCGCCAGCGAACGCCACTGCGGCCAATGCTGCGGCAAGGCGTACATGTGCAGCGCAGCTTCGGCGTCGCAATGCAGGTCGAGCACCACATCGGCGGTGCAGGCGTGACTGAGGAGGATGCGCTGCATGCCCTGCAACTGGCTGCTGGCCGGTGGCAAGCTCGCAAGCACATCGCCCATGGCCTGGCGGATCAACTGGATATTGGCGTGAGGATCATCCCCCAGGCGCCCTTCCAGCTTTGCCGCCACCGGCGCGCTCAACTCAACAAAGTCGCGGTTGAAGTTCTTCCCGCTGCCCGCCTCGAAACGCCCCTGGTGACTGCCTTGCAGCAGTTGCCCCAGACCCAGCGGATTGGCCACCGGCACCAGTTCGATCACCCCGTTCAGGGCGCCCTGGGCTTCCAGTTCGGCCAGGCGCTTTTTCAGCTCCCAGGCGGTGCGCATGCCCGGCAATTCGTCGGCGTGCAGGCTGGCCTGGATATAGGCCTTGCGCTCGCCACTGCCGAAACGGAACACCGAGATCTGCCGTTCGCTGCCCAGGTGATTCCACGGCAACGGATGATCGATACGTTCCATATCAGTGCTTCCGCGGGGCCAGGTAACCCAGCCAGCGACGCTCGGCCATCTTGAACAGGCGCACGAGGATGAAGGTCAGGCACAGGTAGAACACGCCGGCGGTGATGTAGGCCTCGAACGGCAGGTAGTACTGGGCGTTCACGGTCCGCGCGGCACCGGTGATGTCGATCAGGGTCACGATGGAGGCCAGGCTGGTGGTCTGCAGCATCATGATCACTTCGTTGCTGTACTGCGGCAGCGCCCGGCGCAGGGCCGATGGCAGCAGGATCCGCTTGTACATCTTGAAGCGCGACATGCCCACGGCCTTGGCCGCTTCGATTTCGCCGTTGGGCGTGGCCCGCAGGCTGCCGGCGATGATTTCGGCGGTGTAGGCACTGGTGTTGATGGCAAACGCCAGGCACGCACAGAAGGTTGCGCTGGACAGGAATGGCCAGAGGAAGCTCTCGCGCACCGCCTCGAACTGGGCCAGGCCGTAGTAGATCAGGAACAGCTGCACCAGCATCGGTGTGCCACGGATCACGTAGGTGTAGAGCCAGGCGGCGCCGTTGACGACCGCGTTCTTCGACACGCGCATCAAGCCCAGGGGCAAGGCACACAACAGGCCGAAGAACAGCGACAGGGCGAGCAGTTTCAGAGTGGTCAGCAGGCCGCCGAGGTACAGCGGCAATGCCTCCCAGATGACGTTGTAGTCGAAGATCATAGATCAGCCGCCCTTACGCCTACCGAGTAGCGCTTCTCAAGGTGACGCAATGCCAGCAAGGAGACACTGGTGATCACCAGGTACATCGCCGCCACTGCAAGGAAGAAGGTGAAAGGTTCGCGAGTGGCGTCTGCCGCCTGCTTGGCCTTGAACATCATGTCTTGCAGGCCGACCACCGAAATCAGTGCGGTCGCCTTGGTCAACACCAGCCAGTTGTTGGTGAAGCCGGGAATCGCCAGGCGAATCATCTGCGGCACCATGACCCGGAAGAACACCTGGAAGCTGCTCATGCCGTAAGCCATGCCGGCTTCGGCCTGACCCTTGGGAATCGCCATGAAGGCACCACGGAAGGTTTCCGACAGGTAGGCACCGAAAATGAAGCCCAGGGTACCGATACCGGCCGCCAGCGGATTCAGGTCGATGTAGTCGTCGTAGCCGAGCAATGGCGCCACCCGATTGAGCAGGTCCTGACCGCCGTAGAAAATCAGCAGGATCAGCACCAGATCGGGAATCCCGCGGATCACCGTGGAATACAGGTCGCCCAGCCAGGCCAGCCAGCGAATCGGCGACAGGCGCAAGGCGACCCCGATCAGACCCAGAACAATGGCCAAGGCCATGGACGACAAGGCGAGTTGCAGCGTCAGCCATGCGCCATCGAGGATGACAGCCCCGTAGCCTTTCAACATGATTCAGGTCCTCGAAAATTGGGATGAAAAAATGGCGCAAACCGCAGAGATCCTGTTGCTTGCGCCATTTCGGACTTACGCTGCGACGCTTACTTGCCGTAAATGTCGAAGTCGAAGTACTTGTCCTGGATTTGCTTGTACTTGCCGTTCTCGCGAATGGCGGTGATCGCGGTGTTGATCTGCTCTTTCAGCGCGTCACCCTTACGGACTGCGATGCCCACGCCATCACCGAAGTATTTGACGTCGGTGAACGCCGGACCGACAAACGCGAAGCCCTTGCCGGCGTCGGTTTTCAGGAAGCCGTCATTCAACAGGGTAGCGTCTGCCACGGTGCCGTCGAGGCGACCGGCGGCCACGTCCAGGTAGATTTCGTTCTGCGAGCCGTACGGCTTGATTTCAGCACCCAGCGGGGCCAGGACTTCACGGGCGAAACGCTCGTGGATCGAGCCACGCTGCACGCCAATGTTCTTGCCCTTGAGCTCGGCCAGGCCGTCGCTGACCTGGGTGCCTTCCTTCATCACCAGGCGAGCCGGGGTGTTGTAGTACTTGTTGGTGAAGTCCACGGACTTCTTGCGATCCTCGGTGATCGACATCGACGACAGAATGGCGTCGATCTTGCGCACCTTGAGTGCCGGGATCAGACCGTCGAATTCCTGCTCGACCCACACGCACTTGACCTTCATCTCTTCGCACAGGGCGTTGCCGATGTCGTAGTCGAAGCCGACGATGCTGCCGTCCGGCGCCTTGGAGGCGAATGGAGGGTAAGCCGCCTCGATACCAATTTTCAGAGGCTTCTGATCGGCGAAGGTTGGCATGGACAGCACGGACAGTGCCAGGGCGCCAAGCAGCACGAGTTTCTTCATTTTGGGACTCCATCGGTAAAGGGCGAAAACGGCAGAGTGAGCATCAGCCCAATATGCGAATGGGTTAAACGAAAATAGCGTTGCTGCGTCCTGCTTGCCCGGCGCTGCATTCAACACGGACAACGACGAGCGAGTGATCGGCATTCTAACGACAGGCCCGAAGCCGATATTTCTTCAATGCGACAACTAGTTACAGATGCACCGAGAAAGCCGTTCGAGCACATTGACAGCCCTTGAGAATCATGCAAGGGCAAAAGACGTAAAACCGATCTATGCTGCAAATAGCGGGCCTATTATTGGCAAACCCTTCTAATCCGGCAAGCGCAGCGTAATGTCATATTTTTCATACGGCCATTAAAGGCCCTGAAACGGGGCATGGCGTTTCCCATTGCCCCGAAATATCGCGCACGGTTACACAATTTGCCGTGACGGTAACGCCGGGAAACGCCCTACACCCAGATCGATATTTATTCGCCCGGATATGCCTGTGTCAGGCAATCGTTTACCAGGCCCACAAAAAAGCCCCGCCAGGTACCGGACCGGGCGGGGCTCGCAGGCTCAAGAACGCGTGTTACGCGACGTTCATGGTCTTGTGGGTGTCGATCAGGTGTTGCACCACACCCGGGTCGGCCAGGGTGGAAATATCACCCAGCCCGTCGTACTCGGCGGTGGCAATCTTGCGCAGGATGCGACGCATGATTTTACCCGAGCGGGTTTTCGGCAGGCCTGGCGCCCACTGGATGACGTCCGGCGAAGCAATCGGGCCAATCTCCTTGCGCACCCAGTTTTTCAGTTCCAGGCGCAGCGCTTCGTTCGGCTCTTCGCCACCGTTGAGGGTGACGTAGACGTAGATGCCCTGGCCCTTGATGTCATGCGGCACACCGACCACTGCGGCCTCGGCCACTTTCGGGTGGGCAACCATCGCACTTTCGATCTCGGCGGTGCCCATGCGGTGCCCGGAAACGTTGAGTACGTCGTCCACACGACCGGTGATCCACCAGTAGCCGTCTTCATCGCGACGCGCGCCGTCACCGGTGAAGTACATGCCACGGAAGGTCTTGAAGTAGGTGTCGACGAAGCGGTCGTGGTCGCCGTACAGGGTACGCGCCTGGCCTGGCCACGAATCGAGAATCACCAGGTTGCCTTCGGCCGCGCCCTCGATGATGTTGCCCAGGTTGTCCACCAGCGCCGGCACCACACCGAAGAACGGCCGCGCCGCCGAACCCGGCTTGAGGGCGTGAGCCCCTGGCAGCGGGCTCATCAGGGTGGCGCCGGTTTCGGTCTGCCACCAGGTGTCGACGATCGGGCAACGGGATTGACCGACGTTCTTGTAGTACCAGTCCCACGCTTCCGGGTTGATCGGCTCGCCCACCGAACCCAGCAGGCGCAGGCTGCCGCCGTCGGCGCCTTCGCAAGCGGCAGTGCCCGAGGCCATCATGGCGCGGATCGCGGTCGGCGCGGTGTAGAGGATGTTGACCTTGTGCTTGTCGACGATCTTCGCCACCCGAGTGATATCCGGGTAGTTCGGCACGCCCTCGAACAACAGGGTGGTCGCGCCGTTGGCCAGCGGGCCGTAGACGATGTAGGTGTGGCCGGTGACCCAGCCGACGTCGGCGGTGCACCAGTAGATTTCGCCCGGACGGTAGTCGAACACGCGCTCGTGGGTCAGCGCTGCATAAAGCAGGTAGCCGCCGGTGGTGTGCTGCACGCCCTTGGGTTTGCCGGTGGAACCGGAGGTGTAGAGGATGAACAGCGCTTCTTCGGCGCCCATTTCTTTCGGCGCACACACGGTGCCCGCGACTTTCATCAGGTCTTCGAACCAGATGTCACGATGCTGGTTCCACTTGATGTCGCCACCGGTGCGCTTGCACACGATGACTTTCTGGATGCTGCTGGTTTCCGGGTTGGTCAGGGCGTCGTCGACGTTGGCCTTGAGCGGAATTTTCTTGCCGGCGCGCAGGCCTTCGTCCGCAGTGATCACCACTTTCGACTTGCAGTCGATGATCCGGCCGGCCAGGGCTTCCGGCGAGAAGCCGCCGAACACTACCGAGTGAATCGCGCCGATGCGGGTGCACGCCAGCATGGCGACCACGGCTTCGGGGATCATCGGCATATAGATGGTCACCACGTCACCGCGGTGCACGTCTTGCCCACGCAGGGCGTTGGCGAACTTGCAGACTTGTTCGTGCAGCTCGCGGTAGGTGATGTTGCGGCTCTCGGCAGGATCGTCACCTTCCCAGATGATTGCGATCTGGTCGCCACGCTCGGCCAGATGACGGTCGAGGCAGTTATAGGACACGTTCAGGGTGCCGTCGGCGAACCACTTGATGTCGACATGGTGGTCGTCGAAAGAGGTCTGTTTCACCGTGGTGAAAGGTTTGATCCAGTCGAGGCGCTTGGCCTGCTCGCGCCAGAAGCCGTCAGGGTTGACGACCGACTGCTGGTACATGGCCTTGTAGGTCGCCTCGTCAGTCAGCGTGTTGGCCGCAACCTCGGGACGAACGGGGTACAGGGAAGCCGCACTCATCTTTCTTTACCTCGGTGAAATAGTTGTTTTTGTATGACCCCGTTGTAGCCCGAGGCGGACCTATAGAACCATTCGACGATGGTAGTAACAAGCCCCTACAAATTGCCCCGATTTACACACGACAGCTTGGTACGCACGTCCCATCCACGCGTAAAAAACGATGATTGTTACAAGATCTGTCAACAGTGTTTATCAAAAGCGCGGCTATATGAATGCTTCCTTCACCCCTAAAATCTGCCTCGCCAACCCGGCATTGTGATTAACCCAGTTGCAGCCCCCACGAAGGCAGTTGATCCCAACTCTGTAATCAAGTTGTACACGCAGCCCCACAAAGGCTGCGTGACCCCACTCGACCTCAGGAAGGTAAATTCGAATGAAAGCTTTATTGGTTCTGGCCCTCAGCAGTCTGTGCGCTACCGCCATGGCAAACGAGGTCCCGACTGATGTCGCCAGCAATACGGTACCGGTAGAGGAATACACTTACTCGACGCACCTGGATATCGCCAAAGTTATATCCATGAGTGAAATCCCAAGTGTTTGCGAAGTTGTACCAGCGCGCATGGAATATGAGGACTCGAACGGTCAACGGCATATTCTGCGTTACAGCGTTATGGGTAATGGCTGCTCTAACGGCTAATTCGCAACCGCAGATCAGGGTTCTTTTGACTGTCGGCCGCAAGCAATCTTTCTTGCGGTGAAGAGCCCACCCCAGCCCTCTACGAGACGGCAATCACCCCACAAAACACTCTGAACCGCCCGGCGCCTTGAATGCTTTACACATATCGATTAATTCGATTTTTTTGAGCATTTATTTGCGCTTTTTAATCGAATTCATCCGAGTAGTATTGATTCCAACACCACTGCACACCACTCATACCGGAGTCGCCACCATGAAAAGCCAACTGATCCTCGCCCTGACCTTCTCTGTTCTGGCCGCCAACACCTTCGCCGCAGATGGTTATGACCGCACCGTTGCTGCTGACGGCTTTGACCGCACTGGTTCCGCCACCCTTGCCGCCGATGGTTTCGATCGCACCGGTTCCGCCACCTTGGCCGCCGACGGCTTCGACCGCACCGGTTCCGCCACCCTCGCCGCTGACGGCTTCGACCGCACCGGTTCCGCCACCCTCGCCGCTGACGGCTTCGACCGCACCGGTTCCGCCACCCTCGCCGCTGACGGCTTCGACCGCACCGGTTCCGCCACCCTCGCCGCTGACGGCTTCGACCGCACCGGTTCCGCCACCCTCGCCGCTGACGGCTTCGACCGCACCGGTTCGGCCAATCTCAGCTAACTGCTGAATGCGTCGTCACAGCCCGGCCTCGGCCGGGCTTAGTTGTTTTTAGCCGGCGATAAAACTCACCCGCACCTTCAGCCCCGCCTGCTCACCGTCGTGCAAGGTGATCTGGGCCAGGTGTGCGCGGCAGATTTCGCCGACAATCGCCAAGCCCAGGCCCGAGCCCGCGACCTGCTGGTTGCGGCGATAGAAGCGCTCGAACACCCGCTCACGCTCCGCCTCGGGGATACCCGGTCCGTCATCCTCGACTTCCAGCACCGCCGGCGCACTCACTCGCAGGATCACGTTGCCACCCGAAGGCGTATGGGCCAGGGCGTTATCCACCAGGTTGCTCAGCAGTTCGTTGAGCAATGTCGGTTCGCCACGCAGCCACACCGGCTCGTCGGCCTCCAACGCCAGCGCAACGCCACGGGCATGAGCCAGGGGTGCCATGGCCATGCCCAGTTCGCGGGCCAACTGGCTCAGGTCGAGCAACTGCGCACCGCCCTCGGCAATCGCGCGCGCACCGTTCTCGACCCGCGCCAGCGAGAGCAATTGGTTGGCCAGGTGGGTCAGGCGATCAGTGCCTTGTGCGGCACTCTCCAGGGTCTCGCGCCAAGTGGCTGGATCCTGGGCGCGCAAGCCCAGCTCGAGACGCGCCTTGAGCGCCGCCAATGGCGTGCGCAATTCATGGGCGGCGTCGGCAATGAACTGCGCCTGGCGCTCGAACTGCCCACGCAAACGCTCGGTGAAATGGTTGAGGGCGCGCACCAGTGGCCACAATTCCCGCTGCACCTCGACCAGCGGCAGCGGCCGCAGGTCATCCGGCTGACGCTCTTCCACGGCAGTGCGCAAGCGCTCCAGCGGACGCAACGCGGCGCTGACGGCAAACCACACCAGCAGCAAGGCGCCACCGGCGAGCATGCCCAGGCGCAGCAGGGTGTCGGCCATCAGACTGCGGGCCATGCTGACCCGCGCTTCGTCGGTCTCGGCCACCCGAATCTCGGCCATGCCGTTCATGTTCGGCTCGGTCACCGCTTTAAGCAGGCTGACCACCCGTACGTTCTGTCCCAGGTAGGTCGCGTTATAGAAGCGTGCCAGCGCCGGATAGTCGTCGGTGCGCGGGGTGCCAGGCGGCGGTCCGGGCAGGTTTTCGTAGCCGGAAATCAGTTTCTGATGGATGTCGTTGACCTGGTAGTAAATGCGCCCGGCGCTGTCGTAGGCGAAAGTGTCCAGCGCCACGTAGGGCACATCGGCGCTGAGGCTCCCGTCACGCTGGGACAGGCCGGCAGCAATCGTCCGCGCCGACGCCAGCAAGGTCCGATCGTAAGCGGTGTCGGCGGCTTCCCGGCCGTTCCAATAAGCGCTCAGGCCGCTGGCGATCATCAACACCACCAGCAGCAGCGCGAGGTTGCCGAGCAATCCCCAACGCAGGCTTCTGGGCTTATGCATCGCGGCTTTCCAACAGGTAGCCCAGGCCCCTGAAGGTGACAATGGCGACGGCATGGCCATCGAGTTTCTTGCGCAGGCGATGCACATAGATCTCGATGGCGTCGGGACTCGCCTCTTCGTCCAGGCCGAACACCTGGGAGGCCAATTGCTCTTTGCTCATCACCCGACCGGGACGTGCAATCAAAGCCTCAAGCACAGCCTGCTCGCGGGAGGTCAGGGTCAGCAGTTCGCCCGCGAGGCTGAAACGCCGGGTATCCAGGTCATACACCAGCACCCCGCAACGCTGCTGGCGCTCGCCGCCGAGCACACTGCGCCGCAGCAGAGCCTTGACCCGGGCTTCCAGCTCACTCAATTCAAAAGGTTTGGCCAGGTAATCATCGGCCCCGAGATTGAGCCCATGCACCCGATCCTTGACGTCGCTGCGGGCGGTCAACATCAGCACCGGCAGGTTCTTGCCGCGACCGCGCAGGCGCGCCAGCACCTCAAAGCCGTCCATGCGTGGCAGGCCGACATCGAGAATCGCCACCGCATAGTCTTCGCTGGCCAGGGCCAGGTCGGCCGCGACGCCATCGTGCAGCACATCCACGGTCAGACCAGTGCTCTTGAGCGCCTGGGCGACACTTTCGGCCAACTGCAGATGGTCTTCGACGAGCAGGACACGCATGGATTTTTACCTCATGTGGGGAGGGTCGACACCACTCTTGGGCGCGGAGTGTACAGCCGCACTCGCCGCTGTGAAGCCCGAAAACCGTGAAAGTCTGCTGAAAGGTTAGCGAAAGGTTGGCTGGTTAGAGTCCCGCCACGGACAGTTTCGACTGCCGTGTTTTGAGAGTAGTGAACGAAAAACGCCCCGATGCGTTTTCGACCAATAAGAACAATAAACGGAGTGCTTCACGATGCTGTCCATGCAGCCTCAGGCTTTCACGCCTATGGGTTTTCCCCGCCTTGCAACCACCGCCCTCGCCAGTGCCGCCGCCCTTGCCGGCTTCGCCCCTGTCAGCCAGGCCGCCTTCTTCGAAGACAGCAGCGCAACCGTCGAAACGCGCAACATGTACTTCAACCGTGACTTTCGCAGTGGCACCAGCGCCCAGCAATCCAAACGTGATGAATGGGCCCAGGGCTTCATGCTCAATGTCGAGTCGGGTTATACCGATGGCACCGTAGGATTTGGCGTCGACGCCCTGGGCATGCTCGGCATCAAGCTCGACTCCAGCCCTGACCGTACCGGCACCGGCTTGCTGCCAACCCACGACGATGGCCGCGCCGCCGACGAATACTCCAAGCTGGGCCTGACCGGCAAAGTGAAGATATCCGCCACCGAACTGAAGATCGGCAGCCTGATTCCCGAACTGCCGATTCTCAAGGCCAACGATGGGCGGATCCTGCCGCAGACGTTCGAAGGCGGCTTGCTGACCTCCAAAGAGTTCAAGAACCTGACCTTCACCGGCGGTCGCCTGGATAAAGCCAAGGACCGTGACAGCACCGACTTCGAAGACGTCGCGCTGAACAACAAGAACAGCCGCTTCGCCGGCACGGTAGCGGGCAGCCATTTCGACTTCGGCGGCGTCGATTACAAGCTCACCGACAAGATCACCGCCAGCTACCACTTCGCGCAACTCGGCGAGGTCTACAACCAGCACTTCCTCGGCTTGCTCGCCTCTCAACCGCTGGGGCCGGGCACCTTCGCCAGCGACCTGCGCCTGGCGGTCAGCGATGACTCCGGTGAGGCGCGCGGCGGCAAGATCGACAACACCTCGCTCAACGGCTTGCTCAGCTACTCATTGAGCGGGCACAAATTCAGCGCTGGTTACCAGCATATGTCTGGCGACAGTGCCTTCCCCTACGTCGACGGTTCCGACCCGTACCTGGTCAACTTCGTACAGATCAACGACTTCGCCGGCGCCGAAGAACGCTCCTGGCAAGCCCGTTACGATTACGACTTCGCCAAGCTTGGCGTGCCCGGCCTGAGCTTCATGAGCCGCTACATCAGTGGCGACAACATCAAGCTCAACAACGGTGAAACCGGCAAGGAATGGGAACGCAATACCGAGATCAAGTACGTGGTGCAAAGTGGCGCCCTCAAGGACGTTGCCCTGCGCCTGCGCAATGCCACCTACCGCTCCAACTATTCCGCCCGTGACGCCGATGAAGTGCGTGTGCTGGTGAGCTACAGCGTTGCCCTTTGGTAATTGAATTCACCCCATAACAACAACTCCTGTGGAGACTAACGATGAATCTTTCACTGCGTAACGTTGCACTGGCCGCCAGTTGCCTACTGTTCACTGCGCCCTTGCTGGCCGCCGAAAACGAAGAACCGAAACGCCCGGAATGCATCGCCCCGGCCTCGCCCGGCGGTGGTTTCGACCTGACCTGCAAGCTGGTGCAAAGCGCGCTGGTCAACGAGAAACTGCTGACCAAACCGATGCGCGTGACCTACATGCCCGGTGGTGTTGGCGCCGTTGCCTACAACGCCGTGGTGGCCCAGCGTCCTGCGGATGCCGGGACGCTGGTGGCCTGGTCCAGCGGTTCGCTGCTGAACCTGGCCCAGGGCAAGTTCGGCCGCTTCGACGAGAACGCCGTGCGCTGGCTGGCCGCGGTCGGTACCAGCTACGGCGCCATCGCCGTGAAGAAAGATTCGCCCTACAAGAACCTCGACGATCTGGTGCAGGCGCTGAAGAAAGATCCGAGCAAAGTGGTGATTGGTTCCGGTGGCACCGTGGGCAGCCAGGACTGGATGCAAACTGCATTGATCGCCAAGGCCGCCGGGATCAACCCGCGTGACCTGCGTTACGTGGCCCTAGAAGGCGGTGGTGAAATCGCCACCGCCCTGCTCGGCGGTCACATTCAGGTCGGCAGTACTGACATCTCCGACTCCATGCCGCACATCCAGAGCGGTGACATGCGCCTGTTGGCGGTGTTCGCGAACGAGCGTCTGGACGAGCCGGAAATGAAAGACATTCCGACGGCCAAAGAGCAAGGCTACGACATCGTCTGGCCGGTGGTGCGCGGTTTCTACCTCGGGCCAAAGGTCAGCGATGCCGAATACGCCTGGTGGAAAAACGCCTTCGACACCCTGCTGGCTTCCGAGGAATTCGCCAAGCTGCGCGATCAGCGCGAACTGTTCCCGTTCGCCATGACCGGGCCTGAGCTGGACACCTACGTGAAGAAACAGGTCGCGGACTACAAGACCCTCGCCAAAGAGTTCGGCCTGATCCAGTAATCGCCCCCGTCGCGTGGCCACGCCCTTGCGCATCAAGGACGTGGCCCAGGAGTTTGTCATGCTCTTACAACGTATCTTTGCCGCGGCCTTGCTGCTGGCCTGTGCTGGCCTGGCGCTGATGGCCTGGCCCTATCAAGCATCGTTTTCCTACGAACCGGTCGGACCTCGGGCCTACCCGTTGCTGATGCTCGGGCTGATGAGCCTGGCGCTGCTGTACATGTTGTTCCGTCCGCAACCGACCAAACACAGCGAAGAAGAACCGCCGCTGGACCGCGAGACCCTGATCAAGATTGCGATCTGCGTGGGTCTGTTGCTGGTCTTCGCCGGCACCTTCGAACCCTTGGGTTTCATCCTCAGCAGCATCCTGATCGGGGTGCCAATGGCGCGTCTGTATGGCGGCCGCTGGCTGCCCTCGGCAGTGATTGTCAGCTTGATGAGCGTCGGCCTGTATCTGCTGTTCGATAAGGCCATGGACGTCCCTCTGCCCCTCGGTCTGCTCGACGTTCTGGAGAACTGATATGGAAACGTTTGCCTATTTGGGCCAGGGTTTCGGCGTCGCGCTGAGCCCCTACAACCTGGTGACTGCACTCTGCGGCACCCTGATCGGCACCGTGGTCGGCCTGCTCCCGGGCCTGGGCCCGATCAACGGCGTGGCGCTGCTGATCCCGATCGCCTTCGCCCTCGGCCTGCCACCGGAGTCGGCCTTGATTCTGCTGGCGGCGGTGTACCTGGGCTGCGAGTACGGTGGGCGCATCAGCTCGATCCTGCTCAACATCCCGGGCGAAGCCTCCACTGTAATGACCACCCTCGACGGTTACCCGATGGCCCGTAAAGGCCTGGCGGGCGTAGCGCTGTCGCTGTCGGCCTGGAGCTCGTTCATCGGTGCGTTTATCGCCACCTGCGGCATGGTGCTGTTCGCCCCGCTGCTGGCGAAATGGGCGATTGCCTTCGGCCCGGCGGAATACTTCGTACTGATGGTGTTCGCCATCGTCTGCCTCGGCGGCATGGCCGGTGACAAGCCACTGAAAACCTTTGTCGCCGCCTTGATCGGGCTGTTCCTGTCGGCGGTCGGTATTGACGCCAACAGCGGTGTCTATCGCTTCACCGGCGACAACATCCACCTCACCGACGGCATTCAGTTTGTGGTGCTGGTGCTGGGCTTGTTCTCGATCAGCGAAATCCTGTTGCTGCTGGAGAAAACCCACCGTGGCCAGGAAGCGGTGAAAGCCACCGGGCGCATGTTGTTCAACGTCAAGGAAGCCGGCGCGGTGTTCGCCGTGAACATCCGTTGCGGCCTGCTCGGTTTCATCATGGGCGTATTGCCAGGTGCCGGCGCGACTTTGGCCTCGGCCGTGGCCTACATGACCGAAAAACGCATGGCTGGCGCCAGCGGCAAGTTCGGCCAGGGTGACATGCGCGGCCTGGCTGCACCGGAGACCGCCATCGGCGCGTCGGCCTGCGGCGCCCTGGTACCGATGCTGACCCTCGGCGTGCCTGGTTCGGGCACCACGGCGGTGATGATCGGCGCCCTGTCGCTGTACAACATCACCCCGGGCCCGCTGTTGTTCCAACAGCAGCCGGACATCGTCTGGGGCCTGATCGCTTCGTTGTTCATCGCCAACATCATGCTGGTGATCCTCAACATTCCGATGATCCGCCTGTTCACCCGCATCCTCGCCGTGCCGAACTGGGCGCTGGTGCCGGTAATCGCGATCATCACCGCGATTGGCGTCTACGCCGTGCACGCCACCACCTTCGATCTGTTCCTGATGATCGGCATCGGCATCTTCGGCTACATCCTGCGCAAGCTCGACTTCCCGCTGTCGCCGGTCCTGCTGGGCTTCATCCTCGGCGGCCTGATGGAACAGAACCTGCGCCGCGCGCTGTCGATTTCCAATGGCGCGCTGGAGATCTTGTGGTCGAGCCCGATCACCTTCGGGGTCTGGGTGCTGACCGCGCTGATGCTGCTGTTCCCGCTGCTGCGTATCTGGCGTAAACGTTCCCAGCAGCGTCGCGCCATTGCCGATGTCTGATGTCGGTCTGAAAGCCTGGTGGGGAACACCGCTGGTCGGTCTGTTGGGCGGCTATGTCGCCAGCCAGATCGGCTGGCCGCTGCCGTGGATGGTCGGCTCGTTGCTGGCGATCATCCTCGTGCGCTGCCTGACGCCCTGGCAACTGGCGGAGATCCCTGGCGGGCGTAAATGCGGTCAGTGGATCGTCGGCATCGGTATTGGCCTGCACTTCACCCCGGTGGTGATGGAGCAGGTCATGAGTCATTTTGGCCTGATCTTTTTCGGGGCGCTGGTCACCAGTCTGTCGGCAATCGTCGGCGTCTGGCTGATGCGCCGCACCGGCGAGGATCGGGCCACGGCGTTTTTCTCCAGCATGCCCGGCGGCTCTGGCGAGATGGTCAACCTCGGTGCGCGCAATGGCGCCGTGCTCAGTCGCGTGGCGGCCGGACAAAGCCTGCGGGTGTTGGTGGTGGTGCTGTGCGTACCGGCCGCCTTCAAATACCTGTTGGGCGACGGCGTGCCGCTGCTGCATCCGGCCACTGTCGACTGGCGTTGGCTGGCGTTGTTGTTTCCGGCGGGCGCGTTGTGTGCCTGGCTGTGGCAACGCTTGCGTCAACCCAACCCCTGGCTGTTCGGCCCGTTGCTGGTGAGTGCTGCGGTGAGCATTGGCTGGGACTTGCACATCGGCCTGCCTGATGGCGGCAGTCAGATTGGCCAGTGGTTGATTGGCAGTGGGCTGGGTTGTCATTTCAATCGACAGTTTTTCCGCCGCGCCCCGTCATTCATGGGCCGCACCCTGATCGGCACCGCGCTGACCATGCTGATCGCCAGCCTCGCCGCCCTCGGCCTGAGCGCCCTGACCCACCTGGATCTGCGCTCGCTGACGTTGGGCATGATGCCCGGCGGCATCGCCGAAATGAGCCTGACCGCCGAGACCCTGCAACTCTCGGTACCGCTGGTGACGGCGATGCAGGTCATGCGCCTGCTGTTCGTGCTGTTCCTCGCCGAGCCCTTGTTCCGACACTGGGACCGGCAGCCGGACAGCCTCTGAGATAGTGCCGGTCAGACCACCGGTGGCAAGCGCCACTCGATCGGCGTCTCGCCATTTTGCTCAAGAAACTTGTTGGTGCGACTGAAGTGCCCACAGCCGAGAAAGCCGCGATAGGCGGACAGCGGTGATGGATGCACGGAGGTCAGCACCAGGTGCTTGGTGGCGTCGATCAGCTTCTGTTTGCTTTGCGCGTGTGCGCCCCACAGCAGGAACACCAGGTGCGGTTGGTGCTCACTGACCAGCGAGATGATTCGGTCGGTGAAGAACTGCCAGCCCTTGCCGGCATGGGCATTGGCGTTGGCGCGCTCGACAGTCATGGTGGTGTTGATCATCAGCACGCCCTGATCGGCCCAACTCTGCAGGCAGCCGTGACTGGGAATGTCGATGTTCAGGTCACGCTTCAACTCTTTATAGATGTTCACCAGCGATGGCGGCGCGGGCACGCCCGGCTGCACCGAGAAGCACAGGCCATGGGCCTGGCCTGGCCCGTGGTAAGGGTCCTGGCCGAGGATGACCACTTTGACCTTGTCCAGCGGGGTCGAATTCAGCGCATTGAAAATCATCGGGCCGGGTGGGTAGATCTCCTTCCCCGCCGCGCGCTCCTGCTGCAGGAAAGTGCGCAACTCTGCCATGTACGGCTGGTCGAACTCAGCACGCAGTGCCTCCTTCCAGCTCGGTTCGAGTTTGATACGGTCGTCAGCAGTCATGGTTACACCCGGTAAAAACAATGGGGCGAACCCTAGGAAAGCCCATCACGCTTGTCAATTGCCCTGACGCCGATCCGGCACTTTCCTGCACAGCGATCATACTGAACGCTCAATTCACCGATCGAGGTCATGATGAATCTGCACTTCGAAGAACTCACCGGCACCGATGGCGCGCGCCTGGGCATCGCCAGCCTGGATGCCGAGAAATCCCTCAATGCGCTGTCGCTGCCGATGATCCGTGCCCTGGGCGATCAGCTGGAGGCCTGGGCCAAAGACCCGCAGATCGTCTGCGTGCTGCTACGCGGCAACGGCGCCAAAGCCTTCTGTGCTGGCGGCGAGGTGCGCAGCCTGGTCCAGGCCTGTCGCGCTCATCCGGGCGAAGTCCCGCCCCTGGCTGGGCAATTCTTTGCTGCGGAATACCGTCTGGATTTTCGCCTGCACACCTACCCCAAACCGCTGATCTGCTGGGGTCATGGCTATGTGCTGGGTGGGGGCATGGGCCTGCTCCAGGGCGCGAGCATCCGCATCGTCACGCCGAGCAGCCGCCTGGCCATGCCGGAAATCAGCATCGGCCTGTACCCGGATGTCGGCGCCAGCTGGTTCCTCTCACGGCTGCCCGGCAAGCTCGGGCTGTTTCTCGGTTTGAGCGGAGCGCAAATGAATGCGCGCGATGCGATCGACCTGGACCTGGCGGACCGTTTCCTCCTCGATGAGCAGCAGGAGCCCTTGATCGAAGGCCTGCTGCAACTCAACTGGCAGGAGCAGACCGCGATGCAGCTCAACAGCCTGCTCAAGGCCCTGCAACAGAAGGCCATAGGTCAACTGCCCGAGGCGCAGTGGTTGCCAAGACGCCAGCAGATCGACGAATTGCTGGACGTCAGCGACGTGCGTTGCGCCTGGAAAGCCATCAGCCAGTTGCGTGATCACCACGACCTGCTGCTGGCCCGCGCGGCCAAGACCCTCGGCGATGGCTGTCCGTTGACGGCCCATCTGGTATGGGAACAGATCCGCCGCGCCCGTCACTTGTCGTTGGCCGAAGTCTTCCAGATGGAATACACCCTGAGCCTGAACTGCTGCCGGCATCCTGAATTCAGCGAGGGTGTCAGGGCGCGTCTGATCGACAAGGATAACCAGCCACACTGGCACTGGCCGGACATCAACACAATTCCGCAGGCGGTGGTCGAGGCGCATTTTCACAAGGTCTGGGAAGGTCGCCACCCACTGGCGGATTTGTCCGACTATTGAAAAGAAAAAGCGGCGCGAAATGCGCCGCTTGAAGGCTGGCCTGGTTTAACGGTTGCGTCCGCCGCGGTCGCCATGCCCATTGTGATCGCCATGCCGACCGTCGCCACGGTTGTGCCCGCCCCTGTTCTCCCAGCGTTGATTACTTTGTCCGTAGTTGTTGCCCCAGCCCTGATTGCGCTGCCCTTCCCAACCACGACCCGGCGCTGGCCGGTAAGCGCGGGGTTGCGCCTGGTAGTAGCGCGGTGAGGGTTGGTAGTAGCGTGGCCCCGCCTGGTAATAACGGTTGGACGGGTAATAGCGCGGCGGCTGTGAATAGTAGCTGCGTGGATAGGAATAATAAGAACGGTCGCCGTAGTAATAGGCCGGCGCCGGCGACGAATAGACCTCTGAACTGTAATAGCTGGAACCCCCTCCATCGTAGTAGGGAACACAGGCGGCAAGACTCAAACTCATCGAACTGATCAAAACTAGTCGGTGATACATGGCGGCCTCCTGGACCGCGAAAGAGCCACACCAGCGACGCGGGCGGGCGTCAGGCAAATAATCTGCCTGACGAAATATCTGACATCAAATTCCGAAACTGGTGCGCAGCGTTAACAGTTTGATACATGTCACCCGTCGCTTGCCCTCTACAAGCGCCATCCAATGTGGATTTGGTCGTAAATGCCCGCGTTATTTTCCTGCGGTGCCACTAGAATGCCCTCTGATTACATTTGCCAACGGATTCGTCATGCCGCTCCGCTCTGCGCTGTTCTCGCAACGTTCGTTGGTCCTGACCCTGATTGCCTTGCTGGGCGCCGGCTTCCTCGCCACTTCCCTGCTCAGTTATTACGCCTCGCGCGCCTCGATCCGCGACAACATCGTCAACACCGAATTGCCCCTGACATCCGACACGGTGTACTCGGAAATCCAGAAAGACCTGGTCCGCCCGATCCTGATTTCCTCGATGATGTCGCGCGATACCTTCCTGCGCGACTGGGTGGTGGCCGGTGAACAGGATGCCGGGCAGATGACCCGCTACCTCAACGAGGTCATGACCCATTACGGCGCCTACACCGCGTTCTTTGTCTCCAACAACAGCCTGACCTACTACCAGGCCAAGGGCGTGCTGAAGAAAGTCAGCACCACCGAGCCGCGCGACATCTGGTATTTCCGCGTCCGCGATATGGGCACGCCCTACGAAATCAACGTTGATGTCGACATGGCCAACCAGGACAGCCTGACCTTCTTCATCAACTACAAGGTCTACGACTACCAGAACAATTTCATCGGCGCGGCGGGCGTGGGTCTGACCGTCGATGCGGTGATCAAGTTGATCGATACCTACCAGCAGCGTTATCAGCGCAGCGTGTACTTCGTCGATACCGAAGGCCGCATTGTGTTGACCGGTGCCGAAGGAGGGCCGCAAGGCGCACGCGTAGGGCAGGCGCTGAGCGAGCTGCAAAGCATGAAAGAGCTGATGGCCAAGCTGCCCAAACCCCACAGCGGCAGCTACGAATACATGACCCAGGGCCAGGGGCATTTCCTCAACGTGCGCTTCATCCCGGAGCTGAACTGGTATCTGTTCGTCGATAAACGCGAAGGCAGCGCTTTGTATGAAGTTCGCCAGTCGCTGTACCTGAATCTGTTGATCTGCCTGGTCGTCACCCTGATAGTCCTGGCGCTGGTGATCCGCGTGGTCAAGCGCTTCCAGAACCGCATCGAAGCCCAGGCTACCCTCGACAGCCTGACCGGCCTGCCCAACCGTCGCGGCTTCGACCTGCTGGCCGCCCAGGCGATGCAGGAGGCGCAGCGCGAACCCAAGCCGCTGACCGCCATGCTGCTCGACCTTGATCACTTCAAGCGCCTGAATGACACCCATGGCCATCTCGCCGGCGACCTGGTGCTGGCCGGGTTCGCCCGCGACCTGGAAAGTTGCCTGCGCCAGTCCGACATTGTCTGCCGCTGGGGCGGTGAAGAATTCATCGTGCTGCTCAAGGACACCGACGCCCACGCCGGTCTGAAAATCGCCGAGAAAGTTCGGCATTTGATCGAGCAACAACGCTACAGCTATCAAGGAAACGCCTTACGGATTACCGTAAGCATTGGCCTGACCACCCTGCAGCCCGACGACACCCTGCATAACCTGCTGTCACGGGCCGACCAGGCGATGTACCGGGCCAAACAAAGTGGCCGTAACCGCACCTGCTCAGAGATGCCCCATACCAGCTATGCCTGATCCCGACCTTTGCCCGGCCTGCGGCGCCCGCAACGACTGCAGCCTGGCCGACCCGCGCACCGCCGACCGCGCCTGCTGGTGCTTTGCTGTGACCATTGATCCGGCGGTACTCGCCGCCCTGCCTGACGAGCTGCGCAACCAGGCCTGCCTGTGCCCCGCCTGTGCCCGGGTCGACGCGCAACTTCAGGCAACTCCTGCGCCCATCGAGTAAGATGCGCGCCCACTTGCCACCTGCCGACTGCCATGCGCGTTGACCGCTTTCTCAGCAACCTGCCCTGCTTCAACCGCAAACAGGTGCGCCTGCTGTTGGTCGAGCGGCGGATTAAAGTTGATGGGCAGATCGTCAGCGACCCGCATTTCGAGGTCCGCGAATTCAGTCGCGTCGAATGCGATGATCAGGTGCTGCAGGTCGGCAAGCCGGCGCGTTTTTTCATGCTGCACAAACCCATGGGCTGCGTCAGTGCCACGCGCGACCCGCAGCACGCCACCGTCCTCGACCTGATCCATGAGCCCGACAAGGACGACCTGCACATCGCCGGCCGCCTGGATTTCAACACCACCGGGCTGATGTTGATCACCAACGATGGCAGCTGGTCGCGTCGCCTGACTCAGCCGCAGACCAAGTTGGCCAAGCTCTATTACGTCGAAACCGAGCAGCCGATTACCGACGAGTACGTCAATACTTTCGCCCACGGCTTGTACTTTGCCTTCGAAGACCTGACGACCCAGCCCGCCGAGCTGACGCTGCTGACCTCCCACAGTGCGCGACTGGCCATCGTCGAAGGCCGCTATCACCAGGTCAAGCGCATGTTCGGCCACTTCGATAACAAGGTGCTGCGCCTGCATCGCGAACAGATGGGCCCCCTGGTACTGGACAGCACGCTGCAACCAGGCGAATACCGCCCCCTCAGCGCTGCCGAGATCGCGCTGTTCTGAGCCAATGACCGCCCGGCAGACTTTGTCGAACAATTCGCCAACGGCACTTGCGCGATAGACGTCACCCTGCTTGAATCAAACCGTCGGCCGAAATGTGACCGACAGGTCACACCGTACATCCAAGCAACTTTTTGTCGGTCGAGAGCCTCAAGGCTCCACCTCCCCCGACAGACTGCCCGCCTATAACAATACCCGTCGACCAGACCTCAGCGGATCGACATGGGCCACTTCCTTCCAGGCGTATGCCTACCTGTCATAAAGCCCGTGCACACTCAGTTGCGCGCCTACACGCTTGCCAGGAGTCTTACGACATGAGGCCAGAAATCGCTGTGCTGGACATACAAGGTCAGTATCGGGTTTACACGGAGTTCTATCGCGCAGGTGCCGCAGAGAAGACCATTATTCTGGTCAACGGCTCGATGGCCACCACTGCGTCGTTTGCCCAGACGGTGAAGAACCTTCACCCGCAGTTCAACGTGGTGCTCTACGACCAGCCCTACGCGGGCAAGTCCAAGGCCCACAACCAACACCAGAAAATGCTCACCAAGGAAGTCGAAGGACAGATCCTCCTGGAACTGATCGACCACTTCGCCGCCGAGCATGTGTTGTCGTTCTCCTGGGGCGGCGCCGCCACCCTGATCGCCTTGTCCCATCGCCCGCGACGGATCGAAAAGGCGGTGATCAGTTCGTTCTCGCCGGTGATCAACGAACCGATGCGCGATTATCTGGAGCGCGGTGTCGACTACCTCGGCAACCTCGACCGCGACCGTGTCGGTCACCTGGTCAACGACACCATCGGCAAACATTTGCCGTCGCTGTTCAAGCGCTTCAACTATCGGCATGTCAGCAGCCTGGCCGAGCACGAATACGGGCAGATGCACTTCCACATCAACCAGGTGCTCAACAGCGACCGCCTGTGCTACCTCAAGGCGGCCAAGCAAATCGATGTGCCAGTGCTGTTCCTCAATGGCGAATGGGACGAGTACACCAGCGCCGACGACGCCAGGATATTCGGCAACCATGTGCAATACAGCAGCTTCAGCACCATCGAGGCCACCGGGCACTTTCTCGACATGGAGCACAAGGCTGCCTGCCGGGACAGCCGCCAGGCCCTGATGGGCTTCCTGAAACCGGCGCAGCATGAAAGCCGTACGCGTTCCCACTTCACCCAGGACCACCATGCACTGGCTATCTGAAATATCGTCTTTGCCAGCCGCCTCCTCGCCTTAGGGAAAATCAGTTCCTTAAGGCGAGGAGGCTGCCCGGCAAAAACGGCGTAAACGCAGATCACGCAAAGAAAAACTTCAAATCCATCGCTACATCTGGTACAAAGTCAGCCGCTCTGAGCGGGTGTCGTATAATGGCATTACTCCAGCTTCCCAAGCTGATAACGAGGGTTCGATTCCCTTCACCCGCTCCACATCATTTCAATCCCTTGTCCAGGTAATATCTGACAGGGGATGACAAAAAACCGGTCCAAGCGACCGGTTTTTTTATACCTGCGATTCCGTTCGACGTCCTCAGAGCCCTCATCGAATCATCACGCAATACACCCGTGGCCAACGCGTACGTCCACAGTGCGAGGGCTTTCTACACTGCTCCCTACCGCTTATCAATTACCTCGCCACGCCGGTGGTTATGGTGTTGATAAAAACCAAATAGTAGGTACAGTAACCACCTACACAGCACAGGGACGTGATGTGAATAGTCGATATTTGATCAGCCAGATTGTCGCAGACGGCTGGTATCTGGTTCGGGTTCGCGGCATTCATCACCACTTCAAGCATCCAACAAAGCCTGGATTGGTGACGGTCCCCCACCCGAAAAAAGATCTGCTGACCAAGACTGCCGTGAGCATCCTGCAACAAGCCTTGCTGAATTGAATCGACACACCCGCTATTTGAGGACGATGAACATGCTTTACCCGATTGCAATTTCCAAGGGCGACGACGAGCACGCCTGGGGTGTGGAAGTACCGGACATTCCCGGTTGTTTCTCCGCAGGCGATGACCTCGACGACGCCATTGCCATGGCACGCGAAGCCATCGAGGGGCACTTCGAGATACTCGCCGACGACGGCGCGGCCATTCCCCATGCCAACAAAATCACCGTGCACGCCGCCAATCCGGCCTACAGCGACGTGACCTGGGCGCTGGTGGATATCGATATCACCCGTTACCTGGGCAAGGCGCAGAAGCTCAACATCACCCTGCCCGGCTACCTGCTGACCCGCATCGACGAATACGTGCTGAATCACCCGGAAGAAAAAAGCCGCTCCGGCTTTCTGGCCTCGGCGGCGTTGAAGGTCTTGCAGCAGCGCTGATGATCCTCAGCGAGTGGCGATGATGAATACCCGCGGGAACGGCAGCAGCACGGAACCGTCGGCCATCAGCGGAAAGTAGGGTTCGATGGCCTCGAGATACTGCGTCAGGTACTGGGCTTTTTCTGTTTCGCTCAATGGCTCGAGGAACGGTCGCAGGCCGCTGCCCTTGAACCACTCGACCACCGCCGCCGGTCCACCCTTGAGCGAGTGATGATAAGTGGTTCGCCACACATCCACCCGCGTGCTGCAGCCGCAGAGCATCTGGTAATAGCCCGTCGCTTCGGCGAGGGCGGTGCGCTGGCCGGCAATGTGCGCCAGCTTGTCTGCCCACGGCCCCTGGGCGGCCACTTCACGCATCATGCGGTGCGGCGGTTGCTCCAGGTTGTCGGGCATCTGGATGGCCAGGCTACCACCCGGGGCCAGCTTGCCCACCAGTGAGGGCAGCAGCGTGGCGTGGTCAGGCAACCACTGGAACACGGCGTTGGCGAAAATCACATCGAAGGGACCTGCTTCGCTCCAGTTGGCGATATCGGCCTGATCAAAACGCACCTGCTGCAGGCGTTTGCGCGCCGCCTCGAGCATGTCGCCGGAGCTGTCCAGACCCCGCACCGTCGCCTCGGGAAATCGCTCGACCAGTAACTGCGTCGAATTACCCGGACCGCATCCGATATCGATCACCGAACGTGCATCGACAGCGGGAATCGCCGCCAACAAATCGCGCGCCGGGCGCGTGCGCTCATCCTCGAAGGCCACATACTGCTTTGCAGACCAGCTCATCGCATACTCCTGTTACGGGTCAGGACACAGCGACACGCCAGGCTCGGCGTTTCGTCCGTGGGGCGCCAGTAAGCGACGCGCTGGCCAATGCCGTCAACCATTAGCGGCGCAATCACCGTGGGCGCAACCACGCCCACGATGATCTTTCACTTGCCCCCAGATACCGCCTCGCTCCTGCTTGGCGTGGGCGCTGTTTTTAGCAGTTGATGGCTGTCCGCCTGCTGAATCACTTCGAGGAAATTCCCACACCCCGCCGTGGTCTGAATTTCAGGCGCATCCCAATAAGGAACACGGCAATGAAATTCGCGAAGGTGTCACAGAAGCTGGCGTTGTGGGCGGGCAGTCCGAGGACGTTTCTGCTGGCCATTGTGCTGATTGTCGGCTGGGCGCTGACCGGGCCGCTGTTTGACTACAACGACACCTGGCAATTGATCGTCAATACCTCGACCACCATCATCACCTTCCTGATGGTGTTCCTGATCCAGAACACGCAAAACCGCGACACCGACATCCTGCACTTGAAGATCGATGAATTGCTGCGGGTAACCAAGGATGCGCAGAACGCCATGCTCGGGCTCGAAGCCCTCGATCTGAAGGAGCTGGAGGCCTTGAGAAAGCGCTACCGCAGTATCGGCGAGGGGCAATCAATTGCGCTGGAAGAAGAAAAACCTGCTGCCAACGGGCAGCAGGATTTGAACCAATGCTGAAATGACTCAGCGGCTCGCCAGCAACGCCTTGGCCATTTGCAGGTGTTGCTCGAGCTTGGGCAGGGTTTCTTCGGCGAACGCCTTGAGCTCCGGCACGTCGGTGGTCCTTGCCTCCTCCTGCAGTTGCTCGATGGCCTGCTCGGTGGTTTGCACCTGGCTGGCCGCGTAGGCCGAATCGAATGACTCGCCTTCCTTGACCTCGGGTATCAAGGTCTTGGCCTTGTCCATGACCTCTTCGCGAGGGGCAACAGGCAGGTCGAGTTTCCTGGCAATTTTCGCCAGGTGCTGATTGGCCGTGGTGCGGTCGTTGATGACCACGATGGTGAAGTCCTTGACCTCCCTGGACTCGGATTTCTGATGCGCCAGGCGGCTGGCTTCGATGTCTGCCATGCCCTGGGCTGACGCATCGTTGATGAATTCGGCCGGTGACTGGGCCCATGCACTGCCGGCGCCCAGGCTCAGCAAAGCGGCAAAACTTAAGGTCGATAATCGGCTGGCCATGGGTTTCATGGTTTCGCCCTCCTTGAACAGACAAAAAGAAACGTCGAGGCACCCCCGACACTCTTTGGAAGGTAAAACCGCGCAAAGGTTTAAAAAAAGCCATTCAGCCCACGACGAGTGGAACCTCAAGCCGGGTCGAGCCGGTCGCTCAGGCGCTTGGCGGCGTACATGGCTTCATCCGCATGTTTGAACAGCTGATGCTCCTCACGGCCATGTTCAGGGTACAGGGCCACACCGATGCTGGGCAGGATACTCAGGCTATGACTGTCGAGCCGCATGGGCTGGCCCAGTACCTGACGAATCTTGCCGGCCACCCGCGATGCGTCCTCGGCGGCCTGGATACTGTCGAGCAGCACCACAAATTCGTCGCCACCAATGCGCGCCACCGTGTCCGTCTCGCGCACACACCCTTGCAAGCGATTCGCCACGGCCTGCAAGAGCATGTCGCCGACGCCGTGGCCGTAGGTGTCGTTGACCTGCTTGAAATGGTCCAGATCGACGTAGAGCAGCGCCATCCGACCGCAGTCCGACTCAGCCCGGTGCAGGGCCTTCGCCAGGCGCTCGCGCAACAGCTCACGATTGGGCAGGCGGGTGAGGTAGTCGTGCTGCGCCATGTACTGCAGGCGATGATGCAGTTGCTTGCGCTCGATCGCGGCCGCCACCTGGGCACAGACGTACTGCAGCAGCTCCTTGTCGCGCTCGGTGTAACGCTCGCCGCCGGGCATGCTCTTGACGATCAACGCGCCGATGGTGCCCTTTTTCGAATTCAGCGGCACCCCCAGCCAGCACGGCGAATCCTGTTGATCGATGGCGCCGCTGAAGCCGGGCAGAGAAAACGGTTGATCGGGCGTCAGCAACACCGGCTGGCCACTGCGAATCACTTCGGCACACAGGCGCCCGGTCACGCTGAGCTCGGGTTCACGCTCGTGTTCGTCGACATGGTAGGGAAAATCCAGTTGTGCGCAGTGCTCGTCGTAGAGCGCCACCGAGAAATTCAGCGCCGGCAGCCACTCGCCGATCAACTGATGAATGCGCTCGAACAACGCCAGCAGATCCTCGGCGGCATGGGCGGCCTCGGAGATCGCATACAGCGCCGCCTGCCGTGATTCGGCCTGTTTGCGCTCGGTGATGTCACGGGCGACGGCGATACGCAATTGATCGACTTCCGACCAGCGCGCCGACCAGAGGATATGCACCACCTGGCCATCTTTGCGCAGGTAGCGGTTTTCGAAGTTGGGGTTGGGCTGGCCGCCCATGATTGCCCGGGCGGCTTCCAGGGTGCGCTGGCGATCGGCCGGGTGGACCATGTCGATCATCGGCTGGCCGATCAGCTCATCCGGGGTGTAGCCGAATACCTGTTCGCAGGCGGCGCTGACAAATACAAAGCGTCCCTGACTGTCGACGGCACAGACGACGTCGAGCAACAGATCGATATAGCTGGCCAGTGGCGCGGAATTGGTGCGGGTCATCGAGGATGGATACTGTCCAAAAATGCAGCCGTGAGTATCTCTCCAGGACCTGACCACTCCCCTCCCTGGCGGTGGTCATACATCGCCGGCGCCGCCTTGCGCCCAGCTCTAACTCTTGTTGGCCAGCAACCCCGGCACCGCGTGCAGCAAGGCGTTGATGGCGAAACCGATGAACATTACCCCGCATATCCGGGTAATTGCCAGCTCATGACGCTGATACAGCGTGCGCACCCGACGAGCGCCTACAATACCGATCAGAATAGCGTATGCCAAAACGCCACCAAGGAAACTCAGAAAAATCAGTGCCGGCAACATCGACCACTGCAGCAGCTCGGCGCGGCTGGACAGTAAGGCGGTGAAAGTTGCCACGGCCACCGGGTACGCCTTGGGGTTGGTCAAGCCGAACATGATCCCGTGCCAGAACGGTTGCCGAGCCGCCCCTTGCGGCGCTTCGTCACTGGAGCGACGCGTGCGGATCGCGCGCATGCCCAACCAGAACAGGTACAAGCCACTGAGCACCCCGAGCACGTCGAAGGCGCTGCTGCCGATCTCCCGCGCACCGACGATGGCGATCAGCGCCGTACTGCACCAGACCACATCCCCGAGCAGGTGTCCGCAGAGAAATCCCGCGCCAGCCCGTCGCCCCCGGGCGGCACCGATGCCGAACACCGCGAGCACGCCGGGGCCGGGAGTGATCCCGTAGATAAAGCCCGAGGCGAGTACGGCCAATAACAGGGATGCGGTCATGCGGGGTAACTCCGGGTCTGGTTGAGCTTGAGTCGGCGTTGGATCGCGAGATGTTTCAGAGCAGGGCAGACAGGATACGGATGATGGATTCCGAGCACATCCCAACCGGTGATTTATTGAATCAATTGATCCGAGCGCGCCTGACCAGTGGCATTAAATCCGTCCTCACTACAATGTAGTATGTTGTATTACAAACCACTACATCGAGCCTGCCATGTCCGTCATGTCCTTGCGCCTGCCAGACGAAATCGCCGACACCCTCGCCAACCTGGCCAAGGCAACAGGTCGCAGCAAATCCTTTCTTGCGGTCGACGCATTGCGTGAGTACCTGGCCCGCGAAGCCTGGCAGATAGAGGAACTCCAGCACGCCCTGAACGAGGCGGATGCCGGTGACTTCGCCAGTGACGAAGAAGTCACCGCCCTCGCCCGCAAGTGGGCGAACAATGCGGGTTGAGTGGCTGAAAACAGCGCTCAAAAACATCGATGACGAAGCCGCCCACATTGCCCTGGAAAATCCACAGGCAGCGACGGACTTCGTGACCACCATTCTTTCCAGCGTCGAGCAATTATCCCGGTTCCCGGCCATGGGTCGTGAGGGAAGACTGCCTGGAACCCGGGAGTGGGTGGTACCTGGCCACCCCTACCTCATTCCTTACCGTGTTCGCCAAGGCCGATTGCAAGTGCTGCGAGTCTTTCACACCCGTCGCCTGCCGCCCGGCTCCTGGTAACCTCACACTCCCCGCATATCCTTCGGCACCACATACTGCCGACCGTCATAACGCAAGGTCGTCAGCACCGTTTTACCCACGCTATCGGTGGACTCACAGTCAGTCTTGCCCAAGGTGTTCTGCGTCCCCGTGGTCACCGAGCGCACGATCAGATCAGCAAAGCCGTGGCTGCTGGTCTTGGCCAGGTCGAGGGTGCGCTGGGTACGGCTGAATTCGCCGACGCAGTTGGTATCCCATTCGCCATTGCTCGACTCGATTACCAGTTGCTCGAGGACCGGGCGCAAGGCGTTGCCTTCACGCACGTAAAGCGACAGCACGGCCTGTTCGAACGGATTGGCCCGCGAGGAACCGGTGAAGCCGGCGCGTACGCCAAAGGCCCGCAGGTCGGAAGTCAGTTTGTAGCGGGCGGTGTCGATGCTCAGGCCGTCGAAGCGCACGGCGTCGGAGCTGTACACCGAGGCCTGGGCGTAGCGGGCCAGCGGCTTGCCGTCGATGTTCGAGACCACCGCCAGTTTCAGGTCGTACATGCCGGTGCCATCGGGGGCGTCGCTCAGGGTCGGGTCCGGCTCGATCTGCGACAGCGCGGTGATGGTCTGGCCGTCGTAGGCCGGCCACTCCTTGCACACCGAGTAACCCGGCACGCCCTCGGGCAATGACGGTTGTTCACAGCGGCCATAAGCCTGGGTCGCCCCCAGCGCACCACTCATTGCCACGCATCCCAGCCAGCGGTATTTCAAGGTCATTCCGTGTTCCTTGTGTTGATCACATTCAGAAAGTCAGCCGTGCACTATCGCCTGTGCGATCTGCCGATTCAACCAGTTCAATGCCTGGTCCCCGCCCCGGCGCTCATGCCACACCAGAACGAAGGTAAACGAAGGGATGTGAAACGGCGGCGGCCGTATCACCAACTGCGGATCATCGATGCCGTGCAGGCCACGCGCCGCTACGGTCAGGACCAGATCGGTGCCACGGATCAACTGCGGAGCAACGCTCCAGTGCGGCAGGCTGATGGCGACATGGCGGCGCAAATTCAGGGTGGTCAGTGCGCGCTCGATTTCCGGCGTGCCGCTGCCGCGCATCTCCAGCAACACATGGGGCCGGGCCAGGTGGGTGGGCAAGTCGAGTTCAGCACTGGCAGGCAGCCGTTGGCGATCGGCCAGACAGGCGAAGCGCTCTTCGAACAGCGGCAGGCTGCGCAACGCTGAGGGCAGTTCGGGAAAAACGCCGGCGGCCAGATCGATATCGCCGTTGAGCACCGCATCAAGCATGCCTTCACGGCTGGCGTGACTGATTTGCAGGTCGATGCCGGGGGCGTCCTGACGCAGGCGACGGATCAGGCCGGGCAGGACGATGGCCGCACCGTAGTCGGACATCGCCAGGCGAAACCGTCGTTTCGCCGATGCCGGATCAAAGGTGTCAGGGGCCAGCAATGCCTGCACCTGTGCCAGCGCTTCAGATAACGGCGCCTTCAATTCCAGCGCACGCGCGGTGGCAACCAATCCGCCACCGGCACGCACCAGCAGTGGATCGCCGAGCATGTCACGCAAGCGTGCCAAGGCATGGCTTACCGCCGGTTGACTCAGGTGCAGGCGCTCGGCAGCGCGGGTGACGTGCTGCTCGCTGAGCAGGGCGTCGAGGATCACCAGCAGGTTCAAGTCGATACGGCGCAGATCATTCATCGCATGCATGTTCTGGATAGCAAATCAGAATTTCAATCTGCGCGACGAATTACCTACAGTCCAGGAAAACCTGATGGAGTACTGATCATGACGACCCTGCACTGGGCTGGATTTCTACTACTTGCGGTGGTTGCCGGTGCCGTAGTGCCCTTCCAAAGCGCGATCAACGCCAATCTCAGCCGCGGCCTTGGCCATCCGCTGTGGGCCACTCTCGCCTCATTGATGGTCAGCATCCTGATGTTGCTGCCAGTGATCATCGCCCTGCGCTTGCCGCTGCCCTCCCTGGGTTTTATCAGCAAGGCACCGCTGTGGATGTGGGCCGGTGGTGCGTTTGGCGTGTGCTTTATTGCGCTGGCACTGATGCTGCTGCCCAAACTGGGCGCCTCGGGCTTTATCGCCCTGGCGTTGACCGGACAAGTGGTGGCCTCGCTGCTGCTGGACCATTGTGGCTGGTTCGGCCTGGCAGAGCGGCCCCTGAATCTGAGCAAGCTGCTCGGTGCGGTGCTGTTGATTGCCGGCGTGGCGCTGATTCATTTCAGTGCCACGCCGGGCCGGGCGTTGGTGACGCCCGGCTGAGGCAGGGATCAGAACGCGTTGCGGAAGATTTCCTCGATCTGGCGCTGATCGGCGGCACGCGGGTTGGTCAGGCCGCAGGCGTCTTTCAAGGCGTTGGCGGCGAGGATCGGGATGTCTTCCAGCTTCGCGCCGAGATCGCCCAAACCGGCGGGGATCTGCACATCCCTGGCCAGCGCCCGGATCGCCACAATGGCCGCCTCGGCGCCCTGCTCCGCGCTCAAGCCCTGGATATCGATGCCCATCGCCTGCGCCACCACCGCCAGGCGTTCGGCGCAGATCGCCGCGTTGAAGGTTTGCACATGGGGCAGCAGCACCGCGTTGCAGACGCCGTGGGGCAAATCGTAGAAACCACCCAGTTGATGCGCCATGGCGTGTACAAAACCCAGCGATGCGTTGTTGAACGCCATGCCGGCGAGGAACTGCGCGTAGGCCATGTTTTCCCGGGCGTTCATATCGTTACCGTCAGCGACTGCCTGGCGCAGGTTGAGGCTGATCAACTCGATGGCCTTGAGCGCGCAGGTGTCAGTAATCGGATTGGCGGCAGTCGACACATAGGCTTCGATCGCGTGAGTCAACGCGTCCATGCCGGTGGCGGCGGTCAGCCCCTTGGGCATGCCGACCATCAGCGCCGGATCGTTGACCGAGAGCAACGGCGTGACGTTGCGGTCGACGATGGCCATTTTCACGTGGCGCGATTCGTCAGTGATGATGCAAAAACGCGTCATCTCGCTGGCGGTGCCGGCGGTGGTGTTGATGGCGATCAGCGGCAGTTGCGGCTTGAGCGAACGGTCGACACCCTCGTAGTCGGCGATCTTGCCGCCATTGGTGGCACACAGCGCAATGCCCTTGGCGCAGTCATGGGGTGAACCACCGCCGAGGGAGATCACACAGTCGCAGGCGCTGCGCTGCAGCAGCGCCAGGCCGCTTTCGACGTTGGCGATGCTCGGGTTGGGTTTGGCGCCGTCGAAGATCACCGAGTCGATGTCCTGCTGCGCGAGTTTCTCGGTGATCAATGCCGCGACGCCAGCCTTGACCAGACCGATGTCGGTGACGATCAGGGCCTTGCGAAAGCCATAGTTGCGAATCGCGGTCATGGCTTCATCGAGGCATCCGTTGCCCATGATGTTCACGGCGGGAATGAAAAATGTGCTGGTCATGGCAATTCCTCTTCGATGGGCCGACCGCAGCGGGTCAGCGAATAGTCCCAGCTTCGCCCCATCCCTCGAGGTGCATCTTGATCTGGCTCAATGGCCGGTCGTGATAAAGTCTGCGCCCAGTTCCCACCGGCTTGAGATGAGTGACGCAATGAGCGATTTCCAGGATGTTGATACCCACCTTGAAGACTGGACCGCGTTGCGCGCCACCACCGATTTCAGCGCCCTGCTGGTGGGCAACGGCGCCAGCCGCGCCGTCTGGGACGACTTCGCCTACGACTCTTTGTTCGAAAACGCCCGCAGTGTCGAAGAAAAGCCCTTGAGCCCTTCCGAGTTGAGTGTGTTCGACGCCCTTGGCACCCGCAGTTTCGAGCAGGTGCTCAGCGCCCTGAAGACCACCAGCCGGGTCAACAAGGCCCTGGCCGTCAGCTCCGCAGCGCCGCGTAATCGCTACTACGCGATCAAGGAAGCGCTGATCAACACGGTGCATGCCGTACACATTCCGTGGCGCCTGGTACAGCCATCGAGCCTGCAGGCCATCAGCGCCGAACTGAGCCGCTACCCGACGGTATTCACCACCAACTACGATTTGCTCAACTACTGGGCGATCCAGCAGGCTCCGGCGGCCATCGACGACCTGTTCCAGGGCAGCGAGCCGCGTTTCGACCTCTGCGCCTCAGCCACCGACAAGACCCGCCTGTTGTACCTGCACGGCGGCCTGCACCTGGTGCGCAACCAGGATGGCACCGCGCGCAAACTGACCTCGACCGAGGGCACGCTGCTGGGCAACTTTGCGATCAACAATACGATCAAGACCCTCGACGACGTGCCGCTGTTCATCAACGAAACCAGCAGCGAAGACAAGCTCAAGACCATCCGCAGCTCGGACTACCTGTCGTTCTGCTACGACCAGTTGCTGCAGCAGCACGACGCGCTGTGCATCTTCGGTCACAGCCTCGGCAAGCAGGACGCGCACATCGTCCAGGCGCTGCTCCAGGCCCGGCCGAAAACCGTGGCGATCTCGATCTACCCGCGCAGTGCGGCGTTTATCCAGAGCCAGAAGCGCCACTACGGGAAGATATTTGCCGAGAGCGGTATCGAGCTGCGCTTCTTCGATTCCAAGACCCACGCCCTCGGTCATCCGCAGCTGTCGGTGCCGGTCGAGGTCTGAGCCGCCCGCTCACTCCTCGCGGCTGTTGACCACCACCAGCAGCTGCGCCTGCACCTCACCGACCGAGCGCAGGCGATGGGGTTTCTGGGCGTTGAAGTGCAACGCATCGCCGCGTTCCAGAATCACCCGCTCACTCATGAAGTCGACTTCGACCCGGCCTTCGTGGACGAACAGAAACTCCTCGCCGACGTGCTCCTTGAAGCTCTTGTCGGTGAACTCGGTGGGCGGATAGATGATGAACGGCAACAGGCTGCGCTCGCTGACCTGGTGCGCCAGCACGGCATAGCCGGGCGCCTGGTCGTTGGCCGCCAGCGACTGGCGCTCATCGGCGCGGACCAGGCTGTAGCTGTCCAGACTGACGTTGTCCTCGGAAAACAACTCCTCGACCTTGACGTTCAACGCCTTGGCCAGCTTCAGCGCCGCAGCGATCGACGGGGTGTTCAGCCCACGCTCGACTTTCGATAAATAGCTCTTGGTCATGCCGGACTTTTCGGCCAGTGCCTCAAGCGTCACGCCCAATTTTTTTCGCAGTAATTTCAAACGGATAGACATGCGCAGCGATTAATCCATCAAGGAGGCAACGATTATCTCTTGCCAATGACACAAAGTGTCATATAGCCTCTTAAGTGTCATGTGTAACCCCAACGACCTTGCGAGCAGCGGGAGAACCACATTCGACGTCCACTGGTTTCTGCATAGGACAGCCGATATGGCCAAGACATTAGCACTACCCAAAGAGCAACTCATCAAGCAGGCGCTGACGCAGATGCAAAGCAGCCTGGCGGATAATACGTGGACCGATCGACAAAAGCTGGCGCTGACCTGTCGTATCCTCTTCGAAAACGGCCACGACTCCGGCCTGGCCGGACAGATCACCGCCCGTGGCCCGCAACCCGGGACCTACTACACCCAGCAATTGGGCCTGGGGTTTGATGAAATAACCGCGAGCAACCTGCTGCTGGTCAACGAAGACCTGGAAGTGCTGGAGGGTCATGGCATGCCCAACCCGGCCAACCGTTTTCACTCCTGGGTGTACCGTGCCCGCCCGGACGTGAACTGCATCATCCACACGCACCCGACCCACATCGCCGCTTTGTCGATGCTCGAAGTGCCGCTGGAAATTTCCCACATGGACCTTTGCCCGCTGTACGAAGACTGCGCGTTTCTCCAGGCCTGGCCAGGCGTACCGGTGGGTAATGAAGAAGGGGAAATCATCGCTGCCGCGCTGGGCGACAAGCGGGCGATTCTGCTGTCCCACCATGGCCAGCTGTCGACCGGGCGCACCATCGAGGAAGCCTGCGTGATCGCGCAACTGATCGAGCGCGCGGCCAAACTGCAATTGCTGGCCATGTCGGCCGGCACCCTTAAACCGATCCTCCCGGCCCTGGGACGCGAAGCCCATGACTGGATCTCCAGACCCAAGCGCCACGGCGCTGCGTTCAACTACTACGCCCGGCAGAATCTGCGTCAACACGCCGATTGCCTGAACTGAAGCTACTGACTGGTTTACTGGAGAGACAGCATGTCCAACCCGAATATTCACGGCATCATCGGCTACACCATCACCCCGTTCACCGCTAATGGCGAAGGCATCGACCTGGACGCTCTGGGCCGCTCCATCGATCGCCTGATCGACGGTGGTGTCCACGCTATCGCCCCGCTCGGCAGCACCGGCGAAGGCGCTTACCTGAGCGACGCGGAATGGGATCTGGTCAGCGAGTTCAGCATCCGCCATGTCGGCAAACGTATACCGACCATCGTCAGCGTCTCCGACCTGACCACCGCCAAGGCCGTGCGCCGCGCACGCTTTGCCGAGGCCCATGGCGCTGACGTGGTGATGGTGTTGCCGACGTCTTACTGGAAGCTCAGCGAAGCGGAAATTCTCGCCCACTACCAGACCATCGGCGCCAGCATCGGCGTGCCGATCATGCTCTATAACAACCCGGCCACCAGCGGTACCGACATGTCGGTGGAGCTGATCCTGCGGATCTTCAATGCCGTGGACAACGTGACCATGGTCAAGGAGAGCACTGGCGACATCCAGCGCATGCACAAACTGCAAGTGCTCGGCGAAGGGCGGGTACCGTTCTACAACGGCTGCAACCCGCTGGCCCTGGAAGCCTTCGCTGCCGGTGCCGCCGGCTGGTGCACGGCGGCACCGAACCTGATCCCGCAGCTCAATGGCGAGCTGTACCAGGCCGTGCTGGCCAATGACCTGGACACAGCGCGGGCGCTGTTTTATCGGCAGTTGCCGTTGCTCGATTTCATCCTCAAGGGTGGGTTGCCAGCCACCATCAAGGCCGGCCTGCGCATGACCGGCCTGGAAGTCGGTGAGCCGCGCCTGCCGGTGTTCCCGCTGGGCGAAGCCGGATGCAGCCAGCTGCAAGGCTTGCTCGACAGCTTGCGCTGATCCGGCTTGCTTAAAGGACAGGCAGGGTCTTGTCCTTGACCACCGAAGTCGCGCCATTGCTCTTGACGCTGGCAATGCCTTTCTCCAGGGCCGCCTCTGACGAGTAGGCCTCGCTGCTGCCAATGATCTGATGATTGGCGGCCTTGAGGTTGAAGTAAGGATGGCCGTCTTTGGTGGTCTTTCTCTCGTAGCGTTCATCCACTGCACTGTTACTGCGGACCGAGGCAATACCGCCCTCGGCCGCAGCCCGGGTGGTGTACAGCTCGCTGTGGAGAATGGTTTCGGCATTGGCGGCTTTCAGCACGAAGCGAAATTGGCCGTTGCTGCTTTTACTCAACTCGTACCATCCAGACATGGGGTTACTCCTGTTGATCAAAGGAGAACGACGCCCCGCCCTTGTAGGAGCAGCCGGTCGACGCTCGAATGCTCGCGAAGAACGTCAGAACGCCGCGATCATTCAGGATTTCCGCGTCATCGTTGACGTTTTTCGCGAGCAAGCTCGCTCCTACATTGGCAGCATCGCGTGTTCAGTAAAGCCCTCCCCAGCAATTTAGCCACTTCACACTCACTTGCGCGCCGAATGCACCACCGTCAACTCGGTAGGCGCGACCCGGCGCTGGCTCAGGTAGCGGGTGCAGCTGACCCGCAGGAACGAGGCGAAGTTGACCACTTCGCCGCGATAATCCATCACCTCTTCATAGAGCTTGGCGATCAACTGGTTGGTGGTCATGCCGTCGACCCCGGCGATTTCGCTGAGGATGTCCCAGAACTGGTTTTCCAGGCGCAGCGTGGTCACCACCCCGCAGATACGCAGCGAGCGCGAGCGTGACTCGTAGAGGATCGGGTCGGCTTTGACATACAGCTCGCACATGCGCAGGTCTCCGCTTACAAGGTGATTTTAGTGCCCAGCAGGCCGAGAAAACCGGCCAGCCAGCTTGGGTGCGCGGGCCAGGCCGGCGCGGTGGCCAGATTGCCCTGAACGTGGCCCTCGGTCACGGGAATATCGATGTACGTGCCACCTGCCAGACGCACTTCCGGGGCGCACGCCGGGTAGGCGCTGCATTCACGGCCCTCGAGGATACCCGCCGCCGCCAGCAGTTGTGCGCCGTGACAGACCGCCGCAATCGGTTTGCCGGCCTTGTCGAACGCCTGCACCAGTTGCAGGACCTTTTCATTCAGGCGCAGGTACTCCGGCGCACGCCCGCCTGGCACCAGCAAGGCGTCGTAATCGGCGGCATCGACCTTGGCAAAATCGAAGTTCAGGGCGAACAGGTGACCGGGCTTTTCACTGTATGTCTGGTCGCCCTCGAAGTCATGGATGGCTGTGCGTACGGTCTGCCCGGCAGTCTTGTCCGGGCACACGGCGTGCACACTGTGACCGACCATCAGCAGGGCCTGGAACGGCACCATCACTTCATAGTCTTCGACGTAATCGCCAACCAGCATCAGGATCTTTTTCGCGGCCATGGGCAGGACTCCTCTGGGTAATACATGGGCAGGAAGAGTATTCAAGGTAGTCCGAATCCGCGGGACGGGGTAACAACCCGCTACTACGCTGATCCGTCGTTCAAACTGTACGGATAACTCTGTGCCTAGCTGTAACAGCGTTTGACCGCGGCTTTGTGGCTAGATGAAGGCACTTACCGCCCTATTCGACTCGGGTTACCGTTATGTCCTCGCGCGAAAATACCGGCATGGCCTTGGGCCTGCTCGGCGTCATCATCTTCAGCCTGACCCTGCCCTTCACCCGCATCGTGGTGCAGGAACTCCATCCCTTGCTCAACGGCCTGGGCCGCGCCTTGTTCGCGGCAATTCCGGCAGCGGCGCTGCTGCTGTGGCGTCGCGAGAAATGGCCGACCTGGCAACAGATCAAAGGCCTGAGCCTGGTGATTGCCGGGGTGATTCTCGGGTTTCCGGTGCTGTCGGCCTGGGCCATGCAGACCTTGCCCGCTTCCCACGGCGCACTGGTCAATGGCTTGCAACCCTTGTGCGTCGCGCTGTATGCAGCGTGGCTGTCCCATGAGCGGCCATCG